>JAEWJZ010000019.1 GCA_023386315.1 Bacillota bacterium | reverse complement strand
TAGCTCCCGTTGGTCCTGTTGGACCCGTTGGACCGGTTGCTCCTGTCGGGCCGGTATCTCCCGTCGGTCCTGTTGGACCGGTAGCTCCTGTTGGACCCGTTGGACCGGTTGCTCCTGTCGGGCCTGTGTCTCCTGTCAGCCCCGTTGGGCCGGTAGCTCCCGTTGGGCCTGTTGGACCGGTAGCTCCTGTTGGACCCGTTGGACCGGTTGCTCCTGTCGGGCCTGTATCTCCCGTCGGGCCTGTTGGGCCGGTTGCTCCTGTCGGACCGGTATCTCCCGTCGGGCCTGTTGGGCCTGTTGCTCCTGTCGGTCCTGTTGGACCGGTATTTCCTGCTGGACCTGTTGGACCGGTTGCTCCTGTCGGGCCTGTTGGGCCCGTATCTCCCGTCGGACCTGTCGGACCGGTGTCTCCTGTCGGGCCTGTTGGACCCGTTGGGCCGGTTGCTCCCGTCGGACCTGTCGGACCGGTGGCTCCTATCGAGCCCGTTGCTCCCGTAGCTCCTGTCGGGCCCGTTGGACCCGTTGCTCCCGTCGGACCCGTTGGGCCGGTTGCTCCTGTCGGACCTATCGCTCCCGTTGGGCCCGTTGCTCCCGTTGGGCCCGTTGCTCCTGTTGGACCTGTTGGGCCGGTTGCTCCCGTCGGACCAGTTGGACCCGTTGCTCCCGCTGGGCCCGTTGGACCGGTATCACCTGTCGGACCTACTCCAACAATATCGTCCTGTACTACTACTAAAGTTCCCTTCAACGGAACAATTAAGGAAAAAAATACAGTAGCATTACTGATATTTACAAGAGATACCGTAACAGGTGCAGAAGCAACATCTATAATACTAACGCCAAATACCTCTCCCGTTTTTATTGGTGAACTGCCTTCCAGTAAATCTCCCTGAGAAGAAGATAATGCAAAGGATGCCCCATTTGTTGACTGAGATGACTGAGTCGCCAGCCACCAGTCGATTACATATCTTCCGGTCTCCAAAAAAGTAATTACTCCAGTAGCTGCATTGTAAGTGATGTTACCAAACGAATAAACAATTGTATCAAAAAGTACATTTGCACCAGAAGCTACACTTGTGGATGTATTTAATTCTATTTGAAGAGCATTGTTAGCCATAAAGAATCCTCCAATCGTATCAATCAGGCGTTCCATAGAAATACGCCTATTAATAATGTATGTTTACTAAAAGGATTCCGATACAACTGACTTCTTTGCTGAAAGAATCATAAAAAGGAGGAAAGTCCTATCCAAAATGGATGGCTTTCCTCCTGTATTATTTTATTCTCTATTACAATTAAATCTTTCCTGACTGATTAGAAAGAAAAAGGATTTTCTGTCTTGTAAAGCATTCCTTTTGGCTGGTTAAAGCCAATTTCTTCCACTCCAAGATATTTAAATATTTCAAATAAAGCTTTTCCGTAATGTCCGAAAGCAACAGCTCCGTGATGCGGGAAATTCTTTTCAATCAGCACATGACGGTAGAATCTTCCCATCTCCGGAATAGCAAAAATTCCAATGGAACCGAAGGAACGGGTTGCTACAGGAAGCACTTCACCCTGAGCTACATAAGCCCGGAGAATGTTATCTGCTGTGCTCTGTAAACGGAAGAATGTGATATCTCCTGGAAGAATATCTCCCTCCAGAGTTCCCTGGGTTACTTCTTCCGGAAGCGTTCTTGCCATAATCATCTGATATTTCATAGAGCATGAAGAAAGCTTTTTGGAACAGGTATTTCCGCAGTGGAATCCCATAAAAGTATCCTGGTGGGTATAGTTGTGCTTTCCTTTGATATCGCCTTCATACATATCATCCGGAACTGTGTTGTTAATATCAAGAAGGGTTACGGCATCTAAGCTCACACAGGTACCGATAAACTCACTAAGTGCTCCATAAATATCAACTTCACAGGATACAGGAATGCCCATTCCGGTTAAACGGCTGTTTACATAGCAGGGAACAAATCCAAACTGGGTCTGGAATGCCGGCCAGCATTTTCCGGCAATGGCAACATACTTACGATATCCTCTGTGCTGCTCTACCCAGTCCAGTAACGTTAACTCGTACTGAGCAAGCTTTGTAAGAATATCCGGTTTTTTATTTCCTTCTCCCAGTTCTGCTTCCATATCTTTTACTACATCAGGAATTCTGGCATCTCCTGCATGCTTATTAAATGCTTCAAATAAATCAAGCTCTGAGTTTTCTTCAATCTCAACGCCTAAATTATAAAGCTGCTTAATAGGTGCGTTGCATGCCAGGAAGTTTAATGGGCGTGGTCCGAAGCTGATGATCTTTAAGCTGGAAAGTCCTACTAAAGATCTGGCAATCGGAAGGAATTCTTCTATCATATCCGCACATTCTTCCGCTGTTCCAACAGGATATTCCGGGATATATGCCTTGATGTTTCTCAGCTTTAAGTTATAGCTTGCGTTTAACATTCCGCAGTAGGCATCTCCTCTGCCCTGGGTTAAACTGTCTCCGCTTTCTTCTGCAGCGGCGATAAACATAACCGGTCCGTCAAAATGCTTTGCAAGAAGGGTTTCAGAAATCTCGGGACCAAAGTTTCCAAGATAAACGACCAGCGCATTGCAGCCTGCATTTTTAACATCTTCTAACGCCTGCACCATATGTATCTCGCTCTCTACAATACATACCGGGCACTCATAGATATTAGCTGCATCATATTTTGTTTCATAAGCTTTGATCAGAGCTTTTCTTCTGTTTACTGATAATGTTTCTGGGAAACAGTCTCTGCTGACTGCAACGATACCTACTTTTAATTCCGGGATATTATTCATATTATGACTCCTCCTGTTATCCTAAGGCTCTTCTTTTCGCCTCATCATACTTTAATATTCTTTAAATAGAAAGATTTTCTCCTGTAATACCAATGTACGCTTCTTTTGGGAGACCGCCCTCCTCATGTCCAATCAGCCACTTATTCTTTGCAAACAAAAGCTTATCCTCTTTATTCACCGTCTTTTCAAGCGGTACTAAATCGGTATTGGTTCCCCTGGGAAGAATGACCACACAACGGAAACCACCTTCCTGCGTATGGCATGGTGCATAATGAAGTGTTGTCGCATAAACCTCCACTACCGTCCCCCTGGGAATAAGAAATGCCTCCATATTGCCTGAATCATAGGTGTATTCCGGGGTGATATCCTGCTGCTTTCCCAGAATCAGCACCAGATCAGTGGCAGCAATGTTAATTTCGGAATTCCTGTGATACTCTGCAGCATTTAATTTTTTATTGTGACCGTTGCAAAACCCCACCTGTATGGGCATCTGTCCGTATAAATTCTTCTCCATCTCTTTGCATGCGGAAAGTTCTTCCAGTTCCTGTACTGAGGCAACGTATACCACATCCTCCGGGAGCGGAGTTTCCTCCATCTTTTTTAAAAGATCTCCAATTTCATAACCCGTTACGATCTTTCCATAAGCACCAAAAGCTTTATCTGTTACCGGTTTTATCTCTAATCCCATGATAATCCCTCTCTTTTTCTCTATTCTCCGAATACTGCCAGATAATCCTTTTTGAACTTCTCAATTCCCTGGTCTGTCAATGGATGGACTGTCATCTGCAGAAGCACCTTATAAGGAACGGTTGCAATATCTGCACCAGCCTTTGCACAGTCAATTACATGAATGGGGTTGCGCACACTGGCAGCTATAATCTCGGTCTCAATTCCATGAATCTGGAAAATCTCCATGATATCGTTTATTAAATCAATTCCCGGCATGGAAATATCATCCAGACGTCCGAGAAATGGTGATACATAAGTTGCACCTGCTCTTGCAGCCAGAAGTGCCTGAGCAGAAGAAAATACAAGGGTTACATTGGTTTTGATTCCTTCGGAATGAAGAACCTTAACAGCCTTTAACCCCTCCGGAGTCATGGGGATCTTTACGACCATATTGGGATGGATTGCCGCAATTTCCCTTCCCTCTTCGATCATGCCCTTTGCATCGGTGGTGGTTGCTTTCACTTCCCCGCTTATGGGGCCGTCTACGATAGAAGCAATTTCCGCAATTACTTCTTTAAAAATACGTCCTTCCTTTGCGATGAGAGATGGATTTGTGGTTACTCCGCATATAATTCCCATCTCGTCTGCCATTCTTATTTCTTCTACATTTGCCGTGTCAATAAAAAAACGCATATTCTCATCCTCCTGCTTTCTTCCTGTTGGTAAACCTGTGATTTATAAACCTGCCAGTATCTTATAACTGCCTTTTAAATCCTCATAAAGTTTCTTGTAAAGCTGGTGATAGTTCTCATACTTCTCTGCTTTTTCTGCATCAGGCTCTGTGGACTTGTCTTCGTAAATCAGCGCTTCACAGGCAGACTCCACACTTTCATATAATCCGCAGCCCACTCCGGCAAGAATGGCCACACCTAACGCAGGTCCTTCCGTCTGAGCCACTGTTTTTACACTGCACTGATACATATCTGCAAGCATCTGACGCCATACCGGGCTTTTTCCTCCGCCTCCGCACGCCATCATCTGATCTACAAGAATTCCCATCTCCTTTAAGATGTCATTGCAGTCGCTTAAGGAATAGGAAACTCCCTCCATAACGGCACGCAGCATGTGCGCCCTGGTGTGTATGGCAGAAAGTCCGAAAAATACTCCTCTGCAGTCCGGATCAAGATGGGGAGTTCTCTCTCCCATCAGATAAGGAAGATATAAAAGCCGTCCGCTTCCTGCCTCTACCTTCGCCACTTCTTTATTGATGATGTCATAGACATCGATCTTTTCTTTCTCTGCTTCTTTCACATAATCCCCGCAGAACTGATCCTTGAACCACTTTAAGGAAAGACCTGCTCCCTGGGTAACACCCATCACATGCCATGCACCTGGTACCGCGCAGCAGCAGGTATGAACTCTTCCCTTCGGGTCAATGGTAACCTGGCTGCTGTGGGCAAATACCACACCGGAGGTTCCGATTGTCGTAAACGCAGTTCCATCCTTTACAACTCCCGTTCCTACAGCTGCTGCCGCATTGTCTCCGGCACCGCCGACTACCTTTGTCCCGTCAGATAAACCTGTCCGCTCTGCAATCTCCGGAAGAACCGTGCCGGTCACTTCACAGGATTCATAGACCTTGCCCAAAAGTGCAGGGTCGATATCCAGCTTTTCAAGCACTTCTTCTGACCAGCATCTGCCCGGAACATCAAGAAGCTGCATACCGCTGGCATCGGATACCTCTGTCGCATAGTTTCCTGTCAGAACAAACCTTATGTAGTCTTTGGGTAAAAGGATATGTCTGCACCGGCTGTAATTCTCCGGCTCATTCTTCTTTACCCATAAAATCTTGGCTGCTGTCCAGCCGGTTAACGGCGGGTTTGCCGTAATCTCAATCCATCGCTCTCTCGGCATGATGGAAAGCATATCCTCTACCTCTGCACCGGTTCTCTGGTCACACCAGATAATAGAGGGGCGAATCACCTCATTCTTCTCATCAAGCATAACCAGGCCATGCATCTGGCCTGATAAACCAATCCCCTTTACCTCATCCTTTGAAACTGCGGATTCCTTTACTACCCGGGAAATCGTCTCCAGAACCGCATCCCGCCAATCCTCCGGTTTTTGCTCCGCCCAGCCGTTATCCGGCTGATAAAGAGGATACTCTCTGGAAGCAGAAGCTATAACCTGTCCTTTCTCATCAAACAGAACGGTCTTCGTTGCAGATGTTCCCACATCAATCCCTATCAGATAATTCATCCTCATACCTCCTGATAAAATCACTTACCTCAATTATAATATACATGCTGTAAAAAAGCGTGCTTTTATTTGTCCAAGTAATAGCACTTTCTTGCCTTTTTTTAATTTTCCATTTTTCTGTTTTCAAAATATACAAACCGGTCCGTGGCATCCAGTATATCTTTAAAATCCTCTCTGGGAGCCAGATCAATATACTTTTTCAAAATCTCTCCTTCCTGTTTTTTATAAGGTCCGTAGAAAATGTCAAACAGATTGTGGCCGCGCATATATATTTTGAATTCCTCCATATGCTCCTTTAATTCCCGGGGACTTTCCATGTTCTTCCCCACTGCCTCCAGAAACTGTTTTCCGCTCTTTAACCGGTGAAGATACTCATTCCATTTTTCAAACAGTATCCGGTAAAATGATTCCTCACTTTCCACAATTCCCAGCTGTTCCATGATTTTGGGATTAAAGAAGTAATTTTCAAAGGAATAATATTTTAAAATCAGCACATTCCTTCTGGTCACCTTAGGAAGCCGGTCAATCTCGTCCCTGCCTCTCTCATCGTAGTACCGGCACAATTCTCCTGCCAGTTCTTCCGGGTCCCTTCCGTCCCCATCCCGGATCATCAGAAACTGATCCCGTAAATAAACCTGATTCATATACTTTAAATTGGCATAAGTCTTGATATTGGTGCAGCTGTTTGTGGTAATGATGGAAATTCTTGATAAATTCCCTTCCTTGTCATAAATCTCTGAATAATACTTCTCAAGCAAAAGAGGCAGTCTGCTTTTGTCCTGCTTACCTTCCACAATAAATACAAAGCTTACCCCTAAAAGATCTATGGCACCGTACCCCAGATCATCAAGAATCACATCGATATCCGTTTTCTCCTTCACAACCGAGTACCCTCCCCGGTCAAGAACCACCTGGCGGATCTGCCGTCTGGTGAAATTAAACAGCATATTGGGAGAATGGGTGGTGAAAATGACCTGGTTCTTTTTGGACAAACGGTACAGGATCTCACTGGAAGTCTTCTGAAGCTGGGGATGGAGAAATATCTCCGGATCCTCCACAATGATAATATTGGGAATTCTCTTTCCATCCTCTGTATATGCTTCCAGAAGAGACAACATGTATAAACTTCTCATGCCGTTGCTTAAATTACTGATAGGGCTTATCTTACCCCGCTCTTCATGATAGGTCTCCGCCATCACCTTAAACATCTCGTTGGGGTCGCAGATCAGGGAAAACCGAATTTCTTCATACCCTCCGTTCTTTTTATAATTTTCATTGACTCTGGCGGCAAAATCGTTTAAATTCAGCTGATACATCTTATATTCCAGAAGCTTTGCCGTCTCATACACCGCTAACTCCTCCGGCTTCTTCTGGTTGATCAGTCCGATACACTGAAAGCACTGGCAGCACGCTCTGGCACTGTCGAATATACAGACATGATTTCTTAACCGGGACAGCTGGTCATCTTCCTGAAAAAGCAGAAGATCATTCTGAAACTGATTTAATTCTCTTTCGGAGTCAATGTAGTACAGTCTGGGCATGACCTCTTTGATATACCGGTTATTTTTATGATAACCGTCAAAGAACCTGATTTCTCCGTTCCAGCTGGCCTGATAAGTAAAGGACAGTTTTCCATCCTGGTAAGAAGGAAGCTTTGCCGTAAAATCATGAAGCCAGGTCTCAAACCGTTTATACTGGCTGACAATTCCCGCCCGGTGAAATAATTCCAGATCATCCTGGGTGATCGCCAGAGTCATGATAATCTCGATTTTCTGTTTTTTCTCATTAAAGTCCTCTTTTGTTACCTCATAGGCATTGGCGGCCGCCCTTATGGCGTCTAAAATTCCTGTTTTGCCTGTATTGTTCTTTCCTACCAGAATCAGGGCATTTTCAATGTCAGTAATCTCCATGTCCTCAATGGACTTAAAATTCTTAATATGAACCGAAATAATCTGCATAAGATTTCTCCTTTATAAAATCCAGTATAAAAGGCTGGGCTGAAAAATTCAAGTTCCTCTTAAAAAATCACACTGGCCGTTCCCCTCCTTCATACAATAAATTATATTATTCCCCGGGAGTGATTTCTATGTTAGATACCAATCTGGTACTTACGCCCATGCACTATCTTTATCTGGCAGGCGTTCTTACCATTCTTACAGTCATGATTTTACGGCGGGATACTCCTTACGTCTGCATCGCCTTTTTATTCCTTATTGGCGTTGTGGGACTTGGATCTGTAACCGGCGGAATTATGACCGTATTCAAAGCCATTGTGTTTGCAGCAAAGGAGTTTACGGAAATTATTGCAACCATCGCTTTAATTACCGCTCTGTCAAAATGCTTAAAGGATTTAGGCAGCGACTACATTATGATGATTCCCATGGCTAAAGTTATGAAATCCCCTTCTGTTACCTGGTGGATTCTGGGCGTTACCATGTTTACTTTCTCCCTCTTTCTCTGGCCCTCTCCATCTGTGGCTTTAATCGGCGCAATTGTACTTCCTTTCGCTCTCAAAGCCGGACTTGACCCACTGGCAGCAGCCATGGCTATGAATTTATTCGGACATGGTTTTGCCTTAAGCTATGACCTGGTCATTCAGGGGGCTCCCTCTATTTCCGCAGGAGCAGCTTCTGTTTCTGCTTCCGACATTTTGACAAAAGGCCGGCCTCTTTTCCTTGTAATGGGCATTGTCACCGCTGTCAGCGCATATCTGTTAAACAGGAAACAAATCTCTTCCTGCTGCAGCAAGGTAAGCATTCAGGAAATAGAAAAACAGCCTGCTACAGGGCTTTCTGGTATCATCATGGCAGTCCTGACGCCTTTGTTCTTTGCTGCTGATATCATTCTGATGCTTGTCTTTGATTTAAAAGGAGGCGATGCCACCAGTCTGGTATCCGGAACTGCTGTCCTTATTATGTGCATCGGGGCTTTCTCAGGCTTTGGCAGTCATGCACTGGAAAAGGTAACCATCTATATAACCGACGGTTTCCTTTTTGCCATACGGATCTTTGCTCCCGTTATTATCATCGGGGCATTTTTCTTTTTAGGAGGAGATGGAATTTCTTCTATTTTAGGAAGCCAGTTTCAAAGGGGTATTTTAAATGACTGGGCAATCTGGCTGGCCCACAGCACACCCCTTAATAAATATATGGCTGCAATCGTTCAGATGGCTGTGGGCAGTCTCACCGGACTTGACGGATCAGGCTTTTCCGGGCTTCCTCTGACCGGCGCTCTTGCCGGGACTCTGGGCTCTGCCGTAAACGCCTCCGTACCCATTTTAGCATCTCTGGGGCAGATCACGGCTATCTATGTAGGTGGCGGCACCATTGTTCCCTGGGGACTGATTCCTGTCGCAGCCATATGCAGCGTCAATCCCCTGGATCTTGCCAGAAAAAATCTGCTGCCCGTTTTCATCGGATTTGCCGCGACGTTCCTTGTAGCCTGCTTTCTCTTATAAACGATTCAACCAAAGGAGGAATCATTATGTGTGGGATTTCCGGATTCTATAACCCAAACCGGGATTACTTAAAAGATAAACATTATTACAGTCACATACTGGAGGATATGGCTGCCATTCAAAGGCACCGGGGACCGGATGCTTCCGGTACCTGGCTTTCTGAGCATGGAGGACTGTCACATGCCCGCTTATCCATCATTGACTTGACAAACGGCAGCCAGCCCATGAAAAAAACAGAGTCGGGGAAAACCTTCGTCATTGTATATAACGGAGAAATCTACAACACCGATGAGCTTCGTAGTGATTTAATCAGGAAAGGCCATTCTTTTTCCACTACCTGCGATACGGAAGTCATCCTCACCGGATATATGGAATATGGTCCTGATTTCGCCAGGCAGTTAAACGGAATCTTCGCCTACGCCATACTGGACCCATACAGGGAATGCCTCTGTTTATGCAGGGACCGTTCCGGTGTGAAGCCTCTGTTTTATACTGTACGGGATGATGAAATCATTTTCGCTTCTGAACTGAAAGGTATCTTTGCTTACCCCGGCATCCGGCCTTTACTGGATAAAAGAGGCCTGAATGAAGTATTTTCCATAGGGCCTGCCCGCACTCCGGGCTGCGGGGTTTTTAAAGACATGAAGGAACTGCTGCCAGGGCACATGCTCCTTTGTTCCCGGGATGGGTTCCATTTAAAATCTTACTGGAAGCTTGAGAGCCATCCTCACGAGGACAGCTATGAGGAAACCATTGAAAAGACCGCATTTTTAGTCACAGATTCCATCAGGCGGCAGATGGTTTCTGATGTTCCGATCTGCACGTTCTTATCCGGCGGTGTGGATTCCAGCATTGTATCCGCAGTCTGTGCAGCAGAGTTAAAAAAACAGGGCAGGAGGCTGAATACCTTTTCCTTTGATTTTGTTAATAACGATCAGTATTTTAAAGCAAGTGCTTTTCAACCCTCCCAGGACCGGCCTTTTGTGGATCTGATGGTAAAATTTCTGGATTCCGACCATCACTATCTGGAGTGTGACAATTTAACCCAGGCAGACCGGCTCTACGACTCGGTCATGGCTCACGATCTGCCGGCCATGGGGGATATCGACTCTTCCATGCTTCATTTCTGCTCCATGGTAAAACCTCATAACAAGGTAACCTTAACCGGTGAATGCGCAGATGAAATCTTTGGCGGTTATCCATGGTTTCACAGAGAAGACTGCTTCAAAGCCCATGCATTCCCCTGGACTATGGATTTGCAGCCGCGAAAGTCACTGCTGAACGACGAATTTCTGAATTATTTAGATATGGATGAGTATGTGGCTGAGACCTATGAAAAATCCGTTGCTGAGACTCCCTTACTTGCAGAAGACAGTCCCACAGAAGCCAGAAGGCGGGAGATTTCCTATCTGAACTTACGCTGGTTTATGCAGACCCTTTTAAACCGTATGGACCGGGACAGCATGTACTCCGGGCTGGAAGCCAGAGTTCCTTTTGCAGACCACCGGATTATTGAATACGTATGGAATGTACCCTGGGATATGAAGACAAGGGACGGAGTGGTTAAAAATCTTCTCCGTCAGGCAGGTAAGGGACTTCTGCCGGAAGAAATTCTTTTCCGCCGGAAATCTCCTTATCCTAAAACCTATGATACCAATTATGAAGCGCTTCTCATTAGCAGAGTCAGGGAAATGATGGCTGACGGCAAAGAACCGGTTATGGAGTTCCTGGATAAAAATAAGCTGGATCATTTTCTGTCAAAACCATCCGATTATGGAAAACCCTGGTATGGACAGCTGATGGCTGGACCTCAGATGCTTGCCTACCTTCTCCAGATTAATTACTGGCTTAAGATCTACTCCATTGGAATTGTATAAATTCTGTTAGTATTTCGTAAGCATAGAAAGAAAACCTTAAGGGAAAATTTTCTGTAACTGTGATAAAATAGCAGTGGCAATAACAGACTGAACGCGAGGAAGTAACATGAGAAAGTACAGCATTGGAGAAGTCTCCCTTCGGTTAGGTTTAAGCCGCGATACCCTCCGCTTCTATGAAAAGAAGGGCATTATACAGCCGGAAAAAGAGGAAAATGGTTACCGAAGCTATACGTATGATGACATCAGCAGGCTGTTAAGCATTATGTATTACCGCAGACTTAACTTCAGCCTGGAAGACATTGAGCGGATTCTTTACAAAAGTTCCCTTCATTCCAGCCGCTCCATGATTCAGAAAAAAATTACAGAAGAAAAACAACAGCTGGAACTTCACCGGCAGTCACTGGTGCATTTAAATCTGTTGAAAATCACTTATGATAACGTGAAGCAGGGTCTGGAGCGATACCAGACCAGACCGCTTCTCCCCCATTACAGGATAAAGAACAGTGAAGAAATCAACCGTCTTTCAATACCGGACTTATGTGCTCCATTCCAGGAATACATAATAAAAGAAAAGCACGCCAGATTGCAGGACGAATTCTTTCTTCTTTCCGATGAAACAGCCTCTGTCATGCGGCTGAATCCTGATCTTAAAAATTTTCCTGTCCTCAAATGGGAAACCTGTATTTATACCATTATTGCTTCCGACTCCCTGATCCCTGATGAACAGAAGATTTTAACAGCTGTTAACTGGGCAAGGGAACAGGGTTATTCTCTCACAGGAACCGCTTACAGCGGACCTGTCATGGGCTGCGCCCCCGAACAGCGCAGGGAAGCCGAAACGGAAAGTGATTCAGATAAAACCATACATTATCTGGAGCTCTATCTTCCTGTTTCTCTATAATTCATGCAAAAAGTCCCGTCTGGCATCTACTGGCCAGTCCGGGACTTTCTGTATGAATGCAGTGATATTTCAAAAGGAGAAGCAGGCAGGCCCGCTTCATTGTACAAAAGACCGGTTTTTGGAGCATTGGACCAGCAGTAACGGAAGAAAACGGGCTGCTTTACCATATTGCTGTGTATCAGTACCTGATTATCTTTTATTTTCCCTGTTGCAGGATGACAGATTCCGTCTGGTCCCGCGATCTCAAACTGCTCCACCCCTGTTCCCTCATGAACAACAAGCCCTTTTTTATCTTCTGTCTCAAAGGTAAGAGTGATCCACTCCCCTGACACATCAAAGTCAAAGAGCCATGGACCGCGGTAAATAACATGATCTCCAAAAATCATGCCTTTTACTGCCAGAAACATGCGGTATGCAACCTCCCGCTTATTCAGCGGATGAAGGTCATTTTCCTCTCCCACATCCAGATTGACCGTAACTGCCACATTCTTTAATCCGGCCGCTTTTCTCTGGGCCTGCCTGATTCTTGGCCATGCATCGCCTTTGTTATCTAAATCAATGGAGAAACCAGGAAGCTGGGCAATTACAAATGGAAGACTGTCCGACTTCCACTTCTTTCTCCAGAGCAGAATCATATGCTGAAGACGTTCTTCATAGGAATCCGGTCTCTCATCGTTGCTTTCTCCCTGATACCATAAAACCCCTCTTACCATATAGAGAAAACAGGGCGCCAGCATTCCATTATAAAGTCCGGCCGGTTTCTGGGACATTAAGTCTACATTGGGAGCAGGTTCGCACCGCATACTGCTTAAGTACTCCCATCTGCCATCTAAGGCAATGACCTCTTCCTCTGCAAACAGGGCATAAATCTTTCCGGGTGTAACTCTCCCCGCTCCATGTTCGCAGACCAGACAGATGCGTATCTCATTTTCCCCTGCCTTCAGCACGCCTTCCGGGATATTATATTTCCGCGGCGGATACTGATAACCGGTCTCTCCAACCAGAACACCGTTTACATAGGTTCTGTCACTGTCCACCATGGTTCCAAGCCAGAGCTTTGCCTTTTTACCTTGCAGGTGTTCAGGAAGCATAACCTTTTTCTTAAACCAGATAACGCCGTTGAAATCATTTAATCCAAAATCTTTTAAAAAGGCGGGAAGCGTCACTTCTTTCCACTTGTCACTGTTCCAGTCCATGCCCTTTTCTAAGTCTCTGATTTTTTCATACCATTTCTCATGTGCCTGAATCTGCCCGGCCATCTTTTTCTCAAAATGCTTATGATTACGGCATTGAGCCAGCTCCTCCTTCATATCCGGATACATGCCGGCCTCTTCTTCTCCCATCCAGGCTTCTGCCGTAGATCCGCCAAGACTTACATTGATAAGACCAATGGGAACATTTCTATCCTCCCGCATAAATTTTCCGAAGAAATAAGAAACTGCGGAAAACTCTCCAATGGTCTCAGGAGAGCATTCCTTCCACGAAGCTTCCAGATGGTCCTTTAAAGGGGCCTGAAATTCATAGTTCTCTTTTACTTTATACAGCCGGAATTTCGCATCCCCCTGTTTTTCAAACTCCATGGGATACTGATCCTTTACACGGTTCATGGGCAGTTCCATATTGGACTGGCCGCTGCAGATGAATACCTCCCCCAGATAAACATCTGTCACCCGAATTGTTTCACCGGATTCGCCGAACAATTCCATTGTAAAGGGTCCGCCTGGCTGTAAGTGATTAAAGTAAGCTTCCCAGTTCCCGTCTCCATCTGCCCTGCAGCTGATTTCCTGATTTAAAAGCCGCAGAGTAACGCCTTCACCCGGAGCCCCAAGGCCCCAGATTCTCGTTTTCTCTCCGGTCTGCAGGACACAGCCGTGACTGATCAGTTTGGGAAGCATAAGCCGTTTTTCATTATTTTGCATATACACCTATCCCTTCGCACCTGTGGAAGTGATTCCCTCCACAAAATACTTCTGAGCTGCAAAAAACAGGATCAGAGCAGGAAGCAGGGCAAGAAATGACATGGCAAGAATCTGATTCCATTCAACAATACCGCTGCTTTGGTCGATGGACATCTTAAGTGCCAGCGCAACCGGATATTTGGACAAGCTGGTGACGTAAATGAGCGGCCCAAGAAAATCGTTGAAACTCCAGATAAACTGGAAGATCGTACAGCTGACAATCGCCGGCTTTAAGGCAGGCAGCAGAATACGGATCAGGATCTCAAAAGAATTGCACCCATCCACCGTAGCAGCCTCATCAAGATAAGTGGGGATGGAACGGAGAAACTGAATGAGCATAAAAACAAAAAATGGTTCATTTGCAAACACCGTAGGTGCAATTAACGGAACATAAGTATCTAAAAGTCCCAGATTTTTCCAAAGCAGATAAAGAGGTATCCTTGTTACGACTGCAGGAAGAAACATGGTAGCCATCAGTAAGGAGAAAAAAAACTTCTTTAACGGAAACTGGAATCTGGCAAAACCGTAGGCTACCAGAGTGCTTGATACAAGACAGAATATAATCTTGGGTATCACGTATTTAAATGTATTCAGAAAGAAGGTTGTAAATGTAAACTGAGTCCTTGTCTTCCAGCCCTCTATGTACGGGGTGAAGTCGATTCGTTTAGGAATAAAATTGACTGTTGTAAATATTTCATTATTGGTTTTAAAAGTCGCACCTACCAGCCAGAGAATGGGATAGATCATGACCAGAGCCACTGCTGTTAATACCCCGTAGCGTACCACTGCACTGATTAAATTCCGGCGGCGCCTGCGTCTTTCTAACTTACTTAACCCGTTCATATGTTCCCTCCTTAGTTCCCTTCATCGGAATAAAATACCCACTTGTTCTGTGTGGCGAAGAGAATCGCTGTCACAGCCATGATGATGATAAACAGTACCCAGCTGGCCGCACTTGCATATCCCATGTTAAAATACTTAAAAGCATTGTCGTAGATATACATGGAAGTCAGATAAGTAGCGTTTAACGGACCTCTTCCTGTGACAAGATAGGGACCGTTAAATTCCTGAAAGGCATTTACCATCTGCATGACCAGATTAAAGAAAATAGTAGGTGTAATGAGCGGAATGGTAATCCGGAAAAAGGAATAGAATCTGGTAGAACCGTCCACGCTTGCTGCTTCATACAGTTCCTGTGGCACATCCTTTAATGCAGCCAGAAAGATCAGCATGGATGACCCGAACTGCCAGACTTTTAAAAGCACGATGACAGCCATTGCGCCGTTAACGGATGAAAACCAGGGGATTGGAGACGCTCCGAACAGACCGATAAAACGGTTGATAAATCCCTCCTGCTGAAATAAAAACCGCCAAAGCACTGCTACTGCCACATTTCCTCCCAGAAGAGATGGAATATAGTAGGCAGTTCGGTAAAAATTAATGCCTTTCAGCTGAAAGTTTAAAATATAGGCAATAAATAAGGCAAAGGTTAATTGAAGCGGTACGGTAAAAATTGTATACTTCACAGTAGCGGTCAGGGTTGATAAAAAATCAGTATCCCGAAACAGACTTATGTAATTTTCAAATCCGACAAAATCAGGTTTTCTTACAAGATTATAATCAGTAAAGCTGATAACAAGGGCATTCACAAAAGGATATAATGTTAAAACTATCATACCTGCCAGCCATGGAAGAATATATAACAATCCGATTTTACTGTGTTTCAAAAAGCTCCCTCCTTCGATTCAGTCACGCAGAAGAATCCCATTCCTCTGCGTGACGATTTAACCAGCAGTTTTTTCTGCTATTATTTGTATTGCTGTTTCAGCTTGGCATTCTCCTCGCTGATGGCATCAAAAATTGCTTTCGCTGCTTCATCAGCACTGCTCTGGCCAAATTCAAATTTCTCGTAGTTTTTCTCGTATGCATTGGTGAATGTGGCATTCTCAAAAATCGGAGAGTTATTGATTACTTTTGCTTTCTCAGTAAAGTCATAAGCATCCTTTACAACACCGGTAATCTGGCCGTCTGCTTCCAGGGAGGCTTTTGCTGCCTTAGATGCAACCATTCCTCTGGTAGAACCCATTAATTTTGTTCCTTCCGGATCATTTAAGATGTACTGTAAAAATTCTGCGGCAGCCTTTGGATTTTTGGAATCCTTGGAAATTGCAAAGGTTAAAGATGGCTTTGCCATGGTTCCCTCAAATTTAGCACCGTCAATAACCGGAAGCGGTGCAATCGCCAGTTCATCACCTTTATCAGATAAGGTCTTGGCATTGGAAGCAATTCCGCCCGTCCATTCCAAAACACCGGCATAACCGCCGTTGATGAACTTGGCGTTCTGAGCGATGCTGACAGGCTCATTTCCCACATTCTCAATGTAATCTTTTCTGGAGCAGAATACATGGGCATCTGCCAGATCCTTATACCAGATCAGCGCATCCTTATAATCTTCCTGTGTGTAATTCATGCTTAAATCATCGGCGAACTCTCCCTTACCGGTCTTCTGCTGCAGATAATAAATGGCAGCGAAACGGAATGTGGGGCTGACAATTAAATAAGAGTTAGGATCAGCTTTTGTAAATGCTTCAGCTGCCTTCTTATACTCGTCAAACGTCTTTGGCAGTTCCTTGATTCCGGCTCTTTCAAATGCAGATTTGTTCAAATAGAATCCAAGGGTATTCTGTCCATAGGGGATTACCTGCATCTTGCCTGCTCTCTGACCGAATTTTAAAAACTCCGGATCATACTGGCTGAAATCAAAGATGTCTTTTACCTGGTCCAAATCATAAAATCCGTTGCCATCCGGGCTGTACTGAAGAACCCATGGATAGTTTACTGTCATGATATCGGCTGCGGTGCCTCCTGCGTAACGGGTGGCAAAGGTCTCTTCCAGATTGCCAAAGCCGGAGGGTTCTCCTGTTACTGTGATTTTGCCTGCATGTGCGGCATTAAAAGCATCAATCGCTTTCTGTGTTGCCTGGTGACGGTCATCATTTCCCCACCAGGAAAAGCTTAAAGCTGCAGTGCCTCCTGCATCTTTCTCTGCTGTTTCCCCCTTGACCGGCTCTGCGGTCTTGCTGCTGCATCCAGCTGCCAGCATACTGACTGCAAGCGCTGCAGCACACATCATACCTGTTGTTTTCCTCATACCCATTTCTAAACTCCTCCTTCTGATTATTAAATGATTTATTTATGAATAAATTTTATGACTGCTAATTGTATATCTTTCTTCCTGCCTCATCTGCGATTCCTGATTTCCGGTAGAAATAAGTATTGACCTGATCCCGCCATTCCACTGCATGCTCAAGCTGTAAATCCAGGCGTTCTTTTACGTTTTGATAACTGTCTTCATCCAGTTCATCCTTAATGCTTTCCCACCTGGCCTGGTATTCTTTCACCTTCTCCACACCATCAAAATGGGTGTCATAGATATGCTGAATCACCGTTTTCCCTGATTGGAGCACATGGGTATATGGTACATGGTGAAAAAACAGCAAAAGCTGGTCAGGACAGGTATTGATATCCTCGTATTCCTGATATATACGAGGAGAATACTGTTTTGTAAAACCGGTCCCTGTTGCTGCTGTCCGGTCTCTTCCGATTCCTTCTCTGTCAGCATAATGATAGGTTCCCCATTGGTCGTATTCGTAGCCATCGATATCACACCCGTAATGAATCCCCGGCTTGCACATAAAACCTACGGCAAGCGGACAGGTATAATCTTCATAGGTATCTCTGGAAGTGATTAGAATTGACAGCGCTTTTTCCCTGGCATCTTCTGTCAGTTCGAAGCTTAAATCCAGCCACTCCTTTGCTATCTCCTCTGAAGTCAGATCATTGTCCCAAGCCAGCCGCCCATATCCATACCAGTTGGCCTGCGCCATCTTGTTCCCGGTCCAGTTCCGGTCCATACCCACATTTCCTACTGCACAAAGACCGGAAAGCTTCTGGTCAGGGGAATACTGCCTGATGGCTTCTTTTACCAGACTTGATGCCCCATGCCGGGTATCAAAATCCAGGGTTTCCTTCCACATGGGAACCAGATAACAGATGTCTATCTGATGCCCGGTATATTCCTGTGTTATCTGAAATTCCAGAATCTGATTGGTCTCCTTTAAAGCACCGAACAATGGAGACACAGGTTCCCGGATCTGAAAATCAATGGGACCGTTCTTAATCTGTAAAATAACATTCTCATCAAATTCGCCGTCTAATTCATGGAAGAGATCATAAGCAGCCCGCGCCCGGTCAAGACTCCGGTCCCTCCAGTCCTGGGTGCAGTCATAGACAAAGCATCTCCAGACAATAATTCCGCCAAAAGGGCGGATGGCTTTCGCCAGCATATTGGCCCCATCTCCGTGGCTTCTTCCATATGTAAACGGACCTGGTTCGTGTTCTGAATCCGCCTTTACCACAAACCCTCCAAAATCCGGTATGAGCCTGTATATTTCCTCCACGGTATGCTTCCACCATGAGGCCACATCCGGACACAGAGGATCTGCAGTGGGAAGCTTCCCAACTGAGATCGGTGCTGCAAAATCAATGGCGAGAAATATTTTAATGCCATATGCAGTAAAGATATCTCCTATTTTTTTTATTTCCTTCAAATAATCTGCCGTTATGAAAAACCGTTCATATCTGCGGACATTGACGTTATTGATGGAGACCGCATTAATGCCCACGGAAGCCAGCAGTCTGGCATATTGACGGATCAGCTCCATATCACCGCGAAAGGCATTGTGATCATAAAAAATGGATCTTCCGGAATATCCCCGTTCAATGGTTCCGTCAAAATTGTCCCAATGGTTGATCATCCGGTAATTCTGATCCGGAATACTGATATAAGGGTAAGGGAAACTTCCCTTCTTCCCCAGCAGCAGACGATGCAGACCGAATATTCCGTAGAGGAGGCCTTTTTGTGTGTTGCTTTTGATCTCATACCCCGATTCTTTCTTATCAATGGAATACCCCTCGTCTCCCAGACTGCCGTCGTCTGTGAGAATTAATACAATCGAGGCATTGTCTTTTTGTGAACGGGAGATTCCATAGAACAGACGGGGCATCTCACCCTCAATGGTCCGGGTTATCCCTGAATCGTCCCTGTCTTCCATAAACCAGGTTTTCATATCATCCCTGCTTACCGGCTTGAGCAACCAGCATAAATCTCTTTTTTCTAACATTCCTGTTCCTTCCCACACTCAGTCCGATAATTATTATTTCCTCTTACTCTTACTTCATAAAACATTACAAACAAAGCTTCGTCTGACAGGAGTATCATAGCAAATTGCACAAAACAATAGAATGGAATGATTTAAGATTTTTGTAATTATTAAAGAATATTTTTTATATAATTGACCTTGTATTGTTACGATCCTTGCCATATAATACGATTAAGCGCATAAATCGACAAATTTTAAGAAATATCCCCTTGTATAAATTTAACAACGCTGGGAAATCACTTTTTACTTAGGAAAAGGAGCTCTCCATATGGCTGAAGAACTGGATTTTAACAATCTCATACCCGAACTTCATTACTATATTCACAGAAAACCCACTCCGGGCTGGAAGATTGAACCCTGTATCACAGCCTTTATTGATATCACCTACGTGATGGAGGGGAAAGCAGAATATACCATCAATGATCAGACCTATATTGTGAATAAAGGGGATCTGATCTGTATTCCCCAGAACAGTTACCGGGCAGCCACCACGATTCCTGATGATCTGATTGAGTGCTATGCCACCAACTTTCTTCTCCGGAACCAGACCGGTCAGAATGTATCGCTTCCCCTGCCATATATCAGCCACATCGGGACCAATCCCCAGCTTATTGCTCTGTATAATGAGATGCACAGCGAATGGCTGCAGCAGAATTTCGGATATATGTTAAAGGTAAGGGCGATTCTCTGTATGATCCTGCACATGATCTTAGATCAGCTTTTAAACAGGAATCGTACCGGTCAGGACGACCCCCGTATTAAAAACAGCATACGCTATATGAGTGCCCATTACTGGGAAAATTTAACTACGGAAGAAATGGCCAGAAGATTTCATCTCCACCCCGCCTATTATGGGAATCTCTTTCAGAAGACTACCGGTATGACATTTAAGCAGTATCTTATTTCCATTCGCTTAAATTATGCGGAAAACCTGTTAAAGAGCGGGGAATACAGCGTGGGGGAAGTGGCACTGCAATGCGGATTTTCTGACATTTTTTACTTTAGCAAGCTGTTTAAGACAAAAAAAGGCATTCCTCCCTCTGCATGCTTCCTGGAAGAAAAAAAGTTATAAAAAATCAGCCGGAACTGCGGAAGAAATCCGCAGCCCGGCCTAGGCTCTATGATTTTATTATATCGTTATGCTAATTCTTCTAATGGATTCTTCTTTCATATCGATAATAATATATTGCACTATTATAGGTTTTGCTATAACATACCCCTTATCTCCTGAAAATTTTTATTCCTACTAGTCCTTTATACCATATTATTTATCCTTATACTTGGACAATTTATTTAGCAAAGAACTATATAAATTTGTATAATTCTTTTCATCCTTTGAGCAATCTCCTTCATTCATAGAATCATCATGTTCAATACCCATTTTTTTCTTTAATTTCTCACCTTGCAGTGTAATTCCCGACATATTTGTCTTATTATTTTCAAAAAAATGATTAAAATTATATACCTCATCATATATTTCATAAGCAAATTCAATTTCTTCATCATTTAAAAATGTACAGTTAGCAACCATATCTTGCCATTTATCAGAATATCTAAGATTTACAGATAGATTATAACCAAAGTAATTTTCAATGCTCTTTAAATCATAATACAATATTGAAGCTGCATTTCTTTCTGATTCTTGTTTTTGCTTTTTTATAGCCCTTTCGGTACTAAACCATGTAATAAATCCTCCTATAAGTGCACCAATTATTGCTCCCACCAAACCATCAACCATACTGTTTCTCATCTCTTTTTCATCATTATTTTGCTCACCCTCATTAACTTGATTTTCTTTGACTGTGTTCCCCTCTTTAAAAATGTTTTCAGAGTAAAATGTTTCAACATTCATCTTTGATATTACTTTCTGACGATTTTTATTAATTTTATTATTTCCATTTTCTTTATATAAGTGAGCAATAACATAATTTTCTTTATCTTCATATAAAACAGCAAATACTTTAAAGGATTTGTTATTATATGAAAAAATATATTTATTATCAATATTTTCTAAATCATCATTATGTATTTGTTCAACAATTAATTTATAATCCTTTTTTTGATTCCCTGATCTCATTCCAATTCCAAAAATATAGGCACCTTCAATAATAAGAATTAAAAAAAATCCAATTATTAATATTGCAGTATGTTCTTTTATTTTTTCTATATCTTGTTTATTTATTTTATCTCGATTACTTAATTTTTTATTTGCAAATGTGAAATATATCCCACCTGTATTAATGAGTAGAATAAGCAAAAAACTCTTTATTATTAAACTTAAATATTCCATTTCTTGATTAAGACGTAACATTTCTTTTATTACAGATGATATTTGTATATTACTCGATTCAAATACTATTCCTAAAAGGCAAATTGTTTCAATGAAAGAAAATGAAAGAAAATTTAATATCTTTTTTCTGTTCAATAAAATATACACAAAATAGTTAGATACAATTAAAAGAGCTGCAATACCCATATACCCAATGACCTCATATAGAGAACTCATTGTATTTACTTCAATATATATTTCATTCACACCAATTGCTTTATAAAAACCTAATTTGTAAAAATACCAAAATCCTCTTATTAAAAATATCGCAGTTGTTTCCAGCATGGTCAATATTGCTATTAATTTTAATGATTCTTTATACCAAACATTTTTTTTAATATTCTTTATGTCTATCATTTGCCCCCCAATAAAACCATTCCTTATAATTATCAGATCACTTCTATCTACACATAATTATAATATATTTAATTATTTTCCACAACCAAAAGAGACCTCTGGTGCCCGAAACCCCTATTTTAAGGCATCGTTAATAGCAAGTTATGGCGTGCTTGAACTTCTCCTTGTATACAGGCACTTCAATATTCTTTTCAAAGGCACTTTTCTGTTTACTCACACATTCTTTTACAAGGTTTTCTTCATAGAAATAGACCTCACACAAAGAATAAATTTCTCTGCACAAGGTCCATAAAATCTCATTTATTTAAAATAATTTACTCCCGATTCAAATACCTTCATATCCTGTTCCCCATAAATATTCAAGGCAACGCCGTCTCCCCGCCGCTCGGAATGAGCCATCTTGCCGAGGATTCTTCCGTCAGGGCTTGTTATTCCTTCAATTGCCATATAAGATCCGTTTGGATTCCATTCCTCACCCATGGTGGGGCAGCCGGAAGCATCTACATACTGGGTTGCCACCTGTCCGTTTTGCATCAGTTTCTCCAGCCATTCCTCATTGGCAACAAACCTTCCCTCACCATGAGATGCAGGATTGCAGTATACGCCGCCCAATTGTGCGCCGGATAGCCATGGAGACTTGTTGGAAACCACCTTTGTATACACCATCTTGGAAATATGGCGTCCGATGGTATTCATTGCAAGAGTAGGTGAATCCTCTCTCTGTTTTGTAACAGCGCCTTCCGGTACCAGC
>JAEWJZ010000029.1 GCA_023386315.1 Bacillota bacterium | reverse complement strand
CTGAGTATATATTATCAAACATAAAAGGAGTTGATAAACAAGTTAAATGCATATTTATAATATTGCTATACAAAAAAATCCTGCTAAATCTCTATATAGAAATTATAGCAGGTTAAAGAGCCGGGGTCAAAAACTTCCCCGACTCGGCTAACATCAGCCCGCAATGCGGACTGAGCGGACTTTTTTTTTCGGGATCGGTTTTATAACATTGGGGTTGTAACCGGGGTCGCACTTAAAGGGAATGCTCATTTATGCGAAAGATTTACGGGGTTATGAACAACGCCTATAGGCATCTAACCATTTTGTTATTTTACTAAAACGTACTTGTAAGGTACCATATCTGCTAACCATACCTTTTCATTACCATAATAAAACTTTATTCCATCATTCCAAGCTTTTAAGGAATCAATTATTAAAATACCTGCCTTATTATCATGCCTTTTCCCTACTGTCTCAGCCGTTTCAATGTCTTGTGATAAATGAACATACTGCCTGCTTTGAGGTAATAAACCTTTTTCCTTAATAGAATTTAGAAATCTTCTTGCTGTTCCATGGTATAAAAATTCTGGGGGCGTCTTTTCTTCTTTAACAATTTTCATAGGTATAGAATGTCCATAAAATGCTCTGATTTTACCATCATAAATTACATGCCGCTTCTTTTCTGATTTTTCAATCATTTCAATTAAATCTATCACAGTGAGATTTTCCCATTTTGAATTTAATTGTAAAGAAGACAATAATTGCTCTAGTGGTACACCTCCGTTTTCATCCAATTCCAATTCATACTCCCATGGCGCATGACGTAAAGCATAAGATACTTCCTTGCTTAATTCAGAAAAATTCATAATTTCACTTCCTTACTCTATTCCAATAAAGCTTTTATTATTTGTATTTAAATTTCTTTTCCATCGCTTAACATTATTTAAAAGATACTTTATACTCATCTACAAAATCGTTATACTGTTCCGCAATTTTATTCTTTTCATTTGCATCAAGTAAACAATATTGCTTAATAATATAATTTATATATTCTGAATGCAATTCTTTTTCACCTCGAATAGCCATTATTTCCATAATATGTCCTATCAAATATGCTTCAATATTATCATCTCTTCCTATAAGGCATTCTAATACCTTGCAATAATCAAAGCTATATATAATATCAAATATCATCGCTTGAAAGTATGTATCACCTTCATTGTTTTTCAACAGTTTTATTCCCAATTCTAAAGTTTTTCTCTCATCTCTGTCTGACAATTCTATCATTGCTTCAACAGTTACATCCATATTAAAATTTTTTTCTATAATAGCTATTAACTCTTCTGTACTTTTGTCTCTTATATAACCATATTCATCTTCCATTTTTGATTCCCCTTTCATCATTTTACTGCTTTTAATATAATAGTGCTGCAATATGGTATTCCATCACTGTCTATTATCCACCAGCTCTCGACCAATACGGTTTTGTTTGTTCCTTTAATGTAACTAACAATCTTTGTATTCTCTGGGGTAACTTCTTTTGCTGCATTTAAAATATTCTTTGCTATCATTTCATTATTTTTAGGTGTATCAACTATTCCAGCATCATTTAGTAACTCACCCATCCCCTTGGAACGTTCATAATTATGAACTGTTTTTTCACCTGCTATTAATTCTTTTTTCATAGTTTTAGTAAATTCAGAGGGATTATTATTCTGTATCTTTTTCAAATCATTAATCCTCTGTTTTAACTCTCCATAATTGGAAGGTTCTTTAATGTTTCCTCTAATATATGTGTCAATTTTACCTGTGTTGATTTGTGCATTGCCATCTGTATACACTTTAACAGGATGACTTGAACCTGGTGGTGTCGCTTCAGTAACTGAAATCGCACTAGACTTAGATCCCCCCTTAATAGCGTCACCCGCCCCCTCAATAGCCTCTCCTGCATTGCCAGCATTACTCGTGCCCTTAATAGCTTCACCCTCGCTACCAACAGCCTTTCCAACGTCGCCAACCTCTTCGGCTCCAACTTCTACCTTTCTAATAGACACACCAGCTTCTTTATTTGCAACCTGTCCAGCTTCTTCCGGACCTATATCCCCTTTAAATAACTTTCGCATCTTGCCTAACAGTTCTTCTATTAGATTCTCACCTTTTGTTAATTCCCCCGCTGTTTCTGCTCCCTTTGCGATCTTTGCAGCTTCATTAAATTCTGTTAGTTTTTGTTCTACTCCTGCTGCCTTTCCTATTTCATTAATTTCTCCTGTTTTACCTAGTACTCCTGGAGCCTCTGTTGCCTTTCCTATCTCCGTAATTTCTCCTGTTTTACCTAATACTCCTGGAGCCTCTGCCCCCCCTCCTATAAATGACGCAGCTAGTGCCATTGCTTCAAATCGCACTCTCCCCGCTAATTTTGCTCTATCTTCCGCACTTCCGTGAATTACCTTGTCATTTACATATTCATTTGCGGCCTTTAATATTGCAGGTATATATTTTTCTGGTTCTTTATATATATTTACAATGCCTTCCGCCGTCTCATACGGACTGATTACCAAATTTACTATCCCTTCTGCCATTCCTCCTGCACCTTCTATTAGAAAGCCTCTATCATATGCACCTTCTGTAGAAGCAACATTTTCTTTTTGAGAAATCTTAATACCTTTTATTACTGTGCCTGGCACTCCTGGAATAAGGGACGGTTTAGCCATTATAAGTGCATCATTTATTATTTTATATCTAAGGTCATCCAGTGGGGTTTGATTTCCATGTTTCTGATAATCGCTGGAATTTGTAAACGCTCCTATTAGATCCGATAAAAAAGGTATATTTTTGTTATATGTAATATTCCCCAGCTGATTAAAATAACTGCCTGATTCCTGTTTAAGTTCTTTATAGACATTTGGTGCCCAGTCTATGGTTGGATATTCTTCTACCACCGCCTTTCTAATTTGTAATATGTAATTCATTACTTCTATTGATAGATTAAATGCACCTGGTATAGGTACCTTTAAAGCTTTACTTGTACTATATAAAAGAGCACCCCTGCCTGTTGTTCCCTTAATAAAATCTGCTGCAAAAATCTTATTTTCTTCTTTAATTTTTTCCAGAATTCTCTGATTTTTTTCAAAAAATAATTGTTTAATTTTCTCTTGTCCAGCTTTTTCTGTAACTAGACTTTTACTTGCGTTGGTAAAATTTGATGCCTTCGCCATATTGGTTTTAACAGTATTTTCTGCCTTGCTAACTTCTTCCCGAACTGTATTGACTCTTTTAACAACTTCGTTCTTTGCAGCCTGTTTCACTTTCGGTATCGCTGCTGAAATTTTTGATATTGTATTTCTGGTATTATTTATACAGGCGGGAACCGAAGCCACTGCCTTCCCTATCAGTTTGCCCGCCTTACTTTCCTGAAATTTTTCTACTACAGTCTTAGTCGTTTTCTTAGCAAGTGCCTTAACCCCATTTACTACTTTAGGCAGAGCTGCTGTTGCTCTTTTCTTTAGTTTTTCCAGCATACTATTCCACCTCCTATATTTTACCCTGTGACGTGGATTTGTTCAAGCTGATCCCTGCTTAACGTTGCATCTTCAAGCTGCTTTCTGGTAAATCTGCTCCTATACAAAGAAGTCTCCTGAAAATCACATCCCATAAGCCTTGCTCCGCGAAAATCCGCACCAATAAATACGCCTCCTGCCAGACAGGCACCCTGTAAGTTACTCTCTTGAAAGCTGCTTCCCGTATATCCTTCTCTTCTCCAGGTATCTCCAGGATCTTTCCCCTGATAAGTTACTCCATAGGAAAGATTTGCCCGCTCCAGATCTGCTCCCTTAAAATCCGTATTTAGGAGCATACTCCCTGTAAGATTTGATTCCTTCATCTGGCAGTTGCGGAAACAGGCTCCTATAAGAAGACCAATACTTAAATTACTTTTATCCAGATTACTCCCTCTAAAATCCGCATACCGGAAATCATAATTCTGTAATATGAGATCTCTTAGATTAAGTCCCTTAAAGTCGCCGAAACAATAGGCTTTTCGTTCATTTTTTTCCAGCCAGTTCTTAAGCTCCTTCATATCCATCTCTGGCTGCTCCTGATACACCAAATCACCCGGCTCTAAATATTCTCCTACCCGTATCTGAAAATCTTCTTCTTTGTCCATACTCAGATAAGAATCCGTTTCCGTAGCCTCCGCAATCGAATAAAGAATCATTTCCTTTAAATACCGGTAAAACGGAGTTACCATCTCCTGCATTATTGAATCAACTTCCGGCATACTGACTTTCCCTACATACCGCTTCGCCCTCTGTAAAAGATTCTCCCATAGCTTTGTGTATAGACCAAATAATTCACTGGTATCCAGTTCTCCCACCCAGATTCCCTTATGCAAATACCAGTTCCTGTCATAGGCCACAATAGGACTGCGATATTCACCTCGAATCAAATCCGTCCGCAAAAGATGACACATCAGATATCCCGGTTTTCTTTCCTCTTTCACCAAAGCTTGACAGACATGGGAAAACTCCCGGATAAACTGCTGTTTGAAATCATCTTTCGTTCTCTGAAAGACCTCTTCTGCGTCCGCAAGAATCTCCTCTATACGCGGCTCCACATCCTTTTTCTGAAAAAGCTGGAATTCGTTACTCAACATTATAACCAAGTTCCTTTTTTTTCGTAATTTCCTCATTAATCATAAGGAACTTTTCTTTTGAAATTTCTATGTAACTGCCACAATTAGGACATTCAACACAATAGGTCACACTATAGGGAATAACTGGTATAAAGAATAAAGTAAACCAGGTTGTCTTTTTACACAACTGCCACATGGAATCCACATTACAATGTACACATTTTTTTTGGAATACTCCACCTTTTCTATTTCTTGTAACTTTTCCATATCCCCAAATAATCATTTTCTGATCACTCCTTTTTAATTAAGTATAATAACTTTCTTAGACTATATTTTATTTACATATAAGATGTCATCACGCCAATAAATAAAATAATAGTCCAAACTAACAGCCTGATTATTACAGCTGCCAAGGCTCCGATTCCTGCGCCTTTAGATGATTTAGGATAGCTCGTCCTCCAAACCAAAAATAAAATCAATCCAGCCAGAGGAATAAAAAAGCCTAATATCCCCCACCAATAACTTCCTTCTTCCAATGGTCTTTGTTGGACATCCTGCTGATATAACATTTCTTCTTCAATTATGTTCACCATTGTTTCCTCCATTTATATTAATCTCAACTTCTTTCATAGTCCCTAAAAGCTGAACCAGTATCTTCTTCCACTGACTCTTTTCCTGTACGCCGCAATCAAAGGTTCCCATCAATAATCCCTGTTTCATCGCCCGGAAAAACATGGCATGATAACAGGTATCATCAATTAGAGGAATATCCAAAGAAAAATGGCTGATTATTCCCTCTCCTTCCCCTATTATCTCTTTTTCTTCAATAACAGAAGATGGATATAGGCGTTTCATCTGATCTGCCATAATATCCCGGATCTCTTCCACCTCCTCAGGCTTTACTTCCCCTTCCTCCAGATGGAAGGTTATGGTCACATCGCCCTCCTCATTACTGTATATCCACTCCGGACGGTCCGGATCGGGATATTTTGCCAATTTCATCTCATACTGCATTTCCTCAAAGCATTTGGGAAGCAACATGGTCAGACGACTGTCGAGAACAGACTTTTCTTCCAATTCCAGTTTTTCATATTTCACTACTACATATCCCCGGTTAATATCATTCTCTATATGGAACCAGTCTTCATCCTGAACCGGCTCTTTCTCTTTTCTGATCCTCTTTATGATTTCTTCTGCATAAATGCCGCTCATTTTTACCTCCGCCACTGCTCTTATCCCTTAATCTGTATCAGATCATCTATCACAATACTGGTCATTCCAGTTGACAGTACAATTCTCTCTCCACTCTCTATATTCATATTCCTGCTACTGCAATGAAAGCTTTCTCCCGAATGGATTTGAATTCCTCTGGAACTCCTGACTTTCACTCCGGAACGGTCTGACAGTTGAACGGATATCTTATTTCCAGACGCCCGAAAGGAAATTGATTGAGATTTCATCATCATTCCCTTGCCACTTTTTGTTTCAAAACATTTTTCCTCAGGATTCTGGCTTTGTGAGTTACTTTCTCCATCCAGCCTTCTGATATCTGTCACATAAGCCATACTTTCATCTTTCGTTGGTATATATAGCATAGCCTTACTTCCAATTTCAGGCATACAGAACCAGTCGTTTCTGTGCCAGAAATACCAATGCAGTTTTTCCCCTTTCCCCTTTTCATCAATATCCAGGTGCAGTCTGATCTGGTCTTTCTTTACCTCCCGCACCACTCCCGGCAGAGAAACTCCTTGCAGTTTTTCCTGATATTTCTTTTCTCTGTATATACCAGATTCCTGTTTAAGCAGACACCGCCTGGATAATAGTCCGTTCTTTAAAGAATCATGAATCTCTGTTACCCGATAGGAATGTCCGTCGCTCATTACCCTGTCTCCTAACCTGCAGTCCTGGCTTCCTGTTACATTACAGGAAATAAAATCAGACTCTGATGGTACAGAATTTCTGAATTTCCGGAATTCCCGTATGTTTTTTTTCATCTCCCGGTCAGATGTCCCGGTTAATCTGCTTTCGTTACTTCCAAAACCAATGTATATCTGAATAGAAGTTCCTGATGCACACGGATATACAGAAGCTCCTATTAAAGAAGACGCTCGTTTTAAAAACTCCCAATCGGTTTCCTCATATTGAATGAGGGGTGCATCAAAAGCAGCAGAGGCGGAAGCATAATCAAGGATGTCCCCTCCGTTCCCTTTCACCAATTCCTGAAACAGCGAAGCATAAGTTCTGTCCCCCCGCTGAAAACTTCTGGTCCTTTTTTCATAATCTAAAAGTATTGAATAACTGGATAGCCGGATAGTCACACGGGTCTGATCTTCACACGAAACCTTTACATTGATAGGCATCCCGGAAAAAAGAATCTGGTTTGTCTGACCGTCCACAAATTTTATGGTAAAATTTTCATTCCAGCTTAAATTACTGCATGTATCTACATTTTTATCCTGTATGATTCCTTCAATCTGCGCCCATGAATGTTCATTAAGTTTATGGCTGATTTCAAGTTTTGTAATGCTTTCCATGGAAAACGGCATTTCCAGATACACGGAATTATGAATTTTCGTGGTTACTGACATAAACTCCCTCCTTTCCTGACCGGAATAAAGCGCACTCCATATAACCGTCTTCTTAATATATTTTCCGCCAGTTCCAATGATACAATAATATACTGGGCCTTTTCTCTGACAACCCGGAATATGTATGGATTTTCTTCCGGAATTTCCCGTAAGGTCAGGCTATTTTCCTTTTCCCACCCCTCCGTCAAAAGACAGTCTTCTACCGGACAGTCAATGAGCCAGCAGACAATCTGTGACCGATATGACTTATCCGTTAAAAAAAACGGGATAGCCTGAATGTTAGAAGAATAAACATCTAACACGTCCTTTAACCGGTCAGTAATACAAAAACAAAAGTGAAACATCGTTTTTCCATAGAAAAAATCAGGAAACTGATCTTCTTCACTAAAATCTCCATAGGCTACAAAAGGTTCTTTTTCCAGAAAACCCGGATTGGAATAATCCAGATTTTTATAAAGAGGAACCCTTTCATCCGGCAGCATGATAAAATATTCCATGTCAGTTCCTCCTATTATTAATTGATTCTTACATCAGGTCCTGAGATATCGATCATGGTGTCCATCTGTATCTGGCTCTTTTTACAGTGAAGCCTGATTCTGTCTGAAGCATAAAATTCAATTGATTCCTCTGCATCAATATTAATTCCTGCACCGCTTCTTAAGGTAATACCCTTTTCACTTTCAATGGCTATTCCATCATTTTTATCTAACGTAATGGTGGTCTCATCATTACAGGTAATAATTACTGCTTCTTTGGTAAAACGTATTTCTTTTCCATCAACCGTCCTAAAATACTTAATGGAAGGGTCATCTGTACCCTCATCTCTGTTTTTTCCAGATCTTGATGAATTTTGCGCTACCGCATCCCCTTCTTTTTTACCAGGGAAATAAATAGATACAGTATCTCCAGGTTCTGGCATACAATACCAGCCCCCCTCATTCCCTGCCGTATACATAGTCTGATAAGGAAACTTCCATACAGATTCCCTTTCTGTTTTCTGGCTGTCTATAGCAAGCTTAACCCTCACTTTATCCTTAACTGCTTCGATGACTTGTGCCTGGATTGATACACCGATCAGCCTTTCTGCATAAATCTCCGGCCTGTCCAGTCCCTTTTTGGTATACAGTCCGTATCGGAATATTACTTCCCCCCGATTCATCTTTGCCTCAAGCTTTCCAATGTAAAGCTGCATCTGGCGGAATTTAACACAGGAACCTGTTTTGTAATATTGCCTGGAGGTCACCTGAAAGCTGGCTGCATCAGTTTCCAGATAATCATCGTGCCCTTCTGCTGTTAATTTTTTATAACCAGATAAGTTTTTTTCTAAAGTGTATGAATAGCAGCTGATTTCTTCTGCAGCAGAACTTTTTGGAGTCCCAAAATAAATTTTGGGACTGTTAAATTGTGCATCTGGTAATATTCCTGCATGGAAATGTGAAGAAAGACGTTTTAAAAATTCCCAGTCCGTCTCTTCATACTGTACGATCAAATCACCGATTGGTTTCTCATTTGATATATAATCCAAAACATCACCGCCGTCATATTCAGCAGTTATTTGCTTAATAATTTCTTTATAGGTCTGATCTTTATCCTGAAAGGACCTGGATTTTTTTTCAATATCCATTAAATAAGAAGCGGACACCAGTTTTATCTCTGCTTTATATAGATCTCCGTCTAGAAATACTGATACTTCATCTATCATACCTTCAAATAGAGTGGTGCCATTCTCCATAAATATCCTGATTTTGCTTCCATTCTGATTTTCCAGAACCAGCTTATCCTGACTTCCATCTGAGATAATTCCTTTTATGACACATCTCCCATGTTCATTTATCTCCTCTGTCAGAGAAAAATCTATGATTTCACGGATCATTTCCAAACTTGTCTTAATAGTCATACTTTTATCACTCCTTTCGCTTCACTTTACTCCATTCATTTTCCTATTTCTATTGCGGTTGGCGAATCCGGATAATACCTCCACAGGCACAAGAAAGGAGACTGGTACTGAAAAGGGCTGGTTCACCGTTTAATTTATAATTCTTATCCTCTATCAGCCAGGGAGTCAGAATCACTGGTACACATGGCTGGAGCGGAGAAGTCTTCTTACATGTTCCAAATGATATAACATTAATCCCTGATTTATAGTCCATAATAGTGGCCTGATTCTTCCCACCAATACATGCCCCGTGGCAGGTTGGTACCTTAAGACTGCATTCATTGCTTCCCATAGAGCAGGTTATCGGACAGCCTTCAATAACTTGGGTTTTTTCACTCACTTTATAACACCTCACTATTTATTATTTCTTATATACTATACAACAAAAAATAACAAAAATGTGTTTCATGTAATAAATAACACGAATCATGTAACTTTTGGTAATATTTTGTTGTTTTATGTCATATATTAGCTCTTATATATGCTCAAAAAAGCATAAAAAAGCGGTACCAGAGATCCTCTCTCCAATACCGCTATCCTCATTATATTGTTGGTTCTGTTTCCGTATCTGTTCCTGCATCTGTTTTCTGAACCACCGTCTTGTCTTCCTGTTTAATGGTAATCTCCGGCACTCCACTGATGTTAATATTCCGGTTTACCTTCGCATCATAGGTTCCGGCTTTTACAATATCACCTAAATCAATACCAGTGGTTTCCTTCATGGATTCAAACAGTTTTGCCATAACGGCAGGAACATTACCGGATACGGAATCAAGGCTGCCGCCTTCTCCCCCTCCGATGATAGTAATCTTATCAATCTGAGAAAGAGGTTCTGCGATCTTTCCTGCCACTTCCGGCAATACCTTAATGATCATTTCAGCAACAGCCGCATTGTTGTATTTCTGATAAGCCTGGGCTTTCTTTTCCATGGCTTCTGCTTCTGCCAGACCCTTTGCCTTGATGGCTTCCGCTTCCGCTTCACCCACCATACGGATTCCCTGGGCTTCCTGCTCTTTTGTATAACGCTCAGCTTCTGCACTTGCCTTCTGGGCTTCTGCCTCCTGAACCTTTTCAAACCTCTTTGCTTCCGCGTTTTTCTGACGCTCATAAAGCTCGGCTTCTGCCTTCTGCTGTCTGGCAAATTTATCGGCTTCCGCTTTCTTTCTGATTTCCGCATCAAGAGATTTTTCCATAACTTCGGCTTCCCGCTGCTTAATTAAAACTTCTTTTTCCTGCTTGGCAATGTCCGCATCAGCCGAAGTGATCTCAATGGTTTTACGCTGTTCTTCCTGCTGAATCTGGTATGCAGCATCTGCCTCTGCCTTTTTCACATCAGCAATTTTCTTTAAGTCGGATTTCTGAATATCCAGCTCATTGTTTTTAATCGCTATTTCCCGTTCAGAATTGATTCTTGCATCATTGGCCTGTTTATCTGCAGATGCCTTTGCAATGGCGATCTCTTTATCCGCCTCGGCTTTTGCAATGGCTGCCTTCTTCTTAATCTGGGAAATATTGTCGATACCAAGGTCATCTATGACTCCGTTGGCATCGGAAAAGTTCTGTACGTTAAAGCTGACGATGTCAAGTCCCATGGCTGCAAGATCCGGCATGGCATTTTCCTTCACCAGCTCTGCAAATTTCATACGGTCGCTGACCATCTCTTCCAGTCTCATGCGCCCAACAATTTCACGCATGTTTCCTTCTAATACCTCTCTCGCTACCGAGCCTATGTATTCGGAATTCTGATTTAAGAAGTTCTGTGCTGCTAAAGACAATTTGCCTGGCTCGCTGCTGATTTTCACATTGACAGCCGCATCTACCTGGATATTAATATAATCCGCAGTAGGAACCGCATTGGATGTCTTAACGTCAATCGGGATCAGCTTTAAACTCAATCGGTCAATCCTCTCAAGAAATGGAATCTTAATGCTGGCTTTGCCGATCACCGTCTTTCTTCTTAAACCGGAAATAATAAATGCCATATCCGGCGGAGCCTTTACATATCCTGACATCAGAATACCCAGGATAATTACAACCAGAACAACGGTGATAATTGTGGAAATCATACTCATATTGATCATACTCATATATTCTTTTCCCCTTTCTATTGGTGTAATATTTTGAACTGTTCATAAAATACAGTCTTATTTATTATAACAAACAAAACTCTTCGTTTCAATTCAACAATACTTAAGCTTTTCTTAACAAATTATCCGAATTCGGCATTAGCATTGGCGTTTTTTCTATTAAATGTTTGTCCCCATCACATTTTATCACACCGGCATGTACCAGGAGAATATACTGGTATGAGAGTTCTAACATAACTAAATAACGATTTCTTGAAAGGAGTCTTCATGAATATTCAGGATTTACACAAAAAAGCCGCAAAAAACAGTCGAAACTATAAAACTTATGAGGAAATGGGGGATTATTATCACCAGAACGGCAATTTTAAACGGGCTTATCTCTGCTACGCTCACAGCCTGTTCCTGTGCAGCAGCCCGGAGGAAACCAGACGGCTGGTTAAAATTAAGAAAGACTTGGAAAAGGTGTATTCAGCAGAGCTGCCTAAAGCTGCTCTCTTAATTCCTTCTGTTCCTGACTTAAATATGATGAAAGCGATTATACAGACATGCATTTTGAGCAGGGAAGACGTAAAAACCATTATAGTTCACGATGATGAAGAGTCTATGGAAGTTACTGAATGGCTGAAGGAACAAAATGAAATTAAGCTTGTTCCCGTGAAGGGGCTCACACCTGGTGCCGCGCTAAATAAAGCCATAGGACAGACAAAAAAACAGGAAGATCTGTTCGTTCTTGGAAAAGGCTCCGCTTTGCTCCCCCATGCACTGTTTCAGCTGCGTATGTCCCTTTATAAGGAGGAATCCATTGGTGCAGTCAGCGCGGTTACAAACGGTCCTGCTTTCGGGCTGACTGATTTTATTACTCCCATTGACCGGGCCAGTATTTATGCCGATGAGCATAACCTGCCTGGGGATGAGCAGATGGATCCGGTTCTGATCCCTTCCTGCTGTACGGTTCTCATACGCAGAGACTTATTTGACAAAACCGGAGAATTTGATGAAAATTACCTGACCCAGGAAGTAACAGAAAAGGATTTTTCATTTCAGCTTCTTAAATTGAAGAAAATCACCTTTTTATGCCATCATGGCTATGTTTATACCTTTGGTCTGCAGCAGAGCAATCAGGCCCGTTTTAGTGACTACAGCCATTTTTATGAAAAATGGAACGTACGGCTCAATTATTCTCTGTTCCCCCGTCCGGATATTCTGGCCCTGATCAAAGATCCTGCAGATACTCCCATAAATGTATTAGATGTGGGCTGTGCCTGCGGTGCCTCCCTGCTTGCCATCAGGAATAAATACCCCAAAGCCTCCCTCCATGGAATTGAACTGGATGAAGGGTCCTGGAACATCTCTTCCCTTCTCTTTCCTGTCACTCAGGGAAATGTTGAGGAAAAGCTGGACTATGAGGACGGATATTTTGATTATATCATCTTTGGTGATGTTTTAGAGCACCTTCATCAGCCCGCCGCTGTACTGGAAAATATGAAACGGTATTTAAAACCGGGCGGAGCCATACTCGCAAGCATCCCCAATATCATGCACATTTCGGTAGTAAATAATCTGCTAAACGGATACTGGACCTACGAGGAAAGCGGTATTCTGGATAAAACCCATCTGCGTTTCTTCACCCGGAATGAGATCACGCGGATGTTTTCCCAGACTGGTTACCAGATTGAAGATATTGGTGTTACCAGGATTTATATCACTCCCGAACAGCAAAAGCTGATTGAACAGCTCTGCTCCATCAGTTCCAGCAGTATGGAGGCATTTACCACTTACCAGTATTTAATCAGGGCGAGGAAAAAATAAATAAGGGGCCATTGCAATATAAGTGATTAATCATCACATATAGAACAATGGCTCCTCATTTATTTTTTATTCAATTGACTGAAACATACGTGCACTGCTGATGGCCGACTCTAAAAATTCATTGCCAAGCCCAGGCAGCTCAGGCAGTGAAAAGCTTCCATTTACAGGCTGGAGATTGTATTTTGTAAGACCCTTTGAGGTCTCCATACGGTTGCATACATGATGCTCATGTATGGTGAAATTAGGTATGGCCGCTTCTAAGTGAAGGGCTGCGTTAGTAGCAAGAGGACTGCCCGCCACATGTACCTGAATGGCCACATCATAAATATATGCCAGATCGCAGATCTTTTTCACCTCTGTTATTCCCCCGCAGTTTCCGATATCCGGCTGAGCCAGCTGAATTAAATTCTTCTCAAAATATGGTGCATACTGCCAGCGGCTGAATATCCTCTCTCCGTTTGCAATCGGAATAGAAATATTTTTGGTAATATATTCTGAAGTCTTAATCCCGGGTGTATTGGGCTCTTCAAATGCCCAGATACCGTATTGTTCCGCCAGCTTTCCCAACTGTACAGCACTTAATGCATCGGGATAGGAATGATTCTCCATAATAATATCCACGTCTGGACCAACAGCATCCCTGACCGCTTTCATCCGTGCCTCCACCATACGAAGTTTTTTTGGGGTGAGAAGTCCGGTGGTATCGAGAGAAGTCAGCTTCTCTCCCTTTTCATTACGGTCAAAAAAATCGATTTTAATGGCATCATAACCTTCTGCCACTGCCAGACGGGCGTTATTCGCATAATCCTCCGGAGTCACCGCCCAAAGCTGCTCCTCTCCTTCTTTTCCCCAGCCAAACTGCAGCTGGCTGGCATAGCATCTCAGTTTATCCCGCAGCTTTCCGCCCAGAAGAACATAGCATGGTACATTAAAATATTTACCTTTAATATCCCAGAGAGCCACATCAATGGCTGCAATTCCTGAAAATATAACCGGACCACCGTTCTGCCCCCAGAATGTACTTTTATACATCTTCTCCCAGATAGCTTCCGTATCAAGTGGATTCATTCCTATAACCAGCTCTGCTAAGTCGCACACCATACCAAAGGCAGCGCTTCCCCCTGTTCCGTAAGCCATACCAGCCTCTCCGTCTCCAAAAATACCATTGTCCGTGTAAATGCGGCAGCCGATTGGGCTGTTCATACGATTGTTGGAAGTCTGAAGTCGAAACACATCAATTTTTGTTATTTTCATAATCATTATTTTCCTTTCTATTCTTTTTAAAGACCGCTGTTTTATCCTAATTCTATCATTCCTTCCGTATCCACATGAGTCTTCCCTGATCTGTGGCGAACAATGGCATATGTAAAGCAAATAATTAAAGCCGCAATATTAAACACTGCAAGCGCTGGCGTTAACGATCTCATGGAATTCCAGCCAATTGCCGCCTGTACGATAAATGCAACTGCAAGAATGAAATAATACAATGGATTACTCATATGCATTCTGGCCTTCGCCCATTTAACCGGCATCTTTTGCGTAACCCTGGTAAGGGAATAAAATAGCAGGAAATTATAAACAGAAGTAATTAACATCATGTTGTTAACAATGGTTTTTACTGAAAATCCCAGCAATACCGGGATCAGCCCCACTATCAGCTGAATGGTCAGAACTACATAAGCTCCTCCTTTACGGTTTACCGCTCCCAGCTTATCAGGAAACCAGCCATCCTTTGATGCTTTTAAAAAAGGACCGCACATTGCACCATAGCTGGAATTCATGGTTGTTAAAAGTGCCATGATGGGACCTCCAAACATAAACACATAGAAAAATGTTTTTGGAAGAATCTCTCCTGCAGCCAAAGTAAGAGGCTGGCCGGCAACGGTTTCAATTGGCAGTACTACTGAATCAATCAGTGCAGCTCCGCAGTATACCACAAGCAGCACAGGCACAACAGCCAGCATGGATAAAGGCATATTCCGTGTTGCATTCTTTGTCTGAGCACCGTAATTCACATTATATTTATATCCCTGACAGGAGTAAACCAACAGCATAACGGCGGCCCAGAAGCCTTTGCTGCCTCCTTTAAAAAACTCACTGCCTGCAAAATCAAAGGCTGGTGTGAAATCTCCCTTTCGTGCACCTGCGAAGATAAACAGGAGAAGAGATCCGACTAAAATTGCACTCATAATTTTCTGGGCTCTCGCCATGTTTGCAACACCCAGCATATTAATGAAATAGAAAAACACTAGGAAGAAGATCCCCACAATCATTCCGTTTGCATCAGGAAACATGGAATTTACATACCAGCCAAGAGCTGTGGCAAACAGTGACATTCCCAGAGTCTGTAATGAAAATCCTACAATATACATCCCGCCAGCCTTCTGCCCCCCAAGCATAGTGATGATGGAATAATCTCCTCCGGAATACTTTGTAACAGATGAAAAAATAATAATCGGCAGATTCGTAATTGCCCCCAGGCAAACCGCCACAAAATAAGCCAGCCATGCCGAATAACCGGTAAGGCCTATGGCTGGTCCGATGAGGGTAATAACCCCGGCACCGATTACCTGACCAATTCCAATCGCCCACAATTCCGTAAACCCAAGAACACCCTCTTCTTTCTTAACTCCGTCTTTGCCCATAATAAAATACCTCCTCCAAAAAAAACACTACATGGACCAGAATAACTTATCTCCTTCTATTGATACCTTTTCCCCATTGATAACAAAATCAGAAAGCTCATTGCCAAGACCTGGAAGTTTTGGAACCTTAAATTTACCGTTTACTGGCTGATAATCGTATTTACACAGCTTTTTATTAAAATCGCAGAGATTTACAATATGATGTTCATGAATAACGAAATTTGGAATTACGCATTCTATCTGAAGTGCCGCTGCTGTGCTGATGGGACTGCCGCAGGCGTGAATCTGAACCGCTATATCGTAGGTATAAGCCATATCTGCAATTTTCTTTACTTCTGTGATTCCCCCGCATGTTCCAAGATCCGGCTGAATCACCTGTAAGGAAGCATTCTCAAAATATTTTGCATACTGCCATCTGGTATAGATTCTTTCCCCGCTGGCAATAGGGAATTTCAAACTGTCTGATATATACTTAGCTGTAACAGGATCCGGAGTATTAGGCTCTTCATAATAGAATATATTGTACTTTTCAATTGCTCTGCCAAGCTGGACTGATGACTGCGCATCCAAAAATGAATGATTTTCAATAATTAAATCCACCTTTGGACCGATTGCATTACGGACTGCTTCCACCCTTCCTGCTATGGTGTTAAGCCTCTCCGGAGGCAAAAGTGTGGTACGTTCCGTATCGCTGTAGCTTGAGCCATCCTCCTTGTAGGTAAAAAAATCGATCTTAATACAGTCATATCCCTCAGAAACCGCTTTTTTTGCATACTTTACGTAATCCTCTGTTGTATAAGCAGCTTCCATGGAAGGCTGCCAGCCAAACTGCAGCTGGCTGGCATAGGTTCTGAGATCATCCTGCCTTTTTCCTCCCAGCAGCTTATAAACCGGCACACCAAAGAATTTGCCGCGTATATCCCATAAGGCTAAATCAATGGCACTCATTCCTGCAGTGAAGACGCACCCGCCATTCTGTCCCCAGAACGTCTGCTTATAAAGCTTATTCCAGATCACTTCATTATCAAGTGGATCCAAGCCGATGATCAGTCTGGATAAATCTTGTACCATACCAAAAGCGCCTGTGGATCCGATCCCGTAGGCCATGGCAGCTTCTCCATCCCCGTAAATCCCTTCATCTGTATAAATCCGGCATAGTACCGGCTTCCACATTGGGTTCTCCGGATTGTTAATCTGAAATACATCAACCTTTGTAATCTTCATCTTGTAACCTCCTTGTTTATTTGTTCACTTGTTCGCTAGGTTAATCGTACATCAACTTTTAATCACTGTCAACAATTTGTTTATTTTTTATGTTATATACAAATTCATATATTTTTTATTGTGCATTTTTAATAAACTTCCATCTTTTTCATTCTTCTCTAAATTAGTAAATATGAAAAAGGAATTGCAATATAGATTTTTTTATGTCAAAATAGGTACAACTAATAAAAGCGAGTGAAAAAAAATGAATGATAAAAAATCAATGAAAATTACACACATTTCCGCTGTTGAGCAGGTATGTGAAAGCCTGAAGCAATCCATTCTCGCTGAAGAATGGCAAATCGGTGAGAAACTTCCGTCAGAAAGCAGTTTGGCAGAGCTTTATGGCGTGAACCGCCTTACTGTGCGTATGGCACTTCAGAAACTTAATACTTTAGGTGTTGTGGAAACTAAGGTGGGAGAAGGGACCTATGTAAAAAAATTCTCCCTTGGAGATATTTTTTATGATATTTCAGATTTCTTTTCTTCTAAAAAACCGATTGACGAAATTTATTCACTGCGTATGCTGATTGAAGTGGAATGCTGCAGACTGGCTATGATCCATGCTACTGATCATGAGCTGGAGAATTTAAAAAAACAGCTGGACCGGTATCTGACGGCCAGGAAAGAATGCCAGGAAAAAGGAACTGATGAATCCATACAGGCATTGGTAGAGGAAGACCTTATTTTCCACTACCATATTTTCCGGATCAGCCACAACACTGTTTATGCTGATTTGTTTTTACTGATTAAAAACATAATCCGACAGTATTTGCTTGAAATTATACCCAGGAAAAATAATCTCTGGCTTGAAAAGAAGTACAGCGAAGACCCGGACAAACATGTTATTATCTACAATGCTTTGCTGGAAAAAGATCTGGCTGCGTGTAAACAGGCTTATAACGAGGCTCTCTCCCTCAATTTGATGAAAGAGGATGAGATAGATTCCTGAAAAAATGAATGAAATGACCCTGATTTTTCTTTATGTTCTTGTATTTCGAATAAGTTTCACAATAACAGAAATAATAAGACAAAAAGCAAAAAGCGAGGCGTCCTATGAAACAGAAAACAAATGGTCTGACTGCAGGCCACTTAACAATGATGGCGTTGGGAACCGTGATCGGCGGTTCCTTTTTCCTCGGGTCATCCGTTGCCATACAGGCCGCTGGTCCCGGGATTATACTTTCCTATCTTATATGCGGAGTCATGGTCTATTTCATCCTGTTTGCCCTCTCTGAAATGACGGTTTCAAATCCTGCTTCCAGCTCCTTCCGGTCATTTGCCGCAGAATATCTAAATCGTGGTGCCGGGTTTGTTGTGGGCTGGGTCTATTGGACCGGCATGGTAATCGCCATGTCAAGTGAGGCAACAGCCGTCTCTATGCTGTTTCGTACCTGGTTTCCTACTGTTTCCATACCGGTTCTTGGAACAATTTTAATTCTCGGAGTAACTCTTATGAATCTTCTGGGAGCCAGTCAGCTCAGCAGTCTGGAAAGTATCCTTGCTGCAGTGAAGATCGTTGCGATCCTGGGATTTATTCTGTTCGGTGCTCTGGTCATATTCGGCCTGATTCCTGGTTATCAGCCCATGGGACTTCGGGTTATAAGATCTGAACCATTCCTCCCCGGCGGCATTAAAAGCCTGGCAGGCAGCATGCTGATTGTCCTTTTCACCTATGCAGGCTTTGAGATAATCGGACTTGCAGCCAGTGAAACACAAAACAAGGAAAAAAATATCCCACGGGCCATTCATATGACCGTAGGATGGCTGGTGACACTTTATATTCTCTGCATTTCAGTTCTTCTGCTTCTGGTACCCACCACATCCTTAAGCAAGGATGTGAGCCCCATGGTCACGGCATTAAACCGTTATAAGATGACCTGGGCCGGCACAGCCATGACAGTCATATTAATCAGTGCCATATTATCAACTATGGTAGCTGCCATGTTTGGAATCGGCAGAATGCTCCGTTCATTGGTAGAGGATGGCCTTGGACCCGGTTTTCTAAGGGACAGAACCGATGTACCTTACCGCGGTATCCTTTTCTCCGGCTGCTCCATGCTGCTGTTTCTTTATTTTGGACTGATTTTTCCTGAAGTTTATTTATTCCTGATCAGTTCCGGAGGGTTTGCTCTTCTTTTCACTTATATTATACTCATGGCAACTCATATCCGGTTCCGAAAAAAGAACGGGAAACCGGAAGGAAACTGCAGGCTGTGCGGTTTCCCATACAGTTCCTTATTTACCCTGGCAGGTCTCCTCATTGCCATGTTCAGTATGCCGTTTATTAAAGGACAGACCATTGGATTTTTTACAGGTATGGCCCTGGTAGCCTTTTTCTCAGCCTGTTATCCGCTGGTTCGTGCCTCAGCAAAACGAAAGACTGACAATCCAAAACGTATTCAGGAAGAAACTGCACAGCGCCGCCGCTTATTAACGGAATTTTCCGAAGAAATTCATCATTCGGATATTCCAAAAAAATAAAACGATTAAATATTAAAAAGCGTCAGGAACCGGCTTAATTCATTCGCCCTGTTTCTGACGCTTTTACTATTGTCTGACTTATTTTCTGCTGCCTCTGCGCTTTCCGGCTGCTGTTACCAGGTGCTTTGCGAGAACTGCTGTTGTTACAGCTCCCACACCTCCCGGAACCGGAGTTGCCATGGAAGCAACACCGTTCAAAGATTCAAAATCCACATCTCCGCAGAGATTTCCATCCTGATCCACATTAATTCCCACGTCAATCACAACTGCATCCGCCCCAACATAAGAGGAATTTATCATCTTTGCCTGTCCCGCAGCAGCAATTAAGATCTCTGCATCCCGGCATGTTTTCTGAATTTCCCTGGTGCGCGTGTGACAGATGGTAACCGTTGCGTTCTCTTTTAGTAAGAGCATGGAAAGAGGACGGCCCACTACCATGCTTCTTCCAATAACAGCCACCCGCTTTCCGGACAGGGAGATGTCATTGGCCTTTAACACTTCAATAACCGCTTCTGCTGTACAGGGCGCAAACCCCTCATTCTCTCCCGCAAAAACCCGGGCTATATTCTCAGGTGAAATTCCATCTAAATCCTTCCCGGGGTCGATCATATGCTCGATGTCCCGTTCATTGATCTGACTGGGCAGCGGACGCAAGAGGAGAATTCCGTCTATGTCAGGATTTTCATTGATCTTTTTAAATTCCGCCTGAAAGGCATCATCTGAAATATCTGCCGGAAAGGAAAAGCTTTCTGCCTGAAGTCCGAAGTTTTCCATTTTCTTTAATGCACCACGCTCATATGCCATGTCATCAGGCCGTTCTCCCACCCTTACAATTGCTAACTTCGGTGCTGCTCCCGGAAACTCATGTAAAAGCTCCGTTACCTCTTCTTTGATTTTGGCAGACACAGCTGCTCCTTTTAATGTTATCACGATACTTTAAACTCCTTTATCTTTACTTTAACGCAGCCTCCACGTCAGCATAGATCTCATCAGAAAGCCTGATTCCAGTTTCCGCAAGCGCTTTTGCCTCCTGGTCCAGCTGGCTGGCGGTTTCTCTCTGCTTCATGAATTTTGTATTAATGGAAACATTCATCTTTGCTCCTAAAAGTGCTGACTTAAGAAATGAAACACCCACACCCACGTCACTGACAGCCAGCCTGCTGCCCTTATGTGCCAGAATATCCATCACTGCAATCGCTTCCAGCGCCTGTTCCATAACCGCTTTGGGAACAAGGCTGGCAGCAAGGAGGTGAGTTTCTAAAACTTCTTCCTTATGTTTTTTTTCCTCTTCCGTTGTGGAAGGTAAGCCATAGGCCGCTGCCAGAGGTGCAAATACTCTCGCATCCTCATCAGCCAATCTTAAAAATTCTTTTTTTATTTCCTCCAGCTTTATAAGAAGACGCTGCATCTCTTCTTCCACATCCGCATACTTCTTTTTTCCCAGAGTCAGATTTATTACCATCTCACCTAATGCCACGCCCTGGGCACCTCCAAGAGCTGCCGCACCACCGCCTCCCGGTGTGGGCTTTTTGGAGGACAGCTCTTCCAGAAACGCGGAAACTGTAAGATCCTTTATCATTTATATGTTCCTCTCTTTCCGGCATTATTTTTTACCATTATATCGGCCTTACAGAAAAAACACAAGGCTCTTTTTCGACATTTCTTTACAATATAACCTTGTAATAAGGCAGAATCGATGTTATCATTGTCGTTAATAAAAAACGGAATGAAACCTTTTGATACTCTATGAAAGGAGAATTAAATGACGTATCCGCCCTTGACTCTCGGATGGTTTCTATATGAAACTCCAATTGATAACCTTGAATTTATCGGCAGGGAAGAAGACCTTCAAAAGCCGATTACCGGAATCAGTGTTCTTGATAATCCCGATGGTGTAAGATGGATTAAGAAGCATGAGATTATTCTGACAACCGGATATATATTCTATAATGATACACAACTGCAAAAGCAGGTCATCGCCGATCTCCATGCCATTGAATGCACTGCGTTCTGTATAAAAGTAAAACGCTTCTTTGACAAAATTCCGGATTCCCTGATCAAAGAGGCTGAAAAATATGGGGTTCCGCTGGTCTCCGTACCTTTTTATCATGTCTACTCCAATATCATCAGCGTAATTAATCAGAACCTGATTGACCAGAAGATTTCCCTGCAGCAGTTTATCCTCAGGGAAACGGAAAAATTTCACCAGCTCTATTTTAATAAAGAAGGAATTATGAGAATGCTGGAAGAAATATCCCGTTATACCAATTCCATTGTTATGATCACCACTATTTCCGATTTTCCGTTATATTATTATATTCCCCCCAGACAGCAGGAGGAATTCAACAAAATTAATAAGCTTCATGCCCAGCCTCTCCAGACAGCGGTGCAGCAGGACACAGAAAGAACATTTTATTTCAATAATACGCTCCTCAGCTTTCAGACCTTTCTGCTTCCTGATAACAGGCATTATTTGTGCATTGATCATACAAAAACGAATATTGATGAGACAACCGCCGTTATTTTAAAGCAGATCTTTTCGGTAATTGCTTTGGAGCTGTCTTCCATGCAGGTTCAAAACAGAACATTTTCACAGAAAAATTATTTTGATTCTTTTTTTTATATGCTTACAGATAAGAAAAAAAAATCCGCGGAAGAGATTCAGCTGATCTGCGATTCCTACTCGTTTCCTTATCAGTTAAAAAGAATCTGCGTTACATTTGAATGTCTGGATAAAGAAAGCAGAATGTTTCGGAGTCTGTACAATGGGATCAATCATGAGATGATCCGCCTTGATTATAAATACTTTTTGTGTAACCATGATAACCGAATTGTTATATTTTTCCTGTATTCAAAACAGGTTCCTGATGGTAAGGCACTTTTTCTTGTTAATCAGGCGGTTTCCCAGCTAATGGAAGCACTGAGCGACTATCACTCCTTTTTCAGACTTGGAATCAGCCGGTGCCATGTATCCTGTTCATCCATTGCAAAAGCATACGAAGAAAGCCTGCAGACCTTACATCTGCAGACTCAGTTTGCGGAAGCCTCTCTGGTTAACTCATACTCTGCTCAGTACGCCTACCATGTTCTGACACAGCTCAGTTCCTATGAAATAAATAAAATTTACACGGATACGGTAAAAGAGCTTGTGTCCTATGACCAGGAAAACAAAAGCGAGCTTCTTTTGACGCTGAAAACATATCTGGAAAGCTCCATGAATTTAACTGATACAGCCCAGAAATTATTTATACACAGAAATACTCTGACCTCACGGCTTACGCTGGTTAAAAAGCTGCTTTACTGCGAGATATCGGCAGTCGAGGATATCCTGCGCCTCTACCTTGGGATCTGTGCCTGGGAACTGATTCAGAATATGTAGTATTTATGCATCATCGTCGCACTCATTTCCTGTTCCCAGAGTCTGGAAGTGCTCCATATTGCCGTAGAGATACTGAATGCGCTCATATTCTGCTTCATCGTAGAAACTGCACTCTCCCCGGCCGTAGGCTTTGGCTACCTCCAGCATAAATCTGGCGGTTTCTTCACAATCTGTTATATGTGTGGCTCCGGTTGCACAGCCTGCCACAGGAGCTTCCGTAGTGACAGCAACTCCGATTACCGGTGCTTTCGTGGCAGTTGCAGGCTGAAGAATGCTGTTTAAATGATAGAGGCCATTTCCGTAGGGAGTGATATCCTGCTGGGAAAGGGCATATACAAAAGGCTGCTTTCCGGTGGTCATCTGCATCAGATCCAGAATGCTCTCTGAAACCTTCAGAATGTATCCTTCCTTTACCGTTGGTGAAATGGCGAAGCCCCTGGTATTGATGATTCGGTTCCCTTTTGTGGTATCCACGGATAATATGGCATCCAGTTCATCTGTCACCTCTTCCCGGTTTACCTGCGCCATATTGACAGGGGAATCCATAAAGGGCACTGGCTGGTGCTCTCTGGTGGGTGCATCGGGACAGACATGAGTGGAGATAAACACATCTCCCTCCAGATAATCTCCTTTGTTTTGCATGTCCAGAATTTTTGCTGCAAGAGAGATTGCAACCAAAGCTCCGTCTCCGTCTGATACAAAACCGATCCTCTCAGGCCTGGCTCCCAGACCGCCAAGCCTTCCAAGCAGCCCGATGGTTGGGGCATTCATGCCTTTGCTTTTCCCTTTTGTTCCCGGAATTCTCACTTTTACCATGTCGGTTTTTCCTTTTGGTCCCTCCAGGGTATAAACTTCAACATCAGCGTCGCTGCGGATGCCTTTTAAATATTGTTCCACCTGTTTTCCGCTGGCATAGCTGCTGTCAAGCAGATCATATACCTCGATCAATTGTTTCATCAGCATGATAAATCCTCCATGTTCTTTACTTAATCTCCATTAAATCACAAATAGCTGCCACATAGATTTTAGCTGCTGTGACCACATCCTCGATCTGCACTGTTTCGTTATAAGAATGAATCCCCACTGTATTAGAGGGACCAAACTGAATGGTGGGGATACCAAGTTTACGGTAATCCCTGGCATCACTGGAAGCCCACTGGTATGCAGGAATCACTTCTTTTTCAAGAAGCCGCTCTGCATTTTCTTTAAACGCCAGCACGATGGGAGCCTCATGGTCTGTGAAATTGGCATCACTCTTATATTGGAGCTCGTACTCCACACCCTCCACTCCGCTGATTTCAAGAATCTGTTTTAAGGTTTCATCAATTTCTTCTTTACACACTCCGATGGGAAGCCTGACATCGACCGTCGCTTCACAATAGTCGGGAACCATATTATGCCTGGTTCCTCCCTGGATCAGTCCTACATTGGTGCTGACATGGTCAATGACTTTTCCAAGTCCCGGAATATGATTCTCTCTTTCTGCAAGCAGCTTGGAATCCATCAGCGGCTTTTCCTGACGTTCTGTAAAATGCCCTTCTATTTGAGAAAGCAGGCAAACGTTGGAAAGAACTTTCGAAAGTTTTAAAATGGCATTTTCTCCTTTAAAATCCCCAAGACTTCCATGGGCGGATTTTCCATACGATTTTATTTTCAAAAGCAGGCCGCCCTTCTGTCCGATTTCTATGGTATTCATGGAAGTCGGCTCAGCCACCAGGCACGCATCGGCATGCTCTCCATAACCGTTGGCACAAAGCCACTGGGTTCCGAACTGACCGCCGCTTTCTTCATCAGAAACAATATGAAGACGGATATTGCCATTTAAGGGAACCTGCTTCCTGGCAAAAAGGGAAAGAGCAAATAAAACTCCAGCCACCCCTGCCTTCATATCCGAGGTCCCTCTCCCCAGTATCTGGGTATCTGTTATCTCACCGGAAAAAGGATCAAAATCCCACTGGTTTAAATCCCCTGCAGGGACCACATCCACATGTCCATTTATAATCAGGGAAAAACCCATGTCTTTTCCATAGCCTGCCACTACGCAGGGATAATCCGGATTGCAGCCAGTTTCCTTATATTCAATACCGGCATCTTTTAAGTATGTTTCCACAAAATCAACCACATCTCTCTGCGTGCCGGTTGGATTTTCACTTTTTATCTGAATCAGCTGTGATACCAGCGTAATCAGTTCCTCACGATGATCATCTACATACTGTACCAGCTCTTTTTTTGTCATCTCAATTTCCTCCCTGTGCGATCCTGTTTTCATACAAAAAGCAGGCCACCTGATGTCCTTCTTCTCCGTACTGCAAAAGCGCCGGAACTTCTTTTTTACAGCGTTCCATACACTGAGGGCACCGTCCGGCCAGAGGACAGCCCTCCCGGTCTCCAATGGGGCTTGATATCTCTCCCTCCAATGTAATCCTCTCCTTATTCTCATCCGGACTTTCCGGCGGAATGGCGGATAAAAGGGCCTTCGTATAGGGATGAAGCGGATTTTTATAAATATCTCCTCCATTGCACAGTTCTACAATCTGTCCCAGATACATGATTGCAATCCGGTCACTGACATATTTCACCACACTTAAATCATGGGAAATAAAGACATAGGTAAGATGATATTTCTTCTGCAGGCCTTTCAGTAAATTGATTACCTGTGCCTGAATGGAAACGTCAAGCGCCGATACAGGCTCGTCACAGACAACCACCTTAGGCTGAATGGAGATGGCCCTTGCTACATTTAAGCGCTGCCTCTGTCCCCCTGAAAACTCATGGGGATACCGGTTCATGTGCTGAACATCCAGACCTACCTGATGAAACAGCTCTAAAACTCTCTTCTCCAGTTCTTCCCGGCCCTTTACCGTTTTATGGACAATCATAGGCTCTGAGACAGAGTCGGCCGCTGTATGTCTGGGATCCAGGGATGAATAGGGGTCCTGGAAAACCATCTGAATGTTTTTACACAACTTAAACCGTTCCCTGGAAGATAATTTTAATATGCTCTTTCCTTCAAACAGAATATCTCCCCCGGTGGGTTTATGAAGTCCCACAAGACATCTTCCCAGAGTGGACTTCCCGCAGCCGGATTCACCGATAATTCCCAGGACCTCTCCTTCTCTGATATCCAGACTGATGTCTTTTAATGCATGAAGAACCGATTTTTTCCCTCCCAGGCCTTTGCCTTTCACCTCAAAATCCTTAGACAGATTTTTTATCTGCAAAATGATTGAATTTTCATTCATCTCTTATCCACACCTCCCCGTACAAGACCGCCTTCCTCACACTGCCTGTGGCAGGCGACAAAATGTCCCGGTTCCAGTTCTTTTAATTCCGGTACCATGCTTTTGCAGATCTCACTGGCATAGGGGCACCGGTTGGAGAAATTACAGCAGGTTCCTGTGAGTCTTAAATCAGGAGGCGTTCCCTGAATGGTGGACAATTCTTCTTCTGATTCACTGCCAAGCCTTGGCATGGAATCCAGAAGCCCCCATGTGTATGGGTGCAGAGGATTATGATACAGATTGCTGCACGTGGTGTATTCCACTGTTTTTCCGGCATACATCACCATGACGCTGTCACACATTTTCCAGACAACTCCCAGATTGTGGGTAATTAAAAGTATGGCTGTCTGATAAGTATTACGCATCTCTTTTAACAGTTCCAGAACCTGGGCCTGAATGGTTACGTCAAGGGCAGTGGTCGGTTCATCTGCAATAATCATCTTGGGACTGCTTAAGATGGACATGGCAATGATCACACGCTGGCACATACCGCCTGACAGTTCGTAAGGATAGGAATCCATACGCCGTCTTGCATCCGTTATACCAACCTTCATCAAGGCATCTTCTGCCATACGAAAGGCTGACTTTCGGTCTGCCTTCTGCTGGGTACGGATCAATTCTGTCATCTGATGTCCGACTTTAAATACAGGCGATAAGGAAGTCATGGGATTTTGAAAAATCATGGAAACATCCCTTCCCCGGAAAGACAGAAGCTCTTTCTTATTAAGGGCCAGGACATCTGTACCGTCAAAATCAATGCTGCCGCTTACAATTTTTCCGGTCCCGGCAGGTAAAAGACGGATAATGGATGAAGAAGTGACACTTTTTCCAGACCCTGATTCGCCCACAATCCCCATGATCTCTCCGCGTTTAATCTGAAAACTCACTCCGTCTACCGCCTTGCTCACACCGCCTGACGTATAAAAATAGGTTTTTAAATCTTTTACAGTTAATAGTGCTTCACTCACAGCAGCCCCTCCTTTCTTCAAAGCTTCTCTTCACCTTCTCCATCTCCTCAGGAGATGACAGAAGATCCAGTGCTGTAAGAGCCAGTGCCTTCGCCCCTGTTAATACAGCTCTTTTTCCAGCCTCACTCCGGCATGCCTCTTCAAACTCTCTGGTATGCCCTCTTAACTCCGGCACCACCTTTACGTATGACTGAAGTGCAGGTATTACGTGAGTGATGTTTCCCACATCGGTGCAGCCGATTCCCAGTTCTTTTCTTCTTGGCATTACCACTTCTCCAAGTTCCGTAAAGTTCTTTTCAAGCAGTGCTTCCAATCCGGGATTGTTACGGATATCTTCATATGTATATCCCGCCTGCTCATACTGAAAGGTTGTCCTTGTCATACGGGCAATGGATTCTCCGGCTTCCAGAAATTCCTTTAAAATTTTTTCTTTGAATCTCTGATCAAAGGACCTGACCGTAAACTTTGCCTGAGTGACTTCCGGTATGGTGACTGGTTCCCTGCCGCCGTCTGTTATTACTCCGAGAATTGTGCCCCTGCCATTCCATGACAGCCTCTGGCCGTTTATATACTGAAACAGCAAAAGCAAAGGTTCCAGTGCACTGACGCCTTCCTCCGGCCAGGTTGCTCCATGAGCCTTTTTTCCATGATATGTGACAATCATATCGGTTACGGAATAGGAGATATCATTGACTACGGTTTCATTTGCAGAGTGTATAATCATGGCTGCGTCCAGCTCCTTAAATGCCCCTCGCTGAAGCATGATCACTTTTCCGCCTCCGCCTTCTTCCGCTGGAGTTCCGTAAACCGATATGGTTCCGCCTGACTGGTCAATGACTGACTTTACCCCTGCACCCGCTCCCACAGACATGGCTGCCATAAGATTGTGCCCGCAGGAATGCCCCATACCGGGGACAGCATCATACTCAGCAAGGAACCCGATATGAGGCCCCGGTTTCCCGCTGTCGTAACGTCCGCAAAATGCCGTATCAAGACCGCAGATTCCCCGTTCCACTTCAAAACCAAAGTTTTCAAGCAGTCCGCTCACCGCTTTGCTTGAGACATATTCATTGAAATTATATTCCGGATTGTCCCACAGAAAGAGAGCCAGTTCCCATAGCTGATCCGATTTTTCCTCAATCGCCTGTTTGGCAATTGCTTTTAACTTGTTCATATCCATACGTTTTCCTACTTTTTCATCTTAGGATCCAGTACATCCCGGATCCCGTCGCCAAGAAGATTAAAACCAATTACCGTTATCAGGATAAATGCCCCTGATACGGCCGCAATATGAGGCGCCGTATTCAGTGAATTTCTCCCTGCTCTTAGAATACTTCCCCAGGAAGCCGTGGGCAGATCGATTCCAAGTCCCAGAAAGCTTAAAGCAGATTCAGAAATAATGGCACTGGCTATATTTAAAGTCGCATAGACGATCACTTCCGAAACGGTATTGGGAAGGATATGGTGCAACAGCATACGGAAATGGGATATTCCGATTACTCTTCCTGCATTGCAGTACTCTTCCCGCTTCACCACCAGCACCTGTCCTCTTACTACTCTGGCAAATCTTGGAATCTCTGCAATGCCAATGGCAAGAATCACATTGATCATCCCGGACCCCAGTACAGTCATAAGCACAATGGAAAGCAGGATAAAGGGAAATGCCAGAACTCCATCCATAATCCGCATCACAACTGCATCCACAATTCCACCCATATATCCGGCCAGAAGTCCCAAAAGGACACCGGCAATGCCTCCCACTATGGTAGCTCCCGCAGCAACTAAGAGAGAAACTCTGGCTCCGTAGCAGACTCTTGTAAATAAATCTCTTCCAAACTCATCGGTCCCGAATATATGGCCTTTTTCGAAAAAGGTAAGGTAGGCATCAATCGGGTGAATTTCATTTGGCTTTCCGTCAGTTATAAAAGGGGCAAACACTGCAATGGCAATCATAAAGCAAACAGCCGCAAGTCCCAGTACTGCTGTCTTATTCCGTTTCAGTTTATTCCATGCATTATTTGCTTTTCTCTCTCTTCTTAGAATCTCTTCCTGAGACTGCTGGTCCAGCAAAAGCACCTTTGCCATTTAAAAACCTCCTTCATAGCTGACATTGGGATTGATTATCATATATACCACATCCACAAGCATGTTAATTATTACAAATGCCAATGCAATCACCAGGACAGCTCCCTGTATCAGGACATAGTCTCTGTTGTCAATTGCCCCTACAATCAGGGTTCCCATGCCTGGCCAGGCAAAAATGGTTTCTGTGAGAATCGCACCTGCAAAACAGCCTGCCAGCTGCAGACCCAAAACTGTAATTACGGGCGGCAGCGCACTTTTTAATGCATATTTCCAGATCACAACCGCTTCCCTGATTCCCCTCGCTCTGAGAGCGCGAATGGAATCGCCATGAATGGATTCCAGAATGCTTGAACGGGTAATACGGGAAAATGTCGCAGTCGGGATGGTTGCCAGACAAAAACAGGGCAATACCATATGGCGGATCACATCTCCGATTCCGGAAGAAATACTTCCCATCCCAAGTACAGGCAGCCAGCCTAATTGAACGCTGAAAACCAGCACCAGCATAAGACCCAGCCAGAAAATAGGCATGGAAACCCCCACCAGTGCCAGTACCATGAACAGATAATCAAATAAAGTTCCCTGCCGGACTGCCGAAGTCACACCAATTAACAGACCTGCAATCAGAGCAATGAATACTGACGGCAATGCCAGAAGCAGGGTATTGGGAATTCTTTTTGCAATCAGCCCCAGAACCGGCTGATTGTAAGAATAGGAGACCCCGAAGTCTCCCTTTGCAATCTGGATCATATAATCTTTATACTGGTTCACAAGAGGCTGATTAAGACCCATGGTCTCACGCATTTTCTGAACATCCTCCACGGATGCCTGAGGTCCTAAAACCGCTCTTGCCGGGTCACCGGGAATCATTCTGGTAAGGATAAAAGTCAGTGTGACGACCACAAAGAGAGATGGAATGATCTGCAGACATCTGATTAATATTGTTTTTAACATAGATCTCCTCTCGTATTTTTGAAACAGGGGATATTGCTTATGCAATATCCCTCATTCCTGTTTCTTACTTTGATAACCATACATTGATATCAGGTGTACAGATTTTAACCTTTCCGTCTGCTCTCTGAGTGAGACCCTGAACATTGGAGCTTACACCCCAGTTTACATTTTCATTGGCATAAAAGATTCCCGGATACTGTTTTACAATAACAGCAAGGGCTTTTTTGTACAGTTCTGCACGTTTAGCCTGATCTGTTGTAAGAAGGGCATCATCTAAATACTGATCTACCTCTTTATTTTCAAATCCCTGGCCATTTCCAAGAGAACCGATGGAACTGGAGTGGAACAGCTTGTTTAGGAAGAAGTAAGGATCCGGATACCAGGTCCAGGACATTGCAAAGACATCAGCTTTGCCGGATGCTGCGATTTCACTGAAGGTTCCCCATTCACTTGTGTTTATGTTCACGTTAATGTTTAAATTCTGCTTTAAATAAGCCTGGAACAGTGTTGCCATTTTTATTCTTGCTTCTGTGTTGGAGATGTAGATATTTAAATCAAAACCATCTGGATATCCTGCCTCTGCCAGAAGCTTCTTTGCTCCTTCCGGATCATAGGCCGGCTTTTCTGACTCAAGGCTGGAGTCATATCCCCAGGAACCGGGCGGCAGCGGAAGGCTGGCTGGTTTTGCCTCATTATACTGATATACTCCGGCAGTCAGCTCATCTACGTTGACTGCTTTGATAATTGCTTCTCTTACTTTGATATCAGCAGTAGGACCGCTCTTCTGGTTGAAATAAATGTATGCAACATGAAGTCCCGGTGTCTCCATCAGTTTCACAGACTGGTCTTCTCTTGCAATCTTGACTGCTTCTCCGCTTAAGCTGGTAGCCAGGTTGATCTCTCCGGTCCTCAGCGCGTTAACTGCCTGATTTCCGTCGCTCACCGGCTTAAATGTAACCCCAGCCAGATAAGGTTTTGCAGCCCAGTATTTGTCGTTTCGCTTTAATACAGCCTGCTGGTCCAGTTCAAAGGACTCCAGAGCAAAGGGGCCGGTACCTACAAGGTGAGTGCCGAAATCATCTCCCCAGCCTTCCACTTCTTCTTTTGGAACAATTACATTTCCTGCATCAGTCAGCGCTGTTAAGAATACAGCATTGGGTTCTGCCAGATAACATACCAGTTCTGTTTCACTGACTGCCTCACAATGATCAAGCATGTCCAGACGGTTCATGGCAGAAAGCTGACGGGAACGTTCCAGAGAATACTTCACATCCTCTGCTGTCATCTTTCTTCCTTCCTGAAATTTGCCAGGCTGGAAATAAACATCATCCCGAAGTGTAAAAGTATAAGCCAGTCCATCGTCACTGACCTTCCACGATTTTGCCAGACCAGGCTGGATTTCGGTCAGTTCTGTGTTGTACTCTACAAGGGTATCACAGACAGTTCCGATGATCTGGGATTCGTAAGTTCCCGTATACTTAACGGGATCCAGATTCTTAGGGGAGGATGAAAGGGAGATGGTTAAAACGCCTCCGGATACCGGTTCCCCAGGTGTCTTCTCCTCTTTTGCCGTCTCCTGTGCTGTGCTGGCCTGCTCAGTCGCTGCTGCTGTCGAGGCTGGTTTATCAGAGCCGCATGCACTTAAGACAGCAGTAGCTGCCAAGGCGGCGATTGCTGCTAAGATTCTCTTTTTCATAATTCTTCCTCTTTTCTTTATATTTTAATAAAACGACAGCCAAAGAAGACATAGTCGCCTTTAACTATCGTTTATTATGCCAGTATAAAATGAATCCTTGTCTTAAGAATGTTCTCTCAGCCACTCCATGGCAGTTCCCGCATAGATGGCTGCCATCTTATGTAAACTTCCTTCATCAAATGTAACTCTCGGATCATGGACACCGTAGGGATACCCTTCCTCTTCTGACCCGGTTCCTACCCAATAGAGTACCGAGGGAACCAGCTGGGATATGACAGAAAAATCCTCTGAGCCAGTCATCCGGGGAAGCTCGTAACAGGTACCTTCTCCCAATATGCGGTCAATATATTCCCTGGTATCCTGTAGAAGGATGGTATCATTTCTCATGGGCGGAACACCCTCGTGGAGAAACTCAACCGCCGCTTCGGCCCGGAATACGGCTGCAGTCTGCTTCGCAATCTGAACCAGGCGCTCCTTTGCAAAACTTCTTACTTCCGGATTCATGGTCCGGATCGTTCCCTTCATCACGACTGTCTCAGGAAATATATTCGAAGCGGTTCCCCCATGTATCTCACAGATGCTGAGCACCAGCATCTCGTCGGGGTGAACCTCTCTGCTGTTTACCGCCTGCAGCGCCGTATGTATATGTACTGCTGTGTTGATTGGATCCACGCAGTTGTGAGGTGCGGCTCCGTGACCGCCCTTTCCTTTCACCGTTATGGCAAATACATCACTGGAAGCACACGCAGTAGTCCAGGAATACCCCACAGTTCCAGCTTTTCCATGTACTACATGAAGAGCCATGGCTGCATCTGCGCGGGGATTTTCAAGCACCCCTGCCCTTACCATATCAAGAGCACCTGCCACGCCTTCTTCACAGGGCTGAAACATCAGTTTTACAGTTCCCTGTAATTCTTCTTCCCTTTCTTTTAAGATCCTGGCTGCCACAAGCAGGGCACTGGTATGGATATCATGCCCGCAGGCGTGCATACAATCGTTCCCAGACGCAAATTCCAGACCGGTCTCTTCTTTCATGGGAAGGGCATCCATATCTGCCCGGAGTAAAAAAGTCCTGCCAGGTTTTCCTGCGGTTACGGTGATCCCGGCTTTTCCGCAGCGAACCGGCTCATACCCCATTGAAATCAGCTCTTTTTCAACAAGCGCTATTGTTTTTGGAAGTTCAAAACCAAGCTCAGGATTCTTATGAATCTGTCGTCTTATGGCAATACCATATGACTCCAGTTCCTTTGCTCTGAATAAGATATTACTCATGATAAGAATCCCCCTGACTTATATTTATAAAATTATTATGAATATACTATCAGGAGGATTCCTGTTTGTAAATAGCTTTGTGCACAGTCATTTCAGGACAAATTAAGCAGTATGCACAGGAATCAGGAGATTATATGACTTACCGGTCTGTTAATTCCGAAATCATGCGTGCAAGCAGTGTTCTGGGCAGAATCACCGGTTTCTTGGTTTCTCTCGCAAATATCTTTTTCATCTCCTGGCTGTATCCAATGCAGTCCAGTACGATAACATCTCCTTTTAATCCTTTCACCTGCCCTGCCGCTTCTAAAATCTCCTCCCAGTCTCCGTACGGGGAGGCAGAAATAACTATCACATCTGTTACAATCTGTGACCATTTGTCCAGACTTTGTTTTAACTGCTGAGGGGATGGTGTTACTACAATGATGGATGAATTGGGTGAAAAAAGAGGAACCATTCTGTCCAGAAGATCACAGGGATAGATCAGGGAGACGGAAGATTTCAGTGTATCGGGAAATTTACCTGTACAAAACATCATGATAAGCTCCGCTCCCTCTGCCTCCAATTCATTAATCGCTGTCTGAATCCGCGGAAGAATAAAACGCTCTGCAAACGTTACGGAAGAACCATCATTTAATCTGGATACCAGCACGTAATCGCCTTCCTCCGGTTTAAATCTGCTGATTTCTTCCTTTGTCAGCCCGTCTAATCCTCCTTTTTCGCAAAGTTCTGCTTTCCCGCCAAAAATACCCATAATATCAGCTGTAACATCTGTTCTCGGACTCTGGCCCACTGTAATCGCACCAATTTTCATCTTATTTCTCCTCTCGTCAAAAAGCACGTTCTATACATTTTAATTGAATTAATATACACTCTTTTTAATTTAAAGATTTTATCAGCCCTCATCCGTTCTGTCAACTGAAAGAAACTTTATGGAACGTTCATCAAGTTCCGAGCGAAGTCTGAAATCGGCACATTTTGATGCAATGGGGGAAAACAGCCGCAACGTATCTTCTGCCCTCCTTTTCCATGTTGCCGGATCCACATACTCAATTGTTCTCATGTTATGAAGACGATCTGAAAGTGCTACCATAACGCCCCGGTCATCAAGACTTTCATGGGTGTGCTCAAATTCTTCGTAAGATAAAAGAATCTCACCTATTGCAGGACCGGCCTCCGAAACAATTTTCTCCTTATATTCTCCCCGCCACACGTCATGGAGAAGTCCTGCATAGACGGTATTTTCATCAGTTCCCATATCCGCCAGAATGATTGCCACATTTAGTGGATGGGTGATATATTCCTCCCCTGATCTTCTTTTCTCTCCTTCATGTAATGTCTTTGCCAGCTGGTAGATTCTTTTTAATTTTTCGTTGTTATACTCTGTTTTATTTTCTTTTAATGTGAGGCAAAGAATCTGCCATAATTCCTCCGGTTTTTTATATAACTGTGTTGTTTTTATATATTCTTCCATTAATTGTCTGTCTCCTTTCACAGAGGCATCACGAACGTAGATAGCCCGCAGCAAAACAGGGGAGTATCCAAACACAGAGGTGAAGGATTTGGTAAATCCGCTGTGGGTTTCCCAGCCGTAGTTCAGAGCTGCATCAAGAATCCGCCTTCCTTTTGCAATCTCCTTTGCAGCTGTTAAAAGCTTTCTCTGCTTTACATATTCCATAGGAGAAATCCCGAATTTCCGCTTAAAACATCTGGTAAAATAGCCGGGAGAATACCCCGCCCAGGCAGACAGCTGCAGGATGGTCACTTCCTCTTTTAAGTGCTCATCGATTAAAACGGCAGTCATGGAAATTCTGTCTTCGGCTTCCATTTTCGTCTGCCTCCTTTCTTTTTTTCCACGTGGTAGCTCCATTATAACGGAAAAAACAGAAGACTGCTGTTCCAAAAATGATTTCTTTGGTGATTGCTAAAAAAAGCTTCTATATGGGAATGAATTAGATAAATTAAATAATACATTCCCATATAGAAGCTTTTATTTTCTAAAACACAAAGTTCATTACAATAATAACAAGACCATTTTTTTATCTTAATTATCTTAAGAAAATAATAAGAACATGTTCTTGTATTGATACAAAAAATTAATTTAATATAAATATCCTACTTCCCTTCTACATATTTTTTTAACAGCGTAAATTGTTTTGGAGATAAAAAATTTTTATCACTAGATCTAATTTTTAATTCAATTATTGACTTAAAATAGTTATCTGGAGAATTATTTAGATATTCTTGTAATGCTGTTAATTCCATAAATAAATACTCATTCTTTTTAACAAACCATTTACAAAGAAAATTGCATTTATCGCTATCACATTTTTTACCACACTGTAAACTAATTGTAGTTCCCTTAACAGCATTTAAATTCATGCAGTTACAGTCGCCCCTTTTTTCACCCGTTATCTGTGGTAAGTCAACATCTATTGTTAGAGTTATTTTTTCAAAAATGCTTTTCTCTTCTAAAAAATGTTTTGTAATTTTATCATCTAAATAATATTCTGTTTTTATTACATATCCACGTGTAACTAAATGTGACAACCAATGAAAACGTGATGTTTCACCCATATTATCTAGATTATGGTCTAATATTAATTTAGAAACACGATAGTTACTCATATCTAATAAATCAGCAAGACGAAGAATAATTTTTGTATATTTTAGGCTCCAAATTTTTGTACTTGCCTTTGATTTTATTTTATATACTTCATTAACATTATATCCATGAGCCTCTGAAACGTCAGCAACAATATCTCTTACTGCATCATCTATAAATTTTAATTCACTTCGCATTCTTATTTCATCAGCACTATCTTTCGCATGACCGTCTCTAACCAATCCTTCATAAAAAGAATCTATTCTCATATAGTAATCTTTTAGTAGCTTTAATACTTCTTTTTTAGCAAGTTTTGAGTCTTTTATTTGTTTTTTAATCTCTTTAAAAAAATCTGTATATATTTTATTGGTTTCAAATTTATTTGCTTGAAGTTGGTCAAGTTTTGGTAGCGTAACCATAGAAATATCATGTAAATAACATGCAATAAATAAGACATAGTGATCATTTTTAGAAATATCTATATAATCAATTGCTCGAAGTAATTTAATGGAATTTTGAATTAAGTCTACTGCATGTTCTTGATTATGAAGTGTATAAAAGTATAAATGCTTTGAACCATTTTTCCAGATATCACAAGTATACTTATGAACTAATATTAAATTATCAATATATTCTGGATTACTAACAAATGTTCTAAATATATCTAGCACCTGCATTATTGAATAATCTATTGAATAGATATATTCAGATTTTACAATATCGCTTTTTAATGCAATAATTTTATTTATTGAGAAATATTTATTTCTCAATAATTCCAACAATCTTAATTCAAAATATGTGATTTTACGATTATTAATTTTTTGTAATATTACATCGTCACTTATTTCTATCATAAACAAACTCGAAAAAACAGCATTAAGCACCATTCTCTGTAATGTATCTGAATTCGATGTTACTAATATTGTTACATTAAAAAAATCTTCACATACATACTTTTCTATAGTCCACTGTTTATCAATCAGTTTTAGTTCCTTATTAACTAATTCCAAGCGGACTTTATCCGTTTTTTTATTAACATACCTCTTATTGCACTTAATTATCTCCTCCAATTTTGAATATTGATTAGTTCTTAATTTCAATAATTCAATTTGTTCTGTATTTCTATTTTCAATATATTCTTTATATGCAACATACAGATACGAAGTTTCTTTATTCTGATATCCAAACAATCTATTGTTCAGCAAAACTATTTTATCTGCTATCTCTGAAAAATCTTCGTTGTAATCTTTTAATGACCTTAAAACAAAGTTCAAACTAGCTCCAAGAGTATCTTCATTATATTTATTAAAGAATTCTAGAAGCCCTTCTGTTATATCTATATTATCCAAAAATTTTAAATCAAATAACAATTCTTCTTTAAGTTTATTGATATTTATATTCTCTCTAAAACCAAGATCTTTATTTCTATATTTAAAAAATTTTTTATATCTTATTAACTTTTTTTTATATGATTCGCATTGTTTTTTTTCATCTGATTTTATGTTGTGATTATCAAGTTTTTTTTCTGTTTTTTCCAACTCATTTTCTAATGCCTGAAGAATTGCTGCTGTTTTATTTAGCAAAATCTTACTCTCTTCATCTGAATAACTTGTATTAATTTCAAATGCTGTTTTAGATGTTTCTCGACCAATACAATGTATATAAATCTCGCCTTCTTTACTATCAGCAATATTTGATATTGTACTTTTTTCACCTGGCTTATGGATGTGAATAATGTATGTATCTTTTTTATCTTTTACATAATCTATTACTGTATTAGAAATATTGCTATTTTTTTTATCATACAAAACGTTTAACCTTAGTTTTATTTTATAATTAATTTCCTCTATTTTCTTTCCGAAATCTTCTATATTATAAATCTCATTTGTAAATATAGCAGAATCATCGACATAAAATAGCATCTCACCTGGAAGAACTTCTTTATATATTTCTTCTATATTTATCATGAATAAATTTGCCAAAAAATAGCTTTGAGGTAAACCTTGTGGTAAACCTATCGCAAATCTACATTCTTCTATTTCACTTTTCCCTGTATATCTTTTTATATCTTCTACAGTCATTTTATCAAGCTCAACAAAAATCAATTTTTCAAGCAGTTTATTTATTAATTTTCGTTCAATATCTGTATAATTTACAGGTATTTGTTGATCTATATAATTGATTAAACAAATGGGATTAATTGTAGGAAAAAAATTCTCTAAATCAAGATTTACCTCCCACTTATATTCAGAATTTTCATGAAATCTTCTATAAAATTCATTCGCTTTTGCTGTATATTGTGTATATTGTTTTTGCCATGGCTTAAACAAATGTTCTGGTTCATAAGCAACTCTATTACCGTAAAAATTATGTGGAATAAGCCTACTAAAATTTGACATTGATATTTTATTTTCTTCATCAAAATCATATATTAATACATTTAGCATTGCTACTGCAGTAATTTGATCAAGCAAATTGGCTGAATGCAATGGTCTAAATATTGGTTTATCGTCATATTTTTTAGGCTTAAAAAATACTTTTGCTTTTAAATATTTATCTTTATGAATAACGTCTTCTAATCTAAGTTTTACCTTGTTTATAAAATCTTCTATGAACTCCCAATTAAATTTATCTCTAAATTTAATAAGATATTCCTGATCGATAGGATCTAAAAGTTCTTTGTTTGAAATATATGAATCCACTGAATAAATCGCCAAGTATATGTTTTTTTCGCTAAACAATCTTTCTTCAAATGGTAGATTTTTGTATATCATCACATATCTCCTTGTATTTATTTAAAAACAACTCAACATCTTCTTTTATTTTTATTTCATAATTTTGGTTTAAATTTATACTATTTGCGACAACAAAACCATTGTCTCCTTTATATTCAATTTCATATTTTAATATATTTGATTTTACGCTACCAGGGTTAAATGTATTTAAAAGTATAATTTCATTATTTTTACTAATCCATGCCCTATCAATATTAACCACTACTTTATTACTACTAACCCCCGCATTTTTTATTTCTAATAATATTCTTTTTTGTAATATACTCCACTTCTTTTTTAACTCTTCTTTGCAATTAAAAAAATCATTAACAAAAGCACTCAAATATGTTTTATTATATAAATAGTCTGGGTTTGTGGCTACCATATACTCCGAAAATGCTTCTATTACTATTTTGATATTTTGTTTATCATCTTCTGTAAGTTCTTTATCCAGAATCCATTTCTGAAGATAATTTATATTTTTTTTATCCATATGTAATCCCCCCATTTATCTGGTAATAAAACCATAGTCATTATATCAGATTTCGAACTGATACTCAATGAGGACACGCATATTTTTCGTTAAGAGCAGGGCGATTCTTTATTACCCGCACTACATGAAGCAGTTAAAGCACCGTGACTGGAAACTTCGTATTTGTAAACAGGACGGGGGAGAAAAGAATTTCATACAAGTGGAACGCATGAAATGTAAGCACAGTAACCGCCTTCATAAAAGAATCGGTCGAGATTCCAAGACGTATAAACCGGATCTGTGAAAGAGTCTGATGTATGCTTTCCAACAGAATCGGCGACTGATTGATGACGATATGGTCAGGTACGTCATGGATCACGAAATGCTGGGAGGTGGTGAATAAATGACAGCAAACAGATTGAGTGGCATGAATCCTTCCGAGTGGACCGGCAACATCCGATCTGTCCGTATGGAGTTACCTTATAAATTTCTTGTTACAGCCAGAGGCAGTTCCTTTAATCGGATTGTGACACGACACTGTAACAGCAACTATTTCTATATTCCTGACCGGAATGTAGACACTGACATTGCTGGCCTAATTGATAGTTTCTGGAATCTTGAGCTTCTGGCAAACACATATCCAGATGTATCACTGGTAGATTTACTCAGCATAACAGATGCACTGGCTGCTCTTGATGAATATGTGAAAATATGATAATAACAATGCGGGCATTAGCCCGCTATGAGCATAAGGAAATTTTGCCAGAAAACTAAGCAGCTTAATGACATTTAAAGTGAGCACAACTACGACAACTCAGCTGGTCAGTAACACAATGATAATACAATATAATAAATATGATACAACAAATGTAATTTAGCAAAAAAAGAGCTCATTATGTGAATGGCATAATAAAAAAGCCTTGGAGGTGAGAAACTTTTCCACTCTAATGGACACAAAGTTTATTATACCTCAGAAAAACACTCATTAAAGGGGAGTTTGATAACCCTCCCCTAAATTAATACTCAACCGGACACTCCGCATTATTATTTTTGCTGATCCAACACTGCAGACAGTTTTTCCACCATCTCGTCCACATGCTCTTTTTCAATCACCAGAGGTGGAACAAATCTTATTATATTAGTACCTGCACTGATTATAACCAGCTTCTGCTCCATCAACGCCTGACTGATAATAGAGGAAACCGGAACCGTAAATTCCAACCCCTGAATAAGGCCCAGCCCCCTTCTTGCTGTAATAATCTCATATTTATCTTTCAGCTTTTCCAGTTTTTTGGTCAGGTAATCTCCCATTTCCTTTACATGACTCACGATTTGCCGTTTTTCAAACAGTTCCAAAACCTTATATGCTGCAGCAGTGACAAAGGGATTGCCGCCGTAAGTAGTTCCATGATCGCCAGGCATCATAGCCGTAGCCGCTTTTCCTGCTGCCAGGAATGCCCCAATTGGAACTCCGTTTCCCAACGCTTTTGCAACCGTCATCACATCAGGTTTCACGCCATATTGCTGCCAGGCAAACATAGAGCCTGTGCGCCCCATTCCGCACTGAATCTCATCAAGGATTAACAGTATATCATTTTTATCGCAGAGCTCTCTTACGCCGGATAAAAATTCCTGTGTTGCAGGGTAAATCCCGCCTTCTCCCTGAACAGTTTCCATAATAATGGCGCAGGTTTTCTCATTCACAACAGCCTTTACGCTATCCAAATCATTAAAATCAGCAAACTTGATTCCGGGAATTAAGGGTTTAAACGGCTCCTGATAATGATCGTTCCCAGTCACAGAAAGTGCGCCCAGGCTTCTCCCGTGAAACGAATGGTTCATGGCAATAATTTCATGGTCATGACCGCCGTCTTTGTTATAAGCGTATCTTCTGGCTATTTTCAAAGCTCCCTCAATGGCTTCCGTTCCGCTGTTGGTGAAAAACACTTTATCCATCTGGGATGCCTTTAAAAGCAGTTCTGCCGCTTCTACAGACGGTACATTATAATAGAGGTTTGAAATGTGAAGCAGTTTATCTGCCTGGGCCTTTACTGCCTCATTAAATTCCGCATCATTATATCCAAGACCATTTACTGCGATTCCCGCATAGAAATCCAGGTATTCATTTCCGTCTGTATCATAAAGCCTTACTCCGTCCCCATGGTCAAAGACAACTGGAAAACGGTTGTAGGTCTTATAAATCTCTGATTCTGCCTTATCAATATATTCCTGTTTATTCAGCATGATAAAAACGCTCCTCTCCCGGGCTCACAATTGCAGTTCCGATTCCTTTATTGGTGAAAATCTCAAGCAGAAGACAATGGGGAATCCTTCCGTCCATAATATGTACCCTGGACACCCCGTGGTTCATGGCATCAATACAGTTTTGTAATTTAGGGAGCATTCCACCTCCAAGAGTTCCACCGCTTACGAACTTCTGGGCCTCTTCGATGGACATTTCAGAGATTAAAGAATCCTTATCCTGAAAGTCCCGGTAAACGCCCTCCACATCCGTCAAAAAAGCCAGTTTTTCTGCCTCCATGGCTGTAGCAATGGCACATGCCGCATCATCCGCATTAATATTATAGGTCTTAAAATCCTCATCAAAGCCTACCGGACAGATGATTGGAAGAAAATCCTTTTCCAGAAGATCGTTGATGATCTGGGTATCAACCTCTGTGATATCGCCTACAAAACCGATGTCTTCTCCGTCTGAATAACGTTTCCGGCATTTTAACATCATGCCGTCTTTTCCGCTGATTCCCACAGCCTTAACTCCAAGCTCATTGACAAGCTGCACCAGGCTTTTGTTCACACGGTTTAACACCATCTCCGCAATCTCCATAGTTGCTTCATCTGTCACCCTTAAGCCATTGACAAAATGAGGCTCCATACCGGTTTTCTCCACCCACCTGCTGATCTCTTTTCCGCCGCCGTGGACGATAATGGGCTTGAACCCTACCAGTTTTAAAAGTACCACATCCTGGATTACCTGTTTTTTCAGTTCTTCATCTACCATGGCGCTGCCGCCGTATTTTACCACGATAGTTTTACGGTTAAATCTCTGTATATAAGGAAGTGCCTCAATTAACACTTCGGCTTTCTGCATAATGCTCTGATCCAGTTCCATTTACTTTTTCCTCTCCTTCTTACGGTCTGCTTTCAATACTTAAGAACGGTAATCTGCGTTGATTTTTACATAGTCAAAAGTCAGATCACAGCCCCATGCAGTTGCAGAGGCATTTCCCATCTTGATGTCAGCAATGGCAGTCACTTCCGGCTCCGATAATATCTTAGTCGCCTCTTCCTCACTGTAGGGAAGTGCCACACCATTTTCGATGATCTGAAGCTTTCCTGCTGCACTTTCAAAATAAAGATCCACTTTTTCCGGATCAAAGGAAGCTCCGGAATATCCCATGGCGCAGAGAATACGTCCCCAGTTGGCATCGTGACCGAATATGGCCGCTTTTGTCAGGCTGGAGGTGATGACTGATTTTGATAATGTAACAGCCTGTGCCTTTGTCTCCGCGCCAATAATTTTCACTTCAAATAAAGCAGTACAGCCTTCTCCATCCCCTGCCATCTTCTTTGCCAGAGTTTCATTGATGAAATTAAGTGCTTTTATGAATAACAGATAATCTTCATTTTTTTCCGTAATTTCCTTATTTCCAGCCAAGCCGTTTGCCAGAAGGAGTACGGTATCGTTGGTAGAAGTATCTCCATCTACAGAAATCATGTTGTACGTATCTTTGATATCTTCCCTTAACGCTTCCTGCAAAAGTTCCTTTGAAATCGCAGCATCCGTGGTAACAAAGCTTAACATGGTGCACATATCAGGGTGGATCATTCCGGAGCCCTTGCACATGCCTCCGATGGTGATGGTTGCTCCCCCTGCCTCAAACTGAACTGCCACTTCCTTTTTTACTGTATCGGTAGTCATAATGGCCTGTGCTGCTGCAGTTCCGCTCTCCTCACTACCCTCCAGGATAGCAGACATTGCTTTCACTCCCGCCGTGATGCGGTCAATTGGAAGCTGCATTCCGATTACTCCGGTGGAAGCAACAAGAACGGAATCTTCCGGTATGGAAAGGCACTCAGAAGCGGCCTTTGCCGTCTGACTGCAGTAGGAGAATCCTTCTTCACCGGTACATGCATTGGCAATTCCTGCATTTATCACAACTGCCTGGGCAAAGGGAGAACTGGTCACGATCTCCTTATCCCATTTGACAGGGGCTGCTTTTACAATGTTGGTAGTAAAGGTACCTGCTGCCTTGCATGGAACCTCACTGTAAATCATCGCCATATCTTTCCGGTTGTTCTTATATTTAATGCCTGCTGCCGTTGATGCAGCTTTAAATCCCTTCGCTGCTGTTACTCCTCCGCTTATCTGCTTCATAATTATTTCCTCCCTGTCTCCGGTAATGGTATCCTGTTCTGTCAGCTTACAAAATCAGTGCGGTTTTTCTCACTGATGGTCAAATCATAGTAATTTAAATCATCACGAAATGTGAACTTTTCTTTCCTCCAGAAATTATTTCCCAAAAGGTTGGCACGAAAGGCAATCAGATTGACTTTATTGATTCCCTCTTTTTTCAATCGGCTGACAGCTTCTAAAACCATCTCATGACCGACTCCATGCTTTCTGTATTCCTCTGCCACGCACACATGGTATAACGTTCCCCTGCGACCGTCATGACCGCATAAGATAGAGCCGATCACAGTTCCGTTATCTTCTGCAATCACGCTCAAATCCGGATTTCTCAGAAGAAACCGGGTAATTCCCTCCCTGGAATCATCAACAGCCCGGATACCGAACCCCTTAATTTTGGACCAAAGTGCAAATACCTGGTCATAATCTTCTGTTGTCATTGATCGTATTATCATTATTTTTTCCTTTATTATTACGCTTTCATTCAAACATCTAAGGAAACATGGGAATCAGCTTCAGTCCCTTGTTTTCCTCCAGTCCGAAAAGAATATTCATGTTCTGCACTGCCTGCCCGGCGGCCCCTTTTACCAGATTATCCATGGCTCCCATCATCACGATCCGTCTGGTTCTTGGATCAATTTTAAAATTCACATCAACGAAGTTGCTGCCTTCCACCCATTTTGTCTGAGGTGTCACATCTTTCTCCAGCACCCGGACAAAGAATTCTTTACCATAGTACTTATCATAAACGGATTTTACTTCTTCGTAGGAAACCTGCCTGTTTAACGATGCATAGGCAGTTATGAGAATGCCTCTGTTCATGGGAACCAGATGTGGTGTGAAACTGATGGTTACCGGTTTTCCTGCCCCGTAGGAAAGCTGTTCTTCAATCTCAGGAGTGTGTCTGTGTACACCCACCCCATAAGCTTTGATGTTCTCATTCACTTCGCAGTAAAGATTGTCAGTCTTCGCTCCTCTTCCGGCTCCTGAAGTTCCCGATTTTGCATCGATGATAATTGTATCAGGATCAATCAGACCTTCTTTTACCAGCGGATAAACAGAGAGTTCAGAACAGGTAGGATAACACCCCGGATTTGCTATCAGCCTTGCATTTTTAATCTTTTCCCTGTTGATTTCCGGAAGTCCGTACACCGCTTCCTTTATATATTGAGGAGATTTATGCTGGATCTGATACCACTCTTCATAGATTTTCACATCCTGAATCCTGAAGTCCGCACTTAAATCAATGACTTTGGTCTGTGATAAAATGTGTTCATTTAAGGCAGATGCCAGAAAGCCCTGGGGTGTTGCCGTAAAAATCACATCCACCTTCTCTGCCAAAGCTTCTATATTATCATCCATGCAGGAATCGCTGACGATTTCAAACATATTCTGATAAATGGAAGCGTATTTCTGGTCAACGTAGCTTTTCGATCCGTACCATTTAATCTCCACGTCATCTCTCTGGAGTAAAAGTCTTGCCAGCTCACCGCCTGCATATCCGGTTGATCCTATTATTCCTGCTTTAATCATCGTCATCGCTCCTTACTATTCTCTATTTTGTATCGGTCATCCGCTCTCCATTCATGAGCGTTTTACCTTTTCCTAAAGGATTTTCATAATTATACATCTCTTTTGTATATTATGCAAGATGTTTTTATATTTTTCATTTTACCCTTGCATTTATCCCAGTTTTGTTGTATATTTATGTAAGTTCAAAAAGAAAATATACAAAAAACCATTGAGGAGGAATCATATATGAAAGAGAAAGTAATTTTAGCCTATTCCGGCGGACTTGACACCACTGCCATAATTCCATGGTTAAAGGAAAATTTTGATTATGAGGTAGTCTGCTGCTGCATCGACTGCGGACAGGGCAACGAGCTTGATGGTCTGGAGGAGAGAGCCAAATTATCCGGCGCTTCCAAATTATATATAGAAGATCTTGTAGATGACTTCTGCGACAACTACATCATCCCCTGTGTACAGGCCAATGCAGTTTATGAGAATAAGTATCTTCTGGGCACTTCCATGGCTCGTCCGGCAATTGCAAAAAGACTGGTTGAGATTGCAAGGAAGGAAGGCGCCACTGCCATCTGCCACGGAGCAACCGGAAAGGGCAATGACCAGATCCGTTTTGAGCTTGGCATCAAGGCTCTGGCTCCTGATTTAAAGATCATCGCACCATGGCGTATGACCGATGTTTGGACCATGCAGTCCCGCGAAGATGAGATTGAATACTGCAAACAGCACGGAATCGACCTTCCGTTCTCAGCAGACAACAGCTACAGCCGTGACCGTAACTTATGGCATATCAGCCATGAAGGCTTAGAGCTGGAAGATCCGGCTAATGAGCCAAATTACGATCACCTTCTGGTACTTGGTGTTTCTCCTGAAAAGGCCCCGAGTGAAGGGGAATACGTGACCATGACCTTTGAAAAAGGCATTCCTGTCAGCGTAAACGGAGAAACCATGAAGGTTTCCGATATTATAACAAAGTTAAATGAGCTTGGCGGAAAGCACGGCATCGGCATTGTGGATATCGTGGAGAACCGGGTAGTCGGCATGAAATCCAGAGGTGTTTATGAAACACCAGGCGGAACCATTCTCTTAGAAGCACATCAGCAACTGGAAGAGCTGGTTTTAGACCGCGCTACCATGGAAGTAAAAAAAGATATGGGTAATAAATTTGCGCAGATCGTATATGAAGGAAAATGGTTCACACCACTTCGTGAGGCAGTTCAGGCATTTGTTACTTCCACACAGGAATATGTAACAGGAGAAGTGAAGTTCAAACTTTATAAAGGCAACATCATCAAAGCAGGAACCTCATCTCCGTACTCCTTATACAGCGAATCTCTTGCTTCCTTTACCACCGGTGATCTCTATGATCATCACGATGCAGACGGCTTCATCACTCTGTTCGGTCTTCCGTTAAAGGTTCGTGCCATGAAGATGCAGGAACTAAAAAAATAATAAGCCTTTCTATGACAGGCAGTGCTGCTGGTTTCTCTTATCCGGCAGCACTGCCTGCCCTTTTCTTATAATAATCTTACTTGAGTACCATGGACAGCCTTTAGCTCTTGTATTATAATCAAATTACATATTACTATAATTAACCAAAAGATGAAAAATAATAAATCCAAATCAGGAGAATATTTTAATGACAACAAAAGCACAAATGAATCTCATCGATCCGAAGAGTAAAAACACCATTAAGCGCAAGCTTCAAATCAGTATCGCAGCATTTTCAACAGTCATTACATTGCTTTTTGGCACAGTCAATTCCATTATTATTTATCAGGATGCCAGGAATAATATGCAGCTCAGAATTCAGGAAAACACCAACGCGTACAACCATTCCGTAGAAAATGCAATTCTCATCTATAAGACTAAAATTGAATCAGTCTCAATGGATAACAGAGTCACAGGCCCCTCTGGCACATCGGAACAGTTGAAAGAAAATTTAGCCCAACTGGCGGAAAAATATGGATTTGATTCCATAATAATCTGTGACCCACAGGGAATTACCTCTGATGGATCTGATGTCAGTGACAGGGAATATTTTAAAAGGTCCATAAACGGAGAAACCTATATATCTTCCCCTATCTTTAGTAAAACAACCGGAAAGATGATAATGGTTCTCACAGCTCCAATTAATGGCGACGGAAGCAAGGGCATTGTATCTGCAATACTGTCCTGTGATTCCTTCAGCAAAATGACTAACGATATTTCCCTTGGAAAAACAGGCTATGGATTCATTGTAGATAAAGCAGGAACAGTTATTGCACATAAGGATCAGGAGAATGTGAACCAGCAGTTGAATTACATAGAAGCGGCAAAAACAGACTCTTCTTTTTCAGAGACTGCAAAGTTGGTGCAGAACATGACAGCTGGTATGACCGGTTTTGAATCCATTCATCTTAAAGGAAGTCAGTTTACCGTGGGGTATGCACCCATTCCCAATACAGACGGCTGGTCCATCGGTGTGGCGGCAAATACCACTGAGCTTATGGAAGGTTTCTACATTTCAATCATCATTATGATTCTTTTTATAGTTGTATTTTTGATCATCGCCCTGATTTGCGCAATCTTGATTACTTCTCCTATTGTTAACTCCATCATCAAAATGGTAGACAGACCGGATCTTCTTTCTCAGGGTGATCTTCATTCCCAGGTTCCGGAATATGTGAGCGATGATGAGATCGGCACTCTTTAATTTTCGGAAACTTCAGGAACTCCATTAATCAGATCTCACCGCCAGTCTTCAAACAGGTCGGCTGATATGCTCCCTCCTAAGTAACAAGCATTATGATAAAACTTATCACTTAGGAGGGAACATATTGTTTCCCCGATTCCTGTTTTTTCTCCGAAATAAGTATCATTATTCACAACAACCGGATTCAAACAGATGGAATAATCCCACATTATGTTTAATCTTTTTTTTCTTGTCCAGGACAATTGACAGCCAGATACTCTTGTTTTATAATTGCTCTGATTACATAAGATAAAATTTTGACAAAATAAGAAAAAGAATAAAACCAGATCAGGAGAAAAACACATGTCGCAGGAAAAACAGATGCCCATACCAGGCAGTAAGAAGCAGATGGGAAAAATCATGGGCAAAAATTCTATCAAACGCAAGCTTCAAATCAGTATCGCAGCATTGTCAACCGTTATCACATTACTTTTCGGCACCGTCAATTCCATTATCGTCTATCGGGATGCAAGGAACAACATGCAGCTTAGAATCCAGGAAAACACTAACGCATACAACCATTCGGTAGAAAACGCCATCCTCATCTACAAAACTAAAATCGAATCAATCTCAAAGGACAGCAGAATCAGAAATTCTTCCGGTACATCGGGACAGCTTCAGAAAGACTTAGCCCAGCTGGCGCAGGAATATGAATTTGATTCCATTGTCGTCTGCAACCCCCAGGGAATTACCTCTGACGGAACAGATATCAAAGAAAGGGAATACTTTCAGAAATCCACGAACGGGGAAACCTACATATCCTCTCCCCTTTTAAGCAAAGCAACCGGCCAGATGATTATGATTCTTTCAGCACCGGTTAATGGCGATGGAAGCAAAGGTATTGTATTTGCAAGACTCTCCTGTGATTCCTTCAGCAAAATGATTAATGACATATCCCTTGGAAAATCAGGCTATGGATTCATTGTAGATAAAGAAGGAACCGTTGTTGCACATAAGGAACAGGATAATGTGAACCAGCAGTTAAATTACATAGAAACTGCCAAAACAGATTCATCCTTTTCTGACGCTGCAAAGATGGTGCAGAACATGATGACCGGTCAGTCCGGCATCGAATCCATTCATCATAAAGGAAGTCAGCTTACCGTAGGTTATGCCCCCATTCCCAATACAGACGGCTGGTCCATCGGTGTGGCGGCAAAAACTTCTGAGCTTATGGAAGGTTTCTACATTTCAATCTTTATTATGATTTTTTTTATAATTGTTTTTTTGATCATCGCTTTGATTTGCGCAATCAGGATTGCCTCTCCTATTGTTAACCCCATCATTAAAATGGTGGACAGACTGGAGCTTCTTTCTCAGGGTGATCTTCATTCCCAGGTTCCCGAGTATGTGAGCGATGATGAGATCGGCACTCTTTCCGCTTCCCTAAGATACACCGTTTCTTCTCTCCGCTCCATCATTAATGATGCCACGACTGTTTTAGACGGCGTAGAGAAAGGAAACTGTACCTTAACCATTGAATCAGAATACAAAGCGGATTTTATTCTTCTTAAGACATCAATCAATGGTATCATTGCCAATTTAAATACCATTTTCGGAAACTTCAGGAACTCCATTAACCAGATTTCAAGCGGCGCCGATCAGATCTCCTCCGGAGCCCAGCTTTTGGCTTCCGGTACAACGGAGCAGGCGGCTACTGTGGAAGAGTTAAATGCCTCCATATCCAATGTGGCTCATCATGCGGAAGAAAATGTGGTTACGGTTTCAACAGTAAATGAATATGTAAAGCAGACCGGAATAGAGCTTACAAAAGGAAATTCCTATATACAGAATTTAAACCAGGCCATGACTGAAATCGGAGAAGCCTCAAAGAAAATCACAAATATCACCAAGGTCATTGAAGATATCGCATTCCAGACTAACATTCTGGCACTGAATGCCGCTATTGAAGCAGCAAGGGCCGGAGAGGCAGGGAAAGGCTTCGCAGTTGTTGCAGATGAAGTCCGTAATCTGGCTGTTAAGGTATCGGAGGCAGCCGGAGAAACCTCTTCCCTGCTGGCACACTCCTCTTCTCTGGTAGAAAACGGAGAAACTTTATCAAAGGAAACAGTGGAAATACTGAAAGGTCTGGCAGACAAGGCAGAATTCCTTGGGGAATCCATGGAAAAGATCCGCAGTTCGTCTGCAGAACAGGTAGATGCCATTCAGCAGATCAACACCGGCTTAACCCAGGTATCGTCCGTAGTTCAGACCAATGCGGCAACCGCAGAGGAAAGCTCTGCATCCAGTGAAGAGTTAGCAGCCCAGGCACAGACCATGAAAGATGAAATCAGCTGGATTCAGCTGATGGGTGACAAGGTTTCTGAAAAAAAGCAGATCAGTGAACCGGTATATGAAGCAGCAGAAGAAACAGAATCACCGGAAGCTCCGGTCATAACAGATAAATATTAATTATAAAAATACCGCCAGTTCCGGCGGTATTTTTTTATAAGTACACAAATGGAGGATTTTTAAGACGGCAGATGGTAACAGCCGTATCCTCCCCCATCAGGTGAAAATTATCTTACAAGCTAAACTCGGCTGCTGTATAAAGCCTGTCTGATTGCCGGAATAACTGCATCCGGATAAGCATACCATTTCTCCGTCTCCCTGGCAGTCATTTCTTTTCGCAGGTTAGATATCATTCTTTAATATATACAGTCCATAGGTATCCTGTGTCTCTGTATCATAGATAATGGACAGGTATACGTTGTTGTACTTAAAATGGGCATCTCCGTTCTGGTCACTGACCGGATCTTTTAATACTTCTTTAAATCTGTCAATTTTTTCTCCCAGCTTTACACCAAGAATATCAAACTGCGGATCCATGACTAAAATCTGCTCCGCTGTCCTGTAATTTGGATGATCAAACCATATGCGTATTCCGGCATTTTTAAATTCCAGACCTCCCTCATCGATTTTCTCCGGCTCTTCACCCAGGGATTTCACCAACTCTTCTTTCGTAAGGCCGAGAAGCCCGATATAACGGTCTAACAAAGCCGGTTCCGTTTCTGTTTCTGTTTCTGTTTCTGTTTCTGTTTCCGTTTCCGTTTCCGTTTCTGTTTCTGTAACAGCTGCTGCCGAACTTTCTTTTGCTACATCATTCTGGCTTACCGAAACGGCAGTTGAAGCTTCAGTATTTTCGCCTGTCCTGTCCTTTTGCTGTAAGCTGCAACCGGTAACTTCCATCATACTTATAAGCAACAGTACAGTCAGTAACCTCCTGTTGTATTTTTTATCCATGATTCGTTTCATGACTATCCTCCTTGGAATTTTATTCATACAGTAGCAGTATAACCCACTATGCCATAAAATTGTTTACAAAGACATTACAATTTCATGATTCTTTTCCAAATAAATTAAGGAGCGTCCTATAAACGCTCCCCATGTATTTCCTGTCTTCAATGATCTTTATTTATCACCGGCATCTGCCAATTCGTTCAGCCTCTCACCGGATATGCGGTATACGGTCCATTCATCCATTGCCTCCGCCCCCATGGAACGGTAAAAGTCGATACTGGGCTGATTCCAGTCTAAGCACCACCACTCCAGTCTTCCGCAGCCCCGTTCTCTGGCAACGGCACCTAATTTCTTTAAGATTGCTTTTCCAATTCCCTTACCTCTGTATTCAGGCTTTACAAACAAGTCTTCCAGATAGATTCCGGCTCTGCCGAGAAATGTGGAGAAATTATGAAAAAACAATGCAAATCCTGCTTCTTTCCCATCTGCCAGTGCAAAGATTACTTCTGCTTTTTTCTGCCCGAACAGCCAGTCTTTTAAAAGCGCTTCCGTAGCCACCACTTCATCAAGCATTTTCTCGTAATCTGCCAGCTCTTTAATAAATTCCAGAATCAGAGCTGTATCCGATTCCTGTGCATATCGAAACGTAAGTTCCATTTGATTCCTCCTCTTGTGTATCTGTTTTGTTTTCATTCAGTATAGCGTATTTATTTTCTTTTTTCCAGAACATGCTTAATCCGCGGCATCATTTTTTTTGTATACAGATATCCGCTTTCCATGCATTCCTCCATATATTCAAAGGTCAGAAGCCCTGATCCTTTTGGAATCGGCGGCTTTAAAAGAAGAATTTCACCGCTGGAACGGCAGTCCTTTAACTCTCTGCTCATGATGGAAAACGAATGGAACGCGATCTCCATAATAGAATGGTCCTTTGGCATCTCATATGCTTCCCCGATATCAACTGCAATCACACTTGATTCCCCTGTGGAAATAAGTAAATCCACCGGAAGGTTATTGGTCACTCCTCCATCCACCAGTAAAAAACCATTGATCTGCCTTGGGCAGAATACAGCGGGAACCGAAGAGCTTGCCATCATAATATCACATAAAAGCCCGTTTTTCTGCCACCTCACATTTTCTTCCCGAAGCGCAGATATGGGAACCTTTTCTTTAAATAGGTTAGTAAAAACAACGGTGTTGCCGCTGTTTATATCAACAGCCGGTATCAGAAGACCCTTCTCGCACCCCTGTATCTCCAGTCCATCAGTTAAATCACAGAGAAAACGGGAAAGCCGGTTGCCTTTAATTAATCCCATTAAAGATGTATTTCTGTGAAGCAGTACCTGGGGCAGAAACAGGATGACTCCGATTATATTGGGATCTATATAATTTTCTCCATGCTTTGCCAGCCAGCCCACTGTTTCTCTCATCTTACCAATCCCCATTCCGGATGCGTAAAGTCCGGCCACAATACTGCCGGCACTGGCTCCAGCGATCCGGTCAGGCAAAAGACCGTTTTCTTCTAACGCCGTAAGAACGCCTACATGAACCGCTCCTCTGGTTCCTCCTCCTGATAATGCAAGCCCATAATCTGCCATGTCTTTCTTCTCCTTGCCTGGAAGAAACGTTTCAGGAAAATGTATGCTTTTTCCACTTCATTTATGACCTGGAGAGGAGTACAAAAAAACAGCGAAAAGCCAGAAAGCATATGGGATATAATCCTTCCGCTTTCTGGCTTAACATCTGTAATCTGATTCATTTTAAAAGATGGATATCAGTTGCCGCCTGCATAATAGGCATCTATCCCATCTGCGATCCCTTTTGCAATCTTGTCCCTGTATTCATCTGTCGCCATCTTCTTATCTTCTTCCGCATTACTCATAAAGCCCATCTCCACAATGGTTACTGGTATTTTGCACCAGTTAATTCCGCTCATGGAATCCGTCTCCTGTACACCCCGGTTCTTAAATCCGGTCTGACTGCTGATTCCATTCACCACTGTTTTTGACAGCGCTGAGCTCTTGCTGTAGAGGCTTTTGTTGTATGGATTTTTTGAAGTCTGGCACATCGTTAAGGCACCGGCTATGGAACTGTCATTTAAGGAATTGGCGTGAACTCTTATGAAAATATCTGCTCCGCTGTCATTGGCCATGCCGGCACGCTCTGCATTGCTGATATTCACATCATCGGTCTCACGGATCATATAAACCCGGTATCCTCTGTTAAGCAGCTCCTGCTTTAATTTAAGAGAGACTGCCAGAGTAAGCTTGTACTCCGGTATTCCGGTTGCAGTTCCCTGGGTTCCTGATGCTACCTTTGGTTTCATCTCGGATGACCCCGGTCCGATGGGTTCTTTTTGAGAATTTCCCTTTGCCTGGTGTCCCGGATCAATGGCAATCAGCCGTCCGTTTCCGCTTCCCGATATGGAAGGAGTCTGAGCTTTATCAGCGGGTTTATCCGCGGATAAATAACGGGAAGACACATAGCATTCTTTATTCTCATAGATGACACGGCTCCAGCTCTGGCTGTATCCGGTCCGTTTCAGTGCAGTTCCCTGATTAAGGGTAACTGCGATCTGGCCGGAGGCAGATGGCTGTGTCCTCACATTCACCCCGCTGCCTGTCACATAGACCGTCTCGTCTGCTTTTTGAAACTCCGGAGCGGTCTCCGTTGTAACAGCGGCTTCGTGGGAGCTTTTTTCGGCCGTCTTTCCATCTTCCTCTTCGATGGTTACAGGCGTACTCTGCGTTTCCCCGCTTATCTCCCCTTTTGCCTCCTCAACGGCAGGAGTCTGTATGGCTTCATACTTTTTTCCGCAGCCGGAAAGCAGAAACAGACAAAAAAGCAGGATAGCCGGGAAGATCCATCTGATTGTTTTTTTGCTGATTATCACAGTATGGTTCCTCCTCCCACTACATACTCGCCCTGATAAAATACCACGGCCTGTCCGGGTGTGATCGCTCTCTGCGGCTCCTCAAATCTGCATTCTACCACGCCATCCTCCACTTCTTTAATGGTACAGGCGGCGCCCTTATGGCTGTAACGGATCTTTGCCATTACCTCCATCTCTTCTCCATGAAGACCGTCAACCGCCATCCAGTTTAAATGTCCGGCGCTGAGGGTGTCAGAATAGACATCCTCACCTTTTCCAATGACCACTTCGTTTGTCTCAGGACGTATCTCCACCACAAAAACCGGATATCCAAGAGACAGGTTTAAACCCTTTCTCTGTCCGACGGTGTAGTGAGTGATTCCTTTGTGGCGTCCGATTACCTGGCCATCCAAATCCACAAAATCACCTTCGGGGGCTCTCTCCCCTGCGCTCTCTTCAATAAATCCGGCATAATCATGATCCGGTATAAAACAGATCTCCTGGCTGTCCGGTTTGTGAGCAACGTTAAGATTGATCCGGTCAGCAATCTCCCTGATCTGATCTTTGGAATACGCTCCTACGGGCATCAGGGTAAGTGCCAGCTGATCCTGGGTTAAGTTATAAAGAGCATATGTCTGGTCTTTCGCAGCAGTTACAGACTTTTTAAGGGCATATCTGCCGTTTGGAAGCCTGTCAATCTGTGCGTAATGACCTGTGGCAATATAATCGGCTCCAATATCCAGGCTCCGCTTTAAAAGAGATTCCCATTTGACATAGCGGTTGCAGGCGATACAGGGATTGGGAGTCCGTCCCCTCTGGTATTCCTCTACAAAATAATCGATGACCTGTGATTTGAACTCTTCTTTAAAATTCATAACATAATAAGGAATTCCAAGATCCCAGGCAACTCTTCTGGCATCGTCCACGGCACTGAGGCCGCAGCAGCCTCCGTTCTCTTCCTGAGTCACGTTATCCTCGTCCTGCCAGATCTGCATGGTTACGCCGATTACGTCATAGCCCTGTTCCTTTAACAGCCAGGCTGCAACGGATGAATCCACGCCGCCTGACATTCCTACTACTACTTTCGCTTTACTCATAGTATTCCATTTCCATTAATATTCTTCTTCTACTTCTTCCTCGCCGATATCAGACTTTGGCTTCTTTAAGCCATCAATCTCAATGCCATGCTTGGTTGCATAATCCCATAAAGCAGCATGGATTGCCTCTTCGGCCAGTAAGGAGCAGTGGACTTTTACAGGGGGCAGACCATCAAGTGCCTCACATACGGCCTTGTTGGTTACCTCCATGGCTTCCTGAACTGATTTACCTTTTACCATCTCTGTTGCCATGCTGCTGGTAGCTACCGCCGCACCGCATCCAAAGGTCTTAAATTTTACATCCTGAATAATCTGGTTCTCATCAATATCCAGATAAATTCTCATAATATCGCCGCATTTTGCATTACCAACAGTACCCATACCGCTGGCGTTCTCTATCTCTCCCACATTTCTCGGGTGCTCAAAATGATCCATTACTTTTTCTGTATACATATTCTATATTCTCCACTTTCTGGTAATTCATCTACCCTGTACTATTTCCCCTGATGCTTGATATAATCCTCATAAAGAGGAGACATGCTGCGAAGCTTCGCTACGATTTCCTTGATGGCTTCCACTACGTAATCCATTTCTTCCACGGTATTAACCTCATCAAGAGTCAGACGAAGAGAACCGTGGGCGATCTCATGAGGAAGGCCGATTGCCAGCAGTACATGGGACGGATCTAAGGAGCCTGAAGTACATGCAGAACCGCTGGATCCGCAGATTCCTTTCATGTCCAGCATGATCAGTAAGGATTCTCCCTCAATAAACTGGAAGGCAAAATTTACATTATTGGAAAGGCGGCTCTTTCTGCTGCCGTTAATTCTGGTGTATGGAACCTCTTTCATAACACGTTCCATTAAATATTCACGAAGCTCTGTCTCTTTGCGGGTTCTTTCTTCCATTCCTGCCACTGCAAGTTCCACCGCTTTACCGAAACCTACGATTCCTGTTACATTCTCTGTTCCTGCACGGCGTTTTCTCTCCTGGCCGCCTCCATGAACAAAGGAACGGGACTTCACACCGGCTCTGATATATAAAAATCCGATTCCCTTTGGTCCGTTAATCTTATGACCGCTGGCGCTTAACATATCAATGTGATAATCATCTACGTTGATTGGCACATGACCGAATGCCTGAACTGCATCGGTATGAAATAAGATCTTATGCTCTTTTGCAATCTCACCAATTTCCTTAATGGGCTCAATGGTGCCGATCTCGTTATTGGCAAACATGACAGAAATGAGGATGGTGTCAGGACGAATGGCTTTTTTCAGCTCGTCTAACTTTATGGAACCATTCTCATCTACATTCAGATAAGTGATATCAAAACCGCGTTTTTCTAAATACTCACAGGTATGGAGCACGGCATGATGTTCGATTTTACTGGTAATAATGTGTTTTCCTTTTTCTGCATAGGCTTCTGCTGTTGCAATGAGAGCCCAGTTGTCGGATTCAGAACCGCCGGCTGTAAAATAAATCTCGTTTGCCTTGGCTCCAAGAGAATTCGCGATGATCTCTCTGGATTCCTGAACCGCTTTCTTCGAAATACCGGAAAATTCGTATACGGAAGATGGATTGCCATAATATTCCGTAAAGTAAGGCAGCATGGCTTCTACGACCTCTGGTCTGGTTTTGGTCGTCGCTGCGTTGTCTAAATAAATCAGTTGCTTCATATTTGTTAGTTCCGCCTTTCTGTAGTTCTAAAGTTAAAAGCTTCATCTACATTTTCTATTATACACACATTTCCTAGAAATTCAATAGGAATGATTCTCATTATGAATATGTCATGAAGAAAGAACAATTTCCATATATTTATAATAATTCTCTTTTTCAGGAGATTTCATGAATGATTCCCTAAAGATCCCCAGAAAACTTTCAAAAAGAAAATATGCGCTACTGACCGGCACGCTTCTTCTTACGTCAGCCGGGCTCATCACCCGGGTGCTGGGCTTTTTTTACCGGATCTTTCTCTCCCGTACCATCGGAGCTGAGGGTCTGGGTATTTTTAATCTGATTCATCCGGTTTTTGGGATCTGCTTTGCTCTTTGTGCAGGTTCCATTCAAACCGCCATATCCCAGTCCGTAGCCGCTAATGTGAAGAAGGGCCGTTCTGTATTTCGAAGCGGTCTGGTCATTTCAGTGGCTATTTCCATGATACTGGCTTATTTCATTATTCAGTTTAAGGACTTTATCGCAGGTTCCATATTAATGGAGCCGCGCTGTGCCCCTCTCCTTACGTTTCTTGCCGTATCGGTTCCCTGCGCAGCAATCCATGCCTGTATCAACGGTTACTATTATGGTATGCAGCGTCCCTCCGTTCCGGCATTAGCCCAGATTATGGAGCAGATTGTAAGAATCGGCGCGGTTTTTCTCATTGCTGACATTATGATCCGGTCAGGAATTACCATTACTGTCCAGCTGGCAGTCATGGGACATTTAATCGGGGAAATTGCTTCGTCTCTGTTTACCGTCTTTGCCTACCGCTTTTTCCCGCCGAATATGGCAGAAGACTTTGCCTATGACTCTTCTCATTTCAGTGAAACAGCTCCGGGTCTCCTTCATCTTGCACTTCCTCTCATGGGAAACCGGCTGGTTTTAAATGTTCTTGCCAGCGCAGAGGCCATACTCATCCCAAGCAGACTGCAGATGTCCGGTCTCTCGGATTCGGCTGCATTTTCCGTATACGGAGTATTAACCGGGATGGCACTGCCCTTTATTTTGTTTCCTTCCACCGTATTTAATTCCCTGGCAGTGCTTTTGCTGCCCACGGTAGCGGAGGCCCAGTCAGAGGGGAATGAGAAACGGATCGGAACCGCTATTTCCATGTCCCTGCGCTACTGTATGTATGTGGGAATTCTCTGTATCGGAATTTTCACTTTATTCGGCAATGACCTGGGAGTAAGCGTGTTTAAGGACAGCTCTGCCGGTCAGTATATGACCATACTGGCATGGCTCTGCCCATTTCTTTACATGGCTACCACCATGGGAAGTATCTTAAACGGGCTTGGGAAAACCTCCATCACCTTCACCCAGAATGTAATCGCCATGTCGCTCCGGCTCCTGTTTGTGCTTTTTGGCATCCCGCGGCTGGGAATATTCGCATATCTGGTGGGCGCACTGGCCAGCGAACTGCTGCTGGCTTTCATGCATGTGCTTACTTTGAGGAAAATGGTGGATTTTGTATGGAATGCATGGGATATGATCGCAAAGCCATCGGCACTCATGCTGCTGGCAATCGGAATCTATTATGCCGCTTTTTCCTTTCTCGATCCATTTGCAGCTCTGCCCCTGTTTATTAAAACGGCGCTGCACATCGGGATCTTAAGTATCTTTTATCTGGTGCTGCTATTGGGGGCTCATATGATGAAAAATGGGGGTGAATAAAGGCGTGTATCAGGGTGTATCGGACAGTTTTCGTATTTCTTGCGTTCAATTTCATGGTATAGTATAATACTTCTTAATAAAACGCAAGATAATGGTACAAAAGGAGAATGTGGATTCCCATGGATATAAAAGAAGCCTGTTCCTGTATTGAGATTTTCCAAAATATATCTGAAAAATCAACTGCTGCACTGATGGCCTGCAGCAGCCTCCGGCGTTTTCCCAAAGGGTCACACTTGTTTTGGGATAAGGAAATGAACCAAACGCTTTATATTGTAGTAACCGGTTTCGTATCCCTGTATAAAATCAACTCCCAGGGAGAGAGAAAAACCATTTTTCTTCTGGGAAAAGGGGAATTGGTGAACGAAGAAGTCTTGCAGAATATGCCAGCTTCCATTAACTGCGAAGCCTTTGAACCATCTCTGGTTCTGTGCTTTGGAAAGATGGATATTCTGGCTGTCATGCGCCAGGATTTTGAACTGACGAAACTGATTCTTGATTCCCTTGCTTTAAAAAACCGGCGCTTATACCGCCAGTTAAAGAACACCTCCAACTCCGTACATGGGGAAAAGAAGATTGCAGCAAAGCTGTGGCGGCTGTCCAAGGATTACGGCATCCCCGATGAGGAAGGGACCTTAATCAACATGGATTTAAGTGTTACTTATCTGGCAGATATGCTGGGATCCAGACGGGAAACCGTATCCCGTCAGCTGAAGCATTTAACCGAACAGGGGCTGGTCCTGGTCCGGCGGGGGAAATTTATCATCCCTGACCGGGACGCCCTGTCTGTTTTTTTTAAGTCACCGTGATATAAATCACGGTGATTTTTTTATTTGTTGATTATACTGTTTTTGTGGGTAGTTTGATAAAAAATAAACAAAGGAGGTTGTTTATGTTTCAGGAAGAATATTCAACATTAGCAAAAACAGCGGAAAACAAATCAAAATTTCTTAAAAACAATCCTGTTGGTTACTGGGTTGCGTCCATGCTGGCGGGTATTTATGTTGGTTTTGGAATTCTGCTTATTTTCTCCGCAGGAGGAATGATCTCAAGCCAGCCTTACGTCAAAATTATTATGGGTGTATCCTTCGGCATCGCTCTCAGTCTTGTTGTTATGGCAGGTGCGGAACTTTTTACCGGCAATAATTTAGTTATGGCTGGGGGTGTTTTCAGGGGTACGGTCACATTTCCACAAGCGGTAAAGCTGTGGGTGGTATGTTTACTTGGAAACTGGGCCGGTTCCATTCTCCTTGCCCTTATTTTCTGGGGTGCCGGACTGGCAAAGGGTCCTGTGGGAGAATTCATGGCAAATGCTGCTGCTGCAAAAATGGCACTCCCCCTTATTCCTCTCTTTTTGAGGGCAGTTCTCTGCAACATTTTAGTATGCCTCGCTATCTGGTGCGGCTTCCGCTGCAAATCAGAAAGCGGGAAATTAATCATGGTATTCTGGTGTCTCTTTGCGTTCATTACCAGCGGTTATGAACACAGCATTGCAAACATGACACTTCTCACTGTGGGAATCTTAAGTCCAGGCGAAGCGGCTGTCTCTCTTTCCGGATATTTTTATAATATTCTGGTTGTAACTCTTGGCAATATGGCAGGCGGGATTTTATTTACGGCTGTTCCCTACTATCTGATTTCCGGAAAAAAGGAGGCTTAGCATGGGATATATTCTGAATGCAAAAGACATTAATGAGGTATTTCGCCGGTGGAAAAAGGATTCTGTCATCTATGCTCCAGTGCTGTTGAGAAACGGCGGCGCATTTTCCGATACGGACTCTGTTCATTACGGCGAAATCCAGTCCATAGAAGAAATCGTCTTTGATAAAAAATCCGATTTTTCATTTAAAGAGATTCTTCTTCCAATCTCTGAAACCTTATTCTATTTTACCGAAAATTCCGTGAAGGAACCGGACGCCCCTGTGAAGCAGGCCATTATTTTTCTGCGTAGCTGCGATCTTCATGCGGTAAAACGCTTAGATACCATGTATCTCCATAACGGAGCGGAGGACCCTTATTACAAACGCCTCCGGGACCGGGTTAAATTCGTACTTATGGGCTGTAAAGAATCCTTTGAGAGCTGTTTCTGTGTTGATATGGGAACCAACCGTTCAGACGATTATCATGCTTCCATGGAGTTTTCGGAAGAGGGAGTTAGAATTGATAATAAAAATCCGGAGTGGGATGAGTTGTTTGCTGCGGTATGCACAAAACAGGAGGTTGTCTCCCCTTCCTATGTAACCGAAACACAGACACAGGTAAACATCCCCCAGTCTCTCTCCTTAGAGGTCATGAAAGCATCCATGTGGAAACAATATGACACCCGATGCATAAACTGCGGTCGGTGCAACTTTGTATGTCCAACCTGTACCTGCTTTACCATGCAGGACATTTTCTATACCGATAACGGCAAAGCTGGAGAACGCCGCAGAGTCTGGGCTTCCTGTATGACAGATGGTTTCACCGATGTGGCCGGCGGCGGCAGCTACCGCCAGAATAACGGTCAGCGCATGCGCTTTAAGGTGATGCATAAAGTATATGATTACAAAAAACGCAACGGTATTCATATGTGCGTGGGCTGTGGCCGGTGCGACGATGTCTGCCCGGAGTACATCTCATTTTCCCACTGCATCAATCAGCTGGAAGATGCCATGAAGGAGGTAAATGGAAATGAATCATAATGAATATCTTCCCTTCCGTTCTGAAATTAAAGAGGTAATCCGTCATACGGACATTGAATACACTTTCCGCATGGCTTATCATGGAGACGTAAAACCGGGTCAGTTTTTCGAGGTTTCCATTCCAAAGTTTGGGGAAGCTCCCATCTCAGTCAGCGGCATCCGGGAGGATTCAGTGGATTTAACCATTCGCCGGGTAGGAAAGGTGACAGGGGAAATCTTTGAGCGGTATCAGGGAGACAGCCTGTTTTTAAGAGGACCTTACGGAAATGGATTTGACATAGAAAATTTCCGTGGAAAAGAACTGCTGGTCATAGCCGGCGGAACCGGACTTTCTCCTGTAAAAGGTGTGGTTGACTATTTTTCCGGCCATATGGAAGAAACAAAGGGCATGACCCTCATCGCCGGATTTAAAACACCGAAGGACATTCTTTTTCTGGAAGACTTCGGCAAATGGAAACAGGCGATGGAAGTCATACTGACCGTTGACTGCGCAGATGACGACACTGCCTGCCAGATCGGGCTGGTCACCCAGTATATACCTAAATTAAAGCTGAAAAATAAAGAAGAAACCACTGCAATCGTGGTGGGACCTCCTGCAATGATGCGTTTTACCACTCAGGGACTTTTGGATATCGGACTGAAAGAAGAAAATATCTGGATTTCCCATGAACGGAAAATGTGCTGCGGAATCGGCAAATGCGGACACTGTAAAATTGATGACACCTATGTGTGCCTGGACGGACCTGTCTTTCCATTTACCAAAGGCCGCAAACTCTTGGATTAGAAAGGGGAACGTCTTATGGATATCAACACAAAGGAACTGAAAAAAAATGCTTTCCGGGTAACGAAACACAGAGGTCTTACCGCCTCCCGCATCCGGGTTCCCGGCGGTCACTTAGAGGCCAGATTTTTACCTATGATTCAGAATATTGCCGATACTTACGGAAACGGCACGGTACACATTACCTCCAGACAGGGTTTTGAGATCCCCGGAATTCCATTTGCGGATATTCCAAAGGTCAATGCCCTCCTCCAGCCGATTATTGAAGGTCTGGATATTAATCAGGAAAAATCAGGGCAGGGTTACAGCGCTGCCGGAACCCGGAATATTACCGCATGTATCGGCAACAACGTCTGCCCTTATGCCTGCTATAATACAGCGGAGCTGGCAAAGAAAATAGAGAAAGCGGTTTTTCCAAACAACCTCCACTTTAAAATCGCACTCACCGGCTGTCCCAACGACTGCGCCAAGGTGCGAATGCATGATTTCGGCATTATGGGAATGACACTTCCCCACTACGATGCAGACCGGTGTGTCAACTGCGGCGCCTGCGTTAAGGCATGCAAGCGGAAATCTACAGGGGCTCTTGAAACGGTAAACTGCAAGGTGAAACGCAACCATGAGACCTGCATTGGCTGCGGTGAATGTGTTCTTGCCTGCCCGACCCGTGCCTGGACCAGAAGTCAGGAGAAGTTTTACCGTCTCACACTTTTTGGCCGGACCGGAAAGAAAAACCCCCGCATGGGCGAGGATTTCATCAAATGGGCAGACGAGGAAAGCATTTTAAAAATTATTCTCAACACCTATGATTATGTGACTAAATACATTGATACCACCGCTCCGGGCGGGAAGGAGCATATCGGTTATATCGTGGACCGGACCGGATTTGAGGAATTTTACCAGTGGGCGATGAAAGATGTTTCTCTGCCGGAAGAAGCAAATGTGTATAAGCCTCTCTACTGGAAAGGTGTTAAATATTAGGTCTTACAACAACAATTATATTTTTATACGAAAAAGATCAGGGGAAGAATTCATTACATAGAATTCTCGCCCTGATTTTTTCATCCTGATAAAAATCACCTGCTTTCCAAACCTGCTTCATGAAATAAAAAAGTATTGACAATTTCAATCTACAAATGTAAACTACTAATTATGTTTACATTTGTAGATTGAAAAGGAGGATTGAAATGAAACATTTATTTTCAAAAAAAATGATTGCTGCTGCATTTGCATGCGCTTCTGTATTAGCGGTAATGCCCATATCAGCCAGTGCTATGGCAAATAAAAGCTCTGCTGTTGTTGAATCACAAACTGATCAAAACAATAAAACAGCCAAATCAACAAAGATGGAATGGATCCACGAAGGTGGCAAATTGTATTGTAAGATAGATGGTAAATATGTAAAAGGCTGGTTAATGCATGAAAAATACTGGTACTATTTTGACAATCAAGGAGTTGCGGCTGTTGACACCACCATAACCATCGATGGTAAAAAATTTTCATTTGACAGTATTGGTGCCTGCACAAACATAAAACATTCAAAATAACTAACTATATTATTAACAAATATATCTGTGTAGTATAAAATGGTATTAAAACTACAAATGTAAACTATTAATAACAGGTTATCGATCATTTATTTTCTAGTGAAGGTATCTGCATCAATTCAAAATAGTATTCAGACCACTCTGTTAAAGCCTCCGGTGTGAGCGCACTGGTAAAAACTGTTTTTCACCCTCGTCATACTGTATTTCTGTAAAATATCTGGTATAATTATAACAGCATTTTAACAGCCAGTATAAGGGGGAAGCTTATGTCCAGTGCTATGTTTTTCAGTCTTCTATTAAATATCGGTCTTTTGGTCCTGATCGCAACTGTGCTGACCAAAATCCCCATCGTCCGGAACATGCTCCTTTATGATAAACATTCGACCGGCTGCGGGATTATGCTTGCACTGATATTCGGCTCAATCAGCATCATATCAACTTACACGGGCGTCCGCGCCCAGGGAGCCATCGTCAACACCAGGGTAATCGGAGTGCTGGCTGCAGGTCTTTTAGGCGGTCCTTATGTGGGAATGGGTGCTGCACTGATCGGAGGAATCCACCGTTATCTGTTTGATATTGGAGGCTTTACCGCGGCAGCCTGTGCTGTCTCCACCCTGGCTGAAGGTGTTGCAGGCTCCTTATTCTCCAGCCGGTTTAAGGCAGGAAAAATTGGAAGTGCCGGAGTCTTTATTCTTACATTTTTTGTGGAATTACTTCAGATGGTGATTATCCTTCTCATTTCACGGCCATTTTCTGCAGCAGTCCAGCTTGTAAAGCTGATCTCACTTCCCATGATGACCATGAACGCATTGGGAATGCTGGTATTTCTCGGTACATTTAATATGGTATTTTTAGAGGAGGACAGCCAGTTTGCTGAGCGGATGCGCCTGGCTCTTGGAATCGTGGAGCAAAGTCTTGCACATCTTCACAAGGGCTTACACAGCACCCGGGATATGCAGGCTGCTGCTGAAATTATCTTCCAGTCCGCCAGCTGCTCTGCCATCTTAATTACTGATACGGAAAAAATTCTGGGTATGAAAGCAAATCCCGAATTAATGGATATGAAAACGGATTCTGTCCTTCCTCCCATCCTGGCCTCCACCCACGACCGGAAGCCTACCATTTTTCATTACGCAGAAAAAGGCGATCCGCTGTATTCCATTCTAAAAAACCATATCATTGTGGCAGCTCCCATCATAGAGATGAATCAGGTCACCGGGAGTCTGACCATGATTATTAAAAAACACTGGCAGCAGTCCCAGTCCGACTTAAATTTTGCTTCGGAGCTGGCCAGACTTTTTTCCACCCAGTTTGAGCTGTCCGAACTGGAGTACCAGAAAAAATTACGGCGCAAAGCAGAATTAAAAGCGCTGCAGTCCCAGGTCAATCCCCACTTCCTGTATAATTCACTCAACACCATCTCCTACGTCTGCCGTGAAAATCCGGATAGAGCAAGAGAACTTCTCCTCACCCTGTCTTCGTATTACCGCCAGACGCTGGAGCATAACTCCTATATGCATACACTGGAAACAGAGCTTCATCATGTTACCAGCTATCTGGAACTGGAAAAAGCAAGATTCGAAGAGAAGCTTCATACAGAGATTAAAACCGGTGAAAAAATAAACTGTCTGATTCCTGCTTTCATTCTTCAGCCGCTGGTGGAAAATGCAGTCCGCTATGGCTTTGACAAAAATGGAAACCGATATGTATCGATCTGTGCCTGTATGGAAGGAGAATTCATAAAAATCTCCGTTTCAGACAAAGGCTCCGGGATTCCTGAAACGATTATACGCCAGCTTTATCACGGGGAGCATTACGGCGGAGTAGGACTGGAAAATGTCCATAAACGGTTAAAAAGCATTTATGGACAGGAGCATGGACTTCATATCCAAAGCTCCGATTCCGGTTCCGATATCTTTTTTACCATCCCACCCGCCCCTGAATCCAGATATGAAGAGGAATATGCTGCTGCCCGGGAAAAAGATGTCTTAATGGAGAACAGGAGGATTTACCTATGAAAATTGCAGTCATTGATGATGAACGCCCGGCACGAAAAGAACTGATACATCAGATATTATCAATCCTCCCTGACAGCGAAATCATGGAAGGAGACAGCGGCAGTTGTGCACTGGAACTGTTTGGACAACATCTTTTTGATATTCTCTTCCTTGATATCAGCTTAAATGATATGGAGGGAACAACACTGGCGGCAGCAGCCAGGAGAATGCTGCCTAATGCCCAGATCGTCTTTGCCACCGCATTTTCCCAGTATGCAGTCCAGGCATTTGAGCTGGGAGTGAATAACTACATTTTAAAACCATTTGATCCGGAACGGTTACGCCGGATTCTTGAAAAATGCAGACAGGATCTGGATCATTCTCCCAAAAATAATTTTTCCTTCCCTGCACATAAGCTTCCCATTAATGTCAGCAGAACCATTATACTTCTTGATATCAGACAGATCGTCTACATTGAAACCTGCTGCCGGAGCTGCGTAATCCATACAGTTACCAGGGATTATACGGAAAACCAGCTGCTGGGCGAATATGAGAAACGTCTTTCTTCTTATGATTTTTACCGGATTCACAAAAGCTATCTGATTAATTTAAATTATATATGTGAAATGTTTCCATGGGCCAATACCAGTATGGCAGTTAAAATGCAGGGGTTCGAGAAAGAGATTCTCCCCGTAGGTAGAGAAAAAATCAAACAGCTCCGGCAGATCATTGGTGTTTAGCTGCTGTTTATGCATAAATACCTGCTTTTCATCCATTTTTCATTTATTATTGTGCACATTTCATTATAATTGATGGTGACGAGATGTTTTATCAATAATAGGAGGTAGGTATATGATAAGTTTCTTTCTATGTCTGTTGCTTCTGGTTGCAGGGTTTTTCTTCTACAGCAGAATTGCAGAAAAAGTTTTCGGCCCCGATGACAGAGAAACACCGGCTCTTTCCATGACGGATGGCAGCGACTACGTTCCCATGGGGACCCCCCGGATCTTTTTGATCCAGCTGCTTAATATTGCAGGCCTTGGTCCCATCTTCGGAGCACTTGCCGGAGCCTGCTGGGGGCCAGGCGTATTTTTGTGGATCACCTTCGGAACTTTATTAGGCGGCGGTGTACACGATTACATGATTGGCATGATGTCCATGCGGCATAAGGGAGCCAGTGTATCAGAGCTGACCGGTTCCTATCTGGGCACTGCCATGAAGCAGATCATGCGTGTATTTTCAGTGGTTCTCCTTGTATTGGTAGGCGTGACCTTTTCTACCGGTCCGGCAAACCTCTTAGCCATGCTGACGCCCCATGTCTTAAATTCCAGATTCTGGCTGGCAGTTGTTCTGATCTACTATTTTATTGCAACCTTTGTTCCCATTGACAAGGTGATTGGAAAAATCTATCCTTTCTTTGGAGTCTGCCTGATTGTGATGGCATTGGGCGTTGGCGGTGCGATCCTGTTTAAAGGATATCACATCCCTGAAATAACGCTTTCCAATCTCCACCCCGCCGGAACACCGATCTGGCCTACCATGTTTATATCCGTAGCCTGCGGTGCAATTTCCGGATTCCATGCCACCCAGTCTCCTTTAATGGCCCGCTGCCTTACCAATGAAGCGGACGGCCGGAAGGTTTTTTACGGTGCCATGGTTGCAGAAGGAGTCATCGCACTCATCTGGGCTGCTGCAGGAGTTGCCTTCTATGACGGAACCGGCGGTCTTTTAACCGCACTTGGAAATGGACAGTCCAGCGTTGTTTATGAAATCTGCTTTAAGCTTCTGGGACCCGTTGGTGCCGTTATTGCAATGATCGGAGTCATCGCATGCCCCATCTCTTCTGCAGATACGGCTTACAGAAGTGCACGTCTGACTTTGGCAGACTGGTTTAAACTTGACCAGAAACCGGTGAAAAACCGGCTGCTCCTTACCATACCGCTTCTGGCAGTTGGTTCTGTTCTGACCCAGTTTGATGTTCAGATCGTATGGAGATATTTCTCCTGGAGCAACCAGACACTGGCAATGATCGCGTTATGGACTGCAAGCGTCTATTTATACCGGAAAAAACGCTTTTACTGGATCACAGTGCTTCCTGCGACCTTTATGTCCGCTGTTTCCTGTACCTATATACTGATGGCAAAAGAGGGGCTGCAGATTTCAACCAAAATTGCTTATCCAATCGGAATTCTTTTTGCAGCTGTCTGCTTTGGTACCTTTTACTATACCTCTGTTCTGGGAAAAGGCAGCCATGCAGGCGCTTCAGCCTGTGAGACGGAGTATGCTGCTGCAAAATCAGATTAAACATCCAAATGAATGGAACTGCCGAGTGTCCGGCAGTTCCATTCATTTATTCTCTCATTGCTTTATTGCACAGGGAGCAGTTTGCGCAGTCAGAAGGGCTGCAGTGCATTCCGGGCCGTACAAAAGGTTCTATGGTAAATCCGCATGATTCCAGATTATATCTTTCATTTTCAATCATCACTTCGCCTGATTCCTGGAAAAACTCCACTTTCATTCCCGATACAGTGAGGATCTCATCATAGAGCGGATGGGGTTTTATATGGGGAGAATATTTTTTCATCACTCCTTCCTCTGTCTGAACATAGATGGAGTGATCACAGGTAATAAGAGCCTTTATCTCTCCATTTTCCGTGAAAGACAGAGAATTGCTGTCTGCATTGATTCCAATCTGGTCCGGGTCATAAGCAGTTATTCTTCCGATTGGCGTCGATAACAGAACAGATTCTGCCGGTTCTATTGATTTTAAACTTCCCGACTCATATAAGGACAGCCCCACCTTTGTTTCCATAATTCCCGCAGGAGTCCGTATGGAAGCCTTTTCTCCCGGAAATAAGGTGATGCTTCTAATATCACCGCTTTTATAAAAACACAGACCATTGATCATTGCCTGAAATTCGGTAAAACCCAGATCAAAGGTCAGGGAAATGTTAAGCTCCCGCTCATCTTCCTCCGTCCAGAAACCGCTTATCTGCCCATCGAGGATAAATACCCGGTGAATCTCTCCGGTGGGATAAAATTTAATCAGCTCAACCGGAAGCTCCCCAATGGGAGTAAGAACCTCCTGCTGCTCTTCCAGTGCCACACTGATCACCATTCCCTGCCTGTCAAACTCCACAGACGGTTTCTTTTTTCTTCTTCCGTTTTCCGTATAGGCCGGAATCAGCTCTCCTGCCTGGGTGACGATCATATTTTTCTCCGACAGGCTCACTCCTGAAAGCTCTCCGTTTGGATGACAGAGAAAGGAGTCCACTCCACCCAGGATACCATAAGGAGTCTGAAGTGTCCGTGCGTCTAAAACCATATAATTTTGCATTGCTTTCACCTCCTGCTAACACTGTTTTCTGGTTACCGTTATATGTACTCCTCCCTCCCCCGGACGGACCTTTTTTTCATAGGCCGCATCTGTTTCCAGCCATGGTGGAATGTGGGCACATACAAGCTGCAATTCGAGAAATGGGGTATTGGAAAGAAACGGTAAAAGTGCTTTTTTCGAAGAAATCTCCGGGCAATCCTTTTGAAGCTGTGCCAGGTCCAGAAAGTAGATTCCAGGCGTCTGCGTTTCCACAGGTCCGGCATTCTTAATCATCTCTTCTTTCCTTCTTCGCTTTTCATCACTTTCTTCCATATCCTTTACCATTCCGTCAAATGTGTCCTGATCCGCTATTTCTGCGCAAAAGATGCAGCATCCCTTTTGGTTGAATACCGAAAAGGGGATTCCTGAAAGTTCTCTGCACAAAACTGCTTTTGCATCCTCTGTGAGAGTCAGGACAGCTTCCGTTTCTTTTCTTAGTTCCTCAACTGTATTTCCTTTTATGGCAGAAAAGGGAGAGGTCCGCACCACCTGCCACTGTGCCCCCTCTTTTTTAAAAATTTCCACCAGATTACACTGCAAAAAAGGAACCAGTTCCTGATTTTTGCTGATCACCGCTATTTTTTCCACCTGTCCGCTCCTCCTTTACCCATCAATTTCAACTACATTGCCATGGATCAGTTTTGCAAGAAACTCCTCCAGCTCAAGCCTTGCATCTTCTTCGTCAATATTTTTTTTCTCGGATAAAAGGGCGGTCAGTTCTCCCACTCCTGCCCCCCTCTCCAGGCTGTTCCATAAGAAGATACAGATTTCATTTACCGATGGCAGACCGTCTAAGGAACCGTTCTGGCTGTCTCTTTCATCGAAAATGCAGAATTCTCCTCCAAGTTCCATTAATGCAAATCCCGGCTTCAGCTTTATTTTCCTGATGTTCATATCAGCTCCTTAACCTTTCTATATCCACTCCGCTTTTTATCAGCTCTAAGTCTTCTCTGTCATATCCGGTACTCACCATGACGGCTCCGGTTGTCAGCCACATGACAATCAACCCGCAGATCTTCTGAATCATCAGAATAAGCAGATATGCGCTGATTTCCTCTTTTTTAAAGCTTTGCTTCATGGACTCTGTCAGGAACCTTTCTGCTTCTGATCCGGTTGGAAAGCTGTTTAAATCATCTTTTTTCAATACTCCATACTGCTTCACCGTCTGATAATAGGCCACTGCAGATTCGATTCTTCTTTTCTCTTCCTTCGCCTGGACTGCGGTGTATCCGCCTGCATAGATCACAGGTGCACAGCCCATTAATCCTGCAATTCTTTCTCTCAGCTTCTGCTTATCATAATAATTGGTTTTCGGATCGTGGATCCGTTCCTCTATACCCTCAACCCGTCTGCAAATCCGGCTGTTATCCGTATTTCCCTCCATAATCGTATAGGAACCGGCAGCTGTCACGGCTTTTGCCCGCCCCAGCATGGCAGGAGAGACTTCTTCCATTCTGCATGGATAAATACCGTCAAAAACCACTGTATCCGTGTACACCGCAGCGTCCTCTAAAAGATCCTCTTTTCTCCTGCCCAATCCCGGCGCCTTCATGGCTCTTACATGAATGCGGTTCTGTTTCACATTTGCATTAAGAAGGGTCAGGGCTTCTCCCTCTATCCCGTCAGCCAGAATGAATAAATTCTGCTGTCCGGTCTTTTGAAGAAGCGGGTAGAGGCTTGAAAAGGAAGTGATGGGGGTTTTTGCAATGAGAACAAGGGCATCCGATACCGTTCCTTCTGCCCCCACTGCCAAACCTCCATCAAGACGCATACCTCTGGTAATTTCCAGCCTTGTTTCCCCAGACATGGAATCTTTTACAACCACTTCCCCCACTTTTGATCCATCAACAACCATTTGGGCAGTCTCCCGGTCTTTGGTAATCGCTTCAACCAGATCTGTTTTTGCATCTGACAGGGGAATCGCTTTTTCACGAACAAATACTTCCAGGGTTTTTGCAGCTGTTTTCAGCTCTCTGGCGAGAAGTACCGGACTGATTCCCGATGCCGATTTTCTTTCACAATAGGCCAAAAGCTCCGCAGTCATACGTGCTGACTCCCCGGTTCCGCAGCCTGCATTCTGATTAATCTCACCAATGGCTGCCGCCGCCAGACGGATTCCCTGGTTGAAAAATAAATCCGTTCCCTCAAGCTTTCCTGCCACCTCAGAGGCAGAAAAACTGTAAACTCCGTTTACCAGCACCTGTCCTTCTAAGGAGAGAACGCGGCAGAGACTTAAAATTCCTTCCGCCAGTTTTTCTCTGCCATCTTCAAATTTAATCTTGCGAATCATTCTTCTTCCCTCCATTCATTATGGAATTTAAAAGATTTTCCCCTTTTTTGATATCCGCACTGCTGACACTTAAATCAAATTTACGGGCTGCACTATGGACAAATTCATAGAGGTTGCAGTTGCCGGCACGCTCTCCGATTCCAAGCAGCGTTCCATCCACCATATCGGCCCCTGAAAGTGCCATGACCATGGAATTGGCCACTGCCATCCCAAAGTCATTATGTTCATGAACCTCAATCATGATTCCTGTCTGTTTTATTTCCCTCACCAGCTCCCCTGCCCGTCTGGGAAACAACACCCCAACCGTATCTGCCAGACGAATGGTCTCCACTCCCTTCTGCTTCATCAGACGGATTAAAGAGACTAAAAATGCCACATCTGCCCTTGATGCATCTTCCAAGCCTACCGTAATGGGTATGTTATAGTTCCTGGCAACTTCCATACATTCCTGAAGGGAATTCTCAATCCATTTTTTATTTTTCCCCAATTTATTATAAATCTGCGCATAGGACACAGGCGTCCCGATATGAATTAAATCCGGTTTCTGCCTGGCTGATTCTTCTACATTCCCAGGGTTTAATTTAGACCATAGGGAGATGGCTGCCTGCTTTTTCTTTTTCATGATTTCGCTGATATAATGAACGCCCTCTGTACCCACGTCGTAAATCCCCGCTTCAATTTCAGAAACACCGATGCTGTCGAGAAACAAAGCCAGACGCACCTTGTCAGAAGGAGAGAATACAACGCCCGGACACTGTTCGCCATCCCGAAGAGTGGTATCAACTATTTTGATTCGCCTTTTCATACTTATCACACTCACTCATAATTGTTAAAAACTCTTCATCAGTTACTTCTCCGCCCTTTTTAATGCTGAGCCGTTTTACCATTTCCAGAATATGCTCCACTGGATAACAGTCTTCCATATGGTACTGCTTCAGCTTATACCGAATGGACGTACCCCCGGAATGCTTTCCCAGGATCACCTTTCTTGATGCTCCCACAAGTTCCGGGGGAAATGATTCGTAATTGGATGGTTTTTTCAGAACTCCATCCACATGCAGCCCGGACTCAATATAAAAGATCTTTCTTCCGATGACAGGTGTATGACCTGGTATCTGTGTATTTGTCATGGCTTCAAAGATGTTTCGTAAGTCGGCCAGCTTCTCAAAGCTGTTGTTGGGTTTATAGCGTTCCACCACTCTCATGGCCAGAATCACCTGCTCGGTGGCAGCCTTGTTGCCGATACCGGTAAAAGTGGTCATCACAATTCCGTTATGGTGATTTTGTAAGTAATCCGCCGCAATGGCAGAAGCACAATAGCAGGAGTTTTCCGGATACAGGATTGGAGAAGCCTGAATTAAAAGCTTCATCCCCCGTTCATAAATATCATGGCTTTCATAGATGAGTAAATCGTCCAGACCCGTAAGCCTTAACTTAATGTCTGGTCTTGCACTTTCCAGCCCTCTTAACTCTGATACATCATTGACCTGAATATTGCGTATATACTTTCCAGTCCCATCGCAAAAAGAGGAAAGAAAGAAATGAATTCCGGGATATTTCCCGCTTTCCGATGGACTTGGAAGTTCCATATACCAGGTGATTCCCTGTGGTAAGTCGCCCTGCATCAGCTGGTAGACTTTTGGAGTTAACACAGCTCCCCATACGCAAAGACTTTCTAACGTCCGGGCAAACTCAAAAATAAGCTCCTTTTTTAACGGATATTCCTCCAGCATAGTCAGTGTGGCATCAATGATTTTAATCAACAGCAAACCCTCCTTTTTTCCGTGCTCCCTTCCGTGTCATAACAGGTACTAGATCATTAAATCACGAACCGGTTTCCCCCCCTCAAAATGTTCATCAAAGATGCGTTCCACATCGTCCCCGGATACATTGCCGTACCAGACTCCTTCCGGATAAACCACCACAACAGGGCCCTTGTCACAGATTCCAAAGCACCCGGTATTGCTTATTACCACCTCTCCCGACAGCTCCCTGTCTTCTATCTCCTGCATAAAAGCCTGAACTAAGTCAACCGCTCCTTTCTGAAAACACATCCCTTTTTGTGTTCCGTTGATTCTGCAGCTTGTGCAGATAAATACATGATATTTTGGCTGTACCATTTTTATCCTCCTCTTACATGGCTTCCGCCGCTTTTTTTACCGCATCTTCAATCATGTCATAGGTATTCACCGGCTTGATCCCCAGCTTTGCCAGCTTTTTGGTTGGCTCCATACCGATGCGCATGGCAATGACTCCGTTGCAGCCGTTTAAAGCAGCTATAATCCGTTCTATTTTATCCTCTTTTTCCCCGCATTCCTCTTCCCCCTGGCAATACTGTTCCACATTTCGTTTTCCTGCAAACCGGACTTCCCCATTCCGGTAGTCATATAAATAAAATTCCTTTGCATGACCGAAGTGGGTATCGACTACAACTCCGCTTTTGGAAGCGACTGCAAACCGGTAGCTTTTTGGAACAGGGACAAAAACCTGCTTTTCCTCCGCCAGGAATCCTTTTAATTGTATGGATTTATCATCCGTTAACGTTCCAACCGCATCTGCCCGGCAGTGCTGACAGTGATACATCTGGGGCATGATCTCTTCACACTGCTTTCTGATCTCATTTAGCTGCTTGTTTGAAACAGGCTCAACATGCTCCAGTGCGCTTCCTTTTACCGGAATCATCTGCATAATATTGGTGATAAAGCAGCCCAGTGATTTCACAGTCTTTACCACCTCCGGTACATGACTGTCATTGATTCCCTTCACTGTTACGATATTGACTTTTACCAATATTTCATTTGCAATTAAAAGCCTGATTCCTGCAAGCTGGTTTGCCACCATGAGAGCACCTGCCGCGTCACCGGTGTATTCCCTGCCCATGAACCGGATATACTGATACATCTGTCCGCTGATATGGGGATCCACCGCATTCATGGTTACTGTTACATGGGAAACACCCAGTTCCTTTAGTTCCCTGGCATACTGGGGAAGCTTCAGTCCATTGGTAGAAAGGCAGAAGGTCACTTCCGGATCCTGCTTCCTGATGAGCTCAAAGACTTTTTTCACATTCTCCCAGTTTTCCAGTGCTTCTCCCGGTCCGGCTATGCCCACTACAGTTAAATTCGACATTTTTTCCTTAACAGACAGATACCGCTTAAACGCTTCCTCAGGCGATAAAATGGAAGAAGTGACCCCGGGACGGCTTTCATTTGGACAGTCAAATTTTCTAACACAGTAGCCGCATTGAACGTTGCAGGCAGGGGCTACAGGAAGATGAATTCTGGCAAACTGATGCGCCTGGCAGTTATAGCAGGGATGCTCCCTTGTCTTGCGTTTCATGATCTCTTCTGCAGACTCCGGCTCCTTTTTTTGATCAATGGCTGTTCCTTTGTAATATGTATCATATAAGGTCTCACGGAATGTGGTTTCAACGGTATCAATGAGCTGGTTTGCAATCTCATCCATATATTCCACGGATCCCTCATATCCCAGCATTTTTAACCGCTGCCCGCCCACATGGTCATGAATGGGAAACCCTCTGCGGACCAGGGGGAAATGTAAATCTTCTGCAATGCGCCTACCGTCAGAACTGCCTGCAAGGATATTAGCCTTATAGGTAAGTACCATATCCTCAATATCCTTAAAATCTGCTTTATCTGCAATTTTATACTCATCCACCAGATACAGACCGGCAAGTTTTTCAATCTCCGGTCTGATCAGTCCGTCAAGCTCCGGGCTTGCCGATCCTGCCGCACAGACTACCGGCATAATTCCGCATTCACACATCATACGCACTGTGGAATATACCAGATCCGGCTCCCCAAATACTGCGGCTCTCCCGGCAGAATGGTATTTGTGGGAGTCAATCATGGCATCTAAATAGCGGCCTCTCTCTTTTTTTTGCTCCTCTGGAATTTCATTTCCGGAAATACGGGACAGCGCATTAAAAAAAGCATCTGTATCTCTTAATCCCGTCGGCAGAGACAGCCGTTCATAAGGAACTCCATATGTTTCAGACAGATATTCTCCCACGGAATTCTTATGGTGAAATGCGGTTAATTCCAAAGTAAATCTTGCTCCCCCCATCTGTTTTAACCGGGCCAGGTCTGTTCCCTCATGAGGAAGACGGTTGTAACGGGGATCGTGGGCTCCGTCTAAATTATCGGATAAATCCGGCAGGAGAATGGCATCGATTCCAAAGAGAGAGAGCATCCTCTTTAGATATCTGGTATCTGCTGGGCTGATGGGCGCTGTAATTACATTTACCAGATTATTCTTTTTAGTGTCCATTTTAATAGAAGAAACAATGGCAGAAAGAGCTGCGAAATACCCCTCATACTGGCTACCGCCGTATCCGGGGGAATGGCAGGGAATCAGCGTAATGTCCCCGTATCCCGGATTTTCTTCCAGAAAGGACTGGAGTATTCCCGGAACGTCCTCTCCGATGGTCTCCGCCAGACAGGTAGTCATGACACCGATAATTTCCGGATGGTAAAGCTCAATCAGATTTTTTAATCCCTTTTTCAGATTTTCACTGCCGCCATAAACCGTTCCCTGCTCTGTCAGGGAAGAGGAAGCGATATCCACAGGTTCATTGTAGTGAGTCGCCATATGACGGCGGATGTAGGTTGCACACCCTTGAGAACCGTGAAGAATGGTCATACAGTTCTTCAGACCGTAAAATGCAGTTGCACTGCCCATTGGCATACACATTTTGCAGGGATTGATATTTAGATTCACCAGAGGTTTTACTTCACTTTTCATCGTCACTCCGCCTTTCTGTCAGCTGATATAGCCCCACACCGGACTGTTTATGCTTTTATTAATTTCCATGGTGAAATTGACCACCCCTTCAAAACCAGCCAACGGGAACTTTCTTTCATGGTTGTGATCACAGAATGCAATCCCCAGCTTATAGGCAAGAGGTCTTTCCTTTACACCTCCCACCAGAATATCCGCTCCCTTTTCTTTCATAAAGGTTTCTAACTCTGCAGGATTGGCATCGTCCAGAATAATGGTGTCAGATTTCACCAGACTCTCAATCACTTCATAATCTTCCTTTTTCCCTGTCTGGGTTCCAACCACTACCGTTTCCATCCCCATAGCCTGAAACTGGCGGATGAGAGAGATCGCCTTAAATCCCCCTCCCACGTAGATGGCAGCTTTTTTTCCCTCCAGGTTTTTCCGGTACCGGCTTAAGAAGTTTTTAAGCTCCTCCCCTTTCTTTTTGCAAAATTCCACTGCCTTTTTTCTTGCCAGTTCATTTCCAAGTGCCTCCGCCGTCCTGATTAAGGAAGTGGTGGTGTCCTCGATTCCGAAGAAACTGACCTTTATAAAGGGAATGCCGAATTCCTCCTCCATACGGTTTGCCAGATAGGTGCTGGAGCCTGCACACTGGACAATATTTAATGCAGCCTTCGGCGCTTCAATCATATCCTCATAGCAGGTGTCACCGGTAAAACCGGAGATCACATCAATCCCGATCTCCCTGAAATAATTTTTGATAATCCACATTTCTCCTGCCAGATTAAAGTCCCCTAATATGTTAATGGCAGCCCTCTTCTCTTCACTTTTATGGGGCAGAATCACGTTCATAATGGCATCACAAGCCATCCGGTAGCCGGTGGATTTATTACCGGAGAAGCCGGGAGACTTTACAGGAATCACAGGAATGTGGTACTGCTCTGATTTCATCTTACATAAGGCCTCCACATCATCTCCGATCACGCCCACAATGCAGGTGGCATAGATAAATATCAGCTTTACGTTATCTTCCTTCTCCATCAGCTCATCGACTGCTGCCTCAAGCTTACTGATTCCGCCGAATATAATATCTGTTTCCTGCAAATCCGTAGAAAAGCTGTTTCTGTAAATATCCTCCCCGCTTGTTAAGGACCCCCTGATATCCCAGGTATAGCTGGAACATCCGATAGGACCGTGAACGATATGGTAAGCATCGGTAATGGGATTTAAAACAACTCTGGCTCCGCAGTATACACAGGCCCGCTGCGATACGGAACCGGATACACTGTTGCTGTCACATGAAATTTGGCCCCCCTGGCCACTGCACCCGTCTTTTACAACAATGGAACTTCTCCTGGCGTCCAATATATTCCTGTTGCTGTTCTCCGTTTCCATGATCATACTCCTTTCAAGACCCGCCAATTTAAACAGAAATAGGGAGGGGTCGGCTCCCTCCCTGGTTCCATTCACTTTCTGATTTACATCACTACATCAAAATCTTCGTCAGCCGCATCCCGGTCCTGCCGGTCCATCATGGCGTCTACGATCTTTTCCGTATACCGGATTGCACCTGCATATCCCACAGTCGCCTGTATGGGGTTTCCGTAGCGGTCCAGTACAGGAAATCCCATACGCACCAGCGGAATATCTTCTGCTTTTGCAATCTGTTTTCCATAGCTGGAGCCCAGAAGAAGATCTACCGGCTCATTTTTAATCAGCTGATGGAGATAAAACAAATCCGTATCTGCCTTCACCACATATTCGCTTTCATCCACTCCATACTGATCCATCAGCTCTTTGATTTCTTTCTCCCAGTGAGCTTTCGGTGTACCGGTTATGATGTATTTAGGACTCATGCCCAGTTCCAGGCATAAGGCGGTGAAGCCGTACACAATATCAGGATCTCCGTAGATGGCGGTTTTTTTCTTATATACATACTGATGGGAATCCAGCATTAAATCCACCAGTCTGCCCCGCTCATCCTCCAGCTCCTTTGGAACCTCTTTCTTTGTAAATTTCTGAAGTTCCAGTATGTACTGATCTGTCAGCTTGACGCCTACAGGGACCGGAATATTGGAGAAAGGAACTTTGTATTCCTTTTTTAAATGCTCCGATGGCTCCAGAGAACAGTAGATTCCCATGGAAATCAGCTTCTCACAATCTCCCAGAGCCTCAATATCTTTGGCTTTGGTTCCTGCATTATCATGGAAATATTCACTCTTTCCATCCATTGGGTGATCCAGTGTTCCATCATGGTCAGGAAAATAGATATATTCCGCACCCATCAGCCCCGCAATCCGCTTTAACTCCCTGTCATCTCCGGGATTGACCCAGCCGGGGAAAATGGCTACTTTTCCATTGGGCGTTCCGGTTTTCTTCGTCATATACCGCATGAAACCAATCATCATATTAGAAAATCCCTGAATATGGGAACCTTCATAGGAAGGTGTACTGGCATAAAGGACTGTTTTACCCTCCGGCACTTCCATATCCAGTATATAGGAACCAACGTCATCACCAATTGTCTCAGAAAGACAGGTGGTATGAATGGCCATAATATCCGGTTTATAAATATCAAAGACGTTCTTCACTGCTGTGGTAATATTGCTGCGTCCTCCAAATACGGATGCACCCTCTGTAAAGGAGCTTGAAGAAGCAATGGCAGGCTCTTTAAAATGCCGGCTTAATACTGTTCTGTGATAGGAACAGCACCCCTGGGATCCATGGGAATGGGGCATGCACTTTTCGGCACCCAGAGCGCAGAACATTGCTCCTACGGGTTCACAAGTCTTACAGGGATTGATGGTCATGTGACGGTTTTCCATAATTTCTTTTGGTGTTAATTCAAGCATCAGCCGGCACCTCCTAACGTTCCTTCTAACATCGGCATGGTTTTCCACGGTGGTTTTACCAGTGACCAGGCATTTGTATAAAGACTCATGGTTATATCTCTTCCAAAATTCACTGCTCCCCGAAAGCCTGCATACGGTCCGGAGTAATCATAGGAATGCATCTGACGGGACACTACTCCTCCATGCTGTATGGCATATTTATCTTTAATTCCGGAAAAGAAAATGTCTGGTTTATACTCTTCAATCAGCTGGTCTGTTTCAAACATGTTGTAGTCATCCACCACCATATAGCCTTCTTTCATATCTTTTATCATTCCGCTATAGGTATCCAGTTCCACGCCTTCCTTCCGCAGAACTTCCAACTCTTCTACAGAGTATCTGTCATCATACCCTACGGCTCTCTCCACCGTAATCTCCTCGATGTTTTTTGAGTCGGCATCTGCTTTGATCTGAGGAATAATTTCCCGCCCCTCATAATCATCCCGGTGGGCAAATTCATAGCCTGCAATGGTTGTTTCCATGCCAAAATCCCTTAAAAGCATCTGATAATGATGGGAGCGGGAGCCTCCTACAAAGATTCCGGCTGTTTTTCCCTTTAATTTGGATTTGTAGTACTCCATATCCTCACTGATTTCCGCCAGCTCCTCTGCAATCACTTCTTCCGTCCGTCTGGTAAGTTCCGGATCATTGAAATATTTTGCCATCATTCGCAGAGATTTGGAAGTCGCACCTACTCCGATAAAATTCACCTTCAGCCAGTCAACTCCATATTTTGTTTTCATCATTTCTGCTATGTAATTAATAGACCGGTGGCACATAACAAGATTCAAATCTGCCAGATGGGAATTTTTCAGGGTCTGGTAAGATCCGTCACCGGTGAACACGGAGACCACTTCATAACCAATCTTTTTAAGGATCCGTTCCTGTTCCCAGCCATCACCTCCGATGTTGTACTCACCTAAGATATTTACACTGTATTTTCCCTTAGGCGCCTCTTCCCCTTTTCCGATTACATAACGCATCAGTCCGTTGTTGGCAATGTGGTGACCGGATGACTGGGAAACACCCTTATATCCCTCGCAGGAATATCCAATGGCTGTAATGCCATATTTTTCTTCCACTCTTCTTGCCACAGCCTGCACATCATCACCAATCAGACCGATGGGACAGGTAGAGCAGATGAAAATACACTTGGGATGGAACAGCTGCATAATCTCATCGATTCCAGCTTCCAGCTTCTTCTCGCCTCCAAATACAATATCCGATGCTCTCATATCCGTGCAAAAAGAATAAGGTACAAAATTTTGCTCGCCTTCATAGGATGGTTTTGCTTTATTCCTTCTGGTTCCCCAGGAATAGAAGGCACAGCCAATGGGACCGTGTGTAATAACGACGGAATCCTTCACTGGTCCAACCACAACGCCTTTACATCCTGCATAGCAGCAGCCTCTTGCAGTGATAATTCCCGGTATCGCCCTGGTATTAGCTGCAATCTCATCCGGATTTTCACCAAATTCCAGCTGAGTGATGTGACTTTTTCTATTTTTAAATACTCTGGATGAATATTTATCCAGTAATAAATCTCGTTCCTTTGACATCTCCCTCACCTCCTGTCAATATGCTTCTTTTGTGTGTTCTCCGCTTCTGACGGTATAAGCTTCATGAATGGGAAGCACAAATATTTTTCCGTCCCCGGGATTTCCTGTCTGGTTTGTTTTAATCAGTATATCCACCACATCTTTTACCTGCTGATCTTCTACAATCAGGGTAATCAGCCGTTTTGGAATCCAGCGGAAAGACTCTGTTAAATATTCTCCTTTGGGAGACATGGGAAGCTCTCCTGTTTCCAGGACCAGGGATAAAAGCTCCGGATCAATCCGTTTCTTTCCTCTTCCTAATACCGGTCTGCAGGTAAATGCAGGAAATCCGCCTTCTGCCAGAGCTTTCTTCGTGGGGTTTATTTTATTTACCCGGATAAATGCCATTACCTCTTTCATAGCAATCGTTCCTCCTAAAGTCCCTGCTTACCTGTACTGATCGTATAGGCATCCTCTACCGGAGATACAAAGATACGTCCGTCTCCATAATTTCCCTCTCCAGTTCTGGCGGTTCTCATAATCACTCTCACCAGATCATCCTTATCTTCATCATTACAGAAAAATAACAACATCTCTTTAGGAATCTCATCGTAGTGAACATCTCCTACCGTGATTCCTTTCTGTTTGCCCCGTCCATATACATCCATCTTGGTCACTGCCTGAAATCCCGCTTCTGAGGCTTCCTTCATAACATAATCCGCTTTTTCCGGCCTGATAATCGCTCTCACCAATAACATAATATTTTCTCCTCTCCCTGACCGCTTAGTCCATAACTCCGTACTGCATTAAAATTTCTTCCAGCTCATCAATCTTCATGGGGTTCGGAATGACAAACATTTCATTGGAATCCACTTTTCTTGCCAGAGTACGGTATTCATCTGCCTGAGGTTCATCCGGGGAAAAATCGATAACGGTTCTTTTTCTGATCTCTGCTCTCTGCACTGCATTGTCACGAGGTACAAAATGAATCATCTGGGTGCCGATTTTCGCAGCCACAGCCTCTACAAGATCCTGCTCCTTATCTACTTTTCTGGAGTTGCAGATGAGGCCTCCAAGCCGGACCCCGCCGGTCTTTGCATACTTGGTAATTCCTTTGGAAATGTTATTTGCTGCATAAAGCGCCATCATCTCGCCGGAGCATACAATATAAATTTCCTGTGCCTTTCCCTCGCGGATCGGCATTGCAAAACCTCCGCACACGACGTCGCCAAGAACATCATAGAATACATAATCCAGATCGTCGGTATAGGCTCCCAGCTGTTCCAGCAGATTAATGGAAGTGATGATTCCACGGCCTGCACAGCCCACACCTGGCTCCGGTCCCCCGGATTCCACGCCTTTGATTTTGCCGTAGCCTTCTTTTAAAACCGCATCCAGCTCAATGTCATCGCCTTCATCACGAAGAGTATCAAGTACCGTCTTCTGCGCCAGACCGCCTAAAACCAGTCTGGTGGAATCCGCTTTGGGATCGCATCCCACAATCATAATGTGCTTTCCCATCTCTGCCAGACCTGCCGTTAAATTCTGAGTCGTTGTGGATTTACCGATACCGCCTTTTCCATAGATCGCAACCTGTCTCATAACCAATTCCTCCTTACATAAAAGAAGAGGCGGAAGGCAGATCTCTCACAGATCCTGCCATTCCACCTCTTTGTGAATAGAAAATGAAAAAGTAACCTTAAAGTTTTGTCGACGACTTAGGTTGCTATCACTATATATGTTTTCACTGTTGAATTCAATACAGCATAATGCACAAATATATTTCTATTTATTTCGAATTCGCAGTATTTTCCACAATTGTGTTGATATTGTCGCAAATTTGTTCAAACCATCCCTTTAACAATAAAAAAATTTAATGTTAACGACTTGAAAAAATTACTTCCTTTTTTACTATTTTAAATTTTAACTTCTGTGCTAACGAAAAAGATGCAGTGTTATTAGATTTGGTAATATACATAGGATTTATACCATCTTTATAGCATTGCTCAATTGATAATTTTACCAGTTGTTCTGCCACTCCATTTCTCCGATATTCCTCATCAATCCAGACTACAAGATTACCATAAGAATAATAAACATCCGAAACTTTACTATAACCGATAAGCGTCTCTTCAATTAATGCCAAAAATTTTTTCATCACTTTATTATATTTAAAACAAACTATTTTTTTGCCAATTTTCAATTCACTCAAACTACTATAATCAGGTTCCTCATTCAAAACCATCCTATACATACATGCACGATCATATGTCTCGATATGTATTTTGGTCTCTATAATATCTTCTATAGTTCTATTTTTAATAAGATTACATATATTATTGATTTTTTCCTTTTCTACCTCAGGAGAACATGACACAACACACTTCCCATTATATTCAGTTATAATAATTTTATAGTAAAAGTTTTTGTTGAGTGGAAGGTCGCGATTATTACTTACACACACTGTAATTCCCTGAATAATTTTTTTATCATTTATACCAAGATAACTTCTATAGAATAAATTAAAATCATTATGATTTTCCATAATAATCTCCATTCCACCTACAAGGTTGACAATATAAACAGCAATGAAATGAAATAAGCCCGCCGAAAGGCAGGCCTATATTTCGTTTTAGTTTTGGGGTAAGAACGACGTTTACAAAGCAGCCTCTTTTTAAATATTTAGTCAACCCCTACCATAACAGAAGTGGCCTTTATGATGGCATATGCATCTGACCCAACTTCCAGCTTTAAATTATTTACTGATGCCATGGAAATAGTGGCAGATATAAAATTACCCCCTCCGATGTCTATGGTCACAATTGCATTCACTGCACCAGCCTCAATTTCTACGACCTTCCCCTTTAACTGATTTCTGGCACTTAGTCTCATATGTCCAGCCTCCCTCTTAATCATATTATTTTTATTCATAATAATTATTTTCCTCATATTTGTCAATCTATTTCATAAATACCTAATAAAATTAAGACAAAAGCAAAAGATCTTCCTTGGGAAATTTTAAATATAATGGGATTGTCTCCATTTCTTCCGCTTCATATTCTTTCTTTTCCCTGATCCACCAGATTTTTGAAGATGACAGTCCGGAGGCATTCTGAACTAAATATTGCAGCTGAAAGGTAGTATGGGCACTTCCTGCAAGAAAGATTTTCATTGTGTTCTCTTCCTCAGGATTATTGACTGGAACCAGATTGTGGCCTCTGATCCCGATATAATGAATGGAATCTCCAATTGGTTCGGCTGTTTTCAGTTTTATGTCCCAATCCTGTGCATAGAGTTCATATTCACTGATTCGTTCTATCGGCGAAACATTTTTGCAGCCAGTCAGTCTTGCGGCCTCCACTTTTAATGGTTTTCGAAATATATCCTTTGTAAGCCCTTTTACTACACTTTCTCCATTTGACAACAGTATCATATGGTCACAGAACCGGTAAATCTCGTCTCTGGAATGGGAAACAAACAGCACATCTCCGTTAAATTCTTTTAACAGTTCCAGCATTTCAAGCTGAAGGGTATCTTTTAAAAATCCATCCAACGCAGAAAATGGCTCATCGAGCAAAATCATTTCCGGTTTACATAAAAGCATCCGTGCCAGCGCCACACGCTGCTGCTGGCCTCCGGACAACTGGGAAGGAAGACGTTTTTCCAGCCCCTGAAGCTGAAAACGCTCTATCTGCTCAAAAACCGGAATCCGCTTTTCCTTCTCCTTACCTGTCAGGGAAATTTTTAAATTTTCCTCCACAGTCATGGTGGGAAACAGTGCATAGTTCTGAAACAGATAGCCGACATGACGTTCTCTTGCCGGCAGATTGATGCCTTTGTCCGAATCAAAAAGCACCCTTCCATTGTGAACGATCCTGCCGCTGTCCGGTTTTTCAATGCCTGCCACACATTTTAAAGTCATGCTTTTTCCGCAGCCGGAAGCCCCTAATATTCCCATGCATCCGCCGTCAGTTTCCAATTCCACGTCCAGATGAAAGCCGTGAAATTTTTTTATAATCCTTGCCTCCAGCGCCATGTCAGGCCCACCCGCTTCCATTTTTTATATTTTTTCCGGATATTATGTTCATAGCTGCGACGATAAAAAAAGATAACAAAATAATAACCACTACCCAGAATCCTGCTGTGTCCCAGTTCCCCGCAGTCACTTCCGTAGCAATGGCAACTGACACGGTTCTTGTCTTACCCAGTATATTTCCTGCCAGCATGGTGGTCGCTCCGTACTCTCCTATGGCTCTTGCAAAGGAAAGCACCGTACCGGATGCCAGTCCCGGGGCTGCTATGGGGACCACGATTTTCCAGAAAATTCTGCTCTCCGACAGTCCCAGAGTTCTTCCTGCCTGAATCATGGTTACATCTACCTGTTCAAACGCGGCTCTGGCATTGCGGTACATAAGAGGAAAGGCTATGACAAATGCCGCCATAACGCATCCCGGCCATGTCTGTACCAGCTTGATATCAAAGTTTTCCAGAAGATATCTTCCAAATGGTCTGCGCAGGCTGAAGATCAGAAGGAGAAAAAAGCCTGCCACAGTTGGAGGCAGCACAAGGGGGAGTGTGAGAATCCCGTCCGCTATGGCTTTTGCCGTATTATTCAGCTTCATAATCTGCCTCGCTGCACCGATTCCTAAAAAGAAGGTCAGTACAGTAGCCACAATCCCTGTTTTCAAAGACAGATACAGAGGACTCCAGTCGATGGTTTTCAGTAATTCCCCCAATGCATTTCACCTCCTTCTTACTGTTCTTTTATTCTGTATATTTAGCAAATCCTGCATCTGTAAAGAGCTTCATTACACTCTCATCGCCGGTTAAATAATCCTTAAATTCTGCTGCTGCTTTTTTCTGGTCCTCACTGGCTTCCTTGTCCTTGATTAAACCTACCGGATAGACAGCCGGATCAATCTTTGCTTTATCCGCTTCTGCTATAATCTCCACTTTGTCCGGCATGGAAGCGGCGTCTGTGGCATAAACCACACCTACCTCATTGCTTCCTTCTGCAACTGCAGTCAGAACTGCGGTGACATTGGCACCTTCGTTGATCTCCATCTTCATAACCTGGTCCAGTATCCCCATGTTGGTGAAAAGCGTTCTGGCATACTGTCCAACCGGCACATCCTCTCCTGCCAGTGCAAGACTGGAAGCTGACGTAATATTTTCGAATCCGGTAACTGTCGTCTTTCCGCCCTTTGGCTTAATGAGAACCACTTTATTCATGAGAAGGCTTGTATCAGACCCTTCCTCTACGAAACCTCCGTCTTTTAACGCATTCATCTGCTTGGGTGCTGCAGAAAAGAAAATATCGCACTGGGCGCCTTCCTCAATCTGTTTCTGAAGCGTGCCTGAACTGTCCGCATTGTAAATGATAGTTACTCCCGGGTGTGCGCTTTCATAATTTTCCTTGATTTTTTCCATGGTGTTTTTCAGGCTTGCTGCAATAAATACATACACATCAACAGCCTTTGCCTCCTCTGCCTTAGTGGTTTGAACAGCAGTCGTCGTTTCCTCCGCCGGTTTTGATGACTGCGACTCTGCCGCCGCAGACTGGGAAGCTGGAACCGTTTTCTGGCCTGCCTGACCGCAGCCTGAAAGCAGTCCTCCAATCAATGACACCGCCATCATAATCTTCAGTAATTTTTTTCCTTTTTTCATTTTTTTCCTCCTATTTTTAGACGGAGCAATCCACAAAGGCAGCTCCTGATTCTTTGGTACCCTGTTTTATTTTGTTTTGTTCTGTTTCGATCTGTTTTGTTATGATTAGTTTATTTTATATGATCCATAATTAAAAGTCAATATCTCTACATCTTCAGATTATTTCTTTATTTTCGCAAAAAATTAATTAATTTTTTCAACATACAAACCATTACGTTTGATTGACAAAAAATAAACCTTGTTATAACATAAGTAATAACGAGAACAGGGAAAAAGAGGTTATGACATGGAAAAAATTTACAGACCCCAGGAAGTGGCGGATCAGCTTAAAATCAAGAAGGCAACCGTATACGAACTAATTAAACGGGGAGAATTAAAATCTGCAAAAGTGGGCAAGCAGATCCGGATCAGCCAGGAACAGCTGGATGAATATTTAACAAGAACAAATCAGACGGGACAACCCGCAGGTCTTACTGATGTGCTGCCACCTGTCATGGACATTCCACGTTTTTCGGCCGACCAGGCCAGCAGGCAGATGGATTACCTTATTCACACAAACGGACTTATTATAAACAGCCAGGAATCCAGAACTGTTGAACTGCTCCGCAGCCTGTTAAGCCAGAGAGAAAACAGCCTGCCCCTCCTTCATTCCTATATGAACGATTACAACAGCCTGTATTCCCTTTATTATGAAAAAACGCATATGGCACTCACCTGTTTTTGTTTTCAGCAGTTTGAGGAGCGGATCGGTCAGATCAGCCATTTTCTTCCCGGGATAGAGGCTGCTGTCATCCATATCTGTACGTTAAAAACAGGCTTATTTGTTCAAAAGGGAAACCCGAAAAAAATAAACAGTTTAAAAGATTTATGCCGCTCCGATATCAGATTTTTAAACCGGGAGAAGGGAAACGGCTTACGGATTTATTTAGACCGGCTTCTGACAGAACAGAAAACAGACAGGTCCTTCATCCCGGGTTACGGTGATGAAAGCCTGTCCCATATGTCTTCTGCCAATACAGTTGCCTCCGGACTTGCTGATGTCAGCATGGGAGATTTTTCCCATCTTTCTGCATATCCACAGATGGAATTCATCCCTTTAACTAAGGCCTCCATGGACCTGGTTATTCTTAAGTCCGCTATGGAACAGCCCTATTTCGATTCCATCCTTGAGACAGTCAATTCCAGAGAGTTTCAGGACAGTCTCCTGCATTTTAACGGCTATGAAATCCTTCATACAGGAGAAGTCCGCTTTACCAGTCCTTAAATTTTTCCAGCCTCTCTTAAGCGGAAAATCACAAAAAACGCACCTCCCACGGCAGACAGCAGCCCGCCACAGAGCATGGCAAAGGAAATATCCGCTGCTGCTGCCTTCCCAAAGATCAGGTTTGTCCCTGTCCCGCAGGCCTCGCTGATTACCGCATAGATACTAAGAACCGTGGCCCAGTCAGAAGAAGTGACCCTGCGATTTTGCAGCTCTGCCTTTAACGGAGTAAACAAACAGGTGGCCAGTCTGAGAAGAATAATGCATAAAACGGAAATGACACCGCTTTTCGTTCTGGAAAGAATCAGGCAGGAGATACTGCCGCAAAAAAACAGGGCGATGGAAAAAGGCAGAATCCCCATTTTCCTGTTCATCCGAAAAGACCACATGCCACCCGCCATGCCTGCCAGTGTAACCACGATATAAACAAAGCCCATTGTCTTTGGCTCCATGCCGCATTTTACATACTGCAGCTGGTTTAAAAATATAGTAATGGTCTGGTTCGTCTCCTCAAGGAGTGTAATTCCCACCATACCAAGAAGAAAATACCGGTCTTTTACCACATCAAGAAAGGTATTTAAAAAATGCTTTCTGCTTTTTTCTTCTTTCTCCGGCTCCTTTACTTCTTTTAATCCAAAAACAAGAACTGCTGCCACACCATAAGCAGCCATAGTGAGAAAGCCTGCCAGCCTGTAATTATTTCCAATGAAAATAGAATAGGAAAGGGAAGCAGCAAGAAGTCCTGCCATGCATAAAGACTGATAAACACCAAATATCTGCTGGCTTTCTCCTTCCCGGCTGGAAAGATAGAGAATGCTTGTATCACAGCCTGACATCCCGGCCATCACCACACTGAGCAGTACCCTCTCAAGCAAAAATCCCCCGAACCCATCCGCTCTCCAGAACACCGCCTTGGAAATAAAATAAACGGCACAGGTAATAATCATGGTCTTTCTGTACCCGATCCGGTCCGCAACCATCCCCCAGGGCATCTCCAGGGCAATGCAAAGCGCCAGGGAAATGCTCTCAATTACAGTAATCTCAAACACACTGACACCTGCTGCCTGTCTGTATAGAGTTGCCACAGGTCCATAAAATACCAGCCCCTGTAAAAAGGAAATGGCATAAAGTATATATATATTCTGTTTATATTTCATATTTTCTCCATTGATCTAAAATTAGTAGAATAATAGGCACTAAAAATAAGCTCTGTGTAAAACAGCGCTTTTTTAATCCGATATTAATATCAATTTTTTCTACGTGGGATCATATGATGAGAAAATAGATAATGGCATAAATCTGCCCTCCGGGTTCAGTGAAGAATTATTTCAGTCAGTATATCATGAAACCGGACTTCTGTAAAGAAGAGACGAATTCTTAGTAACAATTGACAGTATTATCAAAGAGGAGTAATATAAATTTTGTTGATCTTACATAATTATAAGGAGGGGTTAGTATGGATTACAGATTTTTATTGAATCTCACAATTATTCTTTTAAGCACTAAGGTTTTAGGTCTTGTCACCAGAAAATTTCATATGCCTCAGGTGGTCGGTGCGCTGTTAGCCGGGGTAATTATGGGTCCTGCCGTGTCAGGCACGCTGCATGAAACCGAGTTTCTGGATAAACTGGCTGAAATCGGTGTGATTGTTCTCATGTTCTGTGCCGGTCTGGAGACGGATACAAAAGAATTAAAAAAGAGCGGTAAATCAGCGTTTATCATCGCTCTGATTGGTGTCATTGTGCCTTTACTCGGCGGTTTCGCAGTGGCTTACTTCTTTAACCGCCCAGGAATGATCGCTTCAGACGCTTCCTGTTCTCTGTTTCTTCAGAATATGTTTATCGGAGTCATACTCACCGCGACTTCTGTAAGTATTACGGCGGAAACCTTGAAAGAAATCGGAAAAATAAAAACCCACTCGGGCAATGCCATACTGGGAGCTGCCATAATCGATGATGTACTTGGTATCATCGCACTCACCATCATCACCAGCACAACCGATCCAAACGTCAATCTGTTTGCTGTTTTATTAAAAATTGCTGCATTCTTTGTCTTTTCTGCCATTGGCGGTGTTCTGATCTATAAAGCATATTCCCGTTGGAGCAACAACGCGGAACGGGGCCTACAGCGCCACGCTATAGCTGCCTTCTCTCTCTGTCTTCTTATGTCTTACATAGCGGAACACTTTTTCGGTGTAGCCGATATTACAGGGGCCTATATCGCCGGAGTCATCATATCCAACACCCAGAAATCCCAGTTTTTAACTTCAAAATTTGACACTCTGTCCTATCTTCTGCTTTCACCGGTATTCTTTGCAAGCATTGGTCTTAAAGTGGAACTTCCTCCCATGACCCCTGCCATCGTTCTCTTTGCAGTTCTTTTAACTCTCACTGCCATATTAACCAAAGTAATTGGCTGCGGAATCGGTGCAAAACTCTGCGGTTATAAAAATTATCAAAGCATTCGGATTGGAGTGGGAATGATCTCCAGAGGTGAAGTCGCGCTTATTGTGGCTGGTAAAGGACAGCAGCTGGGACTCCTCAGCGGAGATTTTCTTGGACCAGTCGTCCTTGTTGTCATTATTACCACCATTATCACTCCCATTATATTAAAACCTGTTTTCCGTCTTGGGCCCTCTGTCCCCTTTACAGAAACCAGGCTGGGAGAAAACTACGAGGAGGTTTCAAAGTACCGGTAATTTATTAACAAAAGTCTAACAGGCTTTTAGTTGCAATCGCAACTATTTTTGTGTTATACTTAATATATAACAGAGCCGGAGAGGCAGGACACGGTTTTTTGGCTATTTTACTCCTATGTCCCCCGGCTCAAAAAAAAACGGACAACAGGAGGTATTCACTTGAATCAAAAATTAAAGGAAAAAATTATTGAATCCCTTTCATCTGTTCTGCCCGTTACATGCATTGTGCTGGTTTTGTGTATAACAATTACACCTATGCCGCTTGATCCGCTGATGCTGTTTCTGGTAGGTGCAGCTTTACTCATTGTCGGAATGGGCTTTTTTACTCTTGGTGCAGATATGTCCATGATGATCATCGGAGAAAAAACAGGAAGCCATCTGGCAAAATCAAAAAAACTTCCCATTATTGTTTTTGCCTGCTTCATTATTGGTTTTATCATTACCATCGCAGAACCGGACCTTCAGGTTCTGGCCGGACAGACTCCTGCCGTGCCTGATATGGTGCTGATTCTTTTTGTAGCAGCCGGTGTGGGAATCTTCCTTGCCCTGGCCTTTTTAAGAATTTTGTTTGGCTGGAACTTGTCAAAGCTTCTTCTGATCTGCTACGGAATACTTTTTGTTACAGCCATTTTTGTACCAAAAGATTTTCTGGCTGTGGCTTTTGATTCAGGAGGGGTGACTACCGGGCCAATTACAGTTCCATTTATCATGGCTCTGGGCGTCGGACTTTCCTCTGCCGGCAGAAGTAAAAATTCCGGCAGCGACAGCTTTGGTCTTGTGGCCCTCTGCTCAGTAGGACCGGTTATCTCAGTTATGATTCTTGGATTGCTCTACGGTTCCTCTTCCAGCAGCTATGAGCCCACGGTAATTCCTGCTTTCACCAATTCCCAGGATCTATGGCTGGCTTTTCAGCATGAATTCCCGGTTTATGCAAAAGAAGTATTTCTGGCCTTGTTTCCCATTCTTCTGTTTTTTGTGGTTTTTCAGATATTCTTCTTAAAGCTCAGGCAGAGACAGGTAATTAAAATACTGATGGGTATTGTGTATTCCTACATTGGACTCACGCTTTTTTTAACCGGGGTCAACGTTGGCTTTATGCCGGCCGGTAATTACCTGGGAAAGCAGCTTGCCTCTCTTTCCTATAACTGGATTATGATTCCCATCGCCATGCTCATCGGTTACTACATTGTAAAGGCTGAACCGGCTGTTTTAGTATTAAATAAACAGGTGGAAGATATCACAGGAGGCTCTGTTTCCGAGAAAACCATGATGACAGGATTATCTGTGGGTATGTCTGTTTCACTGGGACTATCTGTCCTAAGAATTTTAACCGGTCTCCCCCTTCTTGCACTTTTGGTTCCCGGATATGCACTGGCACTTGGTCTGTCCTTTGTGGTACCGGACATTTTTACATCCATAGCATTTGACTCCGGCGGCGTGGCTTCCGGTCCCATGACAGCCACCTTCCTGCTTCCGTTTGCAATGGGTGCATGTGAAGCAGCGGGCGGAAACATTGTGACTGATGCCTTTGGCATAGTTGCCATGGTTGCCATGACACCCTTAATCACCATTCAGCTGATCGGGGTGATCTACCATTTCAAAACGAAAAAATCCGGTTCCTTCACCGGTATACCCACAATTGATATGGAACTGGAATTTATAGACTTAGGAAAGGAGGAAGCAGATGACTTCCAATCATAAAATTTACTGGATTACGGTCATTGCAGACCGTGGAAAAGGCGAAAAGGCTGCTTCCGTTTTCAAAGAATATCATCAGGAACTGCTTTTAAATGTCAGAGGCCATGGAACAGCCAGTTCAGCCATTAAAGATTGTCTCGGACTGGACGAACCGGAAAAGGACTTAATAATCGGAGTTGCCGATCAGTCAGCCTCCCATACCCTTTTATCTGCGCTTCATAAAAAACTGGAGCTGGATAAACCCGGATATGGCATCGTATTCACCATCTCATTGACCGGAATCAGCGCTGCAGCTTTCAATCTTCTGAAACCAGGCATAACGGGCAATCAGGAACATTTATCTACAGATTATCACAAGGAGGAACGTTCTATGTCAGATACAAACGCGTATGAGTTAATCGCATCCGTCATTCATACAGACCTTTCAACCCCTGTTATGGAGGCCGCACGAATTGCAGGATGCAAAGGCGGCACACTTATAAAGGCAAGAGAAATGGGCGGTGATTCTTCCAAAAAGCTGTTAGGAATGACAGTTTCAAATGAGAAAGAAATTCTTCTTATGCTGGTTCCCAAAACAGACAAACCGGCGATTTTAAAATCCATCTGTGAAACCGTATTAAAAGAAACCGGAGAGCACGCCATCACATTCTCTATTCCGGTTGATGATGTGGCAGGTTTAAACACACCTATAAAATAATAGGACCGGGTTTGTTGACACTTAGGCTTTGTGCTCTTATAATATATGTATTACACTTGTAAGAACAGGAGATTAAGTATGAGCCACCTTCCGCAAATTTCTGAAGCAGAATATGAAGTGATGAAGGTACTTTGGAGGTACGCTCCAATTAACACCAACGAGGTAACCGAAAAACTGACACAGACAACTGACTGGAATCCCAAGACGATTCACACCCTGTTAAAAAGGCTGGTGCAAAAGGGGGCTGTCACCTACACAAAAGAGAGCCGTGTATTCATTTATACTCCTCTTATTAAAGAGAACGACTATCTGAAGAAGGAAAACAGCCACTTTTTAAACCGGTTCTATAATGGCAGGATATCCGGTATGGTCACTAATTACATCAACAGCAATCATATATCTGACGAGGACTTAGCTGAACTGAAAAAGCTTCTTTTTAAAGAACATGGGGAGGAATCATAATGATGCTTCTTTCACTTATAACCCGACTTATGTTAAACTGCGTTGTTATAATTATAATAGCCGGAATCATCCCTCTGATAAAAAAGCTTCTTAAAAATCATCTTACCTGGAAAGCCCAATACAGAATCTGGTATTTACTGCTGTTTGTACTGATCTTTCCATTTCTCCCCTCCTCCATGATTTCTGCAGGTCACGGACTGGGTCTGTTTGGCCGGCTTGGAGACGGTATATCTCCAGTAAAAGCAGCTGCATCAGCTTCCTGTTATGGTGCTGATGTTTCCGGTTTTATTGAAGATTTCTCAATATCCGTCAGCCGCAGGGCTGTTCTTCATTTTCCTTCCGTTCTGCCATATATATGTGGACTTGGGATTGGTGTCATGTCAGTCCTGAATATTATTTCCAGCTTTAGAATCAGACAAATCACAAGGGCATCTCTTCCTCTGCAAAACAGGCAGATCAGACAGCTGTTTGACAGCTGCCGGCATGAACTCGGAATAAAGAAGAATATCCCGGTATACAGCAGTGCATATTTGAATTCACCCATAGCTGCCGGCTTTATAAAACCGGTAATCATTATTCCCATTCACATGCTGTCAGAATTTACTGAGAAAGAAATACGCTACATTTTTCTTCATGAGCTGTCACATATTAAACACGGAGATCTTTTTATTAACCGGCTGATAGCTCTCGCTCAAATCCTGTACTGGTATCATCCGGCAGTATGGCTTGGGTTAAAAGAGATGAGAAAGGATCAGGAAGTTGCCTGTGATTTATCGGTGCTTTCCAGGCTTGAAGAGAACAGCTATCTGGATTATGGCAGAACCCTGATTCGTTTCGCTGAAAATATGTCCAGGCGCCTCTCTCCCGCTGTCCAGATCGCAGGTTCTGAAAAGGAAATCCACAGGAGAATCCTTTGCATTGCTGCCTATCGGAAAGAATCCGGATGGGTGCGGTGGAAAAGCCGTTTTATTCTGGTCATTGCCGCTTTCCTGCTGTTTGCCTTTATGCCTGTCACGTCTGCAGCTGCATCCGGGGGGGCTTCTTACCCGTTTCATCCGGAACACATAAATCAGCTGGATTTAGACTCTTATTTCCATGGATATGAAGGAAGCTTTGTCCTCTACGAAGTCAATTCCAATCAATACCATATCTACAATCAGGAAGGGGCTGTAACCCGGATTTCCCCTGATTCCACTTATAAGATTTACAGCGCACTGTGCGCTCTGGAACACGGAGTCATTACCCCAGGTTCCTCTTACATAAAGTGGGATAAAACCCCCTACCCCTTTGATGCCTGGAATGAGGACCAGACCCTTGATACCGCTATGAACCACTCTGTTAACTGGTATTTTAAAGCTCTTGATGAAAAGAACGGTATGTCTGCCTTAAAAGACTGCATGATGCGCCTGGAATATGGAAATCAGGATTTATCCGGAGGACTTGGCAGCTACTGGCTGGAATCTTCACTTAAAATCTCCCCGGCAGAGCAGGTGGAGCTCTTAGCCCGCCTTTCCCAGGGAACGCTTCCTTTTAAACCGGATCATATAAAAGCAGTGCAGGATTCCATTTACCTGTCCTCCAGCCAGGGTGTCTCTTTATATGGGAAAACGGGAACCGGAACAATAAACCGTCAAAGCATCAACGGCTGGTTTATCGGTTTTGCAAAATCCTGCAATGAGACCTATGTGTTCTCTACCAACATTCACAACGGCAGTTTTGCCGATGGTCGTACCGCTGCAGCGATTACACTGGATATCTTAAATGACCGGAATATCTACAAACAATAAAACAGAGCTTAAGAAAGGAGAAGTTACTCCAGCCTTAAGCTCTGTCTTTTTCACTACTGTACCGGAAGATAGGAATCCAGTATCCGTTTATCCTTTCGCACTACATACCCGCTTCCGCCCCGGTTTTTCACATCCTCCACCATGCTGATAAGAAGCAGTGGTGATTTTGTATCCGGATCTGCGGTAAATACCGAAAACCAGCCTAGCTCCGTCCCCGTGGTATCCCCTTTTGAGGCTTTGATCTCTGCAGTTCCCGTCTTTCCTGCAAGCTTAATGTCAGATCTCATGATGGCATGACCGGTACCATGCTCCGAGCTTACAACCTTAATCAAATCCTCACGGACCAGATTGGCATTCTCAGCTGAGCAGGCTCCCTGAAGCCATATTTTGGGCGCAGCATTCTGTTCAGCCTTAAGAACAGGCTGGATGACATTCCCTTCATTGGCAAACATCGTATAAAGGGCAGCCAGATGTACCGGATTTACAAGCATCTGTCCCTGGCCATAGCCGCTGTCAGCCAGCTGCACTTCTGACTCAATCCGGTCTGAATTGGAATACTGGGACTGGGCAACGGAAATCTCAAACGGAAGGGGCTGGTTAAATCCCAGCTTATTAAGCCCTGCCATAAAATCATCATAGCCTATCTTTAAAGCCGCCTTTGCAAAATAAATATTGTTGGAATATATAAATGCATTTTCCAGATTAAGCGGACTGCTGTCATGAAGGGTGGTTACGTAATAGTTCCCCCAGCTCTCATCCTTTCTCCAGCTTAACCCTGTGCTTCCATAATCTTCATTGGGATCAATAGCGCCGCTTCCCAGTCCAACTACAGCAGTAATTGGCTTAAAGGAAGAACCCGGAGCAAACTTCTGGCGGAACCGGTTATAAAGAGGTTTTCGCTCATCATTATTTAAAGAATCCCATTTGTCTGCCGGCATCCCCAGAATAAAATCATTGTCATCGTAGGAGGGAGTGCTTACAAGAGCCAGAATCTCTCCTGTATGGGGATTCATGGCAACACTGCAGCTTTTATCTTCCTGGAACGTATCATAAATCGTGCTCTGAAGCGCGCTGTCAATGGTGAGCGTAATATCCGCACCGTCCGTTCTCGGTTTTACCGCAAGCTTTTTCTTACTATTTCCTGACGCATCTGCAATGAATATGGTACGGCCGTTTGTTCCCTTTAATTCCTTTTCATACAGTCCTTCCATACCGCTTTTTCCAATAACGCTGTCCGTTAAGTAATCTTCCCCCTTATGCTTTTCCAGATCCTCAGACGTCACATTCTGGACGTATCCGATCAGATGGGCTCCTTTTTCCTCCAGCGGGTAAGATCGCACGGCTGTATCTGTAATCAGCACTCCGGGAATGGTCAGAAGCTGTTCCTGAAGCTCTTTGTTCTTTTTGTCTTCTTCACTGGCATGTTCCGACTGAAGTTTAAAGTCATCCGCCTTCTTTAAGGTTTTCAGCGGAACAAAGGAATCTTCCTTTACCCATCCTGCAGACAGCTTTTTTTGTATGTTCTCCGGAGATATGGAGAGCAGTTCTCCCAGTTTTTCCACATCCTTGCCGGAATCCTGGCTCATTTTCCCAGGAACCAGACCAACAGAGGAGGCAGTACCCTTTCCAGCCAGCAGAAAACCGTTCCTGTCATAAATATTCCCTCTTTCCGCCTTATCCGTTACTACTTTGACTTTATCGGTTTTAGTAAGCTCCGGAAATATCATGCTGTCATTCCATTCCAGTTTATAGCCGGCTTTCTTCTCTTTTTTAAAAACCGCCTGATTGGAAAAACTGACTTCACCTGCCAGACTGTTTAAACTCATCTGATAAGTGACTGCTGCTTCCCCATCTTTTAAGTCAACGCCTGTTATCTCAGCCTTTATATCCTCTGCTTCAATTCCTTCATAAATATTCTTGTTTCTGGCAGTAAAATCCTCCAGACTTATATTTAGCTGGCTCTGCTGGTCAAGCATACCGTACATGGCCCCGTAATCTGCATGTTGTAAACTGGAGACATAATCTGTTAGGAGTGCATCCGGCTTCTTTTTTGACTCCTTTTTATTCTCATAACGGAGAAATAACATCCCTCCGGCCACACCAGTCACCAATATCAATAAGGTACAGACAGTGCTGAATACAAATCGTTTCATTCCCCGACTCATTCCATTCCTCCTTTAATCCGTACGAAGGTTATTGGATACACCGGAAGCCGTACCGGTCAGAATCTTTTCGGTATCTTCCAGATGGAAATAATAATTAAAAATATTTTTTCCCACGCCTACCACATTACCGGAGCTGTATCCGTTTGCAATTCTCACAGTTATGGCAATCTGAGGATTGACAAGGGGCGCATATCCAATAAACAGACCATGGTTGGGTTTTGTTTTTGATTCTTCTGCAGTACCGGTTTTTCCTGCTGCATCTATCTTTATATCTTTTAAGGTCGCATTGGATTTTACCAGCTCGTTCATACCTTTCGCCACATCATTCCATACAAATTCCGGTAAGTTAACCGTACTGCTTAAGGAAGGGGCAAAGGATTTCACCACTGTACCGTCTCCGTCTGTAATCTTGCCGATCATGGACAGCTGATAGCTTTGTCCGTGATTTGCCAGAGTAGCCGTATAACGTGCAATCTGGGAAGTAGTATAGTTATGGGTTCCCTGCCCAATGGAGGATGGAATCGCATACTGATCGGTCACATGAGGTTTTGCCTCCCCGATTTCAATTCCGGTGTTTTTATCCAGATCCAGAAGCTGGGCATATTTAATTAAGCTGCCCAGTCCCTTATCCTCTGAAAAACTGCCGTCTGCACCCGTTCCCAGCCTGTAGGTGATCTCCGACAGATATACATTACAGGAATTCTTCAGTGCATCCGCACTGGAAGAGATCACCCCGTGGCCGGCACGTTTCCAGCACCGCAGAGGCGGTTCTACCTTATCAAATGCACCGGTACATAAAACGCTGGTATCCGTCTGAATGACTCCTTCCGTTAATCCGGCAATTACCGTAACCGGCTTAAAGGTGGAACCGGGAGCCGTCAGCTGGCTGGTGGCCCGGTTGAAAAGAGGAAGGGACAAATCCTGTTCCAGCTGCTGGTAATAGGAGGTGTCCATCTGGTTTGCCAGCCGGTTATTATCATAGCCCGGATAGCTGACGCAGGCAATCACCTCTCCGTTCTGGGGATTTACCACAACTGCCGAACCGGAACATGGATTTAAAGCCAGCTGAGCCGGTGTGATCTCCAGATTGGTGATTTTCTTACGGATAAACTGCCAGGCACTTAACTGGCCATTCATCAGAAGGGGATAATCCGGATCATCCTTGGAAAGAACTCCCTGTTCATAAAGCAGCTGTTCTGTCTCCTTTCCGCTTAAGGATCCCTCCCCGATCATCGCCTGATAAATTTTCTGTTCAAATTCCCGGTTTTCCGTTATATCCTTCAGCATCTTTTCTTCTGCAAGACGCTCTGCATCCTGGATCTCCGTATACTTTTCATTGTTTTCCAGACGGCTTAGATCCATATGGCCTGCTGCGATGGATTCAGTTAAGTACTGCCTCAGGCTCTTTTCCTTCCAGTCCCAGGTTCCGCTTCCGTTCAATAGAAACTGGTCTTTCCGAGCCTGACTGACCAGGAAATCCAAATATCCCTGCACCTCCGGACCAAGTGCCTGATAAGCAGCTCCGGACGCATCGAAGGCAGCGGACAGCTGACTAATCACTGCTTCCTTTTTCCGCTTAAAATCTCCGTATACCTTTTTTTCCAGATCCGATGCATTCTCTTCTTTTAACCGTTCCGTATCAATGACATGATTTTGAATCAGTGCATAGTACACCTCGTCAGAAGCAATGCGGATCTGGGATGCATCGGCAGCTTTTGGCATCTCAGCCCTTCTGGTTTCCACCATATTAGCCAGAAGAATTCCGGCAATCTGCTGTTTTAACATCTGATATACCGCATCCTGCAATCCTTTGTCCACTGTTAAATAAACATCCTTGCCGGTGCCCGGACTGCTGGTGATAACCGGTTCTGTCTTGGGATTTCCAACAACATCTGTATAGAATTCCTGGGTTCCATCCTGTCCCCGCAGCCACTCCTCCATGGATTTTTCAATCCCGCTTTTGCCGATTACCGACTGATTGGAGTAAATATTGTTGTTCTCACCAAGAGCCTCCAGCTCATCGGCTGATATTCCGCCTGTATATCCAAGTATGGAAGACATGCTTTCTCCGCCATAGTATACCCGGATGCTGCTGTTCTCCACATCGGCTCCCTGGAGACTGTGCTTTTGTTCCATCACTCCTACCATGGCTTTGTCTGATACATCAGAGGCCACAAGATATGGTAAGTATTTCCGATAGGAGTTTAATGACAGACCGTAACGGATGTTGGCAACCTGTAAGATCTCCTTAGCGCTCATCGTCTCAGGCAGTCCGTACTTCTTTTGCTCCTCTTGCGGATAGGACGAATCAATCATGAATTTCTTCTTTCCGCAAAGATCCTCCATAAGTTCTGCCGCTGTCTTCTGCGACTGCTCTTCTGTTAAATCCGTAACCTGGCTCTTTCCATAAAAATCTGCCTTAAACCTGCTCAGCTTCCAGCCGTCTACCGTATACTCATAGTTTCCTTCCTCATTCACCTTAATGGGAAGACTGACATTTAATTTATCCTCATCTCCTACAAGACCAATGAGCTGATAGGCGATTCCGTTTAATGCTTTCTGCTTCTCCTTCTGATTCTTATAATTCCCGGAATCTTCCAGAGTGATGTTATAGGAAAGACGGTTGGAAGCCAGCAGCGTTCCGTTCCTGTCATAGATGTTCCCTCTGTTGCCGGGAAGCCTCTGGGTCTTCATAATGGAGGTGATAAACTCTTCCTGACTGGCAGCCCCCTCCATGATCTGTAAATGATATAACCGTACGATCAGTGCCGATAATAAAAATCCAAAAAACATTCCCAATATCAATAATCTGGGAATCTGAAAGGAAATGTCTGGAAAGCTCTTATTCTTAAATAAATGACTGCGGCGCATAATTCTCCTTATTCTTACGCTTGTAATATTTATAATATGAAAGGAACAGGGACCCCTTTTAAAACCTCCCTGCAGACTGCTAAATTACTACGTATGTAAGATTTGATTATACACCGGATTGTTTAAGATGTAAACCGTTTTTTCATCTTAATGCCATCTGGAGCCGCTCCATCTCATAGAATTCCCCTTTTAACTCCATCAGTGTCTCATAACTCCCTTCTTCCCTGATTTTTCCCTGGTCTAAAACCACGATCCGGTCTGCTCCTCTTACCGTTGAAAGCCTGTGGGCAACAATAAATGTAGTTCTGCCTTTAATCAGCCGGTCGAGAGCATCCTGAATCTCCTTTTCTGAAATCGTATCAAGTGCCGAGGTTGCTTCATCCAGTATAATCACACGGGGATCTCTGATAATTGCTCTCGCTATGGAAATTCTCTGTCTCTGACCGCCGCTCAAATTGGCACCGTGTTCTCCAATCATGGTATCCAGCCCTTTGGGAAGTCTGGCAATGACTGATTTTAAGTTTGCGGCTTCTACCGCATGATTCACCGCTTCATCCGGTACATTTAAAAGTCCATACGTAATATTTTCCCTTACAGTACCTGTAAAGAGAACCGGAGACTGGGGCACCACCGAGATAAATCTCCGGTAGCTTCTTAAATTGATGTCACTCATATCCGTTCCGTCGATGAAAAGCCTTCCGCTGCCAGGTGTGATAAAACCAATCAGAAGATTCAATATGGTAGTCTTTCCCGATCCGGATTCTCCAACCAGCGCAATGGTCTCCCCTTCCTTTACTTCCAGATTAATTCCCGAAAGAACCCGCTCACTGGAACCTTTATAGGAAAACTCAACCTGCTGAAAGGTGAAACTGCCCTTTAATTCCTTCAGCTCGCTCTTTCCCTCATTATGCTCCACATCATCGGAAATTAAGACCTCACCGATGGAAGTAACCGATTCAAGTCCCTTGGTCAGAATGGGAAGCAGATTAATAAGCCCCGTAAACTGGCTGACCACCGTGGTAAAGCTTGCCTGATAAAAAGTTACATCGCCGATCTTTATGGCTCCCTTCCAGGCCATATATCCGGAAAATCCCAGACACAGAGCCTGAAACACCTGAAATACGCACCAGCTGACTGCCCCAAAATGTGCCTGTACCATGTCCAGCCGGTATCCCTTGTCTGCGGTTTCTTCCAGCTGTTCCTTGATTTTTTCAACTTCCTGCTGTTCCAGCGCATGGGCTCTGGTGACAGGAACCAGCTCCACCATCTCCATTACCCGGGCGCTGGTCTCCTCCATCTCACGGCGGAATGCCCTGTTTTCGCTGTGGATTCGTTTGCGGAATGCAACGACTGTTATCGCAGTCACCGGAGCTACCAGAAGAAAAAACATAAGCACAGTCCTGTTTTTTACGGCTGTAATACCCAGAGTGATAACCAGATTCATCATAATGTTCATCAGATTAACAAACAGCTGGGAAGATAAGGTCTCCACTGCCTCCACGTCACGTATGATCTTGGACTGGAGCCTGCCTGACTGAATCTCCGTGTGATAGGGAATGGACAGTTCCTGAAGCTTCCTGACCAGAGCGCCCCTTAACCCGGCCTCCGTTTTACGTATTACCTGGTTTTTGTATTTGTTATGAAGCCAGTTTGCCGGAAGATGAACAGCCAAAAGCCCCAGCCAGACAGCCACGTTTAAAAGGATTGCATGCTTTCCCTTTTCTCCTCCTGCTATGGCTCCGTTGATCACATTGGCAGTGAGAAGCGCAGCAAAGAGACTGGGGGCATGTTTAATTACAAAAAAGAAGGTGGAAAGCAGAAACTTATGGTACTGCCCTCTATAAAAACCCAGCAGCACCATAACCGAACGATTTCCGTACCTCTTATAGCAGTCCACAAACCGGTGTTCCATTTTCTCATATTGATCCATTGTCTTCTCCCTAAGAAACATCAAGTCCCTGATTCTCGGCAGGAACATTGCCATTGTCTAACAGATCTGCATAAGGTTTCCCCAGTTTTCTCAGCTCTTCACAAAGGAAACCCGCCATGATAACTGCACCCTCCGGCTTTAAATGAGTATTGTCCTTAGGCCACATGAAATACGCTTTCGAGGCTAAGTCGCCTGCTGCTTCCAGATAAGCTTCCGTAACAGCTGTTAAGTCGATTACCGGAACGCAGGCTTTTTCTCCGGTCTGCTTTACTGCCTCCGGATAAGCTCCATGGCTGCCAGGAAGAAATTTGCCCTGATCATTAAAAAGCCTTCTGGCAATCGGGGTAATGAGTACAGGATAAGCCCCTTTTCCTCTTGCAGCCCCAATGAAACTCATCAGATTTTCTTTAAATGTGGTATCCGGATCTGTATGGCGGGCCGGATCATCCTTCTCATCGTTGTGACCAAACTGTATAAAGAGAAAATCTCCCTCTTTCATCTCCTTTTCCATGAGAACCAGACGCCCCTCATCCAGAAAAGATTTTGTGCTTCTCCCATTCTGGGCAAAGCTTTTCATCTCCACGCCGTCTGCCAGATAAAGAAGCATCGCCTGTGATAACCCCGTCTGGGGGTATGTGGAGGCTTTATTAAATTTTACCGTGCTGTCTCCAGCATAAAAGATTGCTGCCATTTACGTACACTCCATAAGCTGCTCCTGTAAAACGTTTTCCTTTTGTAAGGCCTTCCGAACAGATGGAAGTCACATCGGTCCACCGCCACAGGATTTTATTATTTAGTAGAAAGATTCTGTTAAGACCGTCTGTCTCAACCCGTAACAGGACATGCCCATCAAAGGAGTACTCTTCGCTTTCCGTCCTTACATAGGCGTTGTCCACATATTCCGATACAAATACCTGATTTTTTGTCACACCAAATTTTATGTAGGTATTTTCATCATAATAAAGAGTCATACCCCCATCAGAGGTATATTCTTCCTTCTCTTCCTCTGGTATCCACATCTCAAACTCTGCGTGGAAACAGAAATCCGGCTGAAATTTAACAAGCAGGCTGCCGCACTCTCTGCTGCATAAATCCAGTCCGTCTCCTCTGATCCACAGGGTTCCGTCTTTTGCAGTCCATACCCGGCTGCTGTCCCTGGTCCTTGGAGAAAGCCAGCCGTCCCCCGCTTTGCAGACAGCCGTTTTCCCTGGTTCATAGGAAAACGGAAGGGGCGCCATATAGGAAGGGCCTTTTCGTCCGTTTACCACCGGCCACCCATCTGCCGTCCAGGTAATTTCATCGAGACAGGTTTCTCTCCCAAGCATTCCCCAGGTCCCGTCAATAAACCGTGAGCATAAATATATCATAAACCATCTGCCGTCAGGCGTCTCAACCGGCTTTCCATGACCGCAGCACTGAATGGCACCCATTTCATCCCATTGGTGCATAACAGGATTGTACGGACAGTCCTCATAAGGACCATATAAGTTTTCAGATCTGGCAACCGTAATCATATGTCCTTTTCCAGTTCCGCCTTCTGCCAGAAAGCAATAATAATACCCAGCCTTTTTTATCAGATGAGGTCCCTCCGGCGCATGACCGGAATGCCCGTACCAGATCAGCTCCGGCAATGACAGCAGCTCTTTTCCATCCTCTGAAATCTCCATAATTCTGGCACCCCTGTTAATGAGCATATACCGTTTTCCATCATCATCTGTAAAGATGGAGGGATCAATTCCCAGTACATTGTGAATAACCGGTGTCTCATAGGGACCTGCAGGATTATGGGAGCTGGTAACCATCTGGGTCTGAATAAAGGGCGCATCATCATTATTGCGCAGGGTTGCACAGATATAAAATCTCCCGTTATGACAGCTGATATCCGGCGCCCAGAATCCCCGTCCGCCTTCCAGCTCTCCAAGATGCTCCTCTGCCCATTTCTCATCAGTAATACCATAACCGATGGTTTCCCAGTGGATTAAATCCCTTGAATGGGAAATGGGAATGCATGGAAAGAAAAGGAAGCTGGAATTCACCATATAGTAATCCTCCCCCACACGTACAATACTGGGATCCGGGTGCATTCCTCTTAAAACCGGGTTGCGGTAGCATCCCTCACGGGAAAAACCGCATACACCTTTCAAATATTCTTCAAGCGGGGTCCCCTCCGCCAGGTCATAAGGTGAACACATGGACTGATTCACCCATGTCGGGTCCATCCTGCAGCGTTCCACCAGATACTTCACCAGCTTCTGATTTTTTCCTTCCACCGCATAGTGGAGAAGGCTGTTCCCTTCCCCATCACAATCCTCTGTATTGAAGCTGTGATCTATCAAACGGACAACCGTGTCATAATCTCCCCGCTTCGCCGCCTCAAAGGCCTGCTTAGCTGCCGCTTCTGTCTTCAATGTGTATAAATTCATATTCCCCGTACCCTTCTGATCTTATATTGTTTCTATTTGCACTCCAAAGACAGAGCTTTGCTCCTGACCAGGTGGCCCGGCACAGAGGCTGTGGACTTCCCATAAAGGTATAACGGATTCCATCTGCAGACCAGGAAAAGCGGTACATCTTGTCGGAGAAAAGCTCCAGGCGCAGATAAACCGTATCGTCCTCATATGGACAGGAGCTCTCACGAATTTCCTGTGCCTCTCCAAGCAGCTCCTTATTGGTTACTTTTCCTGTATAGAGCATAAGGCAGTTACCCTCGCCGGTCCTTTGAATACCAAAATAGGCATAGGAATGTCCGATCATGCCAATGGAGGCCATATCCCCCTCCTGTTCCCAGTTAAGACGTACCTTTGTGACGGCAGTAAATGTCTTGTGCTGTGGAATCTGGGTCATGGCATTGGGTGCATACCACAGAAGATTTTCCCTGGAGGGATTTGACAGACAGAACAGCCGGATTCCTTTATGCCCATCTAAAGAGTAAAAGAAATCCCTTGGATTTGCCTGCCACTGCCACTGAAGGCTAAGTCTCCTGCTCTTAAAATCATCCGACTGGGCGATTTTATACTGCGGCTGTCCTTCCGCAGGAACCTTCCACTCCTTAACCGGTTCCCCGATTCCATCCCCGTTCTGATCCGTTCCGATGAAGGGCCAGCCGTTGTGAAAGCACATGGGCTGCAGGTGAACAATCCGCCCAAGCTCTATAACATCCTGGAAATGGATAAACCAGTGCCTGCCGTCCGGCGCGATGACCCAGCCGCCCTGATGAGGACCGTTAACGGATGTATTTCCCTGGTGCATCACAATCCGGTATTCATAAGGTCCCTTTACGGACCTTGCTCTTAAAACAGACTGCCAGCCGGCAGTCACGCCTCCTGATGGCATAAGTATGTAATAGTATCCCTGATCATAATACATTTTGGGGCCTTCCGTCGTAGGAGCGATCTGCTCGCCATCAAAGATGGTAACCGGCTCTCCTATGATTTCTCTGCACTGGGGATCGATTTCCACCAGATCCAGCCGGTGTTTGATCCCGCAGCGGCTGTTGGCGTAGGCAAATACCATATACGCCTTTCCGTCCATATCCCAGAAAGGACAGGGATCAATCCAGCCTTTCACCTCATGAAGGCAGTGAAGCTTAAATTCTCCATAGGGGTCTTCTGATGTGGCTACAAAAATCCCCTCATCCGGAAGAGGGACAAATACATAAAAGGTACCCTCATGAAAACGGATGGAGGGCGCCCAGGTGCCGGAGCCGTGTGACGGCTTCTCATATTTTTCAAAAGGCAGGGAACGTACACAGTGATTGATTATTTCCCAGTGAACCAGATCCTTCGAATGCAGAAGGGGTACACCTGGAAGATAGGTAAAGGAAGAAGCTACCATATAATAATCTTCTCCCACCCGGATTACATCGGGATCTGAATAATCGGCATATAAAACCGGATTCTGATACTTTGACATTGACATCGCCATTACCTCCCATAATAATTGCGCTAAAAAAGGAGCAGAAATTCTGCCCCTCTTTCTGCCTGACCGTTACTCTTTTACAGCGCCGATATTAACACCCTGAATAAAATACTTCTGGCAGAATGGATATATGATCATGAAGGGAAGAATTGCTACAATAACAGCTGCGTTTTTTACTGTGTTCTCAGTTGCGCCGCCGATCGCCTGGGGCAAATCACTTCCCATTATAACAGATCTTAACTTCATTTGGAAATTATATAGATTTTCATTCGTAATATAAAGTTTATAATTGGTATAGTCGTTCCAGTAAGATACCGCATACATCAGACCGATTGCGGTAAGTGCTGCCTTCGATAACGGAAGGACAATTTTTAGAAATATTCCCATGGGGGGGCAGCCGTCAATCTCTGCCGATTCAAATAAGCTGGCCGGAATTCCCTCAAAGAAATTTCTCATAAGCACCATATTATAAACATTAATAGCAGGAAGAAGGATTACCACAAATAAGGTATTGGTCAGATGAAATGACTTCATAATCAGATAAGTGGGAATCATACCGCCATTAAAGATCATGGTAAACAGCATAATATTTGCAAGCAGCGTTCTTCCTGGCATTTTCCACTGAATTAGCACATAAGCGCCCAGTGTTGCTACAGTAAGTCCCGTAATCGTCCCCACGATAGTCGTAAAAATAGATACCAGAAACGGTTTATACAAAGTCGGATTGGTAAATACAGAAATATAACCTGCAAAACCAAACTTTTCCGGAAACAGTTTCATACCATAAGCTGTCTTTAAATCAAACGAGTCAATTAAAACCTTGTAGATCGGGATAATCATGATAAGACTTATGAGTACGAATATGATCACCAGCATATAGTCAAATGCGGTTGCTTTCTTTTTCATGTTTTCTCCTCCCTACACAATTCCTCTTCCGCGAACTTTATAGCTGGCCTTGTTGCAGATAAGAACAAGGAAACAGCCTACCAGCGAGGAAACAAGACCTACTGCTGTTGTATAGCCGTAATCAGGCAGAGCGCCGGAATTAAATGTCTGTGTGTAAATATAAGTCTGAAGTACATCTGCCTGCTGGCGTACCGCATCGTTTTGCAATACAAATACAGATTCAAACAAGTTCATAACCTTAGCCAGATTTAAGATCAGTACTGTAATAATGGTATTGTTAAGAGCCGGTATGGTTATGTAACGCAGCTTGTTAAACCGGCCCGCTCCATCCATGGAAGCTGCCTCATAAAGCTCCGGATTAATTCCGGAAAGTGTTGCCATGAAGATAATTGTTCCCCAGCCTGTATCCTTCCAGACGTTAATGACATAAAACATCGGGCGCCACCAGCTCTGGTTTCCAAGATAATAAATTCCCTCATTTAAAATTCCAAGTTTAATCAGCACAGCATTTAAAAGACCTGCACTGGTAGGAGAAAGAATCAGAGTAAATACAGATGCCGTAACAACCCATGACATAAAATGGGGCAGATACACAATTGTCTGTGTGATCTTTTTAAAAGTTACAGACCGAAGCTCATTGAGCATAAGAGAAAGCACAACGGCCATAATGGTATTTAACAGAAGCTTCACAATACTTAATGTGATGGTACTTCCAAATGCGTTCCAGAAGCCCGGCATATTCATCATCTTTTCAAAATGTGCCAGACCGATAAATACTGGCTCCTTAATTCCTTTATAGGAATAAAAGGCATATCTGATCCCCAGCATGGGAAGGTAATGAAACACCAGTGCAAAAATCAGAACAGGAAGAAACATCAGATAAAATCCCTTGTAATATCGGAGTGAAACAAGCAGCGGCCGTTTATTTTCGCCTGCAGCATTCGCTGCAGGCCCTTTCATCTTTTTTTTCATAGGAAAACCTTTCTAAATCTATTTTGCTGATTCTTTCTTATTAAGTGAATCCACGATCATCTGTGACCATTTCGCTCCGCCATCGCTTTCGAAACGCTTAAATGCCTCTTCTACAGAAGTACCCTGTACCACAACATCTGCAATAATTGATTTTTTCAATGTCATTAAGTCTCCGTTATACGTAGCCATTTCTTCTGTAGAAGGGGTAATGGTCGCCTGACGGCAGTTTTCATTAAATACAGTCTGAGAGTTTTTTGCCTCTTCTTTAACCGCATCCTTTCCCGGATCCCCCTCCCAGGTTGCGATTGCAAGCATCGGATCAAGATGCTGCTTGGTGTACTGTGTGCCAGGGTTTTCAAGACTCTCCCTTAAATGGAACTCACCCTCTTTATAGGTCTTATCAAGAACTGTTTCCGCTTTCTTTGACCAGTGAACATCTTCTACACCATAGGACCAGAGCATTTGCAGATCACCGCCATCAAGCATGGATTCGATGAAATATTTGAATACGCCCTCCGGATTCTCACAGGAAGAAGTAATTGCCCATACCGGAGAAGTTCTTTCTACATAAGTACCAACTTCCTTGATCGGCTTTAATGCAATCAGCTCGCTGTCATGACCGTTTGATTCCAGATTGTTCTTTAAGTTGGTTCCCCAGGTACCTGCCCAGTAAGTAAACACACCGAACTTATCCTCATAAAACTTATTCCGGCAGTCTTTTGTACCATTGGTTAATGTTTCCTTATCAATATAACCTGCCGCATAGGCATCTCTCATACGCTGCAGTGCGGCCTTAAAATTATCCTTTGTAAATCCGTCATACCAGACACCATCTTCTCCCTTTGCAAAGGATGGGTATGCGTCCTGATAAAACTCAGGCAGATAATTGGTCCACGGTTCTTCTGTTCCAATGAAACCGGCTGCCGATAAACCATAGGTATCCCCATTTACTCCATTGCCGTCAGGATCTCCTTCTGTAAACGCTTTTAGCATATTTAGATACTCATCATAAGTTGCAGGTGCCTGTAAGCCTACATTATCCAGCCATTTTTTCTTTACATAAGTAACACAGCCATTTCCTCTGGTAACCGGAAATCCATAAAGTTTACCATCAATTTTCATGTTATCAACAACTGCATCTCCTGTAAAACGGCCGGAGGATTTCAGTTCGGAATTATTCCATGCTTCTGTCATATCCCAGAGAGCACCTTCCTCCGCATATCCGGTATAGAAGCTTCCCTGAAGAAGTATTGCATCCGGCCAGTTCTCAGGACCGGAGGCGAATGTCTGACCCAAAACATCAAAGTACGCATCATGATCAGGCTGTATAATTTCTAAATCAATACCTGACAGCTCTTCCCATCTTTTTTCAAATGCATCTCTGTTATTTGGTTTGGTTGTAACCGTTCCATTTACCATGATGGTAATCTTCTCAGGCTTTTTGATATCGCTCTCCGCCTTACTTTCTCCCGCAGAAGAACCGCTTTCCGCATTTGCCCCGGCACTTGTTGCCTCAGCTCCTGATTTTCCGGTTGAAGAACAGCCGCTTAAAGCCACAGAAGCAGCCATGGTAACCGCCATACCAGCTGCAAGCATTTTTTTAACTCTCATTTAGAACCTCCCAATATAATTGTTTTGTTATTTGGTGGTGCGCACCTTTTTTGCACTGCCATCATAGCACCCCAGACACACAATATCAACGCACATAATTTACTATCGTTGTTCATTTTTCTCTAAACAGCTTGTTTTCCATGTAGTTTATTATGCACATTTTATATTGCATATTTTAGTCCGTACGTGGTTTGACATAATTATATATGAAGTGACAGAGATCGTTTTTGAGTACATATTTTACGTTCTATGTACAGATCTTAATGTAAAGGGGTGGACCTCATTGATTTTAACACCATTTCATACTATAATTTTTAATATGAAAAAAGGAACGGTGCATATGAAAAATCGCAGACTTACATTAGAACACAATAAAAATATGTCCTACAAAAATCAGCTGATGCTGTCCTATACTTTAATCCTGGCGATCATTCTCGTGATTGGAGTTATCCTTTACTCACTTTCTTACCGTCAGGTAAAAACCGGTATCTATCAGCAGAACCGGCTCAGTCTGTCTGCTTCTGTCACGCAGCTTGACAATACGCTGGAACTGACGAATGCATCAGTGAAGCAGATAACTTCCAACAGCCTTTTTAATAACCTGATTAACAAAAAAAACAGGGAAGATTCTTCCTTCTATTATCTTGGTTATAAGACTCAGCAAAGTTTCAAATCATCCATTACACCAGTGGAACTTCTGCTGCCAATCAACAACTCTTTCATTTATATTGAGAAATCCAGCTATGCCATCTCTCCCATCGTTTTTTCGGATTTCGATTTTTTCATCTGGCATAATACGAAGTATCCCATCGATCCGGTTCAGCTATCAAAAATACTGGTGGATCCGGCTTACTGGAACAAATTTATTCCATTTGAGCAGCTCGGTGCCTCGTCAAAGAACTTTCTGTATATATATCCTCTGACGTCGCTCTCCCAGGTCGCCAATCACAGCAGCTCCGTGATCTGCTATCAGTTTGACCACGACAAGATTATGAATTATTTTTCCAATATCAACTTCTATAACGACGGATATCTGGTTGCCTATGACAAAAACGGCAATCAGGTGTTTCTTCTTTCCGGAGGCGGTCCTGTTATTGAGTATGACACACTGAAAAATATGGCCTTTGACCATAATATCGCACATTTTACCCAGGTAAAAGACAGGGAGGAAATGTTAATCACCACAGTGACTTCTTCTTATAATAACTGGAATTACTACCTGATACAGCCGGAAGAAAAGGCCTACTACTCCATTACCCCCTATCAGCGCTTCTTTACAACAGTTACTTTGGCAGCCATAATTCTTGGAGGAATTCTGGCAGTGATCTTTTCATCCTTTGGTAACCGCAAGGTTATAAAGCTGTCCAACGAACTGAACCTGAAGGAATCACTGGCCAGCTCTCTGAATCTTCTTGTGGAAAAGCAGAAGCCGGTTGTTGCGGAATCCTACATGAGACGAATCATGGAAGGAAGCATCACCAATAACATAGAGATGCAGTATATCATAGACGAGCTTGGTCTGGAACGGCCCGATACCAAATTCCACGTTTTATATACAGAAGTATCTCCGTCAGAGGAATCTGACATCTGCGCCAAGGATCTAGAGCTTTGCTTTGAAAATTACGATATGCTGGTAAGAGAAGCGCTACGGCGCTATTATCCGGATACCGGGTATATTTACAAGCCTTCAGACCGGGCATTTGCCGTACTGATCGCCTCCGATAAATCCATGCAGGTTGAGCAGGTGTTAAACAGAGACAGAGACGTCTTCCTCGCCATGCACAGAGAACTTCTTGAAAAGTACGGAATCTGGATCAGGGGCGGATTAGGAGGCAGAAACGGCCTGATATCCTATACATGGAAATCCTACCAACAGGCAAAAGATGCAAAATCGATTACCACTACGGAAAAATATATTTTAAGCTGCAACGATTTTGCCAAGTCAAATGATGTATATTATTTTCCTGAAAGCTTATCCATTCAGTTATGCGGCTTTATCTCTACCGGTAATAAAGATCAGGTAAGGGAGCTATTTAAGCTGATCCGGAATGAGAATTCTAACATACGCAGTCTTTCCTTCACCCAGCAGAAATGGCTTTTATCCGATATCCGGGCCACTGTCTTTAAGAAGAGGCATACCATTTCGGAAGAGGGACTGGATGAAGAAAAACTCAGACTTTTAGATATGATTGACAAGCAGTTTGAAGGAGAGATGAGCCTTGACAGCTTAAAGACCATTTCCTTTGAGCTTTGTGATATCTGCGGCACAGATACAGAAAGTAACGAACTGATTATTAAAATACAGGATTACATCATCAATAATTACCATGATTCCGACCTTTGTCTGACTAAAATATCCGATGAATTTGGAATCTCAGAAAACTATTTCAGCTATCTCTTTAAAAAAGAGGTGTCCGAAAACTTCTCTACCTATTTAGAGCGGCTCAGAATGGCAAAAGCCAGGGAGATTATACTGGAGACTGATACCAGCCTTTCCACGCTGTACCAGTATCTTGGTTATAACAATGCTGCTTCCTTCCGTAGAGCATTCAAAAAGAACTATGGTGTATCTCCGAAAGAAATGAGGGATAAGATAAATGCATAACAACAATCACGTACCATCTAAGGACCGTATGGAATGGCTCTGGCTCCGGCTGAAAGAAAGCGGTCTGCCCATTCACAGTTTTCTTGCTGAACAGGCCGGAAACCTTCTTACAGAGAACTATCAGGCCCCCTATACACAATCGGACTTACACCGCATGTTCTCCATCACCAAAAGCTTCTGCGCCCTGGCTGTTGGATACCTTCTGGAGGACGGACTGATTGCCCTTACAGATCCCATAACCGGCTATTTTCCTGAATATTTAAAGGGGGAAGAAACAAGTCCCTGGCTTCTTAACATGACCATAAAGCACATGCTGACCATGCAGACCTGTCACGCTGCAACCACTTATAAGATTGACAGGAAGAAAAACTGGGTGGAGAGCTTTTTTAAAGTTCCTCCCACCCACAAGAGCGGAGAAATCTTTCTTTACGATACTTCCTCCGCACATACACTGGCAGCACTTGTAAAAAAACTGACAGGCAAAGGAGTTCTTGATTATTTAAGGGGAAAATGTCTGAATGAACTGGATTTTTCCAAAGAGGCATATATCATAAAAGATCCGTTTGGAAGCGAAATGGGAGGCTCCGGCCTGATGGCACGTCCCGGAGATTTAATAAAGACAGGCAGATTCTGTATGGATACAATCCGGCATGGGAGCGGGATTTTTGCAGATTATTTAAGAGATGCAGTTTCCTTTCAGGTTCCCACCGTGCATTTTGGGCAGACTCTGGATGAACAGCAGGGATACGGCTATCAGATCTGGCAGATCCGAAACGGCTTTGCAATGTACGGGATGGGCGGTCAGTATGTGCTTTTTTATCCGGAGCTGGATACGGTTTTAGTCATAACGGCAGATACCCAGAACATCAGAGGGGGACAGCAGAAAATACTGGATATCATTCATGATGAACTAAAGGAGTTTTTAAACCCTGTCCCCAATCCTCCTGCCTGTTTCTGTCCTTCCTTTCACGATGCTTCTTACCGGCTGCTGCCTGGAAGCCAGGGATTCACAAGACTCTCCCTTTCCTTTGATACCAAAGAGGGCAGTCTTACCCTGTGGGGACCGGGTAAGACATACAAAATCCCCTTCTCCTTTACAGAGCTTTATGTGAGCATCTTAAATGGCTATGAACAGAGGATTGCAGTAAAAGCTCAGTGGCCAGACTCAAGGACCCTTTACCTCCCGGTTTCCGTGGTGGGAGAATACGTCGGTTCCATACACATCCTTTTAAGTCTGTCGGAGAACGGCATAACCGTATGGATGAAAAAAGTAGAAGAATCTCTTTTCCATGAATTCACCGGATTTTTAACCGGCATAAAGGAGTAGGAACCTATTTGATTATATCTTCTCCCCTGGCCGCCCTTGCTACAATACCGGACGAGGCCAGAAGAGCGATCAGGTTTGGAAATACCATCAGTGCATTAAACAAATCCGATAAATTCCATACCAGCTGAACCTTTAAAAATGATCCGAGAACCAGAAACAGCACAACGATCAAAGCATAGATTTTTGTTGCTTTTACGCCAAAAAGAGCTTTCACATTTACCTCGCCGAAAAAGTACCATCCGATGATTGTTGAAAATGCGAAAAACAGAAGGCATATCGCTACAAACGTATTCCCGAAGGAACCAAATGCCTCACTGAATGCAGCCTGGGCAAGAGCAGTTCCCTGAGGCGCACCTTCCACTCCCGGAGCCAGTCTGCCGGAGGTAAGAATTACCAAAGCAGTGAGATTAAGAACCACAAAGGTATCGATAAATACAGCCATGATTGCCATGACACCCTGATCCTGGGGTCTGTCTACCTTAGCAATTGCATGGGCATGAGGAGTAGATCCCATACCTGCCTCATTGGAAAAAAGACCTCTTGCAACACCATAACGCATGGCTTTCTGAACTCCGATTCCTGCAGCACCGCCAAGAAGTGCCTGGGGGCGGAATGCTCCAATCACAATGGACCTAAGAGCAGGCAGGAGAGCGCTGTGATTGATAACCAGCACAATCAGACATCCTATAATATAAAATCCGGCCATAACCGGTACAAGTTTTTCTGTCAGAGAAGCAATTCGCTTGACACCGCCCATAAAAGTAAATGCCGCAACCGCTGCAATCAGAATCCCCACAATCAGAGGATTCAGACCAAAAGCGGTATGAAAGGCCTGACCTATGGAATTTGCCTGAACCATATTACCGGTAAATCCCAGGGCAAAGATAATTGCCAGGGAGAAAAATACCGCCATAACCTTGCCGCCAGTTCCTTTAAAACGGGCTTTGATATAATAAATCGGACCTCCCGTTACTTCTCCCTTGGAATTGACTGTTTTATATTTTTGAGCCAGGACCGCCTCTCCATAGTTGGTTGCCATTCCAAAAAATGCACTCACCCACATCCAGAATATTGCTCCTGGTCCTCCGGAATAAAGTGCTGTTGCACAGCCTGCAATATTGCCCGTGCCTACCTGAGCGGCAATTGCCGTAGTTAAGGCCTGAAAGGAAGACATTCCATCTTTGCCCGCATTCTCGCCATTCAGCTTAAAACTGCCGAACAGTCTCTTAAATCCTTCCCCGAATTTTCTGACCTGTACAAACCGTGTGCGCACAGTAAATAAAATACCTGTTCCCACCAGCAGATACAATAAAATGCTGTTCCAGACAATGCTGCTGACGTTATCAACCAGCTGTGTAAATTGTTCCATGTGATAGACCCTCTCTTTTTTTTACTAAAAAAGCCAAACCATACAGGATGATTTGGCTCTGAAAGCAAACAAATAAGGGCGTCACTGCCGCTAAACGTTTGAACTTAAACTCTGTCCTTTTGCCTGAGAGATTAACGCGGTCACCCGCGCCTTGCACCTTCGGCACTCATTCATGAGATTCTCCAGAGCCACATCCATTCATAGTCCTTATCCGGCAATCCGGATGCCTGAGAGTGTTACTCCTTCGGCAGACAATCGTCATTTTCCTACGAACTTCACTTGTTGGTATGATACTTTTTTACTTTACCACATTAACACAGGCTCTTAAGAATGTCAAGCCGATACTTTACTTTCTTTTCTCCATGAACTTCATTTTCTTTTCTTTCTGTGCCAGAAAACAACTCCTCCGCCAATAAGAGCACATGCCGCTGCAAGTGCTGCCAGAATACCTGCCGGATTATTCTGTGTCTTCTCTTCCTGATTACTTACCTTGCTTTGTGTCCCGGGCTGTTCAATCTTTGTACTGGTGATTGTGTATATAATTTGGTACAATGTATTAAATAATATTTGTAAAGGAAGGGGCTGTCATTTTGATTATTCAAACCCATAAATTGAATGAAAATGAATCCGCCGGATTTTTTACTGCATATCTGATCGAGGATTCCAAAGAGCTTTTGCCTGGCAAAAAACGTCCTGTGATGGTAATTGCGCCTGGCGGTGGGTATCTGTTTACCTCGGACCGGGAAGCAGAACCGATTGCTTTTAAGTTTTTATCCATGGGATATCACGCAGTTGTACTAAGATATACAACAGGTGATCCGGAAGGAAAACGAACCGGCGTAGCCAGCACCGCTCTAAAAGAACTGGCTCAGACTGTCCGGTACTTAAGAAAGAATTGCGAACGCCTGTTTATTGATCCTGATAAAATTGGGATCTGCGGTTTTTCTGCAGGCGCACATCTGGCCGCAAGCCTTGGCGTACACTGGCATGAAAAAGAACTGGGGGAATCTCTTTTACCCACTCCATGCAGTCCGGATGAGATCCGTCCCAATGCGCTGATCCTTGCCTATGGTCTGCTGGATTATCAGGTAATGAAGGAGAAATCGGCTAAAGAAGCCGGAGATGAATCAAAACAAGAGATGTTTGCTTTTATGGACCGGGCAAATGCGGCTCTGACCGGAGAGACAGCACTTACGGAGGATGTCATTCACACCTACAGCCCCAGCCGCTTTGTCTCTTCAAAGACTCCGCCTGCCTTTCTGTGGCATACATCAAAGGATGGACTGGTATATTCCGAGAATTCTCTGGTCTTTGCTCTGGAAATGGCCAGACACCATGTCCCCTATGAACTCCATATCTTTCAGGATGGCGAACATGGGCTGGCTTTGGCAAATCATGTAACAGCCAACACCCAAAACCAGATATCTCCTGAAGTGGAAGCTTGGTTTCATCTTGCCGATGTATGGCTGAAAAAACAGCTCCCGTTCTGACAAACCGCCGGGAGCTGTTAAAATCATGGAGCAGGATACATGGAAACCAGATGCTTAGCAGGTGGCACCGCCCACCAGATGCAGCTTTGCATCCAGGATTTCCTGCTTCCTGCTTAAAATGTCATCGGAAAGAAGCTGGGCTTCTACATTCTCAAAGCCAATCCTCTCAATGGTATCCGCAAACCGTTCCCCGGTCTGCCCCTGTTCCCGAAACAGAAGAATGGTCTTCTCAACGACAGACAGCACTTCCTCCTCACTCTTAAAAATCCTGCCAAGAGCTTTGCCGTGGTTAATCTTTTTCCCCCATCTTCCTCCGATGTACACAATAAACCCAGGTGTACCCTCTTCAATCACATCAAAGGGGCATTTTCCTATGCATCGTCCGCAGTTGTTGCAGATCTCCTGGTCGATTTCAATCAGGCCGTCGGAAAGCTTTGCCGCTTTCATGGGACATGCCGTTTCAACCTGGCATTTCTTGCAGCCATTACACATATCTTCGTCAACACAGGGAATCATCTGACCGACGATGCCCAGATCATTTAAATTGGGCTTTACGCAGTTATTGGGACAGCCTCCTGTGGCAATCTTAAATTTGTGAGGCAGCTTTACTGTGTGATAACCCTTGTAGAACCGCTCATGAATCTTTTCCGATAAATCAAAGGTATCATACAGTCCATACTGGCAGGTGGTTCCCTTACAGGATACAACCGGGCGCACCAGTGATCCGGTTCCTCCTGTCTCCAGACCCGCTTCTGCCAGACAGCTGCGAAATGCCTCGATATCATTAAAATGAATTCCTCTTACTTCTACTGTTAAACGTGATGTAAATTCTACGTCTCCGTTGCCGAACTTTCTTGCTGCCTTAGCAATAGCAGCTGTCTGATCTGCTGTTATCTTACCATTTACCGTAATTACACGACCGTTAAATAGATCCGTACCCTTATTATTTAAAAAACCCAGCGCTTTAACCCTCTTAATCTCATCTGGCTTTAATGTGCATGACATAATTCTACCGCTCCTGTATTCTTTTTATTTATGAACCTTCCACTTCTGTAAAAGTAATTCCGCCTTCCAGCACCCTCGTATGTTTGTAGCCGTAGTAATCAAGCCGGTTTTGAAGCAGATAGGCACGCTTTCCCCTGTTGCAGACCAGAAGAATATGATCATCCTTATCAAGGCCTTCTACAGGTCCGTCTACCTCTGTTAATTCCACATGCATCGCTCCTGGAACAGAAGGAACCTGCCCGGCATCCACCAGCTTATAACCTTCTGCCATTCCCTTTGCGTATTCCGCAGGATTCATGGATTTTAAATCACCCTTTAACTTATTAAGTAAAATATTTAAGGTATGTACAAATGGATGGATTGCTGTAGAAAATGGAGGCGCATATGCAAGATCCATATCAGCAAGATCATTTAAATCAGCTTTGCACATGATCGCAGTCACTGCCATATCCACGATTTTATCAACTGCCCCGCTGCCAACTGCCTGAACACCCAGAAGGCGGAGCGTTTTCTTATCAGCGATCATCTTAATAATAAAATAGGAAGCACCCGGCATATAATGCGCCTTGTCATCCACCACCGTGATCACACTGGCTGCATCAAACCCTTCCTCTATGGCCTGAGCCTCCGTTAGTCCGGTTCTGCCGGCATTCAGTCCTGGAAGCTTACACACTGCCGTACCCAGAACGCCGCGGTAGGAGTGCTCTTCTCCTGTAATATTCTGAGCTATGAGCCTTCCGCTGATATTGGCTGTTGATCCCATGGGTGACCATACCGGTTTTCCTGTGATGGCATTTCTCACCATGGCACAGTCTCCTGCTCCATAAATATCCTTATCATTGGTTCTTCCCTCAGAATCGGTGATAATCGTTCCCTTAAACATCTCGATCCCGGTTCCCTCCAGGAATTCTGTATTGGGTCTGATACCTGCACAGAAAACAACCATATCTGCTTTATAGGCACGTTTATCCGTTACTACCTTCTCAACTTTTCCGTCACCCTCTAAAGCGGTTACCTTCACCCCTGTCACAACTGGAATTCCTGCATCAGCAATTTTTCGTTCCAGAAAATCAGAAACCTCCGGATCAAAGCCGGGAAGAATCTGAGGCGCCATATCCACTACAAATGGCCTGATCCCTTCCGCTGCCAGATTCTCTGCCAGTTCCAGACCGATATAGCCTGCACCAACCACAACAGCCTTCTTTATCCCTCCATTTACCGCAAGATCCTTAATCCGAATGGCATCCTCAGGCGTTCTCATGGTAAATACATTCTGAAGTTCTCTTCCCTCAACAGGCGGAATAACCGGACTTGCTCCTGTTGCAATTACAAGCTTGTCATAGTGATAAACCTTTTCTTCTCCAGTAGCCAGATCAGCTGCTGTCACAGTTTTCCCTGCACGGTCTACCTTTGTTGCCTCTGTGCGGACGAATACCTTTGCCCCTGTGAGTTTCTCAAACTTCTGAGGAGTATTGACGATCAGCTGCTCCTTCCCGGGAATCACATTTCCTACAAAATACGGAAGTCCGCAGCCTGCATAAGAGATGTTTTCTCCTTTATTCAAAATGATTACTTCATTTTCTCTGTCTTCCCGCATAAGCTTTGCAGCTGCCTTTGTTCCTGCAGCAACACCGCCAAGTACAATCACCTTCATCGTTTTTCTCCTTATGGTTTATTTCTGAAAAAATTGATTATTTATTATCAATATCATAGCACTTGTTTTTTGTACCGTAAAATAGTATTATCTAAAGCATGATATTGGTTTTTTCTATACCAGATGAAAGGGGGGAATAAAATGGCAACATTAAAACAGCTGAGAACTTATATAGCGGTGGCGGAGACATTAAAAATGAGCGAGGCGGCCAAACGCCTCTACTTATCTCAGCCTACGGTAAGTCAGATTATTGCAGATCTGGAGAAAGAATACGAAACGACATTTTTTAAGAGATATCCCAGGCGGCTGGAGCTGACACCCATGGGAAAGCTTTTCTGGGACAGAGCCCTGAATGTATTAAACAGCTATGAGACGTTAAACCAGTCCATGAAGAACTCTGCTGTCATCCGTCCTCTGCGGGTCGGTGTCACTTTAACCATAGGAGATACCATGATCAGTGATATTATACAGAGACTGAATAAGAGCCATCCGGACATCTCCTGTTCTGTTTTTATAGAAAATACAAAGATACTGGAACACCGCCTGATTCACAATGAGCTTGATATCGCACTTGTAGAAGGCGTGATATTAAATGATAAGATTCATACAGAACCGATTATGGAAGACGAACTGCAGCTGATTTACAGCAAAGATCATCCTTTTTCAGGAAGGGACGCGATCAGGGCCGAGGATTTATACAACTGCGAATTTATTTTGCGGGAAATCGGCAGCGGAACACGCTCCATTTTCGAAAACCTCATGCAGACCCGCCACATTCCCTACTGTGTAAAATGGGAATCCTACAGTGGATCTGCCATTCTTGACGGCGTAGCGCGCAACCTTGGAATCGGAGTTATCTCCACCCGCTATGTAAATAGCACTTCCCGGTCTGAAGTTATCCATGCCCGTCCAATTAAGGATATGCCCATGAACCGGTACTTTTATCTTTGCTATAATGTGTGTCACTCCTTTAACTCCCAGATGGCTGATTTCAAGGAGGCTGCTAAGTCCTTGAAATAGTGAACCAGCGGGAGTTTCCTGCTTTCTATGACGTAGGAAGCAGGATTTCCATGCCGTCATAGGCAAATTCAATCCCATCATACTGTTTTTGCAGCCTTAAGTAGTCATCGTAGGATTTTCCCCAGTCTTCTTCTAAATGGGTAATTATCACTCTTCCTATCTGATATTTGTCCTTCAATTCAACAATCTCTTTCATAACAAATAATTCTTTACGCAGATCATTTGTTTCTTCAAGCACAAACCCATCCTTTAACTGATCTCCCACAATGGTATTGCCAATAATCAGAACATCGGCTTTATAAAAAAGGAGATGATCCGGAAATGGTTTCACGTCGCAGGGTGCATATATCACTTTCTGATGATGATTTCCTATTACAAAAACCGTTACTGTACCGCTTTCATCAACTGGTACTAGCTCAATATGTATCCCGTTTTTGTCCATATGATTCATATTCCCGACTTTTGCAAGTCCCATGTCTTCATAATATTCCAGCATGGAACCATACTTGCTGCACTGGCGTCTCAGTTCCTTTATAATCTCAGGCATTGCCCCTACTGTCAGAGGCTGGCCGCAGGTTATCCCCACAGACCGGGCCAGCCAGTCCATCTTTAACTGTTCAATCACCCGGATTCCCATGGTATGATCCGGATCTGCGTGACTGAATAATATGGTATCAATTTCTTTCACATCTGCATGGTTTAATGCTGCATTGATATCTTCCGGCGTATCAATTAATAAGTTTAAATCTTCTAGATACAGGCTGCATCCGCATCTTGCATAGGGAACTCCTTTTATTCTGGCTTCCCTGCATATTCTGCATTGGCATAATGGTCTCGGAATGCTGACACAGCCGCCTGAACCGATTATTTTAATTTTCATATTTCTCCTCTCAGTTATTGAAAATTTTTCTCATCTCGTGTGATGTTGTTACAGACATCATGCTTCACTTTTTTTATAATAGGAACGTAAACAACCCACTCATGGAAAGAAGGAAAAACAATGAATACACAAACCCTTGTTGTTATAAAAGAAAACTGCCCCCAGAATCACCCTTGCCCCTCCGTCCGGATCTGTCCGGTTGGTGCCTTAAAGCAAAACGGGTTCCAGGCTCCCACCGTGGATATGGAAGCCTGCATCCGCTGCGGTAAATGCACCAGATTTTGTCCAATGAATGCGCTGCGATTAGTCTGATTTACCCATTTAAAATCATTTGGACTTAAGGGCAAATTCTCTTGAAAGAAACTTTCCCCCGCAATAGAAAATGCGAGTTTCATTTATGAAGTCTGCTCTTAAGTCCTTCTGATATCAACCTGTTTTGTACATATTTGTATTTACGATGTTAGTTATTTTACCCCTTACTTTATTAACTCTTTATATCTTTCCCTTTTCTATCAAACGCTTTACTTCCATATCAAAGTCAGAAATTATCTTTTGATTTTTATTGAACTCATCATATTCTTTTTCTGCTCTTTCCTTTGCTGTTTTGCTTGATACTTTTCCCAAGTCTGGTAATATATCATACCTTCGAAAAGCCAAAAATTCATTAATACTTGACGCAAATTCTTCCATTGTAAATGTATTTTCACGTTCAATAAGATCTTCAATATAGTCAAAGTATCCTGAAACTGCACGTTCCAGACTTCGGATTTGTTTCTCATCCAAATAATTTTTCGCAACGGATACATCCGACTTGAGCACACGGCCATTAGGTGCATTTTTCCATGTAGTTAGCCCCATATTGTCTTTGCTATGATCTGCTTTTGTATAAACAATTTCTGCTGCAGTTTGTCCAGTAATAGCATAATGGAACTTATTTTGCACCATTGCATAGAAATGATGTGTGATCTCAGCGTTTTTATCATAGTCTATACTGCATTCAGCAAAAATATCAGTAACCTGCTGCCAAATGCGACGTTCACTCGCTCGGATGGAACGAACTCTATCAAGCAACTCTTTGAAATAATCTTTTCCAAAGGCAGTTTTCCCTTGTTTTAATCGTTCATCATCCATCGCAAACCCTTTGGTCATATATTCCTTCAATACACCAGATGCCCAAATTCGGAAATTGGTGGCTCTTTTAGAATTCACTCTATATCCTACGGATATAATTGCATCTAAATTATAAAAATTCGCTTCTCCTGTCTGTGTTTTTCCTGGAATTGCGCCATGTGAAGTGGTTATTTCCATTTTGGAAACAACCACTTTTTCATCCAATTCGCCTTCTTCAAATATCTTTTTTAAATGTTTACTAATTGCTGGTGGCTGTACTCCAAACAAATCTGCCATAGCCTTTTGAGTCAACCAGATAGTCTCATCTTTAATAACTGCATTGATTGAAATATCCTCCTGCTCCGCACGATAAAGTAAAAATGGAAATTCTTTCATTACACATCCACCTCGATTTCTGCTATTAAATCTTTTTCTACTATAATATCATTTGATTACTTATGTCTAAATGCCCCGGCAATTCCCCACACAGCTCCAAACAAAACCGCTGCACAGGGCCAGATAATCCAGGTCCTGCCCCAGTCCTGAGTAAAAAAGCTGATCCCCAGATAAACAGCAGTCACAATACACCAGTAAATGGCCGGAACACGTTCTGTTTTTTTCTTTTCCAGTTTTTTCGCTTCCGTGTAATCTCCCTCCTGAAGAAGAATCTGAAAACAGGATTTCTTCTCCCCCGCCAGAATCAGCAGGTAAACAGCTGCTGCCACAATAACAAACAATACTTCCAGGCAAATGGTCTGTATGAATTCAGATGCATCTAAGGAAGATGCAATCAGCAGCGGACATACGGAAATAATACACAGAAACACACCTGTGACTGTATAGATCCGGTTAATTCCTTCATACTCTGCCATTTTTTTGCGTATAATTGCTTCTACTCCATATTCCAGCCGAAACCTTTCTTTTTCCAGTTCTCCAAATCGTTCCATTTTCATCCCATTTAATATGAAAAACACGGTAGAAAGTCCAACAATCAGAAGCAGAACAATGACACCAACACCCCCTGCCATTCCTTCACTGATCACATTTTCTTTATATTCTGCCAATGCGCCAAGATAAATAAGAACAGCCGGCGACAGGATACAGGCTGAAACAGCCCCAGCCACCTGCTTCGATGCTTTGATCTTATTTTCCATAAAATCACCTGCCACTTCCATGGTGATTCGTTTCACCCCGTTTTCACAATCAGGAACCTCAGATGAGACCGCCGGCAAATCTTCCAGCTCCTCCTTCAGCAGATAATCCGTTGATACACCAAATAACTGGCTGAGCTTTAAGATCCGCTCCAGATCCGGAATAGAAGCCCCTGATTCCCATTTGGATACTGACTGTCTGGACACATCCATCTGGAAGGCAAGTTCCTCCTGGGACCACCCGTTTTTCTTTCTGAGTTCCATAATTTTTTCTGCTAAAATCACAATTATCCATCCTCTCATCATTCATTTTGGTCACCCTTCCCACCTTTTGCTTCATGGTTTTATTATTGCCTCACCAAGAGCTGACGATGTCTGATGACTGCCTCTATTATAAGATTTTCACCGGTTGTCAACTACCAAGTGCACTGTATGATCTGACAACCAGCGGTTGCAATTGGCAAAAAGCGGAGGTTAAATAGATAATTAAGACTTAGTTAATCAGAAAACGGGAACATAATATGGCTCCTGCCGTACTCATTAAGGTCCCAAGCAGATAATATTCTGCGAAATCCTGATCTTTGGATATTCGGTCATATCTGGCTATGGATTTGGCCGTTAAAACAAACCCCGCTGCGGAATACTGTCCCCTGGATACCAAAATCAACATGATGATTCGTTCCAGTGTACCAATCAGCCTTCCTGCATTGCGGTTTCGTTTCAGCTCCCCCGGCCTGTCCATGGGTTTATAGATCAGAAGCATTTTCTGAATTATTAAATTCATGGGTTTATGTACAAGGAGCAAAGCAAGAATCCAGGCTGCAGTGACCACAAAAGAAATACCGGCCGTATCAAAAAAATCAGTGACTATCTGCCACTTCCATGACTGAAAATGCAGAGAAGTCTGGATATAAGAAATCACCAGAAGACTGATAATATGCAAAATCTGATCCACGCAAAAGATATTCCGTTCCTTTTCCGGTGTTTTTTTCTTTTGACTGGTCAATGACTTCAGATAAAAAAACTTCCCTGCATCAATGACAAAATGACACAAAGCCGCAGTTATACTTAAATAAATCGCATTTGCCGGTGAAATCAGCAAACTGATTAACACCATGGTACCCAGATAGCTGAAACTATGAATCAAAACACAAAGGAACCTGTTCTCCTTCTTTTTTACAGTCTCCTCTGTCTGTGTATAAAAATCCCCCAAAACGTGCCCTAAAAGGAGCACAATCATATATTGTTTCAAATTCTAATCACCCAATTTCCCCCAATGCCTTTTCTACAGTATCAAAAGCTTCTTTATAAGCATAGTAATTTCCGGTCACCAAAACCCGGTTAACAGTTGGCTGTTTAATATTCAGTCTTTCAGCTGTATCCGTCTGGTTATCCCGATGCTCCAGCATATCCTGAATAATCTCTCTACGTCGCATTGTCCAGGTTGATTTTAAGGCTGTCATCAGACCAAATATTACGTTTATGAGTGCCTGTGATTCCTGATTTTCGCCCTCCACCTCCAGCCGCATATCCGAAGCACTGGTCTGCTTCTTCTTTTCATTCACCTTTAAATATTCAATGGCAGCTCTCGCCCTGTAGTACCCAGGTCCATCCGCGCCGATAGCCATATACGGATTGATTTCTGTAGTAATCTCTCCAACACCGATTCCGAACCGGATCTTAACCGGATACATTCTGCCTTCTATTTTTGATATAATCTGCATTATTCTCGTTCCATTTGATAATAAGCCCTGAAATTCGTCACCCAGAGTGATCATAAATCCGGACGCAATATCTTCTGAATATTGCTCATTAATTTCATTCAGGACCACTGCCAGATTTTCCTGAACTTCTTTTCTTCTTTCAATTGCTTTGGATCCCTTTATATCGCCGATAATTGCGATATAAGGCTGATAATTTATTAAAAAATACATTCTGATACCTCCAATGGCTATAATCATATTATATAGCTTATTATAGCTATAATCAACAATTATTTACCAGAGAAGCTATATAATTATGATCTTCATTTAAATTTCCTTTAACATCTGCGCGGGATTTTCAGCCGCCTTTACTTTTCCCAATGCCTTTTGAATCACTCCCTGTTCATCAATTAAATACGTGGTACGCACCACACCCATGGTCTTTTTTCCATACATATTCTTTTCCTGCCACACATCATAGGCCTGAATCGCAGTCAGTTCTGTATCAGACAGAAGGGTAAAAGGCAGTCCATTCTTTTCTTCAAATTTCTTATGAGAAGCCACACTGTCCCTGCTGATGCCGATAACCACTGCATCCTTTTCAAGGAACTGGGGATAAAGCTGTGCAAATCCGCAGGCCTGGCTGGTGCAGCCCGGCGTCTGGTCCTTGGGGTAAAAATAAAGAATCACTTTCTTTCCCCTGTATTCTTCTAACGTATGGATCACTCCATTCTGGTCCGGCAATTCAAATGACGGTGCTTTTGTTCCTGTTTCTAACATCTTTATTCCCCTTTCCGTCTGTCTGTTCTTATTATTTCAAACAGCGAGACAATCCATTTTATGTATTTATATTATCATGAATATAGAATTTTGTAGATAGAAAAGGCAAATCAGTTTCTATTTATTCCGCGGTCCGGAAGGGAATTTTATTTCCGAAATAATCAGCCCTGCCAGGGTAAGTAAAATACCCAGCGCTGCAATACCTGTAATTGTCTCGTGAAGTATCAGCACCGAAGTAATAACCGTAATCACTGGTACCATATAAATATAAACACTGGTTTTCACAGCTCCCAGTATTTTCAGTGCATAATTCCAGGTTACGAAACAAATAGCTGATGCCCCGAGTCCAAGAAATAAAATGTTAAATAAATTAACCGGCTTTATGATCTGGCTGATGTCCGGTTCAAACTGAACGATAAATAATACAGGTATCATAAATAACAGCCCGTAAAAGAAAATTCTTCGTGTTACTAAAATGGTGTGATAATGATACCCGCTGATTTTCTTTGTGAGAACGGAATAGATGGCCCATACGACTGCAGCCAGAACTGCCAGTATGTCTCCCAATGGATTTAATTTCAGATTACTGCTCCCGTTAAAGCTGATGAGAAATATCCCCGCCACTGCCACTGCAAACCCGACGAAAAACTGGACCCTCATTTTTTCTCCGTCCAAAAGCAAATGGGCGAAAATTGCAGTGAAGAACGGTGCAATGGAAATAATGACTCCCACATTTGAAGCAAACGTATAGGTTAATGCTATATTTTCCAGCAGAAAGTAAAGAGTGATGCCGCATAATCCTGCTCCAGCAAAATACAGCTCCTGTTTCCTTTCCCTCACTTTCAGCCGGTGGGGATATAACACAAGCAGTGCAAGAAAGCCGATTACAAATCTTATAAACAATATTTCAATCGGAGTAAATGCCTTTAAAAGTATTTTAGTCGATATGAATGTGGTCCCCCAGATAAAAATTGTAAACACTGAAAACAAATGTCCCTGAATCTCTTTTCTTCTTTCCATGAAAACCCTTTCTATATATCAGCCAGCTTTAAGTATCTTTAAATATTTTACTGTACTGTTTCGGTGTCAGACCTATGTATCGCTTAAAAAAGTTGGAAAAATGGCTTTGATCGCTGAACCCCGTCTGCATTGCCGCTTCAACAGGCATTGCTCCCTGCTCCAGCAGCTTCTTTGCTCTGTCAATTCGTATCGTTTCCAGATAGCTGTAAGGAGAAATTCCCTTTTGCCTGGTAAATGACCGAAGCAGATAGTACTTACTCAGTCCTGTCATTTTGCAGAGATCATTAAGGGAAATATTCTCCATATAATGAGTTTCCAGGAATTCACAAATCGTCCTTGCCTCCGCGCTTTGCTCTGTATGTTCTTTTGGTATATGCTGTTTTGTGTGTTCTTCAACCAGCTGCCCCAGAAGGAAGAAGTATAACTCCTCTTTTTTAAAATCCGTTTCTTCCTCCATAATCATCTGATGCAGTTCCTTTAGTATACCAACCAGTTCGCTATGAAAAATCACCTGAGGAGTAAAATAAGGCAGATATTCTTTTCCCGTTATTTCAAGCATTACCCTTTTCATCATTTCAGGCTGGATATTAATACAGCGATAATCAAAAGGTTTTCCGTCGATTTGCTCGCAGGCGTGATTATCCCGAGGATTAAACAGCAGTAAATCCCCTGGTTCTACGGTGTAATCCCTGTTTTTACAGTGTAAATACCGCTGGCCATTTTCAATAAATCCTATTACATAATAATCATGAAAATGGTTGGGAAACTTTTGCATGACACCTTGAAAATGATATGCTTCAACATTTAATTCCCCATCATATTTCACAGTACGTATTTCCTTCTTCATAAACTGAGCCCTCCTTTCTCCCCTGTTTGAAGCATAGTATAACATAAATGATGGTAACTTTCTTGTATGATATTGCCTCTGACAGAGCTAAAACACACCTGTTACCACTGATAACCCACCTCTTGCCTGAAACATATTTACAACGCTGTTGTTTTCAGATAGAATTAGCGCATATTATAAATCAGGCGCAGGCAGCTGATTAAAAAGAACAGGAGGATTGATATCATTTTATTATGAAAATACAAATAGAAATCGATACGACTTTGCAGGAAAGTGAATTACGGATCCGTTGTCCGGAAATCAATGAAGAGATTACCCTGATTCAGAAAATGATTTGGGAACTGGATAACAGCCAGAAACAGATGGTTTTCTATCAGAATGATACGGAATTTTATTTTCATGTAAACAGAGTCCTGTTTTTCGAAACTGCCGACAAGGGCATTTTTGCCCATACTGCCGATGACGAATTCCTGGTAGAATATAAGCTTTATGAACTGGAAGAGCTTCTCCCCCCTTATTTTATGAGAATCTCCAAATCTACCATATTAAACACCACAAAGGTTTACAGTATTACACGCAGCCCCACCGCCTCCAGCAGGGTGGAATTTCAAAACTCCTATAAAAAGGTCTATGTATCAAGAAATTACTATAAGATTTTAAAATGGAAGCTGGATCACCAGCACATGGAACGATAAAAAAGAGAGGTAAATTAATATGCAAAAAAACAGATTATTTTGGGGAATTATGTTTCTCCTTGCAGCCGCATTTGTAATAATCGGAAAGCTGGGCTATCTGGGCAGTTTCAGCCCGTTTTCCTTAGTCTTTACTGTATTTATGCTGGCTATCATCGCAAAAAGCATTCCGCGTTTAAATTTTGGGGGAATCTTATTTCCCATTGCATTTCTATGCATCACCTATGACAAAGTTTTGAATATAGAGAGCCTGACTCCCTGGACAGTCCTTGCCGTAGCACTCCTTGGAAGTATCGGCTTATCTCTGCTGTTTCACAGGAAAAACCATTACTGGTATTCTCATCATCATAACTGCAGAGGCTTTGATCACGATTCCCACGGGGAAATTATTGATGTGGAAGACAATGACCATATAAAACAAAGCACCAGTTTTGGATCCAGCACAAAATACATTAACACGGATAATTTTAAGCAGGCTGATTTAGAGTGCAACTTTGGCTCCATACAGGTTTATTTTAATAAAGCACATGTGGAAACAGAGGCCATTGTCCGCATTGAAGGCAATTTCTGCGGTATCGAACTCTACGTTCCAAAGGAATGGCGGGTGGAAAATCAGATTGAAGCAATCGTTGGTGGAGTGAGCGAGAAAGGAAGAGGAAATACCGGCAGCGATACTGGTCCTGTTTTAAAACTGGTTGGCGAGCTTAATTTCGCAGGGGTGGAAATTATTTATATCTGATGAAAAAACGGGCTTCAGTCAGTTATGACTGGAGCCCATATAATTATTATCATTATCCTTTCACCAATCCATGAACTTCGCATAAATCATTCTTCTGCAGTTCAACCAAATCAAAGCTTACAGAAAGGCCATCGTAATTTAACATCTTTCCATAAAGAACATCATCTAACCCCAGCAATATTTTAATACATTCCACTGCCTGTAAGGAACCGATCACACCAACCACTGCTCCCAGTACCGGACCTGGCCGTTTCAGCTTTGTATTGCCGTAGCCAATACATTCCAAACATGGAAAATCTCTTTTTATAGACATAACAAAGCCATAAAAACTGTATACGCCGCCTTCAACCAAAGGAATATCCTGTTTTATACATTCCCTGTTCACAATTAATCTTGTTTCTACATTATCAACACAATCAATTACTACATCTGCCCCATTGATTATCTTGCCAATATTCTCTTCGTCTATCCTTTCAGAAACAGGATTGATTGTGATTTGAGAGTTTAAGCTGTTTAAGACATCTCCTGCCAGCTCTGCTTTATTCATTCCCATATCTTTTTCATGGTAAAGGAATTGCCTGTTTAAGTTGGATTCTGATACTGTATCATAATCAATCAGCGTTATTGTTCCGACTCCTGCACATGCCAGATAAGTCAGAACCGGTGAAGCAAGACCTCCTGCACCAATTACTGTGACTTTTGATTTTTTTAATGTATTCTGTCCCTCTTCACCAATTTCCTTCATTAAAATCTGACGTTCATATCTCATAATCAGCCTCCTCCTACCGGTGGAAACAGGGCCAGAACATCCTCATCTTTTACAGAAGCATCTAACCTGGAATGTCTTCCATTAATTAAGCAGATTGCCACCTCTTCATGAGGTATGTGAAAATAATCGATTACCTCAGCAGCTGTCTGAAACTGACCGGCCTCCAGGAAGGTAATCTTTTGCCTGCCTTCACGGAATGTAGCAAATAATCTTACTTCTATCATCATAACCTCCATTGTTGATTTACCGTGTTTTATACTGTCGTCTTCTTTATTATATAAATATAGGAAGGATTTTATAAATGAAGCATCGCTTTCACTTAAAATCCTTCCTGTATATAATATTGGCACGACTGACTTTATTACTTTTTTGTTACCGGTATGGAAACTATAAGCCCAGACGTGCTAATGTTTCCTCAGTCGGAAATGCATTTTCCCAACCGCGTACTTTATAATATTCCGGTAATGTAATTTTAATCTGGCTTACCTGTCCTTTGGATGGGCCATCCGGAATCGGCTCCTCTGTCAGACGTTTTGGAAGTCTGTCATCTTCCGGCTTCATGCCCGCTGCTTTGTTAAACAACCGTTCAATATTATAGATCCGCTCTCCTACTTCTAAAAGTTCCTCAGCAGTATAGCTGGTTCCAGTACCGGCATTTAACATGGCGGCATATTCAGGTGCTCCCAAAGCAAATGAGGTGAACAGGCAAAGTCCCATAGAATCAATGACAGCAGTCAGGTCCTGGAATATCTTCGTCCACAATGCCTTTCCTTCGATTTCGGTGCGGTCTAACTGCTGGGGTAATCCAAGGATCTCCGGTGAGATTAAATAACCTCTTACATGGCAGCCGCCCCGGTTACTTGTTGCATAGGTGATACCAATTCCCTGGATGGCACGTGCATCGTATGCGGGCATCTCCTGTTTCTTAACACTCATGGAAATTTCAGGATGTCCATAGTATTCACATAAACGGTAAGAACCCTGGGCCATCAGCCTGGCTAACGGAATTTCTGACTCACCCATCCGCTTGGTCCACTCTATGATTGCCTCTGCATTGCCCCACTTTAACGGTACGCCTTCACATTCTTCTTCCTTAATCAAACCCTTTTCATACAATTCCATGGCTGCTGCAATGGTACAGGGAGTGGAGATCGCATCTAATCCATATTCATTGCACCAGTAGTTGGCTGTATTAATTGCATTCAAATCATTAATTCCGCAGTTTCCGCCATATGCCCATAATGGTTCATATTCCGGTCCGCCTGCAACTTTACCCTCAACATTGATAACACGGCCGCAGCCAATGGGACATCTGTGGCAGAAGCTCTGTTTTACAAGATACTGGTCTTTTAAGCTTTCGCCGGACGTATCGTCTGCTTCCTCATAATAGGACTCCTGCCAGTTTCTGGTAGGAAATGCTCCTGTATTATTAATAATGTTAACAAGTACTGCCGTTCCGTATGTAGGTAAACCGCCTCCGGTTACCCCATTCTCTTTTATCGCCTTCAGACATCCTTTTGTCACTTCCTGCAAAGCTTCCGGATCATATGATTCAATGGAAGATTTTGTTGCTGTAGCCGTAATCGCTTTTAAATTCTTTGACCCCATAACTGCGCCGACACCGCTTCTGCCTGCTGCACGGTCTTTATCATTCATAATTGCGGCTAATAAGGATAATTTTTCGCCTGCTGGTCCGATATTTAAAACGGAACACTTCTCATGTACTTTTTTTAACTTCTCATCAATTTCTTCACTCATCATGCCAACATATTCATCTGCCGGCAGAATCTCTATCTTATCATCCACTACATTGATATAAACTGGTGTCTTTGCTTTTCCTTCCACTATAATGGCATCCCACCCTGCATATTTGAGCTTTGCGCCCCATACACCACCGGAATTAGAACTTGCAATCATACCGGTTAACGGTGACTTGGTTACAACCATATAACGGCCGGAAGTCGGTGTCTTGGTTCCGGTCATGGCACCGGTTATATAAATTAACTTGTTGTCTTCCGATAAAGGATCAACGGTTGCAATACCTTCATCATATAGCATCTTGGTTCCGAGACCGCGGCCTCCGATAAACTTTCTGGCCAGATCCATATTAAGTTCTTCTACCCTGATCTCTCCAGTTGATAAATTAATTCGGGCTATCTTTCCATTGTACGCTGTCTGCATAATAACACCCTTTCCTTTCATTGTTTAATAGTAAACTGTAACGAAATAGAAAAGGAGTCCTTTCCAAACGCGGGAGGCACTAATTCTTAGGTTAGTACCCATAGGTTTTATCTACTCAAGATAAAACTCGGATCCTTGAATTTATTGTACATTATTCGACAAAAAAATGCAATTAGTTTTTTATTTGTTGATTTTTTAACAAATATTTTCTTCTATTAATAATATTTTTTGTAACATTTTTCATTTACTGATCTTTTTTTCTATATGCCTGATTTGCTCACCGATTTGTATTTTTCCTGACTTTATAACTTTTCCGAAGCATGTTCCCGAGGTTAATACACATGGGCGATCCGTCTGTCTCAGGATACATTCAGGAAAGCAGCGTTTGGTATATGACCCTATCTCTATGGCTGCATGATCTGTAATTAGAATATCGCCTTCATTCAGCCGGATATAGTCGATCCCCTGGGTCACAATATTTTCCTGAAATTTCCGGAAACACAAACCTTCTTTTTCCTGTTTTCTGATCCACTGTTTTGATTTTGACGAAATAAGAGCTATCTGTTTCTCTCCTCCTACAGCATGGCAATCACCAGCAATTCCTTTACCTGCTTCAAGCTCTACGAATGTTACACTTTCAAATGGCTGACCTTTTTTTCTTTGTATCTGAAGTGATTCTACATATCCTGACTGCAATTTTGTACCCCGTTATTCTTGAAATTTTTCATCTATAAAGTAAATGTCTCCCGCCTCTTCATACTGGTAACCTCCGGCGTTTGCCAAACGTGTATGAAGCTCACTACTCTTTAAAACTTCAATAAATGCTTGGATTTCAGGAAGTTTCAGATATTTTACAGGAACAGCGAAATCATATTCCTCCTGCCCGACTTCTATGAAATCCAGCTGCATTGCCTTTGCTGCCGCGAATATCCCCATGGCTGCATCTGCACTGTTCCCGGCAACAAGAGCAGCCACAGCCATATGGGTGGCTGCCTCTCTGTCGTAGCCAGTAATCTCAGAGGCGTCCATGCCTGCCTGCTTCAGTTTATAATCAAACAATACTCTTGTTCCTGCACCTCTCTGCCGGTTCACAAACCGGCATTGTTTTAAGTCTGCTATTCCTTTCAGGTTCAAAGGATTTCCTTTTTGCACAATGAGTCCCTGAATGCGTTTAACCCCTTTAATCAGCGCCATGGGTTCTTCAAACATTCTTTTTATATAAGGTATATTATATTTACCAGAGGCTTCATCCAGAAGATGGACAGGTACGATATGAGCTTCTCCTCTTTTTAGTGCCATTAATCCTCCCATACTTCCAATATGAGTACTGGACAGATATACACCCGGATAATGTAATGCCATCAGATCAGCAGCCAGATCAAGAAGCAGGTCATGACTGCCAATGCAGACAACCGTATGCCTTATTTCCTGCAGGCTTCTGTACAATTCAACTCTGACCGTTTCTCCGGCTTCGATTCCTTCACAGTTCTGTTCAATCACACAGAAACCGTCGGCACGCACAAGGCTCATGGCTGCGCCTGCCCCTCTGGCAAGGGGAGACGCTACCAGTTTATCACCTACCTGTCCCACCTTTACCCTTACGTATTCTTTATGCTTGAGAGAAGATATCATTCTCTTTGACAGCACTGCCTCTGCCACATTATTATCACAGTAGGTTTCTCCTGTCAGCAATGCCAGTACCGGCTTTACAAAATTTTCAAAATCAATATAGGCAGAGACAGGATAACCGGGGAGACCGATCACCGGTTTTCCTTTTACGACAGCCAGTATCACCGGTTTTCCGGGCTTAATTGCAACCCCATGCACGAACACTTCTCCCAGTTCCCTTAAAATATGCACGGTATAATCTTCTGTCCCCGCACTGGAACCAGCATTGATTATTACCATATCGTAGCTGTCCAGTGCTTCTGAAACCGCTGCTTTTATTTTATTGTAGTCATCCGGGGTAGGCGGAAAGCGGTCTGCTAATCCTCCATACGAGGTTACCATTGCCTCAAACATTCTGGAATTTGATTCAATAATTTCTCCTGCTTCCGGCGTTTTGGTTGGTTCAATTATTTCAGTTCCGGTTGGAAAGATTGCTGCTTTTGGCTGCTTTACCACCATGATTTTAATAATTCCGCCGGAAAATAATACGCCTATGTCAATCGGCCGTATTTTGTGCATGCTGGGCAGAAGCATCTCTCCGGATACAATGTCTTCGCCAATGGGTCTGATATGCTGCCAGGCTGTTGCTGCCTCCAGAATTTTAACAGTTCTTTCGTCAATTTCAATTACGTCCTCTGCCATGATAACTGCGTCATAAGGATGATTAACAGGATCTCCGGTATCAACCACAATAAAATCCTTATTCTTTTCTAAAATAAGAGGCGTCCTTTCCGAGGCGCCCTTTGTTTTTTCCGTTATTACTGCTATCCCATCCATGGCTGCAGCATTAAAAAGAGGTGACGAGCACCTTGCATAAACAGCCTCTTTTGTTATCCGGCCCAGACTTTTTTCTACCGGAATTTCCTCATACTGCATTTTTACTATATCTTTCAGCGCTTTTTTATAAATGTCCAGCGCTTCCTTTACAGGTGTATTATTTAAATAGAGATTTCTGTTTGCCATAGCTTCTATGCCTTTCTGCTTTTTCCGGAAGTCCTTACTTTGATGTGATTTTATATATAAAACACTTCAACAATTTCGTCTTTTTTAAGCCCTTCTTTATTCTCATCAATTAAAATATAGCCATCAGCTCTTGTCATGGTCGTAATAAGGCCCGACTTTCCGAAAACAGGTTCTGCATGTATTTCTTTTTCCTGCCTGATCAGTTTAACAAGCTGGCAGGTCATTTTTCCGGGCGCTCCTGCCAGATTTGATGTGATGCGGGCAAATAAAGAGCTGTCTGCAGGCTGATCTGTCAAATGCTTCCAAACCCATATAACCAGCAGTTCAAAAACCAGCATGGCTGCTACCGGATGACCAGGAAGTCCTGCCAAAAGTGTACGGCTGTTTTCATCATATCCTACAATAGTTGGCTTTCCCGGCTTTAAAGCTAATCCATGAATGAATGAACCCTCACTTGCCACTTCGTCAATGATATCATTGGTTGCATCCTTTTTCCCCTGGGAGCTGCCGCCTGATATGACAACCACATCACTCACCTGCATCGCCTGTATCACGGCTTCTTTTAACTTCTGTTCGTTATCCTTTTGTACCACTGTATTCAGTACTGTAAGGCCGTGTTTTTGCGCCTGGGCACAAAGTGAAAAGGAATTAATATCTCTTATTTCCCCCGGAGCCGGTGTGGTATGAGGGGGAACCAGTTCATCCCCTGTGGATATAATGGTAATCTCCCATGGTTTAAAAACCACGGCCTCTGTAATCCCCAGGCTTGCCATAGCTCCAATTTCCTGGGGGCGGATCCTGGTTCCTTTCTTTATAACTATTTCTCCCTGCTCTATGTCTTCACCAGCCAAAACCACATTTTTCCCATAGGAAACCGGACTGTAAACGGCAATATGACTGCTGTCAAAGGCTTCACAGTATTCAACCATTACCACTGCATCTGCTCCAGGCGGAATCATTCCGCCGGTGGGCACATAAACGCATTCTCCGGCATGTATCTCTTTCAGGGCTGGAGAACCCATGTTAATTTCATCCACACATTCCAAAAAAACCGGCAGATTCTCCGATGATCCGGCGGTATCACCGGATATAACAGCATATCCGTCTACGGCAGACCGGTGAAAGGCCGGTACCGGTTCCCTGGAAATAATGTTGCTGGCTAATATACATCCCTGTGATTCAAGTAATTTTCTGCATTCTGTCTTAAGCAGCTTATTCTGCAAGATGTTTACTGTCTTATCTCTTGCTGAAGCTATGGTATCTACCTTTAATAATTTCATTCTTATCTTTGCCTTTCCTGATTCAGTTTCCAATCATATATTTTGACAAATATTGTCTGATAACAGGATTATCAGAATTAAGTAAAATCTCATCCGGAGTTCCCGATGCGAGAATACTTCCTGCGTCCATAAAATGGATGCATTCACAAAGCTTATAAATATGTGTCAGCTGATGGCTTACTATGATCCATGTAGCCGGTTTTTTTAACTGAATTTCAGAAATTATCTGCTCAAACAGTACGACACTGTCCGGATCCATATTGGCCATGGTTTCATCGATAAAAATTACTTCTGGCTCAAAGATCAATGCTCTTGCTAATGAAAGCTTCTGACGTTCTCCGCTGGAGAGGCTTGGAGCATATTGCTTCTCTTTGCCGGAAAGCCCGCACCTGTCTATCCATTCCATGATTGTTTCTTTCTTAATAACCTGCTTCCTTATCTTCAAAGGATATGTGAGATTATTATATACCGTATCATGAAGCATATAGGGTCTTGGCGCTGTAATTACAATATCCCGCTTCGTTAATGCACCAAAATCCATAACCCCCGTATCAGGCTTTAACAGCCCTGTCATCAACTTTATCAGTGTAGACTTGCCGCTTCCGTTATTTCCTATAATACCATGAATTTTTTTCTCTTCCAGACATAAATCATTCACATTTAACTGAAAGTCACCTATTTTTTTTTCCAGCTTAATTATTTTCAACATTCTCTTCGTACCTTCTGAGAAAATCTATAAAACATTGGATTATAAAAGAAATTATAAGCAGAACTAAACCCAAAGTAATTGCTTCCCCAAAATCGCCTTTATTTCTCATTAATGATATTGCAGTTGTCATTGTCCTTGTCTTATACTTTATATTACCGCCTACAATCATCACAGCACCAACCTCACTGATGGAACGTCCAAAACCGGTTATAAGGATGAAATAAATGTCATTTTTTATTTCCTTTATCACAAGCAGAAATGTCTGCCACCGGTCAGCCCCCATGCTTATTGCGAAGTTTCTTATCTGAGGCGCCATATTTTTACAGGACGTATAAACCATCCCGCTGATTATTGGAGCAATGATACCTGTCTGTACAATGACCATCGCCGGAAAAGTAAATAATAACTCCCATCTGCCCAAGGGCCCTCTTCTCATTAAAAGCAGATAAACTGCCAAACCTGCGACCACGGGCGGAAATCCCATTAAAGTCCGGTTTATTCTGATAATCACCTTTTTACCGAAGAAGTCAACCCGTTCCAAGAACATACCAAACGGGACACCAAGTAAGGCAGAGATAAAAGTAGAGACAATCCCCAGTTTCATTGTTAGTAGGATAATATCTATGATTTCCTGATTTATTTCAATGCCCATACTTGTCCAAAACTGCATTCATGTAGACTCCTCTTTATTTATTTGCTGCCGCGTTTGGAGTAAATAAAGATTCTCCATACTCTTTTACACCAAAATCTCCGATGAGCTTCTGGGTATCATCTGAAAGTATCCAGTTAATGAAATCCTGTGCACCTTCCGCATTGATTTTTGAATTCTTTTCCGGATTTACCGCGATTACACCATAATAATTGAGAAGCTGTTTATCCTTTTCACATACAATATTCATGGTTGTCTTTGATTTAGTTGCTAACCAGGTCGCCCTGTCTGAAAGCGTATAGGCCTTTTTTTCTTCTGCCATCAGCAAAGTAGCTCCCATTCCCTGACCTGCACTGATATAATTTGGATTATCCCCAGGCGTTATATTCAGATTTTTCCAGATAGAGAGCTCCTTTGTGTGGGTACCGGATTCATCCCCCCTGGATACAAAGGCATCTTTATTATCAAATATGGTCCGAAAAGTCGCCTGAACATCACCATTCTTTTCTATTTTTCCCTTCGGTCCAACAACTACAAAATCATTATACATAACATCAAAACGTTTTAAACCATGCCCGGCTTCGATAAAAGCTTCTTCCTTTGCCTTTGCATGCACAAGCAGAACATCCGCTTCTCCGCTCTCGCCCATCTTTAAGGCTTCTCCTGTACCAACTGCTATGGTATCCACTTCCCAGCCTGTTTTTTTAGTAAAATCCGGAAGTATTTCATCTAACAGACCCGAATCCTGTGTGCTGGTAGTTGTTGCCAGAATTATCTTCCCCTTCCTGGCTGTTTCTGATGCCTGAGTTTCAGTTGAAGTGTTTTTTGCGCTGCTCTCTGTGGTACCTTCCGTTTTTGGGGAATCGCTCTGCTTCTGAGTATTGCTGCAGGCTGATAAGGCTGTGATTAACATAATACAGGAAAAAATTGCAATAATTTTATTTTTCATCCTTTATATCCCTTTCTTCGTTTATACAAGAACTGCTGACTTCTTATCTTGCGCAATTATTAGCAGTTCCAATCAGGATTTTCAGACCATGATCAAGTTCAGTAATCACATAGGTAAGGCATTCTTCCACAGCTTTCGGACTTCCTGGCAGATTCAGTATTAATGTGGATTTTCGGATACCGCAGGCAGCTCTTGACAGCATGGACCGTTTTGTCATCTGCATGCTATAGGCGCGCATTGCCTCGGGGATTCCGGGAACCATTCGTTCAACGACTTTTTGGGTTGCCTCCGGCATGCAGTCTCTTTGAGAGAAACCGGTTCCACCTGTGGTTAATATAAGATCTGCTGTATGATTGTCACAGATATATTTCATCTCGTCGCATAACATAGTCATATCATCAGGAAGAATCGTCTGATGAACAACTTCATAACCATATTCCTTCGCAATTCTGCATATAACAGATCCGCTTATATCCTCTCTTTCTCCTGCAAATCCGGAATCGCTGGAGGTTATCACCGCCACCCGCAATTTACCAGTTTCCGGTTTCTCCACCGCAGCTTCCAATACGACCATATCATCCCCTTCCCGAATGATACCGCCTGATAATACACGGGCAAATACGCCTTCTCTTGGCATAATGCAATCTCCCATTTTGTGATAGATCTCACATCCGGTATGGCATTCTTTTCCAATCTGAGTAAGCTCTAAAAGAACGTCATTGCATTGAAATCTGGTGCCTACCGGCAGGGAACGAAAATCAATTCCTTCGACGATAAGATTTTCACCAAATGCACCTTCTGCCACTTCTGCTCCCCGGTTCTTAAATGCTTCAATTTTATCATTGGACAAAAGGCTGACCTGTCTGTGCCATTTGCCTGCATGAGCATCTCCTTTTATTCCGTATTCCTTTATAAATTCTGCCGAATGTACATTTTTCTTTTGAGTCCCTTTTTTTTCACTGATGCAGACTGCGATTATTTTTCCCATAAGTATTCTTTTCTTATCCTCCTATTTTTGACATACCATCGAGTTCATACGTTCCCTGGGGATTGTCCCCTTTAAAGTTGTGGCTGACTGGCTTTTCATAAATCGTCTGCTCAATCATCTGTTCCAGAATAGAATCCTCTTTATTGCTTCTTAAAACAGCTTTTAAGTCCGTTCCATGTTCATATTGCAGGCAGGTTTTTAAATAGCCATCGGAAGTAAGCCTTACCCGGTTGCATTCGTTGCAGAATTTGTGGGAAATCGCACTGATAAAACCAATTTTCCCTTTAAAACCGGATACCGAATAATAATGGGCCGGTCCGTTTCCAAGAACAGTATCAACTGGTTCTAATGGACCATAGGCTTCTTTCAGAATTGCAATGATGTCCTCTTCACTATAATAAGAGTAGTTTTTTCCAAGCCCGATCGGCATCATTTCTATAAAGCGGACACCCAGTCTGGAATTCTTTGCCAGACCGGCAATCTTTATAATATCTTCCTTGTCTGTATCAAGAACCGGAACACAATTTATCTTTACTTTCAGGTACTGATAATTAAGCGCATCCTGTATTGCTGAAAGCACCTCATTTAAAGCATCTTTTCTTGTGATCTTCTCATATTTTGAAGGATTCAGCGTATCCAGACTGATATTAACCCCATCTAATCCGGCTGCCACAAGATCAGGAAGATATTTCCCCAGTAACAGACCATTGGTTGTTAAGGTAACGTTTTTCATTCCAACCTGTGTTTTCATCTGTCCAACGAGAGATGCAATATCTTTTCTTACCAGCGGCTCGCCCCCTGTTATCTTTACTTTATTAATACCTGATTTTAAAAAGCATCTGCAGAGCCTGAGGATTTCATCATAAGTCAGGATTTCCTCATGAGGTAAAGATGGAACGCCCTCCTCTGGCATACAATAAATACAGCGAAGATTGCATCTGTCTGTTACTGAAATCCGAATATAATCAATCTTTCTATCCCATCTGTCAATCATCGCATGTCCTTTCCGTTGAAAATATCTCCGCTTTTTCCTCCGCTCTTTTTCTCAAGAAAAATATCTGTTATCTCCATATTCTTATCAATTGCTTTGCACATATCGTAAACTGTAAGCAGAGTTACCGTAACTCCGGTAAGAGCTTCCATCTCAACGCCGGTTTTTCCTTCCGACTTAACCAGGCAGACCGCTTTAATACTCCCTGTTTCCCTGCTTACTTCAAAGTCTATCTGACATTTGTTTATAGCAAGCGGATGACACATAGGGATAAGCGAAGAGGTGTTTTTTACCGCCATGATTCCTGCTACCCTGGCAACACCAAGAACATCTCCCTTTTTCACAGTATGGTTTAAAACGGCCTCCATAACCTCAGAATTTACAATGATCTTACCTTTTGCAACTGCTGTACGTACAGTGATATCCTTCTTTGACACATCAACCATAACCGCATTGCCATGTTCATCAAAGTGTGTCCATTCTCCCATAATATTACCACCTCATCTTCTGGAATTTTAAAATAGCTGTAAATTAGTAAAATTTCAAACGCTGAACGCCTGCGGATATCACTAAAGTGTATTATTTCATGCCCTAAAAACAATATGCAATTTATGAAATAAATATATATTATAAAGACTATTTTGTCAATAATTATCGTTTTATATGTCGCTTATTTGTTTTTTTTGTCACATTTTACTAATTTAATTTTTATGTTAATCTACTTTTTTACTATGCAAAAATCAATAGTGAATATACTGCCCCAGGCAATAAAGACAAACCAATATTTTGAAACAAAAGAAATGATTCCAATAGTCATATACCCAGACAGTCTTAATGCAAGTACAATCATATATATTATTAGCAAAAAAGTATCTATCATTTTAAAAATTCTCAATTTTTTAGAAATCTGAATCTTAAATGATTTAATAAATATAGTTGTAAGACAAGCAGATATAAAAAAATAAAAAAGTGGAATTGCTATAAAGCCGTATAATGTGTCAAATATCAGATTTATATTACGGTAATAAAGTACCCTCTCATAATACCTCATAAATAATAAACAGCATATAGCACCTAATGCCAATGACGCTTCACTGCTGGTTTTATATTTTTTCAACCTTCTTTCATCTCCTTACTCTGGTAAATAATATTTCTTTCTTTAAGATCTACATCCCATAACGGCAAAGGAAGGCAATCTTTTCTTCTGCCTGCTTCAACAGCCATATTAGCTCAAACTATACTCCAGAAACAACTTCCTTTCAAATCCCCCCCGTTTTATAAACTTTTCTCTCCGCTTTACCTCCAGTTCTTCTTCTGTATATCCCCTAGCCTTACATATTGCATACAAAACCTCCAGAACATCGGCTATTTCCTCCAGACTTTTGTCTTCCTGATATTCTTCTACTTCCTCCAGAAGTTTTTCGTCCAGAGCAGCCAGGTATTCTTCCTCTGATAAAACATGATATTTTGCCTTACGTCCCTCTCTCTCAATCAGTTCCGGGATTTTGTCTCTTACCAGTTTATTGTGTTTTTCCATCTGTTACTTCCTTTCTTGTTCAAATTCACTTTTGTACTGCTTTTATTATACTACCAGAGGCAGACAAATTTCTACAGAAAACAACATTTGTAGTAATTACTACAGGCATGCTGGGAGAACCATGAATCATACCTCTTATGCCAGCAGTCTGTATGAATTTTTGAGTCATGAAAGAAATCTTGCCCGTACGGCTGAAATTCTGCATGTGCACCGGAGAAATAATATTTTTAAGTTGTCCTGTATCTGTCACTGCGCAGGTCAATCACCGGCTCAATTTCAAAATCCTCCAGCAAGGTAGGGAAAATACCATTCACCATAAACCCTTTTGTCATACTGAGCATTTCTTCAGCAGAAAATACATCGGTATCTGCCCATTGTATAAACATATCAACAAATGCAGATATCGTCATGTTAATTGCTAAATTTGTCTTGGAGTCATTGCTTTTTGAACGGAACACATTAGGGAATATACTTTTTAGTTTATTTTTATATTTTAATGCAAAAAGTGGCTGTTTATTTTCAATAACTAGATCATGAAGGTAAACTCCATTGTCATGGAATATTTTAAAGAGTGCCCTGGCATAATCGTCAAGATCCCGGGCTGTTTCAAAGTATTCCATGCTGATCTGGTCCAGTGATTGTATCAGCATATCTTCAATTTCTTCTAAGACGGCATATACGTCCTTATAGTGCAGATAAAAAGTAGCACGGTGCATCTGACAGTCATCCGTGATACTTTTTACTGTGATTTTTTCAATTGGCTTTCTTTTATATGACCGCCAAAACGCTTCAACAATTTTTTTTCTTGTTTTTTCTCTTGCATTTTCATATATCTGCATCTTGTTCTCCTCTTTTCAAAATACGACATATTGTCTATAATTGTAAATTGCTTTTTCCTATCTGCTGTTTTATACTGATCTCAAGAAATACGACACAGTGTTTATATTCTTATATTAAAAGCATTTTATACAATGTCAATAAAAATATCAGAAAAGAGGTATTCTTATGAAAAAAAATCCAATGAACAACAGCGGCTTTCCCATGTCAGTTAACCCGTCAGAAGATCTTAAGCCCTTGCCACATGCACAGATCGATTCCTGGTATATCAAAACAGAATTTGAAGCGGACGGAAAGCAGCTGGGCTTTACCTGGCATCAGATGTTACAAGCCTATGGAAATGAAAAAAAGGTCAGTGCTGAAAGTCTTTTAATGAATGCATCCGATAATATCTGGCTGAATAACCGCATTCTTTCTTCTGTAAATGAAGAAAACGGTTTTGACTCTGAATGTATGCATTGTTACTCATCCTGGGGCGATCTAACGGGAGATGAGAACCACATGTCTCTTGATTTAATCATTGATGAAAATGAAATTCATGTAACTTTTGTACCCAATGGTGAAATCCTGTATAATGGCGGAACCGGCCTGATTGAAATCGGAAACACCGGCTCCTATCAGTACTCCTTTCCGCAGATGAAAATGGAAGGTACCTTTCTTCTCCAGGGTCATGAATATAAGATACACAATGCCCACGCTTGGTTTGACAGACAATACGGTATTCCGGCAGGCCACCCTTCTGACTTAACATTTGCACCGGGCCAGAACAGCTGGCTGTGGATTGGTTTATCCCCCCTGCACAGTAACCTGGGAGCGGTATCACTCTGGGATATTTATTCCTCAGATAAACGCTTTGCATTTGGAACATTTCTGCATGAGGATGGCATTATGACAAATGCATCAATTGATATTACCTATGATGATATCTGGGTTAGCAGGAAAACCGGACATTCCTATCCCAATACCATTCACATTACTATTCCTTCAGAAGATTTTAATGTAACCCTTACCAGTCTTGCCCGGGGACAAGATGCTGAGTTTGTTCATGAAATCAAATTATTATCCGGCTGTCAGTGTCTCTATCACATAAACGGATCATACAGAGGAGAAAAAATAGACAGGACCGTTGATGTAGAAATGATTGGAGATGTGTGCGGCGAGCTCTAAATAATAGAAAATCAGGCTGACTCATAGAGGATAGGGTCAGCCTGATTTATTTCTATTTATTTTATTTACGAAGCATTTGTTCTATCTGATCTGCTGCATCTTTTAAATAATCACAGGAAAATCGTTCAAACTCTCCTTTATCTACCAGGCTTGCAAGCGTTGGATCAATGGGTATTCTCCCCAGTATGTCAACGCCGGTTTCTTTTGCAATATCCCCCAGCTTGCTCTGTCCAAATATTGAAATTTCTTTTCCGCAATCAGGGCACTTTACATAACTCATGTTTTCCACATATCCAAGAATGGGAATATTCATTAATTTAGCCATGTTATAAGCCTTTTTCACAATCATGGAAACCAGATCCTGGGGGGAGGAAACAATCACGATTCCATCCAGCGGAATGGACTGAAATACTGTTAAAGGAACGTCACCGGTTCCCGGCGGCATATCAATCAAAAGATAGTCTAATTCTTCCCATACAACCTCCGTCCAGAACTGCTTTACTGTACCGGCGAGAATAGGACCTCTCCATACAACAGGAGAATCTTCTTTATCCAGCAACAGATTCACTGACATTATTTTTATGTTATTTACCGTTAATTCCGGAAGTATTCCTAATTCATTTGCGGCGGCCTTCCTCGTTATTCCAAACATCCTTGGTATGGAAGGGCCGGTAACATCTGCATCCAAAATTCCCACACGGTATCCTTTTCTATTTAACAGGACTGCCAGCATGGCTGTTACAAATGATTTTCCTACACCGCCTTTTCCGCTCACTACACCAATTACATTTTTTATGGAACTGTACTGGTTTAATTGTTCCAGCATACTTTCTTTGCTGTGTTCACACCCTTCACAGGATTCCCTGGTACAACTGCTGTCTGAACAACCCTTTGAATTTTCGCTCATATTCTTACTCCTTATTGTTATTTCAAAATTATATTACCTGTATCTTAGAAAAATCAATGCTTCCATCTTCGTTGATTAAATTCTCATTTGCATGAACATACTCAACTTTTCCAACAAACATTTCATGGGAACCGGTTACAATGGAATCAACCACGGTACACTCAATATTGACAGGGCAGTCTGCTAAGATAGGAGCATTCACAACTTTTCCATTTTCTATTCTCACATTCTTTTCCTTTAGTTTGTCCGCATCCCTCTTACTCACTTTTCCCAGGTAATCAAATACTTCCTGATAATCTTTTTCTGCAATGTTTACCACAAAACACCCTGATTCCTTAATCATTTTATAAGAGTATCTGGTTGGGACAATGCCTACCATTATCATTGGCGGTGCATAGCTGCAATTCCCGCAATAAGCTACAGCCAAAGCGTTATCCTCTCCATTTAATCCCCGGCAGGAAACCAAAACCCTGGGTACAGGCCAAAGTGAACCCTTTTTATTTGCTTCCTTCTTTATCATGATGAATTCTCCTTTTTATTTATTTTTTTGATCTTATGCCCATTAAAACATTTTAATCCCATTTTGAGCATATGTCAATATCTGTCAAAAAAAGTGTCTGACTGCAGCAGCTATGAACTGTGCATTCAGACACTTTTACTTTAATAATCAATATCCCGATGGCGCCAGCAGTTCTTACGGCAAAACTTATTCCTGCAGCCAGCCTGGCAAATCACATTGACAGAACCACAATCCGGGCACACATACGCTCCGCTCTTAATCGCATCCAGGTTCTCAAAGCTTTCTTTCCACTCTTTCCCGCAATCCTTGCAGATAATCGGGCAGATATTCCGTGTGAAATTACCGCCTTCGATCCGGATCATCTTCCCATGTATCAGACTGTCCGCTACCTTCTCCCTGGCAGAAAGCAAAATACGCTGAAAAGTAGGTCTTGAAACCTCCATTCTCTGTGCGCACTCTCCCTGCTCCAGCCCCTCTAAATCTTTCAGCCGGATTGCTTCCAGTTCCTCTAATTTTAAAATATTTTCAGGCAGCTGTTCTACCTCCGTTTCTGAGGGAACAAAATACGGGACGACTGGAACGTGCTCTATTTTTCTCCATTTTGTTGGTCTTGCCATCGAATCACCATTCTTTCACACCCGCTTTTACAGGCTTATTCTGTCTTAAAATGAATTCCTTTTGCCGTTATAACAAAAGACATAATCATTGACATTTACATGAAACTTCCTTGCTATCGCCGGACACTTTGCTTTCAGGAGGAAAAACAGATTCCCCTGTTCTTCTGAAAGCGCTTCAAAATTACCCTGTCCTTTACTAATAATAATATCGGATTTATTGTAAATGTCAACAAACTCATCACTGCAATCAGACAGAATTGCTCCAGGTGCGCCGCAGCCGGTGGAAACAACGCGGGCTACCGTATTAAGTCCCGATGCAATTGCTTCTTTTTCTGTTACATCGTTGATAATCGGTTCATTCCTTACGCCATAGGTAATTGTAACGTCAGGAAAACTCTCCAGCATAACCCTGTCAAATATTGTTTCACCAGTATTGTCTCCAATAATCAGTATATTTTCTGCCCTATGTAATTTTTCAGTAAATACATCCAGATCGCACACGGAGAACTCCTTTTCCAGTTCATTCCCTACACATGTCTCCAGCTCCAGATCACTGTAAACAGCCGAGTCCAGATTATTCCCGGTTGCTGCGATTTTCAAGGCCCAGTAAATACTGTTTTTTTTACTTTGGAGAAAATTCTTTAAAAATGGGTATAAATCCTCTGCAGCCTGCAAATCTCTTTGTTTTACCTTCAGATATGGATCCTGACCGCCCGTCTCATTCCTCACAAGCTTATGTATTTCCCTTGCAAGCTCTGGTGAATTTTTATAGTTTTCATAGTCTGACAGTAGTTTTATGGTTTCTTTCATAATTTTATTATGACTTTCAGCCCTGTCCGTCGCCATTCTGGCCGCTTCCAGAGACTGACGCAGCAGGCATGGGATGCAATCAATTAATAATTCCATTATATTTCCCCCGTTTCTTTCATGACTTACTGTCATTATAACAGATATTCTCCCATTTTCCTGCATCCAATTTACTTATTAATCATTACAGTGACCTTCATGGGCATGTTCTGTACAAATACTTCCACTAGACTGCAGATTGCCTTCCAGATATAGTTTTACTGCATGATCCATATTTCCCTGCGCACCAACAACCACTTCTATGCCGTTTTCGTTAAAAAGTGTCTGTGCGGTCTCCCCCATTCCACCGGCAATAATAACTTCTGTCTCATGCTCCTTTAAAAATACAGGAAGAAATCCCGGCTTGTGACCTGGATTTGGTAAAAATGTTTTACCTTTGATGTCCTTATGATCAACATCATACATTGTAAAACCCTGACAATGTCCAAAATGTCCGCTCACCATTGTTCCCTCACTTGCTACTGCTATCTTCATTTTGAATCCTCCATTTCATTTATATAATCATTTTATTGTTACCAGTTTTTATATCACATGCGTGATAAAATTCCACATGTCTTCTATTGCTTTTCTGGCCATACTTTCCTCAAAATCCGTAATTGGCTTTAAAGCATTAACCGCGTTCATCACAAGGGGATCAAACGGCACTTCCCCCGCTACTAAAAGCTTTTTTTCTTCTGCAAAGCGTTTAATCTGAGCAGTCATATCCAGATTAATATCGTACTTATTTATGCAAATCAGGACCTGCGTTTCAAAATGTTCCGATAACTCCAGGATTCTTTTCAGATCATCAAGGCCGGATCTGGTCGGTTCCGTTACAATGAGGGCAACATCCGTATCTGTGATCGAAGCAATCACAGCACAGCCAATTCCAGGTGAACCATCAATAATCTGGAGACTATCCTTTTGTGCAATTTTCTTTGCATTGGTTCTAAGCTGTGTCACCAGTTTTCCGGAGCCATCGCTTCCAATTTCCATTTCTGCCCTTGATATAATCCCTTTCCCTGTTTCAGTAAGAAAGGTATCCGCTGTCTTTTCCTCTTCCAGACAGATTGCATTCTGACTGCAAACCAGCGTACACGCACCGCAGCCCTCGCATTGAAATTGATTTACTGTTAAATCCCTGATCGCTCCAAACTTACAGATCTCTTCACAGCGCCTGCAAAAGGTACAAAGATCTTTATTAATGTGGGCCTTCATGCTTCCATAGAAATTTTTTCTTTCCACATCGGTCCCCCGGTGAAAAAGAGAAAGATTGGGTGCATCCACATCACAGTCGATCTGCGTTACACGCTGTGCTAATTCAGACAGTGCTGCTGCCACAGTTGTTTTCCCGGTTCCGCCTTTTCCGCTCAGTACTGATATTACCATGAGAAAACCTCCTTTATCTGAAAAGAGATCTCTTCCAGATTCTTACTGAAACTCTCGCTTTCACACAGCATATTCCCTTTGGAATACAGCATGGCAGCTTCCCTGCTGTAGGGAATGACTCCAAGAAGGGGGATTCCTTCCTTTTTGCAGTAATCTTTTATCCTATTTTCCATGCTGTCATCCTTATTTATAATGATTCCGTAAGGGATATGGAAAAGAGTTACAAGTTCAACCGCCATCTTAAGATCATGAAGCCCAAATTCCGATGGTTCTGTCACTAATACCGCCGCATCTGATTTTTTTAATGAATTCACAACATTACAGGAAGTTCCAGGCGGGCAGTCAATGAGATGGTCTTTATCTGAAAACCCGTTTAACAGCTCACGGATTACCGGCACCGCCATTGGTTCCCCCACATTTAACACTCCCCGGCTGCAGGGAATGGATTCTGCCAGCCCATGCTCCACAATTCCAATGGGACGATTTTGATACGTTAATGCCTTTGACCCGCAAACCAGACTGCATGCCCCGCAGTTGTGGCATAATTTCTCAAAAACCACAATTTCTCTTCCTGCTTTTGCAAGTGCATGAAACTGGCATACTTTTGCACATGCTCCGCATAGAGTACAGCTTTCCGGATCTATGACAGGGTATTGGGTAAATACGGTCTCCTGCTTTGTAATGGATGGCTTCATAAAAAGAAATCCATTGGGTTCTTCTACATCACAGTCCACATAGCTGATCCCCAAAATCTTTGAAAGATTGGTGCTCACTGTTGTTTTCCCTGTTCCACCCTTACCGCTAAGTATTGCTATATTCATGCCATTCTCCTATAAACCCTTAATTCATTCCATGATGGGCTTTTCCGGCCAAAGTAATCTCAGACAGCTGATTTTTTTGAAACTGTTCAATGGCACCGGTTACTGCAATTTCTTCACAGCTATAAGCTCTGATCCCCGCTTTTTCCAACAGTTCAAATGCATTGGGCCCCAGGTTCCCTGTTATAACTGCAGTGATCCCCTCTTCCAGCACCTGGCTTGCTGAAGCAATACCAGCACCCCCTCCAGCGGATACTCCCTTATTTGGAATCACATGAAATTCTTCTGTTTCGGTGTCATAAATTTGAAAATAATCACATCTTCCAAACCTTCTGTCCAGCATGTCTTCCCGGTTTTGACCAGTTGCTGAGACTGCTATCTTCATATCATTTACCTCTCTTTTCCTATTATGAGCATATGCCAATTAAATAATACTACATTGGCGGATTATTGTCAAATGCTCATAATTATTTTTTATTTTAATGCTTTCTGCAAAAAAAAATTGAGGCACAAAATGTGTCTCAACCTTCTTCTCTCTTCCTTGCACTGGCAATATAAAAATATTCGTTAAAATCCATGATCTGTATATCAATAAAACCAGTTTTCTGAAGATTTCTCTTTAAAACTTCCGAACCCAGCCGGTGATCAGCCGGAGGCCCGAAATCACTGTCCTTTTTGATCCATTCAACGATAATAATCCGTCCGTCAGGATACAGAATACGGTTTACTTCCTTTAAAAACTTTTGCCGCATCTTCACCTCATGCATGACTGTGCATAAAAAGGCTGCGTCAACGGATTCATCCTTCAAAGTCAGTTTGTATTCCTGCGTAACAATTGGGCGCACATTTTTAATATTGCGTTCCAGCATTCCTGCTTCCACGTCATCAAGCATCTCTTTTTCAATATCCAGAGCATAAACAGTACCCTCATCCCCAACTGCCTCAGATAACGGGAATGTAAAAAAACCGATTCCGCAGCCGATGTCAGCGACGATATCCAACTTCTTAATGCCGCAGACTTCCAAAATCTTTTTGGCAGGCAATACCTCTCTGCGTTTCGGACTGTCCAGTTTACTTTTATTTATTACTTTATATTTATGTGTCATAGATTTGCTCCCATCTTATTTCTGTTTTCCAGAAATATTTTTTCGAAATCACCTTTATTAACCGGTCTTCCAAAATGATATCCCTGGTACATATCACACTGCATTTCTTTTAATATCTTTAATTGATCTTCATTTTCTATTCCCTCTGCTATGACTTTCAGCTGAAATCCATGGGCCAGATGAATGATATTTTCCAAAAGCACCTTATCTTTTTCATTATAACTGACGGAATCAATAAATGATTTATCAATCTTTATTATATCAATCGGCAAAGATTTTAAATAATTTAAGGATGAATACCCGGTACCAAAGTCATCCATACTGACCCTGATCCCATACGACTTCAGCAGTGCAATGTTTTCAACCACTTTATTAAAATCTTCTATAACCATTGACTCTGTGATCTCAAATTCAAGATACTTTGCCGGTACATGAAAAGAGTCAATTTTTTCCACCAGCTTTCGGATCAGTTTCCTGTTGGTAATATGCTGGGATGTAATATTAATTGAAATAATAAAATCACTTTCTCCCTTTTCTATCCAGGAAAGAATATCCGTACATACTTCTTCCACAATCAGATCCGTAATTGCCACAATGAGACCATTTTTTTCTGCAAATACAATAAATTCTGATGGGGGAATCACAGTTTTATCCCCTTTCACCCACCTTGCCAAAGCCTCAGCACCGGTAAGCTGTCCGTCTTTCGAATACTTTGCCTGGTAGTAGACTTTAAATTCCTTTTGTTTAATCCCTTCTTTTATCTCCTTCTTCTTAATTGTTTCCTCGTAAAGATTCAGGCTCATATTCTCGTCATAAAACGTATAGCTGCTTTTTCCAAGCTTTTTCGACATATACATGGCATCATCGCTGCAATTATACAGGGTCTGAAAATCTGTTCCATCCTTTGGCATGAGTGCTATGCCCAGACTTGCACTCACGTAGTCAACCTTACTGCCATTCACGTAAAATGGTTCCGAAAATAAACCCAGTATTTTCTTAGCCATTTGCTCTGTCTGAGCCTGATTTCTGACAGATTTAATAAAAAATAAAAACTCATCCCCCCCAATATGACACACACAGTCCTGGGGTCCTACCACATTTTCAAACCTCTCACCAGCTAGTTTTAATAATTCATCTCCCGCAAGATGGCCTAATGTATCATTGACCGCTTTGAAATCATCCATATCCAGGCTGATTAAGGCTGCAAACTCCCTGTCTGAAGAAATTTCATTGATTAGATTATTCATCATATAATTTTTATTCGGCAGTCCTGTTGTACAGCTGTAAAAAGCATAATTATTAATTTTCTTAAATATCCTGGATACCAGCATAACAATGAGCCCGAACAGTAATATCATACTGATATTTATGAATACTATTTTTACCATAAACAGCTGTATGTTTTCATTATCCGGACTGATATTTAACTTTCTCAGCAGATTTATAGTAATAAATGATACGGAAATAAACTCTGCCATTGCCACAATAATCAAGATGAGCAGTACCATCTGAATTGGCAGGCGGTTTATTTTCAGGTTTAATTTTTTCTTAAGCAGCATCATATGAACGCCCAATCTTATTTTTATATTAATGTATACGGCCTGAATCATCCCTGGCCGCGCATAGAATAAAAGACAGAGATTCCAGCCTCTGTCTTTTATTATTTACTGGAGCATTGATAAAAGCGTCTGCTTTGACTGTACTCCCACTGTGCTTTTTACCACTTTTCCATCTTTCATCACAACTAAAGTCGGAATGCTCATTACCTTGAATGCCTGGGCAAGCTCCTGTTCCTCATCTACATTAATCTTACCGACTCTGGCTACATCAGCCGTCTCTTCAGCAACCTGCTCTACAACGGGTCCCACCATCTTGCATGGTCCGCACCAGGACGCCCAGAAGTCCAGTAGAATTGGTTTATCTGACTGCATTACCTCTTTTTCAAAATTATCCTTCGTTATTTTTAATACACTCATCGTATATTCTCCTTTCTGTTGAAACCAAACTTGTTCTTGATGATGTTATACTAACTCAAAATTATATTTATTTCTGTGATGATGTCACGGAGGTATTTTAAAACTTTTCTTGCATTCTGTAATGATTGATGATACTATAATATCATAATACGATATCGTATATCAATATCGATATTCAAATGTCGGAGGACCGAAAATGAAAGACAAAATAATGAGAAAATTTTTACTGGGATTTATTCAGATTCACATACTTCATCATGCAAAAAAAGAACCATTTTATGGTGTCTGGATGATAGAAGAACTTAAAAGTCATGGATACGATATGAGTCCCGGAACTCTTTATCCCCTTCTTCACAGTATGGAATCCAGCGGGCTTCTGGAAATGAAAGAAAAAACAGTTGAGGGGAAAATCAGAAAATATTATAAAATTACCAGTTTTGGCGCCGACGTATTAGAGGAGGCACGAAAAAAAGCCCATGAACTCTTTAAAGAAATAAAGGATTAAAGAAAGGAGCAGGATTTTTATGTTCTCACTCAAGGAAGTAAAATATAAACAGATTCTTGACATTAAGGAACTGAATATCGAAAAATTCAAAGTTACGTGCATCATCGGAGAAAGCGGCAGCGGAAAATCCACACTCCTGCGTCTGCTGAATAAACTGATCAGCTGTGACAGCGGAACAATCATGTACAACGGGCAGGATTTAAACTCCTGTGATTCTGTGGAATTAAGAAGAACTGTTGTCATGCTTTCTCAGCATCCCGCCATTTTTCCGGGAACTATAAGAGATAACCTGCTGATTGGCCTTAAATTTGCAGAAAAGCCTGCTGCAAATGATGATAAGCTTCTCCAGATTTTAAATATGATCCATTTGAATAAGAACCTGGATGATGAAAGCGATCCGCTATCCGGCGGCGAAAAGCAAAGACTTGCGTTAGGCCGGGTGATCTTACTTGATCCGGAAGTCTTTTTACTGGATGAGCCCTCTTCTGCACTGGATGAAGAAACAGAGCGGTTCATCATTGAAAATCTGGTTGCATACACAAAGGAAACCAGCAAAACTTTAATTATGGTTACTCATTCAAAGAAAGTTGCACAGACTTATTCCGACAAAACCATAGAACTTTCACAGGGTAAAATTCGTAAGAGCCAGGGAGGTGTAGGATATGAATCAGGTCATTGATCTGCAGATTTGGCAAATGCTTGCCGCATATATCTTTGTTCTTATAGTAATGCTGATTGTTAAACTAAAAGGGATTCCAAGAGAAAAGGAGCTGCTTATTTCTTCCGTAAGAATGACAATTCAGCTTATTCTCACCGGGTATCTGCTGATATACCTCTTTGATACCTCATCTCCTCTGTATACAATCCTGGTATTAATTGGGATGGAGGTATTCGCTGTTCATAATATTATAAAGAGAACGAAACAAAAGTTTTCATCACGGCTGACCCGGATCATTGCATTTTCAATGGCTGCAGGCACCATTTCCTGCCTGTTATATTTCCTGCTTGTAGTCGTACGGATAACGCCCTGGTATAATCCACGTTATTTCATACCAATTGCAGGAATGCTGATCGGCAATTCCATGACGGGCATCTCCTTAGGCGTAAGCCGGTTGACAGAGGGTATGGAATTGCAGAAAAATATGGTCGAAGGTGCGTTGATGCTGGGTGCAACTCCGAAAATGGCAGCAAAACGAATCGTCGATCATGCATTTGATTCAGCCATTCTGCCAACCATAAATTCAATGGTTGGTATGGGAATTGTATTTTTACCGGGCATGATGACAGGTCAGATCTTATCCGGTACCTCACCGGTCACTGCGATTGAATACCAGATTGCAATTATGCTGGGAATACTGGGCAGTGTGGCATTGTCCGTCATTTTATTTGTGCAGTTGGGGTATCAGACATTTTTTAATGAGCAGAGCCAGTTAACGAGTGACTCTCATTAACTCTATGGATGATAGAAAAAAAGTAAGCTTTGGACTGCCAGACAGGCGGCTGATCAGAAAGGTGATATTATGAAAAGCAGAGTTATTATAATGATCGTTTGCAGTTGTCTTATCCTGTCCGGCTGCGGGAAAACCAATACCAGCCAGGCAGAGGACATCAAGACTGCTCAAACGAAAGAAACGGATGCAGACAAGAAACCGGAAGTTGAGAGTCAAACCAGCGTGACTGCAGTTTCAGAAACGGAAACCGAAAATTACGAAGGATATTCCGGTCTATGGACCGAAAGCAGCTTCAGTCATGAAGAAATCATTTCTTATGGCGGCCTGGAATTTTCCTTTCAGGTCACAGACAATAATAATTTAGACGGCTACTTATTTATGCAGCAGGGCACCAGCGAACGCATCGCAGAAATTAATAATATTAACGGGAAGATAAATAATGGAGAATTAAACTACAAATATAACGATGACGGCTGGGGCGGTTCCGGAATTCTTCATATCACATTCAGCAATGGTGATGCCATTCAGATCGAGGTTCAGGATTATAAAATGAAAGATACCAATTTATCCGGGTATGGATTTTCAGGTGTATACCAGCTGCAGCGGTCAAAACAAAATAAAGAGGAAGAAAAAGAAAGCAAAAGTGAAGATGACCAGACATCTGAACAGGATCTGCTTGATGCCGTACATGAAAAATATTATTCCCAGTGGACGGAAGACGGAATGCAAAATGCAATCGCAGAAAGAAAACAATACCTTGATAAATGCTCTTTTTATCCAGAAGTAGAGAAATATCTGGAAAATGTTAGGGAAGTAAGGGATATTTCTTCTCTTGTGGAACCTTTATATTATACAGACATGAAAATTTATCAAAAGCAGGATTTTGATGACGTTCCTCCATTAATCATTCATCTGGCTAAAAATGAGATTTATGCAAGACATGGCTATATATTTAAAAATGAGGATCTGAATAATTACTTTAAGGGACAGATTTGGTACGAACCTGCAATTGATCCTGAGAATTTTAAAGACAGCCTGTTTAATAAAAACGAACAGGAGAATTTAAAGCTGTTATCCAGTCTTGATACTTACAAATAAAAGACGATAAACGAGAAAGAATGGGATGCCGGAAAGCATCCCATTCTTCCTCCTCTTTTATGGAGTATTAATTACAAAACCAGTTAAGCCGGAAGCTGTCATTGATCTTGTGAGCGACTTAACTGTATCGTCCGAAGTATTTCCTTCAATGGTAGTAAATATTTTTGCAGAAGAATCATAACCAGTTACAATGCCCACATGGGATGCTTATGTACTAATAAATATTCAATACTGTTCTTTTATATTGATAGGTGGTATAATTTGGTAATGAAAAAGACCATTACTTTTGTATTAACAATACTTATATTATTCACAGCATTCCCAACGCAAAGCTATGCAATGTCAGATGCCCAGTCTGCTGCCATACAGACGTTGCTTAATGATGCCTGCCGTATATCGGGTGTTCCGGGAATGTCAATGTCAATCCTTGATAAGGATGAGGTGTTCTTCTTTTCTTCCGGGTATGGAAACCGTGAAAAGGGAGTCCCTGCAAATGAAAATACACTATATGAACTGGCTTCAGTCAGTAAGGCTTTTACCGGTATGGGAATTCTGCTGCTGGAAGAGCAGGGACGGCTGTCAATGACTGATCCAGTCCAAAAATATCTCCCCTGGTTTACTTTAAATTATCGGGGTAAGGCTGTTGATATGCAAAGCCTTACACTCAACAACTTTCTTCACCATACCAGCGGTCTGACAAATATCAGGCATACTAAGAATATTCCACAGGGAAATACACCAGATTTGCTGTATAAGACAGTAGAAATGCTGGCAGGTGCTGAATTGGTGTTCCCCCCCGGCGAACAGTATCGCTATGGTACCGTTAATTATGATGTATTGGGTCTGGTTATTGAGACTGTGTCTGGACAAAGCTATGAAGACTTTATGAGGGAACAGATATTTCAGCCTTTAGGACTTTACCAGACTTATGTTTATAAAGATGATGCCAAAGCCACCGGGCATTTGGCACAGGGCTACCGTTCTTCCTTTTTTATAACAACACCATATAACGCGCCGGATTATGCCGGAAATAAGCCTGCAGGCTATCTGATTTCCTGTACAAAAGACATGGCTCGGTGGATGGGCATACAGATGGGAATTGTGCAGGACATACCTGAAATATTCCGTGCAGTGATAGAAAAATCACATCAGGGTGACCGGACCGTTCCTACTGTCAACAACATGTTTTATGCAGCAGGCTGGTCGGTAAATGATGATCAAACGGTACTAGAACATACCGGAGGCAATCCAAATTTCAGAACGGAAGTGGTCATACTGCCAAACGAGCGAAAAGCCGTTTGCTTACTGACTAACGGAGTAAATACCAATGTAAATGTGGTACTAAAAATCAAAGATATACTAGACGGCAATCTAATACAGTCATATGATATAAGCAGCACACAGCTTATGGACATCATTTTGTCATCTGTGACTATGATCTGCTGCCTATTCACCGTTCTGTTCTTTTGCTCAGGATTTCATAGAAGTAAGATGAATGAGCGGCAGCCAGTGACTAAAAAGAGAATCATTGCATCAGTTATTCTGCTCATTGCCGCGATTGCCCTGAGTACCGTTTTATTGTTAATAGGATCTAACTGGTTAACGATACTCATTTGGCAAACATATAGTATCCTTACCGCTTTGATATCCTCGATGTTATTAACAGCAAGCATTACCTATTATACATGGGCATAATGTCTCACTCCGGAAATGGCTAACGGAAAACCCCGGATTTTGTACCCCGTTTGATGGTTCCATCGCTATTCCATTCTGTATAGACATAAGGTCCCTTGTCCGTGGATCCATTTTCAGTAAAATAATATATTTCATTATTATAGTTGTAGGGTCCGGTCACCATTTTCATAGAACTTGTGTTAAAGTAGTAGACATTCCCATTGATTTTCATAATGCCTCCCTGAAGCTCGCCGGTATCAGCTGCGTAATACCAGGTGTTATCCCTTTGAATCCACCCAGTACGCATAAGCTGATCATTACCAAAGAAGAACCAATGGTTTTTATAATTGACCCAGTTATTCGTACAGTAATCGCCAGATCCCCACCTATATTTCAGTCCCTGTGGAGTACTCTCGAATCCTGCAGCAAATGCTGGCAAAGCACTTCCTATCACTGTAGCCATAGATAATAATGTAACCATTAAATACTTTTTTTTCATAGATCTTTACCTCCTTAAAATTGCGTTAAGCTTTTTTTAAGATCTGGCTAGAGTATATATTCAAAAGCAACTATAAGTCAATGAGGTTTATTTTTTTGTAAATATAAGTAATTTTTCTGTAAATAATTGACATTAAATTGTAACTATCTTAAGAAACTGATTTTTATAAGTATTCTACTTGTTTACTCTATCCTTGTTACAAAAAATTTCAAGAAATGATTGCTGCATTTTATTGTTCAATCTGTTTTATTCGCAGACTAATACTATCCTTTATTTGCCGGCCATATATTATTAACGGTATTAAAATACACATAGCCGACAATGCGATCACTATTAAAAGTAAAGCTGGAAAAGGATATATGAACTTAAAATAAATTATTCTAAAATGGATATATTTCACCAGTAAAAGTAACAACAAATTACCTATAGTTAACAGAAATCCTACTATCGTCAGACTATATAATGCTCCTTCTGCCGTAAGCATCAATCTTAACCTTTTTCTGCTCAAACCAATGCTTTCCAGGATAATCAGTTCTTTTTTTCTTGTCAGTATATTCATTACCATTATATTTATATAATTGAGAACACCAATAAATATTAACGCTGCACTGACGGACATCATGATAATTTTGCTTCCTGCAATATAATTTTTCTGACTTGCTATTACATCAGAATTACAAACAAGATATAATAAGTCTTGACTTTGTATGTCATTCTTAGTCTGATATTCTAAATTTTTCTCTTTTATCCAGTTTTTCAATGAATTTTTTATATCATTTTCCTGCTCATCTGATACGTTTATTTCAATTTTTAACAGCTGTCTTGTTAATGTTTTTGATAAACGATTGAATTCCTTTTCCATTACAATAAAGAAAATGGTATTCGTACCACAGTCACTTAACTTCAAATCCGGAAAGCCCGCATTTGATATATCTAAATACCCACAATTTTGTAATTGTATTGAACTCAATTCCGTTATTTTTGTACCTTGAGGAACGATGTCATAAAGAGAAACTGATTCTCCTATTAATTCTTCCTTTTCTTGTTCATTTTCTCTTGAAGAAAAATGATTATGTAAAATGATTGTTCCATTCCCTTCCGTAAATTTTTTGGTATCAATGATCAGTTTATTTTTTGATATATATTTCAACAGACTTTCCCATTCCTGACTATCAATTTTTTGTACTACAATAGTATGATTTTTATATTCATTTAAAACACTTAAAACATTTTGCATTGATTCATCATAGATGGGAATATATCCATAAATCTTTATTAAATTATCATTGTTTAAACCAAATTTTTGTAAAGTTTTTAAAATCATTGATTCAGTTATCAGCTGCTTCTCAGATAAGGAATCACTATTTTCTAATAGATTGTTAATTGCATTCTGGGTAATTCCTATTTGAAAATCAGGGTTTTGAGATAACCTGTTTATGGAATCCGTTCCTAAAGCCAGCACACAGGAACCTAATGCGATTTCGCAGCCAATTGTTAAAGAAGTTACAGTCAGAACAAACTTTTTCTTATCCCGCAGTACATTTCCAAAAGCCAGATTAAGGATAGGATTTATATTATAATGCTTTTCTTTTTCCATTACTCTCTCTCGTACACCAACAGTCTGCTTTACACCTTTCATAGCTTCAACAGGGCTCATCTTCAGCAATTTATCAATTACTGTTTTTGCTGCAGCAAACATAATTACAGCAGCCCCCAAGATGGTTATTACCAAAAAATACTTATTAAAAGCAATTATCTCCCCAACATTTTTTTCATTGCCAAGGTACATATGATTTAATAATTCAGGCAACAACTTATTAACCACGATACCGCTTATTCCACCCCCAACTAGACAACCAGTCAGAAATATTCTTAAAACCTGCCGGTATATCAAGATTTTAATCTGTCTGCCTGTCACCCCTATTACTTCTAAAAGCCCATATTGCCTTATATCATAATTTAGTGAAATAAAAAGAGTATTATAGACAAAAATAAACATACTAAAGCAAATTAACAAAATAAACACGACAGCACTGCCAAATCCACCTGCAATGTTTTCCAGTCCTCTATACTGGGCAGTCTCACTGCTAACGAAATATTGACTGTCATCACTCAAAGGAATACTTTGATACAAATCACTCTCAATTTGTTCCGCTTTTCCATATTTTGTCTTAACATCAATCAATATCCTTGCTGGATAAAAATCAATATTTCCTGCCTCACATCTGTTAAGGGAAATATAAGCAATTGAATTATCACTTAAACTATTGTGGTAATCTGTATAATATCCAGACAAAACAAAAGTCTGAAAACCAGTCAATTCCTGTTTACTGAGACTATTCCAGTAAAACTCTAAATTAATTTTCATACCGATTCTGGGATCATCAATCCCCAAATATTTTAATGTTTTTTCAGATAACATTATTTCGTCCGCGCTTTGTGGATAGTTTCCAATAACATTCGTATATGCTGGCTTTATCATAGTCTGATATGTATAATCATCAGTTACTATACAAGTACAAATCTTTTGATCTTTTAAGAAAATATTTCCTGCAAATTTTTCTTTACCGACACCATTCACATATGGAAGGCTTCTGATTCTATCCTCCAGATCTCTCGTTCCATATTCTAAGTAGGAGGATACAACAATGCCATCTTCCCGTATATTTTTTAATATATCAGTATTTAACTTACCGTACAGGAAGCTAAAAATAATAAATGTTAAACCTATCATAATAGAAACGCCCGAGATTAAAACAGCATCACGTTTTTTATTGCTTTTTTTATAGGCATTTGCTAATACTTTTAATGCTTTTTGATTAACATCATATTTACTATTTTCCATCACTAACAATTTTTCCATCCTCTATTTGTATTACCCGGTCTGCGGCTTCAGCCACCTTATTATCATGTGTTACGACAATCATGGTTTGTCCAAACTTCCCGCTCATACTTTTCATCAGTTTAATAACATTCGCACTTGATTTTGAATCCAGATTTCCCGTTGGCTCATCCGCCAGAACAACAGCCGGTTTCGTATATAATGTTCTTGCTATTGCTACTCTCTGCTGCTGCCCTCCCGATAATAAATTGGGCATCTGAAATAACTTATCCTCAATTTCAAGTATTTTTGCTATTTCTGTTGCTTCATTTATATTAATTTTTCTTCCGTCCAGTTTGGCGGGCAGTATTATATTTTCCAACACGTTGATCACTGGAATTAAGTTGTAATTCTGAAAAACAAGACCTATATTTTTTAATCGAAATTTTGCTCTAACCTCTTCATTTAAATCTGCAAGATCAGATTCATTTATAAGAACTCTACCTGTAGTAGGATACTCCAAACCACTAATTATGTTAAGCAGCGTGGTTTTTCCGCTTCCAGACGAACCAATGATGGAGACAAATTCTTTGGGATATATGGATAAATTAATATCATCCAACACTTTTATGAATGAATTACCACTTTTATATGTTTTTGTCAACGAAATTAATTGTAATGCTTTCATTAAATTATCATCTCCCTATCAATCCAGATTCCAGTAGGAATCTAAAGGTTTTGTATGCAAATTTAAGAATCCTATAATCTCTTTATCATCAAAGAAATAATTAATTACTTCATGATTACTAAACTCCATTAATATAGGAACCGCTGGTATTATTAAATTATCTTTCTTTAGTTCTTCCTTCTCCAGAACCGGATGAGTATAAACTGCATATACTTTTCCATATTCTTTTCCTTCATGTAATTCTGCATATCTATTATTAACCCATATAATTTTATAATTTGATGGCGGATATAACTGCTTAATATCACTCTCAGTTTTATCATTGTAAAATTTTATTTCACCTCCATCAGTTTTTTCTCCGATCTCTACATCATATTTGACCTCATGAGCATCCCAGTCATAATTTTTAATGCCCTTTAACGATTCTGTATCAACCATAATTACCTTCTCTTCCTTTGCGAATTTTTCTATATCTTTTTTTACGTTATCGCAATACGGGCAATCTTCTCGATTAAAATATACATAGAAATGTCCGCTCTGATTATATAATTGTTCCAGAGTGTATTTAACAGCCCTACTACCAGCAGTTTCTTCTCTTACCTTGGGTAACAGAAAAAATGATCCTATTCCAATGAAAAAAAATACAAATAGAACTATAAAACTAATTATTATCCTTTTCCTCATCATTTCCCTCCAGGCTCTCACAATATTTTCTATATAGTACACTATCTTTTAATAAAGATTGATGACTTCCTTCTGCAACAATATAACCACTATCCATAACAAAAATCCGATTGCAATCCATAATATTATTCAATCTATGGCTAATAATAATTAATGTTATATTTGTATTCTTCTTTAACGCTTCAATAATTCTACGTTCACTAATTATATCCATATTACTTGTAGCTTCATCTAATATTAAAAAGTCGGGATTATATAACACTGCTCTGGCCAAAGCAATTTTTTGCCTTTGACCTTTTGAAATATTATTACCCCGTTCTGTCAATATACTATCATATCCTCTTGGCATATTACTTACAAAATCATGTACTCCCATCATTTTCGCAACAGAGACTAATCTATCTTCAGAAATATCAGTCTCACCCATTAGCAGATTATCTTTTACACTTCCTGTAAAAATAAAATCTTCTTGTGTAACATATCCAATATGTTTACGTACATAATTTAAACTTAGGTTAGAATTATCCACATTATTTATAAATATTTTACCTGATTGCGGCATATATAGTTTCATTATAAGCTTAGCTATAGTAGTCTTTCCACTGCCATTATCCCCAATAATGGCTATATTTTTACCTTTTTCAACCTTAATTCCAACTAGATTTAGTATATTTTTATATGAATTAAAACTAAAGCTAAGATTCTTTATTTCAATATTATCAATGCTCATTAAATTTTCTCCAGTATCATACTCCCTATGAGCCTCCATTATTGAATCTAAACGCTCCATTGCTACTTTGGCTATATAATAATCCGGTTGTAAGTTAACTATATTACTAATTGGCATCAGCATATACCTAATTAATATGTTATATGTAATTAGCTCACCAAGGGTAATTAACCCATTAATAACCTCAAACGTTCCTACACAAAGTATTAATATCTCACCCACGCTATTAATTATTGTCTTTAAAGCAGCCTGATTATTTTCAGCATTTCCTAACTCTATAATTAAATCCTGCCATTTTATAAACTTTTCCTTTCCTGTTTTAAAAATTTTATTTTCATTTTGATAAACTTTAATTGTTTCAATCCCATCTAATGAATCGACTAAGTGGCTGGTCATAACAGACTGTTGGTTCATATGCCTTGCATTTAACACTGAATACTTCTCTCTATAAAAAACTATGGCCAAAATATAACTAAAGCACATTAACAACACTAAAATAAATAACTCTAAACTTTTTAAACATAAGATAATACCTACAATAATTATAAACATTATGTCAACTGGTAATACCAAAATACTTGTGACCAATATCTCTTGTACTTTACTTGCATCTTGAAATCTGGAGATAATATCACCATTTTTTCTTGACTCGTGAAATGAAAGAGGTAAATTTAATATATGTTCGTAATAATCTAATGATAACTTTAAATTAATATTTTTGCTTATATCTAGTGATTTTCTAACTCTTAATTTATTTATATATGCACTTAAAATAGTTAATACTATAAAAATAAATGTTATCAAAATAAGAGAATATCCCCACTTATTTGGTATTATTATATCTATAATAATCTGAAAATAAAATGACATGGAAATGCTTAATAACATCGACAAAAAAGATAAAATAATGATCTTTATAGCATTCTCTTTTTGATATAGTATGAGTTTCCAAAGTTTTCTATTATCTGTTTCATCAGAATGCTTCGTAAAATCTTTACCTGGTTTTAAAAATATTAATATTCCACTCCAAATGTATGGGGAACTTTCAGTATAATTAGAATTAAAAAAACAGTCTTTATTGACTGTTACAAGGCCAACAGCGGGATCAGCAATAATTAAATTATTTTTTTTTATATCATAGATTACAATAAAATGGCCTACACCATTTTCTATATAGGTATGTGCTATACATGGTAGGTCTATTTCACTGCTATTAAATTTTTCCGTCTTTTTAGCAGCACTAGCAAACATACCAAGCCTCTGGGATGCATTAATAATATCATTTATATTAATACCTTCTTTATCCATATTTGTATAATTTTGAATCTTAGATAATGATACTTTTTTTCCATAGTACCATGCTATAGATGCAATACAAGCACTTGCACAATCTGAAGATTAGAATTTCTATCTGTGTAGTTTTTCATTTCTTTTTCTCGTGAAATTGATTATTATTTTATAAAACATATTTCTTGGAAGAAAATCACCCATAATCCGGATTATTTTTGCATCCATACCCGGAACACTTACTACCTTTCCCTTCTTTAAATCTCTCATCGCCAAATTAACAATTTCCTCCGGATCCATAAATTTCATAAATCCTTTTTTCTTCTTAACTACATTCATCCCTGCACTTTCATGAAAATCCGAATCAATAAAACCAGGGCATACCACCTGCACATTAATAGCGGTATCGATCAGTTCCATGTATAGACCTTCCGTAAAATTAAGAATAAATAATTTGGTTGAAGAATATAAGATATTTTTTGGCATTACTGCAAATGCGCCATCAGATGAGATATTAATAATTGTTCCCCTGTTTCTGACCAGCATTTGTTTTAATATATTCTGGGTTAATATAACGACTGCATTCATTTGCAAGTACATTATACCATCCATGTCTTCTTTTGGAACTTCTGAAAACACAGGCTTCAATCCGAATCCTGCATTGTTAACTAATACTTCAATTTCATCATCATAGATCTCACTAAGAAGAGTATTTACCCCTTTTTCATTTGCCAGGTCTACAATAACTGTTTTGACTTTTACATTATACGTATTCTCTATATTTCCTGCATTTGCCTTTATCTTATTTTCCCTTCTCCCGGTAATAATAAGATTGTATCCTTTTTTCGCATACTCCTTTGCATATGCCAAACCAAGTCCGCTGGTTGCGCCTGTTATTAACGTTACATTCTTCATTGTTTTCTCCTATATTTACTATTTTATTTGCTGTTTTTTATAAACCGCACTATATGTACCTTTAGAAATGTTACAACTTTCTCTGTAAAATCCATTACTTATCATTAATTCTTCTATTTCATTAACAGGCATTCCATCATTCTCTCTTTGTGGTTCTTTAATAAGCAATCTTCCTTCATTTTTCAAAACCCTGAAAAATTCCCTTACAATTCCGCTTCTTAACCCCTTTGGAACCTCGTGTAACGCATAAAAAATATATATAATATCAAATGACTTTTCATCTAATTGGAGCTCTGGAAGTTGACCAACAAAAAAATCAACATTATTATAATATCTCATTCGTGTTTTTGCTTTTTTCATCCAGAATTCCGAGATATCCACACAAGTTAGGTGACCATTTAATTTATAAAGTCTTTTTGCCAAATGTCTGGATCCTGCACCTGATCCACTCCCAAAATCCAAAATAGTTTCATTTCCTTCAAGATCTAATTGATTAATATACTTTTTATAAATAAAGCTAAATACTCTGTTATTGCCTAATTCATCGATGAGTCTGTACAATAATGATACTCTTTCATAAGCTAAAACCATTTAAATTCGCCTCCGTAATTTTGATGAATTTCTTTCATTGACCCTTATTCATTCGAAAAATATATTTTTACCTCGGATATTCACCGAGGTATCTGTCACTTTAATAATAATTTGATTATCGATATCACTTTATCTGCTTTTTCTTCTGGTGTCAGGGAATCATCGTTTACGATCGGGGATTGCCCATATACAATGAACCTTGATACACTTTTAGGATCTTCCACTTTTAACTGTCCCTTTTTGTTAAGGCGGACAATGAAATTTTCTATATATGGCTGAACCTTATCATTCATTATTATTTCTAACTGCTTGTGAAATAATTGATTTCCAGCTTTATGAAAGAAATCATGATACTTTTCTTTGCCGTCATTTCGGATAAAAACAGTCACTATTTTTTTATAGTATACATCCAGTGACTCTTCTTCCCCTTGTAGAATTTCAATTAAAGGGGTAATACATTCATCCGCATACAAAGTGATGGCATATTCATATAATTCATATTTTGACTTAAAATAGTTATAGCAAAGACCTGGAACGACATTAACTGCTTTTGCAATGTCTTTCATGGAAGTTGCCTCATAACCATTTTCACAAAATAATCTCATGGCGTTATCTGCTATTTCACGCTTACGGACTTCTGGTTCTTTTGATATTCTCATTTGCTGCCTCCTATAAATGCATTATAGTTTATGAATGAATATTCGTCAATGAATACTTATCATTAACTGGACAGCTTAAGCAGTTAAAGAAGTTGATTTTACTTCTGCTTAAAACAGTGATATAATTCACAAAAGAAATGTGACAACTGGTACAAGCAAACTCAATATTGTAATCATTTGAAATGTTTGCATTAAGCAGAATAGTGCATGAAATGAACAGCAAATGAATTTATTTTTTGCTATACTCCAATTAGAAAGGAGGTACCTATATGCCATTTGTATCAGACTTTGAAAGCGCAATTGAATACATTGAAGAAAATCTGACCGTTGATATTGACTTCAACATGGTTGCACAAAAAGCGAAATGCTCGACTTATCATTTTCAAAGGATGTTTTCCTCTCTTATAGGCATTCCATTGTCCGAATATATTCGTAGAAGAAGGATAACATTAGCCGCTATTGAGATTCAAAATTCCGACACAAAAATCATTGACATTGCACTGAAGTATGGTTATGATTCACATTCATCATTTACACGCGCATTTCAGTTGATTCAGGGTGTGACGCCATCAAAAGCGCGCATTGATGGCGTTCCGCTTATGGCTTATCCGCCGCTTACCTTTCAATTCATATTAAAAGGAGTTGAAGCAATGCAGTACAAGATTGTCGAAACGCAGCCCTACAAAGTATTTGGAATGGATGTTGTGCAAACGGACGGTTGGACACCTGATAAATTTTTAGAAAATGCCGACCGGGTTATTGAAAACGGAAGCCATGATGCGATAAACATTGCAGCAGGATTCCCTGGCCTCGCACAGGAAATGATTGCGAAAAACGAGTGGGATGTAACGAAAATTCACTTGTTGCAGGCCATTCATTTTTGGGATAAAGCCGGTAACAGATATTTTATGTATGGCTGGGAGCTCCCTGAAACCAGGGTGAATAACCAATTTAAGATTTTAGAAATACCATTTACAACATGGATTGTTGTCACAGTTCAGCTTGACGGAGACCGTTCGGTCATAAACAGATGTTATAATGATTTGTATGTAAATTGGTTTCCAACTTCAGGGTATGAACAAGCACCAGGACGTCCTATTATTGAAAAATACAGCGCAAAGAATGCTGAGCTTTGGATGCCAATCATAAAAAAATAAAAAACCAAACAAACAGTTACAGCAAATCAGCCGCATTGCATGATTCCCTCATGCCAGCCAAAAACCGCACCAATCAGCTTTAAATGATACCTGAAGCCAAAAGGTGCGGTTTCTATTTTTAATTCAACGAACGGTTAGACCCGGTTATAAATTATAGGTTAAAGTGCTATGAGAAATAACCATAATCCTTCCGCATGGTTATAAAATTGTAATCCGATTCCGCCCGTTTTCTTTGGAATGATATAGCGCCTCATCAACCTTCTTAACCATCTGCTCCATACTAAGATCTTCATCCACCTCTGAAATCCCCACACTGATGGTCACATGGTAATTTTCATTCTTTTCCTCGCTTTTCAACGAATCCATAAAATGTTCCATGATTTGCTTTGCTTCATCCAGTCCCACCGATAATACTCCGAAAAACTCGTCTCCCCCCCACCGTGCTGCGATTCCATATTCGTAAATTGCATTTTGTAAATCCTCCCCGACCATTGCAATGACTGAATTCCCAAATATGTGGCCATATGAATCGTTAATATCTTTAAAATGGTCAATGTCGAACATAAACAACGTTTTTTTCGTCTTCCTGTTCTTTCGAAGAAATGCCAGATACCGTTTGGAGAATTGCTTTCGATTGGGAAGTCCCGTTAACTCATCCGTATTCTCAATCTTAACAATACGCAGATTGCAATTAATAAAAACAGATGTGGAAACCACGATACAGGCAGCCAGTGCAACAAGCATAAAAAACACATTGCTTTTTACGCGTTCCTGAAACACATGGCTGATGGAACTGGTATCCATCTCTAAGACCAAATACCAGCCAAGCATTTTATCATAATGGGTGATTAAGCATTTTCGCTTCCCTTCCGATGTGTACCACTGCATGATCGGGGTTTCAGACTTGTTTAACTGAAGGCTTTCTGTAATCCCAACCCGTTTTTGGAGGTCTTCTTCACTGATAAAAATATCGGTATTCCCTTTAAAAGAAGTTTCGGCTCCCATCACATTAATGATATGAACCGACAAGCCATAATCTCTTTCATAAGAATAGATCGTATCACCCAGGGAATCAACCTGTAATCCCACTCCAATCACACCCAGAAGTGATCCGTCACTGCCTTCTACACGAAAATTTACAAAGACCGTAATATAATCATCCTTTGTCTCATTGGTGTCAACTTCAAGATCATATTCATTACCGGATTTAATAAAATTATAATACCAGATGTCATGATCATCTGTCTTTGAAATTGTCTTATTAAAGCCGTCCTGATAATAATAATTTCCAGTTTCTGCTGAAATACAAAACACCGTGGTATATCCATATTTATTCCGATACGCGTTCAAATAATTATATAACTGTTTCAGGTATGTATCATTCCCAACATTTTTAGGTTCCTGTGAAAGCCATTTTTTCAGGAATTCATCATTCGCCATTGTTTTGGAAACCATCACTGGCTTAGACATAGAGTCTTCTACATGGCTGGAAATATCCTTATTAGCCAGGCTTAAGATATTTTCCAAATGTTTTTCCGCCAGATCCTGATACGCTGTGGTATCCCGATATACGATACCGATAAATCCAATTACAATGGAAATGATGATAATAAGATTGCTGAGTAGTAGTATATGCTTTTTCACATTTGCTCCTCTTGGTCATACCCTGGGTGTTTTTATTTACGTTGTATTATGTTCTCATTTTTTCTATTATTTTGATATAGTCCTTACAACTGTGATGATCTAATTCCCAATTTTCTATCCGTTCTGGATATCTGTACTACGTTACCAGATATTTATAGTTTTATAGATATTTATATACCAGCCAGAATATCTTTCTTATTATATACAATAAACCACGTCATTTCTACAATATATTTATACGCTTTCGAAAATTAAGTAAAAAAGCATTTTCAGTAGATATCCATGCCAAGATTTTTTAGCTTCGTTAAGTCACCACATCCATCAACTATTTGGAGGATTTTGGGGAGAATGCTATCAATATAAGAACTATCCATTGATTACAGTTTCTAAAGTCTGCCGCTCCTGGACATAAATAACCCCAGGAAATTGTTGACAATCCATGCATATGCTGTATGATTGAGTCAATAGTTGCATGGTTATATGTTTATTTACGTTTATGGAGGTTAAAATGAAGAGAATCTGTATATTTTTAATTATTAATTTAATGTTTATATTGGTTGGATGTGCATCCAGCGAATCTATTGATAAGTCCTCCTTCTCTGAGGTGGAAACTGATACTTCAAAGGAAAACACGATTAATAACAATGAAGAAATTTTAGATTTACCAAAAGAATTGTATCGAATTGAAAACTCTGCATATGCTCAACCACTACGTTATGATTTTGTAGTTGCGGATGATACCGAATTCACTATTACCGTATCAAGGGAATCTGGAGACTTCAAGCTTGGAATAAAAGATCGGGACACAAAAGACTTTGTGTACCCAATGAAAGAATATCAATCTGGCTCCGATACCGTGACACTCACAAAAGGGAATTATAGCATTATAATAACAGAACGCAATTTCACTGGTAGTTATCATATAATAGGCACTATTGTAGAATAGGACTCGCCTATCGATACGGAATTTTTTCTGTGACCTTTTCAATTTAAACAGATATGTTTTTAGGTATAGGAGGAGTATGCGTTTGTAATTTCAGGCAAATAAACAATGTTATCTTTCTCTATCTGACTCTTGGAATTTTTCAAATCATTCATGGATAGTAGCATCTGAAACATCCAGTGTATTGTCCAAATTCTTCTCCTTCAAATGTCTGATAAACGAGAGTTTTATTTACACAAATAAGAGAATCTTTTATTTGGGGATATCTTTATTACCTCTATATTCCATAATATCACCGGGTTGGCAATCCAAAGCTATACATATTGCCTCTAAAGTTGAAAACCTAATAGCTTTTGCCTTTCCATTTTTTAAAATAGACAGATTTGCCATCGTTATTCCAACCTTCTCTGTAAGTTCTGTTACACTCATCTTTCTTTTAGCCAACATTACGTCAATATTAATAATAATTGCCATGATATTCTCCTCACACCGTTAAATCATTTTCCATTTTAATATCAATAGCATCTTGTAAAAGTCTTTGAAGAACTGCCACAAAGAAAACAATCACCATTGATGCAAAGATAAAAACCATTCCACAGATTATGAGGCCTGGGGCATCGTCCTTATCAGCTAAGAGATAAACAAATGGCATTATTATCAGATATAAAAGACTTATTATAGTTGCACAATATTTAATAAATATTAATGTATTAACAGAAGATTGTGAGAAAGCTTTGTTCTTGTCAATATAACATAATAGTTTATACGCCTTAAATAATGCAAAACAAAACGGTATTGTTGATACATACATGCCTATTACAATGGGATATAATATAAGAACATAATCCGGATTTACTGGGTTATGTGCTAACCAGGAAAATCCATAAATGCATAAAGCAAGCACAGGCATTCCAATAATAATAACAGATATCTTTAAAAATATTGTTGAACATCGTTTCATAAAATACACCTCACTTATATTTATTTGTATAGAATAGCATAAATTTTATCGATTATCAATAAATATTTATTATTTTTCGTTGTATAATATATGTTGGTACATTTTTTATAATCGAAATAACTTAATTGTAGAGCGAGACGCAGTTTTGTAAAGCGAGATGCAACTTTGTAAATTGACAAGCAAATATTTGTAAGCGAAACGCAGTTTTTGTAACCCAAATGCCACCTTTGTAATCGAGGTGCAGTTTTTGTAAGCGAAATGCAACCTGTTCAAATCTCTTTTTTCGGTGTATGATATAAAAACAGACAGGCCAAACGGAGATCAACTCCCTCTCGTTTAAATTTGTAAACGGAGAATCCACCCCTGATATGTGGTGTATTAGGTAAAGATGTTGGCGGCACTGTCGTTTATCTTATTTTTTGAGAAGAGCTGGCTTTAACATGATGTCTTTGGCGGCAACCGGTCGACATCCAAGTGCTCCCAGCACATCTTCTCCATGAAGAAAGCTGAATGTTTCGTATGGACTACGATTGTTCAGTTTTTTTCTTTTATAAGAATTGACATGATTCATCATTAAAAAGATATCTTGCTGCGTAAGATTATCCATGTTGGTCTCTTTAGGAATAACTCTTCTGATCAGTTCATGATTCACTTCACAGGCACCCTTCTGATAAGGGCATCCTGCATCACAATAAAAGATATTTGTTCGATGCATTGTTCCACCTGTTTTTACATAATCACGATACTCAATGGCTTTTGGATTAGAAAACTCGCTCCCGTTGTCGGTCAATATGTATGGGAAGACCTCGTCAAATGAATCCATCTGAACCTCCGCAAGATCAGGATTCTTTTCCTTAAACTTTTGGTATTCCTGATAATTGCGGCCTATACGGCACCCCTTATCAACCTTGAATTCAGGTTTCTTATAGCGCTCACGAAATTTCACCTTGCGAGGAAGGTCGATGTTTCTTACATCAAAGAGACAGGCATCGATGTAGTTGTAAATGGTCTTTTCACTACAAATCAGTTTATTCTCATGATTGATGTAAATCTGATGGATTGACTGCCCCTGATTTACCAATGGGCTGATGACGGCATTTAACCTGGCAATCTCTTCCTCAGAAACACAAAGTCCGCTCCTGGATTCAGAGATTACATTATGAGCTTTGAAGTGAGCGTGCTCTGCATCATAAATAGTCTTCATCAAAGAGCACTTTCCAATGGTATCACAACTATTACAGACATAAGGTGGTCTAAAACGAGCTATACAGATTTCTTGAACAAACTCGGGGCAATGCTCATTACAACCAGGACAAATCTTACAATAAAGAGCAGACTTACGAGTGCATTCCTTACCACAGATATTCTTTTTTCTGCAGTTAAATCTGTTTTTGCATTCGTTAAATGGGTATCCGGGATAACCAGTAGCCACCTCAGAGGAATATTTCTTTATTTCACGAGATACAGTAGTTGGATTCTTATTAAGGGATGCTGCTATTCGCTTTAATTGAAAGACTATCCTTCAGCCCCTTTTGAAGATGAAGTCTGTTTTCATAAGTAAAAAATTTAGACATGGCGTCCTCCTTATCCGCCGCCAACATAAAGAGGATAACATTAAACAAGAAAAAAAGGCTATTACCTTTGAATAGGTAACAGTCTTTGTAAGCCAGGATGCAACCTCCTGGTGAATATATAAATTTCAATAAAACAATAAGGAGCGTAGATCGATCTGGTTGCATTTCGATTTACAATTTAGGTTTATAATCGAAATTACTTAATTGTACTTAATTGCAGAGCGAGACGCAGTTTTGTAAATCGAGATGCAACTTTAATCTCTTTTTTCGGTGTATGATATAAAAACAGACAGGCAATGGGAGGTCAACTCCCTCTCGTTAAATTTGTAAACGGAGAATTCACCCCTGATATATGGTGTATTAGGTAAATATGTTGCGGCACACTGTCGTCGAGTCTCTTCTTTTAATACCTGGATTGAAATCTCGTCAATCATAAGGAACCTGCGTTTTTGCAGTTCCCCAAGAAAGTAACAGGGATTCTGAATCAAAACTTCCGGGAATCAATGCAGATATTACATTATCTTTTATAAACTATGGTTCCTCCGTGTCCTTGCACTCTGGGCAATGAATACGTAGTTGCCATGTATTCGATACTCTCCAGCTTTGGGGGCATATATACTATTTCACTGTGGATAAGTTCCATTCCAATCAGGCTAAGATTTTCTGCAGACAGCATGAAGTCTCATACCCGGTCTTTGTTCAAACAATTCCAGCTTCATATTCGCATTTTTGCATAATAGCATAAGTTCTTTTTTGTTATAAAGGTGTACATCACCCTTATGAAACAATTTATTCACGCAAGGAATTTCAATATGATTCATAAACCAAAGCAGCATTTCTGAGGATGTCATATCTCGAAGAATCAGTCTTCCTTCCGATTTTAATATCCTATTACAACTTTGGAAAAACCGATCTGGATTTGGATAATGATGAAAGCTCATGGAACAGGTAATGACATCAAACGTATCTTTGGCAAAAGGAAGGTTTTCGCAATCTCCCTGCACAAAGATCACTTTATCCAGCTTCTTTTTCTTAGCTACTTCGATCATTTTTCCAGACAGATCAATTCCTGTATAATTCTTTTCTGGATATTTCTTTTTTAACAATGCAATTACAGCACCCGTTCCACACCCCGCATCCAGCATGTCTTGAAAATGTTCCTTTTCCAACTCTGCCAAAATGTCTGGATAGTCCTTACGACACAGATTGTAAATACTCGGATCGTCTCCATCAAATTTTTCTGCAACTTCATCAAATTCTTTTACTGACAGTTTTTTATATTGTATCTCATTCATAATATCTATACTCCTCTCGTTTAATCCTTGATTTTTCCCGCCAGCCCTCGGGTTAGCAATACCTAACCATCTGTTTTATAAAATTACGGGAAGAACCCGCATTTTATGTATGTATGTCCAGTTGTAAATTTTAGTAAATTCAGCATATTAAAATTCACTAGTTCGCTCTGTAAAATCACTGAGAAAAAGAGCTGTGGCACCTGGAGATTTTTAAGTTGTGTTTCATTGGAATTTTTCTCTTGCTTGATTTGGACTTTGGATCATCAAAATGAAAGTTCTTGTAAATTTCTATCAATCAACTCCAGTTTCATAGTTTTCTCCACATAAAGCTTGATCATTTTCCATAAATAAATTCAACGCTTCCTTAGAAATTGAACTTGAATCATAGGCTCTCCATTTTTCTAAATCTCCAACAAATTCTTCACCAAAAAATACATTTGATAGTCCTTTGATAATCAAGAACGCTGCATATGGATGTGCTAAGGACTTATCATTTTTTGATTGATTAATAAAAGTTTCTAATTTTTTAAATGTATCAGGATAGTAAATTAACTCTACAAGTTTTGCTCGATATTCTAAACCTGCTCCTTCCAAATTTGGATACTTAGCATAATCACTTAGATGCTGAGCTTCATGCTTTAGAAACCAAACCTGAAAATCAGCAGATTGTGTATCTATTTCCTTATTGTCAGTATTAACATAATAAATCCCTTCTTCTTTCGCCCATCCACCTGCGTGATGTCTTCCAAAGGTTGCAAAATGTAACCAACTCAACATTAGAAACTCTGAAATAAAAAATACCGTTAACTTTTGATTACCACATGGTAATTCTACAAGAAAGTCTTCTTTATTTGTTGTTTTCCAGATATAAGGACCTCTATAAGGTGTTGTTCTGCCGCCTAAAAAGAAATAACCCTTTTCTCTAAATATACTTTCCAATTTTGTTTCGATTTCATCTAAATCTGTACCTTCATTAATCATAAGAGTCTTTGCTAAACTAATAGTCAGCTGCTTTTCGGATTCTTGTACATCATTATTTGTCAATACAGATATATAGTATTTATAATAACATTTCAAAACCTCTTGGATCCAAGGGTCTTCTGAGTCGAATTTAAGAACCTCATCTTGAGTTACAAATCTATGTATATACATTCGTTCTAACTCAAGAATATCTTCACTATTATTTTCAAAAGACTTTAAATAATCAATGGCTTCAAGAACATTTCCTTGAAAACACTTTGCATAGAATTTTTCAATATCCATATTTTATCTCCATTTATTCGACTTTCTAATTCTCATTACCCAATGTCAATTGTTTCGACAAAATCCTGTGAATGTTTTCTCTGCATAATTCCTGTGCCCAGTTCCTTGCAATTAAATCATTCCCATAGACAGGCTCCTTTCATAAAAAAACCTGCGTTATAGGAATCGTAAGTACATAGCAATGTATGGACTTATTATACTATAAAACAGGCTGATTGGAATATATTATTTAATTTTTTATTTGTTATTGTGGTGTACTTGCTTAATTTAACAGACAACGTCTGATGAATTATCGTTTTAGGGATTCTCACTAAATTCATCATAGTAATTCCCGCTGTTCCGGTCAAGCCATAGGTCTGGTTTCTTCTTGTTGGCGTAAAATCGGTTGCCGATTTTGAAAGTAAATGTACTTGATAGGTCTTTCAATAATTCTCTTGCAATGATCCTACAAAAAACTTTATTTAATCTCCTCAACACTTCCACTTATAACATCTACATTGAATTCCTTAAAGATATCTGAGCTACTGGCACTTTCTTTAAATATACTAACTTTATATTTATTTGTTTTATCTGGACCTGAGCAATCAATGGAAATTTCACCTATATCTGATTTGTAAATCATAACTCCACTTTCAGCTTTATAGTCTGCAACTGCATTATATTTTTTACCTACAATTTCAATTGCCTTTTGAATTAAATCTGTTGTTCCATTAGACTTTGTTAAAGTTACAACCAGCGCACCCTTTATATAGTTATTTTCTTTATCTAGTGTTGTTTTATATATAGTAAGTTTATTACCAATAATCTCATAAAGATATCTCATAGTCTCTTTTCCATTATTATCATTTACTATTATATAATTATATACTTCTTTCGAAGGTGATGAATTTGGAAAAATCTTTTCTATGAATGAAACTGAGAACTTAAATGTTTCATTTGGCCATGCAGCAATACCTCCATCTTTAAAAACATATTCTTTATCTTGATCATCCTTATAAGTTCCTACTAATTGAAGCATTTGTACATATTGTTTAATCTCATCAGTGGCCTTAACATACTTAACATTTGTATCACAATCAGAAGTAATATTTATACTTTTAAAATCATCGCTTATATTAAATGTAAAGCCAATATTATTCTGATCGTCTCCATTATGTGTTGTAATTAAATAGGAATTATTATTTCCAAGATACTGTATACCACTTACTTTGTATGAGAGAGCTGTATCTGGGAAAATGTCTACTAGTGTATAATCATTTCCCTCCTTCTCAATCATTATCGAACGCTGCACACCATTTTCACTAATGGAATTTTCATCATTTAAATTATACCATTCACCTTGCAATTTATTTAATAATTCAGTCATTGTCAAAACAGTTGAACTCTTAGTTTGTGTAATAGAATTGTTTTCGTTAGTACTTACCTTAGCAGTAGTTTCAACTGGTGAGCTTGTGTTTTCTGTATTATTTACCACACTTTGACTTTTATTACACCCTCCTAAAATAGCCGTCAAACTTAAAAGTAAAGCTATTGTTATTACTCTTCTTTTCATGATAATATTCATTCCTTTCCTATTTATAAAAACAACTTGAAATCACTTTGTAATATTATTATACATAATTTTCTAAACTTATTAATTACATTTAGGATACTTTATGGTTACAATTAGGTAACAAAATTTTTTCTTTCACCTATTTCATTTATCCTCAATTTAATTATTACATTAGTTCCTTTATTTAACTCACTTTTAAGCTCTAAGCTGCCCCCATGCAATTTTATAATTTTATCACAAACAGCTAAACCTATGCCACTACCGGATTTTTTTGAATTACCTTTAAAAAACTTATCCTTAATTTTCGGAAGATCTTCTTTAGCTATTCCATAGCCATTATCTATTATTTCAATAATCAGCTCATTTTCTAAAGTAGAAACATTTATTAGTATGTTTGAATCTTTCGGTGAAAACTTCATAGCATTATCTAAAATATTAATAATTACTTGTTTAAATCTATTTCTGTCTACTGAAAGCTCTGGGATATTTTCTGTAAATTTTGACTGAAGAGAAATTCTTTCTTTTTTTGCCCTTCCATCATATAATCTCAATATTTCTTCTATCTCTTCTTTTATATCAGTTTTTTCCTTATTCAAAACCAGCTTATTGCCTTCTAATTTTGAAAAGTCTAAAAGTTCATCTACCATACTTTTTAGTCTATCCGTTTCTCTTAATATTACTTTTAACCCTTTTTCAATTTCTTCTTTATCTTCAAAACTTCCGGTAATAATTGTTTCTCCCCACCCTTTTATAGCTGTAAGCGGAGTCCTTAATTCATGGGAAACAGAAGATATAAAATCATTTTTCGTCTCCTCTGCTTTCAAAATTTCTGAAGCCATATAATTTAAAGTATCTGAAAGTTCTCCAATTTCATCATTATAATGTTTGTTTATCCTTTCATTAAATTGCCCTTTTGACATCTTACGTGCTATATCATTAACTTCTTTTACAGGTTCAATAATTGTTTTACTTAAAATAGCGCTTGATATAAAAATACAAATTAAAATTACAATTAATAAAGTCACTGATAAAAATAAATACTTTAAAGTAAGATTATTCACATCTTCTAAAGATGTAACAACTCTTATAACTGCTATTGTATTGGAATCTAAATCCTTAATTGCACTTGATGCAGACATAACTTTTTCATTAGTCTCAATGTTATTACCTGTCCAAGTTGATACTTCACCTTTAAGTGCTTTCTGAAAATCATTCGTTTGTATTTTTTCAGCCGATACTATTCCACTGCTTAAAAGAACATTGCCTTTTTTATCTATAATTTGAATTTCTATATTTTGCTGTTCAGTATTATTTTCAACAAGTGGTGCTAATGAGTCACTAAGATTAGCATAATTTTTGTTTAAATATTGATTATAAAGTGTAGCTGAAGATTGAGCTTTTTCATTAAGACTTTGTTCTACTGATTTATAATAATAATTTTTTATAGATATCATAAAAATTAATTCAACAGAAAAAAGTACTAAGCAAACACCGATTAAGTAATTTAAGAATAATCTCTTTTTAATTCCTTTCATCTTTACTTATCTTTTCCCCACTTATAACCAAAGCCCCTTACTGTATTGATACATTCCGGTGAAGAAGAATCATTTTCTACTTTTTGCCTTACTCTTCTCATATTTACATCTACAACTTTTATATTACCAAAATAGTCGCTGCCCCAAACACTATCTAGAATTTCATTTCTGCTTAAGACTTTCCCTTCATTTTTCAAAAAAAGTTCTATCAATAAAAATTCTGTTTGTGTAAGCTCAATTTCTTTATCTTCTTTGAAAAATCTTCTAGTCTCCAAATCTAGTTTAAATATACCCGAAGTTAATATCTTTTTATTTTCTATATTGTTTTCATTATTTATTCTTCTTAAAATAGCATCTATCCTGGCAATTAACTCCATTGGACTAAAAGGCTTAACAATATAATCATCTGCTCCATAGCTGAGTCCTGTTACTTTATCAATTTCTTGACTTTTAGCCGTAAGCATTATGATTCCGATTGAAGAATTATTTTCCCTAGTTTTTTTTAAAACTTTATAACCATCAATTCCCGGAAGCATAATATCTAAAAGCATAATGTCTAATTTTTTTTCATTTTGTATAATGGCTAATGCCTCTTCTCCACTTTCAGCTTCAACTACTTCAAATCCTGCTCTTTTTAAATTAATTACTATGAAGTCTCTTATATCTTCTTCATCCTCTACAATTAATACACGTTTCATAATCTGCTCCTTTTTTTAATTTCCTTTAGTTTTCTATAATCTGCAGCTTATTATCTTTTACCGTAATCTCTTCAGAAAAACTTTCTGATTTTATAAATATTGCTTTAGAGCTTTTATTAACTGCCTGTACAACTATAGAACATCCTTCAAAAACAAGAAAATCAGCCTCATCTTTTTCACTTAATCCTTGCTTATCATCCTTGTATAATGTACATTTTTCATCATTAAATACTATCAATTCCATTGTTCCATCCATATCTAAATCGTCTAAAATGAAATTGGAACAAGGTGCTGAAAATATTTTTTTGAAATCACTTTCATTCTCTTTGTAAATACCAATATTCTCAATAGAACTCCCTTCCATCTTATAGTCTAGAATAATTTCATATTTCCTGTCCCCGTCAACATCTTTAAAAGTTACCGATTCAATGGAATTACCGTATTCACTTATATATGCTTCATTATTCCACTTATCTTTTATTTGTTTTAATATAAGAAATCCTATTTTAGAATCATATGATTGCTTTCCTTCTTCTTTAAAAAAAATAATTGCTTCGTGTTTTTTATCACCATCAATATCTATATATTCAATTGATTTTTGATTTTCACCATAAGATGGGATAATTAATCTTGCGTCTTTGGGTATGAATTTAACCATAATTTCTGAAATTTGTGACTGTGAAGCTGATAACTTTGGAGGTTTCATAAGACTATCTAATTCATCTTTGTTAGAACAGCCTGATGCAAATAATAAAAACATAGATATAACTATAACAACTTTAAATTTCATATAAAGTCCCCCTAAAATATCATTTATATCAAAGTTTTATCCATTTTTTTATAAATATTAACTCTATAACTAATAAAATTATATCATATTTTAATGTCATATTGGGTTATGGCCAAGATTTAAGTAAAATACTCCAATAATACATTATTCACCAATTGAACCTATGAAAATAATGAATCAATAGCCTTTTGTTTCCATTCTGTCTGCACCTCTTGCTTTTATATATGCAGTAGCAATATCAGATAATTCTATGCCTTCTATTAAATGCATCTAATAGGTCGATATACCCCTGCAACCCATCAGCTTCATTGCATATGACACATAATTTGCAGGCTCTTCTCTTGCTAATCTCACAAGATAACCTACAAAATAATTGCAGCATGCCAAAGTCACCCTCACAGACAACTTAAAACACGCTGCTTTCCATACATTCCATGCACCGATTCCCATCTCACAGATTATCTTCTGCAATCAACTTCATCGTTACAATTCATTTATTTTCTTTACACATTACAGTCAAAAACACTGACACCATTTGTCATTCTAAACCCAAGTGACACTTAGTTTTGACACCTTTTCAGCTCATTTTTGACTCCAATTTTGCCCCAAAATCTACGGTATTTTACGATAAGAAAAACCACTTCCCAATCGCCCACCCCCATAAAATCTAGGGTTCTACCGCCACTTCCTACAACTCATATGGCGTTACCTGATAAACATAATAATTCAACCAATTCCCATAAATCGTATTCGCTGCATTCCTCCAGCACAGCACCGGCATCGTATCGGGATCATCGTCCTCATAATAATTACAGGGAATCTCCGGATTCATCCCCTTATCCAGATCCCTGTGATACTCCCCATTCAACGTCATCCGGTCATATTCCGGATGCCCCTGAATAAATACCTGCTTCCCATCCTCACTCATCACCATCAAAATCCCGGCCTCCTTCGACTCCGCCAGAATCTCCAGCTCCGGATGCTTCTCAATATCCTCTCTCCTTACCTCCGTATACCGTGAGTGAGGCGCCATTACATAATCATCAAGGCTGCGTACCAGCGGCACTTTCCTATCCAGCACCCTGTGTCTGTAAATGCCAGAAAGCTTTTTATCTCTCTTATACTTCGGCACTCCATAATGATAATAAAGCCCCGCCTGGGCGCCCCAGCAGATATGAAGGGAGCTGGTCACATTTGTCTTGCTCCACTCCATAATCTTCGACAGCTCCTCCCAGTAGTTCACCTCTTCAAATTCCATATTCTCAACAGGTGCTCCTGTGATAATCATACCATCGAACTTCTTCTCTTTTACCTCATCAAAATACACATAGAACTTATTTAAATGACTGGCTGAAGTATTCTTGGAAGTATGACTCTCCAGCATCAAAAATGTACAATCCACCTGCAGCGGGGTATTGGACAGTGCACGGAGAAGCTGTGTTTCCGTCTCTTCTTTAATCGGCATTAAATTAATAATCAGGATTTCAAGGGGACGGATGTCCTGGCTTAAGGCCCGGTCCTCGTCCATGATAAATATGTTCTCTGTTTCCAGTATGGCTTTCGCAGGTAAATCCTTTTGTACTTTAATCGGCATAATTTATCCCTCCAGCAGTTTTATGAAATCCTCTTCTGAAATAATGGGCACTCCCAGTTCCTTTGCCTTTTTATTTTTGGACGAATTGGATGTGGTATCGTTGTTGATTAAATAGGTGGTCTTGGAAGTAACCGATCCGGTGGCTTTGCCTCCCTGTGCCTCGATGGCTTCCTGAAGTGCCTTCCGGTTCTCGAATTGCTCCACTGATCCGGTAATGACGAATGTCATTCCCTCCAGCCGCTTCTCTCCCCCGGTCTCTGCTTCCTGCTCAATGGTTACTTCTGATAACAGATGGTCTGTCATCTCGTTATTCTTCTCATCCTTAAAATAAGTAATCCATGCATCTGCCAGCACCTTTCCGATGCCTGAGACAGCAGTCAGCTCCTCTTCCTCTGCGTGACGCATTCGGTCAAAATCGTAGCGGAATTCCCGGCAGAGCATCTTCGCATTGGCAACACCGATTCCGGCAATTCCAAGTCCGTAGATCAGACGGGGCAGAGTCGTATGAGACGCCTTTTTCACTGCCTGAATTAAATTGTCATAAGATTTTTTGCCGAAGCCCTCCATCTGGGTAATGGCTTCCTCATGCTGGTCTAAATGAAACATATCGGCAAACTCCCGGATAAATCCGGCTCCGATAAACTTCTCCAATGTGGCCTCTGATAAACCATCAATATTTAATGCATCCCGGCTTACAAACAGGGAAAATCCCTTGATCCGTTTCGCCTGGCAATCCGGGTTGGTGCAGTATAAGCTTTTTACGTCATTGACTTTACGGATCTCCGTCCTGCCGTCACAGACCGGGCAGTGGTCCGGTATCTTTATTTTTCCGCTTCTCGTTAAATTGTCAGCAATCTGTGGAATAATCATATTCGCCTTGTAAACGGTGATCTGATCTCCTTCTCCAAGCTCCAGAGCTTCCATAATGCTTAGATTATGCACACTGGCCCGGCTTACCGTTGTCCCCTCTAACTCCACCGGTTCAAAGATGGCTACCGGGTTAATCAGACCGGTTCTTGACGCACTCCATTCAATTTCCGTCAGCGTTGTTTCCCTGATCTCGTCAGCCCATTTAAACGCAATGGCGTTGCGGGGGAACTTGGCAGTCCGTCCAAGTGACTCTCCGTAAGCGATGTCATCAAACAAAAGCACCAACCCGTCTGATGGGACGTCATATTCCGGAACGGTCTTTGCAAATTCAGCCACTGCCTCACCTATGGTATCCTTCGTTACCATCTTATAATCCACCACATCAAAGCCCTGGACTTTCAGCCACTGAAACTGCTCATTTCTGGAGTTTTTAAAATCAACACCTGCAGCTGAAACAAGAGCAAATGCCTTGAAATTCACATTTCGGCGTGCTGTGATCTGGTTGTTTAACTGTCTGACAGAACCGCTGCATAAATTTCTTGGATTCTTATACTTTGCGGTAACATCCTCAATTTCGTCATTAATCCGGTTAAAGTCGGAATATTTTATCACAGCCTCTCCTCTTAAAACCAGTTCTCCCTGGTATGAAATAGTAAGAGGGATATTGGCAAATACCCTGGCATTGTTGGTAATTACTTCTCCGATTTCCCCATTTCCCCGAGTAACTGCTTTCTGAAGAGTCCCCTCCCGGTAGACTAAGACAACGGTCAGTCCGTCCAGCTTCCATGAAAGAATTCCTCTCTGGTCTCCCAGCCAGTCCGCTAAATCCTCCGTGCTTTTCGTCTTATCCAGAGAAAGCATGGGGGATTCATGGGCTTCCTTGGGAAGCTCGCTTAAGACCTGATAGCCTACGTTCTGGGTTGGACTGTTGGAAAGAACAATTCCGGTTTCTTCTTCCAGCGCCGCCAGTTCATCATAAAGACGGTCATACTCATAATTGCTCATGATTTCCCGGCTTTCCTGGTAGTAGGCCTTTCCTGCCTCCTGTAACAGGGTAATCAGTTCTTTGATTCTATTTAATTTATCGTCCATCAGATTTCTCCTTTTTCTGTTCTTGGTAGGAAAGACTGGTCGAGCCTTTTAAAGACTCCTTCATCTGGTGGTATTCACGCCGGGAAAGTTCACGGTAGGCACCCGGCTTTAAATCTCCTAATTCTATATTCATAATCCGCATTCGTTTTAACATTCGTACCTCAAAACCAAGCTGGCTGCACATTCGCCGGATCTGACGGTTTAACCCCTGGGTTAGTACGATGCGGAATGCTTTCTCTCCCGCTTTCTCTGCAAAGCAGGGTTTTGTGGTTACGTTTAACTCGGAAAGAGTAACGCCCTTCCGCATCTTTCTGATGAAATCATCTGTGACAGGACGGTTCACTTTTACTAAATATTCCTTTTCATGAGCATTACCGCTGCGCATGATTTTATTCACTAAATCTCCCTGATTGGTCATGAGAATCAGACCTTCGGATTCCTTGTCCAGACGGCCTATGGGATAAATCCGCACAGGATAGTTTACCAGATCCACGATGTTGGGAGCCCGGTCCTTGTCTGAGGTGGTACAAACCACTCCCCGGGGTTTATGGACTGCTAAAAAGACAGGCTCTGCCTTATGTCCGGCTTCGCCTTTGGCTGCATGAACAGGACGGCCCTTTACCATAACAGACTGCCCTGGAAGAACTTTCTGTCCCGGCACTGCAGCCTGTCCGTCGATTTTAACCTTTCCGGTCTCAATGAGCCGGTCTGCCTCCCTGCGGGAACAGATACCTGCCTCGCTTAAATATTTATTCAGACGGATTCCATTTGCATCCATAGTTGTTCTCCCTTACTGTTTGCTAGATAAAAATTATAACATTGCACGAGGGGAACGTCAAATTATTATCTTCATTTTAAATCTGATTTTTCTTTCCTGAATGGTAAAATATGGTTTGCTTTTTTCAACGTTAAGTATTATAATAATAAATATCATTATTACTTAGGAGGATTTGGTTATGCCGTGGACACAGAATTTATCAGTTGGAATATCAATGATTGACGATCAGCACAAGATGTGGTTTCAGAAAGCAGAAGCACTTTTTGACGCAGGAAAGAATAACAAAGCAAAGGAATACGTGGGAGAGTTATTAGATTTTCTCGACGATTATACAAAGAAACATTTTGCAGACGAGGAAGTTTACATGCAGAAGATCCATTACCCGGGTTATGCCGAACAAAAACAGGCTCACACCGCTTTCATTGCCCAGCTTACCAAGCTTAGAAGCGATTATAAAACTTCAGGCGGTAATCTGCTTGTTATTTTAAATGCAAACCAGATGGTGCTGGAATGGCTGACAAAACACATCTCAAATATGGACAAGAAGATCGGCGAATACGCAAAGACCACCCATTAAAAGGAAAAGAGGACTTAAATGCATTTCCATTCAAGCCCTCTTTTTATTATTCTTACGTAAACTTATAATGCACTTCACAGCCGTCAGAAATGCGGTTGCAGATATTTACCACCCGCTCCATGACAGCCGTAATCTTGCTGTTTTCCATCTCAATGTTCATTACCTTCAAGTCTTCTGAGATCTTTATTACCCTCACCCCATCAACCTTCGCAATCTCCCGCTCAATTTTTCTGGCCTTCAGCCGGTCTGACAGGGCGTAAACGTGGTAACTCCTGTTCACGCTTCTCCCTCCTTTCTATGAGTGTCTTACCCCTATTGTAGACAATCAGAAGGGATTTTAAACATTACAGGAACGCCCTCGCTGCGGAGGTAAACAAAAAGCAGACTATCACCCCGGTAACAGTCGGTACAAGCCAGGAAAGAAGAGTCCATTTCATGCTTCCTGTCTCCTTTCTTATGGTCAGACAGGTGGTGGAACAGGGCCAGTGCATGAGGGAAAAAAGCAGGGTACTGACAGCAGTCACCCAGGTCCAGCCATTGGCAGTTAAAAGATCCCTTAATATGGATAAATCATTGATTTCCCGTATGCTTCCTTCGGAAAGATAGGCCATAATCATGATGGGAACAACGATCTCATTGGCAGGAAAGCCAAGGATGAATGCCAGAAGAATCACGCCGTCAAGACCGATTACTCTGGCGAAAGGATCTAAAAAACCGGAGCAGTGGGATAATAAGGTCATATCTCCCACTGTGATATTTGCCATCAGCCAGATTATCAGACCAGCCGGAGCAGCTACTGCAGCTGCCCTTCCAAGAACAAAGAGCGTCCGGTCAAATATGGACCGGACAATAACCTTTCCGATCTGGGGTCTGCGGTAAGGAGGCAGCTCTAAGGTAAAGGAAGACGGAATCCCCTTTAGTATGGTTAAAGAGAGGATTTTGGATATTATCAGGGTCATCAGAATACCAAGAAGAATGATACCTGACAGGATACCTGCAGATAAGACAGTGGAAAATGGTCCCGCCGCTCCTCCGATAAAAAACATGGTAATAATTGCAATCATGGTTGGAAAACGCCCGTTACAGGGAACAAAGTTATTGGTGATCATTGCAATGAGACGTTCTCTTGGAGAATCAATAATCCGGCAGCCTACAATCCCTGCCGCATTGCAGCCAAATCCCATGCACATGACGGAGGAAATCTATGCTTTTTTGATGCCCGGCGGCTCTGACCGGTAACAGATCCGGACGGTAAGAAGCCTTTTGTCTTTCTGATCCGTTTCTTTCCTGGACTGAAAAATTTCAATACGGTCAATAAACTGTTGCAAAAGATCGAAAGCAGGAATTCCGTCTTCCATTAACTCATTTAACAACCGGTCCACATCATGTTCTGATTTTCCTGTGCTTTTCCACACAGATGCAGTGGTTTCCTTCAATGCAGCTTCTTCTGCCTGTATCTCCTTTAGCTCATGTTCATAAGAAGCGATAAGCTTATAAAAACGTTCTTCCTCTACCACTGCGTTAACACGGTCCTCGTAAAGCTTTCTTATGATACGGTCAATCTCCCTTTCCCTCTTTTTTAAAGAAGTGGCTGCCTGCTTTTCATCCGGATTACCCTTTTTTTTACCATAGGCTTCCATTTCTTTTGCAATCTCTTTTCTTTCTTTTTCCGTCAGGGTGATAAGTGCCGTAAGCTCCTGAGACACAATCTGGCAGAGCAGACCGTATTCCATGTAATGATTGGTACATGCTGTTTTCCCATACTGCTTATATCCGCTGCATACCAGCTTTCTCTCCTCACCCTTCCTGCCGGCCCTGGTTGTCGTCATTACTCTTTTACAGTCCCCGCAGTATACCAGTCCGGAAAATACATTGGTAAACTGGGAGGATTTTGATCTTTTTCTTGAAATTTTCCGTCTTCCTGCCTGCTCAAACATTTCTCTGGTTACAATTGGCTGGTGCTTATCCTTTACAACAATCCAATCCTCTTTGGGTATATTTAAGGTAATCTGGCTTTTAAAGGACAGCTTGGAGGATTTCCCCTGTACGATATCTCCTGTATAGACAGGATTGGACAGAACCTTGCAAATAGTACCGGATACCCACTCTTTATTTCCTTCCCCGTTTTCCAGAAAGAGTTCGTGGCGATGGAAACAGCGATATTGTGCCGGAGTTTTAACTCCTTTCTGATTAAGAAGCTTTGCGATCTTCAAGGGTGCCTCACCCTTCGATGCGCGCTCAAAAATCTCTCTGACAACCGGAGCTGTAACCGGGTCAATCAGAAGATGATTTTTATCCTCCGGGTCTTTCCTGTACCCATATGGGGCAAAATTTCCGATAAATGCACCCTCTTTCATTTTGGTCCTTAATGCGCTGCGGATCTTTTTTGAGGTATCTCTGGCATACATTTCATTCACAATATTCTGGAAAGGTGCCAGGTCGTTTCCCGGATTAAGGGAATCGTAACCATCATTTACCGCAATATAACGGACCCCTCTGGCTGGAAAATAGATCTCCGTATACTGACCGGTAAGGATATAGTCCCTTCCGAGCCTGGAAAGATCTCTGGTAATAACCAGATTGACTTTACCGGCTTCTATATCTGCAAGAAGGCATTTCCATGCCGGGCGTTCAAACGTAGTCCCGCTGAAGCCGTCATCAATATATTCCCGATAAACAATAAAACCGTTTTCTCTGGCATATTCCCGGAGCATGCTCCGCTGGGTGCTGATACTGGCGCTCTCTCCCGCTCCGTCATCTTTGGAAAGGCGCATGTAGAGTGCCGTCTGGTATCTGACTCCCTCCCTTCCTTTTACTCCCCCGCTCATCTTAGACCTCCCCCTGCATGAAGACGCCTCTTCAGAAGATTAAGAATTATTTGCTGTATTGTTGCTTCACATTGAAAGCATCGCTCCACTTTGACTGTTACCCGCTTTTCTCCGCTTTCTTTTTCATAGGTGATCTCTTTGGACAAATCCATAGTGCCCACCTCCTGAAAGATCTTATTCTGCCAGGTTTGTACCTTATACTTGCGGAGCCTGCATACAAATGAAAAAGGCATGGCAGCAATTCGTGCCATACCTTTCTCACCTTATGAACTGACTCTTGCCCCATCCGGGCCTACCCGGTAACCATCCGGGGTTACCGTATCCGTAAGCAGAGAACCTTCTTTTTCATCCGCTGTTTCCTTAAAATAATACCAGCCCCCGTCAATGATCTGCCACCCTTTGAGCATGCAGCCTTTGTTCGTGCCATCCATAGGATTTAAATAATACAGATGTTCTCCATACCGAAACCAGCCGGTTACAATATAACCCTTTTCATCAAAGAAATACCAGCTGTCTGACCCGTTCCAGCCGGCTTTCGCCCAGCGGTTTGAAGGGTGAGATCCATCCGTTCCTACCAGCTTCCAGCCGTTGTTATCCTGCTGCCAGGAGCCGTTATAATAATCAGAATCTTTTGATTTGTAATAATTATGATCGTAACTATCGCCCTCTTCTTCCACTTTACGGATCACTGTAACTGTAAATAAATCCGTAAAACGGCGTTCCTCTCCCTTTTTGTCCTGCCCATAATAAACCACCTTTACATTTCTGGTTCCAGGCAGGGAAAGATCATACTCCACATCATAGTCATCTTCCGTAAGAATATTTTTACGCACTGCATTGGAAGGGCTGGCCTTTTGATATTCCATGACAACTAATCCTTCCGTTTCCAGATCTTCTCCCAGCTCATATTTTAACTTTCTTGGCTTTTTGGTTATCTCTATTTTAGAAGTATAATATTCGTCTTCCGGAACCATTTCACGGACTGTAACCGGAAAAGTATCCGTAAAGATTTTTTCTGTTCCATCTTCAGCCCACTCATAGTAGGAAACTGACACATCCGTTCTTCCTGGCCGGGAAAAATCATACTCTGTCTGATATGCATCTTCCGATAAAATGATTTCTCTTACAGCATTACTTGGGCTTGCTACTGCATATCTCGTGACCTCCATACCGGTCTGATCAAGTTCCTGTCCTGTTTCATACTCTTTTTTCACCGGTTTTTTAGTTACCCGGATTTTGGTCGTCTCATAGACTGATTCCTGTGGCGGTTCTTCATCCTTTACTTCATTTACGGCAAGCCAGCTGATCACCGGATCGCTGTCACCCGTTTTCTTCACCTTAAATTCCACAGTCTGATCAGCCGGAATCTCTACATTTACCAAAGGCTTCAAAATAGACTCTTCAGGCTTTGAAATGGTAATCCTGCCCAAAGAAACGGTTACTTCTTTCCCTTCCTTATCCTGGTAAGTGACAGATGCCTCCATTGGACGGGTCACACTCCACCATTCATAAAATCCGCTGTAAAACTGATAAGTTCCAGCTTTTAATGGAAGCTTATAACTAATATCTTTACCATTCTTCGCCCACCATCCGCTCTGAGACCGGCTGTCACTGTCTTCGCCCATTGGACCGCCTAAATCTTCCGGTTTTGTATATCCCCAGGAGTCCTCTTCATAGGGCTGGTCAGGTGTCTGGTTAAGCAGTCCTTCCTCTGCCTGAGAAATTGAGCGGTAACAGGAAGACGCTTCGCTGTCTGTCACTCCCGAATCAATAAAATACACCAGATGATCCGGTATGACTTCCACAGTCACTGCCACCGGCAGACCAAGATCTTTTATGGTGCCATTTATTTTTACCGTTGACCATGGCTTGGCGAAATCAGACTCTTTGACTTTATTCCAGATAATCTCCTTCTCTTCTCCATCAACCATTCCGCTAACCGGAAGCTCCGGCACTTCCCCTGCCTTTGTTACCACAACGGAAGGAACATCTGCACTGACTTCCCTTGCTGCAGCAAGCCAGCTGATTAAGTGAATTTTGGTGTCTGCCTTTTTGATTCTTACCTCGACCAGACCATCTTTTGGTATCTGCACATTTTTTTCAAACTGGATATTATCAGAAGAAGAACTGACTGTAGCCATTCCCAGTTCTTTTGTCTGCCACACTCCCTCTGTATCTTCATAACCGATTTCAATTCTGCCGGAATGAGTTTCCCCCCAATACGCCTGGGCGCCAATCATGAACCGGTAACTTCCAGTTTTCATGGGCAGTTTATAAATAATATCACGATCTGTATTATAATCCACATAAAGACCGGATTCATAGATACCCGTGTTATAGCCTACACTGCTTCCGCCTTTTACCGTCACTGCACTGTCTGCCACATATCCCCATGAGCCTTCTTCATATACCTGGTCGGACCGGTCATTCTCCAGTTGTGTATTGGCTGAGATAACGTCATATAAGCTGGAATGACCGGTTTCTCCGTTTTCATCAGTAACTCCGGCAGTTCCGCTGTCTATGAAATAGGACAAGCCATAGGGCACTACAGTAACCATAGTGCTGACCTTTAAGTCTGTGTCCTCCACCGTTCCAGTCACTGATACGGTACTCCAGAGTGTTTGAAACTGTCCTTCTGACACATCCCATGCCACCGGCTTTTCCGATTCTTCCATGGCCGCATTTACCACTGTCACGGTATCCGGAAGATCCGGCATGCTAAACTGGACAGCTGTCAGAGACGCGGGTACATTCTTTACCTCTACAATGGTGTCGGAAGGTACCAGCTTTAACAGGGCATTGCGCAGTTCCATTCCTGCCAGATCCGCTTCCATCTGGCTTGCCGGGTGAGCAAGCACTTCCTGAGCGGCCTTCGTCTTTTCTTCCAGCAAAAGCAGCAGCGTCTGAGGATACTGACTGGGATCAAAAGTCTGGTTTTTTACATAGTTTATTAAATTGGACAGCGTTTCCGTTTGTATCTCAGCCCCATCCCCGCAAGCGGAAGTAAAAAGGTTGATTCCGTCTACCTGCCAGGTTCCCTGTACTACTTCTATGGTCACTTCATGGTTTCCTTCTGCAAGCGATTCATTCCAGTAAGAAGTCTGACGGTCTCCTGCGCTTATGGTATTGACAATGTCCTCCTGCCCGTCAACGGTAACTTTAATCCTGGCAGATGAGGATTTTCCAAACACATCAAAGCCCACCCCATCTGCAGCCTCAAATGTCAGCCGGCTGCCTGCAGGCATGGAGGTATAGCTTCTGTTATAAAATGCAAATCCCTGGCAGATGTTATGAGTCACATTACCATTCCAGGTGATCTCAGGAGATGTATCATCAAGCTTTGATAAAGCGTAAGGGGCAGTTCCTTCAACAGGAAGAACTTCCAGATTGTCAAAACTGGTCTGATAAAATCCGCTCATCAAAGTAACACGTCCAGTCATGACCGGATTGGCTAAATCCTCGAAACTTCCTGTTTCTACCCCGTCAACGTACATGGTTATTGTGTTTTCTTCTGCCTTAAGCTGAAGCTTATGCCAGAGTGATGGAGAAAAATTCTCGATGGTCCCGGACTTTTTGACTGTATTGAAATTAAGAAGCTCCCATTTTCCACTTTCGTAGAGCTTTGCCCGGTAAGGAGCTCCGCTTGAATGAACCAGCTCCCTCACCCCCAGTACCGCAAAATTATCTCCGTATCCATTTCCTTTCGTATCCAGTTTTACATCGATCCCTGCTGTATAGTTCGCCCAGCGGTGATCTCCCAGAACAGTCCATGGAACCGCTGTGGTCTGGCTGCTTTCATCGCTTCCGCTTCCCCAGGGATTCCAGTTATAGGGCCTGTTATCCCCATTAATCATCTGCGTCAGCACGTATCCGGTATCATCGGATTTTTTAACTTCAAACGCTCCCTCTAAATCTGTAGTGAACAAAGGCGTTCCTCCCCGTTCCTCCACAAATGAATCATCGTAATCGAAATGATCCCGGTAAGGAAGTTCCAGTACTGACCGGTTGGTTCCGGAGTCATTCTGCCCGCTTTCATAGCTGGTTCCCCGATCTGTCAGGCTTGTTACAGTAACTATGGAGTAAGGTTTTACAGTGAGCTCGATCCCGGATGTATTGTCTTTGCCAGCCATAGGTATTCCCTGGTCAGTAATCTTCTGAAACCAATTGGCATCATAGGCTTCTCCGGAATCGGGACCTCTGGTCTCCCAGACATTGTATGCCTTCTCTCTGGTCTTCATATTTTTAAGAGAGATGCGGTATTTCCGTTCTTTGGAGGTATTGTTTGCAAACATAATGGAATAATCATCGGTTTCCGGGTCCTTCACTGCCAGACGGGTATCTGTAGAAGTATCTGCTGTAATATCTCCGTCTCCGGTTGAACCGTCTGAATAACATGCACCAGGGAGATAATTCCAGTCACTGTCGGCAAACTCCATAAAATGCTTTGCCATCTGGATTCCGCCATCTGCTTCATAGTAGCCAGACCATGGATCAAAGGCTCCGATCAATTGCTTGGGACTGTAGGCACTTCCCTCGTAAAAGGCTCCGATTGCAGGCTGAAACAGCAACTCTGTCATATGGCTGGTAAAACCGTCTGCATTTTTGTATGCGTAAGCAGCAATAAATCGTTCTGCCATAGCCGCAATTCCTGCTGATCCCCCGATTCCTCCGCGGTCCGGGTCCACATTTGCGCGGTAAGAGGCATTGATCATGGGAGCTGTGGACTCTCCGTACCAGATCTCTTTTCCATATTCCTGATTAAGTTTTGTTAAAGAGGCGCTTCCCATCCAGATCTGATAATGGTCAGAAATAACATCTACCAGATCCTGAAATTCCTTATCCTTCATGAGATAATCTACGGTAGTGTTCATACCTCTGTATAAATCAGCAGCAACAATTTTGATTTTTCTATAATCAAAGGCTCCCACCCCATTTTCACCGTCTTCCTTAAAACGCTTTGCACAGTATTTAATCCAGGCAAAATCATCCGCGTAGTCTTTCCTTCTTTCGTTCTGCCCCGGACTGACCTCTGTTATTTCATAGCCATATGTCTCGTATACTGCATCTATGGTCTTACGGTACCACTGATACCGGGCTTCATATTTCGGATTTTCAAAATCTTTATAGCCAATTCCCTCCTGCGTCCATTTTGGTTCTCCCCATCGAAGGATTTCTACCGTAATGTCCGGGTTTATGGATTTGGCATCCGCTGCAAAGGAAAATCCGGCTCCCCTCTTCACATTGGGAACTTCATCGTAAGAACGCATGGTAGCCGGTTCAGTCCCGGAAGATGAGTTAACATCTGCACCCATTTCTATTTTCACATGATTTAATCCGGCTCCTTCTTCTTTATCAAAAAGAAGATTCATCATTTTCCAGTACTGGTCCTCATGAAGTGATTTATAATCCATTAAAAGTCTGGAGGTATTGTTACAGGTTACGGAGCCAAATCCTCCAAAGGTATTAGCCTCATCGATCTTAGTCCCGTCCACGGTTACATCAATCACATCCTTCGGTGGCAGTTCTTCTTCCGCCTTCAGAATGGTGAAACCGGATAATACTGCCTCCTGACCTGTTCCTGTCTTTTTTTCAAATATCAGCTGTACTTCCTGACTGCTGGTAATCGTAAAGCTGCCCGCAGCTGTACTTTTGCTAAACTGAGCTCCTAATACTGCGGTGTCAAGTAAATCCGTTCTGATCTGGCCGGCTGCGTCTGTATAGGTCACAGACATATTGACAGATCTTTGGTAACTGCCCCACCACTCTGCACATTCACCTGCAGCAATATAGGTCCCTGCCTCAAGGGGAATCCGGTAGACAATGCGTTTTCCGGATAATGCATAATAACCGGTCTCATTTCTGGTGTTTTTAAGCTGGCTGACTGCTCCCTTTTTACTCATATCTGTTCCAACTGAACCTGCATACCCCCATGTTCCGCTGCTGTACGCCTGATCGGGAACCTGGTTTTTCAGCAAAGCTGTATCTCCGTTTTGTAAAAACGCAGTGTACTCAGCAGAATTTGCTGCAGCAGTAACGTTGGCATCTACTAAGTACACCACCTGTTTTGGTACCGCCAGAACCGTGGCTTCCACCTTCTGACTATTTTCTGTAATAGTACCGGTCACAGATACCCTGCTTCCTGCATTATAAAAGGAATCATTTCCATTTATTTCCCATGTAATGTTCTTTGGTGTCTGTATAGAACTGCCTTCTGCTACACAGTTCACACTGGTTGGCAGGCTCTCAATCGAAGACGCCTTTGTCGGAATCTCACCTTCCTGAACTGCATACTGGGCGGCATGACTGGTCAATATGCCTCCCACCGGTAAACCGCTTCCAATCATCCCTGTACAAAGCAGGAAACAAACCGACCTGCGTATTTCCTTTTTTAAATTTACCCCCAATTTACGTTCCTCCCTCAATCGTTTTTCCTGCAGACTCCAATCACCGGCTGGATTATCTGCAGTTTTTTGCGCATATTTTACACATTCGCAGCTATACCCCTTTGTTTTTTGTATCTTTTTTCTCCTTTCCAACTGTTATTTTTTATTTTACCGATTGGTTCTGGAGTTTTGAATGTAATTAATTATATAATTCCTGTACTTTTTTGTTAAATATTTCCAAAATTAGAACCAGTAAAAAATATGCATAAATAATCCTGTACTTTTTTTACAGTTTCCTGTAATATTTTTGTTTCCCATTTGTCCAAATAAAAAAAGAACAGGATACAGAAAATTCGTTTAAGAATCTGTCCTGTTCTTTTATTTTCAAAAATTTACTGAACGTTTGCCCCTGTAACACCAGGTCCCACATTTTCTGCCTCATCTGTCTCTCTCGGGCCTTCTGCCGGTGACAGACTGCTTTCTGCTTCCGTATGAGTTTCCTGCACCGTTTCTTGCGGCATTAAGGTGGTATTCCTCTGAATCACTTCCGGCTTTCCTTTATAACTGCTGTTATGAAGAGGTTCTTCCTTAATTACAGTGTCGCCCTTCTTTAATACCCGGTAGCTTTTATAATATCCGCCCACAGTTCCTTTATCAACAACCTTCTCCGTTCCAAAAGGCAGGGCTGTATTTTCCTCATAGGTGACCGGAAGCGGATCTGAGTCCTTTACCTTTTCGGAACGAATGGTCACTTTTACTCCATCTTCCAGAACCGGAATCCCGACAATAGAAATTTTTAAAGTGGTTCCCTCTAAGGAAGCCCGCAATATTACGGAGGTACTTCCAGTATTGACAAATTTCAAATCCGGTCCGGCATAACCATCAAAGCTGACCATGGCATCCTGCCCCTTTTCCACATAGGAAGGAGCAAAGCTGTGGGAATTCCGTTCCGTGGTCTTAAATCCGCTCTCAATAATCGCGTGATACAGTGTGGTGGAAACCTGGCATACCCCGCCTCCCGGTTCCTCAATCAGAACGCCGTTTCTATAGGCACCTGCAGGCTGGTATCCCTTTTCACTGGTTCGGTTTCCTGTGGCATTGTTAAAGGAAAATTCCTCACCGGGCTTTAAGACCATACCATTGATTGCACCCACTGCCAGACTGATATTCTGATTACGGTTTTTATTGGTGGTAGTTTTCGTGGTAAAAGTCCCGATTACCTTATACTGTTCTTTTGCCTGGGCCTGGGTTCTTTCGGGAGCCTTAAGTGCAAATTCTGCCGGGATCTCTGCCTGGAAATTCTCTTCTTTTGCGGCATCCAAAAGCTGCGTTACCAGCTTCTCCTGGTCTAATACTCTTCCGCTTTGCTCTTTTGTATAACTGTATGCCCCTGTTTTCCGGTCAAAGGATTCCACTTCAGAATTGACTCCGTCTTTGTTCCAGCGTTTTGCAAGTGTTTCTGCCTGTTTTTTAAAGTCTTCCTTCATGGAATCGTAATCAAGCTGGTAATCCTGGGGCTGATCTGGGGAAGCTTCACTCAGCTGTTTTAATATTTCCTCCAGCTGTCCCCTTATACTGTCATCGATTACTACGGAATCCGTCCCATCCGTGACTGTCATTCCCCACTGGTAACGTTCTTCAATGGTGTCCTTTGCCTCTTTCACAGTCAGCCCGGAGAGGTTCGTCTGTCCGATCCTGGCCGATACCAGTGCTTTCTCCGAAACTGTTTCTCTGTCTTTTGTATCTGTAACGACCTGGCTGCTGTCAGAATCTTTGCTTTTTATGCTTCTTGCAAAACTATATAAAATACCAACTGTTAACAGGGCAGCTAAAAGCAATAATCCATAAACTATTTTTCTGTTTCTTCTTTCACGTATTCTTCTGGCCCTGTTTTTATCCATATGATCAGTTTCTTTCTCCTTTCATTGTCTGTTCAATAATGCTCTTCATTGTATCTTCTGATAATTGTCCGCTTGCGTAGCCGAATACATTGCCGTCCCGGTCAATCATAAAGGTGGTTGGATAGGAGTATATCCCATAAGCTTCAAATAATTCAGCATCCGTATCCATGAGTACCGGATAGGTATATCCATTCTCTTTTAAGAAATTTTTAATTCCTTCCTCATCCTTTTCATTCCCGTAACCGGGAGCTGCTACTCCAAGGACTATCAGCGCATCCTCGCCTTCTGTGCTGTAAGTTTCATATACTTTCTGTATATCCGGCATTTCTGCCCTGCAGGGCGGACACCAGGTCGCCCAGAAATTTAGAAAGATGGTTTTCCCTTTATAATCAGAAAGGGAATGGGTCTTGCCGAACTGGTCTGTTAAAGTGAAATCAATGGCCGGAAGAATCTTATCTTCTCCGTCCTGAGCTTCTTCTGGCTGTGACTCAGAATCAGTCTCTGCCGCCTCAGATTCCTGATACGTCTGTGAAACAGTTTCCTCCGTCGTTGGCTCTGTCTCTTCCACCGGCTTTGGGGACTCCTTTGTAAAAGGAGACTTTACAGAAGAAAGATAACCGGTTACCGAATTCATCTTACCTGTAAACATAAGTAATCCCATAATTATCATCAGTACTCCGCCGACCTTAACTGCATTTTTTGCAACATTGCGGTGGGTTTTGAAAAATTCCAGAACTGAGGTTGTAAAAAATCCTACTGCCAGAAATGGCAGAACAAATCCCAGTGTATAGACTCCGATCAGCACAAAGCCCAGTGTTTTGGTGGAAGCAGATGCCGCCATGATCAGAACGCTGGCCAGTGCTGGTCCCACACAGGGTGTCCATGCGAAGCTGAAGGTAAATCCCATAAGCAAAGCGGTCAGGGGAGACATGGCAAGCTTGTCAAAAGAAACGGATAGCCTGCGCTCCTTTCCCAGCAAAGAGGAACTGCCTAAGAATCCCAGCTGATATAATCCAAACAGGAACACCAGAATTCCCCCCAGTCTTGCAAATAAAAGCTGATTGGTTTTAAAAAAACTGCCAAGTGCCGAGACACCAATTCCCAGCAGAAAAAAAGTAAAGCTGATTCCAATCACGAAACAAACGGTATGTATCATGACTTTACTGCGCTTATAGTAAATCCTGCCATCCTCACCTGTTACTCCGGTTCCCCCTGAGAGATAACCAATGTAAAGCGGAATCAAAGGCAGTACACAGGGCGAAAAGAAGCTTACAATCCCCTGTAAAAATACGGTTAAAACCGGAACACTCATGTCAAGCGAAAATCCCAAATGTTTACCTCCTGTAAATAATGCTTTCCCTGCACAGTTTATGGCAGTTAACTTCGTGTTTCTGTACTATTTTTAATTACAGTTTATAGTTGTAACTATAACATTCAGAATAAAAAGTGTCAAGACAGTAATCCATCATTTAACAGTTAAAAAGGCATAGATTTCTTCTGTCACATGGTCAGTGCCTGCTTTCCGCATGCGGAGCACCGCTTAAAGCAGCGGTCCAGATTAAAGGCTACTCTGGGAAGGTAGCCAAAATCTTCCAGGAGTGTAAAAAGCGGAAAGAAAATCGCCATAGGCGGCAGCATAACCGATATTACCCATGCCAGAACCCGGTAAACACCATGAATCAAAAGCCCGGAGACAAGCACCGGAACCCCTGCTGCATCTGCGGCAATTGTAAGGCGGTCTTCAATGGCAAACAGCACATTGCTTAGCAGCTGGGATGGATAATTGGCACCAGTGATTGTCAGCCAGAAAACTCCAAGCAGAACCAGAAACATAATGGGAAATCCAGTAGCTTTGCTGGTAAAGATCCGATCCAGCTTCCGGTCTTTCCAGTTATAGGCTTTATTTTCAAATACGACTACTCCCCTGCATAAATCCTCCGCTTTCCGAATGAACACAGCAGCCATATCATCACTTACTTTTTCCTGACTGATCCCCTGCTCCCTCCAATCGTTCCAGATTTCCGTAAGGCAGGTCTTTACCTCCTCTGAATCTGCTATGGATTTTAAATATTTTCGTACCGCTCCCATCAGGTTTTCATTGGCATCCAGCATCCTTGCACAAAGCCAGCGCACCTTTGCCCTGCCGTCTGAGGCCTCCTCTACTGCCGGAGCCAGCTTCTCAATTGCCTCTTCAATATATTCCGGGTAACGTATGAGTATGGGCCTTTCATAATCAGTCTCTCTCTCTGTTATACAGCGCCTTAAGCCCTGGTAAATCTGGTTCAGTCCCTTTTTACTTCTTGCTGTTGTTCCCACTACAGGGGCATGAAGCCGCTCTTCCAGCACATCCAGATTGAGGATAATTCGTTTCTTCTTTGCCTCATCCATCAGATTTACACAGATTACCACACAGTCCGATGCTTCCATGATCTGGAGTACAAGGTTTAAATTCCGTTCAAGGCAGGTGGCATCGCAGACCGTTACCACAGCATCGGGATTTTCAAAGCAGATGAAATCTCTTGCCACCTCTTCCTCTGTGGAGTGGGCCATAAGAGAATAACATCCTGGTATGTCTACCATAACATACCCCTGATTTCCGTCACTGCACCAGCCCTGGGCATTTGCAACCGTTTTACCTGGCCAGTTTCCGGTGGGCTGATGTTGTTAACCATAAAATAAAAATTCTTAATATTCAATTACGGGTTTGTGATGAAAGTTTGATCAAACTGTGAAAAATTTGTGAATTTATTCTTAATTTTAACTAAATTCTATTTTTTTTATACAACTTAATTTTTTTTAAGAAATAAATAACAAATTTGCCATTGATTTTCTTCAATTTCGGTGCTACACTGAGTTCTGACTTCAGGGACATAGGACAACCGGAAGCCATACAACCATAATACCTATGCAGTCTCAAGGAGGAAAATAATTATGAGGTTAACAACAAAGAAAATGTTACTGACAGGTGTTGCAGTATTGACAATGGCAGCTATCTCCGCATGTGGAAATACCAAGAGTTCTGAAACAACTGCCGCTACAAAAGCAGAAGTGACAACCGAAGCAGCTACAAAACCAGCAGAAACGAAAAAAGAAGTAAAAGAAAGCAGTTCCTTAGCAGAAACCAAAAAAGACGAAACTAAGAAAGAAGAAACCAAAAAAGACGAATCCAAGAAAGAGGAAACTTCAGCAGTAGAAACCAAGGCTGGTGACAGCAAAGTGAAGGCAGACTCCCCAGCTGCAAAAGACAGCTCAGCAGTTACCGAAACAAAGAAAACTTCTAATTAGTAAGATCAGTACATAGCACACCAAAAGGCAGATCAGTCTATCCGATCTGCCTTTTTTGTTTCCTTTTCCCGGAGACTTTTTAAAGTAATCTCAAGTCCCTCTTTTTCCCCTATAATTCTTGCCAAAGCCTCAAATGCCCTCACCGGATCCGCCTGATTCACTGTGGTGACAGTATCTGCCACTGCTACCGCCTCCTTTCTGGTAAAATGTATGTACCACAGTTTGTACTTCTTTCCCTTAATTAAGGCAATCCCATGAAACAGGTTTTAATTTCCTGTTGGAACGAGTAGATTATACCAGGAGATGATAGAATGAAGCGTGCTCAGGAATCAGAAAAGCTGCTGCGTGTAGCCATCTATATCCGTGTCTCTTCCGATGAACAGGCAGAGCGGGGAGATTCCATCCGGGATCAAAAAGAACGGGGGATTAAATATATAGAAGAACATAAAAACATGATTTTGCAGGATATTTATCTGGATGATGGTGTTTCCGGACAGAAACTTGACCGGGACGATTTTACCCGTCTGATTAATCATGTAAAAGAGGGACTGGTGGATCTGATCATATTTACCAAGCTGGACCGCTGGTTCCGCAGCCTGCGCCATTACTTAAATACCCAGGCCACCCTTGAAAAATATAATGCTGCATGGACAGCCATTGACCAGCCGTTCTTTGACACCTCCACTCCTTACGGCAGGGCATTTGTGGCTCAGTCCATGACCTGGGCCGAGCTGGAAGCGCAGAATGGCGGTCTCCGTGTAGCTGACGTCTTCCGGACAAAGGTAACCCATGGAGAAGTTATAACGGGCAAAGTCCCCCGGGGATATGAGATAAAAGACAAACATCTGGTGTTATCAGAGGAGGCCCCTGCCATCTGCGATACCATTCTGTATTTTTTAAAACATCAGTCAATGAACGGAGCTGTACAGTATTTAAAAGAAACATACGGAATCGTCATGACACTGCAGAATTTTAAGCAGTCAATTCTCCGTAACGAAAAAATCACCGGTCGTTACAGAGGGAATGAATCTTACTGCCCGCGTCTGATTTCCGATGAAGCTTTTCTTGATATACAGCGCATTCTTGATCAAAACAGCAATATAAAATCGGGCCAGAAGTACCCCTACATTTTTACAGGCCTTCTGGTGTGTGATGAGTGCGGCCATAAAATGGGAGGGTGCCAGATCAATACAGTTTCAAAACGCAAAGACGGTACTGTACTCCGGTATAAATATCCAGCCTACGAATGCAAGCAGCATCGGTCTTACCGGAAATGCAGCAATCGGGGAGAAATCAGGGAAGTCCGTATAGAAGAATACCTCTTAAAGAATGTAGGGAAGCAGTTTGATTCTTACATTGCGGATTACGAAACCAAAAGCGCTGATGCAGTTGATAATCGTATGAAAAAGAATCAGCTTCGCAGGAAAATCAACCGGTTAAAGGAATTGTATTTAAATGAAGAAATATCATTAGAAGAATATAAAAATGACAGGGCTGGGTTAGAGGCGCGGCTGGAGCAGCTTCCTGACATCACACCGCCGGCCGAGGATCCTGGTGCTCTAATAAGTATGCACAATACCGGCTTTGAAAGCATGTATCTGCACCTTGATAATCAGCAGAAGCGCCTGTTCTGGCGGTCAGTTATCAAGGAAATCCGCTTAAGCAGGTGCTCCTGTAGTCATCGGGAGTTCACCATCATTTTTTTATAAAATTTTTACCTCTAAACACATCAGCAGGTGTGCTGGTTCATACCGGTCAGCTGGTTAAATACTGTGCTTTTTCCGACATTGGGATTTCCGGCAAGAGCAATCACCAGGTCTCCTGCCTCCTTTTTTTTGATCTCCAGGCCGCAGTCCACCGATTTGATTCCCATGGATTCCCTGCTTAGTCCCATATTTTTTCCTCCGCTGTGGCACAGGCAGCCACAATCCCTTCTCCATAACCTGGTTCAAAGGACTCCTGATCCTTATTTTTTATAAGAACCCTGACGGAATCTTCATTTCGCAGTGCTATTACAGCACCTCTGATTAAAAATGCAGTTGGGTCCCCAAGAGGACTTTTACCGACACACTCCACCACTGTGCCCTCAATCAGCCCCATATCCTGTAATCTCCGTCTCATATCATCACAAACGGTCAGTCTTGCAATGATACCTTTCTGACCTCTTTTTAAGTCATTTAAACAAAAGCGTCCCGACATCTCTTTAACCTCCGAAAAGTTTCCATATCCTAACATATGCAGCTGATAAAAAACTGGTTCCACTCTCACTGTCAGCCAGGTCGTTCCCCTGATGAATCATAGAATCCGCCGGTAGTGAATAGATATAAATAACATCCATGTATAGCAGGAGGATATGACTATGCCGCAAACCGATAATTTTTATACACTAAAAGGCTATTCCCTTTTAGAGCATACAAAGATTACTTCCTCAATGGAAGATTACCTGGAAATGATATGCCGGTTATCTCACGAAAATCAGCCTGTCCGCATTAAGGAACTTGCAGAGCAGCTTCATGTCAAACCCTCTTCTGCGTCTAAAATGACTGGTAATTTAAGGAAACAGGGGCTGGTTGGGTTTGAAAAATACGGAACTGTTTCTCTGACCAGTGATGGGCTGGAATTAGGCGAATATCTCCTTTTCAGGCATCAGATCCTTACCCGTTTCTTTTGTTATGTAAACCAAAAGGACGATGACCTGGAACAGGTAGAGAAGGTGGAGCATTTTATGGACCCTGAAACAGTGTATAATATTCAAAAATGGTTGGATAAATTTGCATAGATATGCTTGTGTGATTTGACAATTCGTCGTATACTATAGCATAACACGAACATTTCTAAGGAGGAGAAACACATGGATAAGATAAAGATGACAACCCCCATAGTCGAAATGGATGGCGATGAGATGACACGTATTCTCTGGCAGATGATTAAGGACAACCTTCTGCTGCCCTATATTGACTTAAAGACAGAATATTATGACCTGGGACTGGAGTACCGGGATCAGACTGATGATAAAGTAACCACTGATTCTGCTTTGGCCACAAAAAAATATAAAGTAGCCGTGAAATGTGCCACCATTACTCCCAATGCTGCCCGTGTAAAGGAATACAGCTTAAAAGAGATGTGGAAGAGCCCTAACGGCACCATCCGTGCAATCCTCGACGGAACCGTATTCCGGGCACCTATTGTTGTTAAGGGAATCGAACCATGTGTTGTAAACTGGAAAAAACCGATCACCATCGCCAGACATGCTTACGGTGATGTCTATAAAGGCTCCGAGATGAAGATACCAGGTGCCGGGAAAGTGGAACTGGTCTATACCGCAGCTGACGGAACAGAAGTCCGGGAACTGGTTCATAACTTTGACAGTGCCGGAATCGTCCAGGGCATGCATAATATTAACAACTCCATTGAAAGCTTTGCAAGAAGCTGCTTTAATTATGCACTGGATACCAAGCAGGACTTATGGTTTGCAACTAAGGATACTATCTCCAAAAAGTACGACCATACCTTTAAGGACATCTTCCAGGATATCTTTGATGCCGAGTATGAGAACCGCTTTAAGGAAGCCGGTATTGAATATTTCTATACCCTGATCGATGATGCGGTAGCCAGAGTTATGAAGTCAGAGGGCGGTTATATCTGGGCCTGCAAGAATTACGACGGAGATGTTATGAGCGATATGGTTTCCTCCGCTTTCGGATCTCTTGCAATGATGACTTCCGTTCTGGTTTCCCCTGACGGTGACTTTGAATATGAAGCAGCTCATGGCACTGTACAGAGACATTATTATAAGCACTTAAAGGGTGAGGAAACCTCTACCAACTCCGTTGCTACGATTTTCGCATGGACCGGAGCTTTAAGAAAGCGCGGAGAGCTTGACGGAAATAAGGAACTGGCTGCATTTGCGGATAAGCTGGAACAGGCTACCATCGATACCATTGAGGCTGGAGAGATGACAAAAGACCTTGCTCTTATCACTACAATTGATAACCCCACTGTTTTAAACAGTGAGGAGTTTATTAAGGCGATTGCAACAAGACTTTAATTGTTTCCATCTTTACACCTCACTAAATGAGTGATATAATGAGTTATAAATAAGGAACAACCGCCCACAAGGTGGTTGGCCGTTTATCAGATAGAAAAACCATCCGAGACCGCCAAGTACAAGGGTGGTTTTTCTTATGTATTGCTACTTACAAAACGTAAAAACGAATGTAAGTAATGCCAGAAGGAAAAGACCAAAGTTCATTAAATCCTTAAAGTCAAACTTCATAAGCATCACCCCCATCCTATCAAAGAATGAGGTCAACACACCCTGTAACACGATTATTCCATAATGATATTCTAACATATTCTTTTGATCACCATAACTCATATAAATACCGACATTTTTTTCAAAATCTCTGTTCAACCCATTATCAAAATGATATAATGAAAGTTATCATATGAATCACTGGTAATGGAAGGACCTACAAACATGAATCTACGACATCTAACAATTTTTAAAACAGTATGTGAGGAAGGAAGCATCACTGGAGCGGCTAAAGCGTTATCCATGACTCAGCCCGCTATCTCTCATGCCATCAACGAGCTGGAGGAATCCGTTGGCTCTCCCCTGTTTGACCGCGTATCACGCAAGGTAATGATCAACGAAAACGGAAAATTTTATTTATCCAAAGTGATTCCTCTTCTGGAGTTATACCAGGATCTGGAGAACTATTCCGGTTCCCTGCACTTACAGGCACCTTTGCGGGTGGGCTCCTGTGTGACTCTGGCCAGCTACTTACTTCCAAACGCTGTTTCCCGTTTCGCTCTGACAAATCCTGACATACAGCTGAAGGTTACCGTGGATAACTCCGGAGAAATCATCAGTAAACTGTTAAGGAATGAGCTGGACCTGGCTCTTGTTGAGGGTGTCGTATCCGATGAACAGCTGGAGAAAATTCCATTCTCCTCCTATCCCATGGCCGTAATCTGCTCTCCAAGCCACCCCTTTGCAAACCGGGCTGCGCAGCCTGTATCACTGGACAGGCTGATTGAGGAACCTCTTTTATTAAGAGAGACCGGATGTACCATCAGGGATACGTTTGACTGCGCTCTGGCACTGAATAACTTATCTGCTGAACCGTTGTGGACCAGTACCAATTCCGACGTAATTCTGCAGGCAGCAAGAGAAAATATCGGTATCGGCGTTGTTCCGAGGATCTTTGCCGACGAATCCATTAAAAAAGGTGATATTTTTGAAATAGAGATAAAAGATATGGAAATCAGCTGCATGAACCATGTAGTTTTCCATAAAGATAAATTTCAGACAGAATCCTTTCAGGCTTTTATTAATCTGGTCTTATTTGATTAATAAAAGCCAACTGAAAAAACGCCGCACATCATCTCCCGTAAGGGCGGGACTTGTGCGGCGCTTTCTATTTTATGCTTTTTCAGCCAGAATATGATCTATGCTTACGATCTTAACACAAAGTGCAAATAATTCCATTGCCTGCTTTAAATCCGGCAGAGTCGGATACGACGGTGCAATCCGAATGTTATTGTCATGAGGGTCCTTACCATATGGATAAGTAGCTCCTGCACCAGTCATGACCAGACCTGCTTTTTTGCATTTTGCAACAATGGTTTTTGCACAGCCGTCCAAAGAGTCGAAGGATATAAAATATCCGCCTTTTGGACTGGTCCATTCTCCCACTTCCAGACCGCCTAACTCTTTTTCCAGAGTTTCAATGACAGCTTCAAATTTGGGTCTCATGATGTCTGCGTGCTTTCTCATATGTTCAACCATTCCATGAATGTCCTTGAAGAAACGCACATGACGAAGCTGATTTACTTTATCATGACCGATTGTCTGAATCTTTAACTGCTTCATGATATCCGTTAAGTTATTCTCGCTGGCAGCTATGGCTGCGATACCGGAACCTGGGAAGCTTACCTTTGAGGTGGAAGCAAATTTATAAACCATATCCGGATTTCCGGCTCTCTTACACTCAGCCAGAATTTCAATTAAATGATCCTGATCATTGTCGTATAAATGGTGAATGGTATAAGCATTATCCCAGTAGATGCGGAAGTCGCTGGCTGCCGGTTTTAAACGGGCAAAACGGCGTACTGTTTCATCAGAATAGGAAATCCCCTGAGGATTGGAGTACTTGGGTACACACCAGATACCCTTGATGGTATCGTCTGAAGCCACCAGCTGCTCTACCAGATCCATATCCGGGCCGGTTGGAGTCATGGGAACGTTCACCATCTCGATTCCAAAGTATTCTGTAATGGAGAAATGTCTGTCATACCCGGGTACAGGACAAAGGAATTTCACTTTATCCAGCTTACACCACGGAATGCTTCCCATTACGCCGTGAGTCATGGAACGGGAAACGGTATCATACATTACATTTAAGCTGGAGTTCCCATAAATAATAATGTGATCCGGTGCAACCTCCATCATATCAGCAAGAAGTTCCTTTGCCTCCTTGATTCCGTCAAGTACACCATAATTGCGGCAGTCCGTACCGTCATCACAGGTTAAATCATCGCTGCTGCTTAACACATCCATCATTCCCATGGAGATATCCAGCTGCTCGGCACTTGGCTTTCCTCTGGACATATCAAGCTTTAAGTCTCTGCCCTGAAACTCCTTATACTGTGCAGAAAGTTCCTTTCTAAGCTCCTGTAACTCTTCCTTTGTCATCTCAACATACGGCTTCATAGATTTCTTCCTCCTCATAAAGATTCCTCTAACCTAACAGTTCCTTCAGAATTCGGTTGACCGCTCCCGGATCAGCCTTTCCTTTCATGGAACGCATGGTCTGACCAACCAGAAAGCCCATGGCTTTCTCTTTTCCGTTCCGGTAATCCTCTACAGACTGGGGATTTGCAGCGAGAATCGCCTCAATGGCGGACTTAAGGGCACCTTCATCACTCACTACTTTCAGTCCCTTTTCTTCTACATAACGCTCCGGATCTATATCATTTAAGAAAACCTGCTCAAAAACTTCCTTGGCAACCGTGCGGTTAATGGTTCCATTATCCACTAAGTTAATCAGTTTTGCAAGATTTTCCGCAGAAAATGTCATATTTTCCATTTCCATCTCATGCTCTTTTAACAGTCTCATCCCCTCTACCATCAGCCAGTTTGCAGCTTCTTTTGGCTTCTGACAGATGGATGTAACCTCTTCAAATATATCTGCCATATGCTTGGATCCGGTAATAATATCTGCATCATATTCAGAAAGATTATATTCCTCCTGATACCTTGCCATTTTTTCCGTACGCAGCTCCGGCTGTTTCTCCCTTATACGCTGAATCCATTCATCGCTGATAGAGATGGGCGGCAGATCGGGATCAGGGAAATAACGGTAATCCTTGGCATCCTCTTTGGAACGCATGGCATGGGAGGATTCCTTGTTGTCATCCCATCGCCTTGTTTCCTGAACAACTGCCTTCCCTTCCTCAATCAGCTCGATCTGGCGCTTTCTTTCGCCTTCAATCGCACGGGCTATGGCTTTAAAGGAGTTTAAATTCTTCATCTCTGTTCTGGTTCCGAACTGGGAAGCGCCTGCCTCTCTTACCGATAAGTTCACATCAGCTCTCATAGAACCTTCCTGCAGCTTGCAGTCAGAGGCGCCTAAGTACTGAATCATTAAACGCAGCTTCTCTAAATAGGCAATTACCTCATCCGCGCTTCTCATATCCGGCTCGGAAACGATCTCAATTAAGGGAACTCCGCTTCGGTTAAAGTCAACTAAGGAGCAGTCTTCCCATTCATCGTGAATCAGCTTCCCTGCATCCTCTTCCATATGGATCTCGTGAATTCCTACCTTCTTCTTTCCTGCTGCTGTATCAATCTCCACATATCCGTCGTGGCAGATGGGCAGATAAAGCTGGGAGATCTGATAGTTCTGGGGATTGTCGGGATAAAAATAATTTTTCCGGTCAAATTTGCAATTCTGGTTGATCTGGCAGTTTGCAGCAAGACCGACCGCAAGGGCGTATTCCACCACCTGTTTGTTAAGAACCGGAAGGGAGCCCGGCATGCCGGTGCAGACCGGACAGGTATGGGTGTTGGGCGCTCCGCCGAATTCCGTGGAACAGGAACAGAAGATTTTTGTTTTTGTAGCAAGCTCAACATGAACTTCCAGACCAATCACTGTTTCATACTGTTTGCTCATTTACTTCTCCTCCTTTTCTTTCATTGCCTTTGCAGCCAGAGTAGGCGTCTCGTAGGCTCGGCTTTGCTCCACAGCATAACCAGCCCTTAAGATATTCTTTTCCTGGAAGCAGTCTGCAATCAGCTGTACGCCGATGGGAAGTCCCTTCTGATCCGTTCCAAAGGGAACGGAAAGACCTGGAAGTCCGGCTAAATTCACAGAAATTGTATAGATATCTCCAAGATACATCTTTAAGGGATCGCTTAAGCTCTCGCCCAGTCCTGGGGCTGTCGTCGGTGCCGCAGGTCCTAAGATCACATCATATTTGGAAAATGCCTCATCAAAGGCTTTCTTAATCAGCGCTTTTGTCTTTAAAGCCTTCAAATAATACGCGTCATAATAACCGGAACTGAGCACAAAGGAACCTAACATAATCCGCCGTTTTACTTCGGGACCGAATCCTTCCGAACGGCTCTTTTTATACATGCCGTGAAGACCTGTATATTCCTTTGCCCGGTAGCCGTATTTTACACCGTCAAAACGGGAGAGGTTGGAGCTTGCTTCTGCAGAAGCAATGACATAATAGGCAGGAATGGCGTATTCCACCATGCCAAGATCAAAGGTCTCCACGACGGCTCCCTTTTCTTCCAGAACCTTCGCAGCCTTTAAAACAGCCTCTTTCACTTCCGGGTCAAGACCGTTTCCCATATAATCTGCAGGAATACCAACCTTTAAGCCTTTTACCTCACCGGTTAAGTACTTCGTAAACTCATGATCTTCCCGCTGTACAGAAGTGCTGTCCATTTCATCATGGGAAGCCAGAACCTCAAGAATAGCCGCACAGTCTGTCACATCCTTCGCTACCGGTCCGATCTGATCCAGAGAGGAACCGTAAGCAATCAGACCGTAACGGGATATGGTGCCGTAGGTTGGCTTTAATCCCGTAACTCCGCAGAAGGAAGCCGGCTGTCTGATGGAACCGCCCGTATCAGAGCCAAGAGCGAAAAAGCACTCTGCAGCTGCAACCGCGGCACAGGAGCCGCCGGAAGAACCGCCGGGAACATGCTCCGTATTCCAGGGATTTCTGGTAACACCAAATGCAGAGGTTTCTGTAGTACTTCCCATTGCAAATTCATCCATGTTGGTCTTTCCGATGATCACAGCTCCAGCCTGTTTTAAATTCTCCACAGCCTTTGCCGTATACGTGGGAATAAAATCAGAAAGAATTTTAGAACCGCAGGTAGTTTTCAGTCCTTCGATGCAGATATTATCCTTTACCGCTGCCGGAACACCGGCAAGAGGACCTGTAAGCTCCCCGGATTCAATGCGCTTCTGGATCTCCTCTGCCTGTTTTAATGCACCTTCTTCATCAATGGTTACATAGCTGTTTAGCTCCGGTTCCATAGCCTTAATCTGGTCCAAAACCGCTTTAACAGCTTCCATGGAGGTAACCTCTCCGTTTTTTATTTTTTTCCCCAGCTGTACCGCTGTGAGGGACAATATTTCACTTGCTGTCATTTCATTTCCCCCTATTCCACTGTCTTCGGCACTTTGAACGCTCCATCTTTGCTTTCCGGTGCATTCATTAAGATCTGGTCTCTGTTGTCTCCGTTTTTCACTGCATCTTCCCGGAATACATTGTATACTGGAAATACATGTGACATAGGTTCAATCCCATCTGTGTCAAGTTCGTTTAATTTATCAATATAATCAAGCATACGGCCCATATCCTTTTTCGCCGCTTCCTTTTCTGCATCATCAAGTTCCAGCTTCGCAAGAATGCCTACATACTCGATTGTTTCATCATCAATGATGTGTGCCATTTCTTTTTGTCTCCTTTCTGCTTTCTGTTACGGTTCCAGCCTTGTGACATCTCTTGGGAACAGAGTGGTCTCTCTGACGTTTGATTCATCAAGAAGACGCATGGTCAGACGTTCCAGACCGATTCCCAAACCTCCGTGAGGGGGCATTCCATACTTAAATATCATTAAATAGGAAGAAATGTCTTCCGGATTCATTCCTCTGGCCTCCATCTTTTTAATAATGGTGTCATAATCATGGATTCTCTGGCCTCCGGTTGTAATCTCAAGTCCCTTAAAGAGTAAGTCAAAGCTTAAGGTGAATTTGGAATCTGCCGGATCATCCATGGCATAGAACGGGCGTTTTTTGGAAGGATAATGGGTGACAAATACGAAATCGCTGCCATACTCTTCTTTAAAGTACCGGCCGATTAAAACTTCCTCCTCCGGTTCTAAATCATATGGGTTTTTAATCTTTCTGTTATATTTTTCAGATACCAGCTCTTTGGCCTTTTCAAAACGGACCTGCGGAATGTTTGTTACATCAGGAAGGCTGATCTTTAACATGGCAAGTTCCTGTGCATACTCCTCACAAAGCAACTCAAAGACATACTGGAGCATGGCTGTTTCCATTTCCATGATCTCCTCAAAGCTGTCGATGTATCCCATTTCAAAATCCATGCTGGTATATTCATTCAAATGTCTGGTTGTATTGTGTTTCTCTGCGCGGAAAACGGGAGCGACTTCAAATACCCGGTCATATACCCCAACCATTGTCTGCTTGTAGAACTGCGGGCTCTGGCCCAGCTCTGCTTTTTTATTAAAATAATCCAGTTTGAATACATTGGATCCGCCTTCTGCGCCCCGGGCTACAATCTTTGGTGTACGGATTTCAGTAAAATTCTGGGAATGAAGGAAATCCCGGAAGCCTCTTACAATTCCTTCCTGAATACGGAATTTTGCACGCTCCATCGGATTACGCAAGGTGATCGGGCGCAGACCCAGCTTCGTCTCCAGGGAAGTTTTTAACTTCCATTTGCTGATAGCGATGGGAAGCACTTCTGCCGGCTCTGACAGCACGGTTATTTCCTGAAGCCTGATTTCAAATCCATGAGGAGCCCGCTCCTCGCCGCTTACCACACCGGTAACCCGGATTGCAGACTCTTCCTTTAACTGGCTTAAATCGAAAGCTGTCTTTCCTTCTTCGAATACGCACTGCACCAGTCCTTCGGCTTTCCGCAAAATGATAAAAGCCACTTCACCCATGTCACGAACGGTATGGACGCTTCCTTCCATCCTGACAGTTTTTCCTGCATAATCACCAGATATAATTTCCTGGATTCCCATTGTTTCTTTCTGTTTTACACCACTGATAAATTCCATGACTGTTTTCTCCTTACCTGAATGTAATTGCTTTGATTCCGGAGAAATATTTTATGACAATAAAATATCCCGTCCCGGAATACAGTTACATATTCCGGGACGGGATTACTATGGCAATAGACTCCCGCGGTACCACCCGCATTGAGATAAAGATATCTCCACTCAAACATTTAACGCATGTATACGGATAAACCTACTCATGTCACCGGTACAAAACCCAGTCAGTACCAGCCGCTTCGATCTATCGGCTCCGGAGTGTTCCCATAGCCAAGTCTCTCGTGAAAGCGCTCTCAGTCGGTGACGCAATCTTCCTGTCCGGATCCATAGGCCAGAGTCTCCTTCTCTGCCTTTTTTAAGTATTTATTTCATTCTGTAGCTTCATCATGCCCTGTTTTCAACTTTTTAAACAGTTCAACACTTCACTACAATGAATTTCACTTATAATATCACAATCTTTTTCCTGATGCAATGTTTTTTTATAATTTATTTTCCTGCCATAACTCCGGCCATTTATTTTTGTTTCCTTGCTTCTTCCATCTTAAATCCCTTCTTATGTGTTAAGTTCAATCGTTTTATTAAGAACTTTAACAAGCGAAGATAAGGTAATTTCTTTTTCCTCTTTCGTCAAATCTTCCGTAATAAATTCTGTTAATTTATTTAATATTTCTCTGATCTCCGGAAGTATAAGCCTTGCCTTATCAGTCAGATACAGCTTATATGCCCTGCTGTCCAACTGATCCTCTATTCTGACTACATAACCAAGCTCTGTCAGCCTGTTGATCGTTCTGGCAGACATTGCCTTATCGTGGCCAATCAGTTCACTGATCCGGCTCTGACATAACCCTTCATTTTTTTCCAATATAAATAAATAGCGAAAAGACCCGCTGCTCAGATCATATTTTTTCAATGCTTTGTCTAAGTAACTCTGCGTATTTCTATATATTTTACTGTTTATCATCATCAGATTCACAGGTTCATTTCCCATTCTCTCACCACCTTTTCAATTCAAATTTTTATATTTTCAGGATTTAGTTGATTAGTCAACTATCAGCCCCCAAAAAAGACATGTATCCTTGATACAAGTCTTTTCCGGAACTTCTTATGTATACTACAAATATCTTTTAAATCTGGTTTATTAACCCTCTCCGCTCCACTTCTTCTTTGAATAAAAGGTATTTTCCTTCATTCAGATTTAAAAATGAGCGGTAAAATACGCCGTATGCCAGGAATGCAAGAAACTTATTTTTGCGGTTTCTGTCCGCTGTCTTATAAAAATAAATCAGCTTCCTGTCATTAATCTTACCTTTTGCAATTCTCTTTTTAATATTATTTTGTGTTACTTTTCCCATAAAATTGATATAGAGTCCGTTTATCAAAAATAATATTCCAAGAAAGACAATAAAAATTACAATAGCAAAAATATCTTCCATAATTTTTCCTCCATGGTTTCAAAATCACGAAGAATATAACATAATTTCCCATTTTTGTAAAGATATCAAATTGATTTCTTCTTGACAGATTTACCCGAATCCGTTAGAATAGGCAAAAGATGAGGGAGTAGTCAGCACCTGACCGGGTCAGATTAGGTGCCTGCTAAGTCAACATACTGACAGAATTTTCTGTCTGGCTTTGCTAATTTGCTTTCGACGCAAAAAGATGAGACTTATCTGTGTGTTTTTTTCGTACACACAGATAAGTCTCTTTTATTATCTCCTTCCTCTCAACATATAGTTATAAAGCACATACACAGGAGGAATATCACATGTCATTATTAGAGTTGTTCATCATTGCGGTGGGGCTGTCCATGGATGCGTTTGCCGTTTCCATCTGCAAAGGTCTTTGCATGCCGCGGATGAACTGGCGAAATGCAGTTATTGCCGGACTATACTTCGGAGGTTTCCAGGCGGGAATGCCGGTCATCGGTTATCTGCTGGGGTCCCAGTTCAAGGAAGCCATTACCTCCTACGATCACTGGATTGCCTTTGTCCTTCTTGGCATTATAGGCATAAATATGATCAAGGAATCTTTCAGCAAAGATGAAGTGGAATGCACGGACTGTTCTCTGGATCCTAAGAATATGTTTATGCTTGCCATTGCAACCAGCATCGACGCACTGGCTGTCGGTGTAACCTTTGCATTTCTAAAGGTTCAGATCATTCCTGCAGTTTCATTTATCGGTGTAACCACCTTTACTCTCTCTGTTGCCGGAATAAAGGTGGGAAATGTTTTCGGTACACGCTTTAAATCAAAAGCGGAATTCGCCGGCGGAGTCATTCTCATACTGATGGGAATCAAAATTCTGCTCCAGCACCTCTTTGGAATGTAACGAAAGCCAAAAATCAAATCATGATCTGGCTTCCGCCAGGCACTTCCACAATCGTTCCATCCACACTGATCCAGACAGCCTTTGCTGATGGATTGTACACAAGGTCTCCGTCAATGGTATACTTAAGGGCAGCTGCCGCATTCATATAATCAACAATCTCAATATTTGTTGCATACCAGGTATCCCCTCGCTGCCCTGCCATACGGCAGAATTCTTCCATAAGCTCCCAGTTGTCATCTCTGGAAAATTCATAGCTGTGTCCCCATACATACATCAAATAAAGATACTGGGTTTTATTAAGCTCAATGAACCGTTTTCCATTTTCCAGCAGATTGTGGTTATGATGGCAGGTGGATTTCCATGTTAAATAGTTTTCCGGCATGTTAAAATCATCAGTGCTTCCAACCACCCTGCAGTATTCAATTCCCAGACCTGGAAGCATATCCACAATTTCCTGTGTATACGAACCATTGGGATAAGACATTCCCCGTACCGGGCAGCCTGCTGCCCTCTCTAACGCCCTCCTGTCCTCCAGTACCTGAAGGGCCACCTGAGGAAGAGGACACCTGGCAATCGTAGGATGGAGTACCGTATGGCAGGAAACCTCATGACCTCTGTATAATTCTTTCCATTCCTCCGGTTTTATCCGGTTTTCATCATCCATGAGTCCGGAATTCAAATGAAAAGTACCTTTTATGCCGTAATGATTAAAGATTTCAATAAGTCTCCGGTCCTCAAGCTTACCATCATCATAGCTCATGGTAAGAACCTTATGCTTCCCTCCCGGAAAGCAGGTATAAATTCGTTTCAATTGATTCATCATAATGCACCATCCCCTGCAATATTATCATAATTCAGAACTGCGGCAAAGAATGCAAGTGCCATGCCCTGTCCCCAGCCCTGAATCCATTTTTTTGAAATATTCCGGTAACCGTCACGGTCCTTCATGACTGCGGTTCCCCCCGAAACCTCCGTAACTCTGCCATCAGCAGCCACATGGGCCAATACACCTTCAATGGATTTTTCTATGTATTTGATATGAAGCGGATTCCCCTTTAAAGTCATAGCCGCCGCAATACCGGCAGAAGCGGATAGCTCCTCATAGGATTCTCCATCATTTAAGATGGTCCTCCACAGACCTTTCTCCGTCTGCAGAAGCTTTAATGCGGAGAGCTGTTCATTTAAGCTTCCCACGATTTCTAAGTACTGGGGATAGAGGTAGCACTCCGGCAGGATCAGCCCTACCTTGCTCATGGTATAAGATGCCCAGCAGTTAGCCCTTCCCCAGTAAAATCCCGACATATGGTCCTTTGTAATATTGTTGTAGCCATGATACCATAATCCGGTATTTTCATCCTGAAGATACTGGATATGCCAGTAATACTGGTTTAAAGCATCGCCTGTCAATTCCTCGTCCTTTGTCATAACACCGACCCGTAACAGAAAAAATGCTGCCATAAACAGAGTATCTGCCCAGCACTGCTCCGGGAAATCGTTGTTGGCGGAAACCGTATGCTGCAGCACATGGTCGCCGAAACGCAGGGCATCCTTCCTTAGGTATTCCGTCTTGGAGCGGATGATGTCCATGTATTTCTCATCTCCCGTGGCCTGGTACAATGTTATGAGGCAATGACCCATGGCACAAGTGTTTACAGTCCAGGCTGGGAGTCCCAGATCAATCAGTTCATCCACCCGTTCCTTTAAAAATTCCAGATAACCTTCCTTTTTCGTTACCTCATAAGCTTCCGCAAGTCCATAATATGCGACGCCACAGGGCCAGTCCCAGGACATATCCATCCGTTTTGTCCGTTCCACAATGCGGTCCATAGCTTCTTCCAGCCTGTCCCTGTCATAATGAATCCTACCCATCTTACAATCCGCCTTCCTTCTCCGGTTTTGGCCGGTCAATTTGATTTATTATTTATCTATTATAAGTGTTTTCCCTTCATTTGCCAATAATGCGGCATAACAATCTGCCCCTTCCCTGCTCAAATGTACCAGATCGGGAATGTATAGTCTTCTTGAATCCATTTCGTCTGCTGTTTCACAATGCTGTTTCGTCAGACGGTTCATATCTATATAAAGAATGCCCTCTTTCTTTGCAAACACCTCCATCTGACGGCAATAAACGGGCAGTAGACGGGATATCTCCCCCTTCTCCCCTTCCTGGTTTTCTTTGCACGGACATAAGCTGACTGGAGAAATCAGAACCGGAACAGCCCCCGCTTTTCTGGCTGTATCCACAAAATGTTTCAGATACAAAGGAAAATCAGAAACCGGAACATATCGTTCTGCCTTGGAGACAGATGCATCGTTGTGGCCGAACTGAATAAAAAGATAATCTCCTTCCCTGATATGGCTCCGGATATCCTCCAGGCGTCCTTCTTCCAGAAATGTCCTGGCTGACCTGCCGGCCATGGCGCAGTTATCCACAATCAAATGGCGGCTTTCATACCGCATTTCCTGTTTAAAGGGACAGTCCTCCCTGTGATAGGTCTCATAGAAGTTTCCTTCATCCAGATACTTTAGAAGCATTTCTCCAAGTCCGTATCTGGTCCTGTCTTCTTCCCCTCCGGTCTGTGTAATCGAATCACCGGCCAGGTAAATAACAGGTTTCCGGTTCATATAAGGAAGGACCCTGTTAAATTTCATGTCGGAAGCATAGTAAAATTCCGGATAGCACGGCTGGTTGTAGCAGTTGTTCTGCCATGCTGCGCCGCACCGGTACTGGACATCATGCATCAGGGTAAACAGCTTGTGGTCCGTCAGCTCCGTATTGGTATAAATGCGGATCGCCGAGCTGTCCTCCGTCCGAAGAAGAATCTCTTCCCTGAAATCTCCGAAGATATCAGCTGCCAGACAGGGATTTCCTTTGGTCCCGTTGTTGGTCAGGGTGTTATCCGGCCGCAGCATGATTCCATGTGTAAAATCATTGATCACTCCTACTGGCTTCTGGCTTAAATAGTCCGCCCCATCCGTGATCTGTGTGGTCAGATCGCCTGCCCACCGAATGGACATGTTACTGCCTAATGTTTCTTTCTTAAGAAGCTTTCCATGGCAGTCATACGTCCCCACTCCATTGACCCAGCACTGCAGCCCCCGCACACCGGGAACCACATCACCGATCATGCACCGGCCTAAATCTTTCTTGGCATACTCTCCGAACAGGACTTTCCCTGACTGCGCATCCCTGAGGGCATAACCGTAAGGTGCATGATCTGCCCCTTCAAATACGTTAAATATCTCATAGCCCGGCCGGTCCGGGTCGATATCCGCCACGTGCATGGCATCTCCGTGGCCCAGCTTTGCGGTCCTGCCGTCCGGAAGTTTATCCCTGGAGCTGTAAAGCAGGCTTCCATCGTGATCGATGCAGGCGGCCCCGTATAGGATCTCCATACAGCCATCCCCATCCACGTCGGCTGTGGAAACGGAATGATTCCCCTGGCCTGCCAGTTCTCCGTAAACCGGATCGGTTCCGCATAAATCATGGGGATTGTCGCAGAACGGATTCTTCATGGGCACAAATCCACTGTCTACGGACCAGGTCTCGTGAAAACAGTTATCAAAAAAATCATAAGCAGCGATTGCAGCTCTGGTATAATATCCGCGGCAGACCACCAGATAAGGCCTCTTTCCGTCCAGATAAGCCACTGCAGACAAAAACCGATCCACACGGTTGCAGGGTTCGATCCGGTTCATGGCATAATCGCCCCAGAGAAGACCGTCATCCCCCCTTTCAAATGGAAACGGAATCGTCTGTAGCTCCTTTCCGTCTCCCCCGAACATAGTCAGGTACTCCGGCCCTTCAAAGATGAAGCCCTCGAACTCCCGCAGATTATTTTTAGGACTCCTGGATGGTGCATAAATATCCAGGAAATAATCTGTCAGACCTTCTGAATCTTCCTGGCTTAATGGGTAAGAATACTTCCTGGGGATGCCAAAGCACTGTTCCAGGCTTTCCGGCCAATGTCCTGCCTTCACTTCCGGATGATCGTTCCACGAACGGAATACTTCCGTTAAATGCTTCCGGTAACTCTTAAAGCTGCACACATAGGAATCGTCATGGCTATACCCATGGTCTAAGTCCTCCTTCGGCATAGTGATAAAGAATTCCTCTGCAGGCTTCCCCTCCCGCCCATAGACCGTCATTGCGGTGCCCGGAGCGGTTTTCACCGCCATTTCAGCCTTTCCGTCTCCATTGAAGTCGAAGCACATAAACTGAGTATAATGAGCCCCTGCCCGAATGTTGGGCCCCATGTCGAGCCGCCATAAAAGAGTTCCATCCAGTTTATAGCAGTCTATGTAACAGCGGCCTGTATACCCTTTTATGGAAACATCATGGGAATTGGAAGGATCCCATTTTACGATGTATTCATATTCCCCGTCTCCATCCACATCTGCAACGGACATGTCGTTAGCGGAATAGGTAAAGGCTTCCCCGGAAGGTGTCACGCCCGGCTCCGGCTTCTTAAGCGGTATGTCCAGATACTCCTTATCCCACACCTTTACAGGCGGGCAGGCATCGTATTCCATCCCGTTTATCGCAGGAGCCACTCCATATTCTGATTGTACATCCCCATCCGGATCCAGATAGTTTGTACTGTCTTGCACTTTTGCAATTTTCGTTCCATTCCGATAGATATGAAAATGAACTCCTGTCAGACCACCGTTTTTATAGCCGGTTACTTCTGTTATAAATAATCTCCAGCTTAAAAATACTCCGTTCTTTGTCCTGACCGCTGTCAGCCCTCTGTTAAGTGTCTCCAGCTGTTCCCGTTTTATATAGTGAACAGCTGTAACATACACCTCCTCATGGATCGTGCTGTCCGATTTTACTGCACAGATTCTGATATAATGAGGAATATGGGTAGATTTATAAAGGGTAAACTGCAGCGTGTCATCTGCGGATATCTCCTTCATAAACCGGTAATTCTTAAGTTCTGTATCCCGGTCGGACCAATAGACACGGTAAACTTCTGCTCCCTCCAGCCGGTCCCAGGAAACCGTCACCTCCTGGTTTAATATCTCTTTTATCCTGATCATGTTTCCCTCCTGACTTACATTATGCCTTACGGAACGTTTCCTCCGGCATGGTTTCTACCAGTTCATCACCTTCCTTTAATGTCTTTGGAAGATAACTGCGGATAAATTCAAGAACAACAATCACATTTAAGCACCACTGTGCGGTAAAATTCGTAGATATCCACGGAATCTCTTTTAAATCTTTTTGATTCCCCTGATTGGAAACAGTTAGAATTTTAAATCCATCATGATTTCCCTGGCTGATGGAAGCATGCAGGAGATGCTGCCACGTTCTTTCTGCCAGCACCTGATCTTTTAAGTACCAGGCTCCGTAGGCTCCCATAGCCGCCGCCATAAAAGGAAGACTGAATTCCCTGCTGCCTATGATGCCTTCTGACTCGTTAATCTGCTGCTGCCGGGGCAGATAATAAAACCTGCCGTAATCCGCCAGCATCCGCTTCCATTCCTCATCCTCTATTAAATCAGATAATTCCATCCATACCTCAGGTGCTCCCATGCAGATTTGAAGATGGGTGCCTCCTGACGCCCTCTCTCCGATATAACGCAGATGGACATCAGCCGGATTAAATTCAAAATCAGGACCTGATATCAGCTTTAAAGGCGCCTTTTTAATATCCCGGATTCCCGTAAGAATCTTATCTCTGTATTTCTTATCGTCAAACCGCTCCCACTCAGTCAGCCAGTTTGCACACAGAGAAGACCAGTCCGGCCCGGTTCTTGCATGAGCCGGATAAACCATTTTCTCCTTGTCATAAAAATCACCCAGGGGGTCCTTATTTAAAAAAGTTATTTCATTATTCTTTAATTCTTCAAATATATCTTCCAGCCGCCGGTCTCCGGTCAGATAATAGTAAAACCGGTGGTGGGCCGCCATGGCAATCCGTGCCTCCTTGCAGGGACAGCCCCAGTGCCTGACATTATGGCGGGAACCCAGTCCCTTGTATCTGCCCATATGGTATACATCAACCTCGGAAGCATGTCTTGACAGTTTCTCTGCCAGGATAAAGATATCTTCCCTGCCTGTTCTCATGAATGCATACCATAACCAGAGAGTGGGTACCAGTTCCGTATTGTCCCAGGCATATCCGCCCATATCATACCGCCACTGATGGCGCTCCCTGTCATAGGTATGCATGAAATCACCATAATTGAACAGCCCATACCAGTTTCTCTGATCCACTTCATTCCGGTAAAAATCCACGGCCATATCAAGCTGATTCTCCAGCCAGCATTCCATCTGCGTATTCTGCTGCGGCAGGGACCAGTACCCAAATGCCTTCCTCTCATGATAATATTCCGGGGTTCCCAAATACTGAGCAGGCCGTTTCACTGATTCAGCAAATTCCGCCAGTTCCTGGTCTTTTGGAATCATCTCCTCCGATAACATGACAGAGCATTCGCTGGTACAGGCGATTCCATAAGGTGTGGCACCTTTATAATCATACCCCTCATAATATACCTGGTTATAGCCCCGGTTTGCATAGTGGCGGAAGTCCATGGCCTCGGCACTGGGAGACCACAGCCACATGACAGTCTCCGCCATATCCCCATCCAGATTCCGGAACGTATAACCTGATGGATACTTTTCCCAAAAATCCCTGATTGAAAACAATACCGAGCCATGCTCTGATCCGAATGCAGCCCCTCCCTCTGTCCTTTTTCCGTGGAGGCAGTCCAGATAGCAGCAGTTTTCATCCTTTATTTTCTTTTTGATGCAGAAATGGTTTGCACTGTCCTGGCATAAATCATATTCACTCCAAAACGGCATGTCTTTCAGGATTGTGTCCACTGTCTCTTTATCACTTCCGGTAAGCTTCAGTCTTTCTCCCTTAATCTGCTTTTCATAAATTTCCTGTGAAACCTTTGGTCTCCATGACAGAAGCTGGGCCATGCTTTCATGGAACACGCCATGGTCCCCCATGAATTTTACATGCCGGTTATAAATCTTCCCCTCTAAAGGAGATTGAAAGCGAATCCCGATTCCTTTTAAAAAATCTTTCTCTTCATCACCGTCATATAAAAATGTATGTATAAAATCAATACGCGGACTGTTAAATCCGACTTTCATACGGATGACAAACGGAATCTTTTTATCTCCGTCAGCTGATTCGTGATAACCGGTATATTTAATAATAACCTGTAATTCCCCTTCTTCCTCCACTGACAGTTCTGTAATCCTTGAATCATATTCCTTTTTTATTTTGACTGAATTGCCGTTCCACACGGAAGGTTCCTCCAAAAGCAAAACCGCTCTGCCATTTATGAGAAACTTTTTTTCATGAAAATAAATGGAATCGATCAGCTTCCTGCTGTCACAGGCAATTTTTACCTTGATGCTCCCGGCCAGAATCTCCATAAAACCGTCTTTTTTCATAACCTTAATTTTCTGCTTTAATTGAGAAGGGGTTCCGGGCACGACTTCAATCTCATTTCCCAAAAGGGCAGCATCCGCCGTATGAGCGGTCCATTTTACGGAGCCGTCGGGCCACCAGGCTGTAATCCGGCTCTGCATCGGCAGATTATCTTTCTGCCTGTTTTTTAACTGATACTCCGTTTCCTTCGTACAGCTTCCTTTCTCCCACAAACAACCCCAGGTTGTATATCCAGACAGTCTTCTGTCTCCCAGGCTATGTAATATCATATCAATCTGCCTCCTGAAATCCTGCTGCATAAAAGGCTTCAACCGTTATTACACGCCTGAAGCCTTTTGTATCACTGCTGTTTATTATTTTGATGTATCGTTCTGGTAAAGCTGATTGATCTCCTCTATCAGTCTGTCACCGCCGCGGTCCATCCACTGTTTTGCTGCTGCCTCCAGACCTTCATCATCAATCTGTCCGCAGATATACTGGGTTCTGGCGTCATCAATGATCTGCTCTATGTCTGTTCCCACTTCTGCATTTACCTCAGAATTGGCCAGGTATCCAAGAGCCGGGTTATAAACGGCAACCTTTTCATTTCTTTCATATGCCTGATCCTGTGCGATCATCGGCTCATCCTTTTCCAGGGCTGGAGATTTCGGTTCCCGGTTTGGAATATAACAAATACTCTGGTTTAATCCTGCAGACGGAGTATATTGTGCCTCCATTTCATGTCTCAGCACAACTTTCCCTGCTTCATTTAAATCGTAAGTAACTCCTTCTAAGCCGTAGTCAGCCAGCACAAGCATCTCATCATCACACATCTTATCCAGGAAATGCAGACAGTTCTTTACCTCTTCCTCTGTCTTTGCCCCTGCCCTGGTAATCAGATAGTATCCGTTAAAGCCGCTGTTTGCCAGCGTTCTGTCATTGATTGGTCCTACCAATGTCATGGAAGCATTCTTAGAGGGATCGGTCACTGATTTTACACTATTCATATTATAATAGGACCAGATTCTCTTAGCACCATCCATAACATCAAGAAATGCTCCTGCTTCCCCTTTCTTACATCCATCCTGAAAGGTTCCGGAGTCGACCGTAGCCCAGTCTTTTCTGATCAGGCCATCGTCATATATCTTTTTCATCCACTTTAAAGCTTCTTTGTATTCTTTTGTCTGGTGGACCGGTACCAGCTTTCCGTCTTTTTCCACCCATTCATTCCCACAGCCAAACCATGTCTGGATAATATCAAGCGGCCCGGTATATTTTGTCATTTCAAGGCCATAGGTATCATTGACTCCATTGCCATCCGGGTCGTCATACGTAAATTTGTAAAGCATATTGTAAACATCTTCCACCGTTTTCGGCTCTTCAGTAATACCTACCGCCTCTGCCCAGTCTTTACGGTAAGAGAATCCGTAACGGCCGATCACCCTGGACCGGTAAACACCTATGATTTTCCCATCTACAGTCAATGCCTTCAACACTTTCGGATTTGCCTGTGACAGGTTTGGATAATTCTCCTTATCCTGTAAATATGGTGTAAGGTCCCAGAATGCGCCCTTTCTTGCTGCATCCACCACATTAGCCGTTAAGTCTCCGGAAGCAGTCACAACCATGGGCATATTGTCTTTATCCATTAAAGTAAGTCCAAGCTTTTCTTTATAAGTATCATTGGATTCCCATTGCCAGTTCACATGCGTGCCGGTGTAATCTTCAAATCTTTTAATAACCTCATCAGACTTATCATTCTTTAAATCGGTACCATAAAATGATGGTGCCATGAAAGTAATGGTTGGTTTTCCTTCTGCCGTTGTATTGGCATCCTCCTTTTTGGCGGATACAGCTGAACCGCCGCAGGCAGTCACTGATAATGCCACCGCACCTGCTAATGATACCGATACCGCTCGTTTCCATGTTTTTTTCATCTTAAACCTCTCCTTTAAAATATAATAATTTTTGCACTCAGCCTTTCACTGAGCCTACCATAACACCCTGGGTAAAGTACTTCTGTATAAATGGATATACCACTAAGATGGGAACAGTGGCAACCACAGTTGTGGCCATTTTAACCGCCTTCTCCGGTGGCATACCAAACAGCCCCCAGTCAAATCCACCTTCCGTTGCAACGGAAGATGTCAGAAAAATAATTCGTCTTAACACAATCTGAATTACTTCTTTATTCTTATCAGAAATATACATCATTGCATCAAAGTAAGAATTCCAGTGAGCGACTGCATAGAAGAGGGATACACTTGCAATGACTGGTTTGGAAAGGGGAAGTATAATTTTCAAAAATATCTGTGCATCATTACCTCCATCCATTCTGGCCGCTTCCTCTAATTCTGCGGGAAGTCCCTGAAAATAATTTTTAATAATTATCATATTAAATGCATTCACTGCCCCCGGAAGCCATAATGACCAATATGAATTTTTCAAATGTAATACATTGGAAACCAGCATATAAGATGGAACCATACCACCCGAAAACAGCATGGTGATAATGACCATATTGGTAAAGAAAATCCGTCCTTTGAAATAGGTTCTGGACAAAGGATAGGCCAGTGTGCAGGAAAGAGTCATATTAATCAAAACACCAATGATTGTCACAAACAGAGAATTTAACAATCCTTTTACCACATCACCCGTTTTAAATATATACTGGTACGCATTAAAGGATATGGTATGAGGGAACAGAAAAAAGGCACGCTCTGTCAGTTCCCTTTCTGTTGCAAAGGAACCTGCAACAATATAAACAAATGGAAGAAGAGTAATTAATGCAAATATTCCTATAAAAAGGTAGATGAGACCCTGAACCAGTTCATCTCCCGGACTTCTTTTCACTTTCAAATGCTTTGTTTTAGCCATTGTTTCATTCTCCTTTTTAATAGAATCCGGACTCTCCAAACGCTTTCGCCAGCTTATTTGCTCCTAAAACCATAATCATACTGACGATGGATTTAAACATACCTGCTGCCGTTGCCATAGAATAATTCCCGTTTACAACCCCTTTCGTATAGATATAGGTATCAAAAACATCGGAAACGGACCGGTTCATGGAATTTTGCATCAGAAAGATCTGTTCATAGCTGGTATTTAAAATTGTACCGATTTTTAAGATCAGCATAATAACAATCGTAGACCGGATCGCAGGCAATGTAATATGCCACATTTTGTGCCATCGGTTGGCACCATCAACCTCTGCTGCTTCATAAAGCTGGACATCAACACCGGAAAGTGCTGCAAGAAAAATAATGGTGCCATATCCGGTTTCCTTCCACATGCTCTGCCCCACAATCATATGGACAAACAGCCCGGGATTTGACATGATATCCGGCGCATTGGCTCTTCCGAACATCTGGACCAGCACATGGTAAACCAGACCATCTGTCGTACTAAAAAGCTGAGCAGTCAATGCTGCCACAATTACCATGGAAATAAAATGGGGAATATACACCATTGTCTGTGTTACACGCTTAAAAGCTACATTCTTTATCTCGTTTAAGAATAGTGCCAGTATAATCGGAGCAGGAAAGTAAAAGATTAAACTGGCAAAAGAAATAGACAGCGTATTTATAAGAACCCTCAAAAAATCCGGGCCTGTAAAAAACTTTTTAAATATATCCAATCCTACAAACGGACTCTTAATAAACGCACCAAGCATGGAATCGCCATTATAAGGGCTGAAATCCTGAAATGCCATAATTAGTCCGCCCATGGGAAGATACCGGAATACCAGCATATAAATCACTCCTGGTACAATCATGATATACAGCCACTTATGTACGGAAAGTTCATGCCTCCATGTACCCGCTCTGGGCCTTGCATTGCTTTGCATCTTTTCCATATGCTCTCCTTTTCAATTTCCCCTTTTCATAAATCTACCTGATTTTGGTGATTATGTCTGGTTTTTGTAGTTTGCGGCACCGCTGTGTGAGCACATTTTATATCCGGTAACCGGCATTTGTAAATAATCATTTTATAACCGGTTTAAAACAGAAAAAAAGCCCCATATCCCGCATAATGTAACGGTTTTATGAGGCTGAGAAAGTAATATTATCAATTTCTTCCATCACTTACGGTGTTCCCTGCGAAATGCTGCGGGGGTAAATCCCACATTATTTTTAAAAAAGCGGATAAAGTTTTGTACATTATTATAGGTCAGTTTTTCAGAAATCTCAGCCACGGAGTATTCTGTTGTCAAAAGCATATATTTTGCCTGCTTCAGTTTCTCTTCCGTTGCCATATCGGTAAACGTAATTCCTAACTCCCGCTTAATGACCTTGCTTAAATAATTGGGATGATAGGACAGCTTTTCTGCACAATCATTGAGGCTCATATTTCCTTTGCTGTCTTTAATCAGATCAACTGCATGCCGGACAATGAAAGACTCCTCTCCCTCCTGCTCCTTTTTGTTCAGCCTGGAGATAATTGGCTTTATAATCTGATCATTCACTGCTGAAATAACTTTTTTCTTATCATAGATCTGAGTGATGGAATTGAGTATATTATACTGTTCACTGTCAAATACATCCGATAACGAAATATTGGCAGATGACGGTATATTCAGCATAGCAGTGAGTAACCTTGTCAAATAAAAATTACGTTCGATCCCAACCACATTTTTAATTTCCATCCGGTCAATGATTACATTCAGCAGGCATTCTGCCTCTTCTTCCTTTCCGCTTGTAATCGACTGGATCAGTTCATTTTCCATGATCATATCGTAAACATTTCCCACCTGGCTCTTCATTAAATAATCATCAAACAGGACCAAAGTGGAATTATTCATGTCCGCTTTATTTGATTTATTATACAGCGCCTCTGCACATTCACTGTATGCACGCCTTACATGGTGGAGTCTGTGAAATAGCTGGCTGATGCCCGATGCAATGACAAGACCATGAAATTCTGCAATATAATCTTTCAGCCCCTTATAAAGCACAGCTGTTTTCGCATCCACATCCATATCGTTTTGTGCTCCTGTTATGAATATCAGTTTATCCCGGTAATAGACAGGAGCGATAAAAATATCGTTTTCCAATGCCTTAGGCAGCCCAGAAAGAATTTCCGTATATTTATCCTTTCCTTTTTCCTCCTCATACGGAACACTTTTACAGATCATGGCAATCATCCGGTATGCAAATAAGGGCATGATTTCCGATTTTTTTAATGCTTCCTCTATATTTTTCTCATTCAGTTCCCCCTCAATTAAATTGGAGACCAGCAGCTTTTTAATCTGACGATCCTGGTCATCCACATATTTTTCCAGCCTTTTAAGAGGCTTGGCAAATGCAGCCGCAGTCAGCTGAATGGAAAACAGGATAAGAGCAAAGCCCGCCAAAACAGCAAAAGAGGCAAAAATAAATACGAAGGCATCCTTTTTTACGTTGGCTGTATTATACCCCACCAGATAGTTTAGTCCGCTTATCTCATCGGTCCGAACATTTATATGATATTTATCGCCGTTTTCACTCTTATAGACTCCGGAACCTTCTCTCCCGCTGTTTCGATACACATTCGTCATTGTGGGATTGGTTTCCAGAAGCACTTCCCCGCTTCCGATCATTGAAACATCATACCCCATCATTTTATAGGACTCAGCCATTTCATTCAGTTGGTTTTTATCAATCTTGATGGTAAGAAGCCAGGATAATCCGCCAATTCCCTGTTCTTTTTTAATAACAAGGCGAAGACCGGAGGAATCCACGGTATTCGTCATCCGCATACTTCCGTTCATGGGACTAAGAGCCCCGGACCGGTTCAGCCAGTACACCGACAACAGCATATTTTCCTGATCTTTTAAAAAATGTTCTGTCTCTTCCAGGTTCTTCATTTTATCAAATGAAAACATTCCATATTTATTAAACACCCAGCCATACTTTACATTGATAAACTCATAGTCAGCAATATATCTTCTCATAAAGTAATTGCCTTCTAAAATCCTCTGGGCCTGTTTTAAATTGCTGTACTTAGAAAACGGAGGCTCTTCCTGACGTTCCAGCCAGTGAATGTCATCTTTGCTGACTGCTTCAATATAGTATTCTTTTAAAGTGGACAAAATATTTTCGTATTCCCGCGAAACCTCATCACTATAAGAGTTTAAAGCCATCTGTTTTTTTGAAGTCTCTCCCTTAATATAGATATTGCACGATATAATCCCCATAACAATGAGCGGTATCGTCACCAGCCCCAGCAGTTTCACAAATATCTGCTTTTCATAGGTTAATGAGCTAATAATTTTTTTAATCCGCATATTCCCCATTCCTTAATTGTCAATTTCTTTCGTCTTGCTCTTTCGAAACTGTTTCCAGAAAAGCGTATCACTTCCCTGTACCTTTTTATCGCAGATTATATGTAATCCGGCTGTCTGTATGGCAGGTATGCCCTGTTTTTTTATACAATGCCAGCCATCAGACCGCTCTTCCCATACCGGCCGTTCCCCCATAGCGTAACCGGAAAGCGCTGTAAATTTTATTGCTTCTGTATCATATTCTTTATCAAACCAGGCTTTCTGAGACAAAAAGGAGGATGCAAAATATCCTTTGGCTGCTTCCTTCCAGATCTCTCCCTGCCGCACATGAACCACGTAGTCTTTTACACAGCCCTGATGCATTCGGTCTTTTTGATCCGGTACAACAATCAGTCCTGAGACCAAAATCCTCTCACGGAAAGAAATTTCCACAGAAATCGGATAACTGTCTTTTTCTATCCACACTGAATGGTTTGGGTTTTCATCTTCAAGAGCTGTGAAATTTATTACAGCTGCGTCTGGCTCTGCCCTGTAACTGGCATTCAACAGCCTCATTCTGTTATTTGGGAAAAGGTGGTTCTCAATCCGTTCCGGCCTAAGCTCTGTTTCCGGGCAGAATAATTCTGAAGATGCATAGGTAAGAAGAGCCTTCTTTAAACTCCAGGCTGCCGGCCGTTTCCAAAACTCCCCTTCCAGACATGCTGAGATAAAAAGAAGCCTGCCTGCGCTTACTCTTCCTTCGAAAATCAGTCCCAGCGGCAGATTCCTGTTCCAATCATCAACCACTGAAACGATGGGAGTCAGTCCTTTTGGCATTTCATCAAGAAGAAAGCCTCTTGCCTGATCTAAAATCTCCTCCCACTGCCAGCCTCCGTATTCCTCTGTTGGAAAATTCCGAAACAGGGGATGATCACTCTGTATCACCAGTCCAAGGCTTCTTGTCCATCCCGGTCCCATCTGGCTGTTCCAGAATACTGGTCTCATGGAAAGAGGTGGGCAGTCGAAATCGAGCTCAGATAGATAGGGGGAATAAACCACCCGTTTTCCCCGCTCCAGTTCTCTTTTCGCCTCCTGCCACTCTCTGGTGTACACAACCTCACTGGTATTTTCCATATCAAAACAATCACTGCTTTTCTTATACACAAAAAAATCCCAGTGATTTCTCACCTTTTCCATCTCCACAGTCAGAGTGAGCTTTATATTTTCTTTTATTACCGTAAAATCAGGTTGGATTTCCCCGATCTGCGTATTCTTTGCTGCGGGGATACAACAATCCTTCCACACTCCCTTAAAAATCACAGTTTTTAAGCCATTTTCTTCTGTCTCAATGCTCCATTTGACATCGCAGCTTTTTATGGGCTCTTTCCCAAAATGACATACTTCAACCGGAATAAGAACCTGGTCTTCTGTCTGATAAACATAGGATGGCATCCTGGCCAGAAGTACGGTTTCTCCACAAAATTCCCGGAATTCTTCCGGTTTTATGTAGCCCTTACTTTCCCAGAAAGGATCCAGCACCCCTACAAGGGCAGTTCCCTGTCCCAGATAATCATGTAAGTCCAGCATTTCAAATCCATAAAGATGAGGAGTCCGAAAATTAGCTTCCATGTCTTCCTTATACATCAACACCTGATTTTTTCCGGAACACCAGGCAAATTCGCGGCACTTTTGAAGCACTCCGTGTGCTCTGGCACTTTCCCGGAATATGCTATAATTACCCGGTTTTAAATATCCGGTAAATTTCTCCATGACTGAAAAATCCGGATAAGAACACCATTGCCCCATCTCATGGCAAATGACAGGAAGCCTCGCCCCCTTTAAGGAAGCCCGGTAATCCTTCCCCCGCCAGCCTTCAAACCCACGAATGTTTCCTCCCAGAATCGGTCCATAAGCCGAGCGGTGAAAATAAATATAATCGGTTCCTGTTATCTCTTCGGGAGGTGTATCGTAAAACCAGCCTGACTGGGCCGTATAAAGCCGTCTTCCTTCATACCCCAGACTGCGGTCGTATTCCCGGGTCTCTTTCACCCAGCGTTTCAGCGGACCGTACCATTTTCCAGATGGCTCATTGGAAGCAGATAAGAGCACAAAGGACGGGTGATGGCCAAACTGGCTTAAGATTCTCCTGGTCTCATCTTTTAACACGGAAAGCATTGGGATTCCTTCCTCAAATACATTCCACATCCCACATTCTGCCTGAATATAAACTCCTGCACGGTCGGCTGCGGCAAATGCCGCCTCAGGAGGACAGTACGAGTGGCACCTTAGAAAATTAAATCCCCATTCCTTTATGGTTTCCATGCGTTTCTCCCACCAGTCCGGGTTCGTCTCCGGATATCCGGTCAAAGGATAATCACCCCCAAAATGGGTGCCGCGAAAATATTCCGGCCGGCCATCCACATAGAACAAACCTTCTCTCACCTCCAGAAATCTGGGTAGTTCCTTTGCATATCGTTTTTTTTCTTCCAGACGCCGCTTTGCTTCACCGGCGGAAATGACAGCGATTTCTCCAGCCATACCATTCCAAGTTGCTCCCAGGGCATCCGAAACCTCATGTCCATCGGGACGGTAAGGATACTGGAACCGGTTATCGATACAGACCGTCAATGTATGGGTTCCTGCACTCAGCTTTCCCAGACTGATCTGATGCGCAGTACACAACGAGCAGTCCCCGCCCCGGGGCGTTTTGTCAACCCATGCAAAAGAGCGCCATCTGGTTAATTCAACAAAGAGATAGAATTCATCCCCTGTATCCTCTGTAACAGTAAATTCTCTCTCATACCAGGCTCTTCCTGTGTAATGACGTGGAGGCTGCGAAAGGAACGGAATGCTTACCCCCCCATCCTGTCCGTACGAATATTCTTCCCTTTCATACCAGAAGGGATCATGAAGCCCGCTGACCCACGGCGTATCCACCGTAATCGGGTTACCATATCCCTGGGCCTGCACAATCCCCGGAAGTATAACCGATCCATCCGGCTTCTTTTTCGGCCGTTCCTTTTCCGGTATTTCTTCCTCTGTATGTTCCAGCCATACCTCCCATTTCCCCGCCAAATCCATTAACATACGTTCACCTTACCTTTCATTTTATCTGTGATTTTCTTCTATCATGCATACAGGCATAAAAAAAGAGAGCAAAAGCTGCGTATTCTTATACTAACGCAGCTTTTGTTCCGTTTTATCTTCCTGTTTCTATCCGATATACAGTCACACCATTAATATAAGGTTATCCCCTGTTTATGGCATATTATATCCCTGGCCCTGATAATTGTAAACAATCATTTTCTATCCACTTCTTGTCTGATCTGCTTCTCAATGACAATGAATTTTTTCCGGATTTTAACGGTAGTTATCAATTTATGCCTTTTAATATTGTTAAAAATCAGATCAATTCATACACCTTTAAATTCCTGTAATCCGCAGTAAGAGGCGCCAGCTGGCGGAATCCGATTTTGCCTCCCTTTAAAACCTCTCCAAATGTCTGTCCATCGTCATCAAATTCAAATACCTGAAGATCATTGACTGAAAAACGGATCTCGTTATGATATTTCCGAATGGATATCCGGTAAAAACCATTGGCATCCGCTGCTCCGGGCAGAGGATCCGCCCCCTGTGCAACCAGATGGAACGCGTAGCTTTTTCTTAAATTACAGGTATGAAAAGCTCTCTCATCCGGTTCCTTCCTGCGGAAATAAGAGACATGAAAGGCATTGATATCACCGCTGTGATACTGGGGATATTCTCCAGTACGATCTGCCAGGGCAGTGTCAAATAAGTCTTCTCCGTTCCGTCCCGAAGCAGCAAAAAATAAAATGCACAGCCCCTGGTCGGTAACCGGCTTAAATTCCCAGGTAATCCTTACATTTTCCGGAAATTCCTCAGGACACCACAAAACGTAATTGGCCTTTTGCCCCAGTTCCTGATCCAGACCATTTTTTAAACGCATACTTCCCTCTTCAAAGCTTATCGATGCCTTTCCTTCCACCACAAAGTTCTCCACATCTTCCGGTCTGGAAAGGGGATTGTCGTATATTAATTTTTCTTCAATCAGTTGAATGTAACCCGTTGTTTCTTTCTTCATGCTATTCCCTCCATAAGCACCTTTCCTCATCATACATAACCAGTTTATTATACAACCGCTCTCCATTATTCTCAACTCGTTTTCCAGAGCTGCATTTGAAAAATTTTATACTTAAAAGCCATCATTCTCATCTTTCCATATCTGGACTAATATGGTAAACTATGTTACAGAACTGTGTACGAAAGGAGAATTCCATGCATGCAAGTGCAGTATACCAAAGCTATTAATAACGAAAGTATTCTTAACATCATACGCCGTTTTTGCAATTATATAGATCCCAGGCTCACCGAACATGGCTCCCATGTATCTTACATCGTTTTCCGTATGCTTAAGGACAGTGGTGAATTTTCCAAAGAAGAGTTGAGAAACATCTGTTTTGTGGCACAGCTTCATGATGTAGGAGCTTATAAGACAGAAGAAATCTCCCGAATGCTTCAGTTTGAAACAAAAGATGTCTGGGATCATTCTTTCTATGGATATCTTTTTATCCGTTATTTTTCCCCCCTAAAGGATTTAGCATATGCAGTACTCCTGCACCATATTAACTGGGATTTTCTGGAAAATGAGAGCAGTCTCGATCCTGTAATGAAGGATTTAGGGCAGCTGATACATATAGCAGACCGGATTGATGTCTTAATGTCCCTGCAGAAATGTTCCTGGGAAGAAGCGCTTTCTTTCATAAAAAAGGAGCAGGGAACCGTTTATGCCCCTCACATCGTGGAACAGGCGGAAAAACTATCTTTTAAAAAGTCCATTGAAGAGGAATGGAAAATGGACAGCCAGTTCAATGATTTTCTGACCGGAATTCCTCTTTCCGGGGAAGATATCACGGATTATCTGAAAATGCTGGTTTTTATTATTGATTTCAGAAGCCACCACACAGTCACCCATACCATTACCACAACAAGCATCAGCTACGAGCTTGGAAAGCTTCTTTCCTATCCGGAAGAACGCTTAAATGTGATTCTCTGCGGCGCTCTGCTTCATGATCTTGGAAAAATCGCAGTTCCTGTGGAGATACTTGAGTATCCGGGAAAATTAAGCCGCCAGGCAATGAATATCATGAGAACTCATGTAGATTACACGGAAGAGATTTTTGGCGGGAGCATTGACGAGGCGGTTGCACGAATTGCCCTGCGCCATCACGAAAAGCTGAACGGTACCGGCTATCCAAAAGGTCTGTCTGCAAAGGATTTATCAAATGAGGAGCGTCTGGTGGCCATTGCAGATATTATAAGCGCACTTACCGGGACTAGAAGCTACAAGGATACTTATCCGACTGAAAAGATAAAGACGATACTGGAAGGAATGAAAAACGATCAGCTTGTGGATCCCCATATTGTAAGCATCGCCATAACGCATCTGGACTGCATCCTTGATACTACTGCTGTCCGCTGCCGACCCATCCTTGATATCTATGAAAGACTGAATAAGGAATACCAGTATCTTTTAAAGCTTCCTTCCGATGAGGAAAAACTTCGTTTTGCCCTTTCCATAAAGCAGCCGGAAAAAGCTTCCTTATGGCCTTAAATCAAAAAGGTGTGTCGTAAAAACAGGATCAAAATCTCATGTGGATTCTAATCCTGTTTTTTAATTTGTTTCATAATAAATCCGCTTTTAGGCAAAGTAGGAATCCTTGAGAGACTATAGCTTAAGTCCTGCTCCGGCACTTCAAAATCAATTTTCTTCACCAGGAAATTCAAACCGGCTTTCATAATTTCAATCGTAATACCTTCACCAGGACAGCGATGCCCTTTTGCCGGATCACCGCCGCCTTGTGGAATAAAACTATATGTCCTGTCTTTTTCTTCCTGAAAGCGCTCTGGACGAAATTTATCAGGATCCCCCCATATGACAGGATCATGGTTCATTCCGTATACATCAAGTAATACCAGTACTCCTTTTTTGAACTCATACTGATCCCAGACAAAGTCTTTGTGTACTCTTGCTCCTACAAATGGAGTAAATGGATAGTACCGGCGTACTTCCTGTACAAACATTTCATAATAATTATTATCATTATGAATCAGATTTTCCCTGCATTGTGGATGTTCATATATGGCTAAAGCTGTAAATGTGATATATGTTGAAATAGCCACAATTGGTCTGATTATGTTTATCAGTTCTTTTGCAGCCATTTGCAGCTCCATCAGATTACCATCAGGCTCCCTATGAAAAGCAATCAAATTAAGGGCTGAATCTTCTTTCACAATCAGTTTCCCCTGCCTTACCTCTTCTATGATTCCACGAATCCACTCCTCCGTTCGATTACGTGCAGTTTTTCCTTTCCAGTACCTGGGACCAACTCCTCCTATCCCATCTATCATTGAACAAAAATCGTCTGCCCTGTCTTCTGCTTCAGATTCCAGAAAAGGAACTCCAGTCCATAGACATGATACTTTGCATAATATATTTTTGGCTTCACGGAAAAGCTCGGTTTGATCTTGACTTACCCATCTGCTAACAGCTGCCTCCATTTCCTTCTCAAACAGTATTGACAGTTCTTTCTGATGAACATCAGTCATTAACGACATAAACAATAACTTTCGCTGTGTGTGTGCTTCCTTATCCATTCCTTGAATTGCATTAACTCCAAACAGAGTTTTTTGAATTCTCATTGGCATTGCACCTTTGCGCTGAAATAGCTCTTCATCATAAAAAATCTTACATGCTTCCTCTCCGCTTAAACAGATCGCTTTTTCTCCCATAATATGAGTTTCAAACATATTGCAGTGGTACCGGTCTGTTCTGTTTTTTATAAAGAGATACCCTTCTTCCAATACGTTAAGTGTGTGATCCAATCCTTTATCTTGCACGATTTTCTCTTTGACTTCCATTTTCTTTCTTCTTTCTTTTTATTAAAGATTTATTAAATAAATCTACTGTTTGCTTTATTATCACTCTATTATTCATAATTATTCGTCTTATATCTTTTGGATTTCCTATCATTATACCTTTTTAAGCAAAATATTCCCTTCCTGGCATACGAAAAAAACAGGGTTTGAATCAAAATAGAATTCAAACCCTGTTTTTTGCATTTACTAAAATTGTAACAACAACGAGTACTTACAATAGTGATACTTACAATGTATTTACAGCCCGCTCCAGTCTCCTTAAAGCCTCCCCCAGAACTGACCGGGGGCATGCTATATTCATTCGTTCAAAACCTTCCCCTGATTTACCAAACTTAAGGCCGCTGTTCAGCCAGATACCAGCCTTATTTTCCAGCAGATCCATGCGTTCTTCTTCGGATAAGCCCAATTCCCTGAAATCCAGCCACAAAAGGTAAGTTGCATCCGGCTCAATCAATTTGATCCTGCTTATTTTTTTCTCCAGATACTCTCTTACATATGAGATATTTCCTTTTAAATATTCTAATAGCTGTTCCAGCCAGTCTTCCCCGTAACGGTATCCTGCCTCACATGCAACAAGCCCAAGCGTATTAAGATGGTCATAACCTGCTGCTCTCATCTGCCTTAAGAACTTTTCTCTCAGACTGTCATTTGGAATAAAAATATTTGCAGTCTGCAGTCCCGCCAGATTAAAAGTCTTGCTTGGAGCGGTGCATGTTATGGTTCTTTCTTTCAGTCCTTCATTTATATTTGCAAATACCTGATGTCTCCCCTTGTATACAAAATCCTGATGTATTTCATCACTGATTATAATCATGTCTCTCCTGATGCAAATATCACCCAGCTCCTTGAGTTCGTCCGGGCTCCATACTACTCCGCCCGGATTATGAGGATTGCATAATAAAAACAATTTAACATGATGCTGTTCTGCTTTTCTTTCAAAGTCCTCCAGATCCATATGGTATTTCCCGTCTTCTCCGAGAACAAGTGTATTATCAATAACGACTCTGTCATTCTCCCTTATGACTTTGTCAAAGACCTGGTATACCGGTTGCTGAATCAATACGCCATCTCCAGGTTCAGTATAAGCTCTTACTCCCATAGCCAGAGCAAATACAACTCCAGGGCTCTTAACCAGCCATTCTTTTTCCACAATCCAGCCGTGCCTCTTCTCCAGCCAATAACGAACTGCCTCAAAGTACCTGTCTCTCGTCTCAGTGTAACCGAAAATGCCTTGATCCACCCGTTGGTGAAGGGCAGCCACAATTTCATCAGGTATCCTAAAATCCATATCAGCTATCCATAGAGGAAGAGTGCCCTCTGGTTTACCTTTTTCAAGAACAAAGTCATATTTTAGGCTGTCCGTATTTTTGCGATTGATAACCTCATCAAAATCATACTTTCTCTTCAACATCATTTACACACTCCAATTCCCATTCATATGGCTAAGCACTAAGATTTCCCTGATTCTCCTCCTTGCAATACTGCTGGTCTAACACTTTAACAAAAGGATAGTAAATAAGCGTAGATGCCACAACCGCCACAACCTGAGTCACTGCACATTGCCAGCCGGAAACAGCAAATCCTGAAAAGATAATCGGCATAGCCCATGGAGCCTGTCTGGCAGCAAACATCGGCATGAATCCAATTGCAATTGAAACATAAGCAATAATTACTGAAACAATCGGAGCCAGTGTTATCGGTATTAAAAACAACGGATTGAAAATTACCGGAACGCCAAATATAATTGGCTCATTAATATTAAAAAAAGAAGGAATCAGAGATACATTTAACATTGCCTTCATTCTGGAAGAACGCCTGACCAGAAACATACTCAGCACAAATCCTATGGTTAAACCAGCTCCTCCGATGGTGCCAATCTGATCTAACATCTGTACCGTGCCTATATGACCTGTCTGCAGAGTCAAATTCCCAGCTTCTGCCAATGCCTGATTTGCATCTGCATTTGCATACAAAATAGGATAAAGCATGGAGTTGACAACAGTCGGATGAATGCCAAACCACCAGGAAAGACCATTTAGGCCGGCTACTATTATAATGGCTATTGGAGAACCAATAATTCCCTGTAACGGTACCTGAATAATCGAATAAAGCAGCTGAGGGAATGAACCTGATATTCTGACTCCGATTCCATTAAAAATTAAAGCTGTTAATACAATTAAAAATCCAGGGATCAAAGCACTAAAAGCATTACTTATCATGGGAGGAACACTGTCAGGCATTTTAATAATAATTTTTTTACGAATACAAAACCTGGTGATCTCCACTGAAATAATAGACATGATTAATGCAGCAATCACTCCTTTTGTTCCTGTCCATTCAAATGGCATCACTCTGCTGATAATTTCACCTGATTCAGAAACAACCGTTTTGGGAATCACCACAACGTAAGCAACAATCCCTAACACCAGAGATGTTAGTTTATCCATCCCGTATCGTTCCGCCAGTTTATAAGACATGGTACCGGAAAATACAAGTCCCATGATATTAAAAGTAGCCCGATAAGCTGGAGAAATATAATCCATCCAGTTTTCACCAAATATACCGGACATCCATTCGGCATAGCCAGGAATTGGAAAATCAGTAATGAGCATAAAAATAGAGCCTATGATAGTCAGGGGCATAATTGCCACAAAACCATATTTTATTGCCTGAAAATAGCGAGAATTAGTAATTTTATTCATTTTACCGACTAATACCTGTTGCACCCAGTTTGTCAACTTATCCATTTTCCCACCTCACAAAATATTTTTCTTTTGCCAGAACAATAGTAACTTAAAGCAATTATCACAGTACCAGATTATTCATCAGAATCTTTCAGCAATTTTATCAGGTGATCGAAATCCGGCTCATCTATTAACTGTTTTATCTTTTCCGTATTGAATAACAGGTTTGTTATCAGCTGATAAAAATCTTCAATATTCTTGTCACCTGCTCTAGAGATAGATACTAAGAATACGATCTGCACATCATTGTGTCCCCACCGAATCGGTTCTTTTAATATACCAACTATAACGAAGCTTTTATCCGTCATGATAGTGAATGGGTGTGGAATGGCGGCAAGATTGCCAAAATCCGTCTGTCCGAGAAATTCGCGCTTCATAACTGATTCATAAAAATCTTCTGGTAATGTTAAATGCTGATTTGCAGCATCACACAGGAAACGTATCACTTCCTCCCTGCTCTGCAATTGTATATGATTGAAAAAATGTTCAGGAACAAAAAACTGCTGAATCACCTTTGTATCATCCTGTTCAAATAATTTATGAACATTGGCGAAGTCATCCCTGTCCCAAAACAGGCTCACTACAAAAACGGGTACCGGCACCGGCACATCCAGCGGTACCGTAGTGAATAAATAATCAATATCGGAATAATCATATGCCGCTACTTCCAGTACGGTACATTCCCGAATTTGATCCACATACTTTCCAAACATCTGTCTGTACCGGTGGATAAATAACTGCGAACTTCCCATTCCCGATGAACAAACAATAAGAATGTTTTTTTTCTGTATCTTCTTCTCCTGCTTCTCAAGAGCGAATTGAAACAAAAGAGCAAAATAACCAATTTCCTCTTCCGGTATACTCACACCGTAATGTTCATTTAAAACAGTACATGCATGGGCTGCCAGATTATATGCATACGGGTATTCCTTTTTTACATTATCCAAAATGGGATTCTTCAGAGGGATACCATACAGCATGCGAATATTGAAAGGAACCATGTGCTTGTTCAGACACATACGCAAGTCAAAATTATCTAAAAAATCCAGTTTAAAGCCCTCACGCACACGCAATATCATCTGCATTGACAGATCATCTATGAAATGAGTAATTTCCAGGTTTTTATTAATGGGCAAGTCAATATCTGATAATACAGTACCCGCCAGAAGAACTGCGATATACCCAACCTCTTCCTCCGGTAATGTAACAGAAAATTGGGTTTCGACTTCAATTGCTACAAAAGCAGCCACCTCCATTATCCTGACATCGATATCCACCCTGCCGTTTACACGATCCACCTTACTGGCAATACCAGCCGCTTCTATGTGATTTCCCATCTGGATTCTCTTAACCCCAAAATAGAGGCACATTGTCAATGCCTGAAAAGCGATTTCCGAAATACGCAGTGAATTCTTACAAAGAACGCTCTGCAAAATCAGCGACACGGTCTGCTGCTCGTCGTGTTTCTTTTTATCATTCTTAAAAGACAGGTTTGCTTTTAAAAAATGATTCGCCATGCAAATACGTTTGTCAAATTCACTCCCAACCGCCTTAACCCCATAATTAGGCCTTCTGACAAGCTCTATATGATAAAAGTGAAAAATATACTCAACCTTCTTGATATCAGCAGTTATTGTATTGCGTGATACATATAATATATCAACAAAGTATTCCAGCTTTACATAGTTAGAATGACTTAAAAGATATTCCAGCATGTAATTGACACGCTCCTCAGAATTCGATGGGAGCATCTGATATCCGCTCTCCCCTAAGGAAGAACAGAATGATGTATATAACTCTAAATCGTGAACCAACAGACGATAACCATATTTTTGCTTTGATACAATGGAAGCTCCATTGGATTCCAGAATTCTATTAAGTTCTTTGATTCGAGTACGTACAGTTTTTTCATGTGCTAAAACGGAATCAGCCAACTGAGCCGCAGTCTTGTAAGTATTCTCAGTAAGCAGACTCAGGATTTCTGTAATCTCACGATTCATAAGCTCCTCCCTTTTTCACTCTGAACGCCTCTCCTAATGGATCAGCTCAGCATAGCAAGCGCATCATCCAGAACCTTTTCTCCATTCATCATTCCATAATCCATTTGATTCACAACTGTTATATAAGGAATCTTATCTTGGTACCTTTCTTTGAATCCTTCCAGCATGAAAGACAGCTGAGGACCTAAAAGAAGTATATCGGTATGACGTTCAGAACTTGGAAGATTACTGTCCGCCATAGCCACAATATCCACCTCTAAAGACCGGTCTATTGCGCTTTTACGCATTTTGTTCATTAACATACTGGTTGACATACCCATATTGCACACGAGAGTAATATAAATCATTATTATTCCTCCTTTTCTTTGTAAATTACTTTGTACATTTCAATCATTTGAATTGCCAGGTCTCTTATTGTAATTGCATTCATTAAATGATCCTGACCGTGGACCATAATTAAACTGACGGGAGTCTGGCCACTTTCTCCGGCCTCAGCCTGAAGTATCCCCGTTTGAAACTCATGGGCTCTGTTGAGAGCTATGTTGCATTGCTCGATATTGTCTGCAGCAAGATCATAGTCTTTACCCTGCGCAGCGGCGATCGCCTTCATCGCCATACTCCTGGCATTCCCCCCATTCACCACCAGCTCCATGACAATTTGCTCAAGATTATTTATCACTCACATCACCTCCATATTTGTATGGATTCATTATACTTATGATTAAATCTAAACTCCACCACATGATTTTCCTTTTTTAATATGATAATTATTGTTCATCGCCACTAATGTTCTTTTATATTTTCTGTTTATAATATTTGTCTTTCATAAGGTAACTACTCCGGATCTCTAACCGTAAGATTCATAATAAGCAGAGATCAGGCGAAAATCAATCACTCCTGGAATAACAGATACTTTTTACCAAAATCCAACCGGCTTTTATTGTATAATTTGAAACTTTTTGAATCCATCAACTATTTGATACAAAAAAAGACCAAAAAATGGCTGCAATAAGCATCCATTTTTTGATCCATATTAAATCTAAGCTATCATAACCTTTTTATTTTGCAATAACCTTCACGAATTTCTTCTTTCCACGTCTCACAACTGCACCACCAGCCAGCTGTTCTCTGGTATAAGAAGCTTTTACATCATTCACGGAATCTCCATCTACGGTAACTCCGCCCTGTTCCACATTACGTCTTGCTTCTGAACGGGAGGGTGCCAGGCCTGATTTCTGGAGAATGGTTAAGATGTCAACACTTCCGTCTGTAAAATCTGCTTCTCCCAGCTCACATACAGGCATGTTTTCTGCATTGCCGCCTGTAAACAGCTCTCTTGCGCTCTTTTTCGCCTTCTCTGCCTCTTCTTCCCCATGTACCAGCCTGGTCAGCTCGTAAGCGAGGATTTCCTTTGCCTCGTTTAACTGGCTGCCTTCCCAGCTGTCCATCTCATCAATCTGGCTTAATGGAAGGAAGGTGAGCATACGCAGACACTTTAAAACATCAGCGTCGGCAATATTTCTCCAGTACTGGAAGAAATCGAAAGGAGAAGTCTTCTCCGGATCAAGCCATACAGCACCTGACTGGGTTTTTCCCATCTTTTTGCCTTCGGAATTTAACAGCAGTGTGATCGTCATGGCATGGGCATCCTTACCAAGCTTTCTGCGGATCAGCTCGGTTCCGCCAAGCATGTTGCTCCACTGGTCATCTCCTCCGAACTGCATGTTGCAGCCATGGCGCTGGAACAGCTCATAAAAATCGTAGCTCTGCATGATCATGTAGTTAAACTCCAGGAAGCTTAATCCTTTTTCCATACGCTGTTTGTAGCACTCTGCACTGAGCATTCGGTTTACGGAGAAATGCGGACCGATTTCCCGGAGAAAATCAACGTAGTTTAAATCCATCAGCCAGTCAGCATTGTTTACCATCATGGCTTTTCCTTCGGAGAAGTCAATAAAACGGCTCATCTGCTTTTTAAAGCAGTCGCAGTTATGAGCGATGGTTTCCACTGTCATCATCTGACGCATGTCGCTTCTTCCGGAAGGATCGCCAATCATAGCGGTTCCTCCGCCGATTAAGGCGATTGGTTTATTACCAGCCGCCTGCAGACGTTTCATTAAACACAAAGCCATAAAATGTCCCACATGCAGACTGTCTGCTGTCGGGTCGAATCCAATATAGAATACTGCCTTTCCTTCATTGACCATTTTGCTGATCTCTTCTTCATTGGTCACCTGGGCAATCAGCCCTCTGGCTTTCAGTTCTTCGTAGATTGTCATTCCAATTCTCCTTTACCTAAAAAAAATAAACCCCGTCCTGTTAAAAGGACGAGGTTAAAATCTCGCGTTACCACCTTTTTTTATAAACAGCTCACGCTGCTTATCTCTTCGAGTACTGATGTGATACTCTAGCACAATAACGGGTGCAGGAATCCGTCGCCGCCTACCGGGCCTTAAAACCTTTGGGAGCGAAGCTCAAAGATGTATTCGCAGTCCGTTTTCCATGCGCCTCTCATCAACCGGCTGCTTTCTGTCTGGCTCTCCGTACTGTTACTTGTTCTTATCAATGCTTTTCCTTTTATATGAAGTTAGTTTTTAGTATATGAGGTTTCTTTTTATTTGTCAAGATCCTTTTTTATCAAAGCAAACCTGACAGAAAACGGCAAAATTATGAAATAATATCGTGGATCTGATTGAGCATCTTCTTTAAATTACCAGCTTCAATCTGCCCCGGCGCCGATTCTTTCCCAATTGCAGCAAAGGTCAGTGCTGATCCGAAAAACTCACCGGAGAACCGGCTGATCACACCCTCTTTTGACATGGACATGGTAATAATGGGGCGGTCTGAAATATAGTGTGACATCTCATAAGTTGCTGTCAGAAGCACCATAACATCCCCCACATTTCGTGGCATCACGGCAATTTTGGGAATGTCTGCGCCCAGCTCAAGCATCAGCTTCACACGGCGAAACAGTTCCTCTTTCTCCGGTGTTTTCTGGAAATCATGATTGGAAGCGATGACACAAACGCCCTCTTTGTGAGCTTCTTCCACAAGCATCTTCCCGGCTTCTTCATCAAAAAACAGTTCCACATCAATCAGATCCACATAGCCGGAACGTATAAGAGCAAGATATAAATCAATATACTGCTGCACACTGATTTCCTTTTCTCCACCTTCCCCTGCAGTACGGAAGGTTGCAAGAAGAGGAATCTCCTCAAGGGCTTTTCGGATACAGCCTGCCGCTTCCACAACTTTACTGATATCATGTGCATCATCAAGCCAGTCAATCCGCCATTCCGCCACATCGGCTCCGCCGGCTTTTAAGTTTCCGGCAGATAATACCGCATCTTTCACTTTGGTTTCCACGATAGGTACGCATACCTTTGGCACGCCTTCTCCAATGACCATATCTCTCACTCTGACCGTTTTCATTCTGATTCCCTTTCCTTATGCCATATAGCTTCCGTGAATTATATTTTTTCTATTATAACGTTGAAGTGTAAATAGTTCAAATACAATTTTCATTTGTTAGATTTATATGCACTGTGAAGCATTCCCTGTACTTTTAACATAGTTCCTACTGTGTCCTGGTAATCTGCCCAAAAATAAAGCATTTAAAAATAGCGCCGGAAAGGTTCCAGCGCTATCTTGTTTGCTAACATATTTCAGGTTTATTTTGCCTTTTCAAGAGCAGCCGTCACCGCCTCTTTGATTCCCTTAGAAGAGTTGGTTGCACCTGACACCCCATCTACAGAAGCACTCTGTGTTCTGATAATGGATGAAGTGACAGTTTTCTCTGCCGCCTCATAGATTCCCGGAGTCTCATGATGATCTGTCAGTTCTATGGCAGTCACGCTTCCGTCTTTCACCACAACTTCTACCGTAATATCTCCGTTATTTCCTTTACCGGTTCCGGTATAGGTTCCGTCCTTATAGTTACCCTTTACTTCCGGCTGTGCTGCTTCTCCTTCTTCTGCGGCCTTCATGGTTTTCTCAGTGAAACCGCCATTTGCAGCTACATAATCATAAGCCGCACTTCCAGCCAGTCTTCCGAAAACCACAATATCTGTCACCGCGTTTCCTCCCAGCCGGTTTGCTCCATGGACTCCTCCGACTACCTCCCCGGCTGCAAACAGTCCCGGTATTACACTGCCGTCTTCCTTTAACACCTGGGTGGATGTATCAATCTTCACTCCGCCCATGGTATGATGAACAGCAGGAGCACACAGTCCCGCATAGTAAGGCGGCATACCTAACGGAACTTCCATACTTTCTCTTCCGAATTCTGTATCCTTACCCTCCGCCTGGTACTTTGCATACTGTTCCAGCGTTGCTTTCAGCTGATCCTTATCAACACCGATGGCATCCGCCAGCTCCTCTGGTGTATCCGCCTGGGTAATAATGCCCTGACCGATATATTTTTCAATTGCAGATAAGCTTTCCCTTACAGACTGGTCAAATATCATGAAACAGGTTTTGCCCTCCTGATTTAAGATGGCCTCTGAAACCACATCTCTTGTTTCCAGCTCATTAACAAAACGTTTACCGGACCGGTTGACCAAAATTGCACCGTTTCCACGGACGCCTTCTGTATACATGGTAGTTGTATCCGGATTAACTGTTGGATGTGTCTGAATCTGATCAATATCCACAAGTCCTGCCTTCAGTTCTTCAGCCATGACAATTCCATCACCGGTAGCACCGGAGTGGTTGGTGGTGCAAAAACCTTCTAAATCCTTTTTGTATTTTACCACCATCTCAGAATTGGCTCCAAATCCACCCGTTGCTAAAATCACAGCCTTGCAGGAGATGGTATAAGGCTCACCGCCCTTTGTTACTGCCTGTACTCCCTGAACTGCGCCCTCTTCGCTCAGTAAAATATGTACTGCTTCTGTCTCTAAAAATACAGGTACATCCAGTTCCTTCAGCTTTGCATTAAGAGCATTTACAAGCATGGGACCCACTGCGGAAGTATCGGACGGACGATGGATTCTCTTAACACTGGCTCCGCCGAACTGCCCTACTACGGATAAATCGCCGCCTATTTCATTGACCCAGGTAACCGCATCTGCAGACTGCTCCGCCATCACCTGAACAAGCTTTGGATCATTTAAATTTTTTCCGCCATTCATGGTGTCTTCCACAAACAATTCAACGGAATCCTCAATTCCCTCTGCTTCCTGATACGGTGTTTCAGCTGCATTTAAACCACCGGTAGCGCGGACAGTATTTCCTCCTGTAATTGGCATTTTTTCCAATACAACAAGATTAGTGGCTCCTTTTTGAACCGCTTCAACAGCTGCTGTCATTCCGGCTCCCCCTGCGCCGATAATAACAATGTCCGCCTGCTTTTCTTTCTCGTTTTCATTCCCGCCTTCTGCCGCTGCTTCCTGAGCATTCTTTTTCCCGGATTTATCCAGACTGGTGTAAACCGGACCAGATAACGCAATTACAGCGGCTGCAGCGGCCGCCATCACGGCAAGCCCCACGAATTTTCCATTTTTCATAACATTCTCCTCACTTTTTTTGCTGTCAGTATCAGTTTTTCAGATGATATTATCGCATGATAACTTTGACAATAATTTATCATATATTGATCAGTTTAAAAAGTTTTGGAATATAAAAAAGAGCTTTTGTAAGTAAAAAATCTGAATATACCGTTTATCTATTACGAATACAGCTGGGCAGACTCAGAAGTTTAGTAAAATCGCACCTCACAATGCGAAGTTCTTTCCAGAACCGTACGTGTGGCTTTTCTTCCACCCGCTAAACCAGTCGTCCAACGCGCTTAACCTTTGACAGCACCGGATACTCCCTCCACGTAGTATTTTTGTGATATCAAAAAAATAAATGCAATTGGTATCGAGATCAATACACAGCCTGCAAAGAACTGGGTATAATAATATTCCACAAATTCTTTCTCTAACATCGTCCATAATCCGATCGCAATTGTGTAATACTGTCTGTCCTGCCCCAATATTACCTTGGCAAAAATATAATCCACCCAAGGTCCCATAAAAGAAGTTAAAAGTGTTGTAACAATAACCGGTCTGGATAGAGGAATCGTAATTTTACGAAACACCTCCCACTTCGTTGCTCCATCGATAAATGCTGCTTCATCTATGGTCTTCGGAATGGTATCAAAAAAGCCCTTGATGACTAAATATCCCAGTCCCGAACTGCCTGAATATACCATAACCAGCGCGACTAATTTTAGAGGACCTGCCTCTAAAAATCCAAATCCCTTTAATATATAGTAAACAGCATACATTGACATGAACCCCGGAAACATACCTAGTATCAAAGCAATATTCATCATTATTTTACGCATTTTGAATCTCAGCCTGGATGTTACATAAGCGACACATAAAACAAAAAAAGCGGATAATAAGCAAGAACATACTGCTACGATTAATGTGTTGAAAAACCATCTTTCATAATTTAAGTTGCCTGTCTGATCAAATAATTTCTTATAATTGTTCAGCGTATATCCTCTTGGCAATATATAACTTTTATAAGAGCCGCCTTCTGCACGAAAAGAAGTCAGGATAACAAAGAAAACAGGCAGTACCCATATAAATCCGAGAATACCCAATAATACATGAACAATGGTATTATGAATGAATTGTCTTCTTTTTAAAGATTTTGTATCTCTCTTCATTATTGGAAAGCCTCCTCATTTTTATAGGAACCTGTGTGACGATATGTTAATAATGATAATATTGCCAGTATTATAAAGACTATAATGCCAATGACAGCCCCTAAATTGTAATCCTTATTCGTAATTGTCAATTTATATAACCAGGTCACTAACAGATCTGTCTTACCGGCATAATAGTATTCCAGTGATTCCGGTCCGCCGCCAGATAATAAAAAGATAACGTTAAAATTATTAATATTTCCGACAAAAGATGTTATTAAATATGGTGTTGTAATAAACAGCATATAAGGTAATGTTATTTTGGAAAATGTGACAATTGCATTTGCTCCATCCACCTTTGCAGCCTCATATAAATCTTTAGGAATATTTTGCAAAATACCTGTAGTTGTTAACATGGAAAACGGAACACCAATCCAGACATTAATACAGATAATTGTAATCTTAGCCAGTGTCGAATCAGTAAAAAACGGGATCGCCTCCGTCGGTCCAATGATACCGATATTACGCAGCATTCCATTCACCGGGCCGTTGGTATTGAAGATCGTTCTCATGGTAAGCAGCGTTACAAACTGAGGTACTGCAACGGAAATGACAAAGATAAATCTCCAAAATTTTTTATATCTGGTACCTTCACGATTGATTAAAATTGCCAGCAACATTCCTAAAATGTAACAGGAAAATGTAGCAGATACTGCCCATATAATCGTCCAGTTAAATACTGGCCAGAATGTGTTGGATAATGTGCCGTTTTGAGCAAACATTGCTGAAAAGTTTTTAAATCCAACCCAGTCAAAGAGATTTCCCGGTGTCTGATGGCTTTTATCGTAGTTCGTAAACGCAATTAATATCATAAAAACAAGGGGAACAATTGTGAAACATAAGACACCTGATACCGGTAAAAACAAAAGAGATTTATGTAAGTTTTGCTCCTTTAAAGATGCTAAATCTTCTCGGAAGGAGGGGATTGCCTTGCCGTATTCTATTTTTTTCTGCGTTACATAAGCACTTCTTACAGATGTCATTGCAAAAAGTATAAAACCAAGAGTCAGAAAAATTGTTACAATACCATAGAGCAGACATAACATGGAATTATCCCCTGGTACATATTCATAAATCTGCTTTGCTTCATTAAAAACCTCTGCCTGAACACTGGTTCCTAATGTCATAAAATCTGCAATGGAATTAAAACCAGCTGTGATCATATAATAAATATAAGCAATTTCTACGAAAAGCATAAGCAAGCCGCGAATAATTTGTTTATGCACTAAATTACCTAAACCAAATATTAGGGCGGATAATTTTGTTATCCAATTTCCTTGAATAAAAGCAGCAATTCCCCCTATATCACGAATCGATGTGTTATTATTTGACTTCTTTTCCTTTCTGCGAACCATGATCCAATCCTCTCTAATAAACTATCGGTGGTTATTGTTAATAGATTTTTATTCTACCTTTAATGTAGCTACAAATGTATCTAACTTTTTCTGTACATTCTCTTTGTTTAACTCACCAGTTTTGATTTCAGTTGCAATGCCAACAGCATTAGACCAGTATTTTGAGGTGAATTCTACGGATGTAGGCTGCATAACAGATGCGGTATTTACTTCGTCTACCATAACCTTTGCCATTTCATCTGCCTGTAATTCTTCGGATTCTCCTGCCTTAAGATTGGTAGGTACCTGACCATTCTTTTCAAATCGCTCTAACTGCATCTCCTCACTCCCGAGATAAGCTGCAAACGCTACTGCTACAGCAGGATTTTGGGACTGGGAATTAACACCAATTGCTTTGGAACCATAGAAGCCTTTTAACTGATAATCCTTTCCGTCTGGATTGAAAGTCGGGATTACTGCCAAACCTAAATCATCGCCTAAAGCATCCTTATAAAGATTATAGTTCCAAGAACCGTCAAACCAGGCGCCTATTCTGTGATCTGCTGTTAATTCGGATAGAGAAACATCATCTGCAAATGCTGTTTTAGGGTTATTTATTAAGTCGATTAAGTAATTTGTTACCGCGACACCGGTCGAATTATTCCAGTTAGCACCAGCTGCAAAATCGGTCTGGCTTTCACCATAGATTGTTAAGCCTGCTCCGTAGTACCAGGCACCTAATTTCCAGCCGCCAGCGGGGTCAAAGCAGAAATTGTAGACTTTATCACCTGTATCTTTCGCCATAATACCTTCAACGGATTTTACGTCTTTGGCACTTAATAATGATTTATCATAATACATAATGAAGGTGTTATGAGTGAATGGAATACCATAGATTGCATCGTCTTTTGTCACTGTTTTTACAACAGATTCTCCCATAGTGGATTTAACCATTTCTTCTGTGCTTCCGCCAAGTCTTGCAATAGCTCCTGCATTGATTAACTCATTTAACTGATCACTTGCAAAAAAGAAGACGTCACCGGCTGCTGATACATCTTTTAATATTTCATCTTTTAAAGTATCCTCCCCTTGTGTTTCAACATTAAATGTAATATTCCATTCAGGGTGTAATGCCTGAAAAGATTTTGTCATAGAATCCAGAGTTCCTGTCTGGATTTGATTTTCAGGAGCCCAAATTTTTAATGTTACAGGCTCTGCTTCTCCCGTTTTGGCAGTGGCTGATTTCATAGGTTCCTGAGCTGTACCACTGCTTGGAACATTCTTACTGCATGCAGAAGAAGATACTACCATTGCAGCGGCCATAAGTAAGGCTAAAAAATTTCTCTTCATAAAATACCTCCCCTTAATAAATAGTTTTGATTTTATAACTTCCAAATGTCCTGATTATAACCCCTGATTGTTCTGTCGGAGGAGAAATACCCTGCATGGCTGATGTTTTCCAACATCATCTTTGACCATTTAACCCGGTCTTCATAATCTTCAACGATTTCTTCCTTTTTTGAGATGTAATCTCTTAAATCCAGTAAGCACATGAACCAGTCTTTTGAAATAAGTTCATGATGTAAGCGTTCCAGATGTTCTTTCCTGCCGACCTTCATCAGGGTATCGCTTACAATAAAGTCAACCAGTTTATGGATCAAAGCATCATTCTCATAAAAATCTTTTGATACATAATCTTGCTTATTGTAATGGGCAATAACCTCTTCACTGGATTTTCCGAAGATATAAATATTATCTTTTCCCACCAAATCTGCGATTTCCACATTAGCACCATCCATTGTTCCTAAAGTAATCGCTCCATTTAACATGAACTTCATATTCCCTGTACCGCTGGCTTCCTTAGAGGCCAGAGAGATCTGTTCAGATATCTCACAGGCAGGAATCAGTTTTTCCGCTAATGTGACATTGTAGTTCTCAACCATGACTACATTTAGATAAGAGTTCACTTCCGGATCCTTAGAAATCACGTCCTGCAAGCATAAAATCAGATGGATAATATCTTTTGCTATAATATAAGCAGGAGCTGCTTTCGCACCAAATATGATCGTAATGGGTGTTTTCGGCTTATTGCCTTTTTTGATCTCCAGATATTTATAAATAATATACAGTGCATTCATCTGCTGTCTTTTATATTCGTGTAAGCGCTTGATTTGAATATCAAAGATGGAGTTCTCATTGATCTGAATTCCCTGTGTCTGCATTAAGTATTCTTTTAGTACTTTCTTGTTCGCACTTTTTATCTGAAGCAACGTATTTAATACTTTGCTGTCTTCTTTAAACTCCAGCAACTTCTCCAGTTGGTCTGCATCCTTTTTAAATCTGTCACCAATCAATTCGCTGATATAGGAGGTCAATGGATGATTGCAATACATCAACCAGCGTCTGAACGTAATACCATTGGTTTTGTTATTGAATTTCTGAGGATATATTTTATAAAAATTATTCAATTCATTTTGTTTCAGAATCTCCGTGTGCAGGGCCGCAACTCCGTTTACGCTAAAACCATAATGGATATCAATGTGAGCCATGTGCACACGGTCCTCTTTGTCGATGATATAAACGGACGGATCATCAAATTTACTTCTGACCTTTTGATCCAGTATTTTAATAATCGTAAGCATATGAGGCACAACCTTTTCTAAATGTTTAACAGGCCATTTTTCCAAAGCCTCCGCCAAGATTGTATGATTGGTATAGGCACAGGTCTTTGAAACAATCTCTATCGCTTCCTCCATGTCAATTCCCTTTTGTACCAGTAAACGGATCAGTTCAGGAATAATCATAGTAGGATGGGTATCATTAATTTGAATTACCGCATATTCATTTAAGTCCTTTAATGAACTTCCTTTCTTTTCACATTCTTCAATAATCATCTGTGCCCCATTGCTTACCATAAAATACTGTTGGTAGATTCTGAGCAATTCCCCCTTCTCATCACTGTCATCCGGGTATAAGAACAGCGTGAGATTTCGCCTGATATCCTCTTTGTCAAAGGTAATTCCTTCTCCTACAATGGTTTCATCCACTGTATCAATATCAAACAGATGAAGATGATTGGTACGATTCTCATAACCAGTTACTGCAATATCATATAACTTTGATGTGACTGAAAAATCTTTGAAGGTAACCGTATAAGAAGTGTCTCTCTTTGTTAACCAGCTATCTCTGGTAATCCATGGATTGGTGGTTTCTTTTTGCAGATTCTCTTTAAACAACTGACGGAATAACCCCAAGTGGTAATTCAAACCGATACCATCACCGTTTAATCCAAGACTTGCAATGGAATCCAGAAAACATGCTGCTAATCTTCCCAGACCGCCGTTCCCCAAAGATGGTTCCAGTTCTACATTCTCAATTTCTGTAATGGATTTCCCATTTTGAGCCAATTCCTTTCTCACTTCATCGTAAATTCCCAAATTGATTAAGTTATTGGATAATAACTTACCGATTAAAAACTCAGCTGATATGTAGTAAACCTTCTTCTTACTCTCTTCCCCTTTCTTTTCATCTGCCATGCTTCTGGTCATATCCAAAAGAGCTAAGTAGATTTCTTCATTACTGCATTCCTGAAGCTTTTTACCGTATCGATTTTGTAATGATTTTTCTAACATTCTAACTACCATACCTTTCATGTATACCGATTACTGTTTTGTATCATCTCTTTGATACTGTCAATTTCCTGTTTGAACTCGTCAAAGCTTTTTAACTTCCATTCCCAGTTAGGAGAACCCAGTGTACCCGGTGTATTGATTCTTCCTTCGTCCCCTAAATCAATCAAATCCTGCATCGGAACAATGGCAATGTCTGCAATACTGTCAAAGGCCATTTTAAGAAAACGCCTTGAAATGGTCTGATCCTTATAACCAAGCTTTTTTAATGCTTTTCTGATTGCAGCCCGTGTTTCTTTAACCTGTGAAGCATACCAGCCGCGAATTGTCTGATTATCGTGGCTTCCTGTATAGATCACCATATTACGTACATCTTCAAAATCATTGTTATTTTCTTTCGGATCAAAAGTAAACTGTACAATTTTCATTCCCTTTAAATGGTAGTGATTCTTTAATACATGAACCTCTTTCCTTAAATTCCCCAAATCTTCTGCAATGATCTCCAGCCGTGGAAATTTTTCTTTGATCAAATCAAACACTTCATAACCAGGTGCCTCAATCCAATTTCCTTCAATCGCAGTATCACAGGTGGAAGGAATCATCCAATAGGTATCAAACGCCCTGAAATGATCAATCCGAATGTAATCAAAAAGTTTACTGTTATATGCTATACGGTCAATCCAAAAGCTATAGTTGGTTTCCTTTAAGTACTCCCAATCATAAATCGGATTCCCCCATCTTTGTCCTGTTTCACTAAAATAATCCGGTGGAACTCCTGCGATAAAGACAGGCTTTCCATCTGAATCCAGTAAGAAACATTTCTGATTTATCCATACATCCAATGAATCGATTCCTACATAGAATGGAATATCTCCCATAATTTTGATTCCGTGAATGTTGGCATAATCCTTTAATTTCATCCATTGTTTGTAGAACTCATATTGTACAAACATCTCATACTTAATTTCATTGCTGTAAGCAGAGATATCATACTTCTTATCCTTGATCCATTCCTTTTGTTCCAAGCTCCACTCATTCCAGCATCTTAAGTGATTCTGCTTCTTCAAGGTAAGAAATACCGCATATAAGTACACCCATTCCTGGGCGGCAAAATCCTCATAATCTTTTGCAGGTATAAAGTGTTCAAATGCTTTCTTTAAATAAAGCCCTTTGAATGTCCTTACTTTTTCATAATCCACACAGGAACTGTGCTCCATAAATTTTGGCGGTTCTTTCTTTAATAAGCCTTCTAAATACAACTCATCCAAGCTGATATAGATCTCATCTCCCGCAAAGGAAGAGTAGGGCTGATAGGGTGAATTACCATACCCCACGGGATTTAACGGCAGTATCTGCCATATATGAAATCCGCTTTTTTCCAATAAATCTATTAATTCATAACCATACCTGCCCATATCTCCAATTCCATGACCGGATGGCAGTGATGATAAAGGCAATAACATTCCTGCTTCTCTCATATATCAGCTTCTCCTTTTTTTAGTCCATCTGCTGTATATAGATTCCTTAAATTAACTGCAGCCGGTTCGGAAAACGGTTTCCGAATTCTGAAAAAAAATTATATTGATATTATCCTTATTTCTGAATAACATCCATATAATTAATTTTACATACCTCATAGGGTATCAGAACATGTCTGCCGGTTTCACCATCAAGCAATTTCTTGAGTTCATCAAACGCTTGCCTGGACTTCCTTTTAAAATCCTGTTTCACAGTATTCATAGCTATTTGAGTGTACCCCATTAATCGAATTCCATCAAAACCGCATACAGGGCGGAATAAATCCATCTCCGTCAACGCAAACACCGCACCAATTGCCATTAAGTCTGATGCACATACAACCACATTGATCTCGGACGCATACTTTTGTGTAATCTCTCTTGCTTTATATTCATTAAAGTCACCATACTGTATCATGAGTTCAAAAGCATACTCTTCCTGCAGCCTCGTCATAGCCTTTAATCTTTGGTTCGTTATGTACCCGCCTGCACCTCCTGCAATATAAAGTACATGATTAATGTAGTCATTCTCATCAAAGGTTTTCTTCGCCACATCATACTGTGCCTGAAAATGGTCGATGGATACAGATGATGTTCTTGCATTGGTGATGGGGGAATCAACCAAAACACAAAAAAACTCTTGCCTTTCAATAATCTTGTAAATGTTTTTATTCTCTATGGATAAATTGTATATAATCAAACAATTAATTCTTTGGGATTTCAAAAAATTAGTAACCTCTTTGTAGTTCATCTCCTCAAACTGAGAACTAAAAAATGTCACCACCTCTATACGATATTCTTTCGCTTTTTCAAAAGCGCCTGTCAGGTGCTGCATATTGATTTCCTCGACAAACTCACTGTTATGTCGGATATCTACAATCAGCCCTACCCGGTTAAATTCCTTTTTTGAGAGGGAAATGGCAACTGAGTTCGGTACATATCCTAACTCTTCAACAACTTTCTCCACCTTTAATCTGGTCTCTTCGCTTACCAGAGAATAATTATTTAAAACCTTAGATACTGTTGATTTTGCCACCCCGGCCTTTTTCGCCACATCATTTATAGATACCATCAAATTGCCTCCTGCAGAAAACGGTTTCCGTCATCTTAATATACAATTATTTATTCGTCTTGTCAATGCCATTTTTAATATTTTTCATAATCATATCCTTACTTTCTGCATTTTTTTAGTAATAATATATAACATTCTCTCGATATTGATTCCAGCCCAGTAATATAAATTTATTTTACTCTGGCACTCTGCTATTTCATTCCGCTGCCTTCCCCTCTCTCATTTTCGCCTTATTCTGATACATAGCCTCATCTGCACGAAGGATTGCTTCATGAATATAATCTCCCGCCTGATGAACCGCGACTCCGTAGGAAAAAGAAACCGGCAGCTCGATAACCCCGCTGCATTGCTCCTGCGCTGTTTTTAGCACACGGTCCATTTCCTCTTCACAAATCCGGCTGCTGACGAGGACAAATTCATCTCCTCCATAGCGGTATAGCTTCATATGTCTGGACTTCTGCTTTAAAATTGCGGATGTGACGCTGCAGATTGCCACATCTCCTGCGGAATGTCCATACCGGTCATTTAACTGCTTTAAATTGTTTAAATCGATCATTGCAACCGTACAGGGGAGTCTAAAATTTATTTTTTCCATCCGTCTTTCATAGGCAGTACGGCTGTATGTACCAGTCATGGAATCGTACAATATTTTCTGGGTGGTCAGAAGAAGGAAATACAAAACAATACATACGGAAGAAACATTCCATATCATGAAACTCAGTCCAAAAAACACCTCCAGACAGGCAGCTGAGCCAATTCCCCCAAAAGCGGCTATAAGAAATGTTGTCTCCGCCCGCCGGTTGGGCTTATTCTGCTGCTTCGCAGAAAATACAATCAGCGTGAGCAGATAAAAAAATCCAACCGTTAAAGACATGGGAAACAGCGGTCCTCTTCTGTATACGTTGCTGGTGCTCACTGAAAAAATCCATCCGCTCCATATACTCAGGACACTCATGGTAAAATTTATTATCTGGGGAACGTAAAATATTTTGGGTATTTTTCCTAATACACCCGTATCATAAATCAGCACCAGAATCATGGGAGAACACGGGCCGATTGCAAAATTCAGACAGGTTGTGATGCTTCTCAGCCTCCACGCAAACCCATTATCTCCCATAAATGCAAAATACTGATCCAGCCAGGTAACAGCTATCAAAAAAAGCTGCAGACAAATCTCCAGCAGAAACAGGCGCTTGATCTTCTGTGAAAAAAGCTTGTCTACAAAAACCATGACTCCGAAAAATAACAGGATTAAAAGAGGAGCGTAATAGGACTTCATTGCCTCACGTAACATAATGACTCCCTCCCGATCATAAAATGTCGATCATTTTTAAAGCAGGACAAACAAATATTTATTATAGATCTATATTATCATTTAAAGGCTGTTTCCACAATTTCAATTTCTGCCATTTTCTACAATTTTCGACAAAAAGTGTGCTGCAAGAACGGTAATATCTCCCGTCTTGCAGCACGCTCTTTTCATTTTTTATTATGCATTTCTGCAGTCAGATAAAATCAGGATTTCCTCCATGCACCATTTTCATCAACCCGGTAACCATCAGGTGTTACCGTATTTAAAAGGCATTCTCCTTTCTGGTTCAAATAATACCAGGTATCCTTTACCATGACCCACCCGGTTGCCATGGAACCATCTGCATTCATATAGTACCAGTTTCCGTCATTCAGGATCCAGTTTGTCTGCATGGCGCCGTCTGCCGCCAGATAAAACCATTTTCCGTCCACCTGCTTCCAGCCAGTAGTCATATATCCGTTTTGTCCAAAATAATACCAGACACCATTTACTTTTGCCCACTCATCTTTCGGATAGGTTCCGTCTTTCTTCTTTAAACGCCAGCCTTTCTCATCCTGCTTCCAGTCTCCTGAAACCTCTCCTGATTCTTTTCTGATTGCGTAATCCCGGTCAGAATCAGAATCCCGGTCAAAATCGGAGGGATCCGGATTTGGAGCAGGTTCTGGTTCTGGTTCTGGTTCTGGTTCCGGTTCCGGTTCATCAATTCCAGGCAGCACCGCTCCGGCCTTTGCATTTTTAATTACGCTTCCCTTTGCAGGGCGCAGGAAGTCACCAAACATAATTCTTCCTTCAACCCGGTAAAAGCATGCAGCGGGATCGAGAGAAAGAAAATTCTCCCCTCCTATGGTATTTCCGGCTTCTGTAAAGAGATAGTTGTTGCTGATCTCACTAGCTGCTATTTTGTCTGCGTAGACCTTATCCAGCTTTGCACTGTAAGCAGCACTCCGGCAGGATACATTATTATTTACGATTCCGTCGGCAGTCAGGCTGCCGTCCTCATTTTTCTTATAAGGGCTTGGACGTAATATAATGTTGAATCTCCGGTTATCAAACGATGTATTGTTTTCAACTCTTAGCTCACCTGGATTAAAGTTATCCGTAATTCCGTCCAGATTGTTGTGGAAAGCAATGCTGTTTCGTAAAATGTGTGGTACTTCCCTGCCCTCTCCCCCAAGCTTGAAACCATTGTTTCCATTGTTATATGCCACACAGTTTTCAATGATGGTTCTGCCGTTTGGTCCGTCAGAGAGCGTATTATATAAATCCCAGCCATCATCCGCGTTATCATGGGATACGCAGTTTACAAAGCAGTTGTTTTCACCGGAGCAGGACTTTGATGCAAAACCATCTGCATTAATCATGGATCCGTCCTTATTTTCATAGGATTCACAATTTTCAATCACATTATAAGACGGCCATAAACTTCTGCTGCCTCTTGATTTTGTAATGGTAAGGCCTGCATCGCTGGATGTGTTGTGAATCAGGGAATCCTTCATCAGATTATAGCTTCCGTGAATCATTACCCCGCGGCTGTTTTCCACATTACGCCCATCCACATCAAGTCCTGTAATATTCCAGTAATCAGAATCTAAGACAAATATCTTCGAGCTGCCTGTTATTGTAACCTTTCCCAGTGCCGTCAGAGACTTTCTCCTGTCCTCGTTTCCAGAGGCGGTTAACGGAATCTGAAATGCATGATAGGTTCCCTCATTCATGTAAACGTTTCCGCCCGGAACCAGTTTTTTTACTGCCGTCTCAATGGACATGGGATCTGCGGCTGTTCCAGCCCCAGTATCGGACCCTTCCGGCGAAGCATAGAGATCTGTGCCATAATCTTCTCTCTTAACCAGAAAAGTCTTTATAATCGCTTTTCCTGCATCTGCCCCCTCGGAAGGAACGTAAGTCAGCTTAAACTCCCCTCCCGATTCATTTAAGACTGCTGGCATTTTAAACTGAACGCCTCCGGTCACTGCCATATCTGATCCGATTACACTTCCATCCTGGCTTACTGTCATACTTCCTGACTGGTTCGTCAGCGCCTGAACCATATATTCCCGGCTGTTCGAATATTCACCGGACGCCACATACAGTGAGGCGCCCTCATCATCCGGTGCCACGTATGCCGGTGATTCATCGGGTGTTATAACATCCGTTAAATCCAGAGAAATATTTTTAACCGTCATTCTGGCATTTCGGGAGGCAAAAAAGCCGACATACATCAGGTCCTCATCTAAATGAGATACAATATTGGGAGTTACATTTTTATCCTTAAAGGTATATGTACTGATTACTTTACCATCTTTATCCAGATGAGAGGTAATAAATCCTTCATCGGTCCGCTCCAGTTTTAACTTAAGCTCCGTATTATAGCTGTTGGTCTTTCCTCCTGACTTATCCGCTTTTCCAACAGATTTTTCGAATGTTTCTGTCGTCTTTACAGACTTTAGATTTCCTGCCGGACTGTTCACACCATAGCGGGCCGCCGCCAGTAAGTTTAAATCTGCATTCAGGGATTTTCCAGCTGCCCCGGCTTCCAGCATGACCATATTAGAGGCAGCCGGATACTCTTCGTATCCCTCCTCCAGGGGATCTTTTCTTGGAGAGCCATTCACATCACGTACCATGAGACCTGCCCCTTCCTGCAGATTCGGCTTGGTACCGTTTTCCGGTCCCATCTTTTCCACGATTACATCTGCAGTGAGAACGAAGTTCTTACTGGTCGGCACTTCGGTATAATAAAATGTAAGTCCATCATGTCCTGCCTGAAGTTTGCCCCCTCTGGATTCAATTACCACATCCTGAACCGGTTCTCCTTCCATTCCCAGGGGAATACCGGAATTTACCGGCCATGTATAATTAGTTCCAACCTTATCCTCCAGAACATTGGATGAAAAGTTCATGTCAGTGGACTGGCCAAATGTCGAAGACCTCCATAGAATTTCAGATCCCATCAATCCAAAGCCATCCCATGTAACCTTCGGTCCGCTGTTTGTCCAGTGGAACGGGCCGCTCCCATTTTGGGCTCTCCACCAGGCATCTGCCGCCTCTACACGAAACGTATGAGGTTCGGATAAATCCAGATTATTTACCGTGTAAAATGCATCCGTTGTTGTATAGGTGCCATTCACATGATTGAAATAATCTCCTTCTGTCTTATAAACCGGTTTCTCATCCACATACACCCTGTATGCATAGATCCCCGATTCATCCTCCGGCGCTTTCCAGGACAGGAGCACGTTCTCTCCTGAAACAGTTGCCTTAAGTGCATCAGGATCCCACACCGGAGCCTTGTAATCGTAATTTTTCATTGTTTTAACTGTCTTTTCCTTATATTCATAACTCTGTCCTGAGTCGCTGAATGCCTCAACAATTATCTCGTTGCTGTCTTCCATCATGCGCCCGATGGTCATGCTGACGTTACTGGCTTTGGGATCAGCAAGCTGATATTTATAAATAGTAGCTGCCAGCTCTCCGTCTGCATATGCCCGGTAACCGCGGACTCTGGGATCCTTATTGGCCGCGAACTTTGCAGTCGCCCAGGTGTATCCGATTCCGCTAAAAGTAACCTGGCTGGATTCCGGTTCTTTTAACTCCGGATCCTCTCCACTTGTTGTCGTCACCTCATACGCAAGTTCTGGTGTCCTGTTTCCTGTGGAATCAACCCCATAAACCTTAAATAAGTAACAGGTATCCGGTGAAAGTCCTCCCATTTCACAGGATGTCCCGCTTACAGGTTTGGTTTTGTCAATTAACTCATCATCCAGGTATGTTTCCACGATATAACCGGCAATTTCCCCTTTGCCCGCTTCCTGATCCCCATCTCTGGCAGCAGGCCATTTTAATGTTACCTTCCGTTCAGATCCGCTTTTTACCGCTTCGGATGCGCTGGCAAGCACGGCTGCGTCCTCCGGCCAGACAGGTTTTGACATCGCATCATAAGAATTTACTGACTGAGTTGTTGTACCGGTAAAATTAAGGTCACTGCAGGAGCTTATATCAGCCCATGCCCTGTAGCTTCCTGCTGCTGCATCATCCGGCTCTTTTTCAATATTCTTCCAGTTCATCACCACGTTATTGAAGGTAACATTGGAAGCTCCTTTTAAAATCTCAGAATTTTTTGCAAGCTTCGTGTCAATATTGGTAAATGTTATATCCTGAAAATAAAGATCATGATGAGTATGGGCAGGTTTATAAGGCATCTGATCGTCCACATCTGCCACGATATCAATGGTATTTTTCGTAATGGTGTCAGCTGTAATGCGGAATGCATCAATATTATAAAACTCTGCCGGTTTATCTGCCGGTTCTACCGTCATTGCCTGATTCGCATCGCTGTAAGTCGTATTAAAGGTAAATACCTTTTCTGCATCTCCCACTGCACAGTCCCGGATCAGCACATCATAGATCCCTCCGCCGTTTGCAGGTGCACTCTTAAAACGAAACGGCATATCACTGTGATTTAAAACATTATCCTCCACCAGCATGTTTCCAATACCAGCACCAGTATGACTCCCCGCTGCAATAGCGCCTCCATGGCATTCCCTCAGAAAGTTGTTAAATGTCCAGATATCGCTCGATGGCTTCTGATCTGTGTCCTGCACACCCTTTCCCATGCCTGTGGCAAAATTGATTGCATCATCTCCGGTATCAAAGAAGTTATTAAAGACCATGGCGTTCTGGGTATTTCCAAGCTCTATTCCATCTGCATTGTTGGCATCGTAAGTTATGTATTTAACATTTTCTGAAACCACATTCTCGCTGTCAAGGACCGCGATGGTATGCATTGCCGGGTTTTCCGCTGTGATCCCCTCAATATAAACCCCGTTTACGTTCCGAAGAACAATGAGATTGGGTCTGGCGGCATAGGCAGCGGTATTGCTCAAACCATTGCTTTTGCCGTTGTCAAAGGCACTTTTTGCAAGGATCCCCAGATTCATGTCATTGTAATTTTTATCTTTTCTTCCCACAAATCCTTTTAGAGCATATCTGGAAAATTCAGCCTTTGCCCAGTCAGGGTCTCCGGTCTTCCCTGGCTGAATGGCCGGAAGGTATCCGTTTCCCTCTGAGGCAGGAACCGTTCCGGAACCGTATTTCCACCCGTTTCCATAAATCGTTCCCTTTCCCACGATACGGATGTTCTCAAAGCCGCCCTCCTCATCTGCACTGTAGGTATTGATTAATGCCCAGGATCTTGTGTCTGTGGAATAAGGATACAAAAGGTAGTTCTGGTCATAATGAGCCACATTCGGTGATCCGAAAAGTACTGCACCTTCTGAAAGCTCAAGAGTCATGTTGCTCTTTAAATACAGGGCCCCGGTCATATAAATTCCTTCGGGAACTACAACCTTCCCCCCCTCCGAACAGGCATCAATGGCACTTTGGATTGCCTTTGTATTGGCCTTTGTAAACGCATTCTTCTCTTCATCGCTGGAAGTAAATCCCTCCTCCAATGACTTTGCTCCGTAATCCGTAATATCAAACACTTCCGGTGTACCTGCAGTGGACCAGGAAATGCTGGCACGGCTTCCGAGCTCCTCTCCTGCCGCGTTGACTGCCGCTACTGAAAAGGTATAATCCGTATCCGGTTTCAGTCCGTCGGCACGGAAGGAGTGGATATCTACGTTCACCATATCAATATTTTTTTCCTGATAATAATCGTAAAATGCTTTCATGTAGACAGCTGCCCAGTCTGCATGACTGGCAAAATTACTCCTTGCATCACCGATCTTTTCGTCGTTTAAATAAACGAAATAGTTGGCGACTTCCGCATAATTCTCCGGCTTGTCCCATACCAGAGTAATTGATGTGTCGTCATAGGCCAGTGTGGGAACTCTTAAGTCAGTCACATCACAGCTCCCTTCTGACGAGCTGTAATGTTTTCCTTCTGCAGGTATTTCACTGGCGTTAGAAGGCGAGGCTGTTTCCACAGACAGTGAAACTTCCGCATTGGAAGGCGTGGCAGTTAAGTCCTCCCAAACCTTTGTCTCAAAAATATCTGATACAGCTGCCTCTGACGGTGTGGCATAATCCCCTACACCCAGGTCCTTTAAGAGTTCTGCATGGGCCAGGCTTCCTCCCGGTACCCCCCACTGTGAAAGCATGGCTGCTGTTAAAAGCACAGCCAAAGCCTTCCTGCATTGTTTCCGCAAAGCATTCATACTGATTCCCTCCGTTGTTTAGTGTAAGCGCTTACAGCAAGATTTTACAACTACCTTTAAAATTAATCAAGCATCATTAACCATTTTTGGTGAATTATTACATTATTTTTATAATTTTATTACAATTACATCTGATTTTTTCTTATATATCTTGTTATATTTAACCATATTTTAACCATTATTTTTATTGGTTTTTTAATGCAAAACTATTGGTTAAGCACTTACATTATTCGACATTTATTTAATTCAGGCATGATATTACCTGCCAAGCTAAATAATCTTTAAGGATAAACGTAAGTAACAGTTAAGATTAAACCTTTATCATAAATCTGACACCATATAAAAGGAGGCAGATTATGATTGAGGAAATTCTAAGATACAATGATATCTTTGTAAACAGCGGTTTTTATAAACGCTTTAGTACTAACAAATATCCCCGAAAAAGGCTTGCCATACTGACCTGTATGGACACCCGGCTGGTAGAGCTTCTTCCCGCAGCTCTCGGAATTCACAATGGAGACGTAAAATTAATTAAAAATGCCGGCGGTCTGATTCTGGACCCGTGCGACAGTACCATACGAAGCCTGCTGATTGCCATACTGGATTTTGGTGTAGAAGAGATAATGGTAATCGGTCATACTGACTGCGGTGCCGCATCCGTCAGCTCAGAATCCATTATTACCCGTTTAGTACAGCGCGGAATAACAAGAGAGACCATACAGCATCAAAGAGAGATGGGATTTGATTTTGAGAACCTGTTTCAGGGTTTTGATGATTCAAAAGCTTCTGTCAAACGCTCTGTTTCCCTGTTAAAAGAGCACCCGCTCATGCCTTCCGGTGTTACCATAAAAGGCTTTGTTATGGATATTTCCTGCGGCAGGCTGGATCCTGTCAGCGTTTCATAAAATAAAAAATGCGTTCTGACTGCCAAAGCACAGCATCTCAGAACGCATTTTTTAATACAGTAAAATCTAACGGGGCCGCAATGTGCAGCCCCGTTATTCTTAGGAGATTAAAATGTAATGACACCAAGTAACAAACCGGCAACCAGGCACACAAGGCTGACGCCCCATACCCATAAGAAAGAATTCTTTATATGGTCTTTAATCTCAACACCAGCAAGACCGACACCAAGGAAAGTGGCCGGAACTACCGGGCTGATAAAGGTTGCACAGTTGCGGCATACTACCATGGCAATTGCCGTATGAACAGGATCTACTCCAAAGCTGTTTCCTACACTGATAAGAACAGGGAGCAGTCCGTAGAAATAAGAATCCGTACAGAAAAGCATTGTCAGCGGCACGGATAAAACGCCGATTATGATAGGCATAAAACGACCCATGGACTGCGGAATGAAAGAGGCCAGAATATTTGCCATGTGGTTCATGATTTCACTCTGCTCCAGCACACCTAAAAATACACCGGCGGCAAGAATAGTTGAAGCCATCATAAGAGCAGGACCGGAATGAGATTTAATAATCTTATTCTGCAGTTTGGCTCCCGGATAGTTAACCAGAAGTGCAATTACACAGCCCACCATGAATGTTAAGTAAGATGGAACCTTTAAAAATACAAGACAATAAATAACAAGCAGGGTAAGACCTATGTTAAAGAATAAAAGCTTTGGTCTTGCAAGATCACCCAGTTCACTGGTAGAAGCACTTTCTTCCAGCAAATCTGTATCTTCCATTTCCAGTGTGCTGTCGATTCCTGCACCACGTTTTTTCTCCACCACGCCCCAGAAGAATGCGGTAAATAATGCAATTGCGATACCAACTGCCTGCATGGGAAGAATTTTCATCCAAAGCACATTGGCTTCAATTCCAAGAACAGAAGCAGCACGCATGGTAGGTCCGCCCCATGGAAGCAAGTTCATAACGCCCATAGCTGTTACGCAGATTAAAAGCAGCGTGGTAGGACGCATTTTCAGCTTTTTGTAAATTGGAAGCATAGCCGGAATGGTGATCAGGAACGTAGAAGCTCCGCCTCCGTCCAGGTGACCAATCATGGCAATAATACAGGTCATAAATGCAACACCAATTACATTATGCCCCACTTTTTTCATTAAAGCATTGATGATGCTGTCAAACATACCCGCATCCGACATAATTCCGAAAAATAATACGGAAAATATGAACAGTGCAGCAGTGGAATGCACATCAGCAACCCCCGCCTTAATAAAATCCCCAACTTCTGTGACTGTAAAGGTTCCTGTTAATACCAGAATCAGCGCGCTGACGCAGGATACTCCGATGAAAGCCAGAGCCGGAACAGTAACATTTCTCAGCAGTAAAACAATGATCATGATAATGGTTGCAAATCCTAATAATGCAAGCATTGTCTCATTCATGTTTTTCTTCCTCCTCTATATTTTGTTTATGAGGAAATTATAAAAGTCCAACCTTACAGCCTCACATCTTCTCCCTTTCATTTCTTTAAGAGAAAAATTAAAAGTTGTTAAGATTAGACTTTTGATTTAATATAAATCCCTGAAATTCTTTACTGCTTTTAAAATAGACGAATCTGAAACCGGTTTATCAATGTATTCGTCAATCATTCTCCGCTTCTTTGCCTCCACAAGCTCTTTTGTCACCCGGTCAGTCATAAGAATGCGGATCACCCCCGGATATGGTCCCTGTAAGGACATACAGAAATCCACCCCGCTTTTTCCCCTTACATACTGCTCTGTTACAACCGCGTCCACTTCCCGCTCTTTTAAAACTCTTCTTGCCTCCTCAAAATCCATGCAGGAGATAAGAGGAACATTCAGCCTGCTGAAGTTTTTCTCCAAAAGCCGTAAAACTTTTGGATTATCATCAACTATCATAATGGGAAGAACCGGTCCCCCGTCCCCCAGCTGGATCTGTTCCTCCCGCTCCTTCTGCTCATTAACCGGAAGGTACAGATGAAAGATACTGCCTTTTCCCAGGGTACTTTCTGCAAACACATATCCTTTATGGGAGTGAATAATCTGCTCCACTAAAGACAGGCCAAGTCCTGTCCCTTTGCCGTTTTTCTTCGTGGTGAAAAACGGATCAAATATCTGTTTGAGCACCTCATCGCTCATTCCCTCTCCATCATCTTCCACATCAATCCGGATATAATGATCCCAGCCCTCCGGCAGCGTGGAAAGCTTATACTGTGCCAGCTCCTCCCGGTTCACCGTCTGGCAGGATATGGTTATGGTTCCTTCTTTATGTCCAATTGCCTGAATGGCATTGACGCAGATATTCAATATTACCTGGTTCAGCTGGGTTTCATTGCCCAGAAAACACTCTTCCTGAAGGGTAATGGTTTCCTTTAGATGTATATTGGTAGGGCAGACAGAGCTAACCATCTTAATCGCCCGTTTAAGCACCTTTTCCCCATGAAGATTTTTAAAGGCGGTTTCCATATTTTTTCTGCTTAATGATGAGATCTGCTGGATAATTTCCTTTGCTTTAGCCGAAGCCTCATAAATTTCCGAGGCGTTGTCATAGTTCTCTGACCGCTCAGGCAGCTCCATCATGAGAAGCTCTGCATACCCCATAATGGGAGTCAGAAGATTGTTAAATTCATGGGCGATCCCCCCTGTCATGGTTCCCATAATCTGAAGCCTTTGCTGGTGGGCAATTGTTTCCTCGCTCTGATGAATCTCTTCCAATATTTTATTCAGTTCCAGCAAATACGCAATTTCCTCTGTATCCTTTCGTTTCTGGACCCTTAAATCTCCGATATAAATAACCAGACCCAGAACAATTGCCATTGCACAGAAAAAAACAAGTCCAAGTTTAAAAAATCCGGCTGCCACTGGTATATAGATATCATTGTAATCAATCACCGCACTGACGACCAGGAATCCGTCTCCGATATGTGCCGGTGAATAGGCACTGATCTTTTTTACTTCCGGGACCCCCGGATCCACCCACCAATAAGAATAATACTCAGAAACTCCTTCTTCCCCCCGGTTCTGTTTGTCTATCATCTGCTCCAGGCTGCTTAAATCCACGCCCGGAAACATCTCTTTCCTGCCGGAGATTACATTAATTCCCCACTGCTTCTCCTGGGGATGGGCCAGAATGATGCCCGAAGAATCTTTTATAACAACATATCCATTGGTTCCCAGACGGATATTGGAAACCAGTGACTTATAATAGCTTCTTTCATTAATGACAATGGAAATGGACCCGATGTCAGGTAAGTTGCGCTTTAACACCAGATAAAGATCACCATTTTCCAGTTTGCACTGAAGAAACTGCTCCGACTTGCTGATTGCAGTGACCGAGTAGGTTTCCTCCACACCATAGCCTTTCATGCTCTTTATTAAATTCCCCGAAGTATCTTCCACAATCACATCATAGACAAACCGTTTATGATTGGAAACATATTCCCCGATAATACTCCAGTCCCTGGTTCCTGTTTTTTTGTAATTTTCCTCCATAATATCATAAATCGTACTTAAATCTGACTGATAACCTTCAATAAAGACTTTTAGATTCTCTCCCATGCTCTGGGTTGTTAACAGCATCTGCTTCTTCTGATTGTTAATAATAGCATCCTTATATTCCTTCCAGATTCCAAAAACAAGGAAGCAGAAAATAATCAGAACGGCTGCCATCGCGCAGCAGATAAATATTCCGGTATAATTTCTAATTTCCTTTATTTTCTTCATGATTTAAGCTCCTCGTTTTCTTCTTCCTCATTGACTTGTTCAATTATTAATATTATAATAAATTATAACATATTTCGATAAGATTCTACATGATTTTCATTTGGGGGAAGCTATGTCTGATAAAGTATTAATCGTAGATGATGATCCATCTATTTTAAAGCTGTTGGAAAAAGTCATGCACAGCAATGATTTGGAAACTACTCTGGCAGACAGCGGCCTTGCTGCTCTTAACTGTTTAAAAAATCATACCTATGATATGATCCTTATGGATGTCATGCTGGGAGATATGGAAGGCTTTGAAGTGATTAAGAAGCTTCGAAGCCAGGGAATACAGACGCCTGTTATGATTATCAGCGGTCGGAACGAGGACTACGATTCCTTATATGGTCTGTCTCTGGGAGCCGATGATTATATCACCAAGCCTTTCCGCCCTCTTGTATTAGGCGCCAAGGTTAAGGCGCTCATAAGGCGCTACAAGAATCAGGTACTGGACAGTTCCGATATTCTGGAATGCGGTCCCTTTTCCTATAACACTTCCACCATGCGTTTTTACAACAAGGGGGAAGAGATCATTCTCTCTTCAAAGGAAAGCAGTCTTATGCTTCTGTTTTTAAAGCATCCAGGGCAGGTCTACACAAAAGAGATGATCTATGAGCACGTATGGGGCAACAGTGTTGCAGTTGACGATAATGCCATTATGGTTTATATCAATCGTCTCCGGAGTAAAATCGAAGAGGACCGGCAGAAGCCGGCCCATATTGTAACTGTCAGAGGTCTGGGATACCGGTTTATCCCTTAGGCCTCTGGCTTTTTTTATTTATCAGATAGTTAAGAGTGGTTTCAGGCACCACGTCCTTAATATGTTTAAAATCACCTTTTTCATACCAGGCTCTCACCAAAGACGCACTGACTGGAGTTCCTTTGATCTCTTTTCTTCCAAATTCCATAACCTGGATTCCATATTGGGGCAGAATCTGTTTCATTTCTTCATTGTACTGACCTGTTATGGCACAGTTTGGCTCGGTCCCCACAAAACGCTTTGTAATTCCCAGTTCCGGAGCGATGCGGCGTGCAAATAGAGTCAGATCCAGAAGGCAGTTAGCCTTTTGAGCCTGGGCTTTCTCCTTAATGAAATAGGTGGGAAACGTAGCTGCGGAGATAACGAAATCTGATGACCGGTGAACGATAACCCGGGATAAATCCTGGACGCCTTCTTTTACCAGCTGATAACGGTCCTCTGCGTTAAAAAAGCTCCTGTCATCGGATAAAACAAGCACATGAAGATAATCACAGTGATTCAGTGCCTGCTCCACCAGATACCGGTGTCCATTGGTAAAGGGATTGCAGTTTACTATCATACAGCCGATTACCGGGCCGGGAAACAGTGCTTCTTTCGGAGACTCCTCTTTTAAACGGCGGATAAACTGTAAAAAGCCATCTTTCCGGTTCTCCATAAAAAGAATTTCTCCGGTCTTTAAGACGCCATAGAATCCCAGATTTTCAAACATTTCCTCATTCTCCGGTTTGGTGTAAAGGAGTATATGGGACCTTCCCTTTTCAAATTCATACTGAACCAGTGCGGAAACAATGGTTGCCGCCAGTCCAAAACCTCTTGCATCCTGATCCACAGCAATGCATTTTAACACATTGTCATGAGCAGAACCTGTTGCCGCAATCTGGTAGTTTTCATCTAAAAGGCATATGGTATACTCAATTTCCTGATCGTAATCCAGATGATTACAGGCAAGAAACTCCTTCAGACGCTCCAGCTCTTTCCCCCGAAAGGGCCTGCCTTCCAGTCTCATGAATTCCATAAAGTCCTCCCCACTCTCCGGTTAACAGTGTGAGAAATATGGTGACAGCAAGAAGATCCGCACTTCCTCCTGCACTGATATTCTTTTTCACAAACCATTTGTCCAATTCTTTTAATAAATGAATGCTTTCTTTCCGGTAGGCACCGCCGGCTTTTAAAAATTCTGCGGCGATTTTTTTTACCTGGTTTAAAACCGCTGGATTATGCCTGGAAAGAATATTGGAATCATCCACCTGGCTCATAAGATGGAACAAAGTTTCCAGCTTGATACGGTTCCACTCCTGACCATTAGAAAGACCCATGGTCATCACAGGCAGTGAAATTTTAAATACAGAGGAATAACCGCTTATGGCCTCTCCTCTTGCACCGGTCAGACCATACTTTTGAAGGTTCTTTTCACCTTTTGAAACAAAGGTCTCCATGTTCTGTACTTCTTTCACCAGCACATTTCTGACCATTGCCTGTTCCATCTCCATGAGCTGTTTTAAGGTAACCCTTCCGAAAGAGCGGTGGCAGGCTCCTGCTGCCCCGCATAATATTCCCAGATGAAAGACCAGCCCCTTGTGTGTATTCACTCCTCCAGTCGCCTGATACATGGCCCGTTCCGCCAGAATTCCGATCCTGCGAATGGTTTCAAATAACACAGGGGGCGCTTCCCACAACCTCTCCCCCTCCAGAGCCATTGTGACAAAATAAGGCTTCAGGGCCTTGGCGCTCCGCTCAAAAGAGACCACATTCATATCCGTATGGGCCCCATTGGAATAAGGATCTACCAGCCCCGGCTTGGGAAGAGTATAGACCTCCTCAAGCAGCGCACGGTACGCCATATTTCCAATACGATATGCAGCTTCTTCCTCTCTTGACGGCACATTCACACAAGACCTGCTTTGCATTGTCTATTCTCCCGAAAATTCAAATTTTTTAATCTTACGGACAACATCCATTACCGTACCATCACGGCTTTCAATGATACCCACTACTTTATCATCAAACTGCACCCGTTCCGGCTCTCCCACGATAGAATATGCGATATCCCGCAGTTCTTCAATGGTTTTAAACGGAAGATCCACATTCTTCATGCAGTCAATTAAATCCTGTCTTCTGGGATTAATTGCAATACCGTAATCAGTAATTACCACGTCAATGGATTCTCCCGGAGTAGTGACCGTTGTTACATCGGTACAGATGGCCGGAATTCTTCCCTGAAGAAGAGGTGCAATCACGATGGTACATTTTGCACCGGCCGCTGTATCCGGATGTCCTCCCTGGGCACCGGTAATAATGCCGTCGGATCCAACCACAACGTTACAGTTAAAATTCACATCTACTTCCAATGCTGCCAGTATTACAAAATCCAGCTTATTTACGACTGCTCCTTTGTTAAATGGGTCAGCATATTCACCGGCGCTGATGCGGAAATGTCTGGGATTAATTACAGACTCAACTGCATTCAAATCAAAATCCTGGGTATCTAACAGTGCGTCTACCTGGTTGTTCTCCAAAAGATCACACATGGGCTTTGTTAAGCCTCCCACGCCGAACTTCATTCGTATATTTCTCTCCTTCATGATTCTGGAAAGAGAAATGGTAGAAGCGATGGAAGCGCCGCCAACACCTGTCTGATAAGAAAATCCGTCTTTGAAATAAGGGGTGTTTACCACAAACTGGGTACAGTAATCCGCCATCATCAGCTTTCTCATATCTGTGGTGGGTTTTGCAGCTCCTGTAGCGATTTTATCCGGGTTTCCGATCTGATCAACCACAACCACATAATCCACCTTTGTCATGGAAATATGGGCAGGAAAGTTTGGAAATGGAACCAGACAGTCCGTGACGGCAACCACCTTATCCGCATAATCCGCATCAACCATGGAGTAGGAAAGTACGCCGCAGTCAGACTTTCCGCCGATTCCCCGGCAGTTGCCGTAATCATCGCAGGTAGGAGACCCGATAAATGCAATATCAATTCTCACTTCCCCAGTCTCTATGGCACGTACTCTTCCGCCGTGGGAACGCATGACAGCCAGTCCTTTCAGTTTTCCTTCTGAAATGGCACGTCCGATTTTTCCTCTCACTCCGGAAGACTGAATGTTTGTAATTGTTCCGTCTTCTATGAATTCCACCAGCTTATCATGTGCTTTTCCCAGAGAGCTGGCACAGATGGTAATGTCCTTAATCCCCATGTTGTGAATTTCTTCCATAACCATGTTAACTACATAATCCCCATCACGGAAATGGTGGTGAAAGCCCAGTGTCATTCCATCCTGAATGCCGCATTTTACCAGCACCTCATGAATGTTCTCCACAAGCTTGCTTCCTTCTGAATTGATGACACATCTGGTAGACGGACCATCCTTCTTATATTCATAGCCGTCAAAATAATGATTTCCCTTAAATGGTTCTTTTCCTGTTATTTTTAAGATTTCTTCCGGAATCTCTCTTCCTACTGCATTGATCATCTTATAAATCTCCTTTATATACGCCGGAAGCCTTAGCCAGTTCAATGGTTCTCCTTGCTCCGTCATAGAATGCAATATCAATCATCTTTCCATCCACTGTAAATACACCGATACCCATTTTCTTCTTCTCTTCGATCTCTTTCACCACTTTTTCCGCAAAGATAATATCCTTTCCGGAAGGAGTAAAGATTTCATGAACAACAGGGATCTGGCGTGGATTGATGATCGACTTGCCGTCAAAGCCCATGAGATGAATTGTTTCCACATCCTTTTGGAAGCCTTCCATATCATCAAGGTCGGTATATACCGTGTCAAAGCACTGTACCTTTGCCGCCCTTGCTGCAATGATTAAATTCTGTCTGGCTCCCATCAGCTCAATTCCGGTTCCCGTAATACGGGTCTGCAGGTCTTTGGTATAATCTCCTCCTGACAAAGCGATTCCAAAGAGACGTTCCGATGCTTCGCAGATATCCAGAGCCTTCATGACACCTCTTGCTGATTCGATAGCTGCCATAATAAGGACTCTGCCTTCCGGCATCCCAAAATCCTTTTCTGCCTTTATAATTTCTTCTTCCACCCTGTGAATATCGTTTGGGCATTCCGTTTTGGGAATACGAATGGCATCACACCCACCGGCTACTGCACAGCGGATATCTTCCTGCCAGTATGGCGTATCCAGTCCGTTAATCCGAACCACACGTTCACACCCTCTGTAATCAATCTCTTTCAGAGCGTGGTACAAGGAAAATCTGGCAGCATCTTTCTGATTTTCTGCAACCGCATCCTCTAAATCCAGCATGATACTGTCCGGTCTATAAATATAAGGATCCTTAATAAGTCCCGGTTTCTGGGCATTTAAAAACATCATGGTTCTTCTGAGCCGCTTTTTCACTAAATTGATCATTCTCTGGCACCTCCCCAATGAATATTGACAAAGTGGTCCATGGAGCGGGATACTGCCCCTTCTACCCTGGCTTTGATGGTACAGTCAAGAGCTCCTTTGTCTACTATGGAAATTTTGATATTATCCACTCCCAAATGATTCAGAGTTTCAAAAACCACGTTTCTGATCTGGTTGCCATACTGATTGATCACTGCACTCTCCAGTGTAAAATCGATCCTGCCGTCTCCTGGCTCCACAGTCACCTGACAGTCACTGGATTCCAGCGTTCCGGCCATAGCCGGTCTTTCTATCTCCATTTTGTTTAAAGCCTCCCTTTTATTTTCTATGGTTTCAGTTTACACGGCGAATCTTAACTCTGGAAAAAATGTACCTTAAAAAATATTAAGAAAGGGAGACTGCAGCCAATGCAGTGCTCCCTCTCTTAACAGATTAAATTATTCAGAAAAATGTTCCTTTATAAACTGGATTGTACTGTCTGACAAAAAACTGCCTGAAATGGAGTTATTCATTTATAAGAAAGAAAAGCTGACTTTTATTCTCCTTTATGCATTTTCCAGTCATTTATCTTATACTCCACCTCACGGATCAATTCTTCAACCGTATGGGTTCTGTTTCTGGCGCATCCCTTGGCATCCTGTCCGCAGATTAAGCATTTGCGGACAGGTGCTAAGAGGGATTCTCTGCTTATACTGACACCTTCTTTATCATAAACGTCAATATCCCACAGCCGCCCCAGGGGATGAGTTTCTTCCAGCCTGACAGCCAATTCCTTCACTGCAGCAGGATTCAAACTGTCTAACGCATAAAATTCCATATATCCTGCATTTTCTGACACCCCTGTCCTCTCTTTAATCCTGATACCCGCTTCCGAAACTGCCTGTTCCAGCATTTTCGTTCCTTCCTCAAAAGCAAGCAGAATGTCGGGGGAAGTCTTAACCGGGCCGGGGATGTTCATTGCCAGTGCCATCGTCACCATCCCCTTATGTTTTTTTCTCAGTTCCTCCTGGATTCTGACTTTCATCTCCCGAAACGAAAGCATCTCTAAAAGATCTACATATCTCTCCATGTTTTACCTCTTAACCTGCTTTAATCCTTATAGTTTTCTGATCTTTAATGTCAAAGGAATTACCATAAGAACCCAGACGATTGGTTCTGCTATGATAATTCCCATATATTTAAGAACCGGTGCCAGAAATGCTGCAATGGCAACTTTCCCAGCCAGTTCGATAAAGCTGGACACAACCGGCGTTTTATGATCCCCACATCCCTGAAGTGCATTTCTGAATATGGAAATCGCGGCAGGCACAAAATAAAACAGGGAATTCACTTTTAAGTAAAGGGCTGCAGTTCCAGCTATCCCGTGGCTGACAGAGCCTGTCACCAGATACACCAGATAAGGTGCTGCGGTGTAGCTTAGAAGAATCATTGCCACCGACCAGACAGACGTAATAATAAGTGCCTGGGAAATTCCCTTATGGATACGGGATATCTTGCCAGCTCCCATATTCTGACCGCAGTAATTCGCCATAGTAACGCCCATCACCGAAAATGGAAGCATGTAAAACTCTGTAATCTTGCGTGCTGCAGTATGGGCAACAATGATATCTGTCCCCAGAAGATTAATGGCGCTCTGCAGGGAAAGGGTTCCGAAAAACACCAGTGACATCATAAGAGCCATGGATATTCCCGATGAATAAAGCTGACGGACCTCTCCCCCTGTTATCCAAAAATCCCGGATATGAAAGCGAAAAACCGGATACTGCTTCATCATATATACCAGGCTTAAGACTGCCGACAGGGACTGGGACAATACAGTTGCAATGGCTGCTCCCTCCACACCCAGATGAAGGACAAGTATGAAGAAAAGGTCCAGAAACACATTGAGAATACTGGACAATATAAGAAATGCCAAAGGTGCTGCCGTATCTCCCACCGCTCTTAAAATGGACGCACAGGCGTTATAAAGCATAGTCATAACCATTCCAAACAGAATGATCCGGATATATCCTTTCGCAGCAGGCATCAAAGATTCCGGTACATGAAGCGCCTTTAAAAAGAATGGCAGGCCTCCCATACACAGCAGTGTGATCAGAACAGAAGTCAGGGTACCAAGAAGCAGGCATCCTGCCGAATACCGCCTGACTCCTGCCTCGTCTCCGGCCCCGTAATTTCTTGCTGTAAGCAGTGCAAATCCGCCGGTCAGTCCGGATAAAAAGCCGATAAACAGAGTGCTGATGGAAGTTGTTGCCCCCACAGCAGCCAGTGCACTCTCACCCAGGGTGCTTCCCACTACCCGGGTATCTGCAAGGCTGTAAAATAGCTGAAACAGATTACCAGCTGCAACAGGAAGCGCAAACTGGAGCATGATTTTTCCAGGGCTGCCTTTTGTTAAATCCCTCATTCTTTCTCCTTTGTAACCTCATTATTCCCCCCTCAATCAAATACCTTCAGACAGTAAAATCTTCAAACCCGGAAATCATGGGATATGGTGCAAGGCATTTTACCGAACCGGTTATTGTCCCTTTGACATAGGAGCTGAATGCCGGGCGGCGAAATGGTTCTTTTGTTTTATTTTTAATCAGTCTGTCGTTTCTTCCCAATTCTCCTATGTAATTTCCGTTCCTGTCATACAGCTCTCTGCCGTAAAATTTTCCAAGAACCGTTCCGTCACACGCAACTAAATAATCCCGCTGCCTTACCCCGATATAGCTTCCTCCCCAATTCCAATATTTTTCCATATTTTTAACACCTTTCCATTTTTCATTCGTAAACATCATACAACATTTTCAGAAAAAATGGAACACTTAAGAGGAGGTACTTAGTCAAACTTGACCAAATTTAAAGGAACACTGGATTTTTCCCGTGTTCTGTTATATAATCAACAGCAAAAACAAAAAACCAGCACATACACAGGAGGATATTATGGGATTTCAATATGTCAGCAATCTGCCCAGCCCGGAAGAAATCAAAGATCGTTTTCCCCTTCCGGCCGCTTTAAAAGCCCTTAAGATAGAAAGAGACCAGGCCATCAGTGACGTACTTACAGGAAACAGCGACAAATTTCTGGTTATTATTGGTCCCTGTTCTGCTGATAACGAAGATTCTGTTTGTGATTATGTAAACCGTCTGGTGAAGATTCAGGAAAAAACAAAAGACCGTCTGATCCTGATCCCCAGAATTTACACCAATAAACCAAGAACTACAGGCGAAGGCTATAAAGGAATGCTTCACCAGCCTGATCCGGAGAAAAAGCCGGACATGCATGAAGGTCTCATTGCCATCCGCCGTATGCACATGAAGGTATTTGAAGAAACCGGTTTATCCACAGCAGACGAGATGCTCTATCCGGAGAATTTAACCTACCTTGACGATATCATGTCCTACATCGCCATTGGAGCGCGTTCCGTGGAAAACCAGCAGCACCGGTTAACTTCCAGCGGCTGTGAAGTGGCCGTTGGTATGAAGAACCCCACCAGCGGAGATATTTCGGTTATGCTTAATTCCGTAGTCGCCGCCCAGCAGGCTCATGACTTCACCTACCGCGGCTGGGAAGTGAAAAGTTCCGGAAACCCACTTGCCCATACCATTCTGCGCGGTGCAGTCAACAAGCACGGCCAGTGCATCCCCAACTATCATTTTGAGGATTTATTTCTTCTTCATGAGATGTACAGCAGACGCAGCCTGAAAAATCCTGCCTGTATCGTTGATGCAAATCATTCAAACTCCAACAAAAAATACAGGGAACAGATCCGTATCTCCAAAGAAGTCCTTCACAGCAGAAAGCATGCACCGGAGATCCGCAGCCTTGTTAAGGGACTGATGATTGAAAGCTATATTGAGCCGGGATGCCAGAAGGTTGGAGATGGATGCTATGGAAAATCCATCACAGATCCATGCCTTGGGTGGGAGGAATCCGAACGTCTGCTTTATGAGATCGCAGAGAACTGCTGATCTTTGATCAAACGTGTAACATTGATTTAATCATACCCGTATAAGAAGGTATAGACCAAAACAGTCTGACGTATTTCGCAACAGATTAATTTGTTCTATAACCTTCTTTTGATTTACAGACCAATTTACATCAAATGCAGAATTTTTTCATATTTACTCTTGTAATTTAAAATAGATATGGGTAAAATAAAAATACCAGATATACCCTTATACATAACGTTTCATGAGCCCACACCGGCGGCAGTCGGTGCTAAAGAGAAGGAGGTACGGATATGCGGACGATGAATGTCGATATCCAGCTGCGTACCATTCCCATACCGCTGGCACTCCTTATCAATACGGCTAATGCATTTATGTGCGATATCTATATTGATTACGGTCTGACCAGGGTTAATGTAAAAGACTATGATGAAATGAAGATGGGACTGGTTACACAGAATCGGAATTTATTATTTAACTTTGACGGCGAAGATGAACTCGCTGCTGAAGGACGGATCGGAATGCTGTTTAAACCGTAGACGTCGGAAAGGAACCCATATGACCCACCATACAAAAGAGAGTTGACCGCGGCGGATGGCCGGCGGACAACTCTCTTTTTCACGGTTCCCTTAACCAAGGAAAGCGGTTATACCAAAATACACAAGCACTATTACACCAAGAACAATTCTGTAATACCCAAAAAATTTAAAGTCATGCTGTCTGATATATCCCATAAGAAATTTAATGGCATACACAGAAACGGCAAATGCCACTACCATTCCCAGAATGAGATAAAACACCTGGGCTCCGGTAAAATTAAATCCAAATTTAACAATCTTTAAAAGGCTTGCTCCAAACATAACCGGAATCCCGAGAAAGAACGAAAACTCTGCAGATGCCGCCCTGGAGCAGCCGAGAATCATGGCTCCCAGTATGGTGGAACCGGAACGGGAGGTACCAGGAATTAAGGAAAGCAGCTGAAACAGACCAATATAAAGAGCAGTCTGGTAGGATATCTCTCCCACCTTCTGAATCTCAAAGTTCCGGTACTGGTTCCGGTTCTCAATCACAAGAAAGAGTACACCGTATATAATTAAAGTCGCCGCTACCACATAGCCGTTCATTAAATATTTATCCAGGATGTCATCCACTAATATTCCAATCACAGCCGCAGGTAAACAGGCCAGTATGATCTTACTCCATAAAATGAATGTTGCCTTCTTCTGAGCTGCCTTTTTCCTTGGAGAAAATGGGTTCAGCCTGTCAAAATATAACACCACTACTGCAAGAATTGCCCCCAGCTGAATTACAACCAGAAACATGTTTTTATAACTGTCCGGCTGGTTTAAATGAATGATCTCATCTACCAGAATCATATGACCGGTGCTGCTGATTGGCAGCCATTCTGTAAATCCTTCCACAATTCCCAGTACGATAACTTTTAATATCTCAATAATATTCATCTTAATTCCTCTGTTTTAAATATTTTCTATCTGCCAGTCTATTGGAGTCATTCCATTGGCTTCCAGATAAGCGTTTGTTTTGCTGAAATGTCTGCATCCAAAGAATCCTCTGTAAGCGGAAAGAGGACTGGGGTGAGGCGCTTCCAGTATTAAGTGTTTTGGATTTGTGAGCATTACCTTCTTATTCTGCGCCGGCCGCCCCCAAAGAAGAAAGACCATGGGCCGGTCCTGCTCATTTAAAATCTTAATCGCCGCATCCGTAAAGGTCTCCCAGCCGATTCCCTGATGGGAATTGGCTGCATGGGCTCTCACAGTCAGCACTGTGTTTAAAAGCATAATTCCCTGATCTGCCCATTTTTTCAGATAGCCGTTGTTTGGAATTTCACATCCAAGATCTTCTTTCAGTTCCTGGTAGATATTTACCAGAGACGGGGGAATATCCACATCGGGTTTCACGGAAAAGCACAGACCATGGGCCTGACCAACATTGTGATAAGGATCCTGCCCCAGTATTACCGCCTTAACTTTGGAAAGGGGGGTAAACTGAAACGCATTAAATACGTCATTGGGGTCCGGAAAGACTTGTGTTGTCTCATACTCTTTCTTTACCTTCTGATAAAGCTCCCTGTAATATGGCTTTTTAAACTCCCCGCTTAGGGGCTCCAGCCAGTCGTTGTCAATTGCTCCCATTTTTTCTCCTTTGCATCTCACCGGAAAAACCCGGTTCTAAATCCGTACCGGTACTCCTTTTTCCTGCAGGTACCGTTTTAACTCCATAATCTCCAGTTCTTTGTAATGAAACAGGGAAGCCGCCAAAACCGCGTCTGCCTTTCCATTTGTAAGAGCGCTGTAAAAATGCTCCATGGTCCCTGCACCGCCTGATGCAATGACCGGAACCGACACCGCTTCTGCGATAATCCGGTTTAATTCATCATCATAACCCGCCTTCGTACCATCGCAGTCCATGCTGGTAAGCAGGATCTCTCCTGCGCCCAGGCGGTCTGCCTCCATGGCCCACTCTACAGCATCAAGTCCTGTATCAATTCTTCCTCCGTTCTTGAAAACGTTCCAGCCGGTTCCATCTGCCCGCCTCCTGGCATCGATGGCCACCACCACGCACTGGCGTCCAAACTTATCCGCTGCATCAGAAATCAGTCCTGGGGTATTGATTGCGGAAGAATTAATGGAAATCTTATCCGCGCCTTCCCGCAAAAGCATCTTAAAATCTTCTACAGTCCGTATACCGCCGCCTACTGTAAATGGAATAAAAACTTTTTCTGCAACCCGGCGTACCATGTCAACCACTGTATTCCGGTTATCGGAGGAAGCCGTAATATCAAGGAATACCAGCTCATCAGCTCCTGCTTTATCATAGGCTGCAGCAATCTCCACCGGATCTCCGGCATCCTGTAAATTGACGAAATTAACACCCTTTACCACTCTTGCGTTATGTACATCCAGACATGGGATGATTCGTTTCGTTAGCATGCGGCTCCTCCTTTAAGTCAGTTCAATAAAGTTTTTCAGTATCTTAAGACCGGTATCCCCGCTCTTTTCCGGGTGGAACTGGCAGGCAAATACGTTGTCTCGTTCCACCGATGCACCAAAGGCCACTCCGTACTCACAGGAGGCCGCAACATCCGATTCCCTGTCTGCTTCTAAATAATATGAATGGACAAAATAAACATATGCACCGGAATCCAGTCCTTTAAAAAGTCTTGCTCCCGGCCTGATTGTCAGGCTGTTCCAGCCCATATGGGGAACCTTAAGTCCCGGTGTGTCGGGAAATTTAACGATTTTACCAGGAAGAATGGAAAGCCCTTTGACGCCTTCGCCTTCCTCACTGCTTTCAAATAAAAGCTGCAGTCCCAGGCAGATCCCCAAAAATGGAGTCCCTTTTTCTGTGACCTGGCGGATTACCCCCGGCAAGTCATACTGGCAAAGCTTATCCATGGCATCTTTAAATGCTCCCACTCCGGGAAGAATCACTTTGTCTGCAGACAGAATGGTTTTCTTATCCCTGGTTACCACCGGCTTCTCCCCTAACGAAGCAAGGGCTTTTTCCACACTTTTTAAGTTTCCGGCATCATAGTCAATAATCGCAATCATGGCAGCCCCCTCTTTTTCGCCTTTTTCCAATATTCTAACACAGTCCCTGATCCTGCACAACGCAAAACGTTACTAAATGCTTTCTAAGAATTCCACGGAATTTACAGGAATTGATTCTGCCTTTTCCCCCAGCCCTTCGGAAAGCTGTGCAAAACTTCCATGAATGCGGTACAGAAATGCCTTGTTATTTACAGAAGCCGTTTTCTCAAAAGGCCACCGGATTACAGTCGGCGTCTGAAATCCCACACCAAGTTCTAAGATCACAAGTTTTTTATTCAGTGTTCCTGCCAGCCATCTGGTATAGGCATTCCACTGGGGAAGATACCCCTCTTCAATATAAGTTTCTGCCTGAATGGTATTTCCAGTCAGCGGTTCTCCACAATGAGGGCAGATATCATCAGGAATCTCTCCAGGTTCCCAGATGTCTTTCGTGCAGGCTTTGGAACACTGTCTCCAGGTAACATTGCCACAGGGTGCCACCATACGTTTTGAATCCAGACCGGATTTCATCAGCTCCCCGTTGGTCAGTGTAGTGACTATAAAATAATCCTTATCTTTTATTAGTCCGCCCAGTCTTTCATAGAGGCTGTCTTCCCCTCCAGCCAAAATGCCGTTCCATTCCTCTCCGATTCCGATTAAAAGCTTTTCACATCCCTTTATCTCATTTAATATCTGCTCTTTCAAAGCCATACGTTATCCACCTTCTTTTCTACAGTACTGATCCATTATACATCACTTAAGTTTTTAAGAAAAGATGGAAATTCTCACCTTGCGGCAGTCCTCTCTTCTATGCTATACTAATCTGTGCTATTTGAATAATGAAAAAGGAAGTCAGCATAACATGAATCGATTCAAAAGGCTCTCTC
>JAEWJZ010000002.1 GCA_023386315.1 Bacillota bacterium | reverse complement strand
AATCGGGTAGGAGGTAGATAATTATTTTATCTACCGACCTCCCACACCACCTAGCATACCGTTCGGTACTAGGCGGTTCCTTAGTTTTCATAAACTATTGAATAATAGTCAAGCATGGAGGTATATCCCAGCTTGGCTATTATTTTATTTGAAAAGATTTGGTTCAGCACCTTTGCCATTCTCCAATAACCTTTTCTGCTACATGCAAGTTCCTTGGCTCTCCATTGTTCACAGCCTAATGCTTTGAGCATTCTGTACTTCGTCTTGATTTTCTTCCACTGTTTCCAGTAGACTGCCCTTATTCTTCGTCTTGCCCACTTATCTATTTCTTGGAGAAGTGCTTTCATGTCTGCAAGTTTGAAGTAGTTCACCCAACCTCTCACATACTGTTGATACTTTTCTTCTCTTTTCCCATTGCTCATGCCATTATTTCTGTCTGTCAGTTCTCTGATTTTATTTTTCATCTTCTCCACTGACTTCGGGTGTACTCTTAATCTGCATTTTCCCTTGTGTCTGTAAAAGCTGTATCCAAGGTACTTTACCTTGCTGATATGAGCCACTTCTGTTTTCTTCCGATTCACTTTAAGAAATAATTTCCCTTCGATGTATGGGAGTATGTTTTCTAAGGTTCTTTCTGCACTTTTTCTGCTTTTACAGAAAATCATACAGTCATCCGCATAGCGGACGAATCTGTGTCCTCTGCGTTCCAGTTCCTTGTCCAACTCATTCAGCATGACATTGCTAAGCAACGGACTAAGTGGTCCACCTTGGGGCATTCCGACTTCTGTTCGTTCAAATATCCCCTTTGCCATAACTCCCGCATTGAGATATTTATGTATTAACGAAATCAGTCTGCCATCTTTGATGGTTCTTGACAATACCTCTATCAGCTTACTCTGGCTCACCGTGTCAAAGAACTTTTCCAAGTCCATATCTACCACGTATATATAGCCGTCATTTACATTCTTTTGGCACTGTTTGAGCGCTTCATGTGCTCCTCTTTTGGGGCGGAATCCAAAACTGTTATCTGAGAATCTCTCTTCGTAGATTGGAGTCAGTTCCTGGGTGATTGCCTGCTGTATCACTCGGTCAACTACCGTAGGAACACCAAGTCTTCTTACTTCGCCTTTTGTTTCTTTGGGTATTTCTACCCGTCGAACTGGATTGGGTTTATATTTACCTGTCCTTATCTCTTGGATTAGGGTGTCTTGGTTTTCTCTTAAGTAGGGTAGAAGTTCATCTACCTGCATTCCATCAATTCCACCTGCTCCCTTATTTGATTTCACTTGTTTATATGCCTTATTAAGGTTATCTTTCCGTAAAATCAAATCCAAAAGATTGTTCGTCCAATAGTCTGTGATGATACCGCTCTTTTCAGTAATCTTAGAGTAGTCGAACACTTCTGCATACTCTTTCTGTTCCGCAGATACCATTTGCAGATAGTCTTCCATATGAAGTTGTCTGTTCTTAAATCTACTTTCAGTTACTTTCATTGCTTGTATCTCCTAAAGTTTAGTCCTTCCCATTATGTTTGCAACCATCTTGGTACTATGACCTCTGCTGACTTCTTGCCATTCGTTGTTACTACAAGTTTCATACTCTGTTTTCACTTGCTGACAAGACCTCCCTTGGTACCACACGTTTCTTTCTCTCCATCTATCTGCCACATTTACTACAGTTAATTCCGAGTAGTTATTGGACTTCAGTTTGTTGTGCAACTTTATCCTTAACCATAGCCTGATGTGGTTTCTGTTCGTCAGATCAGAGATTTGCCTCCACCTTCCTTCAGATTCCATCTCACGGTGGACACCCTTGGTCTTGGCTGTATCCTTCCCACTACTAGGGCGGATTAGGGACTTTCACCCATTAGAAACGTGCGCCGCAAGGCGCACACAGAAATCAGGCATTGAAAAGAACAATGCCTGATTTCAAAAGTGCTCATCATTTTGCAAATAAGGACGGTAACCAGAGACTGGCAGCCGGTACAAACGTAATCAGTAACAGAGTAACAATCATGCATAGATAAAATGGAAGGGTTGCCTTTACCACCTTTTCCATCGGAATCTTTGCTACTGCAGAACCGATAAAGAGCACCGCACCAACCGGTGGTGTTAAAAGACCGATACCGCAGTTAAGTACCATAATAATACCGAATTGAACCGGGTCAATTCCAATTGAGGTTGCAATCGGAAGTAAGATAGGTGTCGCAATCAAAATAATCGGTGACATATCCATGATACATCCAAGAACCAGAAGAATCAGGTTCAGCAGCAGTGCCAGAATAATTGGATTGGAAGTAACGCCTGTAATTGCATTGGCCGCCATATCCGGAACATGGAGTGCTGTCAGACAGTAACCGAATACGTTGGAGGTTGAAATGAGGATAAGAACAATGGCAAGTGTATTGACACAGTCCCCTATTACATTCCAGACGCCTTTCCAGTCCAGACCCTTATAAATAAAGACGCTGACGATCAGGCTGTAAATAACCGCGATGGCTGCTGATTCTGTAGCTGTAAAAACTCCGCCAACTACACCAAATACAACAATCAGTACGGCTGCCAGAGCCCAGAAAGAGACACCAAGCTGCTTAATAAGATTTTTGAGGCTGAATTTATCTCCCTTTGGATAATTTCTTTTTACAGAAATAATATAGGAACCAACCATAAGGGAAAGCGCCAGAATCGCTCCGGGAATATATCCGGCAAGGAACAGGCTTCCTACCGATATACCGCCTGCAGTTGTGGCATAAATAACCATATTATGGCTTGGAGGCACCAGCAGTCCCTCACAGGAAGAGGTAATGGTAACGGCTGTTGAAAAATCATCATCATACCCCTGATCCACCATCATCGGGATGAGGATAGAACCAAGAGAAGCTGTATCTGCTGCTGCAGAACCGGAGATACCTCCAAAGAAATAGGAAGCAACGATATTTACCATTGCCATACCGCCCCGCATCCAGCCTACACAGGCATTGGCCAGAGCGATCAGTTTTTCAGAAATACCGCCGGATCCCATGAGAACACCCATGGTAATAAAGAACGGCACTGCCATCAGGCTGAACGAACTGATACCTTTTACCATCTGCTGACAGATTACTGCCAGGCTGTTTCCCTGGGAAAGCAGACAAAATACAGCTGATAAAGCTACTGCATAAGCAATTGGGAACCGAAGGAAAACCATAAGAAAGAAACTTCCCAACAAAACCAGGATTGCAATATTACCACCCATTACAGATTTTCCTCCTTTATAAATAAACTTTTGATATCATTATATAAAGCCTCCAGTTCAAAAACAATCATAGCACCGCCTGCTAAAGGTACAGGAAAATACATCCAGAATCTGGAAAGCCAGGGCATACTGGTATAAAAACCTTTTGATCCGATGCCATTTGCATATTTCCAGCCTACCGTCAGCATAATAAATGCAAGTGCTAGAATGGATACATCTGCCAGAATGTCAAGAACCTTGATCAGATTTTTGGGCAGATAGGAATCCAGTGCAGTCATTCGGATATGAGATCCTCTCCGAATGGCAAGAGCTGCGGATAATACCGCCATGTAGCACATAAAGGTTAAAACTACCTCTTCACTCCACGCTGGATCAGGGATAAAGGAGATGTATCTGCCGGCCACCGACATTGTGGTTATCAGAACATCCCCGATCAAAAGTATTTTACATATAAACAAAACAATCTTATCAACGATATCATAAGCCGGTTTTATTTTGTCAATTGTTTTGAAAATTTCTGGCATAAAGTACCCCTTTCTAATAGTGAGGGCACAGAAAGCTGAATTTTCTGTGCCCCACTTGTCAACACTGATTATTTCATATCAAGAATCTTCTGATATAATTCTGCATTATCCTTTGTGTTTTCAGCAATAACGTCCTTGCAAGCTTCCTGCCATGGTGTAATATCTTTTACTTCAACGATATTGACACCATCTTTCTTCAGACCATCAAGCACTTCGTTTTCTGCATCCTGAGAAAGTTTCTGGTTGTAGTCAGAAGCATACTTAGCAGCTTCCGTCATAGCCTTCTGCTGATTCTCGGTTAATTTATCCCATGAAGCATCTGTAATGATTACCTGAATGGCACCAAGTGTATGTCCGTCAAGGATTAAGTTAGGAGCAACTTCCTGGAATGCATTTCCTTTGTAGTTGGCAATTGGCTGTTCAGCAGCATCAACAACACCAGTCTGAAGAGCAGAATAAAGCTCGTTCATGCTTACTACGGTTGCATTTGCGCCTAATGCGCTTACCATTCCTGTCATAACCGGGTCACTGGAAACACGGATCTTTAAACCTTTAACATCATCAATTCCATTAATCGGCTTTTTGGAGAAGAAATGACGGAAGCCTTCTTCACCGTAGAATAAGCCTCTTACTCCAAGTCCGATATCGTGCGGCTCCATTAAAAACTCAGGAGCAAGATCGCTGTTTACGAATTTCCAGTAATGATCACGGCCTGCAAAGGTGTATGGTATGGATAACAGTTTTGACTTATTTGCACCATAGCTGGTGAGAGCAAATGCAGAGATACGTGACATATCAATGGTTCCGCCTCCGCCAAGCATGTTATCAAGAACATCGTTTTCTGCTCCCAGAACACCGCTTGCCTGTAAATCAATTTTAATGGATCCGCCGGACAGCTCTTCTACTTTTTCTTTAAACGCCTGATCGGTTTTACCTACAATTGTGTCTAATGGATTTACTTCTGCATATACAAGTGTTACCTGTGGATCTGTGGAAGAAGCTTCTTTTGTTTCTCCTCCCTTGGTTGTCTCACCTGCTGCTGCAGTGGTGGTTGCTGCTGCAGTGGTTCCCTCCGTTGCGGTATTATTCTTTGCAGTACCGCCGCATGCTGTTAATGATAAGGCTGCAATTGCAGCTAACATCAAAGCACTCAGTCCTCTTTTTTTCATGATATAACCCCTCCTTCTAAATTTCCTTGCCTGTTGGAAACCTTTATTTCCTTATGTTTCCCCAGCGAAATCATTCTATCACACAAAAAGTGATAAAACTACGGTAAATAATTGCGAATCCTAGTATTATTTTAACATCTTCTTCACAAACTATTCCCGATTTTTTATATAACATTAACATTGTTTTTGTTTTTTTACTGTTTTGTTTGACATTTCAGTCAAAAAAAAGACCCATACATCATGTACAGATCCTTTTCGTTATATTTTCTTATTCCTCTAATTTCCTCTTGTAGATCTCAATCACCTTTTTCATAGCCTCCTGGCCGGGTGCCCCAATGGTCATTCGCTTTTCCACGCAGGTCTTTAAGCTGATGGCATCGTAAATATCTTCCTCAAAAACAGGGCTGATGGCCTTATATTCTTCCAGCGTCATATCATCAAGAGCAATTCCTTTTTCTATGCAGAAAAGCACAAGCTGACCCACAATTCCATGAGCATCCCGGAACGGAACTCCATGGTTTACCAGGTAATCTGCAGCATCGGTTGCATTGGTGAAACCGTTTTTTGCACTTACCTCCATTACATCCTTACGGAAGGTCATGGAAGAAATCATGCCTGTAAACAGAGCAAGGCATCCTTTTACTGTATCAATGGCATCAAAGGTCAGCTCCTTATCCTCCTGCATATCTTTGTTGTATGCAAGCGGAATCCCCTTCATCGTGGTTAAGATGGAAATAAGTGCGCCATAAACCCGCCCTGTCTTCCCCCTGATCAGCTCCGCAATATCCGGATTCTTTTTCTGAGGCATAATGCTGCTGCCGGTACTATAGGAATCATCAATTTCCACAAAACGGTACTCATTGGTATTCCAGATAATAATCTCCTCGCAGAACCTGCTTAAATGCATGGAGATGGTAGATAAAGTGCTTAAAAGCTCAATTAAATAATCTCTGTCTGCAACTGAGTCCATACTGTTTAAGGTAGGCCCGGCAAATCCAAGGAGCTCTGCTGTATATTCCCGGTCTAAAGGATAAGTCGTCCCTGCCAGAGCGCCGGAGCCCAGGGGACAGTAGTTCATTCGTTTCCTGATATCCATAAGGCGGGAATAATCCCGATCAAACATCTCAAAATAAGCACCTGCGTGATGAGCCAGGGTAATGGGCTGGGCCTTTTGCAGATGGGTGAATCCGGGCATATAGGTATCCAGATTTTTCTCCATCAGAGCCAGAAGCTCCTTTAAAAGACCCTTTACAAGTACTGTAAGCTCATCAATCTCATCTCTGGTATACAGTTTCATATCCAGAGCCACCTGATCATTCCTGCTTCTTCCCGTATGGAGACGTTTTCCGGCATCTCCGATTCGTTCCGTTAAAACCGCTTCCACAAAGGAATGGATATCTTCATGCTCCGCTGTGATTGTAAGCGTCCCGCTTTCTAAATCAGCGCAGATCCCTTTCAGTCCGCCTATAATTTTATCCCGGTCCTCTTCACTGATAATGCCCTGCTTAGCCAGCATTGTAACGTGAGCAATGCTTCCCTCGATGTCCTGATGGTAAAACTTCTGGTCAAAAGACAGGGATGCATTAAAATTGTGAACCAGCTGATTGGTTTCCTTGGTGAAGCGACCGCCCCATAATTTCATAATTGTTCTCCTCTTTCCTTAGTTAGTTGTATGAGTCCGCATGGGTTTGCGTTTTTTGTTCTTTCCAGCTACCAGGCCTGCCAGCACAAGCAGTATCAATATGCTACCTCCGGTAATCATTCCTCCAGTTTTTAAGCCCTGGGGCATATATTCCAGTGAAACTTCATGAGTACCGGCTGTCATATGAACGCTTAAAAAGGTGTCAAATATTTTATAAGGCTCTGCGTCTTTTCCATCGATTTTAACAGACCAGCCTTTGTCAAACGGAATGCTTAAATACAAAAGTCCCGCTCTCTCTGCATCAACAGTGCCCTTAATCTGTGTATCCGTCCACTTGGTAAGCTTAAGTGAATTTTTATTTAAAACCTGATAAACCGATTCAAGCCCTTTGGGAAGAAAACGGTAAGCGCTGGCTACCAGATCCTGCTCATTGTCATCGTTTCGGAGGGTAATCTCTTCTCCAGATTTTAAATAACCAAGTTCCAGCAAATATCCGCGGCTCACGTTGTCAAAATTTTTCGTCTTTTCTCCCAGAAGTGCTGTGACCTTTTCAACTTTTTTATTGCTGACAAAAACATAGTAATCTCCATCTGTATCAGGAGTAAAAGTAAAGCTTTTACCCTTCACTTCACTTGGCACTTCAGAAAGCACCGGGCTTGCACCTAATACCACTGATAAATCATTCTGAACCTCTGCCGGGTTCGTCAGATCCAGCTGCCAGTTATTCTCCACATCATAAGGCATCATAACACCTAAGGAAAGGGCATACGTATTTTCCCTCAGCTGCATCTCATCCTGAACAGATACAAGAGAAGAGATTTCATTTTCACCGGCTTCTTCCGAGTACAGAGCATATTTTACAGCAAAAAGAGCATCAACAAGGGGAGTGCTGCCAGTTATGCTGTAGGCATTAGTAGAACTTTCGCAGCCAAGCTTCTTAAAAAATTTGGACAAATCCGCATTGGCAGTGGAAGAAAACAGGGACACGGAAGGAAAGTTCATCCATGCGCCGTCATTCTTAGTCTTTCTTGTCACCTTCTCCACCCTGTAGAAAGCCGGGTTCGGCATCAGGCTTTCCGTTAAGTCTATAGATGCCCTGTTATCCTTAACATAGCTTGTACGGCTTGTGGTTGTTACGCTTGTAACCGTAGTGTTAACTGCCGCCTCTAAAGACACCACGCCCAGCGCCAGCAAAACCAGCAGATTCCTGCTGGTCCCCTTCTGATAAAGACCAATCAGACCCGCATAGACTGCCAGGAAAATAATGGCAACATAAAAAACAGAAAAATGGAACGCATCATCTGTCACAAGCTTCTGTGCCATAATTACAAAGATAACAGAGGCGAAGAAAGCTGTGACAACATGTTTCCAGGGGATGTCATGCAAATAAATATAAGCATGATATCCGGCTGTCAGCATAAGAAAAATATAAATAAAGGACTGCCTGCAGGGCAGACTGTTGGGATAATGAAATCCATGCCAAATAAAATTCAGTACGTTAATGGAAAAGCTGGCGAAAAAAAACAGTATGAGGGAACACATGACAATCTTATCCCTCTGCCGGATCTTCCTGCATCCAAGATACAACAGAAAAAATATAAGGATTGCCACACCACAGTAAATATTAGGCCAGTGGTCCAGTCCAATTTCCGTTTCCACCGCAGGCAAATGTCTTGCGATCATATCAAAGATGGAAAAATAGGAACTGAATGTCTGGGGGAAGTTAATATCACCCGAAGCCGTCATCTTCATGGCATAGATCTCAGGCAGCAGTACAACAGCCGCCAGTCCTCCCGCCAAAAGAGAGTATGCAGCGAAATGAATGCAGTTAAACAGAATTTCTTTCCACGGCTTTCTTCCTTCCAAAATCAGCAGCGCACCAAAATAGAAGACCATAAAAATACATATCATAATAGATATGTAATAATTTGATAAAATTGATAACCCCAGTGTAATACAGTAAAGAAAACACTTCTTTTCCTGAACCAGCTTTTCAAGTCCCAGCATAATAAGAGGGAACAAAAGGATACAGTCCAGCCACATGATATTCCAGCTGTATGCTGCCATATATCCGGATAACGCATAAAAGATTCCGAAAAAAGCAATACCAAAATCAGCTGTCTTAAAATGTCTTCGCAAATACCAGGAAAAAGCAAGACCGCTTAATCCTATCTTAAAGACAATCATATATGTCATAAACTCAATGATATAATTTTTCGGACAGAGCACAATCAGCCAGTTTAAGGGGCTTGCCAGATAATAGGAATAGAGAGCTGCAAAATTAACTCCCATTCCAATATCCCAGCTGTATAAAAGGCTGCCGCCGTGAGTCAGCTTATACTGGAATTCAGAGAAAAACGGAGCATACTGATGATACATATCCGTTCTTAAAAAGCTTTCTTCTCCAAAAGGAAAGATCCCTCTCTGTGCAAAAATGATGATCATGATAACCACAGGCACAAAAAAAGCCGCAATCAGACCGTCAGAAGCTTTTACAAGGCTTCCGCTTTTATGCTCTTTCTTTTTAAAAGCGGCATGCCTGTCTTTATAAAATGGTTCCCCAGCCCTGTTTTCTTCTTCGTCCTCGTCCTCTACCTCATCTGCCTCAGTGGTTACGAATTTATCATCATAATAATAATCACTGTCATCCTCAGAACCGCCGTATTCATACAGCTCTTCCATTCCCTCCACCGGAACATCAAGCCGTATCACAGGCATGGATTCACGATCAATTTCCACTTCTCCTTTATCAGTCAAAACCCCTGTATCCTGATTGTCACCCGGTTTTTTCCCCTCCCGGATGTCCTCAGTTCTATCTTTTTTTTCATCTGATGTCATTTTAAGAATATCCTCTAATTCCTTCGAAATCTTTTCAATATCGTCATCGCGTTCCATTTAATTTACCTCTCTTTACAGGGGGGAACCTCACTCTTTCGGAATATGAAAAGCTTGCTGAATACATAGTTTACAATCACAACAACGATGGACACCAGTATTTTGCTTACATATTCATCCATATTGAGCCAGGAAACCATTATCACCATAAGAACCATTTCCATGACGCCTGATAAAACCCTGCATGCAGTAAAGGAAATCATCTCCTTTATCACAAATCCCAGGTGCAGATCATAGCTTTGAAAAACAAAGATTTTATTAACACCAAATGCAAACAGCACAGAAACCAGCCAGGCTGCTGCAGTGCTGATCCGGTAGTCGATTCCGGCTTTCACCATTCCAACATACACGATCCAGTTGACTACCGTGGTAAGGACACCGAATACCAGGTAGGAAATGACCTCCCGATTCATAACCTTGTCCCATATTTTTTTTATCATAATTTCTTTTCTCCTGTAAAACACATTTCCTCTATTGTATTATAGGCACCGGAAATTGTAAAGGAAATCTAAGGGGACGTTACCAGAAAGTCCTTTGCTCCTTCCGTATAATGAACACTGCCATCAGCAGTGATAAAAACTCCGTAAACATCATCCATGGAATTTAACAGTTCCATTCCCTTTTCCAGTCCCATGGAAAAGCAGGTGGTGGATAATGCATCCCCATCAACAGAAAGCTTTGACAGAATCGTAACGGAAACCAGTCCATTGTCATAGGGGTAACCATCTCTTGGATTTAAAATATGATGGTAGTTCACACCGTCTTTTACAAAATGACGTTCATATACTCCGGAGGATACCACAGACATATCTTCTATATTCAATGTTTCGATGGTCTCATTCCTGTCTGCATAAGGTTTTTGCAGTCCGATCTTAAAGGGACTTCCATCCGGTTTATTCCCGACACAGAGTACATTTCCACCCAGATTAATGACTGCGCTTCTGACCCCCTGTTCAAGGAGGTAATCCTTCATCCGGTCTGCTATATAACCTTTTGCAATGGCACCAAAATCTATGGAAATATCCGGGGATAAAAAGGTGAGGGTATCATCATCAAGCTTTAAATTCTGGTAACCCACTTTTTTAACCGCAGCACTGATTTCATCCGAAGGGGGAACAACGGGATTTGGAGCTGTAAAATCCCATAAAGAGGACAAAGGTTCCACCGTAATATCAAAATCTCCTCCTGAGATTCTGGAATAATAAAGCCCTTTGGAAAGGAGCGCTGCCATATCCGGTGACAGTTTAACAGACGATTCCTGGGCAGGTCTGTGGTTAATCTCATAAACTTCGCTGCCCTCAATGGTTTTACTGAAAACATTTTCATAGGAACGGCAGATATCAAGGCATTCATTTAAAATCTTAGGATCATCCTTATCATAAAGCGTGACAGTAACAAATGTATTTAACAGAAAACCAGACTTGCTGATCGGTTCTATCTTTCTCTGGCATCCGGCAAGAAGGCTGACAGCCAGACAGACCGCCAAAACCGCTGTTTTTCCTTTTTTCATTCCTGATCCTCCATTTCCCTGCCGGCTGCCTCTGCATGCTCCACAAACATCCGGCGTACCCCTTCTATCTCACCCATTCCTTTCAGCCGGCAGATGACCTCATAACCATCTGCTTCGAGCCGGCTTTTCCATGAATCACTGTCAATACCAGCCATATCATTATGAGCATGATCTCCGCAGACAATCATCATCGGCTGGAGAACCACCCGCCTTGAGTCTCTCTCATCCAATTCTGCCTTTACATCATCAAAAGAAGGTTCTGCTTCTACCGTTCCCACATGATACCTGGTGTATCCCTTTTTCTTTAAAATTCCAGCCAGACGATAATATGCTGAATTGGCCTCATGTTCTGATCCATGCCCCATAAACAGAATCTCCATACCCTCAGAATCATATTCATTCGTATCTTCAGTTAAAATCGAGGCAAGCTTTAAATAGTCTTCCTCAGAAGAAAGTAAAGGTGCACCGATTATCAATCGTTCAAAAGAATCTTTTTGTTTATTTGCAGCATTGACGATGCAGTCATATTCTTCCCCGCCCATAACAAGAGTCGGCTGGATAATCACTCGTTTAAAGCCTTCTTTCGCAAGCTTTTTAATAGCTTCCTCCACTCCGTCAATGATAATATTATCCCGCTTCTTTAATAAATCTATAATAATCCGGCTGGTAAACGCCCGTCTGAATTCATAGGAAGGAAACTTAACAGCTACCGCCTGTTCAATGAGTTCTATGGTTCTTTTTCTGCTTTCGTTATAGCTTGTACCAAAACTCACTACTAATAATGCCTGTTTCATCTTTCTGGTCCACACTTTCTAATCTTTTTCCTGACTACCATATCACAGATGATTTTTGCTGTCAAATTCCTTTTTACGCACCATAGGCGCAGAACCAAACGGTTCTGCGCCTGTGACACACATTGCATACATTTTATTGGAGATTATTTTAAAAATCTACCTCTTTATCATAGTAACAACAGGTTAACAGCTTCTCCATCTCTACCGGTGTAATTGCCCGTGGATTGGAGCCGGTGCATGCATCACCAACTGCTAACTCAGCTACTGCCGCTAATTTATCATTGAACTCTTTTTCATCAATGATTCCGCCTTCGTATTCCTTAATACAGGTGGGAATATCCAGCTTCTTGTTCATAGAACGGATTTCAGCAATCAGTGCATCAACCAGTTCTTCATCAGTACTGCCCTCTAAACCAATGAAACGGGCAATCTCGCCATAACGCTTTGCTGCCTCTGCGTCTTTGGAATTAAACTTAATTACTTTAGGAAGGTACATGGCATTGGCACAGCCATGCACAATATGTCCGCCTGAATAAGCAGCTCCAGTTTTATGAGCCATGGAATGAACGATTCCAAGGAGTGCATTGGAAAATGCCATACCTGCAAGACACTGTGCGTTATGCATACGGTCACGTGCTGCCATATCTCCATTATAGGAATCAATCAGATCATTATGTATCATCTTGATCGCATGAAGCGCAAGAGGATCGGTATAATCGCAGTGAAGGGTGGAAACATATGCCTCCATTGCATGGGTAATCGCATCCATACCAGTATGAGCAGTCAGCTTCTTAGGCATCGTCTCAGCAAGATCCGGATCAACAATTGCCACATCAGGTGTTATATTAAAGTCAGCAAGAGGATATTTAATTCCCTTGTGATAATCGGTAATAACGCTGAATGCCGTAACTTCGGTAGCAGTACCGGATGTAGAAGGTATTGCGCAGAACTGTGCTTTCGTTCTTAAAGTTGGGAAATTAAAGGGAATACATAAATCCTCAAAGGTTGTATCCGGGTACTCATAAAACGCCCACATCGCTTTCGCTGCATCAATGGGTGATCCGCCGCCGATTGCAACAATCCAGTCCGGTTCAAACTCCCGCATCATCTGGGCACCCTTCATAACAGTTTCAACGCTGGGATCGGGTTCTACCCCTTCAAACAGTTTTACTTCAATACCAGCTTCTTTTAAATATGCTTCGACTCTGTCAAGAAAGCCAAAACGCTTCATAGAACCGCCGCCTACAACAACAATTGCTTTCTTTCCCTTTAAGTTCTTTATTTCCTCCAGGGAGCCTTTTCCATGATATAAGTCTCTCGGTAATGTAAATCTAGCCATTGTAAAACCCTCCTTGTGAAATTCCTGTCGTTTCTATGAGATAATTGTAGTTCAAACAGGGAGGAATTACAAAGGTAAAAAAATATATATCAGTATATAAATACTGATATATATTTAACATTCTTATTCCGCCAATTTTTGTTTTACCCGGTCCAACTGTTCAATAAATTTCTTATCCCAGCCAGTAAGCGGATACCCCTTCCGGCAAATCAGTGCATCTCTGAAATCCTTCTTCTTTGCGCACTGTTTTTCCACCAGCTGATACCTCTTTAAAAGCTCATTCGGCATGGGAGACACCCACATATAGGTCATTAAATTATCACACAAAAGCTGAAACTGGCTGCCTCTTTCATATACATAAATCCGCTTTGAGGATCTGGGATATTTGATCCCGCTGCCAAAATCATCGCTTTTGCTGGAAACACCGTCTCCATGAACAATTTCAATAAAGTTTGTTAAATCCTCTGTTTCTATCACACTCTTATCTGCCAGTGGATGTGCTTTTGATATAAGAATCCTCAGGGAATACTCAAAAACCGATTCCATTAACAGGCCTTTTGCCGCCGTCTCTCTGGCATAATACTTTTCTGAAGCAACCGGATACCGAATGATTCCAAGATTGTACTCCCCCGTTTCCACATCTCTTATGGTATCTGCTGAATTCGTTTCACGAAGCCACACGTTCATCATGGATTCCCCGCCGGTTTCTCCGATAAACTTAGAAAATGCAGTGCTGATATAGCTGGCTCTTGGCATGGATAGGGAAAACTCCACACCGTTTCCATCTCCGGTTTTGTAAAGATGCTCCATTTCATCAATCTGAATGAGAACATTTCTGGCATGTTCTAAAAAGATTCTTCCTCTTGCAGTCGGAACAACTCCCTTGGAAGTCCGTTTAAAGATAGGTGCCCCGAGCCCCTCTTCCAGAGTCTTGATCGCCTTGCTTAAATTCGGCTGATCCATGTATAAATTGGCTGCCGCCTGTGTAATGGACCCTGTCTTTTCCACTTCGACTGCATACTGCAATAACACGGTATTCAATCATCTTCCTCCTTCGTCTCCTGCCACCCGTTCTTTTCCACTTCATAGAGATACTTTGACAGTGCTGCCAGGGATACTGCCATGTTTTCATTTTGAACCAGTATATGTGGCGGTACAGACAGATGCACAGGTGCAAAATTCCAGATGGCCTTTACGCCGCCTGCCACCAGCCTGTCGCATACCCCCTGAGCATACTCTGCGGGGACCGTAATGATTCCGATATGTATACTCATTCTCTGACAGAGGTTTTCCAGTTTATCCATGGAAAGGACCATCTTTCCTCCGATTCTGGTATTCACCTTTCTTCCGTCAGCATCAAAAGCCATAACGATTTCAACTCCGTACTGCTCAAACCCTTTATAGGAAAGCAGAGCCTTCCCCAGATAACCCACACCTACCAGTACAGCCTGGTTGGTGTTATGAAATCCGAGGAATTCCTCCATATCCGCTATTAATTCCTTAATTACATATCCCATTTTAGGTTTACCTGCCGTTTTAGCCACCAGTGCCAGATCCTTACGAACCTGTACCTCATTTAGCTGAAGATCCAAAGCAATGGCAGGAGCAGAAATGGTCTCTAATCCTTCGCTGCTTTTCTTTTCCAGATAATGATGATAAACGGGAAGGCGCTCCAGCGATTTTCTGGATATTCCTCCAACCATATGTTTTTTTTCTTCCATAAAATCTTCCCCCAGTCTCATTTAATCCTTCCGGTCTGTAAGAAACATGGCATCACCAAAGCTGAAGAAGCGGTATTTCTCCCGGACTGCTTCCTCGTATGCATGAAGAACGTTCTCTCTTCCCGCCAAAGCTGATACCAGCATAATTAAGGTGGATTCCGGCAGATGAAAATTCGTGATCAGACAATCCAGTACTTTAAAACGGTAACCTGGATAAATAAAGATTTCCGTCCAGCCGCTTCCTGCCTTTAAGATACCATCTTCCGTGGATGCGGATTCCACTGTTCTGCAGCTGGTGGTTCCCACACAGACAATCCGGCCTCCCCTTCGTTTGGCATCGTTAACCTTTTTTGCTTCTTCCTCTTCTACTATATAGAATTCGGAATGCATATGGTGAGCTTCTATCTCATCAACCTTAACCGGACGAAATGTTCCAAGACCAACGTGAAGTGTCACATGGGCAATTTCCACTCCTTTTTCCTCTATCTCCTTTAACAGATCCTTTGTAAAATGCAGACCTGCAGTCGGTGCAGCGGCGGAGCCTTCATGCTTTGCATAAACGGTCTGATACCGGTTTTTATCCTGCAGCTGGTGCGTGATATAAGGAGGCAGAGGCATCTGTCCCAGCTGATCTAAAATCTCTTCAAAAATCCCCTCATAAGAAAACTGGATCAACCGGTTACCTTCTTCAACCACATCGATAACGGTTCCTTTTAAAAGTCCCTCTCCAAATGAAATGACGGTTCCGACTTTTGCTTTCTTTCCCGGTTTCACAAGCGTTTCCCAAATGTCATTCTCTCTTCTTTTTAATAGAAGAATCTCAATCTTTGCCTGGGTGCCTTCTTTCACTCCAAAAAGCCTTGCCGGAATTACCTTGGTATCATTAATAACCAGACAGTCTCCCTTTTTTAAATAATCCAGTATATCCTTAAAATGTTTATGCCCGATCTCTCCTGTATGCTTGTCCAGTACCAGCAGCCTGGAGGCAGACCGGTCCTCTAAGGGATCCTGAGCGATCAGCTCCTGGGGTAAATCAAAATAGAAATCTCTGACGTTCATAGAACTACTCTCCTTTATCAAAAATGCCCCTCTGCACGGTGCCACGCAGAGAAGCATCTGTTTTACCTGTTGTTCGATTCGCTGGCAGATTCGCTTGATGGTTCACTGGCCGGCTCACTGCCTGATTCACCAGTCGTTTCTGCTGCAGCTTCCGGCTCTTCCTCCCCGTTTTTCAGGGTATTATAAACTGCCAGAAGATTCTCATCGGACTTTAAAGCCTTCTCAAGACCTTCGTTTACCTCTTTCGCCATCTTTTGCACTTCATCAGACTGGTTTACTTCTTCCATAAATTCGGATTCTTCCTTACTGTTATCTGCAGCCAGATAGCAGCTGCCGTCCGCTGTTGTCTTCGCATAGCAGACAATCAGGCTTGGAGCCATCGTCTCTGCCTGGCGGAATTTAATGTCAAATCTGGCATAAACCACATAGTCTCCATCTGCAATTCCAGGAGTCGTGTAACATACCAGATTTTCAAAACTCTGATAAAACTTTACTTCCTCTTCCATTCTGGAAGTCAGCTGTTCTAAGCTTTCATCCCCGGTTTTACCGCCATAAACTTTAGAAAGTGCGTCTCCGTCGCAGCTCTTTCTGGCATTAAAATATGACTTCATCAAATCATTTATCTGGGGCACCGAGTCCTTCTTCAGTGCAACTTTCACCTTCTCCGGCTGACCAGATGCGCTTTCCGACGGTGTACTTTCCGCCTGGGCAGATACCGTCTCTGGCTGTTTTGCGGTTTGTCCGGCTTTGTCCAAAACAACCACCGCCATGATCAGTATAACTGCAACCAATGGTATGGCCAGAAACTTCAAAAACCGCCTGGTTTCCTCTTTCAGCCCTTTCCATTTTCCTAATAATTCCTTCATATAGGCCTGACCTCCTGGAGAAACAATCTCCTCTCTATTCTAGCAAAAAAACAGCCAAAAATCAACAAATAACTCTTGCGCTTTAAAACAATCTATAGTAGAATGTAAAAGATGCATCTGTAGCTCAGTGGATAGAGCAGTGGCCTCCGGAGCCGCGTGCGTAGGTTCGATTCCTATCAGATGCACTATTTTTTTGTCCGGAAATAATTCATAGCCATCTCATTTAATGGTATGACTCAATTTCCTGACTCAGTTTTGGTTATGTCACTAAATGTTTTCTTAATTTTTCCCACGACAACACCGTTATAGTCAAGCATATCGCAGAAAGATGTGGATTCCACTTTTACAGTATATTTTGTCCTGTCCTCATTATATTCCTTAATTTTACGCTTAAGCTATTTTTAGCTTTTAGATTTAAAAGACTTATAATTTTTGCATGAAAAAAAAGAGCCAACTGTTTTACATAGCTGACTCTTAATTATTATTGATCTAAGAAAAGATTAGTCAAATGTATCATCATGAAACATTGTAACATCTAACGAGTTTATAGTGTCATTAGTCCCGTCCATATAATCAACGATCGCTTTCGTGATTTTTATCTTATAGATGTCATTATTATACCAAACACTATCCCAGCCCGGCATATTATTAAATGTTTTTGCATATGCAGCCTTATCTAATTTGACCTTTTCGAAGGTGCGAGAAGTGTAGTAATAAGGTTGTTCTGTTTCATTATCCAAAATTAACACGACACCAGAAGTTATCGAATAAGCTCCTTGTCCAACGCCGATATCTGGGTTATAAGGTCCAGTAGCCTTACATGTTGTTGTCGAATAATTACGAATCGTACAATTCACAGGATCATCAACTTTGTTATACGGAGTCATTTCAAACGTTATATATTTTATATCTTTTCCTGAATTGTTTCTAAAAGCAACATATGGACTTATTCCACCAACGGAATTTTTACCAAATACACCGCCGAGTATATCAACAGGATAAACCAGGTTGCAAAAGGCTTTGTCTTCATCTGGAATATCCTGAGTCCATGCACCGTCAGATCCGACATAATATCCATCAGATGTAGTGGTATCATGAAGCATATAACCAAAATAATTAAAATAATAATATTTTCCATCAATTTCTTTCCAAGTTGATGTTGGGTGAGTCCCATCATCATTTTGATACCACCATCCGACATTATCTTGTTTCCATTCCCCGGCATACGAAACCGTTGATGCCGAAACAATAAAAAACGTAGTAAACAATAATACTACTAACCTTTTCAGTCGCCCCCACTGGTATGCAATACCCCTCCCTCAATAACAAACAGTCCATTCCTGCTTCTCATTACAGAATAGTACTCCTTTTCACTTCCAGGTAAACCATACGCAATCTGAACCGTTTTCCAGTTGCTCCTGTATATATTACCTACTTTTACAACCTCAGGAATACGTTCTGTTCTGCTGACCTCCACCATATTTTTATTATGTATCATATCGATATAATTATATCTGGTTACGGTTATGGACAGAATGAGTCCCATGAGTAAAAAGCCGGACAGCCCGGTGAGCATCAGCCAGTCCCGTCCAAGAAAGAATAAAACAAAAAGCAGAAGCATAACCACTAAATATAAAACTCCATAAACTGTAATCCCAACAATATTTGTCATATGTTTTCCCCCAGGATACAAATCATAATCATGCTATGGTTCAATGGATATCTGATTGAATTATACCATATATTACCTTAAAATAACAGATATATCTAATAAAATGTGTCATTCTGTCTATTTTTTAAGCACAAATAATATCATATTTCGCCAGGAAAATATAACCTAATAATGTAATCTTCTCCTTTCCGTGCAAAAAACAGGTGAAGATTTATAAAACCACATCTTCACCCGTCTCATTATAAGATTTCATCTGTTTTCTTAACTAAAAATCCCCGTAACTGCATTCCAGATCTTTGCAAACACATTCTTCACTCTCTGCCAGACTCCCACGTCTACCGCAGCAGGTTCAATATCTACTGCATTCGTATTTACATCATCTTCCGATATTTCCTCTGATCTTAAGATAATCTGAATACTGGAAGGAGTTGGGTTCTTATCAGATGTAAAGGATACCATCTTATCATCTAAGTTCATTTCCAGAAGATTACTGTCATCTGCAATCTTATCCAGCTTCTCATCCATACTGTCTCTGATGCTCTCATTCGCCCCTTTCAGTTTACTTGTGGTAGATGAGGTTTCCGCCGCCTTTTCCAAAATATCAATCAATCCGTTTAAGGTATCCTTCGTGCCGCCTTCTACTGCGCCCCGGTTGTTTTTTATGGTATTTTGAACACTCCGAAACAGGGAAATCACCTGATTGGTGGCCGAACTGATCTGCTCTACAGAAGCCGCAGTATCATCAAGCATTAAATCAAAGGCCGCTTTATTATCATTTTTTGTTTTATTTAAACTGACCACATCTCCGATAGTCGTATCAATATCATATGAAATGGAGGCAAGCTTGCTTACAACTGCCTTGCTGTCCTTAACTCCGCCTTCCACATCAATTCCGGAAATTGTATAACGTACACTGGATAAGATGTTGTTCATGGAGTTTAAGATTTTAGATAAAACAGCCGCTGTCTGTATCAGCGTGGTGGCATTGGGATCGCTCATTCCGGTGGCTGCAACCGATTGAAGCTGGGCGCGCAACTTTGCTACCGCATCTGCACCCAGTGAAAATTCCAGGTCATCTAACACATCATTCATATCAGTCATAAGCTGCTGCATACTCTCTGCCTGCTTTTTTAAATCATCCTCACTTAACGCCTGGGATGGAGACGCAGTTGAACCAAGCTTTTTTAAAACAGCCTGAATTCCATCCAGCTGCTGCTCAATTTCTTTGATTTCATCTGTGATCTGGTTCGCATCAGATTCCTCCAGACCGTTTTGCAGATCACCCAGGGAATCTTTTAAATCTCTTAAAGATGAGGATAAATTATAGAAGTCTTCTCCGGAATCCTGAAGTGTTTCCACCAGAGTATTCACTTTGTTATTCACATCATCAAGTCCCTGCTTATTAGCCATAATGTCCGGTGCAAGCTGGCTGATCTTCTGATTTGCAGCCTCCAGACCATCTATGCTGGCATCTGTATTGGAGATTATCTCGTCTTTTGATGCATCAAAGTTTTCTCTTGCACCCTGCAGCTGGCTGAGTCCTTTTTTCGTAACATTCATACCATCACTGATGTTGTGTAGCGTATCAAGCATTTCATTCATACCATCTAATAATTCATCTGTGGAATCCTTAAATGTATCCTTTGCTTCTTTCACATCGGCAATATCACTGATCTGATCCAGAGTTCCGGGAACCATCATCATAATAATCCCGCTGGATTCAAAATCATGGGAACTTATTTCAATATGAAATGTTTTTTCCTGACCTGGTACTGCCGCAAACAGAACAGCTTTATAAGTACCAATGGACTGGATCTGCGCTCCTGGCGCTTCAACAGAATTAACATCTTCCATATCTACCATAGTTGCAACCTGTAAAAGCATGTTGTTCTGATAATACATATTGGCATTCTTATTGGGAATGCAGTGAACATCTATCTCTACAAGTCCGTCCGCATGCAGCAGGTCCCTGGCTTCCTTCGGTACACCGTTTAATTTATAAGAAATATCAAAATCCCAGGGAAGAACTACTTCGCCGTTGTTTAATTGACATTCATAATAAAAACGGTCTTTGGCATCCTCTGGAAGCTGCCAGGTCACTGTGTCTCCGTCAATAGCAGGCTTGGCGTAATTTGACATATTGGTAATATCATTATAAGTTCCATAATCAGAAAAGGTACGAATTCCGTTTAGTGTCACTCCTTTTACCACACTGCTGTCTGTCTCTTTTCCGTAATAATCCAGATTTACATAAAGAGTTTCATCAGTGGAAACGGCTGGCGGACCAGCGTAACTATTTCCCGCCATGTTTATACTGATCATTGAAGTGATTAATGCCGCTGCCGTCAGCCGATATGCTGTGCTCCATTTACTCTTCATCGCTTTTCACTTCCTCCTTTTCCTGCTTTTTATCTTCTGTCTTTCTATCCTGCCCACTCTCTTTATCACCGGCTTTTGCGTTCTTCTGTTCTAATTTTTCTTTCCTCTTTTGTATCATGTCCGCCTTAAACGCTTTTTTCTTTTCAATAACAGCTAAATGGGCAGCAATCATCTTCTGCTTCTTTCCTTCCTCCCACATTAACACAGGATCTGCCAGTGTAAGAAGAACCGGTAACAAAAACAATACCATGATTACACTGATAAAAGCTCCCCGGCCAATTAAATGCCCAAGACCTGCGATCGCAGATACGGAAGAAATAAAATATAAACCGTACCCTACGATGGTTAATATCGTTCCTGAAGTCAGAATGGAAAGCGCACTTTTGGATACGGTGTGCTTAATGGCTCTTGCCTTTTCCGGATACTTTTTCTTCATATCCATATAGTTATTGGTCATCAGAATGGAATAATCCACCGTTGCTCCCAGCTGAAGGCAGCTGACGATGATATATCCCAGATACAAAATATCCTCTCCTGTAAAATAAGGAATTGCAAAGTTGAAAAATACGGCTACTTCAATGGGAATCAAAACAATAACAGGTATAATCAGAGACCTGAAGGTAAACATGACCACAAGGCCCACTCCCAGTATGGAAAGAATATTTACAAAGTTATAATCTTCCGTGATGATTGACTTGATATTCTGGGTAGATGGGATTACCCCTGTTATATATGCTCCTTCCGGATAATACTTATTTACGACTGCACTGATCTCATCCGAACACTGGAATGCAAAATCACTTTCATCGGAAGATTTTACATAGATCATGATTCTGCTGTAATCTTTCGTATGCATCAGGCTGGTGATGCTTTTTGGTATAATCGTTTCCGGAATTCCATCTGGTAAGGTGCCTGCCAGAGATGTGGCAGATCTCACATAGTCAAGATCCTTCAGTTCATCTGTTAAATTCTTTTCCGTTACCATATTGGTATTTGGAACCACTGCAAGGATTAAATTACTCTTTCCAAAACGGCTGTTAATCTGCTGCTCATCATGGTATACCCTGGTACCGGGACTGGATCCAAGTGCGCCGTTACCGAACGTAAATGCATTCATATTCTGGGCTATAAAAGCCGGTATTATAAGAAGTGCTATTGCAATCAGAACGCCATAACGCACTTTATGTACAAGAATACCAAGTCCATGAAACGACGGCATAAAAGAACGGTGCTCTGTCTTTTTGATTCTGTCTCCCCAGCGAAGCAAAAGAGATGGCATTAAAAACAGCACGGTTACAAGACTGATTACAATTCCCTTTGCAAGTACAAATCCCAAATCCCGTCCAATGGAGAAACGCATCAGCATCAGAACCAGGAAACCGATAATTGTTGTTGCCCCGCTTGCAAGAATAGAGGGAATGGATTTGTGAAGTGCATTGGTAATCGCTGTCACCGGATCATCCCCTTTTTCCCGTTCCTTTGTAAAACTGTCCAGAAGGAAAACCGAATAATCCATGGCTACCGCCAGCTGTAAGATCGCAGCCACGCTGAACGTAATAAATGAAATCGTACCTATAACCAGGTTGGTTCCCATATTAATGATAATTGCGATACCCATAATCATCAAAAAGAGAAATGGTTCAAACCATGAGGTCGTTGTTGCACAGAGAACCAGTGCAATCATGATTACTCCCATTGCCATGGCAATGCTGATCTCCCTGGTAAGAGTTTCATTTAATGATTTATTCTGAACCGCAGATCCCATAAAATAGCCTTTGTCACCTGTCATCTTCTGCATCTGTCTGATGGCCGATTTCGTAAGACTGCTGGAATCGCCTTCTTTAAATATAATATCCATGACAGCATAATTGTCTTTATAGTAGTCCTGGATATCATCGTAATTAATAAAAATATTTGCTTTATAAACATCGGTGGTGGTATCAGCCCACATCACCATATCCACGCCGTCTATCGCTGCAATCCGGTCTTTGTAGGCCTTCGCTTCGTACAGCGTAACCGGTCCAACCATCACCCTTGCCGTACCAGGATAACCAAATTCTTCTTCCATTACATTAAGCCCTTTTTTAGCAGGAGCCCAATCCGGAAGGTATTCGCTTAAATCATAATTGACGTGAATAAAGCAGGCGCAGACAGCAGATATAATCACTGCCAGTGCAAAGAACTTTTCTATTCGTCTGCCGTTCTTAACGATCAGCTCAATGAGTCCTGAATGTCTTTTTTTCGGCCTGCTTTCATGAATCTGTTTGTTTTTTTCTTTTGTTTTCACTGTCCTCACCCTTTTTTCGTCTTTTCAGTGTATACAATAATACCAATTTCCACTTTTGTAATTATACAATCTGTTTAAGTTGAATGATTTTTCGACAAAATTCCAAATATGTCTAAACATATTGTCATTTTTTATCACTTAGGGTATAATGGATTTAATTTTATTGCTTACCTGTCTGCATTTCTATTCATCATTTTTAATCCCATTTTTCAACTGCTGTATATCGCATCAGGCGATTTACATAAATCAAATCCAAGGAGGTATACATATGGTATACGAACAATTTCAAAAAGCAGTAAAGGACTCGCTGGAAGAGCGTTTAGGCTCTGGCTACTGCCTGTCATTTCAGGCTGTTACAAAGAACAACGGACTGACTCTTGACGGCATCTGTATCGGAAAAGCGCAGGAACACACGGCTCCGGCTATTTATCTTCAGACTTTCTATGATACATACAAAAAAGGAAAACCCCTGCCGCAAATTATTGATGAGATTATGGAATTATACGAGACTCATCATTTACCCGAGGAAAGTTTTATAGAAGAACTCCATTCAGAAATCCCTTTAACAGACCGGATTATTTTCCGCCTCATCAATGAATCCGCCAATCGCCCCCTTCTTTTGGATCTCCCCCACTTATCTTTTCCAGATCTGGATTTATCACTGATCTTCTGCCTGTCTCTGAACAAAAGTGACGATCAGCTTCTTACAGCTCTTATCCACAATTCCCATCAGAAATTATGGAACTTATCCACCGAAGATTTATACCTGGCTGCCAAATCCAACACTCCCCGCTTATTTCCCGCCCAAATCAATTCTCTTGTGGATGTGATAAAGGAGATCACCATGAAGGCTTCAGACACAGAAATAAAAGAAGAGGACTGGGCCGGGTTATTTGAACCCTCGCCCTTGTCCCCTCCCATGTATGTCCTCACCAATACCTTTGGTGCCCATGGAGCAGCCTGCATGTTCTATGAAGGCATATTAAAAGACTTCGCAGAAAACACAGACGGCGATTTAATTATTCTGCCATCCAGCATTCACGAAGTCTTAATAATCCCATACAGCAGCCAGATATCCTATGAGGAACTGGCACAAACCGTCTTTTCCATCAACCAGGAAGAGGTTGCAATGGAAGACCGTCTCTCCAATCATATCTATCACTATTCCAAATCACAGGATCATCTGTCTATTGCTTTTACTTCTTCTTTCCCAATCGGAACAATGAATCCATAATAAAAATTGCCATGGCAATGGCACCTGAAATCTGAAGCGTCTCCACCAGATAATGGCTGGAAAGCACCGGGTCGTTACTGATTACATAGGATACGCTTCGGTAAATGGACGCACCGGGCACCGAAGGAAGAATCCCGGCGACCAAAAACACGGTGACCGGTGCTTTACATACCCTGGCTGCAATATGGCTGAACAGCGCCACCAAAAGAGTAGATAAAAAGGCCGCAGCTATGACCGAACCGGCTGCGGCCTGTACAAGAAGGTACACCAGCCAGCCCACGGCTCCGATTGCGCCTGATAAAGCCAGATACTTTTTGGGAAGCTCCAGTATCAGGGAAAAGCTGATCACTGCAAAAAATGCTCCAACTGTCTGAATCACCATATCAGATTACCTCCGGTCAGCCATTGATACAATCCCATACCAGCTCCCACTCCGGCCGCTACCGCCAGAGCAATCACCACTGCTTCCACAATTCTTGCTGTACCCGATGCATAATCACCGTTTAACGTATCACGGATTGCTGTCGTAAAGATCACTCCCGGCACCAGCGGCATGATGGCACCGATTATAATAATGTCACTTTTTATACCGGGCAATCCCCACCGTTCAAGAAAAAGTGTGGTTAAAGCAATTAGAAAAGCGCAGAACGCATTTGCGCAGAAATCATTTAAACGAATCCTTACAGAGGCCTCCATGGCCCCCGCTAATACAGCTCCGGTTACAGCAGCTGCCAGACAGTCCCTTGCGTTTCCGCCAAGAAGAAGTGTGAAAAATACAGCTACCCCCATAAAGCCCATATCCTTAAGCCTTTTATGAAACTGCACTGTCCCCCGGATCTCTTTCAGTCTCTCATATGCCTCTTCCACTGTCATAAGATCAGCACAAAGCTTTCTGGATACATCGTTCACCAGATAAACCCTGTTTAAATTGGTACTTCTTACATTCACCCTTCTTGCCACCGTAATAGCCTCAATTGAGGGATCATTTAAGGATGCAAAAATGCCTGTGGAAAAGACAATCGCTTCTGCCGTATCCCGGCCTGCTTTTCTCAAAATGTGGTCAATGGTATCTTCCACACGGAAGATTTCCGCACCACTTATCAACATAATCTCACCTGCCAGAACTGCAGTTTCCACAAGCAGTTTATCATTCATCGGTTTATCCTCTATCCAATTAAAAAATCAAACTTCCAATCTGATACACCATAACAGCAAATATCCAGGCAACTGCCAGCTGAAAAAATACCATTCCAAGAGTCCATCTCAGGGAGCCGGTTTCTTTCTTTATGGTAGCAACTGCGGCAATGCACGGGGAATAAAGAAGACAGAAAATCATCAGTGCATATGCATTCACACCGCCAAACCCCACACTTCCAAGTAATCCGGACAATTCACCCATTCCTGCTGCCGAATTAATATTGCTGATTCCAAATAGTACGGAAAAGCTGGAGACAACCACTTCCTTTGCGGATAACCCGGAGATAAGAGCAACTGCTATTCTCCAGTCTCCAAGTCCTGCAGGAGTAAGAACCGGAATTAAAACTCTGCCGATCATCGCTGCAAAGCTTTGTGAGACATCTGTGACAAATCCGTTTAATCCGGTATTTAATACAAACCAGAGTACGATGGAAGCCAGAAATATGGTAGTACCCGCTTTCCCAAGATAATCCTTAACTTTATCCCAGACATAGATGGCAACGGTTCTTGCATTGGGTGTTTTATATTCCGGCAGTTCAATTAAAAGTGTATCCTCTTCCTGCGATTTTATCATCTTATGAGTCACATGAGCAATTATAATTGCAACCAGAAGTCCGATTAAATACAAAGAATATGCTGCAATCAGCGCATGTTCCGGAAAAAACATCTCCGAAAATAAGACGTAAATGGGAAGTCTGGCAGAGCAGGACATAAAAGGTGTGATGAGTATCGTCCTTCGCCTGTCCCTTTCACTGGGCAGCGCTCTTGCAGCCATCACAGCCGGCACCGTACAGCCAAATCCTAAAAGCATAGGTAGAAACGCTTTGCCGGAAAGTCCCACTCTCCCCATAATTTCATTCATAACATAAGCAACTCTCGCCATATAACCGCTGTCTTCCAGAAAAGCCAGTGCGAGAAACAGAATGAAAATATTAGGCAGAAACGTGAGGATTCCGCCTACACCTGCAACAATTCCATCCACTACCAGAGAAGTGATCCAGTCAGCCGCATGGATCACTGTCATCAGCTGATACATAAACGCAGATAAATGGTCCAGTGCAATCTCAAAATATCCCTTTAAGAAATCTCCCACTGTAAACGTCAGAAAAAACACCAGGGCCATAATACCAAGAAACAGAGGAACTCCCCAGAACGGATGGGTTAAATAAGCATCAATCTTATCCGTCATTGCCGCCTTCTGTTCTTTGTTTACAAGACACTCATGGATAACACCTTCTATATAATCATATTTCTCATTAATAATCTCTTTTTCATAGTTATGGTCGATAATATTGCTTAAATCAACCGGATGATCATTTGCAACCTCTTCATCATATTCCAGAAACTTGATCGCATGCCACCTTAGATTCCCAAGCTTTCCATAATGGGCTTTCAGCACTGTCTCCACTTTGGATATCTTGTTCTCAATCCGGGGCGAGTACGTAACCACAACCCCCTGGGGTCCTTCCTCATAATGATGAACAACTGCATGCATAAGCACATCAAGACCGGTCCGCTTCCTTGCAGATACCGGTACTACCGGAATATTCGAAAGCATCTCCGGCAGGCGGTGAAGATCAATCTCCATGCCTCTGTCTTCCACAATATCCATCATGTTAAGTGCCAGAATGACAGGCTTCTTCAGTTCCAGAAGCTGAAGTGTCAAATATAAATTCCGCTCCAGAGAGGAAGCATCCACAACGTTAATAATCACGTCAACCGATTCATCTTCCAGACACTTTCTTGTAACAATCTCTTCTATTGTATAGCTGGTCAGACTGTAAATTCCAGGTGTATCAATCACCCGTATGGACTGGCCTTTGTAGCTGGTCTCACCTTCCACGCGCTCTACCGTAACACCCGGCCAGTTTGCCACTTTCAGCCTTGCGCCGGTAAAAGCGTTAAATAAGGTTGTCTTTCCGCAGTTTGGATTACCAACAAATGCAACACGGATCATTCTGCTGTCATCACTCATGGCCGGTCTCCTCCTTTATCTCGATTCCCTCTGAGATCTTCCTTCCCAGAGCCAGACGAGTCCCCCTGACTTTAATGATCACGGTGCCGCTTCCCTTTTTATTTAACAGGGTAACCGGCGTCATCTCATTGACGCCTAACGCTTCCAGCCTTCTTGTAATGGTATCTTTCACCATAACACTGTATACAATGTAGGTCTTTCCGATATCTCCTTCATGAAGCTTCATAATAATCTCCTCTGAATGCAGCCTGTTCCATAACCGGCGCACCAGGGTCCTTTCCCTGGATTGCATCCATAGAGATTTTACACTTGTTGAGAATCATTGTCAACACCATCTGCATGCCTTAGAAATATTTTTCACTGACTGATATCCTGGAGCATCTTTTTCACCTGTACCATCCGGTCACGCAGCTTTGCTGCCTCTTCGAAATTCAGCTCTGCCGCTGCCTGGTGCATCTTTTTTGTCAATTCCTTTGAAAGCTTCTCCAGCTCCGTTGCATCCATGGATTCGGGATCCTTTTTAAATTCCTTTTCATCGGCTGCTGCAGCCTTTGATATGGCAATCAGATCGCGAACTGCTTTTTTAATGGTTGTCGGAGTAATTCCATGCTCTTCATTATAACGTTCCTGAATCGCTCTTCTCCGGTTTGTCTCTTCAATTGCCACTCTCATGGAATCCGTCATATTATCTGCATACATGATCACGTGACCTTCCGAGTTTCTGGCGGCCCTTCCTATGGTCTGTATGAGAGAAGTCTCTGAACGGAGGAATCCTTCCTTATCCGCATCCAGTATGGCTACCAGCGTAATCTCCGGAATGTCAAGACCTTCCCTTAAAAGGTTAATTCCTACCAGGACATCGAAAACATCAAGACGCATATCACGGATAATTTCCGAGCGCTCCAAAGTATCAATATCGGAATGGAGGTACTTTACCCTGATTCCAACCTCTCTCATATAATCCGTCAGATCCTCTGCCATACGTTTGGTCAAAGTGGTTATTAATATCTTATTCTTCTTTTCCACTTCTTTATTGACCTCAGAAATCAGATCATCAATCTGCCCTTCTACCGGACGAACATCAATCTCAGGATCCAGAAGTCCGGTTGGCCGAATGATCTGTTCCACTCTTAACAGCTCATGCTGTGATTCATAAACAGATGGAGTTGCTGAAACAAACATCATCTGGTTAATCTTGGATTCAAATTCTTCAAAATTCAATGGCCGGTTATCAAGCGCTGAGGGAAGGCGGAATCCAAAATTCACAAGAGTGGTTTTTCTTGAACGGTCTCCGGCGTACATTCCTCTCACCTGCGGCAGAGTGATGTGGGACTCGTCCACAATGATTAAAAAATCATCCGGAAAATAATCAATTAAGGTGTAAGGCGGCTCTCCCGGTTTCCCCCCGGTCAAATGTCTGGAGTAATTCTCAATTCCGGAACAGAAGCCGGTCTCCTTCATCATTTCCACATCAAAATTAGTCCGCTCAGAGATTCTCTGGGCCTCTAAAAGCTTGTCTTCACTTTTAAAATACTCCACCTGCTCCTTTAGTTCCGCCAGAATAGTGGAAGCTGCATGCTCCATCTTATCTTTGGAAACAACATAATGGGAAGCGGGAAATACCGCAATATGCCCCAGCTCTGCCCGGATCTCTCCTGTCAGTGTGTCAATTTCCGTGATCCGGTCAACCTCATCACCAAAGAATTCCACACGGTAAGCTTCGCTGCCGGAATAGGAAGGAAAAATCTCCACCACGTCACCCCGGACGCGGAACGTACCACGCCTGAAATCCATATCATTCCGGTCATACTGAATATCGATCAGTTTATGAATCACTTCATCCCGGTCCTTTATCATGCCGGGCCGTAAGGATATCACCATCTCCTGATAGTCGATAGGACTTCCCAGACCGTAAATGCAGGAAACCGAAGCAACGATAATCACATCTTTGCGCTCTGACAATGCCGCAGTGGCAGAATGGCGCAGTTTATCGATCTCATCATTGATGGAGGAATCCTTTTCAATGTAAGTATCGGTAGATGGTACGTATGCTTCGGGCTGGTAATAATCGTAATAGGAAACAAAATACTCTACTGCATTCTCCGGAAAGAACTCCTTGAATTCTCCGTAAAGCTGTGCAGCAAGAGTTTTGTTGTGAGCAATAATCAATGTAGGCTTCTGCAATTCCTGTATGACATTCGCCATGGTAAAGGTCTTTCCAGAGCCGGTAACTCCCAGTAAGGTCTGAAACTGATTACCCTCCTTAAATCCTCTCACAAGCTGGTCTATGGCCTGGGGCTGATCGCCGGTCGGGGCAAATTCTGAATGCAACTGAAACTCCATACGTTCTTTTTACCTCCTTGGTGACAATATCGTACCAAGATTATAACATAGCAAAGATAAAAAGTATAGGCAGGGAAGGAACATTTGTTCTGATTTTATTTTTGGTAAACTGCTTCATCTTCTGAGCTTACAATCCGGCCGGTTACGGCACAGGCTGCTGCTGTTTTTGGAGAAGCCAGATATATCTCCACTTTGGAAGTTCCCATCCTCCCCAGGAAATTCCGGTTATTGGTAGCCACTACCCGTTCCCCGTCACTTAATATTCCTCCGGTTCTGCCGCAGCATAAACCGCACCCCGGATGGGTGATTATAGCACCTGCATCAGAAAGGATCTCCATAATTCCCTGTTCCATGGCTTCCTGATAAACCTTCCGGCTGGCAGGTGTTATGATGAGCTTTACATAATCGGCTACTTTTCTTCCCTTTAACACCTCTGCTGCTGCAGCCAGATCCTCCAGACGGCCGTTGGTACAGGAACCGATGAATACCTGATCAATTACAATCCCCTCCAGTTCACTGACCGGCTTAATTTTATCCACCTGGGAAGGACATGCCATGACTGGATCAAAATCCTCTGCGTTGTACCGGATCACTCTTTTGTATACCGCATCCTCATCCCCGGTGAGGCTCTTCTGGAAATCACTTAGCTGTATCTCACAATATTCGGCTGTTTTCTCATCCGGCGTAAACAGGGCACATTTTGCACCTGCTTCAACAGCCATATTGGCGATGGTCATGCGGCTTGCCACTGACATCTCCTCCACGGTGCTTCCTGTAAATTCAAGAGCCAGATAAGTTGCGCCGTCAGCACCCAAATCGCCGATCAGGCGAAGAATAATATCCTTAGACATCACATGATCCGGAAGTCTGCCTTCAATAACCACCTTTATCGTCTCCGGCACTTTGATCCACATAGTTCCGGTACCCAGAATACTTGCCATCTCCGTATAACCGATTCCCGAAGAAAATGCCCCCACACAGCCATATGTAGTAGTATGGCTGTCTGTGCCGAAGACCACATCTCCCGGTTTCACGTAGCCGGCTTCCGTCATCAGCTGATGACAGATTCCATCGCTTCTGTGCACATGCTTCATGCCGTATTTTGCTGCAAATGCATCCCCGATCCGAAAATGTCTGGTATCATCTAACTGACTGGCAGGAACCAGATGGTCATAGATCAAAACAGCTTTGTCCGGATCCCAGAGCTTTTTAAATCCCATCTCCTCAAATTTATCTGCTACAAAGGGAATGAAAATGTCATGTATCATCACCCGGTCCGCTTTCACAGTTACGATATCTCCCGGTTTTACATTTTCTGCACCTGTATTATGCCTGATTATTTTCTCAATGATTGTACTTCCCATTGCCCCCTCCTTAATCCAGTCCGTTCCGTTTTCTCATGGCTTTTACCAGCCCGCCTGCACTTATAATATCAACCAGGTTCTGAGGAAGTGATGCGATCTCATAAAATCTGCCCTGATATTCCACATGTTCATTTACAGTAACTTTAATGGTATCGCCTTCCGTCATATCATCATACAAATCCGGCTGTTCAATGAGAAGAAGTCCATTGTTAATGGAATTGCGGAAAAATATTCTGGCAAAGGATCTGGCGATTACACATTTTACACCCAGAGCTTTAATAATCTCAGGTGCCTGTTCTCTTGATGATCCGCAGCCAAAGTTCTTTCCTGCTACAATGATATCTCCTTCTTTTATCTGGCCCGCCAGCTCCGGCCGGAGAGGGCTAAAGCCGTACTGCTTCATCTCATCTATGGTTTTAAGAGCCAGATATTCCGTGGGAATGATAATATCCGTATCGATATCATCTCCCAGAACCCAGACTTTTCCTGTAAATGTCTCCATTCTTATTCCCTTTCCCCTTCGTTATGCAAGCGTGATTTCCCCGGCAATCGCTGATGCCGTCACTGTGGCAGCAGAACCTAAGTACACCTTGGAACTGGGATGGCCTGCCCTGCCTTTAAAATTACGGGTCCCCGTACTGATCAGAACCTCATTCTCACCAATGACACCCTGGCAGCTTCCCCAGCAGACGCTGCAGTTGGGATTCATCACTATGGCTCCGGATTCCATGAAGATGTCAATGAGTCCTTCTTTTAACGCCTGTTTGTATACCTCCAGACTTGCCGGAACAACTAAAAACCGTACGCTGTCCGCTACCTTTTTTCCCTTGATAATCCCCGCACCGATCCTCAGTTCTTCAATTCGTCCATTGTTGCAGGAACCTAAAAATGCCTCATCAATTTTTACTCCGCAAACCTCTTTTGCAGGAACCACATCATCTACAAAATCCGGTCTTGCAATCACTGGTTCTATCGTCGACAAATCAATCGTATATTCCCTTGCATAAATGGCATCGGGATCACTTTTATATACAGCCTTTGGTTTTCTTCCCCGTTTTTCCAGATATTTCAGTGCGGTTTCATCCGCCTCAAAAATACCCGTCTTTGCCCCTGCCTCAACGGATAAATTGCATAAAACCATACGGTCATTGACACTCAGCGTCTTTACTCCTTCTCCGCAAAATTCCATCACCTGATAGTTACAGCCATTGGCACCGATCTGCCCGATGATGGTAAGCATTAAATCTCTTGGATAAACCCCGTCAGGAAGCTTCCCAACCAGATTGAATTTAACAGTTTCCGGAACAAGCACCCAGGAGGTACCGGTAACCATTCCGTAAAGGAAGTCCGTACAGCCCACTCCTGTGCCGAAAGCACCTAACGCACCGTAGGTACAGGTATGGCTGTCTGCACCAAAGATCAGTTCTCCGGGACAGACATAATTTTCCATCATAATCTGATGACATACACCCTTTCCTTCCCAGAAATCAATCCGGTGCTCTCTGGCAAAATCTCTCATCTTCTTCTGAGCTGCAGCTGTCTTCGGATTGTCTGCAGGCACATTGTGATCCACAATAAAGACCAGTTTATCCGGATCCGCAATATGGGGGTTTGTCAGCTTGTTATGATACATGTCAACCGTTAAATGAGTTGTTCCGTCATTGCTCATCAGGCGGTCTAAATTAACAGTATGAATATCACCCGGTTTCACATGATCTGCACCGGCAGCAGCCGCTATGATTTTCTCTGCGATTGTCATTCCCATACCTGATCCTCCTTATTTAAAGATGCAATCAGGCCGCCCTGATTCAAAATATTCTGCATATATTCAGGAAGCTTTGTGCAGGAGTACTCTTTTCCGTTTGCCCTAACAATTCCCTCTGACAAAAAAAGCTCCATGACATCTCCGGTACTCACTTCATCCGGAAGTTCTTTGCAGACAATCACCGGGAGTCCTATATTAATTGCATTTCGAAAGAAAATTCTGGCAAATGATTTTGCTATCACCGCTTCCACACCCAGAGCCTTTAATACTCCCGGTGCCTGCTCTCTTGATGAACCACAGCCAAAATTCTCCCCTCCCACTACGTAATCTCCCGCTTTTACTTTCTTTGGAAACTCAGGATCAAGAGATTCAAATGTATGTACTTTCATTTCTTCCAGATCAGGCAATAAAAGATACTGGGAGCCTATAATCTGATCTGTATCAAGATCATTATGAAATTTAAAAATTGCACCTGACGGCATAAGGTTTCCTCCTGCTCATAAGTAATACATATTCTTTTTTTATTTTACCACAGCCATTAATATAATAATAATACATGATATGAATATTTACTATAACATAAGATTATACTGTTTTTGTTTCATCCGCCATTGTAAAACCAGCACATTTAGTATATCATATTTTTTATACCATCAATCATCAGGAGGACATTTTATGTACAGCTTTAATAACGATTACAGCGAAGGCGCGCATCCAAAAATCCTGGAAGCGATCACCCGGACCAGTCTGGATCAGAACGGCGGCTACGGAATTGACGGACACTGCGCACATGCCAGAGAGATGATCAGACAGGAGATCGGGCGCCAGGAGGCTGATGTTCATTTTATTGTGGGAGGAACCCAGACCAATTTAATTACCATCGGAACTGCCCTTAAACCGTGGCAGGCGGTGATCTGTGTTGCTCAGGGACATATTAATGTCCATGAAACCGGTGCAATAGAAGCAACCGGCCATAAAGTTCTGGCTATGCCAGGAAAAGACGGAAAACTGACTCCTGATGATATCATCCAGGCGTTAAATCATCATACAGATGAACATATGGTCCAGCCCAAAATGGTCTATATCTCCAATTCTACAGAAATCGGTACACAGTATTCCAAGGCAGAACTGGAAGCAATCCACAGCCTGTGTCTGGAAAAGAACCTCTATCTCTTTTTAGACGGCGCCCGCCTGGGGTCTGCACTGACCAGTGCAGTAAACGACTTAACGGTAAAGGATATCGCTGCTTTAACCGATGTTTTTTATATTGGTGGAACAAAAGCCGGTGCTTTGTTCGGGGAAGCCCTGGTCATCAGCCATCCGGATTTAAAACCTGATTTCCGATTCATGATGAAGCAGCGTGGCGCGCTGCTGGCAAAAGGCTGGCTCTTAGGGATTCAGTTTGAGGAGCTGTTTACAGACAACCTCTACTATGAACTGGCTTCCCATGCCAATGCCATGGCTGATATCTTAAGAAAAGGAATTGATGACTGCGGCTATTCCTTTGCTTCCCCTTCGTTTACCAACCAGCTGTTTCCCATATTTCCTGAGAGTGTAATAGAAAAACTTGAAAAAGAATTTGTATTTTCCATACAGGAAAAAGGAACTGATGGCTATCTGGTCATTCGCCTGGTTACCTCCTGGGCGACCAGGGAAGAGGAATGCAGACATTTTCTAAGTTTACTTAAAACCTGCTCCATGTGATGAAAAAGCCCTTAAGAAGGCAATCTGATTGCTGTCGTCTCTTAAGGGCTTTCTATCTTTCTATTTTAATGCATTAATCGCTTCTGTCAGCTGATTATCTTCGTCATGCTCAATCTTTATTTTAGTTTTCAGCTCTTCTTTTAACTCCACCGGAACATCGGGTTCAAGACCTTTTTTATGAAGATCAAAACCGCTGGGTGTGTAGTAGTGGGCTACAGTCATCTTAATGGCTGTTCCATTGTCTAACGGGAACAATGTCTGTACAATTCCCTTTCCAAATGTTTTGGTACCTACAAGCTTTGCTTTATTGTATGCTTTAAGCGCTCCGGAGAAAACTTCGGAAGCACTTGCAGACTGCCCGTTCACCAGAACTGCCATGGGAACATCTACCTCATGTCCGTCAGCTGCATAATACTGCTCCCCTTCCCCATTCTTATCTGCCATATAGACCAGAAGCGTTTTGTTCTTCTTTGTTCTGACCAGATTGGGATCTCCTTCAATTACCAGATCATCAGGAAGAATATAATCCAGCATGGATACAACTGCATCCACAACGCCTCCGGGGTTATCTCTTAAATCAACTACCAGCTTTTTCATTCCTTTTTTTTCCAGGTCATTAATGGCGCCTTTAAACTGGTCTGCAGTCACTGTGTCAAACTGGCTTACTGAGATATATCCCACGTTGTCAGCCAGCATCTCATATTCTACAGTGGGGACGGTGATCTGGCGGCGTTCCATGGTCATATCAATATAATCGCCGGCATCCTTGCGAAGAACGGTTATGGTTACCGGTGTGCCTTCTTCTCCTTTGATATAGTCCTTTACTACCAGCTCTAAATCAATTCCGGTCACTTCTTTGCTGCCGACCTTATAAAGGATGTCACCAGGAAGAATCCCAGCTTCGGCACCAGGTGTTCCTTCAAACACCTTGCTTACCATAATCACCCCGGTTGTAGGGTTCTGGCTTACCATTACTCCGATCCCACAGTATTCACCGGAAGTATCCTCCATCAGCTTCTTATACTCATCTGCAGTATAATAGACAGTGTATGGATCTTCAAGACCATAGAGCATTCCTTTATAAATCCAGTCTTCTACTTTCCCATTGTCTTCATCAAAGAGGTAATATTTATCAATCACTCCCTGAATGGTCTGGATCTTGGCTACAATCCGGTTCAAATCCAGATTGCCATCCTGATTCTCTGCCTGAGCGGATTCTGCCGTCTGTCCCTTTCCATCAATGGCGGTTCTTCCAATTAAAAAAATACCTAAAGACATGCCGACAATTATAAGGCCTGCTAATGTGGTAAGGAGTGCCCCGACCAGGGCACCCTTCCAAAATTTATTCTTACTTTCCACTGTCATTCTCCTATCTAGCTCATTATGGGCTTACGTATTTCACTGGATTTACATAACTTCCATTCACTCTGATCCCAAAGTGGAGATGCGGTCCTGTGGAATATCCGGTAGAACCCACTTTTCCAATTAACTGTCCCTGCGACACTTCCTGCCCCGCCAAAACCAGGAGTTCGGAACAGTGCATATAAACAGTATAGACTCCCCCGCCATGATGAATCATGATATAATTACCGGCAGAATAACTGTATGTAGAGATCGTTACTGTCCCGGAAGCAGCTGCTGAAATACCGGCACCGGTTGATGCTCCGATGTCAATGCCCTGATGATTGGAAGAGGCCCCTTCGGTTGGGGATTCCCTGTCGCCAAAGGAAGAAGTAACTCTTGAAGATGAGGGGCAGGGCCATATAAAATTAATATTCCCGATTGCCACCGTATTATACGTTTTACCAGCCTCCTGCGCCGCTTTCCTTGCTTCTTCCTCCTGTTTGCGTATCTGTGCTTCCATTTCTTTGATACGCTGCTCCTGTGCCGCTAAATCTTTTTCCAGTTCAGATAAATTTTCCTGATTTTCAGTTATCCTGTTCTCATACGATGCAAGTTCCTGGTTTTTAGCCTGTAAAAGCCCCTCAGCCTCCTGCTTTTTTACTTCGGCAGCAGTCTGAAAACCAAGCAGTTTTTCATATTCTGCATTTAGAAGCACTTCTCTCTGGCTGATCTCTTCTTTGGTTCTTTTATAGTCCTCCAGCATTCTTCTATCATATGCAGTAATGCTTCTGATATATTCCGCCCGGTTAAAAAGCTGGGTGAGATCGGCGGACCTAAACAGCAAGTCCAGATAATTCGTCTCACCCTTCTCATACATATATTGAATTCTCAGTTTCATATTCCGGTACTGATGTTCCTGTGCATTCCTGGCAATCTCCAAGTCCGCTTTGACCGTTTTAATCTGCTCTTCTTTTGCTGAGATCTGGGCAGTCAGCGCAGTCAGCTGTTTGTCATAGACAGCGAGCTTGTCATCCAGTCCTCTCACATAAGCGGCTGTATCCGCTTTTAAGCCCTCCAGATCTTTTAAAGCTGATTCCACATCCTTTTTTTGGTCCTCCATGGAACTGGCCTTTTTCTTTGCATCATTTACTTCATTTTTTGTACCATAGGAGGGAAATATGCATGATACGGTCATAAAAAGACCGATTCCCACTGCAAACAGTCTTTTTCCATGATTCATGGACGGCTCCCCTTATACTTTTAAATGTTTCCGAATAGTAAAGAAACTTACAAAAAATCCGATTCCAAGTCCCAGTGACATAGCCGTTGCCGCCATATAAGGGAATATGGCATCAACAGGAAGGAACTGAAATAATCCGGACAGAATGCTGAATTTCGTCACTACATACCCAACTGCTGAACGGTAAAGAAAATAAATGGCAATCAGCGGAATGGAGGCTCCTACCAGACCGATGATGACTCCTTCAACGACAAAAGGCGCCCTGATCATGTAATTGGTGGCACCAATCAGCTTCATAATCTGATTCTCATTTTTCCGGAAGGCTGCTGCTACGGAAATTGTATTGCTGATTAAGAATATGGCAACAGCCAGAAGAACTCCAATGATCAGCATGGAAAGAATTCCGATCACTTTATTCAAGCTGTTCATTCCTTCTGCCGCAGTTTTGGAATAATTAACTTTTCTTACTCCCTCAATTCCATTTAGCCAGGATACAATCTCATCCTGTTGTGCTAAATCATTTAAGAATATGGTGTAGGAAGAAGAATTGGCAAGAGGGTTATCCTCTTCAAATCCTTCTGCCAGATCCTGCATGTCACCAAAGTACTCTTTCTTTGCTTCCGCCCATGCATCCTCGGCAGAAGTGAATTTTACATCCTTCACTTCTTTTCGTGACTTGATTTCATTGCCGATCTGGGTGATCTTGTTCTTATCAAGACCTTCATCAAAAAATACAGTGATACCTACTGTGCTCTCCGTGTTCTTAATTACATACTGTACATTTACCACAATGGAGAAGAACAGGCAAAAAAGGAAAATACAGGCGGATACTGTTGCAATGGAGGCCAGTGAAAATAATATATTTCTGCAGATGTTTATTACACCTTGTTTCAGGCAATACCAAAATGTACTAATTCTCATACGTATAACCGCCTTTTTTCTCATCGCTTACGATGGCTCCGCGATCCATCATAATTACCCGCTTCTTCATTCGGTCTACAATTTCCTGACTGTGGGTAACGACAATCACAGTAGTACCCAGCTTGTTGATCTCCTCTAAAAGCTTCATAATCTCCATGGAGTTGTGGCCGTCTAAGTTGCCTGTAGGCTCGTCAGCAAGAAGAATCTCAGGCTTATTAATCAGAGCTCTTGCAATCGCCACCCGCTGCTGCTCTCCGCCGGAAAGCTGCTGAGGAAAAAATTTATATTTGGAAGACAGCCCCACCATTTTTAACATGGCTGGCACTGATTCTTTTATACTTCTTGTGGATGCCCCGATGACCCGCTGTGCGAATGCAACGTTCTCGTATACATTACGGTCTTTTAACAGGCGGAAATCCTGAAAAACCATGCCAAGCTTCCGACGGTACCGGGGGATGAACCGCCTTGGCATCTTGCCTAAATTCATATCATTTACTATGATTTTACCAGAGGTGGGCTCCACTTCTTTTAACAGCATTTTCAGCAGAGTGGATTTTCCGGAGCCGCTTCTGCCGATGATGAAAACAAATTCACCGTCAGCTACAGTCATATTGATGTTACGCAGTGCCTTGTTTCCCGCCTCGTATGTTTTACTTACGTTCCATAATTCAATCATTTTAGTCCTCTGAGTAATTTTGCATAACGTGATTTTCTTTGAAAGATTGGTGAAACCGCGAATTCGCAGAAACCTTCAATATATAGAAACGCGACTCCGCAGTGAAACCTCGATTACGCTTCGCTCCATCTCGGTTTACGGGCTTCGCCCTATGAAAAGAGTCAGCAATACAGATGCTTTTGTGCAAGCACAACGCATCTGTATTACTGCCTCTTTTCACACTGCTCATTGCCAGCGTTAATAGTCCTGGTTCTCCATATACTTCATATATTTAACTACCATCAGGGCGATCTTAAATGTGATCGCATCCTCAAATACCCGAAGGTCAAGACCTGTACTCTTCTGCAGCTTGTCTAAACGGTATACCAGAGTATTCCTGTGAATATAAAGCTGTCTGGAAGTCTCGGATACGTTTAAGCTGTTCTCGAAAAATTTGTTGATGGTGGTCAGTGTCTCTTCATCAAAATCATCCGGCGATTTGCCGTCAAAGATCTCTTTAATAAACATGCGGCATAATGGCAGCGGAAGCTGATAAATCAGCCGTCCGATTCCAAGCTTGCTGTAAGCTACCACATTCTTATTACTATAGAAGATCTTACCTACATCCATAGCCATCTTGGCTTCCTTATAAGATCTGGATACTTCCTTAATCTCACTTACAATGGTTCCAAATGCTACATGAACCTGAGTCATGGCCTCTGTGTTCAGCATATCCAGAACTGTATTGGCGGTCTTTTCCAGATCTTCGTAATTCTCGCCTTCTTTTACCTCTTTAACAAGTATAATATTCTTCTCGTCAACAGCAGTCACAAAATCCTTTGTTTTTGCTGCAAATAAATTGCGTACGGTCTCCAGCGCATTCACATCTTTTTCGTGCTGCGTTTCAATAATGAATACAACCCGTCTGATATTGGTCTCAATGTGAAGTTTTTTCGCCCGGTTATAGATATCTACCAGAAGCAGGTTATCTAATAGAAGATTCTTTATAAAGTTGTCCTTATCAAATCTCTCTTTATAAGCAACCAAAAGACTCTGAATCTGGAAAGATGCTAATTTGCCTACCATATATACATCATCGCTTCCGCCTTTTGCAAGGAGGATGTATTCTAACTGATGTTCGTCGAAGACTTTAAAAAACTGATATCCCTGGATTACCTGGCTGTCTGCTGGAGAATCCACGAACGCCAGGATCGAACTTTCGTAATCTTCCGCATCAGGAAATGTGGTTGCCAAAACCTTTCCTTCTGTATCGCAAATACACAGATCTATTCTTGTTATTCCTTTTAATCCTTCAATGGTTGTTTGAAGTATTTGATTCGAAATCATGGCATATTCTCCTTTTTCGTAAATTTACCTTATTCTATATTAATGCAAAAAGGAAAAAAAAGCAAGCGAGTATCATACCCGCCTGCTTAAAATTTCATTAATTAGTTCAATACAACTAATTCTGTATCCTTGTCAAATACATGAACTTTTGATAAATCAAGAGCAAGCTTGATTGTATCGCCAGGTCTTGCAGTTGTACGAGGATTTACTCTTGCTGTAAAGTTTACTTCTTCTACATCAAAGTATAAGTATACTTCTGCACCCAGCAATTCGTAAACTCTGATTGTTGCATCAATTACACTTGCAGGAGAAGACTCAAGGAAGGCTTCCTCATCATGAAGGTCTTCAGGACGAATACCTAAAACTACAGTCTTTCCAACATATCCTGCATCTTCCAGTTTCTTTGCTTTCTCAGCTGGAAGTGCAATGGTGTTACCGCCAAATGTTAAAGTAACATCGCTTCCTTTTTTAGCAACAACAGCTTCGATTAAGTTCATCTGAGGTGCTCCGATGAATCCGGCTACGAACTTGTTGCCTGGCTTATCATATAAGTTCTGAGGAGAATCAACCTGCTGAATAACACCATCTTTCATAACTACAATTCTGGTACCAAGGGTCATAGCCTCTGTCTGATCATGTGTTACATAAATAATTGTAGCCTGAAGTCTCTGATGTAATTTAGAGATCTCAATACGCATCTGTCCTCTCAGTTTTGCATCAAGGTTGGATAACGGCTCATCCATTAAGAATACTTTTGGATTACGTACGATGGCACGTCCCATAGCTACACGCTGTCTCTGTCCGCCGGATAATGCCTTTGGCTTACGATCTAATAAATGTTCCAGATCAAGGATTCTTGCAGCTTCATGAACCAGCTTATCAATCTCATCCTTTGGAGTCTTTCTCAGTTTCAGACCAAACGCCATGTTATCGTATACAGTCATATGCGGATACAAAGCGTAGTTCTGGAATACCATCGCAATATCTCTGTCCTTAGGCTCTACATCATTCATTAACTTTCCATCGATGTAAAGTTCACCGGAGGAAATATCTTCCAGACCAGCAATCATACGAAGAGTTGTAGACTTACCGCATCCGGATGGTCCTACAAAAATAACAAATTCTTTGTCTGCAATTTCCAGATTGAAATCCTTTACTGCTTCAAATCCATTCGGATATTTCTTGACGATGTTTTTCAGTGATAAACTAGCCATTTACTAATCCTCCTAAAAATAAAATGTATATTCTCTGTTCAGAACCACAAGCCCCCACAGCTGCAGCTCCATGTTTCTGAAACAATCATACATGAATTGTTTTTTTTTTACCATATTCTTATTTACCAAAATCCATTTCGGCTATTTGGCTAATTTGTATAACGATTGAAAAAACTGATTGAAACGTCAAAATATCAAGAGACAGGCTCGTACATTTCTGTCTATATTCGATAGCCTGTGACTATTTTGCCTCTTATTTGGTTATATATTACAAGGCGATGTCAATATTTTCGACATCGCCTTGTAATATTTTTAAATTATTTATTTCTTTTTCGCAAGAACGTTCAGCCACCTGACGTCAGAATGACCAGAACGAATATCATCCGTTTCCCACAGCTTCAGAATCTCAAATCTGCCGTTTTCTCTTAACAGCTGGGAAACGGAGTCTGCGGTAAAATCACTGAAATACCGTTCTCCCCTGAATCCCTCAAAATCTCCCAGCTTAAAAGACATATATAGAATACCCTTATCATTTAAGGCCCTTGCTATCTTTGTAAGAATGCCTGAAAGTTCCTTTTTCGGAGTATGAAGCAGCGATGCACACGCCCAGATTCCATCAAATACATCGTCAAAATCCATCTGCTCAAATGTCATCTGGAGTACATCAAGGCCAGTGTGAATTTCCGCAAGCTTACACATCTCTGCAGATGCATCAAGGGGTGTCACATCATATCCCAGCTCATATAGAGTGAGGCTGTCTCTTCCTGATCCGCAGCCCAGATCCAGAATCGTATCGCCTTCATCCAGATAATTTAAAAACTCTCTCATGATTTCTGACATATCCTGATTCACTGTTTCTTCAAATTCCTTTGCCGCATACTTATTATAATAGTCTATCGAGTCCAAAATAATCCTCCTGTTATCCGCTTACCCGCTAATTAATTACTTCGATTTTGTTTTCTGTTATCCTGACTTTTCCTTCTTTAAGAAGGTGTCCCACTGCACGCTTAAATGCATTCTTGCTCATGGAAAACTCCCTCTTTATTCTGTCCGGATCGGCCTTATCAGTAAATGGCAGACTTCCTGAAAACTGGTCTTCTATTATCCCAAGAACCTTTAACGAATCTGCATCCATCTGAATATATGCCTTCTGTCTTGGGCTTAAGTCCAGCTTCCCATCTTCCCTTACCTTTGTAACCCTTGCTGTTATCTCGTCGCCTTCCCTGTATTTCTCAAAAAGCTCCTTTTTCGGAATCAGTCCGTAATATTTTTTATCTACTGCAACAAATGCTCCCAGCGTATCGCTGAATTCATAGATAATTCCGGTCACCTGATCATCCTTTTTATAAGGAGACTGGTTGCTCATATGGGCATATACCCGCATCGTTGCAGCCAGGCGCTTACTCTTATCAATGTATAAAGTAACAAGAACGTTCTCACCGGTCCGTACCTTATATGTCTGCTCTTTATATGGCAGAAGCAGATCCTTCTCCAGTCCCATATCCAGAAATGCGCCGATTTTGCCCACTTCCTTCACTTTCAGAACTTCGGTCTCACCAACTAAAAGCCTGGGAACCGCAGTCGTCGCAATCAGCCGGTCTTCTGAATCCTTATAGATAAAGACCGTAATCTCATCTCCCTGCACCGTACCTTCAGGAACCTGTTTTTTAGGAAGCAGTACAGATACTTCACTGCCGGCATCTTCTCCTAAATACACGCCGAACTCCTTCACCCTCTGGACTGTGAGGGTCTGCATCTTACCTAATTCAATCATCTTATATCCTCTCTGTTGTTCCACGCAGCCAAATGACTGCGTAAGCTGCCCCCTGTTCATCACACAGAGAAACAACATATCCTTCCTCTGTCTTACTGATTCTGGGATAGACTGCATCTCCGAAGACTGCTGCTTTTTTATATTCCACTCTCAGTTCCGACACTTCCATTCCATCAGGAAGTACTTCCCTGGCAATCTCCACATACTTGGAATTATTCACATGGTGGTTGGTATCAATGTGATGCTTGCCCACTGTAACCGGAACTGAAGTTTCATATTCATCAGGAACTGCAATTCTGCGGGGTGCATACTCCATATTAAGTGGTTTCTCCCATGTGGTTCCATACCCCCGGATATCATCTGCCTCAATTTTTGCAGGCCGGCCTTTATCCGTATCGAACAAAAACCAAACGGAGTTGGCTCTTACCAGATAATTGCCCTCATGATCGCATACTGTAAAATTACGGTATCCGTAAAATCCTTTAAAATCATAGGGCCAGGTGCTGATTACAATTTCTTCTCCCAGAGTCGGATAACGATCCACAACAATCTGCCAGGATGATAACCACCATGCTTTGTGCCGTTCGCTAAAATATGCCACTCCCAGCCCATTATCCTCCGATTGAAAAGTTGAACAATCCTGCAGATAATTCATGATACCGGTCAATGTCAGTTTACCATATTCATCTGTCTCACTATATCGAACTCTGCTGCCGAATGTATACATTTAAATTTTCTCCTCAAAATTATATAACATTATAAAGCATTTTTCAGCTCTTGTCCAGATAAAAGAGTAACTGGCGGCACCCCATTTCCCTTAAAAATGATGAAAGGAATATCTTTTAACATAGATTTAACACAAAAAAACGGGACCATATCAGGTCCCGCTCAGAAGCTGGGCTACAAGGATTCGAACCTTGAAAATGACGGAGTCAGAGTCCGTTGCCTTACCATTTGGCGATAGCCCATCAACACAACAAAAGGAATTATACAGGATAACTTCTAAATAGTCAAGTTCTTTTTGATTTTTTAATTCAAAGTTTATTAACAGCCAATTATTACGGTTTGCTTATGGATTACAGTTCAGCCATTTGGCTGAACTAATCCACTAAAAATACGGTTCTGCTTTACTCGTAGCTTTTCTTACCAAATATTTTTTGTAGTTTTTCCATTGGAAGCTTTGGCGTTCTGTCTTCCTTTAACAGCCCATTTGTTTCCTGCATAACATCCGTAAGCTGTGTATAACAAAAACCGGAAAATTTCCTGCTTTTTATAAGAAAGTCGGTAACAGGCTCCAGGCGCTGTAAAAACTCCTCCTGACTTCCTGCTTTATTATAATAGCCCCAGCCCTCCTCTTCTGAAGAGAACGCAATTCCGCCATACTCTGTCATCAGCATAGGCTGTCCCCGATACTTCTGTCCATCAGCCAGAACCATACGGCGTTCCGCCTGTCCATATATAATTTCTTCCATGGACTCGTACTTCCCTGTATTTCCCGGCATCAGCTCATAATCATGTAACGCCAGTATATCTGTGTGCTCCGTCTGTTCCCAGCCATCGTTTCCACTGACCAGCCTTGTTTTATCCAGTGCTTTTGCCTGATAATACAGCATATTGGAAAAGCTCTGCTGACTGCTGTCCGTTCTGATATTTCTCATTCCCCAGCTTTCATTTGCAGTAACCCATGTGATGATGGAGGGATGATTATAATCCCGTTCAATAAATTCAGTAAGTTCTGCAGAGGTGTTTTTCAGTGTGTTGTCTGTATACTTATAGCAGCTTGGCATTTCTCCCCATACAAGAAATCCCAGCCTGTCTGCCCAGTAATAATATCTGGGATCTTCAATTTTCTGATGCTTTCTGGCACCATTAAATCCCATCTGTTTTGCTAATATAATGTCTTTTTTAATGGATTCTTTATCCGGAGGCGTCAGAAGGCTCTGTTTCCAATATCCCTGATCAAGAATCAATCTCTGGAATAGCACCTCACCGTTCAAAAGAATTCTTCCGCCTGAAATGCAAACAGACCGAAGTCCAAAATAACCTGTCACCTTATCATTTAGAAGCTTTGCCTCCATCTCAATCAAATTGGGCCTTTCCAGCGTCCATATCAGCTCTTCCCTTCTCAAATCCAGGTCCGGTAAAGCCAAAATACCCTTTCCATACCCATTTTCGCAGGCAACATTCAAACTTCCAAAATCCATTTGAGTCCCGCCCTCTGCAGGCAGACTGCGGAAAGAAATTTCTGTCCTTACCTTTTCCATGGAAGAAATAAAGATTTCACATAAAACCTCATTCCGTTCCAGATCCGGAGTTGCTTTCATTCGTTTTATATAGGCTTTTCCTGCATATTCCAGCCACACACTCTGCCATATTCCAGTTGTAGGCGTGTACCAGCAAGCAAAATTTTTTCCTGTCCAGGTCTGTTTTCCTCTGGGCTTATCCTCATCACTATAATCCATCACCTTAACTGTTACAACATTTTTTCCTTCCAAAACCAGTCCGGTAATGTCAGCCTCGAAGGGAGTATGACCGCCTCTGTGTCCTGCCGCAAGGATTTGATTGATATAAACCTCTGCCTCATAATCCACAGCTCCAAATTTTAAAAGCAGGCTTTTTCCCATTAATCTGCTTTTCTCCACATCAAATTCTTTCCGGTACCAGACAACGTGATGAACATCTGTATCACAGATCCCGCTCATTTCCGACTGATAGCAGAACGGTACATTGATTTTTTTATCAAATACCGGTTCATCGAATGAAAAATCCCATTCTCCATTGAGATCTGTCCATTCTTCCCTTTGAAAATCAGGTCTTGGAACATTTTCATTTATCATTTTTCTTCTCCTTTTATCCCTTTAAGCCCGATGTACTGATACCTTCCACCAGATATTTCTGCAGACAGATAAAGATAGTCACTGCCGGCAAAATAGACAGAGTTGCCATTGCAAACATAGCACCGTAATCCGAGGAAGATCCCGGATCAGAAAACAGCTTAAGGGCAAGACTGACCGGATACCTGGCAGATTCATTGATATAAAGCAGGGCAGACAGAAAATCATCCCATCTCCACATAAACGAAAATATACTGGCAGTAATCAGCGCCGGTGTGATAAGGGGCATGATAATCCTGGAAAATATACTGTAATAGGAGCAGCCGTCAATCTTAGCGGCCTCGTCAAGCTCCCTTGGAATACCATCAATGAAATTAATCATCAGATATACAAAGAAACCCTGAATAGCAAAACAATAGGGAAGAATCATCGGTTTATAGCTTCCTACCCAACCCAATTTCTGATACCATAAATATTGGGGAATCATGAGCACCTGTGCCGGAAGCATCATAGAAATCAACATCGCTGCAAACAGAATTTTTCTTCCAAAAAATCTGCACCTTGCAAGTCCGTAAGCTACCAAAGCCGAAGAAAAAACAGTTCCAAGCGTTGCTGTAACAGCTATAAATAAAGAATTCTTAAAAAAAACTGCAAAAGATATTTTTGCGAAACCCTTCCAGCCGTTTGTGTAATTGGTAAGCACAAATTTCTCCGGAATCAGCTGGCCTGCTGTTAAAAAGATAGTATTTGTTTCCTTGAATGAACTCATAACCATCCAAAACAGAGGATAAATCATTACAAGTCCAAGGCTGCACACAATTACATGATATAAAATCTTACCCGCTTTTTTTCTGGTCATCACCTGCCTCACACTCCTTCCGTATAAACCCAGAATCTTTTTGTTGCAAACAGAATCACTGTAATCACACATATCATCGCCAGCATCACCCATGCGAGTGCTGCACCGTATCCAGTGTTATAAAACTCAAAGGACTGCTGATACATATAAACGGTAAAGAATAAAGTGGAGTTGAGCGGTTTACCCTGGGTAATAATAAAACATTGTGTAAATGCAAGGAAACCGTTAATCATCTGCATAACGAGATTAAAGAAAATAGTAGGTGTTAAAAGAGGCAGAGTGATCTTGAAAAACCGAGAAAACTTATTCGCACCGTCTACTCTGGAAGCCTCATAAAGCGATACGGGAATCTGCTTTAAAGATGATAAAAAAATCAGCATGGAGGAACCGAACTGCCATACTGCCAGTATAATAAGAGTCCATATCGCCGTATTTTTATTTCCAAGCCATGCAAAACTGGTGTGTATCCCTAAAATACCCAGAAGCAAATTAATCACACCATCGGTTGCAAACATTCGCTTCCATAATATGGAGACTGCCACAGATCCTCCGATAATGGAAGGAAGATAATAGAACGCCCGGTAAAAGCCGGTTGCCTTTGATGACTTTAGCAGAAGCAGGGCTACCATAAGTGCGAAAACAAGTCGCAGAGGAACCGATACAAAGGCGAAATAAAACGTGACTCCTATGGTTTTATAAAACACATCATCATCAGTAAACATTTTTATGTAATTAGTAAATCCTGTGAAAACAGGCGGAGACAAAATATTATAATCACATAAAGAATAGTAAAAAGAAATTCCCATAGGTACAACCATAAACAACAGAAAGCCAATGATAAATGGAAGGCTGAATACCACTCCCGCTGTGCTTTCTTTGTTCAGGAAATGTCTGAGTCCTGCACCTCTCATATCTTTCATAGACATCCTCCATTCATAGATAACCGTCTTCATGTCTGAACAGGGGCAAAGCTGTCTCTGCCCCCATATTCTTCTGATTAATTATTTCTTACTCATAATGCTGTTAGCCCCGTTAAAGAATTCTTCAGTGGCTGTTTTGGCATCATACACACCATAGCAAAGCTGTTCCTGTACCTGATTTAACAGATTTGAAACTTCGCTTGCACCGTCTGGCTGGGGCGGATTAATGGGGGAACAATTGGGAGTAACAACTTCATTGACATAATGAATGACCTTCTGTTCCACATCACTCATCTTCGGTGCCAGCTCATTTGCAATTACACTGGAAGCCGGAACTCCACGTTCCCCCAGTAAAATGTTGTTTGCATCGCTGGAATTGGTTAAAAAGTTAAGGACCTTCACCGCTTCTTTGGGATTCTTTGAATGAGCTCCCACGGAAAAGAACTGGCTGGATTTTAAATAACCGGATTTCTTCGGATCTGCTGACGGCCATGTGGTAATACCGATCTCCATACCTTCCGGAGCTGCTTTTTGCATCGCAGTCAGCTGGTTTGAGTTATAAAAAGCGCACCATGACATGGTTTCAGGACTGGATCCGTAAACAAGGGGCTCCTGTTCCACTGAGCCGATGGAAAGTTCAGCAAACACACCAGGATCAATAAACCACCCTTCCTTTATTCCTGTTTCATACATCTGGAAAAATGGAAGATAATCTTTTTCTTCACCACCCATCTTCTTATCTCCATAGAGAACAACATCATTTCCTCTCATAAAATAATCGAGATAAGCACCTGCATTGTAATAGGCAATGTTCGTTTTATACCCCGTCTTCTCATAAACCTCCCGGCATAAATCAATAAATTCATCGGTAGTCATATAATCCTTGACTACAATACCATTTTTGTCCAGAAGTGTCTTATTATACAGCAGTGAAGGTGCATTAATTCCTGCACAGACCGCATACACACCTCCGTTCACCGTACCGCTTGCCATAGTATTATCAGAGATATTTGAGACATCCAAAGTACCATCTTTCATATAGGGCGTCAAATCCACCAGAAGTCCGTTTTTTACATACTGGTCAATAAACGAATAGTCCATCTGGACAATATCAGGAATTGCCTGGCCTGCTGCAGAAGTCGCCAGTTTATTCCAGTAATCAGACCACTCAGAGAATTGGCCTTCTATAACTGTCCCAGGATTCTGCTCTGTATATAAATCAAGTGCTGCCTGTGTTTTCTCGTTTCTGACCTGATTTCCCCACCAACACATGGTTAGCTTAAGATCTCCGCTTTCATTCCCCACAGCTGCTTTGGAAGTATCTGCTTCTGCTGAGCCCGCCGTAGTATCTGCCGTAGTGACTGTATCACCGCCGCCGCATCCGGACAGGGAAGCTGCCGCCATAACTGCCGCCATTAGTAACGCAATTCTTTTCTTCATGTAACCTTCCTCCATTCATTTTTTTGCATATCAGGCGTTTTTCATTATACTTCCCCCTATAATTTCAGTAAATGATTAAAACCGGCTTCCAGGTTGAAAAAACCGTGTTGTGTGTATAATTTGAATAGTTCTTTGCTCTCACCGGTTGTATTGGTGTAATGTTTTATATATAATTTACCTGTCATTAGTCCAGTATCCGAAAGGCGGTTTTTATGAAGCATTTTATAAGAAATCTTTCCTTAAAGAAGAAGATTCATTCCATCGTTTTTTTTTGCATTATCCTTTTGGCTCTGGCCTCTCTGTTTAGTATTCAGCTGATTACAAAGGCCAATCAAAAGGTACTTTATCAATCAGTGGCCTCCTCCTTATCATACACTGGCAAAGAGTTAAATAACCGGCTGGACAATATTTCTACAATGGCAGATATGTTTCTGGCTGATACCAATATTCAGAACGGACTTGGTACCTTAAAAGATTCCTTAAGCATCCAGGACCGTTCCATTGCATATAAATCTCTTTACGGAGTTTTAAATGAATATTATTTTACCTTCCGGAAAAACAACATTAACTTTATGAGTCTCTATCAGGACCGATACTCCATCCATACTCATATTTCGGCTGGAAAAACGCTTCCGGAATCCGTCGTTGAGGATCTCGTCTCAAGAGCCGAAGACGCCAGGGGACGAACTGTCTGGATTACCGATTACAGCGATCAATACGGTCTGTTTATGGTTAAACATTTACTGCGCACAGAATATTTAACACTTGATCCGCTGGGAACACTGATTGTAAGCATCAATGTTGACGGACTCATTAATGCTGCCACAAACACCAGCCATTTTAATGAAGACACCCGCTATATTCTTTCCAGTCAGGAGAACTTAATCTATAATTCTTCCAGTATAAAAGCTGACGAAAAAACTCCTTTTGGAAATTATTTTAATTCCAGATACGGAATTGTAAATAAGGAAGGAAACAGTTTCTTTTACGTCAAAGGAATCATACCGGAATACGGCTGGGATTATGTCTGTCTGATTCCCTATGGCAGCATTGCAGATTCTCTCCGCACAAGCCTGGAAGTCTGCCTGATCATCATCGCTGTCTCCATTGGACTTGCTATCCTGATGTCGTCTTCGTTAATTGACTCAATCACAAGGCATTTTGATAATCTGCTTTTAAAAATGGAACGCTTTGCATCCGGACAAAATGAAACTCTCCAGGTTTCCTATGATTACAGCAATCGCACCGATGAATTAGGTATTCTGCACTCCTGTTTCGACCAGATGGTGGATAAAGTAAACCAGCTGATTAAAACAAATTACCTGAACGAAATCCTGATAAAGGAAGCCCAGCTAAAAGCACTGGAAACACAGATGAATCCCCATTTTTTATACAATACTTTAGAATCAATCAACTGGAGGGCCAAAACAATCGGTGCAAAAGATATCTCTTCCATGACAGAATCCCTGGGAACTCTCCTTCGCATTACACTGGACCAGAAAAACAAGCAGGTGCCTTTAAGCAGAGAGCTTGAGCTGGTTCAATGTTATATGACCATTCAGAAATACCGGTATGAAGACCGGCTGGAATATGAAATATCTGCCCCTGAAAATCTCGTCGGATGTTATGTGTTAAAACTAACCCTCCAGCCCCTGGTGGAAAATGCCATACGATATGGACTGGAAGAAAATACAGAAGGATGCCAAATTTTAATTACTGCTGAAGCAGACGGTTCTTCCCTCATTGTTACAGTCAGAAACAACAGCTCCGCCTTTGAAGAAGACCTAATAAACAAATTGAAAAACCGTGAAACACAACCTCATGGTTTTGGAATCGGCCTGTTAAATATATCGGAACGTATGAAGCTGACTTATGGAGATCACTACGGTCTTACTCTCTATAATGAAGACGACCATGCCGTTGCACAACTTTCTTTTCCTTTGAACCTTCCACCGCAAGACATTTTTGATACGAAAGGAGAATGTTAATGCTTAAATTAATAATTGCCGATGATGAACGGGTAATACGGGAATCTATTTCCTCCCTGATTGACTGGAACAGCATGGGCATTGAACTGGTAGGAACATGCCGTGACGGAATCGAGGCTTATCACATGATTCTGGATGAATCACCCAATATTGTAATGACCGATATCCGCATGCCTGGCCTGTCCGGATTAGAATTAATAGAACGTGTCTATCAGGCCAATATGGATACCCAGTTTATACTGCTGTCCGGATTTGGAGAATTCGAATATGCAAAGCAGGCAATGAAATACCGGGTCCACCATTATCTGCTTAAGCCCTGCAACGAAGAACAAATCGTAGAAAGCATGAAGGATGTAATTAAGGAATACTATCACCGTCAGGCTTTTCAGGATTTAAAGGAACGTCAGAAGGCACTGACTGTCAATCTCCACCACAGCATTATGGGAAACATTATTAACGAGCAGATCTTTAAGTCTGATCCTGCAGAATTTTCCTGGGATGCCTATTCGGGATTTATGGATTTCTATCATACCGGGTATGAATTGTGCTTCCTTCATTATTTAGAAGAAGAATACTTAACTTCCATTTTAAACAGCATTTATGATTATATGGCCGAGCATGCCCCCGGAATTGAGCTATATTGTATCTATGTCAAAAACTCACTGATTCTTTTTTTTGAAAGATATCAGGTTTCCTATGACCGATTTGATTTGTTTATGCAAACTTTAAAGCCGAAAGAGCTGCCTTTTCAATTAGACTATAAACGTTTCACCTTCAACAGCCTTGAACGGCTTTTAAAAAATCTGATCACAAAAATCAGACGTTACGGAATCATCTATTACATGAATGGACTGGAACCAGTTCCGACCTGCAATTATAAAAATTTAATTACAAAAATTGAGGAACTGACTGCACTTTTAATCGAAGCAGAAGAACCAGAACGGAAATCCTGTCTCGAGAATCTTACAGCCATTTTAAATGATATCAGCAATACGGATTTTCTAAAGCAGGCCGGATCACGGATTTTAATTAAACTGGCTACGGAAAGCAGCTATCTGTCATCGGTGGATACGACTGAGTATCTGATGGACTTAAACCAGCAGACTGAATATTCTGACATCCGCCGCATGCTGTGCAAAAAGCTGAACGAAATTCTGAAAAAACCTTCCAGCCGTTCCCAGCACTACAGCCCTTTCATCGACAAAATCATACGCTATGTAGTAGAACATCTGGATGATCCCAATCTTACATTAAAATGCATCGCCGAAAATTATCTATTCATGAATGTAGATTATGTCAGCAAACGATTCAGTAAGGAAACAAAGCAAAAATTTTCAAACTACATCACTGCCCTGCGCATCCAAAAAGCCAAGCAATTATTAGCAGAAGGCCATACAGAACAGATTCAATGGGTTGCCCAGCAGGTAGGGTGTGGAAATAATCCCCAGTATTTCAGCCAGATTTTCAAAAAAAGCACGGGGATGACACCTAGCGCATACGCTAAAAAATTAAATGGAGGAGAATGACATGACAAACAACGAATTACTTCCGAAAATCCATCTTGTGATGGACAAACTGATGAACCTGGGGGGCGGAAACTATGAAAATGACCGTTCAGTCGGAAAGGAAGATGCAAGCCGCGGAATCATTGCCAGAGACTTCGGCATTGAAGAATGGGACTGGCCTCAGGGCGTAGGTCTCTATGGACTGTTAAAGCTTCAGAAATTTTATGCAGATAACCGTTACTCAGAATTTTTTGATCACTGGTTTCAAAACAATTTGCAGAAAGGACTCCCCAGTAAAAATATAAATACCACTGCACCCTATCTTGTTTTAGCCGAACTCCTTGATACGTTTCAAAATCCTGATTATGAGAAACTATGTCTGGATCATGCACACTGGCTGATGAACGAACTGCCGAGAACAAAAGAAGGCGGCTTCCAGCATGTGGTAACTGCAATTGGAAACCGCGATGGTGTTTTGTTGAACGATGGAGAAATGTGGATTGATACTTTATTCATGGCGGTTCTGTTTTTAAATAAAATGGGACATCGTTACAAGAATCAGGACTGGACAGGCGAGACTCACCATCAGGTATTACTTCATATCAAATATTTATATGACAAGCATACCGGATTGTTTTACCATGGCTGGAGTTTTCCGTTAAACAGTAATTTTGGCGGAATTTTCTGGTGCAGAGGCAATTCCTGGTTTACTTATGGAATTCTGGAATTAATTGAGTCATTTGATAAAACTTTAGATCAGGGTCTTTTAACATATCTGACAGATACTTACAAAGCCCAGGTGAATGCTTTAAAAGATTTACAGGCGCCTTCCGGCCTATGGCATACCGTTCTAACTGATCCGGAAAGCTATGAGGAAGTATCCGGATCTGCTGCTATTGCAGGTGGTATCTTAAAAGGAATTAAAATGGGAATTCTTAATGAAACATATCAGGACTGTGCGGCCAGAGCTGTTGAAGGAATCTGCAAAAATATAAAGGAAGACGGAACCGTCTTAAATGTTTCCGCAGGAACTGGTATGGGTTATAATGCAGAGCATTATAAAGATATAACGATTCGTCCCATGGCATATGGACAGTCACTGACCCTGATCTCACTGATTGAAGCATTAAATTAACTGGCAGTGCCGTTACAGAATGTTATTAAAAAGGCGTTGATTTGCTATTGCAGACCAACGCCTTTTGGGGATTAAATTAGTTGACATAAAATATAGCAAAAATACCCTGATCTGCGAACAAAACTTTTCATATGTCCGCTGAGTCAGAGTATCTCTTCTTGTTTTTTTATCACTGGGCTACAAGGATTCGAACCTTGAAATGACGGAGTCAGAGTCCGTTGCCTTACCATTTGGCGATAGCCCATCAGTGCAACGAATGTATTATACTATAGCTTTTTGCTTTGGTCAAGCATTATTTTACATTTTATTTCCAAATATTCTTAAGACTCAGGAAGGGCCTTATTGTGCTGACTGCCCTTCCTGAATTACTGATTCCACAGGCTTTTGTTCTGCTGTAGTTGTCTCTGTTTCCGGAGCTTTCTGACTTGTCGTCTCTGCCGGTTTTGTCTCATCCGGCTCTGTTGTTTCCTCTGACTCTGTATCGTCAGCCTCGCCGTCTCCGATTACAGGTGTTTCAAAAACTCCCTTTACAGTCGTCTGTTTTCCGGATTTAGGTGATATTCCTCCAATTACGAAGGTATATTCCATACCACCCTCCAATCCGGTTACGTTAATCTCACAATAATCAGAATCCGTATCTCCGATCTTTGAAGAGAACGTGTTTCCATCTCCATCTTTTACCGAAACTGTAGGATTTTTCCATTTGACCTTTGTTTTAAAGTGAACCATGACAAGGCCGTTCTCATAGTCCACGTAATCGATCTTTATTTTATCTGTAGAAACCACATCCTCAGATGATGTTGCTGCTGTAGTTGTTTCCGCACTTGAGGACGGAGGCTGCGTACCTGGTGCATCTGTATGAACCTGACTCTGGGTTTCAGCCGTTGTTGATTCCGGAGCGGTTTCTGTGACAGATTCTGTCTCTTTCCTTGTTGTAGTCTCCTCAGCGGTCTGAACGGTCTGGGATTCCTCCGTTGTTTCTTCCGAAACCTTTGTTTTGGTCCCTACAGCATAAGACCTTTCTGCAATGACCTTTGCAATTTCTTCCATGGTAAGAGGTGCCAGTTCTTCCATATCATCCATGGAAAGAGAAGAATTCTGAGCAATCAGTTCTTTTAAGAAGTAAGCTTTTCCATAAGATATATCGTACTGGCGGGCAAGCTGCTTTACATCGTCTTCCTCTATGACCTGCTGGTCATACACCACAGCTTTTAATCGTTTTTCCTCCAGAGTCGTCCTGATATCACTGACCACTGCAGATCTTAAGCTGGACGCCTTTTTAATACTGTCATTGGACACGGTAACCAGAATCGCATTATCCAGATCATCAAGAAAGCCATGGGTCACCATGGATCCAATCAGTGCGTTGACAGCCACATTCAGATCCACACCTTCCAAATCCATATCCTGCAGTATCGTCTTCCCATCCTGATTGACCGCTTCCGCTTTCAATACCCGGTTTTTCTTGTTTACAGAGAGCTCTACACTGGGATTTACATCAATTCCAATGACGGAATCCACTCTGCTGTTCTGAAAGCTGTAAGTTCCCCCCGCAAGCATAATCATGCAAAAGCAGGCTGCAATCAGCCCGGCAATCACCCGCTGCCTTTTAAAGAATGAAGGTCTTGATTCTCTGCTCTCCATAATCTGGGGAGTGCTTAAATCAATCCGTTCCAGTACATTGGGGATTAAATCATCAGTAGCAGATTTTAAGCAGGCTTCGATCTGTTGTCTATTTAGTTGTCTGAGTTTATCTAAAGCCATATCAAAGCCTACTCCTCTCTTAAATAATTTTCCAGTTTTTTCATAGCCCGGTTATACCTGGACAGTGCCGTTGCCAGAGGTATCTTTAAGCTTGCCGCTATTTCCCTGTGCTTCATTCCTGCGGAAGTATGAAGGAGAACCACTTCTCTCTCCTCTTCCTTTAAAATTGACAAGGCAGCGAGCAAAACCATCTTATCTGCTGCCATCTCTATCTCTGAACAAACCTCTCCGGTTTCCGTTCCCGATAAGTCTTCTAACGTAATGTCCGAGTCATGCTTCTGCTCACGGAATTTCATATAGCATAAATTTCGTGCTATGGTAAACATCCACGCCAAAGGTTTCCCCTGGGATTTGTAACTCTTTGCAGAAGTCCAGATTTTCAAATAAACTTCCTGCAAGATTTCCTCCGCATCCTGGGGGTGCTTTATAATGGACAGAATAAAACTGTACATTGTGCGGTCTGTATTCTGATATAATTGTTGAAAAGCCTCCTGATCGCCCTCTGCCACTTTTTTCAAAAGTGCTTCGTCGCTTAACCGGCTGTAATCTTCAACTCCGCCAAAGCTCATCAATCCCATAAACAGCATGGATCCGATTTCCTTTCTACTAGGTTAATGCTGATTTCTGTCATCTTATTGCATAAAATGGAAATATTTTATTACCTTATTTTTCCACACCAAAACCGCTTTCCGCAGTTATGACCAGACAGCAGCGTCCATCTATCTCAGTTACCTTTTTTGTAATTTCTTCCTTTAGCCATTCCCTTTTTTTACGGTCATATTCCCTGGGAACCACCAGATCAAAAATCAGATTGATCTGATCCTTTCCTTCTATCATTCTAAAATCATGAAAGGTGACTCTTTCATCTGTCTGCTGAATCACATTTTTCACCATATTTCCAAATTCCATTACTTTAGAATCCCTGGTCTCCACCGGATCCATATGAATAACCAGGAATATGCCGAACTTTTTCAATGCTTCCCGTTCGATCCGGTCAATGATCTCATGGGATACTTCCACATTCACATCATTGGGAACCTCCGCATGAATGGAAGCCATACTTCTGGTTGGTCCATAATTATGAACGATCAGGTCATGACTGCCCACAATTCCCTCATAAGCCTCCACAAATTCAGTGATCTCATGATACAGCTTTGGATCGATGGGTTCCCCGATTAACGGAGTCAGGGTATCCTTGGCAATCCGGATACCGGCCCACATGACGATCACAGAAACTACCACGCCTACTATTCCATCAATATTTAATCCCCAGATACCATAAATGACAACAGATAAGATTGTAGAGGAGGTAGTAATTACATCTCCCATAGAATCCGCTGCAGTCGCCTTCATAACTGATGACTGTATCCGGTTTCCAAGCGTCCGGTTAAAAAGTGCCATCCACAATTTCACCAATACAGATAAAAAAAGTATGAAGACAGATATGGCATGAAAGGACATCTCCTCCGGATGCAGAATCTTATCCACAGAAGTTTTAAACAAAGAAAAGCCTACCTGAATAACAAGAAATGCAACAATAAACGCTGCAATGTATTCCACTCTTCCATGTCCGAAGGGATGCTCCTCATCTGCCGGCTTGCCAGCCATTTTCACTCCAATAAACCCTATAATGGAAGACGCTGCATCAGATAAGTTATTGAAGGCATCTGCCATAACAGAAATACTGTTAATCAGCAGACCCATTAAAAGCTTTGCGGTAAACAAAAGGACATTACAGCAGATTCCAACAACACTCGCCATGAGCCCATAACGGGTCCGAACATGTGTATCCTCCGTATTTTTATAATCCTTCACAAATATACGAACCAAAAAATCAGTCATAATTCTCCTTTCCTGATTCCATTGATTTTATAGTTTATACCTGACATTTTCCAAAAAAAGGCCTTCCGGCGGTACTGTATAACCTGCCGTTTTCCGGTCCAGCGCGTTCAGTATGTCAGTCATTTCTTCCGGACTGCGTTCTTTCAGTCCGACTTCAATTAATGTACCCATGAGAATTCTTACCATATTATAGAGAAATCCATCCCCGGTAAAACGGACGAAAAGCCTGCTGTCCTCTTTCTCAAATTCTATTTTTTTTAAATTCCTTACTGTTGATTTTTTCATCTTCCGGTTAGAACAGAAGCTCTTAAAATCATGTTCCCCGCAAAGAAAAGCCGCTGCCCGTTCCATTGACTTAATATCCAGTTTCTTATGAAGCCCATAGATATATTTACGGTCAAATACCTGTTTCTTCTCCCCCATCTCAATGCGGTAAAGATACGTCTTTTCCTCCGCATTCAAACGGCTGTGGAACCGTTCCTGCACTTCTTCCAGTGTCTTTACTCTGATATCTTCAGGGAGATAGTGATTTAAATATTCTTTTATCTCATGATCTTTCCTGTCTGAGTCAATGTGAAAATTAGCCACCTGATTAAGGGCATGGACCCCTGCATCTGTTCTTCCTGATCCATGCACTTCGATGCTTTTTTCTGACATTCTCTCTAATACCTGCTCTATCTTCCCCTGTATTGTCTGATCTGTATTTCCCTGCTTCTGCCATCCATCATAGCGGCTTCCGTCATATTCAACTACAATCCGATAATTTTTCATATTCTACTCCATTCTTTTGCGTATACAAAAAACAGGAGTGCTGCAATCACAGTTCCGGCTGCCACTCCTGAACAATCCAGCCACACATCAGAGATCTGCCCTGATCTGCCTGCCACAAACAGCTGAATCGTCTCATCAATAAAAGGAATTAAAAAACCTGCCGCTCCATGAATAAACAAGCGCCTCTCCATGCCAAATTCGTATGACTTCACACATTGATACAAAATCATTCCTAACAGGGTATATTCCGAGAAATGTCCTGCCTTCCGGATTAGATGTTCTGTCAGCCAGCGGCTCTCAATCCCAACGGAAAGAAACATGTTTTTTAAAGCCTCCAGAACATGCCCGCTGTCAGCTGATGATAAATCTGCCGTTTTGAGCGAATTAGAGTAAATAAATAAAATATATATGGCGGCTGCCACTGTCCAGATCAATCTTTTTTTCATATGTCAAACCTCAGAATCCCGCTTTTATCCACCTGATCAGCTGCCTGTATGAGGACTGCCTCATCCTGCACCAACGCAAGCCTTACGTATCCCTCACCCAAAGGGCCAAAAGCGCTGCCAGGCGTTACCAGTACTCCTGACTTTTCAAGAAGTTCTCTGCAAAATGTCTCTGAATCCCGGAATTTCTCCGGAATCTCCGCCCATACAAACATGGTTGCCTGGGGTTTTTCCATCCTCCACCCGATCCGGGTCATATGTTCGCACAAAGCATCTCTTCGTTTCTCATAAGCCTCTCTGGTTGTCCCAACACAGGTCTGATCTCCTGTAATCGCTGCAACCGCCGCTTTCTGAACGGGGAGAAACATGCCGTAATCCATATTGGATTTCAGGGTTTTTATTTTTCCCACCACTTCTGAGTTTCCCAGGCAGAAGCCGATTCTTGCACCTGCTAATCCATAAGTTTTGGAAAGAGAATTAAATTCCACTCCAACCTCTTTCGCACCGGGAAAACTCAAAAAGCTTTTGCACTGACGCTGGTCAAAAACCAGTTCACTATAAGCATTATCATGTAAAACAATTATGTTATATTTTTTTGCAAATTCAATTAATTTTTCATAAAAACTATCAGGTGCCATGACTGTGGTAGGATTATTGGGATAAGAAACTATCATAAATTTTGCTTTTACAGCAATATCCTCTGGTATCTCTGAAAAATCAATGAGATAATCCTTTTCTTTTCTCTGGGGCATGTAAAAAAGACTGGCCCCAGCCAGTAATGGACCATCTGCAAACACGGGATAACATGGATCCGGGACAAGAACAACGTCTCCTTCGTCAACGATAGACAACGCTATATGCGCCAGTCCCTCCTGTGAACCAAGAAGTGAGCAGATTTCCGATGACGGATCAAGCTTCACTCCATATCGTCTTTGATACCATACAGCGACAGCCTCTGTTAACTCTTTCTGATCATTGATGGCGTAAATATAATTATCCGGATCAGCCGCCGCTTCACAAAGAGCATCTGTAATATGTTTTGCCGGCGGAATGTTTGGTGCTCCCACGCTTAAATCAATTACCGGTTCTCCCTTCTCCACTTTCTGGCGTTTCATTTCCAGAAGCTTAGAAAAGATTCCTTCTCCAAAATGGTTCATTCTTCTAGCAAACTGCATGGGCATTCCCACCTCTGTCTTTTTCTAATGAAGTATAATCTTAGTTATTATAGTACAAAGGTTCTTATATTACAAGGACAGGCATTAAAAAAGTCCCCAAAAACGGCATATACCGAGTTTGAGGACTTCATTTATGGACCTATTGTGACCGGAACTCCCAGATTGCAGTAGCTCCACAGCACGTCCATCACCGTATTATCAACCGCTACACATCCATGTGTTGTTCCATCTGAAACCCTGCAGCCATGGATCTCAATGGCTCCGCCAAGAGCAGTTTCCCATGGTGGCTGCTGTCCGGCTAAATTTGCATTGATAATCTGGTCCCGTTGTTCCTGTGTAATGATTCCTTCTTCAAACCCCCGCTTAGCGTCTTCTACACCGGGATAAGAAAGTCCAAGTGCCAGATAAGCCACACTTTTATCATTTCTGGTACAGACGTAAAACTGACCGCTGGGAGTCCTCATATCACCTTCCACCTTTTTGTTTCCATCCGATGATGATGCACCTATGGAAACGGGATACTCCCCGATTAAAACTCCATTCTGCTTTAGAGACAGAGTTTTGGTCCGCTTGCTGACGTATATGGAAACACCGTTTACAGAAGCTGTATTACCTGCCTTAAGATCCGCTCCCGGTCCCGCTTCCTCCTTGGCATAACAGGTTGTCCCTGCCAATACTGCAATCATAATTGCCATCAACGCTGCTAAAAAATATCTATTTTTATTACGAATCTTTATACTCACAATTCTGCTCCTTTAAAACTATAATCAGTTACAATGCAGTAAATAACTCAGGACAGCCTGATAGCAGGCTTCTATACCTGCAAGGCCGCTGTCCAGGCAAAGGTGGTAATTCTGAGCTTTTCCCCATTCACAACCTGTGTAATACTGGTAATAATCTTTTCGCTTCCGATCCGTCTCCCGAATCTTATTTTCTATTAATTCCGGATCCAGATCTTTATTTAAAGAAATAATTCGTTCTATCCGATGCTCAATGCCTGCATATACAAACAGATTGATGCTGTCTTCAAGAACGCGGTCCGCACACCTTCCAACAATAATACAGGGCCCCTGTTCAGCCAGACTTTTAATTACTCTGGACTGAGCCAGAAACACCTGGTCAGATATGGTGACTTCATACAGGGGAGAAAATGAAGTATATATGGTTGGTTCCAATGATTGCTCTGTAACGGGAATACTTTCATAATAACTGAGAAACTCTGTTTCAGATAAATTAGTCTCCTGTGCAGTTAAAGAAATTAATTCTTTGTCGTAAAACGGAATCTCAAGTTTCTCTGACAGCCTCATACCCAGTTCTCTTCCGCCGCTTCCAAACTCTCTGCTTATGGTAATCACACGATTCAACATACACCCTCCTTATCTTCCGTCAGGCAATCCTCTTAGCTCCTCTTTAGACTTCCACTATTGCTGTAGAATATTCTGTCTTCTAACTTTTATACATCCATCCGCATTTTATCACATTCTGAAATCTATGTACACCTTATTTCCTTTTTTAGTCCATATTATATACATGAAATAAAAAAATCAGCTCTCATATGATCAAAGCCTTTCGACAAGTAAAAAAGCGCAATATAAGACTCGAGCCTGCAACTTTGCCTTAACAAATAGGGTAGTCATTGTGAACCGACTTGAGTCTAACTTTTTGGGGTCGGTTCACAATGACTACCCTTTTTTGCTATGCTGATAATCCTTTATATTATAACGCTGCATCACTAAAGTAATGAGCAGCATTAAGGGCGGAGTTTAGTAACGGTTCCGGTCAAACAATTGTCTTAAAAACAAAAGTCTGATAATATCTCTTAAATTAAAGTCACGGAAGCGCCAGCGCCGGCGTCTGTACCAATCTCTGTCCCTATCCCTATCTCTGCCATCCCGGCCTCCAAAACCACCAAACGGTATCTGTTGAGATGAAGTCTCACCGATCTCCTGTCCATAATAATCGTCATAATCGAAATTACTAACAAAATTATCAATCATATTATCCCAATCCCTGAGAGACTCTTCTCCGTTCATCTTGTTAGCCACAATAGTGGATCTAACTGTTTCATCTAACATTTCATATAATTCTGGAAAATCAGCGGCGAATGCATCTAATTCCATCTAACAATTACTCCTTATTCATTTTTAGCTAAATTGCTTTTAATATATAATATTGAGTAAATGAATAATAGTTCACGTATTTACTAAATTATTTATCACACAGAGATCAGCAAAAAAACGAACCTTAAATAATTTGTGGATTTTTAATTATCATATTGTCAGATTTGTTAATCAGATATTTAAGATTACTTATACAAAAAAAGAATTCCCGAAAACCGGAAACCCTTGTAAACACAAAAGCGCGAGACGGGACTCGAACCCGCGACCCCGACCTTGGCAAGGTCGTACTCCACCAACTGAGCCACTCGCGCTTATCATCTATTCTTTTATCTGGGCATATACCCTCAAAACCACACATTGTTATATATCTTCATCCGTTCTTTCCTCTTACCTAAACCAACCTGGTTAAGCCCTCGACCTATTAGTGACAGTCAGCTACACATGTTACCATGCTTCCACC
>JAEWJZ010000033.1 GCA_023386315.1 Bacillota bacterium | reverse complement strand
CTCCAGAAACTGTCTCTGCCGATTTCTTGTCTACAGGAGCCTGCGTGGATTCGGCCTGTGTGGTTTCCGCCTGTGTGGTTTCCGCCTGCTTGGTTTCAACCTCGGTTTCCTTTTCCGTTTCTAAAGTCCCGGTCTCCTTTGACTTTTCCTCATTTTCCGGCTCAGCAGCAGCTGTCTCTTCATTGACTTCTGCTTCTGCTGTTTCCGTTACATAACCATTCTCATTGGCAGCAACCACCGGTGCATTGTGGCGGATAATGGAGGCCACTGGCTCGGAAGTTTCATCCTCAGGAACGGGAATCTCCTCAGACTCAATTGCCTCCTGAGCTGTTTCCTCTGCCGGAGCCTCTGTCTGGCTTTCTTCCAAAGCGGCTGCAGTCTCTTCTGGCAGTTCTGCCTGGGTTTCCTCAGGTGCTGATGTAGTTTCTACCGGTGCTGATGTGGTTTCCTGAGGAGTCGCAGTTTCAACTGGATTCTCAGTCCCGGCAGGAACTGTTGCTTTCTCTGTCTCCAGTTTCTTTGTCTCATCAGGTACTGTTGTTTCTGCTGGCTTGGAAACAACATCTACTTTCTCATCACCGTATGCTGCTTCATAACTCCTTACCGTAATGCGGCTGGTCCTTTTAACCTTTTCTGCACCGTCATCCATCCTGGTAATTTCAGTGGTACAGCTAATGGTATTTTCTCCGTTATTTACGTATAAAAAAATAATCTCCTCATCGCCGGTTACCATATACATGTCGTCAGCATTTTCCGGCACACGAACAAACACACGCAATTCTGCATCCATGCTTTCGCCCTGGGGTTCAGGAAACGCTTCGTAGATCTTACCCTCTCCAAAGAAAAGCTTCTTAAATTCAGGAATCTTTCCATTCGTGAAATCCAGATCCTCTGCTGTCACCTCATCTCCATTGGCAATCCCATCTTCAATGGCCTTAATAAGCTGGGAACCGCTCATCGAAAAAGTAACGGACTCCGATGAACTGGCTGCAAACACCTGGTTTGTGTCTGCACCAACATTGGTCAGTATCATGACCGCTGCAAGCAGAAACGCCAGAAATCGTTTTTGAATACAGTATAATTTCCCCGACGGTATCCTAGATCTTTCTCTTTTTTTCATACATACACATCTCTCCTCTCATAATTTTTTCCAAAATAAGGATAAAATGCCGCACTCCGGAATAAGTATATGAAACGGCATTTTTCCAATCTGGTAATGTTCTAAAAAACATTTTTTGTAATATTATATGATAGGAATGTCAAAAATAACCCAGCAATGTGCATTGACCGCTATTTTTATTTGCCTGAATCGTCAAGACAAAGCATTTACAGCGATGGAGGACCGGTATCACCACCTACCCCTGCAAATTGTACAGATTCAAACATCCGTAACCATGTTATGTACTATAAATAAGATATTCCACAGATTGCAGCGAGTGAAACAAAAAGTACCCTGATAGTTAAACACAAACTCTTATTTGTGCCTTACTATCAGGGTACTTCAAATAATAACATGAACAAACATACAAAGAAATTTAGAAACAAATAATACGAAAGATGTCCCCCCAGAAACAGTGGGAGGACGTCCTTTTAATTTGCATCATCTGAAAAGACACGGCTCATCACCATATCCTTTATTCCATCTTTATCCACTTCCAACGCTGCTGCCAGCTCACCATATAATAAATCCTCTGCCTTATTAAAATAGAAATCATCCTTTGCAGTATTCTTTTTTCCCTCTGCAAGTCTCTTTCTCTTTTTCAGATACAGTGTCTTTACAATCTGCATCCATCCGGTACATTCGCATTTCAGCATGATCTCTTTAAAAATCCCTTCCCGCTCTCTTTCATCCATTACCCAGATGACATCAATACTGGGGATATGATCAATGAGATCCATTGCTTCCTCCCTGGTTGCAGCGGCTCTGATGGTTGTTTTCCGGTTATCCACAGGCGTGTAGACGGCACTCTGGTGCTCCTCATAAAGAGGCTTTAAGGTATAGTAGGTCCTCTCCTCATCCGCCTCATACATGCGCAGATTCCCGATTTCCTTTACCTCACAGATCCCATGGCTGCCGAATACTACTAAATCATTTACCTGAAACATCATTCATTCCTCCTGTCAGAATACCAACACACTGTTACAAAAAAACTTTTAACGCTATATAACTAGTGTAACACTTTTAGAGGTGTTTTGTCAGTGTTTTTTGGTATTTTACACATTTTCGTGAAAAATAGCCAAGGATGACTGGGACGTTATTTGTGCACTTTATCCATTTATCAGAAAACAAATGCCCAAAACTGTCTGATTTTTAATACTGTCAGACAGTTTTGGGCGTTCCTTTTGTCTCTTAAATTTTTATTTATTCTGAGCTGCCAGCTTTACAGCTGCACTTGCACCCACACGGCTGCATCCTGCTTCTATATAAGCCCTTAAATCTTCCAGCGTCCGGACCCCTCCGGCCGCTTTAATCTTCACATGCGGTCCGATGTGCTTTTTAAATAATTCAATATCCTCCAGAGTCGCTCCTCCAGTCCCGAATCCTGTGGAGGTCTTGATATAATCTGCTCCTGCTGCAGTAACAGCCTTGCACATGGCAATCTTTTCTTCCTCTGTTAAATAGCAGGCTTCAATAATAACTTTTAAAACCTTTTCACCGGCTGCTTCCTTCAGTTTAGCAATCTCTTCTTCAACCTTTTTATATTCGCCATTCTTCACATCACTGATATTAACTACCATATCGACTTCCAAAGCTCCGTCTTCAATGGCTTTTTTCGTCTCCAGCACCTTGGATTCTGTCACGGAATAGCCAAGAGGGAAGCCTACGACGGTACAGATTGCAAGGGTTGGAAATTCCCTGTGTACACGGCTGATGTAGCAGGGGGGAATACATACCGTCGCAGTTTTATATTCCACAGCCTCCTCACACAGTTCTTTTATATCTTCCCATGTGGCAAAAGCCTTTAACTGGGTATGGTCTACATAACTTAACATTTCTAAATCGGTCATCGTTTTATCCTTTCTATCCTATGAGGTTTTTCACGCCTTCTCTGGTAACTCTCGCGTAAATAAGAGGTTCCGGCTCCGGTTTTTCGCCTGCAATGGTGACTGCTTTTACAAATTCCTCCTCTGCAGCTTCAAACAGCTCCTGCTTTGAGGTGTAGAGCACAGCAATGGTCTCGCCTTCCTCCACTTCCTGCCCCACCTTTTTCTTCAGCGCAATACCTGCTGTATAATCAATGAGACTTTCCTTGGTAACTCTTCCTGCCCCCAGCATGGAAGACGCGATTCCGCACTGTTCTGTATTCATATGAACCAGATATCCCTTCTTCGCTGCCTTTACTTCCCGTTCAAATGGTGCTTTTGCAAAAAGAGAGGGGTTTAAAATCACGGAGGGATCTCCGCCCTGAGCTTTCACCATGGCTGCCAGACGGTTTAAGGCGCTGCCATCCGCTATGGCCTTCTCCGCCATAGCCATACACTCCTCCGGGGTTCCCTTACCTGCAAGCCATAGCATTCCGGATGCCAGATTCAGACAGACTTCCGTTAAATCCTTTGGTCCCCTGCCTTTTAAGGTCTCTACGGCTTCCATCACTTCCAGGCTGTTGCCAATTAAATTGCCCAGGGGAATATCCATGTTTGTAATAAGAGCCATGGTCTTTTTTCCTGCATGCTCACCGATTGCCACCATCTTTTCTGCCAGAGTGACAGAGTCTTCAAGCGTCTTCATAAACGCACCGCTTCCGGTCTTCACGTCAAGAAGAATACAGTCACTTCCTGCTGCCAGCTTCTTACTCATAATGGATGCAGCGATTAGGGGGATGCTTTCTACAGTTGCCGTAACATCTCTGAGTGCATACAGCTTTTTATCTCCAGGTGCCAGATTGCCGGACTGCCCGATCACAGACAATCCGGTAGTATTGACAACTTCAAAGAATTCTTCCTCTGTAAGCGTTGTTCTCATGCCCGGAATGGATTCCAGCTTATCCACAGTACCGCCTGTATGCCCCAGTCCCCTTCCTGACATCTTTGCCACTTTTACACCGCAGGCTGCTACGATGGGAGCAACGACGAGAGTTGTTTTATCTCCGACGCCACCGGTGGAATGTTTATCCACCTTGATCCCCTCAATGGGGGTTAGATCAACCATATCGCCGGAATGAGCCACTGCGTCGGTGAGAATGGCCGTCTCTGTATCAGTCATCCCTTTGAAATAAATTGCCATCAGCATGGCAGACATCTGATAGTCCGGGATCTCTCCTTTTACATAGCCATCTGTCATGGAACGGATTTCTTCTTCTGTTAAAGTTTCTCCGTTACGTTTCTTTGCAATTAAATCATACATCCTCATAGTTCGTAAAACCTCCCTCAATTTTTCAGTTGGAATTTAAATCTTTCTTTGTAAATCCCAGGGGAAGCAGTTCTTTTAATGTATAAGTAACGGTCTCATCTTCTGCTGCCAGGATTACTTTAAATTCATCCGGGTCACAGAATTCTGCCATCACCTGACGGCAGACTCCGCAGGGCGGACAGATGCCTCCCTTTTCCCCTCTTTTATTTCCTATAATCGCAATGGCATCAAATTCAGTCACGCCCTCAGACACCGCCTTGAAAAATGCAGTGCGTTCTGCACAGTTGGTAGGTGAGAAAGATGCATTCTCGATATTGCAGCCAAGGTATACGGTTCCGTTCTTTGCGAGAAGTGCCGCACCCACCATAAAACCGGAGTAAGGAACATAAGCCCTTTTTTGTGCCCGCCGGGCTTCCTCTGTCAGCATCCTGACCATCGTCTCGTTAAGCTTCAATCAAACACCTCCTGCTATTTTGCCACTTCACCTAAAAAGCTGGTTCCGGCAATCTCTCCCTTTAATCCGAATAAATCCAGTACCGTCGCTGCAATATCAGCAAAGGTATCTCTTGTCCCAATGGAAACTCCTGCTTTGATTCCCTGTCCGTAAATCAGCATGGGGGTATATTCCCTGGAATGATCGGTACTTGGGGTTCCAGGATCACATCCATGATCCGCAGTAATAATCAAAACGTCATCCGGCCTCATGGCTTCCATAAACTGTCCAAGCTGAACGTCAAACTCAGTAGCAGCTCTGGCATAGCCCTTTACATCGTTGCGATGACCGTAAACCATATCAAAATCCACCAGATTTACAAAGCAAAGTCCATGGAAATCATCCTGCTGCGCTTTTAACGTCTGAATCATTCCATCGGTATTGTTAACAATGGATGTGGTTTTCTGAATACTCTTTCCTGCAAATATATCGTAAATTTTCCCCACGCCGATGGTATCAAGCCCTGCCTCTGTCAGGCAGTCAAGCATGGTAGTCTCAGGCGGAAGAAGGGAAAAATCGTGGCGGTGGGGCGTTCTATTATAATCCGGATATTCGCCTGTAAATGGTCTGGCAATCACTCTGCCCACACCATGTTTTCCTTTTAAAATCTCTCTGGCAATCCTGCAGTAACGGTATAGTTCTTCCAACGGAACCACTTCCTCATGGGCCGCGATCTGAAATACGCTGTCTGCAGAAGTATAAACAATTAAATCCCCGGTCTCCACATGCTGTTTTCCAAAGTCCCGGATCACATCTGTGCCGGAGTAAGGCTTGTTGCAGAGAATTCCTCTTCCTGTCTGCTTCTTAAATTCATCAAGGACCTCATCGGGAAAACCTTCCGGATAGGTGGGAAGGGGCTCCTCTGAAATGATTCCTGCGATCTCCCAGTGGCCGATGGTGGTATCCTTCCCCTGGGACCGCTCGGTCATTCTGCCATAGGAGCCCGCTGGTTCTTTCTCTTTCTCACCGGCTGTTACACCGTCAATATTAAACATACCAAGTTTTTTCAGATTCGGCGTATCAAATTCCTCTGCTTTTGCGATGGTTCCAAGGGTGTTGCTGCCCTCATCGTGGAACTTCCCCGCATCCGGGGCTTCGCCGATTCCAAAACTGTCCAGTACAATGATAAATACTCGTTTGGTTTCTGACATATTCATTCCTCCTGTTACGAAAAGGGATTGCTGCGCAATCCCTTTGTCACTACATCAAATTTTCTCAAAACGCTCTACATCTGTTACAAATATGGTAGCCCCGCCAAGTTCGACTGTCATGGGCATCATCATATATCCCGCCGATACTGAAGCGATATTCGGTGCAGGAACGTTGCATGTAATTTTCTGGCGCTTTCCGCAGGTATCCTTGATCAGTGTGATGACTTCTTCTACCTGACCGTCTTCGGTACCGATCATTAATGTTGAGTTGCCTTTTTTTAAGAAACCGCCTGTTGTGGCAAGTTTTGTGACACTGAACTGGTGTTCATTCAGAACGTCGGTCACCCGGTTTCCATCATCGGAACTGACGATTGCATAAACAATTTTCATATCTAACACCTCGCTGTCTTATTTGGCAAAACTTCATCCATTCAGATACCACTATTATAAATCATAATCAAAAAAATAGAAACAGCTAATCATAAAATAATTGCCAATTTTCTGTTAAATTTTCAGATTTCCCATCTTTTCTATCAGCTTTTTGTAGATCCGTTCCTTCATCCATGGCTCGTTTACCGCCTCCAGACAATCCCTTAATGAGAACCAGCCGACTTTACTGTTTTCGTCTTCCTTGTTTCTGATCTGTTCTCTGTCATTCCCTTTCAATAAGTAGGTCACATTCAGATGCAGGTGGGAAGAGACGTAAGCTCCGTTCTTCTCATGACCGTCCACGGTCAGAACCTCAATGGAAAATATTTTATCCGTTACCGGTGTCACCGTCTTAATTCCCGTTTCTTCCCTGGCTTCCCGCATGGCAACGGATAAAAGATCTTTTTCTCCGTCTGCGTGGCCGCCGGTCCATGCCCAGGAATGATAGATGTTATGATATGCCATCAGAACCTGATCCATGGTCTGGTTCACCACCCAGCCGGAAGCAGAGATATGAGCTGCCACATTTTCCCGGAAGAAAATGTGATCTCCTTCCGATAAGCACTTAAGAAACAGCCTTTTATCCGCTTCCTCCTGTTCGTTGCAGGGTACAAACTCTTCCAGTTCCTTTTGAAACGTTCTTTCGTCCTTCATGGAATCACTGCCTTTCTTTTCCTTTGATTATTTCAGTCATACTCCCCCGGTCTCCTGATATATTTAAATAGAACAACTCTATGGGAGGTAAGAAATGGATCTTTCTGCACTTGTTTTTTCCGACAAATCCCCCTGGCCGGATATTGAAATTGTAACGGCCAATGAACTTTATGCCACAGCCATGCTGTCCAACATTGGTGCCTGTAATTCAGAAATGTCCGCAATCAGCTTATACGTTTACAACAGCATGATAACGAAACGGTATTTTTACGACATCGCAGAATGTTTTCACAGAATCAGCGTTGTGGAAATGCACCATCTCAATATTTTCGGTGAGCTTTGTATTATGCTGGGAGCAGACCCCAGACTGTGGAGCTGGCACAACGGCCGCATGAAATACTGGAGCCCTGCCTGCAACCGTTATCCTACCAACATCAGCGCTCTGGTAACCAATTCCTTAAACGGAGAACTGGATGCAATCAGAAAATACCAATTACAATGCCAGTGGATCAATGACTTCCGTATCAAAGCCATCTTAAACCGGATTATAGCAGATGAATTATGTCATGTACAGATTTTCCGGCTTATTCTGGCTGAGTTAAACGATGATCCGTTTGAACTGCCTTACGCTTACAGAATCTGTGAGGAAGACCGCAAAAAAGACTGCGATCCTCCGAAACCATGCTGAAACTATTACTCAGGGAGGGTCTCATCCGCAGCACTGCGGATCTCCAGACCTTCCTGATACCCCTTTTCCATCTTGTGTCTCGCCTTTCTGTTTTCCACCGTATCAAACAGAATGGAAAAATCATAATCTTCCGGATACAGCTCTGCCGCTGCAACTAACAGCTTAAGCCGTTTGTGGTTAATCCAGATTTTCTTATCCGGCATCTGAACCCGGACCACTCCTTTATCATTCACCGTGGTGCAGACAATCCCCACTTTTTTATCCGGTAAAACAAGCACACTGTCTCCAATGGTAAATTTCGTCTGCATTGCGATCTGATTATCTGATGTCTTCTTTATTTTTTCAATTCTGGGACCGTCAGATCTTTTATGGAATTCCCTGTTTCTGTCTGGCTCCGGTTCCGTCTCCTGCATCCCATAAGCATACCGTTCTGCCCGTTTTATCATGTGCTCCGGCATTCCCAGCCTTCCTGCTATATAGAGAGCGCAGCTCTCTCCCGCTTCTCCGATTTCCAGTCTGTATAAAGGCCTTAGGGATTCCCGGTCAAACGCCATGCGTGCATTGGTGATTCCCTCCGCTTCCTTTGCATAGGTTTTCACTTCCGGATAATGGGTGGTTGCAAGGAATAAGCATCCGCATCTTCTTAACTCCTCCAGTATGGAGATTGCAATTCCCATGCCTTCTGCCGGATCTGTCCCGGACCCCAGCTCATCCAGTATGACCAGGCTTTCCCTGTCTGCCTTTTCAAGGATGTTCAGTACATTTACAATATGGGATGAAAATGTGGATAAATTTTCAGTAATATTCTGGCCATCCCCGATGTCGCAGAGCACCTGGTTAAACAGGCTGAGCTGTCCTTCTTTGCATGGTATATGAAGTCCGCACTGGGCCATGATGGAAAATAAGCCTACTGTCTTAATGGAAACGGTCTTACCTCCTGTGTTAGGTCCTGTTATGACAATTCCTCTGCCGTCTTTGCCCAGTTCAAAGTTTAAAGGAACCACCTGGTCCGGGTTCATAAACGGATGACGCCCATCCACAATCCGTATGATCCGTTCTGTGTGAATCTCCGGCTCCACCCCGTTCATATCTGCACTGAGCTTTGCTTTTGCAAAAAGAAAATCCAGTTTCTCTAAAGCCTGCATGTTCTCTGTCAGGACCGGAAGCTGTTCTTCTACCAGGGCTGTAAGGGTATAGAGAATTCTTCTGGTTTCATTCTCTTCTTCGATTCTTAAATTCTCCAGTTCTCCATTCAACGACGCTATGGCAGATGGTTCAATAAAAAGGGTGGAACCGGTTGAGGACTGGTCAATGACACTGCCCGGCACCGCCGGTTTATACTCCTTTTTCACCGGCAGGCATACCTTACCGTTTCTGATGGTAATATAGGAATCAGAAAAATACTTTTTATTGCCCCGAAGCATGGTCTCAGCCTTTGTTCTCAGCTTTTCTTCCATTCGGACTATGTCCTGGCGAACGTTTCTTAAATACTTGCTGGCCGAGTCATCCACCCGTTTGTTCCTGATACTTTCATAAAGTTCCCTGGCTAAATCCTCTAAAGGATTTAAGTTCTCTTCATAATAGGCCAGACTCAGTTCTAAATATTTGCATCGGTTTAAGAAATCCTTATACCGTTTTACTCCTGTTAACATGGTTCCAATGAATTCCAGTTCCTCCGGCATTAAAAAACTTTCCTGCGTGACTGTTTTAAAAATTGCCAAAAGGCCGTTCATGGCAACTGCCGGAGGCTGCCCCATACGATCCAGGATCATTCTTGCCTGAGTCGTGTCCCGAAGATTTTTCCTTACCTCTGCTTCTTTTAATTCAGGAGTTAAATTCCTGATCCGCTCTTTTGCACCATCGGTATATGCCAGTTCTTCTAATCTTTCTAAAATACGGTTAAATTCTAATATTTGAAATGTGTGATTCATGTTATTCTCCCTGTTCTGTCTTTTCAAGTTCCCAAAAGATTCATGGAGCAATCAGCCAGGCCTGTTTTGATACACAAAAAAAGACCTGTAAGACTACAAATCCTCGTCTTACAGGTCTAAAATCCTGTCAGTCAGTTTTGTATCTTCATGGGCTAAACAGGTACACAAAACAAAGGAATGCAAAGACTGCCTTCCTGCCTGGTATTCCTGTTCACATTATGATTCTGATTTACGCTCCATGATTTGACACAATTAACATAAACACACTTCCTGTTTTCTTTAATAGTTTTACTATATCATAAATCCTGCAGTCCGGTCAATCTCTTTTTATTGTACCACTGTGCAAGCATGTGAAGTTCTTTTTCGTTTAAACAGTTTACCAAAGTTCCATCTTTCATCCGGCTTAAGCATTCCTCGTAATCCATCCAGAGTACGGATTCTACCTCGTCTTTCTGAAGTACAAGATTGTTCTCATCCACCGGCTTTTCATAAACATAAACATGACTGATTTCATGATTGCGAAATGGCCGTCCGTAAAATACGGCATCTTCCTGTTCCTCATGAAGTCCTGCATAGGAAAGCTCTTCCGGTGCGGCATCAATTCCCAGTTCTTCTGACAACTCCCTGACAGCCGATATAAGGAAATCATCACCAGCCGGAATATGTCCTGCAGAAGAGATGTCATAGCAGCCCGGATAGGCATCTTTGCCTGCACTGCGTTTTTGCAGCAGCAAATCAAATCCGCTTTTGTCATTGGGCCTCACGATCCATACGTGGGAAGTTCCATGAAGCATCCCCTCCCGGTGCATCATAAAACGGGCCCGTATCCTCCCGGTGGTATAGCCGCTCCTATCCCGTTCTTCCAAAAGCTCTAACGGTGTTCCGTTTAACGAAGCGGCCTTTAATTTGTCTTTCTGATACTGCAGTTTCAGAGAGAAAAATGGAATCTGATCCTTTAGCAGTTCAAAAAAGATCCGGTCCCCTTCCCATATGGGAAGACTGTCGGCTTCCTCAACCGGCACCCATTCGAGAACTCCCTCCTGACAATTTATAATTGAGCCCTCAAAATTATCAGCTGTATATAAAAACATATATTCATCAGGATACTGATCTGACACAAAGGTGATAAATCCCCTGAGTTTATAGGACAGCAAAGTCAGTCCGGTTTCCTCTTTTACTTCTCTTAAAAGACACTCTTCCGGGCTTTCCCCTTCCTCCAGATGACCGCCGACTCCCAGCCATTTATCCTGATTGATATCATTTTTCTTCTTTATCCGGTGAAGCATGAGATAGCGCCCCTCATTTTCAATGTAGCAAAGGGTTGTTAAGTTCTGATGCGCCATATCTGTTTCCTCCTTACTTCTTCTCTGTTAAAACTGCATTCTCATTGATATCTGCAGCCGTTTCCGTGATCTCTTCGCCTGAGGACAGTACCTCCACCTGCACCACACAATTCGTTTTCTTTCCATCGTAGATGACCGGAACCCGGTATGTGCCCGCTTTATTCCAGTCACACTGGCTGACATCAAAGGTAAATCCGGAAAGATCGTAAGTCTCTGTATTGAAATACCGCTCTGCCTGCAAATCCGGTGCTGTTCCAAGAACAGTCTTTGCATAATACGTGGTTGCGGTATTGTCATCAAAGATCGGCTCTGCTTTGCCCTTTAAGGTCTGGAACAGAAGAACCAGTACCAGTACTAAAACCATCGTTCCGAACAATGTAAAGTGTAAATGAAATTTCCTTTGCTTCATCTGGGCCTCCATATCCGTTTTTTCCCTGCTGCAGCTGCAGGGAACCTCTTGTTCCATGAAAAAAGCTGCGTTTAAGGCAGCGCAGTCCTATATTATCTTACCATATAATTTCCATCCTGGCATCCACTGAATTATTACAATTTCATAAAATTATCGTAAAGAAGTTCTTTTCATGTCACTGTGTTACGGTAAAGCAAAAAACTCCCCGCCGGTTCTGACAACCGGTGAAGAGTTATTGGAATTATTTATAAAATTTTATTTTTCATCAATTCTATATCATAAACAAGGATTTCCTTCGCACGTTCAAAATCCCCGTCTTCAATGGCTTCAACAAGTTTAAAATGATCATAATCGCCTTCTTCCTTGTTCTCCCATACCTTTAAGAAATACTGATTGGCGATCAGGGTACATAATCGTAAGGAATCATTCAATGACTTCTGTAAATACCGGTTCCCGCAAAATCCGCAAAGAGCTTTGTGAAATTTCTGATTCTGATCCCAGTGGGCTTTAATATCCTGACATTCAATAATTTTAGCTGCCTGTTCGTTCAGTTCACGCAGTTCATTTAACTGCGCCTCCGATATCTTATCAAAACACCGCTCAAGTGCTCCCACCTCAATTATTTTCCGGAATTCTATGGTTTCAATAATTTCACCTGGCGTGATTAAAGACAGCTGATAGCCAAAGCGGGGTATATTATTGAGCACACCCTCGCCGCACAGCTGAACCAGCGCTTCTCTGACAGGCGTTTTGCTTACCTGATATTTATCTATTAAATTCTTCTCGTTGATAATCTCGTTGGCCTGGTATACACCATCCAGAATATCCTTTAATATTCCCTCATATACCTGGGTTTTTATCGACTGTCCCTGCATCTTGTTTTATTTCCTTTCCCTTCGCTTCAAAATACAAACGCTTACTCACTCACCCCTTTACAGCACCAGCCATTGCACCAGCCTTTTGTAAAGTCTGCAGTAATAAATATAGCACAACAATTGGTATAATTACAAGTGTCGTTCCGGAAAGAATAACAGGCCAGGGAGTGGAAAGGCCTTCACTGACCGGAAGCAGCGAAATCGTTACCATAAGAGTATATTTGACCTGCTTTCTTAAATAAAGAACCGGCCAGAAAAAATCATTCCATCTTGCAATCAGGGTAACAGCTGCCCAGGAAGCCAGAGCAGGCTTGATGACTGGAAGAATTATCTTAATAAAGATCATAAAATCCTTACACCCGTCTATTTTAGCAGCCTCCACCAGTTCATCAGGAACATCGCGGATATACTGGTGCATATAGAAAATACCCACTGCTGTAGCAATTCGTGGAATTACCAGAGACCACAGGCTGTTGATTAAATTCAGTTTTTTCATAATTACAAATAATGGCACTGCCCCTGTCTCAGGCGGCACAAGCATGGTCGCAATCACAAAATAAAACAGAAAGTCCCTGCCTGGAAACTTATATTTTGCAAAAGCAAAACCGGCAAGGGAACAAAAGAAAAGGGATGTCACTGTACCCATGATCGTGGTGAATATACTGTTAAAAGCATTTTGCATTACAGGTATCGTCTCAAACAGGCGCCTGTAATTATCAAAGGTAGGATCAGACACCCATATGGAATGAATTCCGCTCATTGTCTCGGATGAGGGTTTGAGTGAAATCAGGCACATCCACAAGATCGGCATGATGCATATGAATGATATGATAACCAGTACCGTATGGATGAGAAATGATACTGTCGTTTGTTTTCTTCTATATACCATGGTTTTACTCTCCTATATTTTTTCCTGTTTTCTTCGGGCAATGAGCTGCACCACGGAGATTGCCGCCAGAATCAGAATGAGAATTACACCGATTGCAGACGCATATCCCATATTAAAGATGTTAAATCCTGACTCATACATGTATTGGAACAGCGAGGTATTTGATGTTCCCGGTCCCGGCAGGATATAGGATTCATTAAACAGTTTCCAGCTGTCAACTGTCAGGGTGATGGAACAGAAAAATAAGATGTTGCCTAATGACGGCAGCGTAATGCTGCAAAACTGCTTCCACATATTGGCACCATCAACGGTTGCCGCTTCATAATAGTCTCTTGGAATATTTAACAGACCAGAAAAAATAATCATGGTAAACCATGGAGTATTTCTCCACACATTTAAAATAATAACTGGAATCTTGGAAAACGTTGTACTGGTAAGCCAGGGAACCTTTCCTATTCCCATGGCTTTCAGTACTTCGTTAATCAAACCGGCATTCTCATCAAAGAGCATCCGAAAAATCAAACCCATGGCTATGGCCGCACAGATATTGGGCAGAAAGGTAACCGTCTTAAAAAAGGTACTCCCTTTTAAATGCCCGTAATTTAACAGACTTGCGATGGCTACAGCCAGAAACATGATAATAATCAGACCGGAAATCCAGTACACCACAGTATTTTCAAGGGCTGCCCAGAACATATTATCAATGAAGAGCCTTTTGTAATTTTCAAACCCGCAAAACTCCGGTGCACCGATTCCTTTCCAGTTGGTGAGGCTGATGTAGAATGTCCATACTGTAGGGATCAGCTGGAACATTAAAAACAAAAGAAAAAACGGCAGGATAAACAGGTATGGAATTTTATTTTTTCTTATGATCTGCAGCATACTGATTCTCCTTCACTTTTCTGGGGAGAGAGTAACTCTCCCCATTTATTTACTTCATTATCTTTGCCTGTCCGATTTTTGCCTTTAGATTTTTATCCATATTCGCAATAGCCTGTTCCATAGTCTGGTTGCCTGCTACATAGGTTTCTAATTCTGCTGATATGATCTCATCTGCTTCTGCATCCTGTGGTGTAATTATTAAATTGGCGGCACCGTTTTCAAGACACTTTCCTTCCATTTCCCTGAAAGACTGTCCTCCGTAGTAGTCAGACGGTGCTTTCCAGAAATCATCCTGAAGCAAATTCAAACAGATGGGATTGGCATAAGGTGCGTTCTGTTTTTCCATGGATTTTACCCAGGTATTTCTGGACTCTGCATCGAACTGGAAATCATGCCACAGCTGCTCCAGCAGGCCTGCATACACATTGTCGCCTTTGTTAACAATGCAAAAATAGGAAGATACGGGTGCACCTGCTTTTCCCACTGATTCAAATTCCGGAGATGCCATGACTCTCCATTTTCCGGAGGTTGCTCCGCAGTTCTTTCTTAAAAATTCGTCCCAGAAAGCTCCGATATAAAAGGTTGCTACCTGCCCATTATTGATGGCATCATATAATGCAGGCTCCATAATCTCGGATTTAAGCAAAAGTCCCTGCTGGTACATGGTATCCAAAGTTCCAAGTGCAAGCTTTGTTCCCTCATCCTGACCGATCACAACATTTCCTGATTCATCCCATATTTTTGCATTTGCCTGAGGCATTAACCCTCTTCTTCCCCAGTATCTCCATGTTTTGCTTCCCGGGCTGATATAGGATAAGTAAACAGTGCCATTACTTTTTTCTTTTAAAAGTTTGCCGGCTTCCATGTAACCGTCAAACGTGCTCATCATGGCTGGATCAATTCCGTATTTATCAAAGATTTCCTTATTGTAGAACAGCACATTGGGTCTGACTGACTCCGGCAATCCATAAATCTTTCCATTCACCGTTGCATCATTGGCTGCTCCGTCAACCAGATCTTTTAAATAAGGCTGTAAAAACTCTGTTTCGTCCTTCAGTAATCCGCCCTGTGATAATTCCATGATGTTAACCGGGTCTAAATAAGTTGCATCCGGCAGATCATCCACAGCTCCTGATAAAGCAGTCATGGTGATCTTTTCACGGCTCTTTGCGTGCCCTTCTGTCTGGACAATGCTGATCTTCACGTCCGGTGCAATATCTTTGTGGCGTTCCAGCCATGCATCAAAATATTCCTGCAGATATTGAGGCTGTCCGGTTCCGTATATAGTGATTGTCCCCGACGGATATACCGTTTCTTTCGCAGCAGCCTGTGTTCCTGCCTCCGTTTTCTTAGTTTCCTGCGCTTTCTCTTCTTTTGGAGCATTGCCTCCGCCACAGCCTGCAAGCGTTGACAGAACCATGGCACCTGTTAATAGTGCTGCAATCATTTTCTTTCGCATAACAAACCCTCCCAAATTGTCAGTTTTTTCTACACTTCTCTGGCTGCATCTGTAATTGCTTTGATTCTTTCATATGGAATCTCAGTTGGTAATGTACAGTCTGCCCCCAGTATAAATGCCGTCTTTCCATAGTCTCTTATTATCTTCTTTGCTTCTTCCTTCAGTTCTTCTATGGTACCCTCAACCATAACTCCGCTTCTGTTTTTCAATCCCCCCATTACTGTTGTACCTGGAAATAACTTTCTTCCCTGCTCCAGACTGAAATCAGTTTCGTAAACTCCCCAGTTTACGACATCTGCCAGTCCGTTATAGGACGCGTAGCGATCCATGTTTAAATTATCCTTGCACATATGAAGGAAATTAATACCTCCCGCATCCTTTGAAGCCTTTAGAATCTGTTTGTCAAACGGTTCGATGTACTCAGCAAATTCTTCATCAGTGAAGTAATGTCTTTCCCCGCCTAACGCTGCATAGTAAATTCCATCTAACCCCAGTTCATGGTACTTAGCTGCCAGCTGGCATAAGACATCAGTGATTCGCTTAAAAGCTTCCACAACCGGTGCAGGATTTTCTCTGAGATGGGTACAGATTAATTCTCTGGTCTTTTCGTATCCATATCTGCTTTCGTTGGGGTGAATTGCAGATGCACAGATTCCATGAAGTGTTCCCAGAGAAAATGCATCGCCATCTGCCTGTTCCAGAATTCTCTTTACCAAATCCATCTGTTTTAGCATAAATGTGTCATCCATCGAATAGACCGGAATTTGATTCCAGTCATGTGGAGTTTTGATTACTCCTGCGTCAGGAATGAGGTTTTCATTCATGATTTTAATGATGTCAGTATCTGTTTCCTCAAAAAATTTCAGATGAGATAAAATCCCCCTTTCTCCATGTTCTTCACCTGCCGGAAAATGCAGAGAAAACCCTGTAGGCACATAATCTGTCTCTTTTCCCTGTATTGCCGCAATAACACGCTCTCTCTTCTTCATCTCGATTTCCCTAGCCTTTCTTCTGTTCATATTACTGATATTATCAGTAATGTTACTAATTGTCAATAGGTGCTCTTATTTATCTATATTTTCAGTATTAGCCACAATAAATGGCATTATTTTTGTGCAATATGCAAAAATCGCTCCACCCAATAATTAAAAATCGGGTGGAGCGGTACTGTTTATGATATGCGAATATTCAATGTAAGTATTTAATTTCTGCTATCACTATAATAATTTGATTGTATCTGATATAATGTTGCATATAACTTACTTGTATCAATTAAAAAATCATGACTTCCAAATCCATCAACTCTCCCTTGATTTAAAACAACAATGGCATCCAGATTTCTAACATTTACAAATCTATGTGTTATCAGTAAGGTAATTCGGTCGTTATTCTTCTGCATTAGTTTTTGAAAAATTTCCGATTCTGATTCTGCATCCAAGGAAGACGTTGGTTCGTCAAATATCATTAACTGAGGCATCCGCATTACACCTCTTGAAATAGCAATTCGCTGCCACTGTCCTGAAGATATTTCTTCGCTATTTTTCCAGCTGATTAAAAGTTTTGTTTCAAATTGATTATTCAATCTAGAAATAAACTCATAAGATTTCCCAATAGTTGCAGCACGTTTAATTAAACACATATCTTCTATTTGCTCGTACATGGAAATCCCAATATTTTCTCTAACTGTCAATGGAAATTTCACAAAATCCTGAAACGTTGCACTTATTTTTTCAAAATAAACATCTTTATCATAACATTTAAGATCAACACCATTTATCAGTATCTGTCCCTCTGTAGGCATGTAAAGCCCTGAAATCAACTTAATTAAGGACGTCTTACCACTACCATTATATCCTACCACAGCATAATTTCGACCCTTCTCAAACTTCAGATTGATATCTTTAAGAGCATACTTTTCCAAAGAATTTTTATATCGAAAGGATACATGAACTAACTCAATGGTATCAATCTCAAAATCAGTAATTAGAGACAACTTTTTCTCATTATTTTTTTCTTTTTTCAGCTTCTGTAATTTTTCAAAACTCAACAAGTATAAGCAATTTTCATAAAGTGATAATACTAACTCAATGGAACTCATAAGTGCATTTTGCAGCTTAGAAGCTGACTCAATGCTAATAACAATACAGCCAATAGAACATTTGGTTAAAATACCACTGACTGCAATTAGTATCTTAAATAGGTAAGTCAAACTTAATTGTATAAAATCACCTATGGAAGATTTTATTAGTATTTCTCTTTTTACTTCCTTATCCTGTTTAATAATTTTATCAAATATAGTGTCCATTTTACTTTTTAAGTATAAAAAAGAAGAAAATAATTTTAGTTCCTTAAAATTTTCATATTTGGATATTGTATCTTTTAGATTTCTATTATATCGAATTTCCTCATAACGACCATCATATACCTCATAGAGTTTCTCCATTGATTTCTGGTTAATCATTGCGCTGGGAATCACAGACATTATCATTAAAATAACAATACTTGGCTTAAGAGATATTAAAATTCCAATTGTTCCCAATAACATTGCAAGGTTTCTAATTAAACTTACAAGATTATCTAAAATTTTAATACTTCGGTTGGTTGATTCATGATTTGTCTTTTGAATATCATTATGAAGATCCGAATCTTCTAAGTCTTGTAAATCGAGTGATGAAATGACGAGCAACAATTCATCTGTAATATAACGGTCGACCATAACTACATAAATTCTTTTTATATAATTCGTATATTTTCCAATAATTAGATTTGTCAATGTTAAAATCATATGTAAAGAAAATAACAAACACAATTTTCCATAACCTTTATTACCGTTTACTATTAGTTTCGTGATTTCATCAACTATATTTTTCCAAATAAATAAATTAGCTACATCAGGTATAGATGCTGTAAGGCTTAAAAAAATTGTTTCAAAAAAATATCTTTTTGAAGTTTCACTTAATACCTTATAAGTTGCTATTAAAATAGCAAAATAATTATAATCTTGTTTGCCCTTCTTTATAGTTTCAGACATAATTCATTCTCTAAATCATCTCCTTATCAAATAACCTCCGATAAACAAAATATGTACAAATTCCAAAAACCGCGAAAATGATCATATAAATTCCTATTGACATTAATCCACATTGAATAATAACAAATGGCTTCTCCTTGAAATAATCATTATATTTAATCTGTAGTATGCCTACGAGATAAGATGTTATTAAAAGCGGAACAATTGCCGGTAATAAGAAGTTTGTCATGCATTCTAGTTTTAATTCATGTAACCAATCCTTCCATTGTACCCCCATATAAGAAAGTAATCGAAAATCCAAAATATTCGTTCGAATATCCGAAAATTGCTCATATGCTATAACTGCACCTAGTAAAAGCAATAACGATAAACTAAAATATATTGCACTAAATGTAACTACAGTATATCCGCTTAAAGAGTTATTTTTACTCCACGCTTTTACAATTATACTTTTCTCAAAGTGCTCTTTCCCACATTTCTGAATTACCGGACTAATTTCTTCTATACCTGAATTCCAATTTTTATCTATAAACTCAATGATTTTATTTTTTAGTTCAGCATGCACTTCTGAATTAGCTGTGGCAACCAATCTTGTCTTATAAGGTGTCAAAAAGGCTTTCATTTCATCCGGTACGACAATTGCATAACCATTTTCACCTGCAGCTTGGTACTGCTCTATTTCATCAGTAAATACAAAATTCTCAGTTGTGTATAGATCAGTATCCCCTATCCGAATGCCTCCATTGTTTTTTATTATTTTTTTAATCTCTGGCACAGCTGTCAAATCTTGGGAATTGATCAAAAACTGATCTGATTTCAACTTTTTTTCATCTAATCGAATTTGCTTTCTTAAAAAATTATAATCACTCAATAGTAAAATAGGGATTTCCTTTATATTATCTGAATAATATAAATAATAACTGCTGGATTCTTTGATATCTGCTTTCGAGCGAATATAATCGTCAAGCTCATTCATACTTTCATTGGACATAGGCATTCCTATAGAAATCACGAAATCATAAGGATAGTAAGAAGCAAAATTAACCTGATATAGGGTCCCCATAGATATTGCTAAAGCCAGTGTTCCCACAGATATAAAAATCAGCATTGCAGCAGCAACTGTTTTCTTCCAGGATTTTGGAGAATTATGAATAACTTTACTCATAAAATAAAGATGAAGCTTTTTTGTTTTCCATGTTCTTGTCTTTCTACACAGGAAATACGTCAAACTCCAAAATGATTTATAGAAGATAATAATTCCAAATAAATAAGAAAAGAACGCAGCCGCCAATAAAAGGATTATATTAGTATCTCCCTTTGTATTCAGCATTAACCAGGAAGATATACAGCCCAAAGCAAGCAAAACAAAGGCAGCTATTGAAAGACCAATTTGATTTCCTTTTACAGAAATCACTTTTTGCTTAATTTCTTGATTTAGGTATGCCATTTCACTATTTTTAACAACCGACAAAGATACTGCCACTTGAATAAAATAGAATAGAAGAAAGCATATTCCCGTATACCATATAGCATCAATAGACAATTCTACGCTATATTCATGATTTAGATCAAATATCTTAAGCGCGAGATAAGTAAGTGGCTTATTTAACAAGCTTCCTATTATAGTGCCACATACAAATGTCGAAACTGTAATAACAAATTCCTCAGCACCAAGCATTAATATCAAAGATTTATGACTCATACCCAGTGTATGATAAACTCGAAATTCTAACTTTCTTCTTTCCAGCATAAATTTTACTGTATAGCGAACGACAAAGGAACCTATAAAAACAACAATTATAGTTATCCACATAGTTATGGCAAAAAGCATAGATAAATTATCACTCAATGAACGTATTACATTAGACAGAGATAAATTAAAAAAAGCAAACACCATTGTAGCCAAAGTAGTCAATGTAAAGAAAAACAATCCGTATTCAATCATACTTTTTTTCATATTTTTCAATCCAAGACTTATATAATTTATCATTCCATTATCCTTTCTTCTGAAAGTGATGTAATTTGAATCAAATTTCCGCTAATTATAAGCTACAGTTTGAACGATACTATCTTTGTATGAATGCCCATCCTGCTTACAAATTTGCTCCACAATTTTACCGTCTTTCAGAAAAACAGTTCTTTTCGTATAAGAAGCAGCAATAATATTATGCGTGGCCATAATAATCGTTGTTCCAAGATTCTTATTCAATTCGTATATAAGTTCTAAAAATTTCTCAGAGGATTTGCTGTCCAATGCTCCTGTAGGTTCATCTGCAAAAACTATCTGAGGCGAGGTTATCAGTGCTCTTCCACACGCACACCGCTGTTTTTGTCCGCCTGAAATTTCGCCAGGATATTTATGTAAAAAATCTCCAATTCCCAATTCACCTGCTAATTTTTCAACTCTGGACCGTAAGTCTGCTTCTCCAACTTTACCACTTATTGTTAGAGGTAAAATCATATTTTCTTCTACAGTAAGATGCTCCAATAAATTATATTCCTGAAAAATGTATCCGATATCATGACGTCGAATTTCCAGTAATAAATTTCTGTTTCTGAAATCGATTCGTTTGCCGTTTATAATCAACTCACCTGAATCGATGGGAATTAAAGTTGCCAAACAGTTTAAGAGAGTTGATTTACCGGAACCAGACTGTCCCATTACAGCTATAAAGTCACCCTTTTCTACATTGAAATTTATACCATCTACGGCCTTAATAACACTTTCGTTGTTATAATAATATTTTTTGATGTTGGCTGCTTCCAAGATCATAACCTAACATCTCCTTCCTTGTCACTTTGACTCATAAATCCTGTAAGTGAAAAAATTCTTCTCTCTGAGCCTCAGGCATTGACAAATACTTTCGTAATATATAATCATACACTTCACGCATGACATGACATAGTGCCACACCAGGAACTTCTATCACTTTGTTTTCCTGGTAATTCTCATAGGGGCAACCACCTCCACATAAAACAATGGCCCAGCAATCATGACACTGACTTTCATTTAACGAAAATTTTAATTGTTCAGTCTTTTCTTCTTTTATGCCTTGATTCAATGTACCAATCTGTGTTTCTTTATTTGAAACAAATCTATGGCAAGGGTATAATTCACCATGGATATCCACAGCCAGCATACTATTACCTGCACCACAGTGGCTATTTCTAATGCCACCAACGTGAATTCTATTCACAATATCATTTATATTTCTAATTTTCAATGCAATATCATATTTTTTTTCGGCAATACATGCAAAAAAATAATCAGCTATTTTTTTCATCTGTTTCTGAAAAATATCATAGGATCCAAGGTTCATCATATTTGCCGCTGGTGCAAAATGAACATAGCAGAAATTCTCTTTTAAAAGTAATTTTAAGTTTTCGAATATATCATTGCAATTATTATCACATACTGTAGCTCTCGCAGAAATATGCACACCTTGTTCTGAAAGAAATTTTATGCCGTTAATTGTTTGTAAAAAACCGCCTGTACCATTAGCGTAATATCTATTCCTATTGTTGCTTTCTTCATTTCCATCAATGCTTACAGTCACATTAAATCGATTATATGCCAGAAACTTAGCAATTTCAGTATTTACCAGTGTAGCATTAGTTGTAATTGAGTATCTTATTTTTCTATCACAATTATTAGCTTTTTCATCTGCATATTCAACCACATCTTGAATGAGTTCGAATTTCAAAAGCGGTTCTCCTCCAAAAAATATAATTGATAAATTCTTACTGGAAGATACATTAAAAAGATAATCAATGGCCTTTGAAGCTATTTCAAAAGACATCTCCCCGCTATCGCTATATTCACCACCATCACCATAGCAATATCTACACCTTAGATTACATTTTTGACATATCATCAGAGTTAAACAGCTTATATTCTCAGCTGCATTTTTTTGATAACATATTTTCTCTATTTTAGCATAATTCTTATTTGTTTTTATTATAAAATTTTCTTCCAATTGTTTTAATTTTGCTTGAAGTTCCTCATCATCTATTTCTGTTTTGATTTTACTCTTCTGAATGTCATTCTTATTTTTTAATAAAGATATTGTTCCTTCATCTAATTCATAGATAGCTCCGTACGCGCCTGACAGTATATAATTTTTGTCCTCCACATTTATTAATCTGAACGGATAAAATTCTAATTTATTATCATATAAATAGTCTTCCATCAAACTTTCCTCCTGACAACTCGCTCCGCAAAAAATTGCGGAGCGAGTCTTGTTAATTTACTTGCCATTAGTCATAATCTCTGGGTAATCCTAAGCAAACTTCTTGGTCGCATGAAGAACAACCATCCCGTGGCTCGTCACACCATTTACAGACATCACAATTCCCTTCACTAGAAAATAAATTTTCTACTTTCTCTTTTGCTGCATAGTTAATTGGTTTCATCTTATATCCTCCTTTTATTTTTTTAATAATTATAAACTTTCTAAATATCAGTTTAAGAAGGATGTAATTTTTAAGGTTTATGACGTAACTTTTCCTCATAAACTAAATTATTAACCATGAAACTACTATATTTTATAGCCTTTTAAGGAATTGATTTTGTAATTACCAGAATAAGATCATATAGATATTATTACTAAGATACTTGACAAATGAATTATCAACAATATTGAACTAAGAAATCAGAATACACAGTCAACATCTTTTTTAATTATTATTCTGGCTGCATTTAACAGCATCAATGGCAAGAACCACCATCAATGCCAAAAGAGCATCCCGTTCTTCTTCCACATCAATAATATACGTATCCGTTAAGCGGAACAGCTGTTTTACTATCTGTGCCACAACGTTTCCCTCTCCGGAGTATATGGAATAATCCCACTCAAAAAAATCTCCTTTTACCTCCCAGCCATTACAGTCGATGTTAAATGAGGGTCTGAAAAAAGTAAATTCCTTCGTTATTGTGCCGACAGTTTCACCGTTTATAATAATATAAAACCGGGGAAGAAATGTGAATATCTGCTCTTTTAAAGTCGCCAGATGACTGCCGTTTCTGTCATAGATTTCCAATTTATGTCCCCAGGCAGGTTTTCCGCTGACTGTAAAAACAGGATTGCCAGCCTCGTCATAGATATCATAACTGTCAAACCAGGAAAAAAAGCGTTGTTTGAACATTAATTTCATTTTTGATCTCCTTTATACTTTATCGGTTAATTTCATATCGCTACATCCAATCAGCCATATTCTCTTTTATAAACGTAATCTCTCGTAAATAAAACTGCTGATGTCCGGATTCTTTCATCTTAATAAATGCTTCATTTCCCTTTAAGCATTCATCATCAAAAAGCTTTACCAGATCCTGAAGCCTGAGAAGCAGACTCTGCAAAACCTCCGAAGCATTCCCCATACCATAGCTGTCAAATAATTCGTTAAGCAATAATTTTCTCTCCAGACTGTCTGCTGACTTGGTGTACTGGCGATATTGTCGTGTATTCATATCGTATACTTCCTCACTAAGAGGCACAAAACGATAAACCGCATAAGCAATATCCCAAATCCTTGGACCCGGGCATGCCGTATCAAAATCAATTAATCCCACCGGCTTAAAATTCTTAAAGGTCACATTATACGGTGCAAAATCATTATGACAAATCACTTCTTTTTGTAATTCACCTTTATACTCTAAAAACCAGATATCCTCCGGATTAAGCTTAAAATCCACAGTCACGTCATGGAAAGTTTTCAACATTTGTGCTGCCTGCCGAATGGTTATGATTTTATTATTAATATTATTTTGCTGCGGATAATCATCCATTGTTTCACCCTCTACAAAGCTTAACATCTCCATATTATCCTTACTAATTCCCAGAAAACGGGGTGTAAACCCGATACCCTTTTTCTCCAGATGCAATAACAGCCTGTGTATGGATTTACTTTGAGGCTTCAAATCTCTATAGACCACCTTACCGTCACTGAAGACCTCCGATACATTCCCTTTTTTTAATATTATTTTTTTATTATTCAATTCTTCTCTCACACCATTTCCCCAGCACACATTCCCCGCACCTGGCCTTCCTGGCTGTGCAGACCTCTCTCCCATGATAAATCAGCTGAAAGTTAATCCGGTTCCAATGTTCCTCAGGCAGAATTTTCTGAAGCTCCAGTTCCACTTTCACCGGATTGTTCCCTTCTGCCCATCCCAGCCGTCTGGATATCCGGAATACATGGGTATCCACCGTAACTCCCGGAATTTCATACGCATCGGCAAGAAACAGGGTGGCTGTCTTTCTTCCCACTCCCGCCAGCTTTAACAGCTCCTCTATTCTGGCCGGAACCTCACCGCCATATTCATTCACAATCTGAGTACAGCATTTTTTTAAATTTCTCGCTTTATTCTTATAAAGACCAATGGAGCGGATAGTATCCTCAATTTCCTCCAGAGGAGCATCGGCAAGCTGATCAGCAGTCTGAAACCGTCTGCAAAAGTCAGGTAAAACCTCTTCCACCTGTTTATCTGTACTTTGTGCGCTGAGCATAATGGCTGCGAGCAGCTGCCAGGGCTGATCATGATGGAACCCTTCTTTTGTTACTCCGTATACTTCATCCAGCTTCTTAAGAATTGCTCCGGTTTTCTCTTCTGTCATCTGTTGTAATCCTTTCCTCATTTTTTACCGGCAGAAATCTCATCAGTATCAAACAGCTTTATTATTCCGTATTCTCCATCATATCCCGGTATCCGTTTTACTTTTCCTTCCCGGAGCCGGCTGATTCCTTCTGCAACCAGCGGATCCGATATCCGTCTGATATCTTCAAGAGGAATGTTCCTTAAGATGTCAAACTCCGGTCCCAGCCCCCGCAGCAATCCAAAATACTGATTCTGAACCTTTTTGCTTGCGGCAGAATACCCAAGACAGGCAGCAATCACCTCCGGCAGCGGTACCAGACTTTCAAAAGGTTTGCCCTGTGGAAGCACAAAACCCTCTCCCCGGTCAGAAAGCTGCCCAATCCGGTGGGATACTCCCATGGTCAGCTTCCCGCCGCAGACCGGGCATATACCGGAATGCTGCTCTGCCTCAGAAGGGGAAAAACAAATCCCGCACTTTCTGTGACCGTCATGGTGGTATTTCCCTTCCTCCGGGAAAAATTCAATGGTCCCCATTAATCCTCTGCCAGTGGTTAACGCATGAGAAAGTCCGTCAAAGGACAGCTCTATGTCTAAAAGGCTGGCTTCCCTTCCCAGCTTTGCGGGAGAATGGGCATCGGAGTTGGATATCAGCTGGAAACGGTCCAGCGCGGATATTCCCCAGATCATGGAAGGATCAGAAGAAAGTCCGGTTTCCAATGTATGAATATGCAAAGTGAGGTCCTCAAAACACTCTTCTATGGTATCAAAGCCGGAACACGCCCCAAACAGGGAAAAATGGGGCGTCCAGATGTGAGCGGGTATATAAACTGCCCGCGGGTCTGTCTCCAGCATCATTTCCAGAAGGCTGCGGCAGTCAAGTCCTAAGATGGGTCTTCCGTCAGAACGGATATTGCCCACCGCCTCAAGCTTCATGGAAAGCTTCTCTGCCGCTTCCAGTCCAGGCAGGAGAAGGAGGCTGTGTACCTTTCTTGTCTTTCCGTTCTTTTTATAAATAGAACTGATTTCTCCTGAAATAACAAAACGGGGAATCAGGGAATCGGAGGTGCTTTCTCCCTCCAGGCGGTACTCCGCCTTTAACATATAAAGCCCATCCTCTGCCGGAATCAGTTTTTCTTTTAATTCTTCCCTCCATGCCGGATGGGTAAAATCACCGGTACCGAGAATCCCGATTCCCTTTCGTCTCGCCCAGAGGTCCAGCTGCTCTGGTGTGCATTCCTTACTGGTCGCCATGGAATACCGGGAATGGATATGTAAATCTGCTATGTACATTCTTTCACCTGCTTTTATCTATATAGAATCGATTATACCCTTCATCCCTGCCCCATGCAACAAACAATCTCTTCCTGATTTTTTACAAAGAGAAAGGGGCATTATCTGCCCCTGTGCTTCTCCTTTTTCTTTTGCTGTCTCTGTTCAAACCTTCGCTGCGCTTCGGCCTCCCTTGCTTCCCGGGATAAAAGTTTCCGCTCCAGTTTTCCTTCTTCCTGCTGCAATTTCAGCGCCTGCTGGGATTTCGTGCTGATTCCTGTGTTCTGAATCTGCCTGCGGACCTCCCGCAGAATCCGTTTGGGATTCTTACTGCTTTCTTTCGCAGCAGCCTCAACAGCCGGACTAAACCTCAGCCTGTAGTAATTCTTGCGAAGGAATTCATTAACCTCATAATCCTTAGGCTCTGCGCCGAATGTGACCTTGCTTACAAAAAGCTTTCCATCCGTTTCCCGCTCCAGAACGCCTACCCAGAAGGGCTCCTCAAAAAATACTGAAAATCCAACCGAAACCTTGTCCATAACAATTCCTCCTTTTATTGTTTCGACAAAGAACGGACGACCAGGAGGAGGGTTACTTAGAAACGGAGATACCGTTTCCGTCCGGACTACCAACCGGATCTCCATGACAGATGCCATGGGCTGTGTTTTTATCTTTGCTTTTTTAATTATAACATCACTGTAAAAAGATGAAAAGACCTTAATGTTTATCCGGCACCCAGCGGGAAGGATCTACATCCATGAATTTCGCCCGTTTAAACCGGCTCTTCTGGTCAAATGGAACCGTGCAGTCAAATATGGTCTTGCACGCAATTCCATGATCCCGGATGGAAGAAGAGATGGATGGATCATTGGACGGATCCAGGGGGTGACAGCGTACCCCCGGAATGCAGATAATACCGGAATCTCCCTGCATGCGGGTATTCATCGCCCATATTACATCACTGATGTCAAACGGATCCACATCTTCGTCTACGAGAAAAACATGCTTCAATTCGCTGAATGCGGAGAAAGCAAGAAGCGCAGCCTGACGCTGTCTTCCCTCGTCACTTGGGATTTTTTTACAAAACTGAAGAACTGCCATGTATTTTCCGCCGCCGCTGGAAGCGCAGTACACATTTAACAGCTTTCCAGGCATGGCTTTTTCCACCATCTGGAGAATGCTGGCTTCCGTTGGAATTCCCGCCATGCTTACATGCTCTTCGCTTGGTCCGATACAGGTCTGCATGATGGGATTGATTCTGTGGGTGACTGCTTTTACTTTAATAACGGGAAGTTCGGGATTTGCAGGACCTGTATATCCGGGAAATTCAGGCATGGCTTTCCCTGTATTGGTATTCTGATCCTCTCTCACCCGCACACCCGGAAGCAGCTCTCCTTCTATGACATATTCCGCGTTGGCAATGCATTTTTCATCTATGGTAATGCAGGGAGTCAGCTCAACTGCTTCTTTGCGGATTGCTCCTGCGATCTCCAGCTCATTAAATCCAAGGGGTGTTGTAGGCGGTTCAAAACAGGAAGCGATCTCAATGGCTGGATCTACGCCGATGCTGATGGAAATAGGAAGGGGCTTTCCTGCTGCCTCCGCTTTTTCACGGAATACATTTAAATGTCTGGCTCCAGGCACAAAATACATGGAGATCTCATCCCTGCCCTGAATGCACAGACGGTGTATGGTAACATCGGAAATCTTTGTTTCCGGATCAGATGCATAACACATCCCCATTGTGATATAGGGACCTGCATCTTCTTCCGTGTTGGTGGGCGCAGGAACCAGTTTGCGCAGATCAAAATCCGGGTCGGATGCATAATGAACCACTTCCTGGCATTTTGCCTCTTTCTGATCAATGACGACCGGTTTTACTGGATTCTTAACTGCTTCGTTAAGCATATGGCCCAGCCGTTCCGGTGCTTCGTCCAACAAATAACCTACTCTTTTACGGCTTGCCAACAGTCCGATTGCCACTCTTGCGTCTTCATGACCGGTTACATGATTGAATATCATGGCAGGTCCTTCCTTTGTGGGGCGCATAACAGTACCGCCGGCACCTACGTGACGGTAAACGCCGGACAGTTCTGCATGAGGATGAACTTCTTCATCCGTTTCAATGAGTTGACCCGGAATTGACGCCAAAAGCTCTAAGGCTGAACGCAGATCATTTACTTTCATTTCTGACATAATAAATCCCCCTTATCTATAATAGTCTGATAAGCTAACTATGCACTATATTGCGGCTATACAGTCAAGAGGATCTTTTCTTCACGGGAATCTGCAGACAGCAGTAATCCACCTCATGTTCCGAATTATAAAATGTGGTATCCAACAGGCATAAATCCAGAGCATCACCAATGATATCATACCCCTGGGACACCGTCCATTCTTTCAGAGTAATAAAATCATTTTTATAATATGGAAAGGAATATTTATACATGCAGGCAAATATACCTCCCGGAATCTCCTCAATACCCGGAAAGTTATACTCCTGATCCGGAACCACAACGAAAATCCCGGCACCCCTGTATAGATCCTCCGAGTCAAACTGACTGCTCCTGATCAGAGTGCCAAACCCGCTGGAAGGTACCGTACCCCAGTCAAAAAGCTGATTCCAGGCCCTCATCAGCGTAAGATGAAGAATATTTTTACATGGCTCACAGGGAAATGGAACAAAAAGAATTTTCCTGGGTCCGGTTTCCGTTATAAGCGGAGTATGTATGGGATGTTCTTCATGAAGGTTCTTATAAAACCGGATTCTCTGCTCCAGATGCATCCTGGTTTTATTCAGTTCCTGAATTTGCTTATCCACGGAATCTTTTTGCAGTTCCAAAAGACTAATCACTGTATCGGGACTGCGGTTTTCAAAGCTTTTCTTAATATCCTCCAGTTTCACCCCGAGCTTTTTTAAAAGGCAGATTTCCCGCAATACAGGAATCTGATAAACGCTGTAGTACCGGTAACCATGTTCATTAATGGAAACGGGTTTTAAAAGCCCGATATGGTCATAATAAATAAGCGTCTGCCGGGTGAGGTGATGCATTTTTGCCATCTCACTGATTGTGACAATTTCATCTGCCATAATGGGTTCCACCTCCATTCAGTTCAACACGGTCATATTATTAAGGAATCCAGCTTGTCCCCACCATTTTTCCATGCCATATGAATGTCATTATGTACATATAATGAGGGGATTGATTTGGAGTTAAAATCAAGCGTGCATGTAAAATGTGTTCTGCAATTATGCATGACCCATTTACATTTGTGGCTCTTTTTCAGCACACAGCCATAAAACGCCGACAGTTCCAGTATCATATCCCGGCATTTTTCAAAAGGCTCTTCCTGTTTTTCCAATAATATTTTCTTTATTATCTTCACTGCATCTTCTGTTGATATTTGCGACAGATCCAGTTTATGCTCTGCCACAAATTTTTCGGCTAATGACTCATGTTTTTCAAACAGCCTGCAATTATCCTCTTCCCTGAAATAATCATTCTCTGCCGGCGGCTGGGCAATTTTCTTAAAAAAGTCCGGACCATATTGTTTCAGAATATCCGCATACGCTTCAACAGCCAGCTGATATTCTCTTATTGTAGAATAGGGCAGACCGTCCTCCCTGCTGCCCGGCACAAAATCGCTTATCCGGTAACTGCTGTATTTACCAGAAAAGCAATTAATGACCATATACAGCTTTTTCTCCCATCCGCTGCTGTAAAACTCAACAACCTGCCTTGCTGTTTCTCCCTTACTGTTCCTGAATTTCCTTATAAACCAGCAGCTATCTATATTTTCACCAGATACAAATCCGATGGGAATCAAAACATTTCCTATAATCTCTTTCATGATTTCTTTTTTAGTCATAAAGATATTCTCCTTTAAAATAAGCAAAACAGCGCAAGTATACTATTAGAGAATGTTACTTTGGCTTTATTATATAATAAATATCATGGTCAGCACAAGCTGATACCAACAGAAAAGTTACAATTATTAGCAATTATATCTTTTAAGCTTATACCATGTTTCCATGGAATTCTCAACCGAAGGGTCAAAATTATACATGTTAAGTTCCAAAATTAGCATGTTTTCATAAAAAACATCAAAACCGGCGCATCAAAAAGGAGCCGGACGGAAAGAAAAACTTTGCTTCCGCCTGACTCCAAAACAATTTTAAATCAGAAAATTTATATATCATCCACTCCCTGCATGGCATCATATCCGGTTTCACCGGTACGAACCTTTACCGCGTCCCTGACATCGTAGATAAATATCTTTCCATCACCGATATGACCGGTATAAAGTACTTTTCTGGCAGTCTTAACCACTTCTTCAACAGGAACCTTAGCAACCACTATCTCCACCTGTACTTTCGGAAGAAGCATCATATCCACAGGAATTCCTCTGTAATATTCTGCCGCACCTTTCTGCATGCCGCATCCAAGAACCTGAGTGACCGTCATACCAGTAACGCCTATTTCATTCATGGCAGATTTCAGTTCTTCAAACTTTGACTGCTTTGCCAGAATTTCAACCTTGGTCAGCACTGACTTTGAAGCACCTGTTCCCGAAAAATCAGCTGATTTAACAGGAATGGCTTCTTCCACAGGAACATCCGGTCTGACTGTCTTTATTCCGGACACACTCTCCACCCGGTTAGCCAGATCTTCCATCGGCACCACAGGAAGAAAGTCCGCATAGGCATTTGCAAGTCCGTGCTCCGTACTGTCCAGACCTTCAATTTCTTCTCTGGAAGTAACACGCAGACCCATGGTCTGGTCTATGATCTTAAATACGGCAAACATTACAATTCCAACCCAGGCCGCTACGGAAAGGACTCCAAGAAGCTGAATTCCCAACAGGTTTATGCCTCCGCCGTATAAAAGACCGCCCTCTTTTGCAAAGAAGCCCACCAGTATGGTTCCCAGCGCTCCGCACACACCATGTACTCCGATTGCACCAACCGGATCATCCACCTTTAACCTGGAATCTATGAATTCGATAGACAGAACCACTGTCAGTCCCGTACAGATACCAATGACAGCCGCACCGCCCGGAGTCACGGCATCACACCCGGCTGTTATTCCTACAAGACCTGCAAGAGTTCCGTTTAATGTCATGGAAACATCCGGCTTTTTATAACGGATCCAGGTAAATATCATGGTGGTGCAGGTGGATACTGCAGCCGCCAGATTGGTCGTCATGAAGATTCTTCCTGCTGCCTCTATGCTGTCCCCTTCCATGGATACAGTGGAGGCACCGTTAAACCCAAACCAGCAGAACCATAATATGAAAACTCCAAGGGCACCAAGTGTAATGCTGTGCCCAAGTATGGCTTTTGGCTTCCCATCCTTTGTATATTTTCCGATTCTCGGCCCCAGAATATAAGCTCCCAGAAACGCTGCCACGCCGCCTACCATATGGACCGCCGTAGAACCTGCAAAATCATGAAATCCCAGAGATGACAGCCAGCCTCCGCCCCAGATCCAGTGACCGGATACGGGATAAACCACACAGGATATGACCGCACTGTAAACACAGTATGCGGAAAATTTTGTCCTCTCTGCCATGGCTCCCGACACAATTGTGGCGGCCGTGGCACAAAATACGGTCTGGAATATGACAAAGGACCAGAGGGAAACACCGGAGGGAAGTATCTCACTGTAATCGCCGTGTATAAAAAAATCAATCCCTCCCCCGAACATAATTCCAAATCCAACAAACCAGTAAATGGGGGTTCCAATGCAGAAATCCATCATATTTTTCATGATAATATTTCCCGAGTTTTTCGCTCTGGTAAATCCCGCCTCTACCATGGCAAATCCTGCCTGCATAAAAAATACCAGCGCAGCCCCGAACAGAACCCAGATTGTATTGACAGCTGACATATGACTACCTCCGTTCCTTATATCGATTTACCGCCTCCAAAAGCCGTTCCATTGCCTCCTTAAGAACCCATAAAGGGCAGGCAATATTAAACCGTTCAAATCCTCTTCCGCCTTCTCCGAAGATATATCCCTCATCTAAGAACAGCTGGGCCTCCATCTGCATGAACTTCTCAAGCTCCTGATAATCCATACCCAGTCCATTGAAGTCCAGCCACTGCAGATAGGTCCCCTGAAGATCATAAACCTTCACCTCAGGAAGATTGTCTGCAACAAATTTCTCAACGAATTTCTTGTTGTCATCCAGATGCAACAGCAGTTCCTCAAGCCAGGCCTCACACTGGGTATAGGCGATCTCACACGCCTTGTAGCCCATTAAATTCAACGAATGATACCCTCTCGCAGCAGTAATCTTTTCCCGCATTGTCTCATTGGCAATGAAATGATTGGAGGTCTGAAAGCCTGCCAGATTAAAGGTTTTACTGGGAGCGGTTGAAATTACACAGTTATTTACATATTTTTCCTCTAATGTTCCCATGGAAACATGGTGGTAGCCCGGAAGAATCAGATCAAAATGAATCTCATCAGAAATAATAAAAACTCCGTTTCTCAAACAGATATCCGCGATCTTTCCAAGTTCCTCCTCTGTCCATATCCGGCCGACCGGATTATGGGGACTGCATAGTATAAGAAGCTTTACGTCTTCTCTCGCCGCTTTTTTCTCGAAATCTTCAAAGTCTATCTCGTAGGAATCCCCTGTATTGATCAGCTCCGTGGTTACCAGTGTCCGTTTATTGTTTTCCACTGACATGCGGAATGGATAATAAACCGGGGTCATTATGAGAACTGCATCCTCCGGCTCTGTAAATGCTGCCACCATCTGGCCGAGACCTGGAACGACACCTGCTGTCTCCACAATCCATTCCCTCTTTGGAGAAAATCCATGGCGTTTTTCCATCCAGCTGATCACGCTGTCATAATAGGCATCTGTTGCTCCTGTATACCCCAATATGGACTGGTCTAAATAGGCTTTTAATCCTTCAATGATTTCCGGGGGATTTTTCCACTCCATATCCGCCACGGAAAGAGGCACCACATTGTCATTCACATCGGGATTTTTTATTTTCATATCATTCCATTTAAATGAACCTGCATTTTCTCTTCTTACCAGAGTTTCAAAATCATAGCACATTTGACTTCCTCCACTTAACGTCTCTTATTCTTTTTCTGCAGCCTGGGGATCCGTGATCCTCTTTAAAAACTGCTGCGTTCTTGGTTCTTTTGGATTCACCAGAATCTCAGAGGGTTTTCCTTCCTCAACAATGCTGCCGCCTTCCATAAATATGATCCTTGATGCAACCTCTCTGGCAAATGAGATCTCATGGGTTACAACAATCATGGTAATACCCGTCTGGGCAACCGTTTTTATGGTATTTAAAACCTCTCCTACCAGCTCGGGATCCAGAGCGGAGGTTGGTTCATCAAACAGAATTACGTCAGGATCCAGAATCAGTGCCCTTGCAATGCCGGCTCTTTGCTGCTGGCCGCCGGAAAGCTGGGATGGATAAAACTCACACCGTTCCGACAGTCCTACCTTTGCCAGTATTTCACGGCTCATTTTTTCCGCATCTGCCTTTCCTATTTTCTTAACCGTCACAAGTCCTTCCATTACATTTTCCAGAATGGTTTTATTCTGAAATAAATTGTAATTCTGAAAAACCATGGCTGTCTTTCTTCTCAGTTCGATGACCTGGGTTTTGGAATGCTTTTTGCAGTCTAACTGAAAGCCATTGACTGTAACACTGCCGTCATCGGCGCTGTCCAAGAAATTCACGGTACGAAGAAGCGTTGTCTTTCCGGAACCGCTGGGCCCCAGAATTACCACTACCTCCCCTTTTTCAATTTTCAGATTAACGCCCTTTAAAATGTGGTTTTTTCCAAATGACTTATGGATATTGTTCAGTTCCACCATATTTGCCATAATATCTGCTCCTTCCTCATATTCGTGTCCGCGCTCAGGCAGATGCGCCTGCCCGGAACTTTTTAAGCCGATCCTCACAGATGCGGAATAATTTGTTCAGTACAAAGCTGATTGCTTCATAAATCAGAGTTGTCATAATATAAGCTTCAATGAAATTAAGCGCAGGCATTGCCAGTAAGTTTGCCGTTGCGGTTATCTCATAAACACCTACATAATACGCAAGTGACGTTCCCTTCACCAGACCGACGAAGATACCTCCCAGGTTTGGAATGGCAATGGCAAGCGCCTGTGGAAAGATAATTCGCACAAGTGCCTGGGTTCTGGTCATGCCCACACTGAATGCCGCTTCCATCTGCCCTTCATCTACTGCAGATAAGGCGGACCGGAATATTTCCGAGGAATAGGCCGCCTGGTCAAGAGCCAGGGCAATGATGGCATATACGATGGGCGGAACTGCATTGATATCAATGGTGATTCCAATGCTCAGACCATAGCTGTATAAAAGAATGGGCAGAGCATAGTAAGAGATGTATAACAAAATCACCATGGGCACGCCCCTCATAAAGGAAACGAACACAGCTGAGAACTGGGACAAAACAGGAACCCTGTGTTTTCTGATCAATGCGATGGAAAGACCGAGCAGCCAGCCTGCAGCGGCTGATACAAGAGACATGAAAAGCGTGATGGGAACTGCAAGCATGATCTTTGGCAGCGCTTCTATGATAAATTTAAAATCCATCCTGTTTTCCTCTTTTCTTTAACTTGTTGCCTTCTTCCGGCCCTTTGTGTAGATTTTCTCAGTGAATTTGCTGCAATACTCCAGGAGAATGCAGGCTGCCCAGAAGATAATTCCGGTTGCAATATAGACTTCCAGGCGGTTTGCCCCATAGCTGGCAGAGCTGATGGCTCTTGCTTTTCCCATTAAATCAATGACACCGATTGCAAAGGCCAGTGAGGTATCCTTAAACAGCATGATGATGTTATTACCCAGAGCAGGAATTGCAATGCCAAACGCCTGCGGGAAAATGATCCGGCGAAACGCTGTAAATTCCTTCATTCCCACACTGTAAGCCGCCTCCCTCTGCCCCTTATCCACTGCCAGATAAGAGGCTCTCATCATCTCCGCCATATTGGCGGAGCTGCTGAGGGAAAGACATGCTACAATAAATACGGTCTTGCTGACTCCCGATAAATCAATTCCAACACTCTGGGCCAGCTGGGGAAGTCCCAGATAGATTAAAAAGATTAAGACCAGCGTGGGAATTCCTCTCATAAATGCGATATAGCCGCCCGCAATCGCTTTTGGCCACTTTCTTTTTCCGATTCCTGCTGCAGTTACGAACGCCCCCAGTGCCAGGCTGATCAAAAGCGATATCAGGAGAATCTCCATGGTAACAGGAAAAGCCCTTAATACATTGGGAATATAGCCCGGAATTGTAGCCGGTTTAAATGTGTTCTCCAAATTCTTTTCCCTCCATTCCTGCGTTCCTTTTATTTTGCTGTTATGCTGACCATATCCGCATAGTTTGAAAATACATCCTGACCAAGGTATTCGGTTGCAATCTTTGATAAGGTTCCGTCCTTTGCCATTTCCTTTAATGCACCGTCAATGGCAGTATTTAAATCATCTTTTCCTTTTGCACACATGATGTAGGTATCTTCTACCATAACCACATCGGTAAGTGCCAGATTATCCAGCTTTAATTCCTTTTGCACACTGTCATAAGTGGACTGATAGGTAAGGCTTGCATCTACCTGGCCATTGGAAACCTGCTTAAAACCGTCTGCTGTTGACAAGTCACTGACTGCATTGATTTTCAGTTCTTTTCCCGGATTTTTCTCGTTATAAGCCATCAGCATGGAATATTCATAGCTGGTCGGTGACTGGTTGATGGATTTTCCTGCCATATCAGCCAGTGACTGAATCCCGCTGTCCTTTTTCACACATAAGGACATGGGGGAGAGGCAGTAATACTGTTCCGGAAATAAATATTTTTCTTTTCTTGCATCGCTTTTTACAAGCTGGTGGGACAGCACATCCAACGCACCCGAGTCAATGGAAACAATGAGTGTATTAAAATCCATTGACTGAATATCAAATTCATATTTGTCAAGACGTTTATCAATTTCTTTTAATACTGCCACGTCATACCCTACCGGTTCCCCCTTATCATCGAGAGAGCAATAAGGCGGCATGGCGTTTCCGGTACCCACCTTCACTTTCGTCACTCCGGACCCCTGGTTTTTTTGGCATGCGGTCATAGACACCGCCAGTGTAAGAACCATAACCGAACAAACTGCATTTTTCATAATCTTCTTCATTTTTTTCTCCTCCTGCATCTGTTTTCATCGATTAGAACGACAAAAAAGGCGCCTGCTATTATGCAAACGCCTTTGTCTACCACCTGTTCCGCTTCCTGACGGCCGGGGAACTGTTAGGCAAAGTATATTCCATCGTTTTGCCTTTGTCAATATTTTTTTATCAGGATAATAATGTTTTATTATTTTCACAAAAGCCAGTTGTCATTTTCTCACTTTCAGTACATTTTTCACAAATATTCAAGATTAACAGATAATTCAAGGACAAGGATTTACATATCAGGCTTTTTCGGTATATAATAATCTAAAATTTATCAGACCAAAAGGGGGCCATACTCTATGAGCGATATCATGAAGCACTACGAAGTGCTGACTAATTTTCTGGGAAATGTGTTAAGTGACAATTATGAAATTGCACTTCTCGATTTAAGAGAAGGGAAACGATGCATCACAGCCATTGCCAACGGGCAGAACAGCGGCAGAACCGTCGGAGCTCCATTAACGGATCTGGCTCTTAAAATCATAAGAGAGGGAATCTGGAAAAAGGAGCCGTACCTGCTCAATTACAGCGGGCTGACCAAAGACAAGAAGCCTTTGATTTCCTCAACCCTTTTTATCAAAGAGGGACAGGAGCTTTTAGGCATGCTCTGCCTCAATGTAGACACACAGATTTACCAGGAGCTGTGCCAGTCTATCTTAAAGCTTGGCGGATTGTCTAAAGAAGAATCATCTTCTAGTAAGATGATAGATCTGCCTGTAGAGCATACGGAAACATTTACAAATGACATCGGTGATATGATCGCCAGTGCCATGCCTGATTACATCACGGAAAACAGAATTCCTGCAGACCGTCTCACCCAGGATGAGAAGATCTCCATTGTAAAACAGCTGAACGAAAAAGGAGTCTTTATGATCAAAGGTGCCGTCAGCGAAGCCGCCTTAAAGCTTAATTGCTCCGATGCCACCATTTACAGGTATTTGAGTAAAATCAGCAAGCAGGAGTCCAAAAAACAGATTGACATTTAAAAAAAATGATGTTAAACTCCCTGATAATATTTTATTGCAATAATAATTTTTTATCACACAACAGGGAGGAAATATAATGATATCAATGGAACTGATCAAACTCTTACTGGTCTTTCTTGTAATTTTAGTGCTGCTCTGGCTGAAAAGACCTTTATGGCAGGCCATTGCCTGCAGCATTCTGCTGTCATTTTTTATCTTTCAGATACCTGCTTTTCGTATCTGTTCCATTCTTTGGCGCGCTGTATTTTCCAGGAGCACCGGAACTATTTTATTAAGCTTTTACACCATTACGTTCTTACAGCGCATGCTGGAGAAAAGAAATCTTCTAATGACAGCCGAATCCTCGTTAAATCACCTGTTTCACAACAGGCGGATCACCACCATACTGGCTCCCATTTTCATCGGTCTGCTGCCTTCTGCAGGAGCTGTCTACATCTGCGGATCTATCGTGGATTCCTCCTGCGGGGATTATTTAAGCAAAGAGGATAAAACCTTTGTCACCAGCTATTACCGCCATATTCCGGAGAGTTTTCTTCCCACTTATTCGTCAATCCTGATTGCTCTGGGTCTGGCAGGTGTTGAGACAGGGGACTTTCTTCTCTCCATGCTCCCGGCTGTGGGCATCCTGATTTTTCTGGGTTATATTTTTTATCTTAGAAAAATTCCAAGAGAGATTGCAAATGATGAGGGAATGTCAAAAAAAGCAGCTTTCGGACAGCTTGCAAACAGTCTGTGGACCATTGCTGCAGCCATCATCCTCATCATTGCATTTCATCTTGAAGTATACATAGCAACTCCCATGGTAATCGCTGCAGCTTTCTTCTTTTACCGCTTTTCCATATCTGAAATCAAGCCGTTTTTTCTCTCTGCACTGGAGCCTAAAATCATTGTTAACACACTTTTAATCATGATTTTCAAAGAGGTCCTTACTTATACCGACGTGATTTCACAGCTTCCTGATCTTTTCAGCACCCTGCCCATACCGACTTACCTTGCCTTTGCACTGATCTTCTTTTTCGGTTCCATTATAGGCGGATCAACGGCAATTATTGTACTTTGTCTTCCTCTGGCCTTTGCAGCCATTCCAAACGGAGGAGCTGCGCTGATGATGCTTTTAATGTCCTCTTCCTACTGCGCCATGCAGGTATCTCCCACCCATGTGTGTCTTGCTCTGGTAACCGAATATTTCCATACAGAAATGGGGGATTTGTTAAAGCGGACACTTCCTGTAATCCTGATTTTCTTTTTTCTGGTTCTCCTTTATTACCGGGTGCTGACTGCTCTGATCCTGATTTGACTCCCCGCTTAATTTGTGCTAGGATATGCCTATCAATCTTGAATCAGAAAGGATTTATTATATGAATCTCATGAATCTTATGCAGTTAAAAGAGGCCTGGAATGTGTTCAAAGGCAATCACCCTAAATTTCCCTTATTCTTAAAAGCAGCTTCGGAGAGTGCCTTAAAAGAAGGATCTATGATAGAAATCCATGTCACATCTCCGGAAGGGAAAACACTGACTACCAACATGAAGCTGAAAGCCTCAGATCTTGAGCTTATGGAACAGCTGAAAGCCTCCTTAAAATAACTCATATCCTTTTACTTCCCCGAAAAACGTTGTTGTTACTGGAAAGTTATGGTAAAATACATTCAGGCCATGAAACTTCCACCGTTTCAATGGCAAAACAGGAGGAGTAAAAGGCATGAAAAAACTGATTAAAGTATTTGCTGCTGCCTCACTTCTGTCAATCTCTGTTGCATCTACCGCAATGGCAGGAACCTGGAAACAGGATTCGGAAGGCTGGCGGTGGAAGGAAGACGATCATACCTATGCGGCATCTGCCTGGAAGTGGATCGATTCTGACAAAGACGGAATGGCAGAGTGCTATTATTTTGACGGAGACGGAATCCTGCTTACGGATACGATGACTCCCGATGGTCATACAGTTAACGAAAACGGCGCATGGACAGACGATGGGATCGTACGTTTAAGAGCAGCCAACCCTTCAACTGCTGTTCAGATGAAGAAAAAGGGAGCCCTTCTTTACCAGGATGCAGACCAGAAAAGTTCTTCTTTACCAGGACTGGATGTGAACGCAGATATAACCATGGATTTATATTACGACTGGCTGCAGATTCCGGTTATTATGAATATGCAGATGAAATACCACGATATCAACACGCCCAATATGGAGTTTTTATCCAGCAGCATCATAAAGACTCTGGGTATGGAAAAAACTGAGAGCTCCTTTTACACCAACGGCTGTTATTACTCCGATTCGGGAGACAGTGAAAAATTTAAAATGAAAATCGGATATGAAGATATGACAAAGCATCTCACTCTGGACGGGCTTACCGGGCAGTTTGGAGCATTTCTGGACAATGTACAGATTGCCCAGGATAAGGACGGAAACAGCGTACTGTTTTATTCCAGTGAGACAAACGGCCTTGAGCAGTATTTAAACAGATTCTACGACAAGGTATGGCCTTCCCTTACGGATTCGGACTTTAAAATCACCGGTGTAAACGGAAAGGCAGTGATCAGTCCGGAGGGATACTTTTCCAAAGAAGAGATCCTGATCTCCATGATTATCACCGAGGATGAAGAATCCATGGGACTTGATATGAATGTGAACCTGGATTATAAAAATCCGGGACAGGCAGTAACAATCACATTTCCCTCTACAGATGGGTATGAGGAAATTGTATATTAAAAAGATGGAGGAAGCGGTTCATCATTTTGAACTGCTTCCCCCATTTTTTATTTCTTTAAACCAATATAAATATGCACCCGGATATGCCCCTCTTCTATCGTTTCGTACTCCTCAAAGTCACATACAAAAGATCTGGGCAGATCCATGTTCCACAGCTGCTGCCACACCTTCAAAACTGCATCCTTAACGTCCTCTTCTGCAGTAAATTTTGCATAGGTTCCGGCCGGTATGGTTTTCATTGTTATCCCGTCCGGCTGTCCCTTCTGGCTCTTTACTTCACAGGCAGCCAGCACGCTGTAATCTTCGGTTTCCGTTCCTTCATAATCCGTATAAATCCCCAATGTCTTTCCATCGGCTTTATGTACAACGGAAGAATAAAATCCCATTCCAAAAAACCGCTCCCACAATCCGCTGATTACATGCCCCATATCCGGAGAGTTATTATTCGTTCTTGCTATCAAACCTGCAACCATTTTTTCTTCTAATTCTACCAGCTGATACTCCATTTAATTTTCCTCTTTTCTTTTTTAGGATAAATTATAACAGAGATAACATGACAGCTGACTGTCTCCATTTAATTTCTCTTCACTGTCAAAAACCTGAAAAGAACAATTACCAGAATAAGAGGAAAGATGATTGCTGAAAATATGCCGATTTTCAAATTGCTGTCAAACAAACCCGAAACAATTCCAACAACCGTAGGTCCCCCAGAACATCCCAGATCACCGGCAAGGGCCAGGAATGCGAACATGGCTGTGCCCCCGCCCCGAATCGAAGCGGCAGCCAGACTAAATGTACCGGGCCACATGATCCCAACGGAAAAACCACACAATCCACACCCGATCAGCCCAAGAACCGGATAGGGAGAACAGGTAATTAAAAGATAAGATCCCATACAAAGAATTCCGCTTGCCGTCATAACCTTTTTCAGCTCCCATCTTTCCCCGTACTGCCCATAAACAGCTCTGGATATCCCCATCATCAGGGCAAACAGCATGGGGCCTGCCAGATCTCCGATGGTTTTCGTCACACCCAGCCCTTCTTCTGCAAACGCCGAAGCCCACTGGCTGACTGCCTGCTCACTTGCCCCCGCACAAACCATAAGAAGCATGAAGATCCAGAACAGCCTGTTTCGGATCAATGTGCCAAAGGACATTCCTTCCTCTCCTTTTCCAAGAGAAGCAATGGGCACACGGAAAAATAAAACCATGCATACAGCCGGTACAACCGCCCAGAAAAGCGCCAGTATCTTCCAGCTTCCGATGCCAAAGATACGGAAAAACAAGGTCGATACCAGAACCACTCCCACGTGGCCCCAGCAATAGAAGGAATGCAGCATACTCATGGCTTTTTCTTTATTATCTGTGGGACACGCTTCCACAATTGGACTGACAAGAACCTCTAAAAGGCCTCCGCCGATGGCATAGATCACAACGGCAAACAGTAATCCAACCCAGGAAACAGAAACGATTCCCGGCAGAACCGTTAAAAGAATCAGACCGGCGGCTGCCATGACGTGTGCGGCAACCATGGAAATCCGGTATCCCACCCGGTCAATGAATGCAGCCGATAAAAGATCCACCAGCAGCTGAACACCAAAATTAACTGTGACAAGCAGGGTAATCCTGGATAATGATATCCCATACTCCCATTGAAAATGCAGAAACAAAAGCGGTACAAAATTATTGACAATTGCCTGAACAATGTAGCTTAAAAAGCAGGCATAAATGGTACTTTTATAATTTTCTTTCATGCGTCCGGCCCTCCCGAGTTATTTTATTGTATTATACCGCAGATGGTAATTCAAATCTTGCAATTTACCGCCAGCTTATGATACAATTTAGCCGATTACAAAAAGGAGAACGCTCTATGCAAAGCACAAAAATACTGACCGATGAATCCATGATGGAGCTGGTCTCCCATGGTTTTGCAGACTTTCCGTTTCAATACTATTACGAAGATGTGGGAAAGTTTGACAACCGCTGCATTGACTGGCACTGGCACAGGGAATTTGAACTGGTATCTGTGACCGAGGGAATCGTACATTGCTCCATCGGAAACATCCATTACATACTGGAACCCGGTGACGGTGTCTTTATTAATTCCGGTTCCATGCACCGCTTTTTATCAACTGGAACAGCAATCATACCAAATGTACTCTTTGCTCCGGAATTTATTGCACGGGAAGGAAGCTCGATCTATGAAAAATTCATGGCTCCCTTTTTATTTTCCGGCATATCCCACTTTGTATTAAGGGCCAAAAATCCCTGGCAGAATCATTTACTTACCATTCTGTCAGACCTTTACAGACTGTGCGAGGATCAGACTGCAACCTGGGAGCTTAGGGCACATGCACTGGTCTGCCAGATTTGGTGCGTCCTGTTTGAACACAAAGATGAATTTGCCACGATGGAAAATGCAGGAGTCAACCGCCTTTCCCAGGCACGTTTCAGACGAATGACCCATTTTATTGAACAAAACTATGAAAAGAAACTGACTCTGGAAGATATTGCCCGCTCGGTAGGAGTCAGCAAAAGAGAGGCACTCCGCTGTTTCCAGTGTTCCGTCCCTCTCTCTCCCATTGAATATTTAAATAAATACCGGTTAAATCAGGCCAAAACCCTGCTTCTGCACACAGACCGGTCCATCACCGATATTGCAGAAAGCTCCGGTTTTGAAAGCACCAGTTATTTTGACCGGCTATATAAGCGGGAATATCATATGACTCCCGGCCGGCACAGATTGGCCTTTCAGCATGCAAATGCCAATCTGTCATAATAATCCAGCTGCTGTCAGAATTGCTTTTTCTTCATAATTTTAACAGAAACCAGATAAGATACAAAAACAGCTGCCAGACTGATCAGAAACAGAACGATCATCACCGGTCCTAAAGAAAACGCCGTTACAGAATCAGCCGCAGATGACAAATCCAGTTGGAATGACTTTGCCGTCTTCACCACAATAAAACCTGCGGCAAAGATGACTCCAATTAATAAGATCAGAACAAGTCTTCCTTTTTCTGCACCGAATTTCAGCTGGACCGGAACCACTGCAGCCAGGAATAAGAATGATATAAAAAGATACAAAAACGCCATAACCACAAGTTCTCCTGCGTCTGCTCTTCCTCTCACCAAGTTCATGATCACGGCAAATATGGTCACTGTAATCCAGGCCGAACCTCCTGTTAAAAGGCCAAATATATATTTCTCCGCTGCATATTGCTTCCTGGAGATGGGAAGGGTAAATAAAAAAGCATATCCATTGTCAAATTCATCGTAACTGATGGAACTCAGCGTAAACAGGGAAAAAATCAAAGTCACATAATTGATCACAAAAACAGAATCAAAATCTGCCAGGAGCATCCCTGCTGACAAAAAGAAGAAGAGCAGGAAAAAACGCATCTGGTTTTTCAATAAAAGTATATCTTTGATCAGCAGTCCTCTCATAACCGTTCCCCCCGTATCATCATCGTAATCACTTCATCAACACTTCCTTTTTCCATTACAATTTCCGGCTTATTTTCCCGGTAATAACTGATCTTGTCTGTAAGAAGGCGGTAGCCGTAAGCTTCCTTTTTCCTGCAGAGAATATAACTTTTATCCAGCTCCAGATACTGTTCTTCTGTTGCTTTTAAAAGACCATAGCTGCCAAGGAGCACATCCGTCTCCTCATGCAGAACAATCGTTCCATTATGAATGAGATAAAGATCGTCACAAAGCTGTTCCAAATCCGTCGAAATATGGGAACTGATCAGGATCGAACGGTCTCCCGGCTCCATATACTCCCGAATGGCATCAAGCAGCTCCTCTCTAGCCAGAACATCCAGCCCTGCCGTAGGCTCATCAAGTATGAGAAGCCTGGCTTCATGAGACATGGCTGTCAAAATCTTCACCTTGGCTTTCATTCCTGCAGACATATCTTTGACTCTCTTATTCAAAGGCAGTTCTGATTCTCTGCACTTCTTTATAAAACGGTCCTGATCAAACGACTGATACATATTTTTCATAATTCTGGCAATATCCTGAATCGTTAAATAACCGCTGAATCCCGAATCAGCCAGAACTACTCCCATATCCTGCTTTTCCTTCAGAGACAGCTGATCAAACGGTTTTCCAAATACCGTTACAGCACCCTGGTCTAACGAAATAAGCCCCAGCGCAGATTTAAATACAGTGGTTTTTCCTGCACCATTTGGCCCGATCAGCCCTGTGATAAATCCAGGCTGCAGTTCCAAAGAACAATTCAGCGTAAAATCTCCATACGTTTTCTGAATGTTTTCCATTTTTAACAACATCATTAATCCTCCAAAATCAAATAAAACAATTCCGTCAGTTCCTCATCTTTCATTCCACAGCTTCTGCCTTTGCGGATCGCCGATTCCATCTCGGCCTCAATCTCTTTTTTCTTTTCCTCCAGCATGAATTCCTGACTGGCGTAAGCGATAAAGCTTCCCTTTCCATGAATTGTAACAATAAAACCTTCCTGTTCCAGAATGTCATAAGATTTTTTAACTGTTAAGGCACTGATACGCAGTTCCTTCGCCAAAGTCCGGACTGATGGCAGGTTGTCTCCTTCTTTTAACGTTCCCTGCATGACTCCGCTTTTGATCTGCTCCGTGATCTGATCATACAGGGGCTGCATGGATGAATTATTTATTATTATTTTCATATCACCCCTCCTTGATAAACAGTATATAACAGTATATTACTGTTGTCAACTGTTATATACTGTTTATCTAAAATTTTCCAGACAAAAAAAGAATACACAGGTATGTTGCTCCTTCCCGTGTATCCTTTTTATTCTTAGCTGGTGATCAGACTATTTATGCTTTCAGCTGAAACTGGCCGATTAAATCCTTTAAATTTTGTGCCTGCCCTGCAAGTTCTTCGCTGGAAGCGGAATTTTCTTCCGCAGACGCTGCACTTTTATCCACTTCCATGGAGATTTGTCCGATTCCATTTTCAATTATTCTTGCTGAATCCGCCTGATCCATGGAAGCCTTTGCTATGCTGCGGACCTTATCCATGATCTGACTGCTTTCTTTTGCCACGCCATTTAAATTGCCGGCTGCCCGGTCTGCGATTACAGTTCCCTCTTCCACTGCTTTTAAGGATGCCTCTATTAAGTCAGAGGAATTTTTTGCAGCTTCTTTGCTCTGGCTTGCCAGGAGACTGACCTGTCCCGCCACAACAGCAAACCCTTTTCCTGCTTCTCCGGCTCTGGCTGCCTCGATGGACGCATTTAAGGCCAGAAGATTGGTCTGCATGGCAATATCATCAATGGTCACAATCATCTTACTGATTTCCTCAGATGTCTTCTTTATGGTACTCATGGCAGAAACCATTTCCTGCATATTCTGATTTTCCGTGGAAATATTCTGGGTAATCCGCTCCATTTCCATCTGGATTTCTTTCGTCAGCTCCGCATTTTCACCGATCTGTTCTGTGATACGGGTGACTGATTCCGACAATCTGCCGGCAATGCCAGCCTGATTTTCGGCTCCGACTGCCAGATAGCGGGCGGATTCCGATATCTGGCTGGAACCATCGGATACCTGATTGGCTGCTTCATTTATCTCTTCAAAGCTTCTTGATATCTTTTCAGTAAAACAATGCAGGGAAGATTCAATATTTTTAAAATCGCCAATAAATTCACTGGAAAAATCCACATTGAAATTCCCGCCTGCCATCTGCTCCATCGCACAGTCAATTTCCATAATATAACACCGGATCTTTTCCATGGAAACTCTTAACCCCTGGGCTGCCTGACCGATCTCATCACCGGATTCGTAAGTAATCGCCGTATGTAAATTACCTTTTGCAAACTCTCCTGCTGCATTCTGAATCTCCTTTAACGGAACAGCAATTGATTTGGTCAGCCGTCTTCCCATGAGCAGCGCAATGGCGAGAGAGACCAGAGAAAAGAATGCCAGACAAACAGTGGCAAGATTTTCTACTCTCTGGCTGTTTGTATATTTGGCAAGGGCAGCTTCATCTGCCTGGGTGCCGGTCTTATCCAGAGCATCGGCAAGTACCTCTGAAACATCGTTGAATGTAGTCTGGTAGTACTCTACCGCTCCTTTTGTATCTCCCGTTTCCAGCATGGATATTAACGTTGCGGTATCTTTCTGGAAATCACCAAATGCCAGATCCAGTGCTTCTACCGACTGCTTGTCCTTCAGATTCTCTTTAATGACAGCAATATATTTCACAATTTTTTCGAATCTTCCTTCTATTTCCTTTTTCTGCTCTGCAGTAACAGAAGCGTCCTCCCGAATGGCTGCCCAAAGGATTCTTTTATTAATCGTCTGTACATCCTTACGGATCTCCATCTGTTTTTTTGTGGTCTCATACTGAACTCGGTAAAATGTTGACATATTATTACCAATGGAACGAAAACTGACCAGCGAAAATACTGAAGAAAGAAAAATAATAAAAACCAGAATTGCAAATACCCGTTTCAGCCTTGTTGAAATACTCAGTTTTCCTGAATTCTTCATCTCTAGTCCCCACTTTCGATTTGTTATTGTATAGTAAATCTAATTCTATTATATCAATCCCACATCCCGATGCCAACTTAATATTCATTTAGAAAAGTAGCTGTTATCTTAACAAACTGTAAGATAACAGCCGTTTTTCTTATAAATCGTATTCAAAACTTACGGAATTGCTGGAAAGATCGAATATCATATTTTCTCCTTTGTACAGCAGAAATCTCCCCCGCAGCAAATGCTCTTCCTTGACAAAACGGCTCATTTCACCCTGGCTGGGCGCTAACAGCTGATGGGAAAATCGTTTCTCACCCTTCCGGTTTTGATTGGAAAGGAACACTTTCAGAATATATGCTCCCTGCTTTATAATCACTGCCGTCTCTCTTTTGCTCACCACTCTGGCTCCTAAATAGGTAGCAAATCTGTATTCTTTTCCCTGATACATGATTACGCTGATGCAGCCCTCAAACCGGAATCCCAGCCATGGAATTTTAGCAACAGAGACCATGACAGAAGCATTTTCAGAAAATGAATTACACTGAAGCCAAAGATAGCTCTCCGGAAACGATTTTCCTTTATCTCCTTCTATATACCCCAGCCCACCGCCAAAATCCACAACTGCACCGTTTAGTTTCACCTTTCCGGACAGTCTGTGTGACATGCTGATTATCTCATGTTTGCATTCCATAAAAGGCATGATCTGAAAAGGGCCCATAATGGGATACCGGATTGGGGTAATTGGACCGAAACGGATAATACCCTTTAATGATATGTCATCCGTCTTTATGTTAAGCCTTACTCCTCTGCGGGAAAAAATATTATCATCAAGAATAATCCTTTTCTGATTCCAGTCAATAAGAAGATCCTCTTCTTTAAAATCCACCCAGCAGGCCTGCTCATTCCAAATAACCTGTATAAATGGATATATTTTTCCCGTCCCGTCCATACTAAGTCCGGGAATCAGAGCCAGAACCGTGTCGCCGCTTTGCATTTTAAAGTACCACCCGGCAAAAAATTTTCCTTTATTTTTCATATCAGCCATTTTTATCGTCCTCCAGTCTCCATAATCCCATGATTTAACCTTATGGTTGCCAGATATGGGAATACGTAATCAGGGAATTGGCGGAAAGCTGTTTCTTCCCGCCAAACTGGTATGCATGAATTTGCTTAAATTGGCTATTTAAAAAACTCCAGTTTTTCTATATGATAGATTTCAACAAAACAACTGATATTTTATTTGAAAGGGTGGAATAACTATGAACAGCAAAAAAACGAAAAAATTAGTATTTGGAGCCTTAATGGCAGCACTTACCACAGCAGCTACCATGGTAATACATATACCTACTGCAATGAATGGTTATATTCATCTGGGGGATGGGATGGTTTTGTTAAGCGGTATCCTTCTTGGCCCCGTAACCGGCGCTGTTGCAGGGGGACTTGGATCCATGACGGCAGATTTGCTTTCAGGCTACGCATTCTATGCACCGGCAACATTTCTCATTAAAACACTGGCCGCCTTCTTTGCCGGATATTTGTACCACAAACTTTCACGCAGCCTTCTCAAAGCACGTTTTCGGATTCTTCCATTTCTGACCGCAGGCATTGTGTGCAGCGGTATCGTAACAGGAGGTTATTTTATATTTGAGCTGTTTGTATATAATGCAGCCTCTGCCATTATTAATGTGCCCTTCAATCTGGTTCAGAATCTATTCAGCCTGGTTGTATCCGGCGCCCTGCTTCCTTTTCTTCTGAGAATTCACGAGATACGAAGCCTGAGTTAATCTTCCGTATGCATTTTCTTCGTATACTCCCGAAGAATTTCCACCGACTGATGAAACTTATCCAGTTCCTCATCCGTCATATGGATCTCCAGTATATCAGCGGCACCGGTGCGGTTTAAGATTGTGGGCACTCCGGCGAATACATCGGTTTCCCCATATTCCCCTTCCAGCAGGGTTGATACCGGAATAATCCGGTTTTCATCGTAAAGAATTGCTTTGATAATACCGGCACATGCTGTGGCGATTCCATAATAGGTGGTTCCTTTTCTGTTGTAGATCTCCCAGCCCTCCAGAGTTGTCTTTTTCACAATCTCATCTAAGTCAACATCGCCAACCATATCTTTATTATCCTGAATAATGTCATTAAATGGTTTGCCTGCCACGGTCACGGTAGACCATGGCACCATCTGGGAATCTCCGTGCTCTCCCATGGAATAGGCATAGACACTTCTGGGATCCACGTTCACAAGCTCTGCGATAAAATTCTGGAGTCTGGAAGTATCTAAGGAACTTCCGGTTCCGATCACCTGATTCTTTGGAAGACCGGACAGCTTATAAACATAATGGGCAATGATATCAACCGGGTTGGATACTACAATGAAAATCCCGTCAAAGCCGCTTGCCATGACTGGATCTACAATGGTTTTCACAATTCTGGCACTGACCTCCAGCGTATCCAGTCTGGTCTGTCCTTTCTGGGGGGGTGCTCCCGCTGTGATTACGATAATATCCACGTCTGAACAGTCGGAATAGTTTGCTTTGCGCACCTTTACATTACGGTCCAGATACTTGATCGTATCCCTTAAATCAAGCACTTCTCCCAATGCTCTTTCCTCGTTGATATCGATCATTAATATTTCATCGCATACTCCCTGTGTTACCAGACTGAATGCAGTGGAGGATCCCACCAGCCCGCATCCGACTACAGCCACTTTTGATTTCCTGATCTTCATGTGTCATTCCCTTTCCTGACGGTTCCTATGATAACTGATAATTAAAACATAAGAATAGAGATAGTGCTCCGTCGGCTCTATCCCCATCTCTTTAGCGGCTCTACAGATGCTCTAAAAGTGATTCCAGCTGCTTTGCCGTTCCGTTTAATTCCTCAATGGAATTTAGTATTTTTTGAAATTCTTCCGTTTCCTTTGTGAAAATCTGATTGGATTCCGTTATACGTGTATTAATCGTGGTAATGGATGCATTGATATTTTTCAGCACACCATCTATCTGACCGATGGATTCGCTGGTGGAGGCTGACATCTTTCTGATCTCTCCCGCTACTACGGAAAAACCTCTTCCAGCTTCTCCTGCCCTTGCTGCCTCAATGGCTGCGTTCAGTCCCAGTAAGTTGGACTGGGTTGCAACGTCCTTAACAAAATCCAGAATGGAATCTGTATTCTTTGTACTTTCATTGGCTTCTTTTACCTTAAGAGATATCTCACCGTTCATATCCTTAAGCTGTCCAATTCCCCTGCTCACATCATTGGTAGATTCTGTAATCTGGTTTGCACCATCAGTCAGCCTGTTGATCAGTTCAATTAAGCTATTCCTCTTTTCCAGACTTCTTCCTAAAGTCAGGACACCAATCACCTTGTTCTTTTCCGTTATGGGAACTGCATAGGATTTAAAAGGAATGCCATACACGGCTGCAGGCACATCTTTTATAATCACTCTGCCGAAATCTAATGCCTCCCTGATTGCACCTCCTGCAGGAACAATGTCGCCGGGATTAACATGGAATCTTAACTTTTTGCCATTCCATACATTAATAAACTTCTCTGCATCGGTTAAAGCAAAGGATACATCATCATCAAATAAATTCATTAAATATGGTATAACAGAATAAAAAGAATCCAGTATTTCATTTCCAGTCACTGAACTGCCCATCTTTCGTAATCCCCCTTTTTTATGAAATCATCCGGTTCTGCCTATTGGAGCACAGGCTGATGATTTCAAACACATATCTTATTCTATTACATTCACGGTTTTCTGTCAATAAAACAGCATATTCCTGTATCAATTTCCCCAAAATGCATCCATTTCTTCTATTCTAAAGGTAAACTTCTTCTATGGCCTTATCTAAAAATATGATTCCGTCCAGATGCTCCAGTTCATGACAGAAGCATTTTGCCAGTTCATCTTCTCCGGTGACCATGATTTCATTCCCGTTCTCATCAAGTGCCTCGATGGTGACTTTCTTCGGGCGGATGGTCTTTACAAAACGGTCGGGGAAACTAAGACAGCCTTCGATACACTCCTGCTCCCCGCTGCACCCGATGATTCTCGGATTTACCAGCTTTAACAGACAGTCACAGTAATCAATTACTACCAGTCTCTTACAGATTCCTACCTGATTGGCCGCTATGGCAGCTCCGTTCTCTGTGTGATGTAAGGTTTCCAGCATATCATCAAGGTTCTGTCTGATTCTATCATCGATAACCGTTACTTCTTTACAGCGTTTCCGAAGAATCTCATCATCATTATACCGCAGCTTCCTGACAGCCATTCTTATCCCTCCTGCTTTTATCCGCTCTTGATTTTCTTTCGCTTTCCTCAAATAAAAATACATCCTCAATGGGACGTTCAAAAACACTGGCAATATCATAAGCAAGCCAGATGGATGGTTCAAACTTCTCTGTTTCAATTGCATTGATTGCCTGCCTTGAGGTTCCTACCAGTTCTCCAAGCTGTTCCTGAGTAAGCCCCTTTTCCTCCCGCAATTGCCTGATCCGGTTCTTCATATTTAAACCTCTCTTCTTTGTCATGTTAACCTTACATAGAGTATACTATCATCCATTTGTAAAGTCAACCTTACACCTTAAATTCTCTATTGCTAATCTCCAGTATTACAGAAAGGGGCACCCTTGTCTTTGCTGCCGTTTCCCCGGGCGTCATCCCCGACCGCAGCAGTCTGGCTATTACAGCAGACATAGCTTCGCCGATTTCCAGTATATGACGGTCCGGATCAAAAATCCGGACCGTTTTCTGCCCCCAGTCCCGTTCAAAGCATGGATTTAAATATTCAATGGGATAGATGGAATCTTCCAGTCTGTTAAGAAAACGTTCCATATCGTATTCCTCAAAATAAAGAGCTCCGTCATATCCTCCAAAGTGCACCGTGCTGTCCACTCCACTCTCCCAGGCACTCTTCTCCTGCAAAACCAGTCCTTCTGTAAGAATCACATTCTCCCCAAAGTCCGTTACTACGCCAAGACCGAACAAATCTCTGTAAAAGGCCTTGGATTTTTCTATATCTGCAACAGCCAGAAGTACATTCTTAAGTTTCATCTGCTCACTCCTTTTTACAATCTTCTATGATTATACCATTACTTGAAACATGCAATCAAATAGTTTTGCTTATCACAAGAATACACTTTCAATTTTTTTCACATTTATATAAACATATTTTTATTTTGTTTATATTTCAGTAGACATATATCTTTATACGTTGTATAATATAATTTATTATACAGGAAATGCATCTTCGAATGCAGCCATTTAAAGGAGCTGACTATGAGACAGGAAAAAGAATATAAAAGAAATATTCTACTATTAATTACAGGGCGGATTACTTCAAAATTTGGTCTGGCCTTTTACCTGATTGTTTTACCTTTATTTATACTAAAAAGCACAGGGAACCTGGCATGGTCCGGACTTTTTTTCACATTGTCTACAATTCCTGCAATAATTGCCACCCCGTTCTTAGGACTGGCCGTAGATCAGCTTAGCAGAAAAAATATAATAGTAGTATGTGATTTGCTTACATCTTTCTTATATTTTATCTTACTTTTGACTTATGGCTTAAAAGATATATATCCAGGAATTCTTTTAATGGTCACCATTGCGATTAATATTATTTCTAATATTTTTGAAATTGCATCAAAGGTCTTGTTTACAGAACTTGTTTCTGCAGAAACCATTGAAAATTTCAATGGAATCAAAAGTTTCGGGGATAATGCAGCGTCACTTATCGCACCTGTTTTCGGAACGTTTATTTTCGGCTTATGGGGTTTTAAGCTTGTCCTGGCAATCATGGCAGGCCTTTATTTTATATCTGCCGTTCAGGAGTTTTTTATCCGGTATTCTTTTTGTAAATCGGAATGCCTGGAAAGTTCCCATTGGTATAAAGATTTAAAAGATGGACTTCACTTTGTCTTCCATAATAAGGATATCCTTAACTTATTTATTTTAGCTATGTCTCTGAATTTTTTCGTAGGAGGCAGCGAAGAAATCATGAATCCCGGCATTATCATACAGAAATATCATATATCTGAAGAATTATATGGATTTACGTACACTTCAGCTATTGTCGGAACCTTTATGGCAGGCTTGTTTATTTTTAAGAACAGCAAAATAAAACTACAGAATTACATGTATCACTTCATTATTATAGACAGCATACTCATGGCTGGAATCGGAGCACTATCCTTCCTCTTTTATCCCATGAAACAATTATACTTTTGCGTTTTTTTAATATTACAGTTCTTCATTGGTTTTATTACTACATGCGTAAATGTGCCGCTGAGTTCGTATTTGCAAATACATACTCCCCTGGAATACCAGGGACGTTTTTTTGCTTTACTGACATTTAGTTCAAATCTTCTGATACCACTGGGAATCCTTTATTCCGGTTTTCTTTCGTCTGCAGCAGGACCGGATGTTGCTTACATTGTAAATAATGTATCTGTGATATTGATTATTTTAATCTTATTGATAAAAAAGCGCAAATCTATACATAGATATCCTACCGATTAAGTCTGTTTACTGGTAAATTTTTCCACATAAGAATTACTATCGATAAAAAAATCTCAAATTATATATACAAATCATTGGTTTTGTGGTAAAATTTATGTAAAATCTTTCGACATATTTCAACATTTTTTATTAAATTTCAACATTCACGGAGGACATAGTATGAAGATGAATAATAATGACAATGTTTATAAAACACTTTCAGAAATCAATCTTTCAGATGTAATGGAGATAAGTCTGCTGCAGAAATTTCTTGATAATTTTGCAGACAGTATGAATCTTGCAAGCGTAGCTGTAGACCGGGAAGGGAATCCGGTTACAAATCCAAGCTCTTACACAAGAATCTGCGCACAATACACGCATTCGACAAAGACTGGAGATAGCCGATGTGCCGCCTCCCATAAAAGAGGCGGTCAGGAAGCAGCCAGACTCGGAAGGCCCTATATCTTTAAATGCCATTCAGGCCTCATCGATTTTGCAGCCCCCATCATCGTGGAAGGCGAGCTGATCGGTACGATACTGGGCGGACAGATTTTAAGCAAAAAGCCCAATGAAGATGAATTCAGGCGGGTTGCAAGAGAAATCGGAGTCAACGAAGATCAATACATAAATGCGCTTCATGAAGTGAACATTACTTCAGAAAAAAACATTCAGGCCGCTGCGGAAGTACTTTTTATTGTTGCCAACTCACTTTCCCAGATCGGTTATCAGAAATACAAATTAAAATCCATGAGTAAGGATCTGGTCGATCAATTTACAGTTATCGAGGCGACAATGGAAGAACTGGCAGCATCCTCCATCCAGGTCGTTGAGAATCAGAATGAACTGAACAAAGAGATCTTAAATGTGAAACAAATATCAGAGCAGATCAACGTCATCCTCAATTCGATTAAAAGCATTGCAGATCAGACGAAGCTGCTGGGTCTAAACGCTTCGATTGAAGCAGCACGGGCCGGTGAAGCTGGAAAAGGCTTTGCAGTCGTTGCCACCGAGATCCAAAAGCTTTCCCAGAATTCAAAGGATACCGCTACGAAAGTCGTACAGCTGACCGAAGACATACAAAAATCGATTACGAAGACACTGCAATTTTCCAATTCCACGATGAAAAACACCGAACAGCAGTCATCGGGAATCGAAGAAACCACAGCCAGTGTGGAAGAGGTTTTAGCCTTAACAAATGAATTAAATAAAATGGCGAATACAAAATAAAAAAGCACCGGGAAATGGTAACTTCAGACGATCATTTCCCGGTCTTTGTTCTGTTTTGCTGTATCAGTCTTCACTTTTGCCTTTAACCGGGCTATAGTGAACCCGGACTTTAATATCCTGGTTATAATTTCCAAAACTGCTTCCAAATATAGTCAACCCGCCAGCATTTACGGCATCTTCCTTTACCTGGAATTTTAATCGGATGGGGCTGCGTTTATCCAGTTTAAAATCATCAATGGTAACGGAAGATATCTTTAAACCATCAATAAAGGTTCCGTACTGATTGACCACAATCATCTTGAGCAGGCCATACTGATTCCAGTTGGGGAACCACCAGTCCGGAGTGAAAATTCCCGGAACATCACCGAAATCCCCCGGACTGGTCCACGTTCCAAGTTCCACATTGTTGATGCTGATGGTAATATCGGAAGGCCAGTCATTGTTAATTCCAGGTGCTTCACTCCCGATTTCCACAGAAAATGTAATCTGGTCGATTTTTTGAAGAGGTGGCAGAAGATTGGGAATTACATATTCAATGTATCCTTTTGTAAACCAGACAATGTCAGCCTGATACCGGTCCGGGTGGGCAAAATAACGGGGATCATCCACTTCTCCAATAATAGCCCGGCTGCTGGCCAGACCGCATGTGGGCAGAACCTCATAATCGGAAAAATACCCGACTTTAATGTCCGTGGTATAGGTGTTTTTCCCATCGTCACTTTGTTTCGGAGCTATATCCACCAGTAGTTTATCCACATTCACACGGCATATTTTCTGGTTCCCGTGACCATTGTGTTCTGAAATCACACAAATAAGACCGCAGTCTTCCAGTTTCTTAATATGACTGGTCAAAGCTCCATTGGTCACTCCTAAACTGGTCGCCAGTTCATTCATATTCAGCTCGGTGTGCTCAATTAAAAGCTTTATAATCTTAATTCTCAATTCCGATCCCAGAGCGATATAAATCTTCAGCCCTTCCTCAACATTTTTAATATGCAGCATAACAAATCCTTTCGCGCAGATGCGCAGTATACTATGAAAAACCTTCTCTTTATCTAACTATCATCATACATGAATTCGTGTTTTCATACAATACTGTTTTTTCAAATATACTGCGCTGCTCATTACTCCCTGCTCCCCCATATGCAGGTGTTGTTATCTCCAACAGCAGTAAACGTCATCACCTGTTCTGCCGCCGTTTTTTCATTATGCTGCTTAAAGAATACGCCATGATACTCCGTCCCCCCCATATTGATGGTAATATAATCATACCGGTCACCTTTTATTTTTTTCCACGTTCCTTCCCTGTCACCTCCAATTTTTCCGTTCGCCAGTAAAGTAATTGATTCCGGACTGATCATTCCGGGTGAAGTATCCATACCATGATTCATAAATTCATATGTTCCTGTAATATCGCTGTCCGGATAATGGCCTGCCTTTTCATTCCTGTTCTCATACACAGCCGTCACCGGCCATCCCATTTGATTGAGAAACTGCTGGTGAACCCGGACCTCGTGATATTCCGTACCCTGATCAAACCTCTGGTGGTAAACCAGATAATGCTGCCCGTCTTCATCAATGAATGCCGAGTTATGTCCGGCTGCTTTATACCCTGTGTTGGTACCGGCAAGCTTATAATTACCAATCAGCTTAACGCCATACTGATCATTATTCCTATAACTGTCCGCTGCATGATTCCCTGCTGCATCCAGATAAGGACCCGTGACTTCTTTTGACCGGAACATGCGCATGTTATAGCCTCCATTGGCGGTCAATGCTCCATATGTCTCATATAAGTAATAATATCCGGCTTCCTTATCATAGACAATATACGGTCCTTCCCCTGACTGATGGTTTCCGCCTGCAAGGTGAATACCAAAATACCGGTCCACATAATTTCCGCTTATTTTATCAACAGAATCCGTTCCGGGATACTTTGCATCTCCTGTCTCTCTGTCCATTTCCAGCAGATAAATTCCTCCCGACCAGGAACCATAAACCATATAGAGCCTTTGACCCTGTGCATCAAAGAACAGTGTTGGATCTATGGCATTTGGACAATAGTTATGGTTCCATTCTTCTCCGGTAAACCACTTCGTGCTTATACCATTTTTCAATCTTCCGGAATCAATCATTTTTTTAATATGAATGGCATCCGTATCCCACCGGGTATTTCTCTGACTATTACCATCCGGCTTTCCGTTTTTCGTAAAACCGGAATAGACAACTGTGCCCACATAGGTATAGGGCCCTTCTATGTCCTGTGAAACTGCATAACCAATACAGGAGCGGCGCCATGTGGATGAGGCACTGTAATAAATCATATATGCCCCTTTTGTTCCGTTACCGTTGTTATAATAAGGATTCCAGATTACATCCGGCGCCCATACGGCATATTTTCCGCCTGCACAGTCTCCGTCATCATAACCTGCCCAGCGAAATGATTCTGCCAGATTCGCTTTTACATTTCCAAAAAGCCAGTTATCCGTAACGTTGTCATAATCTTTGCCAAGAGATTTCCAGTCCACCAGATCCTTTGATTTTGCGCCTGCCAGATGAGAGCCAAAAATATAATATTCTCCGTTTTTCGCCTTGATTATGGACGGATCGTGCACAGATACCCGTTTGGGTGGTTCTGATTTTATATTTGTCTTAAATGCATTTTCTCCCCCTGCTGCAAGAGCAATACCTCCTGATATAAACAGGACCATAACCAATACTGCAGCTCCATATTTAACCGCTTTTATCTGTTTTTTGCTACTTCCCATTCAATCACCCCTTTACTGCACCGGCTGTCATACCTTCAATAAAATAGCTCTGAAAACATAAAAACACTGCCAATACCGGAAGAATCGCAAACATGGACCCTGCAATTAATAAATCATAATTATTGCCGTAAGGCGTCAGCAGGGTATTCAGACCGATGGGCAGTGTAAATCTCCCCGAATCCCGGAATACCATCATGGGCCATAGCATGTTGTTCCATGATCCCATAGCACATAAAATTCCCATAGCTGCAAATGCCGGCTTGGTTAATGGCAGCATGATCTTCACACAGATTCCAAACTCAGTGGCTCCGTCGATCCTTCCCGCATCCAGCAATTCCTTTGGCAGGGAAATCATGTACTGGCGGAAGAAAAAGATGGTGGAGGCACTGCATAAACCAGGAAGAATGACTCCCGCAGTCGTATCAATCAGATTTAAGTCTATCATCTCCTGATACAGGGGCAGCATCAGTATTTCGAACGGAACCATCATGGTTGCAATCACCAGAAAGAACAATACATTCTTCAGCCTGTAATCATACATGGACAGACCATAAGCCACAAAATAGCAGATAATTAACGTCAGTACTACCGAAAGCAGAGTCAGTACCATGCTGTTTTTAAACCACATGAAATACTTTTTTGAATCCGCATTCCAGGAAAAAAGATAGTGATAGTTGCTAAATGACATGGTGGAAAAATCCAGGTTAATGCTGAGGCCGCGCCGGATTAATTCTCTGCCGGGCCGAAAAGAAGCCAAAGCCCCTGCCACCACTGGAAACAACACCAAAAGGCTCAGAAATGCAAAGGCTGCCGTTGACAGCATGGAAAGGAGTTTTTTCTTATTATGATTCATAATTATTTTTCCTCCTTTTGAAAGGTCCCGTTAAGAATGAGCTGGACCACATTGATGATCAGTGCCATACCAAGGAGAGTCAGGCCCACAGCCGAGGCATATCCCATCTGATTCTTTTCAATTCCTCTTTTATATAAGTACCCGACGATGGTCAAACCAATATTTTTCGGTGAGGCATTTCCTGCCCACAGCATAAAGCTTTCCAAAAACATGGACAATCCTGCATAAACACTGATGGTCAGTACATAGATTGTGGTCGGTCTCAGCAAAGGAATGGTAATGTAACGGAATTTGTTCCATGCAGATGCTCCGTCAATAGAGGCAGATTCATACAGGGTGGTATCGATGCTTTTGAGACCGGACAGAAAATACAGCATATTCACGCCGGTCCACCTCCAGCAGCAAAGGGTTAAGAGGGCGCACATGGCAAAACTTCTTTCTTTCAGCCACGGAATGGGTGCCTTACCCAGAAAGTTTAAAAAGACATTCATCTGACCCGTTGGCAGTTCTGAAAACATCAGCCGGAATAAAGTGCCGGAAATCACGACTGATGTCAGAGCTGGTAAATACAAAGCCCCTTTCCAGAATCCTTTCGCCTTCACCAGACTGCTGTCCATCAAAACAGCAAACAGCATGGGAAATGGAATCAGTAATACAATGGAAAAAAACATATAGGTAAGACTATTCCTAATCGCTGTATGAAACGTGGTATCTTTCAGCAGTTTCTCATAATTTGCAAATCCGATCCATTCAATCTGTCCCGGAAGTATGTTTTGAAAACTCATTTTAACCGTACTGAACAGAGGATAAATCCAGAATACCGAAAAACTCAATATAAATGGCAGCACAAAAATAAATGGAGCTGCTTTTTGTGAATAGAAAATCCGTTTTATTTTCATTCAATCCCCTCCGATGGTAAAACATAGCAATTACTGTTCCAATTCCAGATAATCCTGGGCTTCCTGTAAAGCCTCATCCACGTCCTTCCCGTCTTCCAAAACCTCGTTAAGGGTAGTTGTACAGAAATAATCATTGATTGCAGGGGTCATTTTCGTTATGCTTAAAGTATTGATTTCTGATTTAACCTCATTTAAAACATCAAACGGATTTGTCTTAAAAAAGCTGATATATTGATTGGAAGAATCCTTCGTTACCGTATCATCCGTCCATAAGTCGGTATTGCATACATCAAATCCAAGCTGCTCCCAAATCTGACGGCTTCCTTCTGAAGAGCACTTGGCATATGTAATAAAATCTGCTGCCAGTTCTGGATTCGCAGACTGTTTCGTCACTACAGTTCCTGTCCCTCCGATGCCTACAGAACGGTTCTGTCCCTCTTTAAATACCGGCAATGGTGCCAAAGCTATCTTTCCTTTCATTTCAGGCATATAGTTAACAAAGCGGCTCATATACCATAATGCTTTCGGAAAGGAAGCGATATTTCCATCCAGAATATTCTGGAACCCCTCTTCCACATCCACAATTCCGGCCGGTGAGATCATGGCAGTCCCGTCTGTCAGCCAGGCCTGCTGCATGGTAAGCATATTTTTCACGGATTCAAGCTGTACATTCAGGGAACCGTCCTTACCGGCTGCCCAGTCCTCTCCATATTCGGACATTGCGACGGTCATCCAGTCAACGCCTCCGGTATCCACACTGGTCATCTTCACCTTACCGTCTGATGCCTCTTTTAATTTCTTTCCAGCTTCCGTGTAATCATCCCATGTCTTGATTTTCGTATAATCAATTCCATACTGATCCAGTATTTCCGTATTGTAATACATGACCGTAGCTCCTACATGAGTGGGTGCACCATAATAATTGCCATCTTTAGAATAAACATCTAATCTGGAAGGTACCAGATCATTCTGATATGGTTTAAGCGCATCGTTTAGCGGATAAAGCTGTACATCCCCCTGAAGAAAGTTGGGAAACTGACCAATCTCCACATCACAGAGATCCGGAGCTCCCTGTCCGGTCTGTAAGGCCATAATCAGTTTATTATGCATATCGGAAAACGGATAAGTCGTAAAAGTAACCTGAATCTGACGGTCAGGATTCTCTTTATTCCATCGTTCCACCATATCCGCATAAAATGTGTTATGCAGTTCAGCAAATGACCACATATTCAGGTGTGTACCGGAATCCGGCCCCACCGTATTCACCACTTCTTTGCCATCTTCCGCAGCAGACTCCTGTACTTCGGTATCCGCTTTTGCTTTTGGATCTGTTCCTGCTGCAGAACTGCAGCCGGATAAAATCATAGCCGCCATTACGGCACCAGTCAGTAAAACAGTTAATTTACGTTTCATATTGTTTCTCCTTTACATTATATTGAATTAATTTAGTTTTTTCTAAACATTCAGGCAAAAAATTACATACCAAAAGAAAACTCCGGTTCCCCTTCTTCACTCCATTTCATTTTCATGATCATAGTGTGCCGGTTTGGGTCATAGAGAGGATTTCCGTCTATTTCACCATATTCTCTCCCGTGATAAATACAATAATCAGTAACCATATCTTCTCCTTTTACAAAAGAATTATGGCCAGGTCCATAGATGTGCTTTGTTTCATCCGTCACTAAAACAGGCTTCCGGTATTTCTTCCATGCGTGTGGGTCCATTACGTCCTCAGTCTCATCAATGGATAACATGCCCATGCAGTAATTGCTTCCCGTATCACTGGCAGAGTAGGTCAGGAAGATTCTCCCGCCATGCTTTAAAACCGCCGGTCCCTCATTTACCCAGAAACCTCTCCGCTCCCAGTCATAATCCGGAGTGGATAAAAGGATATGTTCTCCTGACAATTTACAGGGTGTCTCCATCTTAGACAGATACAGCTGGGAAATCTTTTTTCCAGTGCCGGTTTTCTCTGCCCAGACCATATAGTAATCCTTTTTATGCTGGAAAACCGTTGCATCCAGTGAAAAATCCTGAAATGTGAAGAGATCCTCGTCTGATTCCTTCATTCTGCCCATCTCTCTCCACTGATCTGTTACGGGATCCGGACCTGTACACTGCAGCACATAAGGTCTGATCTTCCACTTGTTCTCTGTTTCTCCGGCTGCATAATAGATGTACCAGCAGTCATTTAAGTAATGAATCTCCGGTGCCCATATGTGACTGCCCTGCTCCCCGCTTTCATGTTTGTGCCATATCACATGCTCTGCTGCAATCTGTAAGCCTTTAACCGTATCTGCGCTGCGCAAAATAATTCTGTCATACTCCGGTACTGAGGCTGTGAAATAATAAGTTCCGTCTTCATGCCGGCATATAAATGGATCCGCACGCTGACGTATAAAAGGGGTGTTAAACTCGATATCTGCTGTATTTGGTCTTTTCATACACTTATCTTTACTCTCACTTTCTATTTTTGTGTATATTATACAATATAATTCGCCTGATCTCAAGTATCATTTTAGATACATGTCAATTATTTTTATTTTACCTAAACATAGTAAATTTCATACGAAATAAAAAAATACCGGGAAATGACAGTCAGCAGCTTATCATTTCCCGGTTACTGTTTTACAATATTTTTATAAACACATCATAACTGCTCAATTATTTTTCTAATCAGTTTTTCAGGTTCTCCTCTGGGGATAAGACTGGACAGGCTTTCATAATTTTTACCGTACTCCTCTTCCTCGATGATATATCCTTTATAATCATTTACATAGGAAGCAATCATGCCATGCTTTTTACTTCTGGAACGAATTAATAAAAGCCCAAGCTTTGCCGCCAGTTCTCCAGGAAATATAAACAGCTCCAAATCACCCAGATATACGATATGTACCTGTAAATCCATGCTCACATGGGTTTCCTTTTTCTTTCTGTCTATTGAAGTAATAATGGAATTTAAAATCTTTATTTCATCATAATTTACAGCTGTCTTCAACTGTTCCTCTGCCTCTTTACGTTCTCTCTCCATTTGTTCAAAATTCATATCGTATTCCAGATGATGAGTTACCGTTTTCACTGACAGCTCATTGAGATAAAGATAATCCCATCTTTGAATCGCAAGTATCTGCGTTCCCACCCCTTCCACGACACGGGCAAGCTCTTTGAAATCATTTCCAAGACGATACAGCCTTGTACTGGTATCCCCGCAGCAGCCATTGGTTGATAAGGGATATACTCCGGTGGCATTACGAATGTATTTACAGATATTTCCCACCAGATCTGCACTATATTGTGCAGTTTCCGGACCTAATACCGTTGAATGACAGGACATATTAAGCCATTGTGCCACTAATTTCTGGTCTTTTCCAATAAAACGAATCACAGATGCCGTTTTATCAACCGGTTTATCAAGAGCATTGCGGTTTGAGTAATATCCTTTTATCTCTGCTGTTCCAATATACGCAGTTACAGGTTCCAGTTTATCCGCACAGGCAACGGCCAGTTCTTCTGCTGTTCTGCATAAAAACTCGATATAATGATTCTGGCAGCATTTACTTTCCTCGTCTAAAACAATTTCCGGAAACATCTCCGGATAAACAGAGGGTCCGGTATGATTATGTGTTGTATTTATAAATAAAACTTCTTCTGGAATTTCAACAGATGCCTTTACTGTTCCGGCAATTTTCTTATACAGCTCCTTTGTCATAATACAGAGATCCAGATTGAACCACATCAGTTTTTTTCCGTCGATCTCCATCAAAAGAGCTGTCATATAAAGGTCATCATGGACTGCTCTGCTCATTTCAGGCGGAAAATATCCGCAAAGATACATGTTGCTTTCAGGAGTAATAATCCGCTCCGCTGATGCACACTTCAGAGTCTTTTTTCTGTTGCCGGCCATCAGCTCCGCCAGTTCTCTGGTTATACGCTCCGGCTCTCCCTCCGGCAGATCAGAGACCATGCTCTCAAAGGTCTGTCCGTACTGGCTCCGTTCTACAAAATACCCCATTGAATAGTTTGTATATCCCCAGATTACAGGATATTTTGCATGACTGGCCGCCTTAATCTCCAGCCCGAAGCAGGAGAATAGTTCCGCTGGTATCTGACAGATCTCCAAATCTCCAAAACGTATGATAGAAGCATCAAATTCCACAGCAACGTGAGATTGTTCCACTTTATGCTCTAATGCACTGATTCCAGACATCAGAAGCTTCCTCTCATCAAAGCGCGTTTCCGTCTTCAGCCTTTCTCTTGCAGCTGCCAGATCAAGCTCCCATTTCTCAATATCAGGATCATAAGACAGGCTGTAATGATATGGTTCTATAACCGGCTGTCCCAGGGTAATTTCCTCTTCCTCACCCCAATCTAAAATCTGAGAAAGTATTCCCTCACCCACCCGGACCAGCTCCGTATCATCGTCTCCCCTTCGATAACACCGGTTACTCATATCTCCTGCTGCGCCCTGCATCATGAGAGGGGTCACCCCCCACTTACTGCCAATCCCCCGCTTGATATAACCAAATAAGTCCCCGCTCAGCTGCCGATTTAAAGGTCCAAGAACCGTAGGATGACACGTCATATTCACAACTCCTCCGACAATTCCTCCTACTCCATCGACAAAACGGAACAAAGATATGCTTTTATCACAAACCAGATCTCTTCCATTCCGGTTTCCATAGAAACCATCAATCATAAGCCTTCCTGCCATAACCTTAACAGGAGTAAAGCCTTTAAAAAAACAGGCATCAACTGCCTTAAGGGACTGTTGAATTAGAAACTGCCGATACCCTGGTCTGGCTCCTCTTTGCTTATCCTTTGAAAAAAATGGGATTTCAGCAAATTCCGGACCGGAATGGGTATGTACAAATGACAGCGTTATGTTCTGCAGCGGAAGATCATACTTTATTTTTATCAGCCTCCTCATCTCATCAGAAAGTTCCTTATCTAACCCTGCCAATTCGAAGCTTTCCCATATAAGGATCTGATCCCCCAGCTTTAATACAAGCGCCGTACACTCCAGTTCATCCCTGACACCTGTTGACAACTCCGTGCGCATGGCGTGTCCGCACAGATAGCAGGGCTCTGCCGGGGTAATACTGACCTTAGCCGTTGCAATTTCTATCATCTGATTCACCTTCCTTTTTTAACAAATAACGGACCTTCATGAAAATAAGGTAAGATTATATCCGATAACAGCCAGTATTATGACAATAAAAATAACCTTCGTCGATGTCATCTTCTTTTTTCCCAGCAGCCAGTAAACAAAAGCCACAAACACTGACGGAAGAAGATAGGGCATAATCGAATCAAATGTATCCTGAAGTTTGGTTGTTACCTCACCAGTTGTAAATACCATTGCGGAGGTGAGCTTAACTGTAGAAGGAATCAATGCACCGATTACCATCAAACCTAAAATATTGGCAGAGTCAACAATATCCTTTAGCTGGGAGCTTAAGGATGTCACAAATTTAGACCCTTCCTTATAACCAAGCTGAAATAACCATCTTCTAAGAAAAACGATCCCGATTCCGTAGAGCATGCCAATAAAAATTCCGAGAGGGCTTCCATCAAGTCCCATATAGGCCGCCAAAGCTCCAAAGATTGTAAGCGGAATAACAAAAAAGATAGAATCTCCCACTCCGGCCATTGGCCCCATAAGACCGGTCTTAACCGCAACTACTGCATCCCGTGTATCCTCTGCCGGATGCTCTTCCACTGCAAGCGCAGCACCAAGTATAATTCCACCCATATAAGGCTGTGTGTTAAAGAAACGGAAATGACTGTGAAGGACTTTTTTATATTCTTCTTCATCCTGATAGATTTTTCTAAGTGCAGGCGCAAGTGCCAGAACAACAGAGCCGCTCTGCATGGTTTCATAATTCCAACAGATCTGAGACTGGGTTCCCCATGTCCAGAATACGTTATCAATATCCTTTTTCGTCAGTTTGTTTTCTTCAGAGTTCATCATCGTCAGCACCTCCTAAATTTCCTGCAGCCTGAACAGGTACCATATTTTTCATTTTCTGAGCATTTTTAAATGCAATCATACCCGCTGCCAGTCCAAATATGGCAACTCCCAGCATAGGAACCTTCAAGTAACCAAACAGGGCAAAGCCCGCCAGAAGATATGCAAAATAATTCTTTGTGTTCATATAGCGGAGAAGAATGGCAATTCCCACTGCCGGAAGCACTCCGCCGGCGGTGCTGATTCCCTTCATGAGCCACTCCGGAATCATGTCTACAACTGTCTGAACAAGAGAAGACCCAACAGTTAATACCAGTAATACGGGTATAATTGCTTTTAATGCCCATGGTATAAATCCGGCACGAATCCACATCGCCATCTTTTTATATTCGCCTTTATCGACACACGCTTCTGCCTTATGGACAAACCAAACACAAGCGGTCCTTACCAGAATATCCAGCTGCATCATAAGAAGTGCAACCGGAACGGCAACTGCCAGTCCTGCGTCCATTCCCTTCCCGGTCAGTACCGCTACTGCTGTCCCGATAATGGCTCCCATGGTATAATCCGGAACAGAAGCTCCTCCGTAAGCTCCTACCCCCAGCGTCATAAGCTGCAGAGTTCCGCCGATTAAAAGTCCGGTCTGAATATCCCCAAAAATCAGACCTGTAAAGAATCCGGCAGAAACTACATACCCGTAAATCAGAACCTGCGTGTTCATCATGTCATAACCCTGAATTACAACATAGATACAAAGTAAAATAATCTGCAATACATTTGCCTGCATACATATGCCCCTTTCCTTCTATAAGTTGTTGATCAGATTCATAAAGTCTTCGGATGGATTGGAAGGAATCAGCTGAATGGTAAGCTCTACCCCGAGAGCATTCAGCTTTTTAAAATTTTCCACATCCTGCTTTGAAACAGCAACCGTATTCGTGACCTTTGTCTTTTCCCCAGTATAAGTCAGGTTTCCCACATTTACCGACTTAATCTTAACTCCCGCCTCCAGCAGACGGACCAGTGTTTCGGGCGACTTAATAATCATAAAAACACGCTGACCCTCATAGCTTCCTTCAATAATTCTTGGAGCTACTTTCTCAACTGGAAGAACTGACAGGCTGACCCCGTTGGGAGTTGCCAGTTTTAATGACATCTTCATTACATCACTGTTGGCTGCTGCATCATCTACAACCATGATTCTGGTCGCTGATAAATTGTTGGTCCACATGGTAGCAACCTGTCCATGAATTAACCGGTCATCAATACGAACATGAATAATTCCCATAATCCCCTCTCCTTTCTAACATTCTGTCTCATCATCAAGTACAACCTGGTTCATATACTGATTCATATAAACCATCTGACTTCTGGATTCTTCCAGCACTTTCCTGATTGTTTCTTCATCGAGATATTGATCCTCGGAAAGATACATGATGGAAATTATGATTGGCAGATTCACACCTGCGATCAAATGAAAATGAGGTCTGTCAAGAAAACCTGTAAAATACTGATTTACACTTCCTCCCAGAATATCTGTAAAAACAACCACCTCATCCTCAGTCTTTAATTTCCGGAAGAACGCCGCAGCCAGCTGTTCAACAGAAACATTCTCCATGTATGCAGTAATAATCTCCAGTCTGTCCGTGCCGCCTGCCAGCATCCCAAGTGTATGCCGGTAACCACTGGCCAGCATGCCATGGGTAGCAATTAAATAGTGTCTCATCTGACAACACCCCCTTAGTAAGTTAAGGCAAGTCTATCACACCTGTGTGCAAAACTAAACGCAGTAATTATCCCTTTTATTAAGGTAATTCGTTTTCACAAATTACCTATATATTCCTAATAATTTCGCATTATTTTGTGCACAATACTTTTTTTCTATATGGACACATATTATTTAATCCGGTCCATATAGTCTGATATGCATATTTTAACCTGATTAAACGTTCTTGCATTAATCATATTGTACACAAAACGAATATCCTGAACAGCGATCTTGATCATGCTGAGTGCCGTAAAAAGTTCATTTTCCATACTTCCGTTAAGTACCAGAAAAACAAGGCGGCATTTCTCCTTATCCCATAAAATAGGTTTTTTCAACACTCCTACAACAATCAACGGCTCATCTTGGGCAGCGTAGAAGCTATGGGGAGTTGCGGTACAATTCCCCTGCTCCGTAGATGCCATTCTTTCCCGTTCCAGAATGTTTTCATAAACTCCTGTATCCAGCTCCATGTTGTCAATTACCTTATCATAAAGTAATTTTATAACCTCTTCTTTGCTCTCTGCATCAATATTACGGACAAATAAATCTTCTCTGAAGCTGTTTAAGAACCGCACAGCATTTTCAGATCTTCTTGTAAAATAATCCTTTAAGAGAGCAATATCCTTCTCCGTAAGAAAATAATTTACCCGTAAAACCGGAATTTTATTTTCAAATTTAAGAGATGGGATATCCGTAATCAGACAATCAAAATTTTCTATTGGCAAATAGGGAATCTGATAGATTTCCGCAGAATCAAAATCTCCGATATAGTTGCCAAATTCTAAAGTCAGTTCATAAATAAACAGATCCGATGTATTGGCACCTTTATCCATGACAACAAGAATGTTCTGTTTCCCGTGGTTGGTATTTAACCTGAAATGTGTGAAAAACCGGTAGGATAAATATACAATCTCTGATTCCTGAACCTGATAACCGTATTCCAGCTCTAAATACCTGGCAGCAATAACCGCGTATTCAAATGCCGAATTATTCCCCTTCGTCTCTAACAGCCGTACATCCTTTTTTTCAAACCCATAATTAATCCGATAAAACATCCCCCGCAGATGTCTTGCCAGTTCCACCCGGAACTTAGGATCAATGGTTAAATCCACCTCAGTGATGCTATAGATCCAGTCAATGATCCGTCCGCTTATTTCGTAATATTTTCTCTCCTTCCGTATCTCATATCGATCCTTATCTGTAATATTTCTTCTGGATATAATAAAAGCTGCCAGCCATGCAATTTCCATTTCACTCCACTGCGTATCAAACAGTCCATTGACAATTGATTTTGCCAGAAGAATTTCCACCTTTGATTTAACATCCTCCAAATCGCCGTGAAATTCTATCTGACACCCACTCCTGATCCGGTAATCAGAAACCAGCAAAAGACTGGTGAGTTTTAATAAAGAGTTATTTGCTATGGAAATGTTATATTCTATCAGATTCTTGTAAATCTGCTCTCTCACAACCTTGGTATCATAGCGGTAAATATTTCTGTAGATATCCATATCCACGCTTGTGGAGTCCTCATCAGAATATATATAATCGGACTGCGCCACTCTTCTGTGACTCTCCTGTCCAATCACCCGTATTCCATAATTAGCACGCTGCTGCAGTTCCAGATGGTATTCAGAAAGAACTGCTTTTACACTTTTTAAAGCGCTTGAAACCGTGGTTCTGCTGACAAACAGCTCATCTGCAAGCCACTCAATCTTTACGTAATTTTCTGAGAAGAGAAGCCTGCGTATCATATAACGGATTCTGGCTGTTTCAATATCAGGAAGCAGGTAATCATCAAAATATTTGGAGTTGAATGTCTGATTAAAGTTCCAGAATTCAGCCTCATCAAGTACTTCCAGATAATATCCGGTTCCAGTTTTTGAAACAATTTTAGCACCGCAGGTCAATTTTAAAATTTCATTGATTGAATCAATGTAACTGCGGATGGTTTTTGAGGTTGTCCCCATCACCACCGCCAGAACGTCACTGCTCAGCGGATTCTGAGCGTTCAGCAAATGCCTGATCAGCTGAAGCTGAAGCTTGCTTTGGTTATACATAAAAGTTCCTCCCTGGCTCTGTTTATGAAAAAACTTATTGCTGCTAATAAATTTAATTATATGCGGTCGGGGAGAGAATAACAATGTGAAAGAACAAGCAGAATTTCTGAAATGATATCATGATTGTATTAACCTCTTTTTTGATGTAAGATAATACAGCACCCCTTTTATAATACAAAATATTTATGTAAATATGACAGAGGAACCTGATCAATATGACAAACCATAAAGAAAATAAAAACAGCATTATAAAGCAGGGCAGCATTTTAGCTGTTGCCTCAATTATCGTACGTTTTATCGGGTTGATTTACAGAATACCCATGGCTAATATCATGGGGGAAAAAGCGATGGGTATATACTCTGCCGCTTTTGAGATCTATAATATTATACTTATTCTTTCTTCATATAGTATGCCATTAGCTGTTTCCAAATTAATATCTGAAAAAATGATACAAAAAAGGTATAAGAACGCCTACATTTACCTTCTCTACTGTCTTATTTTTTCAATCATCATTGGATTAGCAGCAAGCCTGTATTTATACTGCAATGCTTATTGGATTGAGAGCAATCTGTTAAACAAATATACCGGAGTATCAAAATCACTAAAAATATTAGCTCCAACTATATTTATCGTATCCGTAATGGGCGTATTCCGGGGCTTTTTTCAGGGTAAACGCACCATGGTCCCAACAGCTGTTTCCCAGGTAATCGAGCAGATTATAAACGCTGTTGTCAGTATTGCAGCTGCCAGCTATTTAATCAGACTAAACAATACCTCCAATGAAGTGGCTGCCTGGGGAGCTGCAGGAGGCACGCTAGGAACCTGTATCGGCGCTTTATCCGGACTGCTGTTTCTTATATTTATCTTTATTTTGTATTCCCCCAATATACGAAAACAGCTGAGGAAATATAATGCAGAACAGACCGACAGTATTAAAATCATATATCAATCCATTTTCATAACAGTAATTCCTATTATATTAAGTCAGACTGTATATCAGGTGAATGGCGTCATTGATATATCACTATTTAATAATATTCTTGGCCGTAAGGGCTTTTCGGAATCTGATATCAGTATACTGCAGGGTAACTACAGCACACTATACAAGCTGTTAATCAGTGTTCCTATTGCTATCTCCAGTTCCTTTGGAGGTTCCATGATTCCAAGTATTGTAAGTTCACATACCAATAAAAAATACAATGAGACCAGGAAGAAGATATCAAGCTCAATTCTTTTCAACATGAATATAGCCTTTCCAAGTACAATAGGATTAATGATCTTAGGAAAACCTGTTTTAAGCATTCTGTTTCCCAGATATAATGTTGAATTAGGCGCAAATTTATTGCTTACCGGTGCAGCCGCCATTCTGTTTTATGCTTATTCCACAATAACCAGTTCTACCTTGCAGGGGATTAATAAGATGAAAATTCCAGTTATGAATTCAGCAGTCGGCCTGTTCATTCATATTGGCGTGGTCTATATCTGTTTAAATCATTTAAATCTTGGGATATATTCATTGATCATCGGAAATATTATTCTCCCCTTCATAGTCATGATTTTAAATAGCTTCGCTTTGAAAAAATATTTACGTTATAGCGAAAACAAAACCAAGATCTTCCTGAAGCCTTTTATATGCTCCATTATAATGGGAGTGGTTTGCTACGCTGTCTATCATGGAATTTACTTCATTGTTAAAAGCAATTCTATATCCGTGCTCATTTCAATTATTGCATCTGTTTTCGTGTATTTTTATTTAATTTTAAAATTCAGGGGGATCAGCGGAGATGAATTAACAGAATTTCCTGCCGGCCATACATTATACCGTGTTGCCGAACAATTTCATTTATTTAATTAAGTTAAAAAACATTCTTTACTAATATCTATCAGAAAAAGCCTCGCATTGAATACCAATGCAGAGGCCTTCTCTGAACACCTGCGGTTTTATAAGCATCCTCAAACTAATTCTTAGTTTTTTCCTGAAATGTCCGCATACGTCCGCAGGCAGCCGCATAATAAAAATACACCATAAAATATAATCGCAGCTCAATCAGTTTAATCAGCACTTTTTCGGCAGATGTAAACTCGTCTTTTAACAAATATTTTTTATTTTCAAATAAGAATTTTTTATTTCTCATTTTGTAAACATTGACAAGACCGCCCCAGAACCCGGCCGGATTCTCATGATGTGTCTCATTTCTTATACTCCTTAGAAATTTGAAATATAGATAAGTGATTAATCTGCCCATGTAATCATTCTCATGCTCAAAGAGAACCTCTGCAAATTCTTTCTTCGCCTTGAACACCTCAGTCATATTATCCCAGTAACCATTCCAGTATGTTGACCGTTTACTTAACGAATTTGCGGACATTCTGTTATAGTGATAGAACGGCTGATCCGTTATGTATAAGCTCTTTGCCTTCATAAAGGACTGAAGAATCATGATCTCATCCTCATGCAGGAAGACATCTTTATAAAACTTAATGTTTTTTAACATTTCCGATTTAAACAGGCAGCACCAGATATAGCCTGTAGTTATGATCTGATCATGCCGCACATCCCCATATAGAGGAAGTATGTAGCTTTCATATAAATCAGTAATTGTGTATAAACCAGCATGGATAGGCAGATTGCAAATAACAGCAACTCCATCCTGGCGATGCCTGTATGCAGAAAAAAACACCAGATCGGCTGATGATTTAATCGCTTCTTCATATAACTTTTCACACATATCCAGTTCACACCAGTCATCACTGTCAACAAAACTGATATATTGACCTGATGCATTTTTCAAACAGACTTCTCTGGTCGCGGATAGTCCTTTATTCTTCTGGTGAATGACTTTAACACGGTTGTCTTCAGCTGCGTACCGATCACAAATTTCTCCCGAGCCATCGGTTGATCCATCATTCACAATAATTATTTCAATATTATCTAATGTCTGATTGATTAAGGACTGCACACATCTGTCTATTGTACCCTGCATGTTGTAGGCAGCGACCAGAATACTTACCAGAATTTCCGAATTCTCTTTCCTGTTATTTTCCCCCATAAGCTCTCCTTCCATGACTGATTTCTGTGTTATCTTAATTTTACCTGTCTTTAAAAAAACACACCTTAAATATAATAGGAAGAACATGTAATATATTAAGGATCAGGCTAAAAATGTCTGATAAAAAACCGCCTCTTTCGTTATTGAAAGGGCGGATCTTCACAAGCAAAAATAATTTGCTTCATCTATTATGGTTCAGGCTTTTCTTTCGATATTCCGTTGGGGAGCAGCCTTTTACTTTGTAAAATGTATGAGAATAGTAATTGGAATCGCCAAATCCGACTTTTGCGGCAATATCTCCAATGGAAGCATTGGAAGCAACCAGATCCTTTATACTTTTTTCAATACGATAATCCAGAATAAACTTAAAAAGCGGAATCTTCATATACTGCTTAAAAATTCTGCAGCATTCTCCTTTGCAGATATGTACGTGTTCTGCAATCTCTTCCAAAGTTATTTTATGGCTGTAATTTTCTTCAATGAATGATAGAATACTCCTGATTCTTTCATAATTATATTGTTCGGGTGACGTTATCGTCCGGGTTGTATCATAATTTAAAAATAACACTTTCCAGAATTCCAGCAGCTTGATCAGAACATCAATTTCATAAGAATCCAGCCGCTGCTGATAAATCGTAACAAGTTCATTCAGTATCCCTGTGATCTCTCCATGCCAGGGTTTCGTGAAATCAAAATAAATTGAGAACAGGGAAAGATTCTGAATAAACGGGGATACGTATTTTAAGTAGAAAATACTGTTTTCATAGGAGTATATCAATTTCGGATCAAATGTGATTGACACATACTCACAATCCATATTTTCATACATACGGCCAGTATGTAGAACTCCTGTATTACCAAAAAGCGCCTCCCCCTGACAAAGATGAAACTGCTCATTATTAATCTCATAGATCATCTGCCCATTTGTGATTAATGTAACCTCAATCTCAGGATGCCAGTGCCAGAGGAATGAATTTGTGTCATACTTTGATAGCCTTTCATTACTAATTAGTAATGGAAATTGATAGTCCCCGTGTTCCTTTAACTCTTTTTGAAATTGGTTGGTTAAAATCTGCATACATGTATCCCCCTGGAAATGCAAATCGTAATGTTATAACCCAGGCATTCTGCAAATTCTCAATATCTTAAAAGTCTTTCCCGTATTGTTTTCTCGTTTGCCGAATGCGTTCGTATAATTCAACAAGCTCTCTTTCAACTTCAGCCTTTTTCCCCCTCTGAAATATATTAAGCTTCATATTTATTTTTTCAAGTTCTTTTATTCGTTCCCGCAGCGAGTTCATCTCATCGGTGAACTCCTGCTCTAAACGCTGTCTCTCTTCCACTTTTAAGCGAGCCTCTTCTTTTGCACGTTCCTTTTCAAGGCGCTTCTCATTTGCCAATGCGCGGCATGAATCTGCTTTATCACCTGAATCTTTATATTCCTTTAGGCCATCAAACACGGAAGCTGCCTCCAGATATTCTGTCTCAGTCAGGGCAGCCTGCATCTTTAACAGCCCATCTTGATAAATGCCCTCGATCCGCTCATTTTCCAGCCGATCCTTTATTCTCTGATTATAATCTTCAAGCATTGCTTTATAACTGTCATCAGCAAACCGAACCGCTTTTTGGTAATCCGGATATTCATCCAGGGATTTGTCATTTAAGATAATCTCATCCGGACTGCGCATTTTAAGCCAGACCAGAAGTTTATAGAAATAAGCCTGTGAGTTTCTTGGCTCTAAGTCTAAAATCCTGTCACAATACTCATCGGCTGATTCAAAATTTCCGTCTTCAAGGAAAAGGCTGACACGTTCTAACAGCTGAGTAACGCCAGGTGTCATAAATGGTACATCCACGTTTGCCTGTGAATGACTGACTGGCTTCTCTGCAGATGAAGACAAAACTTTTTTTATTCCCCGTATTAAGTCCTGGATAAAGCCGATCTTTGTCATATCCTGACTTTGAAGCATAGACAATTCTTCAGGCAGATCGTATGCATCCATATCGCTGTAGCATGGAATCAAAAGCCTGTTCCTATCGTTTTTTGATAACGAAAGATAACGGCTCCATTCATTTTTAACCCATGTAGCATTAAAATGTTCCTGTTTTGTGCCAATTACCACCATCACTTTAGCGCTGTTTAAAGCTGCAAATATGTATGGCTCATACTCCTGACCGAGTTTATCCTCTAAAGTAATCCGTGAGAAAAACACTTTATAGCCCTCGTTTGTTAACTGATAGTAAACATCCTGTGCCATTGTGCTGTCTTTTGTGCGGCTTCCGCCATCTGTGGTTTCCTTATAACAGATGAAAACATCGTATGGTTCCTCTTTTGCTGATATGGAAAGAATACGCTTTTGAATGTCAGCAATACGCTTTGCTTCTGACTCATAAAGATTTTTTGTATATACATCCTCTGCATATTCAATCGCAGAAAGATAATCCGCATCTGTTAAAATGGAATCGCTTTGTACACGATGGCAGGTAGGAATGCGTTCATCAGACTGTGGGTCTTCCACATATTCGATTCCATACTTTGACAGCACAAGGCCCCAATGGGCTTCTGCAGATGAGGCGTCAATATTAAGGATGTTCTCATACGCTGACACCGCCTTATCAAAGTCATTCTGACGTCTGAAATGGTTTGCACGGTTATAAAGGTTTGTAATTTGTTCATCAGCTGCTTTGGGCAAAGTCATTGTGCTGCCGCAATGATCACAGGTTCCGTAAGTTTGATTTGGGGCAGCTTCTATATCCCCACCGCACATTTTACACTTTAATACTGCCATAGTTAGCCTCCTCAATCATACACTATTTCATTGTTTTACATTTTCTGTTACGTTCGGATATCAGCTGCTGCAACTCTCCACAAATGGATACGATTGCAGGTGAATCGCAGGAAGCTGCCGCATCGGAAAGTCCGTTGACTTTCATTTTGATCTCATTTTCAATTTCCGAAAGCCGGGGGCTGCTCATTGGATCGCTGTAGCGGATTGCTTGTGCAAGGTCTTTCAATGTCTTCTTTGCATCTTCATCTGCAGTTTTGCCTGCCAGACTTTCTATATCTGCCTGCAGAGACTTAATGTAAGAAACTTTTTCTTTCACCTTCTCATCAATGCGCTCAATCTCACCTGTTGCGATATCTGACGCAATTAAGCCGGCCAGACAGGCGCCAAAGAGAACCGCATTCAGTATAATTCCATACTGAAACGGAATAGATGGCAAAACCATCTCCAGCAAACCGATAATCAGCTGTGCGGTCAGATAACTCCACGAAAGAGAAAGCAATGGTATTCCATAGACTTTACTTTTTAATCCCTCCCGCCCCAGCGTATAAAACCCAACTCCGGCAGTCAATAAAAGCGCCGCCATGGTAAAGCAGTATCCTGTCCAGAACATTCCTCCCCGGCTGATCGGGAGCAAAAAAGCGATTATGTTATAAACAGCTAGTATAATAAACACCATTACCAGGGATAGCCCCTTGTTTTTTGAGATATTCATGCTGCGTCCTCCTTATGTATTGGTCACCTGTTACAGGCTGTTTAATAGTTTTTTCTTTTCTTCATCAAATTCTTCATCAGACAGCATTCCGGTTTCTTTCATTAGCTTCAACTTCTCCAGCTTTTGTTTAAACGCGCCCATGTCATCGGAACCTGCGGGTGCCGGAGTGCCGGCGGGCGTCTTTAAATCCACAGGATTAACGGCATCTGTGGTAATACCTGCAACCATAGCGCCCAGTCCTCCGGCAATTCCTCCCATCATTCCAAGCCCAATCCCGGCACTGGACAAATTGCCTGTTCCTTCATTCTGAGCGACCTTTTCAGCCACATCATAAGCACGTTCAGCCTGATAGGTATACCCTTCCTGCGCTCGTTTCTGTGCTAATGCGGCAGATTCAATGACCATTTTCTGTGCACTTGTCTGCTGGTCAATAATCCCCACTTTCTGCCTTAATTGTGCATTAGCAACATCGGCATATTGCCGGATATGTAAATCCTTAAAGGACTCATATGCTTTATCCCCATCTGGTTTAACGATGGTTGTGACAAAAAAGCGTTCCAGGGACACACCATAATCAGCAAAGTCCGGAATCAATTGTTTATGCAAAGCCATTGAGAGCTCACCCATATGCGAGTCAACTTCAAAGATTCCGAATTCGCTGCTCTGCATCGTCTGCGCCAGATACGGCTTCACTCTTGCCATAAGAAAAACACGAAACATCTGGGTAAGCCCTGTTTTATCAAGGGATTTCTCCGTTCCGAGGAGTTTTACCAGTAATTTTCTGGAATCTTCCACCCGTAAAGACATCTCACCCGAAGCACCAATTTTTAACGGAAATTTATAAGCCGGCTCCATGTATTGAACCTGACTGTCAGTTCCCCATTTAATTGACATTTGCTCGGCTTTATTAATGAAATAGACCTGACAATGAAAAGGCGTCTGGTCATTTGTAGGTTTACTTAAGAACTTCCTTATCAAGGGAATATTTTGTGTTTCAAGCGTATGGCGTCCAGGACCAAATAAGTCTAACGCCTGACCATTCATAAAAAATATGGCTTCCTGAGACTCGTGGACAATCAGCTGCGTCCCCGTGTTAAAATCTTGCACATCCGATTTCCAGATGAAGGTGCTGTTATCTCCCTCATACTTGACAATTTTGAATATATCTGCCATTGTGCTGCCTCCCCTGTAATGATTTTTGTCTGCGTAAATACTTTAAATGTTCTGTTTATGATGTCAGATCATGATATCAATAACAAATAAATGGAATAATATTCCATTATTAGTTATACCTTATGTCGCCTGATGTTTCAATATGTAAAGGGGATTTTTAACCGATTATAATTTTATCGAAATATATACGAAAAAATGACGAACAGTGTCGTAATAGTTACATTTTAAAGGTTTGGTTTGAATATTGTGTTAGATTAGTAACAGATTAATTAACTTAAAAACTGTCAGAATCATAATCTTACATGGTTCGTAAAAAGAATCTTTGAAATAAGGGAAATAATGAGGGGGCTGAGAAAGGAGGAAAGTACAAATTTAAGAATACAGCGATACCTGCTTTTTAAGATATTCCATTTCAAAGAATCTTTTTAGATAATCAAATAAAATACAAGGGGGTAGTTTAATGAAAAGATCATTTACAAAAAGACTAGTAACAGTTATTTCTGCAATTGCACTTACAGTTTCATCATTAGGAGTTACCCAGGCAGCCACAGCCGACCAGACTTTATTAAATACATATGGGACCAAATTCCAAAGGTCAGGCACCTGTGTAACGTTAGCCCAGTTACAAAACGCTTCCACCTTAAATCTGATTAAGCAAAGGTACAATAGTATCACGCTTGAAAATGAAATGAAGCCGGATGCGCTGCTTGGGGGTTCACCGACTCTGATCTCAGTGGCAGAAGCAAAATCTTTAGGATACTATATTCCAAGCGGCTATACGGAAGCAACCGTACCAAAAATCAATTTCAATACCGTAGACAAAGTATTGAAAATCTGTTATGAAAATGGTCTGGGAGTCCGGGCCCACACTCTGGTCTGGCATGGTCAGACGCCAACCTGGCTGTTCCGCGCAGGCTATAACGCCAACGCAAATCATGTGGATCAAAACACAATGAATGCACGTATGGAGTTTTATATCAAGACAGTGATGAATCACGTCTATCTAAGCAATTACGGCAGCGTTGTTTATGCATGGGATGTTGTAAATGAATATCTCCATTCTCCAGCCAATTCAGACTGGGTAAGAATTTATGGAAATGTTTCAACAAGTCCGCAATTTGTTAAAACTGCTTTCCGTTATGCCAATGAAACATTAAGTTATTTCAACCTTACTGACAAAGTTAGTTTATTCTATAACGATTACAATGAATATATGGAAGCAGGCAATATAATAAAACTGATTCAGTTTATAAATTCAGAAAAGAAATTATGCAACGGCGTGGGCGGACAGTCTCACCTTGAATCAACATTCCCAAGTGCATCCTATTTCAAACAGGCCTATACCGCATTTAAAAATGCAGGGTTAGAGATCCAGATTACAGAATTTGATGCCGGTGCCAAATCCGAACAAGAACAGGCCGCTTATGTATATGATGTTATGAAAGCAGTCTGCGAAGTGAAAAAGGAAGGCGGCAATATTACAGGCTTTACCTGGTGGGGAATGTCAGATGATGTCTCCTGGAGACGCGATAAGAGCCCGCTGCTTTTCTCAAACATGTGGACTCCAAAGGCTTCTTATTACAGAACGTTAGATGCATTTACTGATACATTTAATAAATAAGCGGTAATACTTGAAGTGAAAAAGGTCTATATAAGGAAATGAGCACGGCTGGTCTGTGCTCTTTTTCCTATTTGACCAGGTTGTGTGAATAATTATTTTACATTTAAACTGTCCGTGATATACTAATAAAAAGGTTATATGATTTGAAGCAAGTGAAACGGGAGGTCTAATCTAAGTGAATAAATATATACAATCTATCCGTATTGACTGGGAAAAATTAGAGCGTGATTCTTATTTGAATGATATTAGCTCTCTGAAAAATTTAGAAAGCATACACTTTAATAAAAATATAACTTTTTTTGCTGGCGAAAATGGTACCGGTAAATCCACACTTCTTGAAGCGATTGGAGTAGCCTATGGATTTAATCCTGAAGGCGGAACTTTAAATTATCGTTTCTCCACCTATGATGATGTCTCTGAGCTAAGCAATGCCCTCACTCTGTCTAAAGGTGCAAAACGTTCGAAATACAATTATTTTTTTCGTGCTGAAAGCTTTTTTAATGTGGCAACAAAAACAGAAGATTATCGCGACAACACTCCAAAAGAAATATTTTATCAACAATATGGTGGAAAGTCTCTGCACGAACAGTCTCATGGTGAAAGCTTTATTCATTTTTTTCAATCTTTTTCTAAGGAAGGATTATATCTGATGGATGAACCGGAAGCAGCCTTATCTCCCCAAAGACAGCTGACTTTGCTCATGCAAATTGTTAACCTGGCTAAGCAGGGGGCACAATTCATAATTGCTACTCATTCACCAATATTACTGGGGATTCCAGATTCAGAAATAATGCTGTTTGATGATAATGGAATCACCTTGTGCGAATATGAAGATACTGAAAGTTATCAAGTGACTGAATTATTTATCAATCATAGGCATGAGTTTTTAAACAGATTGCTGGGGGAATAAGAATCGGGTGGAGAATAAGGGACGGATTCATTATATTAACATTCCTCCATGATAAAAGCATTCATAAACCTTAATATTCTGGCAGTAAATTTCTTCATAACCCTGAAACCACTCCATATCCCCAATTACCTTTGTTTTATATGTATATTCTCCGGATTGATAAAATTCAGGACCTCTATAAGGTAATTCTTTTGTTGACACTCTTAAAGCTTCTTTTAAGAAATCACTGCTGAATCTCTCGTCTAAGTTTCTTCCAAAATAGTTCATCGAATAAATTGCTTTTCCCTTTTTCCAGATAGCTTCCTCCCCAGAAAACTTTTCTCCCCCCAGCCATGTATCATAATACTGATAATCCCCTTTTGTGTAAGTATAATCGTTTGATCCAGGTCTTGACGCATTGCAGGTTTCGGCATATCCCGCATAAGTGTTTTTGATCGCCTCTAATTTAAAATCAATCACTTCTTCCAAATCATTATCACATTGAGTCTCCATACAAACGCCACATTGATTATCTTTAACAAGATAATCAACCGTTATATGAAATATTTCACTTAATTGAATCAGATTCATTATATCAGGGTATGACATACCTCTTTCCCATTTTGTGACTGCCTGACGTGATACGTTTAATTTTTCGGCTAATTCTTCCTGGGTGATTCCTTTGGACTTTCGAATAATCTGTAATTTGTCTGAGAAAGTCATTCATTGATCCTCCATGTTCATAATTACTATCCAATACAGAATACCATAAGAAGCAGAATTCAAAAAGCGATAGGTGGTTGCATAAAAGATATTATTAGTTACAAATTACCCGTTGCTGCCTTCATTGTTCTTTTATTGAATCTATCCATGTTTCAATTGCCTGAACCAGAATAAATTGCTGCTGCAAAACGGCCATTCCGGTTTTGGGTATATCTTTAGACATTTCTTTTATATTAATATTATCTTGGAGATATGTTTTTAATACTGTTAAGTTATCTTCAATATTAGCTATGCATAATCGTTGTTTTTCTTTGGGCAAACTGTGTAAATTTACAATGACTGCATTAAAGTCTAAAAAAATATGAATCGGTTTACAAGACATCTCCATCATAAGTTTTTCAAATTCTTTTTCTCCTGCCGAAGTTAATGAGTAGACTGCTTTTTCAGGCATTTTTCCTTCTTTTATTGTACTGCTGGTAATATAGCCTTTTTCCTCCAGCTGAATCACCTTTTTGTAAATTGAAGGTGTGCTGATCTTTACCCATTTAGAAATATTACGATAATCTACAAGTTTCTGAATATCATACGCACTCAAAGGTTTCTTTGTTAACATTCCAAGTACAATTAAATCAATCGCAGCCATATATAGTCTCTCCTTTTTGTTGACAACTACTATAAATTATAGTACTATATTTTGAGCAATACAACTACTATAATTTATAGTACTATATAATACAGTAAAAGGAGAGATTAAAATGAACGAACGAAACAGAAAAATGGAACTATTGGGAAGTGCGCCCATACAAAAAGCACTGTTTGCTATGGGTATTCCGACTATGATAGGCATGATGATTAATGCATTATACAATTTAGTAGATGCGTACTTTGTAGGAGGTTTAGGAACAAGTGAAATGGGAGCCATTTCCGTTGTATATCCGCTGGGGCAAATTGTGGTTGGGTTAGGTTTATTATTTGGAAATGGAGCCGCTTCTTACATATCAAGGTTATTAGGGCGTAACGATAAAGAAATGGCAAATAAAGTCGCCTGTACCGCTTTATTTAGCAGTGTTTTTACAGGAGTCATTATTATTTCCATTTCTATCATGTTCTTAAATCCTATTTTGCATCTTTTGGGAGCAACTGACACTATATTACCTTTCGCCACAACCTATGCAAGTATCTATATTATTTCATGCATTTTCAGCGTCTTTAACGTAACAATGAATAATCTTATGACGAGCGAGGGGGCAGCAAAAATAACAATGTGCGCATTAATAGCAGGTGCTGTACTAAACACCATTTTAGACCCCATTTTTATATATTTTTTCCGTTGGGGCATAGCAGGTGCTGCAATTGCAACGGCAATTTCTCAAGTGTTTTCAACCGCAGTGTATTTGATATATGTAATTAGTAAAAAAAGCATATTCAATTTTAATATAAAGTATTGCTGTTTTTCAAAAGAGATTTTGTCTGAAATTTTTAAAATAGGTATTCCCACTTTGGCATTTCAGGCTTTAACCAGTTTATCTATATTACTTATCAATATACAGTCCCAAAATTATGGTGATTCCGTTATTGCTGGAATGGGAGCTGTTACAAGGCTTATTTCCATGGGAAGTCTTATGGTCTTTGGATTTATTAAAGGGTTTCAACCTATTGCCGGCTACAGTTACGGGGCAAATAAATACGACCGGCTGCATGAGGCAATCAAAATTTCAATTATATGGTCAACGGGATTCTGTTTCATTTTTGGAACTGCTATGGCATTATTTTCTGAATCTATTATTTCTATATTTACTTCTGGAGATGTTGAGATGATTCATACAGGAACCAGGGCATTAAGAGCAAACGGGATTTCATTTATTGCCTTTGGTTATTACACTGTCTATTCAGCCCTGTTTCTTGCCTTAGGAAAAGGGAAAGAAGGGTTTGTTCTGGGTGCATGCCGACAAGGCTTCTGCTTTATTCCAATTATATTAATTTTACCAACAATTTGGGGGATAAACGGTATTCTTTATGCACAGCCTGTGGCGGATGTGCTTTCTACTGTGGTTGCAGTATTGATGTCATTACATCTTCGCAAAAAACTTAATTTTAAATAAATCCATTAGGATTGTAAGAACCTTCTGATAAGGATCATATACAGGGGAAGGTCGTTCCTCAGACAAAATGGAAGCTATTCTAAAATTTTACTTACATAGAAGGAGGAGGTCACTCCATCACTTTATTTTAGTGATTTTGCGACACCCTCCTATAAAAAATCTATTATGGTCAATTGGATAGGATCAATGGAAACGAGCCCAACACAAACGTTTAAGGTTCTGTCCCCCACAGCAGATTTCCGGCCAGGTAAGCGGTTATACTATCACAGTCGGCATAAGCGGAGCCGGTACCCTGATAGGAATAATCGTTTGTCTGGGTATAATTCGTCCAGTCTGACTTTGAAAATCTCACCTGCAATTCCATGGATTCCCCGGCAGAAAGGGTACCTGACGCTTTATTAAAACCAATTTCCAGATAATAATCGGCACCGCTCTTTGCCTCTTTCATTTTCACAAAGGTTCCTGTCACATTGGCTGTTCCCGCGGAGGACCAGTCACACCAGAATTGCTGTTCTTTTTCCCCGTCAATCGTGTAATAATATCTTAATTTAACATCAGAAAGGCTGATGTCTCCGGTTCCCGTATTATACAGCCTGATCTTTGCTGCAATGCTGTTTACGGTTTCGGGTGTATTCATATTATACGCCTGGACTTTCAAATCTCCTGTTGTTATAACCGAACTGTCCGTTATGGTAATTGTTAAAACAGGATCATTTCCTCCGCTGAAATTAAAGATCAAGCCTAATTTGCCAACGGATTTGCCAGCCAGATAGGAACTTAAAATGGTCACTATATTATCAGATATTACATAATCGGTTTCTTTCACCAGCAAATCGGTTCCATTTTTTATATTCTCAAGCGTATTTCCATTATATATAACAGTCACCGAAACATCCTCAGGATTGTATTTGTCAAATGATGCAGCTGCCGGACTGATGGAAGAACTGACTGGGGAACTTCCCGGCTCATCTCCGAATACCTTTACCCCTGCGTCATATACAGGAATATAGTTCGTCTTAACAACTTTTCCGGAAGTTACGCCGTCTAATCCTGTATAAGAATAATCATTGGAATTATCCCAGGATGTCATATTCTCTGGTGCGGCAATCCTGAACTGAATTTCTTTTTTGTGTGCAGACTGGCCTCCTGGATAAATCTTAGTTCCGGTAAAATCAACATTCACATAATAAATATTGCCAGCTTCATCCCAGGGCAAAAGCCTTGATACTTCCGCTCCCTGGTTATAATTTGCTTTTATTGTAAAATCGTCCGCTGTATAGCCTGCATTTACAGCCTCTGTTATATCTACAAAGTACTTAAATGATAAATGATCTCCCATCCTTGCAGGCCAGCCGGAGCAATTATAAACCAAAGCCTTGATTTCTATAAAGTTACTGCCTGATGCGTTAATTCCTGCTTCTACAAAATATTCGTCGTTCGTCACTTCTTCCATTGCCGTAAAGTCTGTAATGGGATCTCCGCCATATGCTTCATAAAGTTTTGCAAGTGCACCCACAAATCCCGCATTATAGTCACAGGCGACCTCATTATTGACATAGTTATTAATTTCATCCGTATAACTGTCATCTTTATCCGGTCCTCCTGCCAAAGCCCCATAAAGAGTATGCCTGTGGTATGCAGGTACGTTCATGCTGTCTGCCCAGGAACTGTGTGCTGTCCTGTGATGAGGTCTTTTTGGAGGATTTTTCCCATAACCAACCACAAAACTATGGCCGCCGCTTCCCAGAGCATAATCTACCTGCTCTTTAGCAAATTTCTTGTAGGCCTCTGCCTTTTCTGCACTACAGCCAGTCCAGTCAGCATAAACGCTGGCTAAAAAAGCCGTGGTGGTCGCATATCTTAAAGCCCCCCAGGAATCAAGCCAGGCAAGACCCTTTGGCGTATAGGAAATACGGCTGCCGTTATATCCCGTTGACCAGTAATCCAGATGCATTTGTGTACTGTTTCTGTATATCTCTTTTCCGGTTATTCTTGCAAGAAGCAAAGCAGCGCCATAATGCACATCATCCCAGCATTGCGCCCATTTATAGGAAATGGTGGTGGATTGAGACTCTGTACTCCAGTTTGGTACATAGGATTCTGCTTTGTCCAGATAATCGGAATCTTTGGTAGCTAAATACAGCCATACACCGGACCAGGACAGTTCATCATAGAAACCGCTGTTGGAAGTGTAAAAACCGTTTGCTGCGGTATATCCGCTGTCACTCTTCGTTTTGTCAGCAAATGAAAAAAGCTCTTTCGCATGTTGAATGCAGGTTTTAGCATAATCGGGATCACGATCAGCATAGATAACACCAGCTGCTGCCAGAGCTGCCGCTGCTGCCGCTGATACTGTTGAACCAGGACTGCTAACATCTACCTTATAGGACGGTCTTCCCATCTGCATTACTTCTGCCGGCCCCCACCAGGAATGATCCGTATTGCCGTTCCCCACCTGGTAGTAAAAAACATTTGCCGAAGGGTGGCATTTTATAAGGTAATCAGTTACCCATTTGATTTCCTTTAATAAATACTCTAACTGACCGCTTTCTTTTAAAGCATCCTCTGCCTCATATACGCTCCATGCGAGCATGGCAGCCGAATATGCCATGGGAAGATTAAATTTCACATGGTCTCCTGCATCATACCAGCCTCCAGTTAAATCAATCCCTGCGTCTGAACCGTCAGACAGACCCGAATCTCCTCTCCAGTTATTCCGGATATCAGCAGGCAGTTTTCCGGAACGCTGGAACTCATAAAACATGATTGCTTTTTGTAAAGCTTCTCCATAATTATAATTTGATTCTGCCTTTGCAGACTGAGCTGCAGGCGTGGTACTCTTTTTTATACTCATATCGAAACCTCCGGGTTATTATTGATAATCCTGACCCAAATCCAGTCTTCTGATATTTGGGCCAGAATTTATATAGTTAAGCTCTACGCTTTTATTACGGCTCTACTCCCCATTTCAGGCTGCCAGAAACATATCCTGTGATTTTTGTCCAGTCTGCATAACTGCTGCCTGATTTCGAAAAGGAATAATCCCCTGTCTGCGTATAACTGCTCCAATCAATTTTATTGAATCTTACCGGTACTTCAATGGACTGCCCCTCTGCCAGTTTACCGGCTCCAGCTGTAAAACCAATCTCCAGGTAATAATCTGCACCTGGCTTTGCTTTTGGCATTTTTACAAAGGTCCCCGTTACATTACTGCTGCCGACTGTAGACCAGTCACACCAGAAATTCTGATCCTTTTCTTGATCTATGGTGTAATAGTATCTGAGTTTCAAATCTGTAAGTGTGATACTGGTTTTCCCAGTGTTGGTGATTTTGATTTTCGGTACAATTGAACTTACCTGTGCTGTTGTGGTATCATTATACATTTGTACTTTGATGTCTCCGGCTGCTATTGAAGAATCTGTCACCGTCAGGACAAATACGGGGTCAGTTCCCGCGCTGAAATCGAAGGTGAGCTTTAATTTCCCGACTTCTTTTTCTGCCAGATAAGTTTTTAATAATACAACTGTATCGTCGGTTAAGGTGTACTCCACACCCTCTGTTAAATATTTATTTCCCTCTTTAATCCCGATAAAGGTATTTCCGTTTAAGGAAAGAGTGACTTTAATGTCTTTCTGGCTGCCTGCCTTTTTGTCAAAAGCTGCTGATGTGGGATCAATGGCAGAGTTGTTTACCGGCTCTCCGCCTTCTTCAAACAGCATGGAATATACACCGTTTGCAATGGCAATATCGCACTGTGCCCAGAAGCGGTGGTAATTTAATACCGGAGCTGTTCCCCTTTTGTAAGCGTTCTCAACCTTCTGAAAATCAGGATCATCTTTATATTTAGAACGGATATCTATAAACTTAACTCCTGATTTAATCTCATCTCCGTTTGGCATGGTTCCTGTCCATCCAGACGGTACATAGACCTCCTGATCAAAGAAGCGGCTGTAGTCATTCCTTTGTTCGGGAACGGAAAGTCCTTTGTCACCTTTGTACAAGTTCCACATACGGTCTAATAATTCCTTGGCAAGTACTCTGGCTTCATCGTCGCCGGAAGCTTTGCTGTAAAACAGTAAGGTGTTGGCAAGAGAGCCTGCAACACCAAGATCAGTGCCATAGGTGCTTACTTTTACATGCAGATTGGGATTTCCGGTATAGGTTCCTGTCCAAGTTTCAGGCTGGCCTGACCAGTCTAAATTGTCAGGGATCGCAAAGGTTCCGTCTGCTTCCAGTTTGACTACTGTTTTAATCCATTTAACCCATTTTTCCAGCAAGGCTTTTGCCTTTAAATTCTTTGTTTTGTAAAAATACTCTGCTACACGCTGCATGGACCATGCCTGGAACCCAAACCATCGATTGCTTCCCGGATCAGCATATACAGGGTGTTCCTGATAGCCCATGCCATAAAAGGTCGCGGTTTTTGAAGGCCAGCTTTCATAACGGCCGTTATTGGAATTGGAGACTCCGCCTGCAATGCCGCCTTCATCGGACTGCAGCCACTGATAGAATTCCAGCTGTCTCTCCAGGCTCTTACTCCAATCACTTGCACCATTTCGGGAAAGTGGTTTAAATTCATCATCTTGTGACAATATCCAGGCTGCCATGGGATTCTGGTAACCAAAATGGCTGTGACTGCAGCCAATTACCCAGGACCAGTTTGCGTTCTCGCCGCCACCCCATGCATAATACCAGCTGAGCAGATAATGAGCCGCATCGTAACCGGTGCCGGCAGCAGTTGACGATCCAATTTTACGGAAATATTTATCAAACATGGCATACCTTAAATAGTCACCCATTTTACTTGCCTTGCCAATATAGGTTTCAAGATCCACCCCATATTCACTGGCCCACTGGTCTGCCCAGTATGTCGCCTGTATTGCCCGCGAATCTGCATCGGGTGCATCTGTATATTTAAACTGTTTTGCATAATTACTGTCTCCGGTAAACAGATCCAGGAATCCGTTTTTACCACCGAAACGCATGTCATCCCAGCACGGCTGAGGTATTGTTTCCCAGGTAGATTCCTCTCTTCCTCTCTGGAAGGTATTGATATAGGACGGTGCAGACTTGCCATCTCCCCGTCTGCCAAAACCATACCAGTTGTCCGCATCTAATAGCCAGTGCATGCCGTAAATAACAGAAGTTCCATAGGTTGATTTTAAATCGTTATAGATTGGATCTGTACCTACCGCTGCGCCGGAATCCAATTTTGCGGGATAAAGACTTGGTAGCTCCCATTCAGGTGCATAGGTCGCCGGTTTACTGGCATTGTATCCAGACATGCTGCTATTGGGCTGGTCTTTTTCCGTCGGGATGATATAGGTTTCTGCAATATCCCATGCTTTTTTAAATCCGGAAAAATCACCGGTAAATTTGCCATACATGGCCTCGAGCCAGATATAATAGCTTAGAGTTTCACTGGTAGTTACATGACCGTAGTCGGGAGCTTCTACCATCAGAGTTTCTATGCTATGATAAGGGACTCCCTGTGGACTGAAATATTTATTTTCGGAATCGTGGAGTATCTCCCATAATTCCAGGAACCTTTTCTGATAAGCGCCTGTGGGCTCTTTTAATAACTCTTTTTGCATTATAAAATAACCTCCTCTTATACTAAAAAATCAACATAGTCTTCAAAACGATATAATACTTAAATTATCCAATGGAATCACTCCCTTCACTGAAAATTATGGTACCTTCCTTTGAGACTCAATGGTTTTTCAGCATATACCCCTTCCAGGTAAATTCCAACATAAGTTCCAAAATTATATGCGTTGAGTACGATGTTTCGAACCTTAATTCTTGTTTTTGCAAATGCTTCAGTCAAATGCGATTTTAAATCTCATGATTTAGTTGACTATCAAATACAAATTTACTTTTATCACATTTTATTCGTCTGCAATCAGAGTCCAAATGGTACCAATCAAAGGTAATAAAAGAAAATTTTAGAATTCAACGAACGGCACTTGTGTTAAAATAACCCTAAGGTAAGTATATGCTAAAGACATCATATGAGTGATTAAGACCATCCCGACATGGATTATTAATGAATTCGATGACCTGAAAGATGACGATTTAGGGGAAGAGGTTTTTTATATTTTCTAATTCTTAACCGTCTGTTTTCCGCCCCCATACCTCAACCATCTCATGATACAGCTCACTGATCGCAGTTGCTCCGATTCAGGTTTTCCAAGCCAGATTTGCTCGAGTCCATTTTCGGTCACCGGGTCTTGAAGAGAGTAAAATTTTTCTTTGGTATAACCTGCCATTTAATAATATAGAAAAGAGCAAATTAATAGATTATAACGGATTTGGTGATGATTTAAAATTGTTTTATTATAGCTTAAAAGCCATAAAAAAGAGAAGCTTAAATTAAGCCTCTCCATCTGAATCACCAATCTAATTTAGCACTGTTGTAGGGAATTATCCTGCCTTACATAATAGTGGATAGCATCCATGAATACAACCGCATATTTTCTATCCAGGGGACGATTTTGCCACTCTTTTGCCAGGGACAGAATACGGTCTGTCATTTTAGATATCATTTCAGCAGAGGACTCTACTCCATAAACACTGTGCAGATGAGTTGAGATATCTCTTGTGTACATTCCTTTCGCATAAATGGAAAGTACTTGATCCTCGATATTGGAAATATCTGTTTGATTCTTTTTACAATCTGTGGCTCAAAATCACCTTTTCTGTCTCTCGGAATATCCAGAGAGATTTCTCCCATAGAAGAGATAACGTTTTTCTTGCTGTAGCAGTTTCGGCTGTTGTCCGTTTCTTTTGCCGAATAATCATACTTAGAGTACCCAAGCTCTGTATCCAATTCTGCTTCCAACATACCTTGCAAGGTATCACCAAGCAGGTCTCTTAGCATCTCATGTATGTCCTGTGCTGTTTTGGGCTGATAATGCTGTAAGAGCCCATTAATGAATTCTTTTCGTTCCGGTGAAAGTTTTCTTTGTCTTGCCATAAAAATATCCTCCTAGATTAATATTTATTTTAACATTAATCCAAGAGGATTTCTCTTAGTTTACACAAAATTTTTTACAGTCTCTATTTTGAATATACTAAGCTTTGGGTATCATAGAGATATCAACGCATATTCCTTTTTAATTGACTGGAATATTAGGATTCATTACTCCATTGTTTTTCTTCTTCAATATTATGAACAGCTTCATAATGATAGGATTTTGATATTTTTCTCAGCATCTCTCCTAATCTAAAATATCCATTTGCTTCTGCCTCTTCGGCTTTTTTATTATAAGCTTCCTCAAGTTTAAATTCTTCCGAACCAGTTGGATCAACCCAATGCACCCCTCTTGAGTTATAAGCTTCTGTAGAATATCCACTTCGAATATTCCCATCAATATCATTTTGCAATATCTCTGCAATTTTTTTATCAATGAAGAAACCATCCTTATCTGTTGGCGCATAGAACAACGTATGTCCAAGATAAGTCATAGCAACTTCATACCTATCTTTTTCTTTACTAACACTTCTCACTTTATCAATCCAATATTTAAACAAATTAAAATCTATACTTCCATCTTCCAACGAACCTGGAATTAATTTCCACGAAAATAATAATTTATGACAGTGACTAGCTAATATTTTTTCTTGTTCAGTGAGATTTCTCCTTTCTTCATTTCTAGCTTTAAATGCTATTGATAGTACTTCCATAAAAAAATCTGGTTTAGTTGACAATTCTTTATATAAATATTTTGGTGTAAGTTCACCATCACCGTCCATTATATTAAGATATTTCCACTCTATCTCCACTAATTTCACTTCATCTTCACATTCTTTTTGCAACCTACCAATCAATTCACCCAATTTGTATGCATCTACAGGCTCTGTGTTTTGTTGGTCTACATATAAGTTTAATGTATCAGCAATCAATAAAACATCAAATTTCAATTCCTTATGAATACCTATATAATATATCATCTCAATAGATTTCCTAACCCTTTTCACGCTATTGAGTTTTCTTACTGCTAATTCAAAGTATTCTTTAGACAATTTATCAGTACCCCATATATCTATATTTTTCCAAAAATAGTTTTGAATTTTGATTGAAAACTTGTTCACCTCATTAATATTTTTTTCTGAAAGCGGTAGAATAGAGAGAGCTTTTATTTTTATTATTTCGCTATCGATTTTACTAAGTATTTTATCCAAATCAACTCTATTTTTATAGTATATTTCCAAAATATATCCACGGGCAAATTCTGTATTCTTTAAAATATTGCTTTCCAACATTTCTACTACAGTTTTACTTTCTTTATCCTTTAACTGAATATATGCCATGCACCTTCCCGCAATATCCACTCTCTCTATGTTTTCATTAAATTGTTGTACTGATTCAACTCCCCCTTTCTTATAAATACTTTTTATAATCTCTTTTTGCCTTTCAAAAATACCTTTTTCAGCTTCTTCCCAATTATCTTTACTATCAACCAGTTCATATTGTTCATTACGAAACATTCTTTTGTTTTGAATATATTCATCATTTGGAAAATAGTTTATTAATAAATCTTCCAGCACTTTAATTGATTCCTCTGGCAGTGCCCAATTTGAAGAATTATACTTTCGATGTTTTGTTATCAAATCCTTAATTTTGTTCCAAATAATTTCTTTCTCACTATCATTAAGTATTGGAATACTTTTTTGGAATGTTACTATAACTTCCATAAAAATATCTGCAGACACATCATCAATTACATCAACTAACTGAAGTAATTTAGAATAGTCTCCTATGGCATACGTACACGCAATTCTTATATATGCAATTGTTAATTCCCAATACTCTTTATTTGTTACACTTTCTGGCAAAATATTGTTTTTCATATACTTAGCTTGTTGCACTGGATTTCCTGTTGTTGTCTTTTTAGGCATTAACATCATCAATAAATTCCAACCCACTTCTAAATTCTCAGCTAGCAAACCTTTAATTATACCAATTCTAACATTAGGCCTAGCAGTGGTTTGGGGATACCATGGCAAAACAATTCCAGCTAACGTAGGCAGAAAATCTAATCTAAACTCAGACAACAAAAACAATACACTGCATGATTTTGTAAAATATTCTGAATATGATGCCAATTTTGCTAATGTCCACCCTAATTGGTAACCATATTTTGTTTCTGTTATTCCCGTTTCCTTTTGATTAATATAGTCTATAAATGCACTTTTTTTATCTCTCAATGCTTTTTCAAGTTCGCTCAAAAATATTTCTGGATTTGCTTCAGCTAAAAGATCTAATTCCTCGGATAAACTGGCATAAACTTTCCAGTTATTACAGGCAAATATTTTTATTATTTCCTTAGCTATAAGGTATTCTATCTTATATTTTGAGCATGAAACAAACAACTCAGTATTATTTCCTGCAATTGCCATAAACTCAATTAACCCTCTGAGTATATTGTTTGAATATACCTTCTCTTCATTGTTTAAATATATACTACTTGCATATCTTTGTTCTGGTGGTAAGCTGTACTTGGGATTTACATCTTCCCATATCTTTTGAAAATTAGAAAAAAGGCCATCAATATGTTCATCATAAATCTCATTTGCAATTTCTTGTAATAAAGATAAACGATTATTTATTTTCCATCTTTTGTCACTAAACTCTATTTTATCCTTGTTGCTCTCATAAAGAATCCTTATTTCTCTAACAAAAAGACTATATGTTCCTCCAAATATTTCTTCTATAACAGATAAATCACCGGTATTATTTTCATTCCACTCACCTAATAATACAGCAACAACTATCGGTTGTATCTTAGTCATCATATTATATGTACTAACGCTTCTATATGCAATATGTTCTTTATCATCAGGTCTTATTTTCTTTTTAATAATCTCTTCACGTTCATTTTGCATCAAAATACTATTTCTGCTACCTTGCCGTGTAAAAGCTTGTCCCTGATAAACTCCCGCTTTTGCTGAAGCTTGCATATTTTTTTCACCAATAACCGTTTTATTTACTTCATATATTCTTTTTATGTTTTCTTTACTTATAAAAATATATCCAAAAGTCTTCCCTTCATATTCCACAGTACCAGTTTGAACACTTGGTCTTGGTTTAATATTATCAATCCAATTTTGAAAAATATTATCATCCGTCCACTGCTGAACATCAATTCCATTTAAGAATTTATTCTGATCTACAACACCAACAACAATTACTTTATCCTTGGCATAGGCTTCTTCGGAATTTAGCATTGCAATTACATCTTTGATAAAATCATGCTTTTTATTTGTCATATATGGCACTTCTTTATAATCCAAATATGCACATTCAGAAGGTCTTAGCATTAATATTTTAATTATTTCTTCTTCGATAAATTCCATTACAAAAACCTCCTGAAATTTCTTAAGTATTTTATCATTAATGCATTTTCTCCCCACATTGCATCTAATATTTTCTATTTGGAACAAAAACATTGCTGTTAATGTAATTATTATTCTTTTTCATATCTATAAAGAGACTGTTTCAAAGCTTGTGTAAACTCATAACTGATATAAGATAACCATTAGTTTCCATGGGGAAAGATCATTTTTTTCGGTCTTTCCCCTTTGCTTTTATTATAATGCAGTTTCCGGGTATGTCAAGAAGAGCTGCCTTCCGACAGCCCATAATAAGGCTTTATAATTAAGATAAACGTTCTTCAAAATAGAGCTCCAACTGCGAATGGATTTGGCCCCAATCCTGATGGTGCCCTGTCCATTTTTTTGTGATATCCATGGTTGCTAGATATAGCATCTTCAACAGACTTTCATCTGACGGAAATACCGTTTTGGCTTTTGTCACTTTTCTAAGTTAGCGATTGAACCCTTCTATTATATTCGTAGTATATATCAGGCGTCTAACGGCTTCTGGGTACTTGAAGTAAGTAGTTAAGTTTATCCAGGTTTCTCTCCACGATTTACTTATTATGGAGTATTTACCTCCCCAGTTTTCTTCAATGCAATCTAAATCTAATATCGCCGTTTCTTCAGTCGGCGCCCCATACACACGCTTTAAATCAGCTATTAAAGGTTTGATTTCTTTGTATGATACAAATTTTGTGGTATTGCGGATCTGGTGAATGATACATTGCTGTATCTCGGTTTTCGGAAATACAGCCTCTATTGCCTGAGGAAATCCTGTCAGTCCATCCACGCAGGCAATCAAAATGTCCCTGACGTAACGGTTCTTTAGTCCATTTAAGATAGAAAGCCAAAACTTAGCACTTTCATTTTCCCCTACGTACATACCTAATACATCTTTTTTTCCGTTCATTTCCGCTTGATATGTAAACAGCGCGCTTTACAATTCGCCCCTAGGTTCTTACATAATAATGAATAGCATCCATAAATATCACTGCATATATATATCTTCCAAGGGTCATGGAATCCCCGATAGTCTTAAGGAGCTGCAGGACATTACTCAATTTAATATCAAAAGTCTGATCCCTGGCTCCTACCATCTTACCTTTTAACAGCTCATTCTTCGCGTTCTCTGTTACTTTCTTAGCCTTTGAAATAAGCTTTCTTGTCACCTTGCATTGGGGCCTTTCCCCGCCTCCTCTACATCGTAGCTGGCACTCTGGCCAGTTTCTAAATTCTTATATCCATCAGTCAAAATATTTGAATAATGCACGAACGCATTCCTTCCGTCTGATCCGGCTATGAAGCCGCAACCCATCTTCTGGTCAAACCATTCTACTTTTCCGGTAAACATTCCTTCCTCTCTGAATTTTGCAAACAAAAAAAGACGCAGGAACAACGAACCTTCAATTTTATGAATCGCTATTCCCACGCCTTATTATGGCTTCCAGGCTGTGACCTGGGGTACTCGTCAATATTTTATTTGCTTATAGATTTTATACCAGAAGTGGAGGGGGTATGCAAGCGGAAAACCTTGTATTTTAAGGGTCAAATGCCATTTTAATGAATCATTTAGTAAACTATATTGATAATTACAATATTAATTTTATGGAGTAATTAATCATTTTCTAAGACTTCTTCAATACAGAAAAGAATATATTCGTCAGCATTGCTATGTACAAAACCTCCTATAAAATATGATGCTGCTACAAAAAAAATAACAAACAATACAAAAACTTTAAAATCCAGAAAATCTTCCGACTTTGCATTATCTGGTATAAGTGAGATTAATATTGCCATACAGGTTAAACCTGTGGCTACACTGGCATTCATATTCTCCATAAAACCCTTTCCCTGTTCAGCTTTTAACTTTAAACGAAGTGCTTTCAACTCTATTAATTCATAATAACTCAACACTTTTTTTAATGACATATATCTTTGGTCTTTGTCAATATTGATTTTATAAACTCTACGGGCTATATCATATAAATCATTTCTTTTGATTCTTTTTTCCACCACAGAAAAATATAGAGGAAAAATTAGCATAAGTATTAAAGCAGCACCAGCAACAAAAGCACTTGATTTATTCCTATTATAGCAATAAACAGCAAGCGCAATTACTCCAATCATTAAACAAATTTTTGCTTTAAACATAGTCCTATTATAATATTGATATCTGATTTCATCTAATATATCCTTCATTAGTATTTGTTCCTTATATATTTTCTATAATCATATACCATAATTATCCAAAAGAAAAGCACCCATTCCATTACAAAAAGAAAAGAGCCAGATCCCCTTGATTTTACAAGGTTTTCTGGCTCTAAATATTTTATTCAAACTCCCTAAACATTCGCTTTAATGCGAATTTGTTTGATATATTTCCTGTTATTTTATTGCTTTTATTCCAGGTATTCTATATATTATTTTGAGCATAATAAGCTTCGGGTATCATAGCGGTATCAGCAATATTTCATTACAATCCTTGCACAACCTCTTTATCCAGTTGCTCTTTTCGAACTTTCCAATCGGGCATTTGTACTGTTAGAAAATTATAAAAATCATTATTATGATACGGATAAAGCAAATGCGTAAGTTCATGCAAAATTACATACTGAATACATCTCTGATCTGCCTTTAGCAAATACTCATTCAGCGTAATTTTACCTTTTGCTGGGATGCAACTCCCCCATAAAGTTTTCATTTTCTTAATCTGTATTGAAGGAATGTCAATATTATACTTTCTAAAGATTCTTTCATATAGAATCATCATTTCTTCATTATAGATTTCAAATGCTTTATCTCTCCACCATTTTCTTAAAACTCGTTGAGAAAGCATATCATCATCAAGTGCTTTTACATATACGTATATATTTTTTTCATCTTCTGCCACATAGCTTTTAGCAGAATACTTCTTTATTATACGTCTGTCTTTTCCTAACATTTGTGTGGAGCTTCCACTTTTAATCTCGAGTAAATTATTATATCCACTTGCTTGCTTATATTTACTAAGCTGATTTTTTATCCAGTCCCTTTTTTTGTTTAAAAAATCAATAATCCACTCATCTGGTACATTTTCAGGCAATGATAATATGATTTGCAAATCTCTAAATACCTTTAGATGAACATTCTTTATATCTTTTCTACTAATTGTGATTTTCACACAATTAAATGGCATTCCTAAATCTAAAATATATTCGTCCATTAATATCTAACCACCGCTACTTTCATGGATTCATCAATAATTAAATCCAATAAATCAATATTCGTATTATCAATTGTTATTCCCATTTCATCAAACATCTCAAACAAGCAATCATCCAAACATCTATGAATTGCTTTGTGTACAACTTCATTATGTTTCCAATCTCGTTTTGCATTTTGACTTACTGCATCTTTTATTTTAAAAGAATATGATGCAACTAACTCTTCAACATCTGGAGTTATATTAATAATTCCATTATTTCGTATTTTTGTAATAACAGCACCATAAAAAGCCTTGGCATCACTATCACTAGCAATTTGTGTAGGGTAATCTTGTGAAATAATTCCATTTCTAAAATCATCCGCCATAATCTCCATACTTGCATAATATTGATCTGCATCACGTGTTTCGTTATATAAATCAATTGTTTTTTTGATTTTAGTTGAGAATTCTTCAAAAAGTAACGGATCATCATAGCGAAGTTGTTTAAGTTTTGATTCAATACGTGTTTTAATTGCATCAGCTCTTGATTCATTAGAATCCATTTTTTCTAACAGTTGCTTCATAGCTTTTTCATCACCAATAGAAACCGGTTTTACAACTGTCGTGATCTCCGAAGCATTAACAAATGTATCAATCAAATTTTTTATACCCTGTTCATATTTTGACAAATCAAAATCGTCATCATATCGTAACATAACACTATCTTTTAATTTTTTGTAAAACAAATAATCTGTACGATATTTGTCTATTTTTTCAAATCCTACTTCTACAAATATATCTCGATTTGATAATGCTAAATTTAAACGATTTGCGTATTCTTTTAGACGATTATAAAAATCCTTTCTTCTTTTCTCATCAGAAAGCTCTTTCTGCCATACATCCGAGGATTTTGAATTTGATATATTGATAAACATTGAATTTATGTTATCGTATGCACTTGCAAGTCTATTTTTCTCATCAATAGGTCCAAAAATTGCCCCATCCAAATCGTCCTTATCAAAACCACTCATTCCTGATTCAGCATCATCATACATGTCAATTGCAGAATTTAGCTTACCAAATACTCCCCAATAATCAACTATTAATCCAAATTCTTTTCCTCTATAAACTCTATTAACACGCGCAATGGCTTGTAACAATGAATGTTGCTGTATTGATTTATCTAAATACAGTACCCCTGCAATTGGAGCATCAAAGCCTGTTAATAGTTTATCTTTTACAATTAGCATATTGATTTCGCCCTCAGGATTTTTAAAATCTTCACAAACATGCTCATCATATTTTTCATCATTATCACCAAATAATGGTTTAACCATTTTGTCATGATATTCTTTTATTCTCTTTTTTGCTTCACTTGTTGTCTCATCATCATCACCTTCACGTTTATCTCCAAAAGTAATAACCACTCTAGGCACTATACCTGTATTTCCCTTTAGTACATTATACATTTCAATGGCAGCTGCTCTAGACGAGCACACCACTATGGCCTTAAAACCTTTTGGAATACAATAATTTCTAAAATGATCCGCAATATCAAACCCTATTAAATTAATTCGGCTTCTCGCCTCTGATATAGCCTTAAATTTGCTAAACTTATCAGAAAGCTTATTTTTTAGTTCTTCAGGCAAATCAGCAGTCATACTATCAAAATAATTATTAATAGTTAATGATGGTTCATCCTGACATACTTTTCTTCCCTCATAAACAAGCGGAACTGTAATGCCATCTTCTATTGATCTTCTCATCGTATAGTTATGAATAGGATCACCAAATTTTTGATATGTGTTTTTCTTTGATTTTGAAATTAGTGGCGTACCTGTAAATGCTATGATTCTAGCATTTGGCAATACTTCTCTCATATAATTATACATTACGCTATATTGAGATCGATGCGCTTCATCAATTAGTACATAGAACTTATCGCTATCTGAATCCAAATATTTATTTTTACAAACAGTTTCAAACTTGTTTATTAATGTAGTTATTACAATATTACTTTTATCTTTCAAAAGAGTTTTAAGACCTTTTCCTGTTGCTGCTCGCGCTGGAGCCATCTGAGAATTAGCAAAATTATCTCTTATTTGTTTGTCAAGATTCACTCTATCAGTAACAATAATAAACCTTGGATTTTCCTTTCCTTTTTCTGTTTGTATTTTTTTTACAAGCATTACCATCGTTAAAGATTTTCCGCTCCCTTGCGTATGCCAAATAACACCACCTCTAGAATCATGTCCATCTGTGCCATTGATTCTTGCCATTGCTTTATTAATTGCAAAATATTGTTGATGCCTTGCAATTTTTTTAATATTATTATCAAAAATAATATAATTTTGCACTAACTCTAGGAGTCTTCTCTTATCGAGCATTGAAACTACTATTCTGTCTTGTTCTCTTATTTGTCCATCAGGAGAACACTTTTGACAAATTTCTTTCTGCCAATCAATATCATCTTCTCTCCACTCAACAAAATAATCCACACTGGTCCCACCAGTTCCGTAAACCACTTTTTGTGGGTTCACAGCCATAACAATTTGACTAAACTTGAATAATTGCGGAATATACTCTGGCATCATGTTTCTAACATTTTGCCCTACACCTTCATTTACATCCACGCTTGATTTCTTACACTCTATTATGACAAACGGTATTCCGTTTACCATCAGGACAATATCTGGTCGAGCATAACTGCCGTTTGGTCTTTGAACACTAAACTCTTCGGTAACTTGCCAAATATTATTTGCTGGATACTGAAAATCAACATAATGTAAATCAAAAGATTGCTTTACTGGAACATCACTATCGATTGCAATTGATTCTTCCAAGCTTATTCCCAATGTTAAAAGATTATATATTTCTTTACTTGCCATAGAAAGTCCTTGCAAGAGTGAGACATCAAGTTCTTTTACTGCCTTTGTAATGGACTCACCAGAAAATAAGAGTTCGTGTCCATTGTATTTATACGTTTGCATCTTTAAAAATCTAATCAGTTCATCTTCAAACAAAACATCCTTCAGATTTCTTCGTTTACTTTCTGCCTCACTTCGTGAAACATACTCGTAACCCATATTTATTAAAACTTGTATGAGCCTGTCTTGACATTCAGGTCGCTCATTAAAAATCATATGACTTGGCATGATTATTCTCCTTTATACAAACCCATCATCTCGTCTTTAATCTGTATTATAAAATCTCTCGAAAATATCATTTTCACATTATCTTCTAAACTCTTACAACTCCCATTAGTAACATTTGCCTCAAAACTTTTTGTTGTTGTTGTAGTTTAGAAAGTTTTTGGACTTGCTTTTCAATAAAGCTATCTAAGCAATCCATAACCTTAATAACCCCTTCAATTTCATCCGAATTATAATATATTTTAGCTTTAAGCAGTGTTTCTAATTTGATATAAGGCATTGAACTTTTCTGTGTTCCAAAACATATTTCCTTTTCAAAATTTTTCTCTAAATAGTACATAATATACTTTATTGGAAATGTAAAATCTCTCAATACATAAGTTCTCTGATAAGCATTAAACTTTCCAGAATAATATTTAATGTCACCAATATCACCATTTCCTGCTATAAGTAGAGCCTCACAATCAAATGCATATTCGTCAATTGTATATGTTTCTTTTGCACACGTAAAAAATGGATAGTTCCCGTTTTCCTGCATTGCATTAGCATCCATTTTTCCAGTAGTAATTGAACAAATTTCCCCTAGCATAACCTTTTTCCAACCATTTCTAGGCATTAGCAACTTCTGCATAATTGCGTTTCGTTGCAATTTCAACCTTTCAAGTAACTTTTCTTGAAGCATTATTACTTCATCCCAACTAGAAAGAATCTCGACAATCTTCTTCTGTTCTTTATCACTTGCAATATATAATACAACTTTGGAAAGAGACTCCTGCCCAACATTAATATGTTGCGAACCTGCTGCATACCTTATAATCTGCTTTCTGATTTTATATGTCTTAAGAAGTTCATTTAGATAATTAGGATTATACTCTGCTATTTTCTTTCCTCTAATAACAAATCCACTATATGTTGCAGTGTTATTTGCATCCAAATAAACATTCGATTTTCCTGCATCATCAAAATTTTCAGAACTACGTTGGAATAAGATATCACCATATGTTACACTATAATTTGCCAATATTTTTTCATCTATATCTACACTTCCGATAATATTGTCATATATAATTGGTTTTTCAGCTAGAATATCATTTACACTGATAAGTTTTATGCCTGTCCCAAATTTTTCCTTATCTGCGTTTATACCATTCTTAAAACTGAGTAAGTCTCCAAGTTCGTACTTCTTCCAATCCAAAGGCGAAATTCCTATTTCAGTTTTTTTATATCCAGATGGAATTACACCGAAATTAATCTGTTTTATTCTTTCCTTAATATCATTGTTCATTTTGTTGTTGCCTCCAATTTTTTCTCCTTGTATAGCTTATAAAGAAATATCATATTTGTCGCAACAAGGTTTAATGCATATTCTACATACTCATCTGTTACCGTAGTAATTGCCACCCCTTGACCATGCCCAGCTTTTTTATTTCTAAGTGTTGGTGCCCCAGACTCCAATGTACTTCTAATTCCTGTAATATGGTTATTTAGATATGTAGGATAAAAAGAATTATTTTCTAGTATACTAATCAGTTTTTTTGCTGTATCTCTATCCTTATCAAATGTATATCCCATACCACTGCATATCGTTTTTAGCGTACTTTCAAAAGCTTTAATTGCATTTAAAATAGCATCCTTATTTTCGGACTTTCTAAAATGTTCAAATGCCAACAAGTATTCTTCTTCTGCACCTCTGAATTCCTCATCGATTAATAATTTCAATGCAGGTTTAATTACATGATGATGCATGATTGTATTAGTCTTAACAATTATCTCATTATTTACAAACTCATATCCCAAACGATGTTGCTTTAGCCTCAAATTCAACTCATCTATGGCATTTTTAAAAAAATCATCATCACCTGTATAGCATTGAGATTGAATCTTTTCGTTTGAGATAAATGCCCCATAAATAAAATCCAATAAATCCAAGAAATCTTCTTCACTACACTTATCTATATAATACTCAAAATCACCTATTACATTTTCACTTCCATCAAAGTACCCGGATACATATTTCATTCCTTTTTCTCTTGCAAATTTTTCACATAACAAATGCTCTATATCACCCCATTGATAATTTTGCTTTTCAACTTTCGAAAAAACATCTTCAACAATCCAGTAAAACTGGTTTCGAAACGTTGGAGGAAAAATGTCATAAATAAATATATCTTTTGTATCTTCTACATCTTTTTTTCGTCTTGAATATAAGTCAAACATTTATTTCCTCCTTACTTTAGCTTTTTCTTTTCTATCTCACGTTCTATCTGTTTAATACTTTTTTCTGGAGTTGGTAAATCTTCTGGCATTGTACCACCAAGTTCTTCTATTGTTTTTCTTACTTTAGCGCCCACTTCATAATGTGTCTTATTTGCATTTTCTTTGCCTTGAATATTCTCTCTACGCAATTTTTCTTCCGCCTGAGTAGCGCGAAATAAATTTGCAGCAAGTTCTGTACTTCCCATATGATCAAGTATTTTTTGGCTTTTCTTTAGTCCCTTATGAGCATGTATTGCTTTCATATCCATGCCACCATAGAGACCTCTATATCCAAAGTTTTGAAAAATCGCATATTCAACAGGTTCTTTAACACCAGCTTTACTAGCCGCATCCGCTAAAGCTTTATTATGATTAATGATCTCATTCCGAATTGCTAACCTTTTTTGTGCCTCTGATAAATTATCATAGTTATCAATAATTTCCTGCTGTCTTGTTTTAACCGCAAAATATGTTTGCCCTAATGCAATTACTTCTTTCCTAGGGTCACCATTCATCACAATCAAATAGCAGGCATATCTTGACAACATAATATCATCTATCTCTTTTACTGCATTTTTAGGCATATCTATCGTTTTCCTGACGTCAGGAAAATGATCTTCAACTAAATTCTCACTATTTTTGCAAGCCTCTTTTGCTTTACAAATTACATTATAAAAATTTTCCCATTTAGCATATTCCAATGTTTTTTGCAATTCTCTAGCAAACCAATATTCTTCTCCAGAATCATTAATATGTTTAATGCTTTCGAATGTATCCTCGCTATATTTTACTATATTATTCATAGCCCTAACTCCTTCATATATTTCTCCATACATGCCTCAACTTCAGCGATTTGCATTTTTATCTCAACTATTTCACGATTAACTTCTTCTAAATCGATAATTTCTTCTTCTTCAAAAGTATCTACATATCGTGGAATATTCAAGTTATACTCATTTTCCTGTATCTCAGATATTGAAGCAACATGACTATATTTTTCAACTTCGGCATTATCACCTTTCAAAAATGTTTTATAAGTATCAACAATTTTCTTTATATCATCTGTTTCATCATTCAAACCTTCTCTTAATTTGTTCTTAGCCTTATCCTTCTTATACTCTTTTGACGCATCTATAAACAAAATATCTGTTGTTGTTCTACCTTTTCTGAAAACAACAATACACGCTGGAATAGACGTTCCATAAAATAAATTTTCAGGAAACCCGATTACTGCATCAATTAGATTTTTTTCTATAACAGCCTGTCTAATCCTTCCCTCTGAAGCACCCCTAAAAAGCACTCCATGTGGAGCAACTGCCGCAACTCGTCCATTTCCACTCATACTATGAATCATATGAAGGAGAAATGCCCAATCACCTTTACTTGTAGGTGGTACCCCAACATCAAACCTATGATGCTTATCCAGTGAGGGCTCCATCTTAAAGTCTTTTTTCTTTCCCTTTTTTGTAGATTTCGTGTCATCTTCGTCATCAACAGATACTTCACCACCTGGATTAAATCCTTCTGCCCATTTATCTTTACTGAATGGCATATTAGCAACAATACAATCAAACTTCATTAAATTACCATCGCTATCCAAGTGTTGAGGATTTGCAAGGGTATCCCCCCACGCTATATGAGCATCTTTAATATCATGTATAAACATATTCATTCTAGCCATTGAAATTGCTGAATTATTTACCTCTTGTCCATATATAGAAACATTATCTAACCCACCTTTTTTTGCTGCGCGAATTAGTAAAGATCCCGACCCACAGGTCGGATCATAAACACGATCTTTAGGTTGAGGATCAACAATTTGTGCCATAACTTCCGATACCTGTTGTGGTGTAAAAAAGCTTCCTGCCTTCTTACCTGCCATTGTTGCAAATTCCCCTATCATATATTCATATGCATCACCTACAACATCTGCTGGAACCTGATTATTATTCGTCTCTATATGACTTGGTCTTAAATCTAAGTCAGCAAAATCATCCAACAAATTTCTTAGCAATGGATTTTTTTGTTCTTTTTTTCCTAGATTATTTTCACTATTGAAATCAATTCCTCTAAATATCCCTCCAAGTATCGAATTCGAGCTTTCAATTCCTGTTAATGCTTCGCTAATCTTTGTTCCTATATCGATGGCATATTTATTTTCAAGCAAATAATCAAATGTATATTCCCTCTTTAAAACAAAAGGTAGATTTTGGATTTGCCGTTCCAATCTAATTCCTTCATAATCTTTTTTTAGATTTTCTACGCTTTCTTCAAATGTATCACTTAAATATTTCACAAAAAGCATAGACAAAACATAGTCTTTATAATTTGATGCATCAATATTATCCCTAAACGTATTGGCTCCCGCCCATAACGCACTTTTAATGTCTTCGAAGCTAGTTTTCTTTATCATCACAATAATTCCTCCATTTATATTACATAGTTCATAAGTTGTTGCTTAAGTTTTTCATTTTCCAAATCATATAACTGTTGTTTAAGTTTCTTTAGCTTAATAGAATTAAACCAAATCTCACCAATGGCTATTTGCTGTTGCAATGAAAGTAACGGAATTTCTACATCTTCCAAATCATTTCTACCTATTGCTGGTATTTTTGTCCCCACTAATGAAGCTATAATTTTCTTTACATTCTCATTTAATACAAAAGCCAAATATTTTTCATTTACCTCTTTAGCTCTAACTATAATTAGATTACCTCCTGCATATACATCATCATCTATGCACTCAATATAATTTACAAAAGATGGGCCTATACGTTTAATAACAATATCACCTTTTGAAATTTTCATATCATCACTTATTTTCAATTTATCATCTTCCACTATCCCCACTAGTACATTGTTCTCCAAAAAACTTGAAGGCGTTACTATTCTTCGTTTATCTTGAAATTCAACCTTAGATGTAACAGAAAGGCAAAATTTAATTTCAGCTATATCTTTTAACTTTTGCTTCATTTCTCCTCCTTTCTAAATAACAAATAAGCAACGTGCTGGGCCGTTGCTTACTATTACTTAAAATCTAGGTAAAGACCCTAAATTATCTGCTTTTATTCCATTTGTATCTGTGCGAAGATATGAATTATCTACTACTCTAACATCTTCACCTTCAACCCATTGTTGCATCCAACCATTGCTTTTTAAATATTTTGTTTTTGTAACATCCGGATTTTTGTTAATGAAATCTATCATTTCACTTTTCGTACAAACTTTTTCAGCCTTTTGGCTTAGTGTGTTTGTCCATTTAAGCTTTGATATTACCTCACATCCATGTTTATCAGTTTCATAATGTACTGCATCAATATAAACCATTTTTAGTTCCTCCATTTTCATTCTACTAGTGTTGTATTTGACAAATGAAGCATTTTGCAGTATACTATTTTTGCAGAAGAGTATCGCAAGATGCTAACCGCCTTTTCTTACCCAGCGTATAGAAAAGGCTTTTTTATTTGTCTTGTACATTATATCAAGAATTTTCACATTTGTCAATCTTTTTTATTGTGTAAACTGTTTACACCTATATTATATTAAATATTTTCATTATATATATGACTCAATATAGTAAAATCAAATGTAAACACAATATAGTTTTCATCTTCTTTTCTCACGTATTTTAAACTATTCATGCAGATCAATCAATTCGAATATATTAATCTAATCTAAAATCAATACTATAAACTAAACATATTCATCTAATAATCATTAGCAAGAATTGCATGTCACTACAGAATAACTCCTCCATAGTAACACGCCCCTAAACTATCTACCTCTATCCCAATTCTTCTCCTGCGTTCTATCCATCCGCTTCATCATCTTCGCCTCATAAATCTCCTGATATCCTTCAAATAACTCTGAACTGGACATCTTTTGATTCATCTTCCTCATAACTTCTTTATACAAGTTCAAATTATAATTATTATCTGCCATATCAAATTCAAAATACTTTGCCTTAGAAACAACAGATAAAAGAGAATATGATTCAGGAGTTATTCCATCCAGAATCATCCCCACGGCAATTAATTCAGACTGCTCCTCTATCAAACTGGATTTATAAGCAGTTTCTAGTTCTTTCGCTTCATCATAGATCTCACCAAAATAAATCGGATGACCAATAAGCTTAAAATAAGCTTCCACCATAGCATAGGTGTCTTCCTTACCCGTCATCTGATAGCACTTCACTTTTTCTTCTACCGATAGAAGAGAATACTCTGAAAACCTATTAGGAAGCGACACTTTATAATCCTCTAATTCAGGTTTTACAGCCATTCTAACCTCTATAGTGTTTTGTAGTTCACGCTCACTGGCCAGTTCATCTGCTCGAGACGAAACATCCTTATATTGCGACTGCCCTATATGCTCCACTATCTCTTGGTGTTCTTGCAACGCTTCATCCCATATATGCTTCTCATCATAAAATGCCACCTGCTTCTCTATTGGTTTCTGAGCTTCAAATACCGTCTCATCGTCCAAATACAAATCTTCTCTTACAATTCCAGCTTTCGACTCTACTACCCTCTCCTTAACAAATTCTGGTATTTCAATCTTATTCGTAGAATCAATTTCTTCAAACTCTGATACCACATCAATTGCTGTATCTAACTTTTCTGTCAAACATCGCTCTGCCATTGTAACCATATTCTTGGCTTCCTTTTTCTCGACCTTCAGCTGATCCAGTTTACTGTACTCGTCAATTCGCCATTGCTGATACGCTCTCCAATCCCCATCAGAATTACAAGCTCGCTTCTTACTAGAATTTTGCTTGTAAATTGAGTCCTGAATCTTTGTAATTTCATCAATACGCTTCAGCTTACTTTCTCTAATATCAAGCAGGTCCTCTATGGTACGAATATTATTATTTGCAAGAAACAGATACTCTTCCTGCAACTTATGAAATAACATCAAATCCTTGGCATACTTGGCTGATTTTACATAAAATCGTTTCTGCTCAATCATACGCAAACGATACATCTTCCCATAAAATTTCTTTTGATAGGGCGACATATTACTCCGCTTTATCCAAGTTGGATTTGTAGCATGAAAGTAAGATATATTCATACTGGTGTATTCAAAGCAGTATTTGAACCTGTCCTCTGCAAAGTATTCATCCATCTTATCCAAATGATGATACAATTTCCGTCCAGGCATCTTTACGGTAAGATATTCCTTCGGCTTAAATTCATATCCCAATCGCTGCATTAAAAACAAAAAATGTTCCATGCTCCCAGCATAGGAAGCACAAAACATTGCGTCTCGATGAATCATTTCTTTAAATGTCTGTTCATATTGCCATTCTTTTCTGGAAAGATTCTGCGAATTCTTCACATACTCTGCTTCGATAATAGACAGACCATATTCCTTGCATAGCTTATTGGTAATTGGTTGAATTATATGTTTCCAATCGCCTTTCTTATAATCATATTTTCTACCATCAAGAAGACTTACACTATTCCAAACGATGTGACTATGAATATGATCTTTATCAATATGAACGGCATAAACAGCTTCATATCTGTCACCAAGAAATTTCTCCGTAAACCTCCGTGCCATATCAAATGCAATTTCTGGTGTTCCCTCTCCCGGTTTCAAGGACAATACGATATGATAACCCTGCCTCTTATTCGTCTTTTGAAATAACTTCTTTGTATCCATCATCTGGTCAAAGGCTGTTTCTGGCAGACAGTTTACACTGCCCACCAAAAATAATTTCTCTGTCTTGTCTGGATTCTGAATATACTCCAGTGCATTTTGAAGATGTTGTGCCGGATTACGGTTTTTCTCTGAATTCATGTGCATGATTTTCGTAATTGCCATACGTCTAGTACCTCCTTCAAAATATCCTGAAGTTTTACCACTTCCTGACGAGCCTCTTCTATTGCCGAAAAATATATCTGCCCTTGCGCATTTGCCAAATGTGCCATCTGGTTCACATTGTTTGATACTCCAGAAACTTTTCTGATTAGCTGTGCCCTATCTGCCGCAAATGTTGGGTCAATCCCTTTTGCATTCTGAATCAAAGCTCGCAAATATTTGCTTCGATCCATTCCTGCTGATTTCGCATCTGATTCCAGTTTCATAAAATCTTCCTCTGATAATTTCAAAGAAACGTGACAATCCTTCTTACAGGATAGATATTTTCGTTTTCCATTTGTCATATAAAAATCCTCCAATCTTCCTTTGTGTTTTGGTACAAATCTCTCTTATCTGTGCCATTGTCTTTATCTCCTTTCTTCCCTGGCTAATGCCTGGGTAATTCTCTTAGTACGGTTCACAGGGTTTGCAAGATACGGAAAAGGTAGCACTTTTCCCATCCGCAACAGCGGACGTCTTAGCAGGAGCACCTGCACCCGATATTTAGCCCACCACAGTGGGCGATATAATATACAATAAAATTACACTTATGATATTTACCAAAAGCGTAATAATATCAGAAATGAACTCTATCAGACTCTTCTGATTGCAAAAAGAAAGACATCTGACACCAGTCATTTCACCAACAATTTCTGATGTCAGACTGGCTTATTCTTGATGTCATCTTTTCACAAGTGATTTCATTTCTGATTTCTTTTAGAAAATATTATCCAAATCCAAGTACTCATTATCAGCAACTTCCGCTTCACTGATATCAACTTTGATTTCATCTTGTTTTACCTCGGCATTGGGTGAAATACAAACAGCCTTCTCATCAACAGCATCACTTGTATACTTCTCTGCAAGTGCTCTCCCAATGGAAGACACACCATCTGTTTCTCCTGCCAACAAACCAATCAAAAATCCACCAACCACCTTCGGAAGATCTGATGTTAATTGCTCCATCACGCCATGTGTAATCCGCTTGATAAATTCTTCTTCACGCTCTCGTGTCTCCAGATATGGATCATCCTTCAAATCTGCCAGCTTGTGATAATAGCTGTTAATAGCATCAATTATAAAATCCTGCTGTGAGGAACAAATATCTTTATCCAGTTGGTGAAGATACTCCCATGCCTCCTTATGCTTAGGATTATTGGCATAGAAGCGAACGGTCTTTTGCTCTGTATCCTTCATTTACCCCAGCTCCCTTCTTAATTACGTCTGCGTTTACGCATTGCGAGATAACAGAAATACTCGAAGCCTTTGGCATTGGCACAAATGTCATGATTAAAAGATACTCTTGCCGGTTCATACTCACCAAATAGCTCTACCAGTTTTGCTCCACCACCCATGAAGTGCAGTTTCATCAGTTTGGAATTATAGCCAAGCTCCTTCAATTTCAAGAAAATGCTTTGCACATAGGTCTTAGCAGTATCTTCCATAAATGTCAGATATTCTTCATCCACATCAGCTCTTCCCTTCATAAGATAGGAATTTAAGAGACTTTCATCTAGTTCGACCTGAAACTTATTGAGCACTGCATCGTGAATCAGCAAGGCGCATTGTTTTACGCCAAGGATTTCCGTCCACATTTTTTTCTCAATGGTTCTACCATCCTGAAGATACATAACATTCATGGTTCCATTTCCAATGTCAGCCAACATATTAAGTCCATTATAAGAACCTAACTTTTCTGCCACAGCAGCATAACATTGTGGCATTACACTGCACCCGGTAATGTCTACAAAATATTTGCTACCACAATAGGTAAATTCCACATGCTTATTTCTTAGCAAATACTTCTTAAACTCTTCCTGCTGTACATCCCTCCATTTTAGTGGTAATCCTACCGCAAGGTGAACTTGCTCTCTAGTAATACCCCTTAATCGAAGTTCCTTTGCAATCGCTGCAATAGTAAGAATATAAAAATCATCATCGTTAATTTTTTCAGAAGCATATGGCTTATGCCCCTGATTCAGAACATAATATTTTCCCTCAAAGAACAAATAATCTCTGCTCATAATTGGCTCTGTGTCATATACCGCCATTCCATTGCTAAATACTATATTTGCTGTTTTCATATTTCCGAAACCGTGATCTACAGCAATAATCAGGCTCCCATCTACTCTATATTGATTCATAAAAAATCCTCTCTTTCTTGTGTTTGTTTAATTAGTGAAACTGTCTGACTACATCATGAAGCACAACTTCCTCTGCCATCATTCGTGCTTGGTTGCGAAGGTGTAACTGCTCGATAAAGGAATTAGTATTCTTTGGTCTATGCTTATTCAGCCATCTGACTTCAATGTCTTCTAATAACTCATATGCTGTTTCATTAACCATTTCAGCTCGCTCCTTTAATTCTCCAAAGCGCACCAGTGTACGATATCTCTGTGGGTAAGTTATCTTAATATGCTCAATCCATATACGACCATATTTCCCAACATTAAGGCACTGACTATCCGCCGATGGAGCAGATAAAATTGGATAAAAAATCCCTTCAATCTCCTGATACTCTATACCCAACTTCTCAAATATTGTTTCTTCCTTCATGACACATACGTCCTTTCCTTTTTTAATCTGCAAGACCGCAACACCGCAAAGTCTATGGCGTTTGCAACCTTGCAATCATGTGTAACACCGCATATTTAAGACCGTAAAATCTGATACTTTGCAATGTTGCGGTCTTACTATCAAATCTCATTCGTATCATCTTGCTTCAAATCCCAGTACCAGATATTGTTGACTCGCTTTGCTTTAATTCCCAATTCCTTCTTGGCACTTTCCAAAGTCCTCTTGGAAATTCCTTCACCCGAGGCAATATCCATAATCTCACTACTTGGCATCATTATTTTGTCTGCGCTCAAATCTTTCAATAACAGCTTTGCCTGCTCCAATTTATTTACTTTTGGAACTATACCACCAAGAACTTCATCTGCTGTAATATCATAATCACCTATCCAGCAAAAACCTTCTTCCTCAAGAGCAAATGCTTTGGCATGTCCAAAGGCAGCTAAGTTATTCTTAATCTGAATCACTGCCCTCATATGTTCCTGCCCTTCGATTCGCCCAACTAGAATCACACTTCTTGCAACTGCAAAGAAGTCTATGGAACCCATACCACGATATGCTGCTTTTGCTCCACCACCTTTGTTCATATGACCGATAAGAACAATGGCACACCCCGTTTTCTCCGCTAATGCTCCAAGCTTTTTGGTCATATCACGAGCTTCATTTGCACGGTTCATATCTGTGCCACCACCAAGGTATGCTTGAATTGGATCTAGAATAAGCAGTTTTGCTTGTTGCTTCATTATTGCTTCCTCTAATCGCTCATCTACCATAGATACTGATTTTTCACTTTCATCTATAATAGAAATTCGACTACAATCAGCTCCTGCAAGTTCCAGTCTAGGCTTCACCGTGTCAGCCAAACCGTCCTCTGCCGTTTGGTAAATTACATTTATTGGCTCCGCAGGCTTCATTTCATCATCAAGACCTTCTCCCTTTGATAACCTTGCTGCTATGTTCAATACCAAAGTACTTTTACCATCTCCAGGATCACCCTGAATGATGGTAAGTTTTCCATATGGAATAAACGGATACCAAAGCCAATCAATGGAACTCGCCTGAACATCTGCCATATTAATCATCTTTAGTTCAACTTTTGTTTCCTCCACAATTATCCCCCACCTTTCCGTCTGTACTTTTTCCTTTCCACAAATAACGTGCGCCTTCCAGCATCCACAGAATAGCTTTTAACATATATTCGTAGTCCAGCTGTAATTCCTGTATTTCTTCACTGGTTATCTGAATATTCTCCGACATTATCTGCTCATGCAGCTGATGAAGATTTTGTTGCAATTTCTGCAATTCCTCCACCAGTACATATACAGTCTCTTTCTTTCCAACAACACAGACACGATTATAAATACAGGAACGAACAAAATAATCTTTTTTCAACATTCCACTTGCCTTAATCTTTGCTTCAATTTCTCTTCTCTCGTAATCAGAGATACGAAAACTGATCGTTGGATTCTTATGAACTCCTGGCATTATTCATCACCATCCTTATCTGTAATCACAAATGCATCATTCAACATGGTTGCCATCTGCTTCTGCTCACTTGGAAACATATGCGCATAGCGAAAAGTAATATCCGAACTTTCATGACCAACCCTGGAACCAATGGCTACCGCTGTAAATCCCATGTTGATTAGAAGGGATACATGGCTGTGGCGCAGGTCATGGATTCTGATTCTCTGCACTCCTGCTTTCTTAGCCCCACGATCCATTTCATGATGCAAATATGTTTTTGTAATATGAAATAACCTATCTTTCTTGGTAATTCCATATAATCGACTCATATAATCCTGCAATTCATCACGTAAAAAATCAGGAATCACTACATCTCGTTTGCTCTTCGGAGTCTTTGGATCTGTAATAACATCCTTCCCCCTGATTCGCTGATAAGATTTTGTAATATGAATCATGCTCTTCGGGATATCGATATCTGCTGGTGTTAGTGCCAGTAATTCTCCCATTCGTAGACCGCACCAATAGAGAATTTGAAATGCATAATAGGAAACTGGCTTGTCCTTAACCTGCTCGATAAATTTCAAATACTCTTCTTTTGTCCAAAAGAGCATTTCGTCTGCTTTCCCTTTTCCCAATGGCCCCGCCTTCACTACAGGATTTTCTTTCAATTCATAAAATCGTACTGCATGATTAAATAATGCACTTAATTCCGATTGAATGGTTTTTAGATAAGTTGGTTTAAATAATGCTCCCTGCGGATTCTTAAGCTTAATCATCTGATTCTGCCACTGAATAATATCTGTCGGTTTGATGTCCTTCATTTTCTTATCCTTAAAGTAAGGAAGGATCTTACTATTAATAACCGCTTCTTTCGTATTCCAAGTATTTTCCTTTAATTTGGGTTTCATATCTCTTGTATAGGCTTCAACAAAGTCATCAAAAGTCATTTCCAAATTAGCTTCTTCTTTCATACGAAAATGCTGCTCCCACTCTAATGCTTCTCTTCTGGTCTTGAAACCACGCTTCAATTTGCGCTTATTCTTGCCAGTCCAGTCATAATAATGGAACGAGACATACCATGTGCCTCGCTCCTCGTCTTTATATGCTGCCATCAATTTCTCCTTTCGTTACGCTGTTACTCTTACTCCGTAAAACTTCTCTTCAAAATACTTAGTTGCTACTTTGCCAGGAATGGTAATAAATCCTTTTGCATCAAGCTCTTCATTCATCTGTTTGATGAGTTTATACGCATACGGTTTTGAAATGCCAAGCATTTCTGCCATCTCAGCTGCTGTAATATAAATTGCTCCTTCCATCCGTCCACCTCCTTTGTATAAAAATTTCAAAATCTAACTAGAGACCTGGGGAACCACCCCGGCCGCTCAACTTTTGTTTGGACTATTGCAGCAAGATCAGGTGCTATAACTACGGTTTTCCTGTTAGGAAAATCGTTGGCGTTCTGTGTATTCATATGCTGTTGATGTTTCAATCAACCTCGGCTATTCGCCCCGGGCCTGCTCTTGTGTGAGATATTCCCGCCAGTTCTGGGAGTGTCATCATCGCTCGCTTCCTTATCAGAAGGTCTTGGCGAATGTCTGTTAACATATGGTACCGCTCATTCAGTTGTATTAGTGTTCGCTTCATAGCGAATGTCCTATTGTGATACCCATTATAATTCGCCTCATAGCGAATGTCAATATCATTTTCGCCTCTAGGCGAATATTTTTATTTACTGTATCTCATTTATCAGATATAATAAGTCCTATAAGGTTTCATTTTTATTTAATTTCCAGTAAAGGAGGCAGACTATGACCATTGGTAAAAAAATAAAATTTGTACGTAAACTCAGAAAAATGACCCAGCAGGAACTTGGAGTTGCTGTTGGTTTAGAAGAAAAAGGAGCTGCAAATCGTATCGCACAATACGAATGCGATTACAGAGTTCCTCAAAAAGACATGCTTATAGATATGGCAAAGGCTATGGATATCAATCCCCTGAACTTTGTCAGCGAAGTTCCAGGAAGCGCAGAAGATATTATGCAGACTTTCTTCTGGCTGGACGAAGACAACCGTGGCGCAATCAATCTCTTCTCTCTTATCCGTAGTAATAAAAAAGAAAAAGCCACCACAAAGGCGGTAGCCCAATATGATGACAATGATGATTACTGGCCAGATGAACCGCCAATTGGTATGTGGTTTAATTATGGATTGGTTGATGAATTCATGCGGGAATGGATGATAAGGAAGCAGGAGCTTGCGAATAAAGAGATTACAGAATGTGAGTATTTGGAATGGAAATTGAATTGGCCAGATACTTGTGATGATTGTGGGAAGTTTGAAGCAAAGAAGGGATGGCGAAATTAAATGCAATTATTTGATAAATTTGTGGATGAAAAAAAGCTGTCAACAGTTTTTAAAACTATACGTGATAATAATGATTATTTACCTGTTAAGATGACCTTAGAAGAAATTTTTGCTAATTACAATGATATTGATGGAAATTTCATAGAACAATTTCAAACTACCGGATTTAATGCACGCTTATTAGAACTATATTTTTATCAATATTTTAAAGAGTGTAATTTTAAAATTGATCGTTCACACCAATATCCTGATTTTATTGTTAATAAAAGAAATATTTCTGTAGCTGTCGAAATCACCACTGCTAATGGACAACATAGTAATACTGGTGGTGTAACTATTAATGAATCATTATTAAATGGGACATATGAACCTGAATCAGATTCAGAATATGAAGAAAAATTACATAATGAGATTCCCATACGATTTTCTTCAGCTATATTTAATAAATTAAAAAAACGTTATTGGGAAAATGATCACTGTAAAGATATGCCATTTGTAATAGCATTGTCTGGATTTTTTGAGGAATTGTCTTTAAACTATTCCTACTCTTCTCTTTGTGAAATACTTTATGGTAAAAAAATAGGATTCGAAGATGGATATTTTTCAGAAATGCCTGTACATATTCATAAATTTAACGGAAAAGATATTCCTTCTGCCCTTTATTATGCCCCAAACACTGACTGGAAGGAAATTGAAAATATTAGTGCAATAATTTTTCAAAATTCGGCCAGTATAGCTAAATTCCGTAGAATGGGCTGGTATAATGATTATTATAATAGTCTTCAAATTATTGGTAGGAAAGGATTTGCAGCAGATAATAACAAATATGCCACATTACCCCGCGAGCTAGGTTATACTTTAGATTCTGCACCATTTCACGAACAATGGGGAAATGATTTAGTAATTTTACATAATCCAAATGCAAAAAAACCTATCCCGAAAGGTTATTTTGAAAATGCTCTTGATATATGGATTGAAGATGGGCAATTTCAATCTAAATTACCAAAGCATACTGTTCATTTTTTTAATTCGACAACCCAAGTTTTTGCATACCAATTATTGAAACCTAATCAATCGAATATAGAAAATATTACAAAATATGAGTTTTATAAAATTGCAAATTTATTCAAAAACATTGATTTCAAAAATTCTATTGAAATGTATTGGTATAAGACTAGTTCTAATATCTTAGGTACAATTTATTCAACACAAGGTAAAAAATATGGATTTAAAATACTCTCAAAAATATCTACTGCTAAAAGTTATACGCTCATAAAAAACATTGATTCTTTTAATACAATAGATTTGGCTGCAACGAATTTATTTGATGAAATGAGCAAGCTTTAATAATCTAGGTATCAATAAGGTATCACACAACAAAGAAAAGCCCACAGAACCGCGTAAATACGCCATTCTTTGGGCTTTGTTCTCTATTCAAACTCAATCGTAGCCGGCGGTTTCCCCGTACAGTCATACAACACCCGGTTAACGCCCTTCACTTCATTCACAATCCTTCTTGTCACAACCCCCAGAACCTCCCAAGGAAGCTCTGCAGATTCCGCAGTCATAAAGTCCGAAGTAAGCACTGCTCTCAAAGCAATTGCATAATCATAGGTTCTCTCATCACCCATGCATCCAACCGAACGCATATTAGTAAGTGCAGCAAAGTACTGTCCCAGTCCCTTATCCACGCCTGCCTTAGCAATCTCTTCCCTATAGATCGCATCTGCCTCCTGTACAATCCGCACCTTTTCCGGTGTAACTGCACCAATAATCCTTACACCAAGCCCCGGACCCGGGAATGGCTGACGATAAACCAGATATTCCGGAATTCCAAGCTCCAGACCAGCTTTGCGGACCTCGTCCTTAAATAAAAGGCGAAGCGGTTCAATGATCTCCTTAAAATCCACATGCTCAGGAAGTCCGCCTACATTATGATGAGACTTAATAACTGCTGACTTTCCAAGACCTGATTCAATAACATCCGGATAAATCGTTCCCTGAACAAAATAATCCACTTTTCCAATCTTCTTCGCTTCATCTTCAAAAACACGGATAAATTCTTCACCAATGATTTTCCGCTTTGTCTCCGGATCTTCCACCCCATTCAGTTTCTCATAGAAACGTTCCTGAGCATTTACCCTGATAAAGTTTAAATCATATGGACCTGCCGGACCAAATACTGCCTCAACCTCGTCCCCTTCATTCTTACGAAGCAGACCGTGATCAACAAATACGCAGGTAAGCTGTTTACCAACCGCCTTCGCCAGCATAACCGCTGCCACAGAAGAATCTACACCACCTGACAGTGCACAAAGAACCTTTCCATCTCCAACCTTCTCTTTAATGGACTGAATAGAAGTCTCCACGAAAGAATCCATCTTCCAGTCACCAGTACATTTACACACATTGTAAACGAAGTTGGAAAGCATCTTAATTCCGTCCTGTGTGTGCATAACCTCCGGGTGGAACTGAACAGCGTAAAGCCCCTTCTCCTCACATTCCATTCCTGCAACCGGGCATACCGGGGTATGAGCGGTAACAGTAAAGCCTTCCGGTGCTGTCTCTATATAATCCGTATGACTCATCCAGCAGATGGTCTTTGGACTTACACTCTCTAATATTTTGCTGCCGGCTACTGTGGTTACTTCCGTCTTGCCATACTCGCTGACAGGAGCTGTGTTAACCTTGCCGCCAAGCATATGAGCCATTAACTGGGAGCCATAGCAGATTCCCAGGATCGGGATTCCCATTTCAAAGATTTCTTTCTCACAGCGAGGGGATTCTTCCTTGTAAGCACTGTTTGGACCGCCTGTGAAAATGATTCCTTTGGGATTCATCTCTTTAATCTTGTCCAGGGGCAGTGTGTGGGGATGGACCTCACAGTAAACGTTGCATTCTCTGACTCTTCTGGCAATCAGCTGATTGTACTGTCCGCCGAAATCCAGAACGATAATCATTTCTCTCTTCACGGGTATTCCTCCTAATTTAAGCTTCAACAAATAGCACTTTGGATAACATTATATTCTACTTCCTATGGCTTGACAAGCATTTTCTAAATTTCAAAAAAAAGATGTCGAATCTTACAACCAAAGGTTCCTGTCAGCTTCTTTTTCTCACCAATCAGACAGAAAAAACGGAAAATACCGGAAATACCCTTTTCCCCAGCTGCCCCCTGCATATGCATCTTTACATACAGGCGGCAACAAGAGAATCCTGGCAGGAAAATCTCCGGGATCTTCCGTTTCTAAATCTTCAACTACTGCTCTAAATACTTCTTCACATAGTAACCGGTATAAGACTCCGGACACTTCACAACCTCTTCCGGCGTTCCCTGAGCAATTACTGTTCCGCCCTTGTCTCCGCCTTCCGGACCGATATCAATGAGATAATCGGCTGTCTTTATAACATCTAAGTTATGCTCGATAACAACTACCGTATTACCGCCCTCAGACAGCTTCCTCAAAATCTCAATCAACTTATGAACATCCGCAAAATGAAGTCCCGTCGTCGGCTCGTCCAGTATATAAATAGTCTTGCCGGTTCCGCGCTTGCTCAGCTCCGTAGCCAGCTTGATTCTCTGTGCCTCACCACCTGACAACTCCGTAGATGGCTGTCCAAGCCGGATATAGGATAATCCCACATCATTGAGCGTAGATATCTTCCTTGCAATCGTAGGAACATTCTCAAAAAACTTCAGCGCTTCTTCTACCGTCATATTAAGAACATCGTAGATGCTCTTTCCCTTATACTTCACATCTAACGTCTCCCGGTTATACCGCTTGCCACCGCAGACCTCACAGGGCACATACACATCAGGAAGGAAATGCATCTCGATCTTGATAATACCGTCACCGCTGCAGGCTTCGCATCGTCCGCCCTTCACGTTAAAGCTGAATCTTCCCTTGGAATACCCCTTTGCCTTGGAATCTGCCGTGGAAGCAAACAAATCACGGATCAGATCAAACACACCGGTATAAGTAGCGGGATTGGACCGCGGGGTTCTTCCGATCGGCGACTGGTCAATTGCGATAATCTTGTCCAGCTGTTCCGTTCCTATAATCTCCTTATGTTTTCCGGGAATAGTTCTGGCACGGTTTAACTTCTTTGCCAGCGCTTTATAAAGGATCTCATTGACAAGAGAACTCTTTCCGGATCCGGAAACACCGGTTACGCAGGTCATCACTCCCAGAGGGAATGTCACATCAATACCCTTTAAATTGTTCTCTCTGGCTCCCTTTACCGTGAGATAGCCGGTAGGCTGTCTTCTCTCCTTAGGAACGGGAATTTTAATTCTTCCGCTTAAATAAGCGCCGGTAATGGAGTCCTTATTCTTCATGATCTGCTTTGCATTGCCGACTGCAACTACATTTCCGCCATGCTCGCCTGCTCCAGGACCGATATCCACGATGCAGTCAGCCGCCATCATGGTATCCTCGTCGTGTTCTACCACGATTACACTGTTGCCCAGATCACGCAGATGGAGAAGCGTCTTTAACAGCTTGTCATTGTCCCTTTGATGAAGTCCGATACTGGGCTCATCTAAAATATACGCCACTCCCACCAGACCGGAACCGATCTGGGTTGCCAGACGGATTCTCTGGGCCTCACCTCCAGAAAGGGTTCCTGTGGCGCGTGTCAGTGTCAGGTAGTCCAGACCTACATCAATAAGGAACGAGATTCTCGCCCTGATCTCCTTTAAGATCTGGTCTCCAATGGCATGCTGCATATCAGTCAGCTGCAGCTCGTCCATAAAATTACGGAAACGGACGATGGACATGTTGGTTGCGTCATATATATTCTGATCCCCTACTGTCACTGCCAGGGATTCCTTCTTTAATCTCTTGCCTCCGCAGGAAGGACAGGGCGTAATTCTCATAAATGTCTCATATTCCGCCTTGGAGGATTCGGAATAGGTCTCACGGTATCTCCTGGCAACATTCTGGACCAATCCTTCAAATGCTACATCGTAGACTCCTTCTCCACGTTGTCCCTTGTAGTAAACCTTGACCTCTTTTCCATTGGTTCCATGAATAATAATGTCATGAACCTTCTGGGGGTAGTCCTCAAAGGGAGTGTCAAGACTGAAATCATATTCTCTTGCAAGGGCATCTAAGACAGCCCGGGTATAGCTTCCCTTATCGGTACAGGACTGCCAGCCCATTACCGTGATGGCTCCCTGATCGATACTTAAGCTCTTATCAGGAATCATCAGGTCCTCGTCAAACTCCATCTTGTATCCCAGACCGAAGCAGTCCGGACAGGCGCCAAAGGGGTTATTAAAGGAGAAGCTTCTTGGCTCCACTTCCTCAATGCTGATTCCGCAGTCCGGGCAGGAAAAGCTCTGGCTGAAATGAATGGGCTCTCCGTCAATGACATCAACGGTCATCAGCCCGCCTGCCAGCTCCATCACTGTCTCAATGGAATCTGTGAGGCGCTTTGCAATTCCCTCACGGATCGCCAGACGGTCCACAACCACATCGATGCTGTGCTTGATGTTCTTGTCCAGCTTGATCTCTTCGGAAAGCTCATAGAGACTGCCGTCAACCCGGACTCTTACGTATCCACTCTTACGGGCACTCTCCAGAACCTTGGCGTGTTCTCCCTTCCGTCCGCGGACAACCGGAGCCAGCAGCTGGATTTTGGTCCGCTCCGGAAGCTCCATAATCTGATCCACCATCTGGTCAATGGTCTGTTTGCGGATCTCTCTTCCGCACTTGGGACAGTGGGGGATACCGATTCTGGCATAAAGAAGCCTCATATAATCATAAATTTCTGTAACGGTACCGACTGTGGAACGAGGGTTGCGGTTGGTCGACTTCTGGTCAATGGAAATGGCCGGTGACAGACCTTCAATGCTCTCCACGTCCGGCTTCTCCATCTGACCAAGGAACTGCCGTGCATAGGAGGAAAGAGACTCCATATACCGCCTCTGACCCTCAGCATAAATGGTATCAAAGGCCAGGGAAGACTTCCCGGAACCGCTGAGACCGGTTAATACAACCAGCTCATTCCTGGGGATGTCCAGACTCACGTTCTTTAGGTTGTGCTCATTGGCACCTCTTATCTTAATATACTGTTTCGCCATACTGTACTCCTGTTATATCCTGAAATTCTGAATCTCACAACAATCGAATGCGGACTTATAATATGAAGTCCGCACCCGTAGTTACTCAGCAACCGGTTTTTTCCATTATAGCACATCATTAACTGCATTGCAAACATTTGTTCGATAAATATTTTAATAATGACTGCTTTTCTTAGAATCCATCATGCACTCCTCTTCCGGCAGAAATTTATGTTAAAACTGTCTTTCGAAAAAAAAGCATGGTATAATCATTATAAACCAAGAAAGAGGAATGAGAAAATATGAAACCACATCCATTGCTGCCAGTTGTACTGCTTGCTCTTTCCTTAACCGCGTCCGGGTGTAAGATGAATTCCCGGGTGGAGGATACCCCTTCTTCGCCCGCAGAATCCCTTACCGAACAGACCCCCGCCGAACAGGAGCAACGCAGTACTGAAAAAGGATCATCAAGCACAGAAACCAACATTAGTCCGGTAACAGTAAGAACCTGGTCTGCAGATCATAATGAGAAATATAGTGACCGGGGTACCCTGGTCTACCGGTGGAACAGCCGGGTGCCGGAAGTCATAATTCCTGATAAACCCGATTCCCAGTATCTCATAAACCGAAGTTTAAGAGAGAACGACCAGAACACCAGTTGGTACGAATTCATCAGTGATTCGATGGAAATCCCACCCTCATCAGCAGCCGGAGATCCACAGAAAAATTACCTTTATACCTTTGATTATCAGGTTCTGAGAAATGACGGAAGACTATTAAGTCTGAAGCAGAACTATACTGATATCAGGGGAAATAACCGCAATGATACATTTACCTTTTTAAGTTCCTATGATGTAGAAAATGGAAAGAGGATCACTCTTTCTGCTCTTTCCGATGATCCGGAAGGATTAAAGCTGGCACTTGCCCAGGCAGCTGCCGGCGGCAGTTCTAACTCCTCCCTTCTGACCCAGATCATGTCTTCCGACCCCAGTCAATTTGCGCTTTTAAAGGAAGGAATTTTATTATCCTCTCAGTGGAATGGAGGAAAAACCGACTCTTCTGCCGGACAGGAAACGCTGATCCCTTATGGAGAGATCGGTGATAAACTCAATGATTATGGGAAACAGCTCATGGTATCTGCGCAAAAAACAGAAGATGAAGCTGTGAATGCCATGACACAACCAGATTATATCTTTCCGGAGAGCAGCACAAGCTGTCTCACAGGAGGCGATCTGCTGAAAGCTGATCCATCTGCGCTGAGACTTGCAAGAAACGAAATCTATGCCCGCCATGGAAGAAAATTTGATGCAGCGGATCTGCAGGAATATTTCAACAGTAAATCATGGTATCACGCTGAGATGGCTCCCGCTGATTTTAAAGAGGACGTTCTTAACGATATTGAAAAGAAAAATCTGGGTCTGATTAAGATAGCGGAAAATCAACTACCTGACAAAGAAATCACTGATGAAGGTGTTACCTTGAAAGCAGACAAAGATTATTTATTGGATTTTGATGGTGATGGTGTCTGCGAAACCATTCGCTGGAGCAGCACCGAAGACCCGAAAGATTATGATGAGAAAAGCCTTAAACTTTCGATTAACGGCAAAAAACAGACTTCAATTCCGGAAAATATAAGGGGCACCATCAGACTGACGGCATTGGACCTTAATAAAAAAGATCAGCAAATTGAGCTTCACCTGGATATATCCCAAGATTCCGATACCCTTTTCTCATACAGCTTCTATCGTTATCAAAACGGCAGTCTGGAATTGATTAGAGATCTGACAGGCCCCGTCTGCGACGGAAATGGATCACTTTTCCGTAAGTATGGATTAACAGCGGAGGGAGACGGAATTTTAAAAGTAACTGCAGATACACCATTTTCGGGATCTACTCTCCAGTTTGGGTGTTACTTCACAGATCTGTTTTGGTCCTATGAAGACGGTAAATTAAAGGAAGTACCTCAGAAGGTGTATTTCAATAAGAATTATAATATGATCACCAACGCGTTTCTTCATCAGAATCCGGAAAATTATTATGTAGTGTCACATACGTTTCCTGTTACAGCCGCTATGGAAGGAGATACCCCTGCTTTCTCTGTCAGTCCTGGAGAAACAGTCTGCCCCATCGGCTGGGCGGTAAAGGACGGACACTCCTATATACTGGTTATGAACGAGGCCGGAGCCTGGGGATGGGTAAAGGAAACAGCCTGGGATTCAGATCCTGATACAGCATATTACCTGGCAGTTCCTGCCTGGGGATAAAAAAATCACCTTGCCTTGGCAAAAAAGCCTGGCAAGGTGATTTTTTACGTTATGCAATCAGGAAATGATTATTCTCCTGTGACGCCACCCGTCTCATCATCTTCCTCATCAAGTTCCCTCATCAGCTGGGGAAAGCTCTCCCGCTCAAATTCCTGTATGGAGATGGATTTTTTGTTGGGATTGGCGAAGACAAAGGTCTTGTCTACATTTTCCACATAGTTCTGGATCTTATCATTGGTAGCGCTGATGATGGCCTGGAAACCAAGACCGCGGATCAGCTCGATACAGCTTGCCACCTTTTCCCCATCCATCTTGGAAAATGCCTCATCAAGAACTACAAGACGAATCGTTGGGTTTCTCTGAATCTTTTGAGGCACATTGATCCTATATGCCTGTGCAAAGCTGGCAAGAAGCGCCACGTAAAGGGGATTCTGCCCCTCTCCGCCGGAATTCTTCTTAATCATCTTGCTTAAACGGATCTTAATGACCTCATCCTCATTCTGAATCAGCTGCTGCATGTCAAAGGTCAGATAGGTTCGATAATCCGCATATTTATCCATATTCCGCTTTGCTTCTTCCATTTGCTCCGGGGTTGCATTTTCCGGGGGAATGAAGATATTAATCAGATCATTAATTAATTCACCGTACTGATTTTCATGTTCCATAGTGAAAAGATTCATCTGATTATCCAGGGAATCCGTCAGCTGGGAAGGGTTGATTTCCAGAGAGTCATCCATGAACATGTCATAGTACCTGCCATCCGGTCCCTTGTTCTTTCCAATAACAAACTGATACTTGTCCTTTCCGAAATCCAGTCTGTTGATAATCCGGTTCAGCTCATCCCTTCTTTGCAGCGCATCCCGAATGGCACTCCGGATCTTAAACATAAAGTCGTCTTTAAAATGAAGAACTGCGGACTTTGCCTGTTCTGCCGCCATGTTTTTATATTCTTCCAGATTTGCGCATTCCATGATCTCCAGAAGACGGTCATATTCCTGGTTATCTTCTGCAGTCAGGGAGAAATTCCGGTTGGGATACTTGCGGACATACTCGCCTCTTGCTGAGACAAGAAGGCGGTACGCCTCTTCCCGGGCTTCCTCTGCTCTCTTTAAAAGCGCAAAGTATCTGTCCTTCAAGCGGTCATAGCGGGGAGTCTCATTGCCTTCCAGAGATACTTTTAATTCTTCCTCCAGCTTTTCATCGGCTTCCACCACGCGTTCCTTTGCCACCAGCTCCTCTTCCAGCTGTACAGCTTCACGCTGGAATTCTTCCGCCTTTCTTTGAAGATCTCCCATGAGACGGTCTAACGCCCTCAACTCCGCCCGTTTTCCCTCACAAAGTCCTAAAACGGCTTCACGCTCCTTTCCCCATTCCTCCACATTCTGGGCCTTCAGCTTTTCCAGCTTCTGCTCCAGCTTCCTGATTTCTTTCTCTTTTTCCTTAAAAGCAGCCATTTCCTGCTGCCACTCCACATAAACCTCTGTCGCTTCTGATAATGCTTCCAGAGAAAGAATCCGGCTGCATTCCCCTATGATTAATTCCTGTGGCTTCTTCTCCGCCTCCATGGCCTCCAGATTCTTTTCAAGAAGACGGATTCTGCGGCGTACACTGTCCTTGCCAATATAGGCAAATCTGGTGTAATGATCGGGATTTATGTGCTGCAGACGGAAGGTGTGGTACAGCATACATTCCGGTGTCACACCGATGCGGCAGCTGCGAAGCTCTTCAAGGCTTTCGCATTTGATCACCTTTCCAAGAAGTAAATCCATGTAAGGCTGTAAATAAGACTCTCTCACAATCACTTCTTCCACAAGGGAATTCTTAAGAACCTCATGTGTACTCTCTCCCGCCCTCTCTGTGTCCAGAACTGCCACATGGAAAGCTTCACCCTGGTCCAGTTCCTCATAGACCTCCATGGCTGCCTTTGCATAGGCAGGTGCTACGACCAGAGACAGCTTATGGTTTCCCAAATACCCCTCTGCCGCATTTCTCCATTTCTCATCCCGTATATCCAGCAGATCCGCAAGCACGTGAACCTCTACTGCCTTGCCGGTTTTCTGAAGAAGGCGCTGCTGGAGAAACGTTTTCGCCCGCTCCAGATGCTTTGGATAAGCTTTGCTTCCTGCTTTTAGCTGGGCAAGCTCCTCACTGGTCTGACGCTCCCGTTTCTTAATATCCCTTAAAAGGCTTTCCGCCTCTTTTTTCGTATCTTCTGTCTCCGCCTGCATCTGGACAATGGATTTCTTTAATCTGGTAAGTTTTTCCTCATCAATGGTATTTTTCTCAAATTCCTCAATGTCCCAGATGGTTTGGTTGGAGGTTGATTCTTCATCAATCCACGCATTCAGGCGGTCTGCCGTCTGCTGCCATTTCATCACACTTTTATTTAAATGACTCACCAGCTCCCTGGCTGAATCCAGCTGATTCTTCAGATCTTCATATCCGGTAGATGAAATCTGACGGAGAAGTTCTTCTCCCTGCTTTGTCAGATCATTAATCTGAACATCCAGTCCCTCTTTCCGCTCTTCCTGACGGGTATACTCCTCTCCCGAAAGGCGGATCTTATCCTTCAGCGCCTGGATTCGGGTCTGATAGTCCAGAATCTCCATTTTGCGGAAATAATAGGTGTTTGACCGGATCTCTTCATCCTTTTCCATAACAGAATCGTAAAGTGATCTCATTTCCTTTAAATAGCCAATCTCCACAAAGGTATCTTCGATCTTCTTTCTCATCCGCCCATACTGCATGACGCTTTCCTGCATGTCCTCGATATGAATATCCTGTTCCATGCAGATATATTCCTTTACGAAATCCTCCAGCCGGATATTCATCCGGAAAGGAATCGCCCGTTTAAAAAGCAGAGGAAACTTTTCAGAATCCAGTCCGCCCAGATAGACATCATACAGCTGTCTGCGGAACCGCTCATTATGGGAGGTGGTAAAATACTCATCTTTCTCAAAATGAACCTGCAGATAAGAAGTCACCTCTTCGATTGTCATGGTTCTTGTTCCGGTGCGGTATTCATTTTCCCACAACGGACCTTTGTGCCAGAAAAACTTTCTTGAAATTTCATTGGTCGCCGTTTCCACATCAAAGATAATTCCGACACATTGGCATTCCCCGTTATCTGTGCGCTTTAATTCCAACGCAATGGTGGTGGAGAAATTCTGATTCCTTAAATAGGCAAATTCATTATTCTCTCCGATATTCACCATTCCCCGCAGATATTCGATCAAATTCCGGTCCGAATCATCGGCAGCCGCCTTGTTAAAGAATCCTCTTCCGTCGGTATTGGCATAAAGCAGGATCTGCATGGCATCAATGACCGTGGATTTTCCGCTGCCGGAATGGCCGGTAAAGAAATTGATCTCTTCATGGAAGGACAATGTCTTACGGCTGATGTAATGCCAGTTATTCAAAAGTATTCTGGACAGAGCCTCAAAATTCTGATTCGTCATCGCTGTCTTCTCCTTCTTCAAATGATTCCAGCAGGGACCTTACGTCATCGCCGAATAAAACCACATTGATACTGGGATAGATGATCATGCGGTTGTCCCCATCTAAATCTTCCAGAACATCAAGAGGCTCCAGAATCTGATATTTTTTCAGCATAGCAATGGCACGGCGGATCTCCGTGACAGACGGCTGCTTTTTGAATAGCCGGTAATTGCCAAGCTTGTCGTGAATCTCACTTATAGTGGTATAAACATTGACGCTGGTGGAAACTGCCGCCATCTGCTCATCGTAAATCAGCTTCAGCACCAGTAAGTAAAGAGTTGCAAGCTTGGGAAGCTTTTCTCCCATGGTGTCCTCTCCCTGTATGTAGATCAATCCCAGCTGGCTGTTTTCCAGCACATTGATACCGCTGACTGCTAAATACGCCCGGATAAACTCCAGATGCTTGTTGCAGACTTTAAATTCCTGATTATAAAGGAAACGGTTGGAACGCTTCTCAAATTTATGCTCCAGAATAAAGGTCTGTTTTAACAGCTGCCGTATGGCATCTCTTAACTCCGCCTTTTCTCCCTGCAAAAGCCCGTCATAATATGGAATCTGGCTGATTGAGCCAGTATATTCTTCATTTGTCATACTTCATTCCTCCTTACAAATACCAGCCGGGGATAACGGTACCTTCCGTTATCGATCAGCTCCGGTTCCATATCCTCCACCTGATAAAGGCTTTTTCTTCTTATGGAATAATCATAGGCCAGAATCAGCTTTTCAAATTCTTCCGGTGTACGGACCGTATCTTCCCTGACCTCCATGCGCCCCTGTACCATGCGGGACTCTATATAGCTTTCGATCTCCTTCCGGCTGTAACGGTTCTTCACCCGGTTTAAATTCAAAATCTCTTCGGCTGTCAGCTGGGTTGGTTCCTCATCCGGCACCAGCGTTTCCTTAAATTCCGTTCTGCTCTTTCTCTTTTTGTAAATGGATTTTTCAGAAAGAATTGCCATCTGGGATAAATTCATGCAGTTTCCCGCCTTCTCAATTGCATCCTCCGGATCTTCCACAAGAGAAAGATGGTTTAATAACCGGATCACAAGACCTTTCATGTTATCTTCCTGATTGAGAAGATAGTTAAGCCTTGTTACAGTGGCGCGGATGTAGCGGGAGTGCTCCTTGTCCATATTGGAAATCCGGTGTTCGATGTCATCAAAGCCCCTCTCAATCTGGTCCAGTTTTTCTGCCACATCGGCTGCCGTCACCCGGTTGGCGCTTCGCCGGCTCATTTCCTCCATCCACGCCACATCCTCACGCAGACCGCCGATCCAACGTTTGATATCATTTTTATAAAGATAAAAATTATCCGACGTCTTTAAAATGTGGTACTTCTTTTTTACAATCTCCTCCACATAACCTTCCAGATGCTCTTTTAACAGTTCTCCGTACGCCTTCTGCTCCAAAAGGCTTGCAAAGAACTTATCCATGTTGTGAAGCATGTCCTGCAAAGACTTATTGAGCCGTTTCGTATTAACATAAGCCGTATTTAATAGGCTGATTCCCGCCCTGGGATCATTTTTTAAAGAGAAGAGAATGGCGTAAATGTTCTGAACATAGATCTGCGTCTCATCCTCTTCGTCGCTGGAAAGCTTAAAAAATGCCTCAATCATGACAGCAGCATAATCAGGAATTACGATATTCACCGTCATGGAGGCATAATCGTCCACCTTGCGAAGCCAGCCTGCCCTCAAAAGCCAGTTTAATACTCTGGAAGCAGGGGGCAGCAGCTCATCCGCCTCATCTTCCAGCTCATCCTGCCAGATTACGAGCCGCTTCTGGACAAAATACTCCTCTAAAACCTGAAGGCACACCTCACGGCTTAAAAAGTAGTTGCTGTATTCATATTCTTCATTAATTCTTAAAAGCGCTTCTATGTAGGTGGACCGGTTTATGGAACGGAACAGTCCCCAGAACCGGTCCGGTATCTCATTCATCAGTATCATGGTTGTTTTGATTCCTCTCCCATCGCTTCATTATCCCTATAAAAACAGACAGAAAGAAACGGCTATCATCCTACATGACAGCCGTTTGATTCTTCGTTCCTTATTGTATCTGATCCAAGGCCATTGCCTTTTATTATACCAAAAATCTCCATGTGTTACAATCAGTTTGTGAAGCGGTTAAACTATCATAACTCCGTTCTATCCTCTGATTCCGTATGGAATTCTTCTTTTTTTGCCTGTACTTCCTCTTTCACCCAGTCAGTCAGTCCGTCTTTTGGCTCCTCAGATGCTTCGTCTTTTCCAGACTCATCATCAGAATTAACCGGTTCCGGTATTCCTTTTGCTTCCCGGAAAATCTTCATAAATTCCTTGCCGGTAATGGTTTCTCTCTCGATTAAGAATTCTGCAATCTTATCCATAATCTCCCGGTTTTCCATCAGAAGATTCTTGGCTTCTTCATAAGCCTCTTTTAACATCTTCATGACTTCTTCATCGATCTGGGAGGAGGTTGCTTCCGCACAGTTCATTACCATTCTTCCGCTTAAATACTGGTCTTCCTTGCTGGCAAGACCGATCAGTCCGAATTTTTCCGACATTCCGTACTGGGTGATCATGGCACGGGCAACCTTGGTGGCCTGCTCAATATCATTGGATGCGCCAGTGGTAATGGAATCGAAAACGATCTCCTCAGCCGCACGTCCGGCTAAGTAGCCAACCAGCATGGCATGGAGCTCTTTCTTGGAATTTAAGAACTTCTCTTCCTCCGGCACATGCATGACATATCCCAAGGCTCCCATGGTTCTTGGAACAATGGTGATCTTCTGCACCGGCTCTGCATCCTTTTGCAGCGCGCTGACTAAAGCATGGCCAACTTCGTGATAGGATACGATTCTTCTCTCTTCCTTATTAAGAACTCTGTCTTTCTTTTCTTTACCAACCAGGACAACTTCAACAGCCTCAAACAAATCCTTCTGGGATACCGCATGGCGTCCGTTCTTAACCGCCAGAATGGCTCCTTCATTAATCATGTTGGCAAGATCGGATCCAACAGCTCCGGAAGTTGCGAGAGCAATTGCATCCAGGTCTACCGTATCATCCAAAAGCACGTCTTTTGCATGAACCTTTAAGATGTCCACACGTCCTTTTAAATCCGGCTTATCCACGATAATCCGCCGGTCAAAACGGCCGGGACGAAGAAGCGCCGGATCCAGAATCTCAGGGCGGTTGGTAGCTGCCAGAACCAGAAGTCCCTTGGAGGAATCAAATCCGTCCATCTCGGAAAGCAGCTGGTTTAATGTCTGCTCTCTCTCATCGTTGCCTCCGCCGAATCTGGAATCACGGCTCTTGCCGATGGCATCTACCTCATCAATAAATATGATACAGGGAGCGGATTCCTGTGCCTGCTTAAATAAGTCACGGACACGGGAAGCACCCACACCCACAAACATCTCTACAAAATCAGAACCGGAAAGGGAATAGAAAGGAACGTGGGCCTCGCCTGCAACTGCCTTGGCAAGAAGCGTCTTTCCTGTTCCGGGAGGGCCTACTAAAAGGGCTCCTTTGGGAAGCTTGGCACCAATCTTTGTATATTTTCCGGGGTTATGAAGGAAATCCACGATTTCTGTTAAGGATTCCTTGGCTTCATCTTCACCGGCTACATCTTTAAAGGTAATTCCTGTCTCTTTCTGAACGTAGACCTTGGCATTGCTCTTTCCAACGCCCATCAGTCCGCCGCCGCCTACACGGCGCATCATGAAGTTCAGTAAGAAGCCCATTGCTGCAAATAAAAGAAGATAGCTGACAATGGTCTGGATGAAAAAGTTCCCATCCCGGCGTGTCCTTACGGTTTCCACACCAGCGGTACGAAGACGCTCAGCCAGGTTTAAATCATTGTCCATTCTTACCGTATAATAGCTGACACCCGGCTTATATTCCCCCCATGTCTTCTTAGGAGTAATGGTAATCCTGGTATCCTCAACAATAACCGATTCCACCTGCTTCTCATCTACCATATTCATAAAGGTATCATAGCTTAATTCTTTATTCGTCCTCGTCGTTATGGCATTATGCAGATACGAAATACCTGCTACCGCAATCAGAAACGCTGTTACCCAGATAACGATGACCTGGGCATTCTTAGGCATTTTATTATTCTGATTCTTGTTATCCATCTGTGTAAATTCTCCAATCCGGATAGTTTCTACCCATTCTATACCTCTATCATTATAGTGTCAGTCTCCCCATAAATCAAGAAAAGAATTATAAAATACTTATAAACACGGGGACTGGATGCAATTCACAAATTTTATTTTTTAACGCTCTTCCCGGAAATAAGCCCGCCCCAGACTTGCCGGCGGCTGATGCTCTCTTTCCTTTCTTAAGCTGGTTATAATTAACACCACAATGGTCACGATATAAGGCAGCGCCTTAAAGATTTCCTGTGTGCTGCGGCTGAGTCCCGGAATGTATAAATATAGGATGTAAAGTCCTCCGAAAAGCAATGAACCCCAGATGGCGTTTACCGGTTTCCAGAGAGCGAAGATAACCAGGGCGATGGCAAGCCAGCCTCTGTCTCCGAAACCGTTGTTGGTCCAGGTTCCGCCGGAATACTCCATGACAAAGTAAAGTCCGCCAAGTCCGCTTAATCCGCCTCCGATACAGGTAGCCAGATACCGGTAAGCAGTCACATGAATTCCGGCTGCATCTGCAGTGGATGGGCTTTCGCCTACTGCTCTTAAATTCAGTCCTTTTCTGGTTTTGTTTAAGAAAAAGGAAAGTAAAATTGCTAAAATAATGGCAAGATAGGTTAAAAAGCCATAAGAGAAAAATGCCTGGCCGATGACTCCCAGCTTTGAAAGTCCCGGCACCGGTGTCTTAAAAGCTGCACCAGTCACTGCAACGGAAATCTGTCCAACTCCGCCAGCCAGCTTTGATAAGGAACCGCCGAAAAAGTTACCGAAGCCCACGCCGAAGGTGGTCAGCGCAAGACCGGTTACGTTCTGGTTTGCACGAAGGGTAATGGTTAAAATACTGTAAATCAGACCGCCCAGTGCGGCACATAAAAACGCGCATAAAAATGAAATAATAACGCCCACCAGACCATTTGGCTGAGCCGTGTTATTCTCATAAAGGAAGGCGCCAATCAGTCCCGCGATTCCTCCCATATACATCATACCCGGAATTCCAAGATTTAAGTTGCCGGATTTTTCCGTCAGAATTTCACCCAGGGCTCCATAAAGGATTCCGATTCCCTGACCAATGACTTTTTGAATAAATATTACCAGAAATCCCATGATCGTTTCTCCTTCCTATTCTTCTGCCGCAGCCTGTTTTGTGCTTCGTATTCTGATTTTATAATCAATAAAAAATTCACAGCCCAGGATGAAGAACAGAATGATGCCGGTGATTACGTCTGCCGCATTTTCGTTTAAATTGAACTGGGATGCAATCTGACCTGCACCTTTCTGCATGAAAACAAGGAAAAAGGATACCAAAATCATGGCGAAGGTATTAAACTTACTCATCCATGATACGATAATCGCCGTAAATCCTCTACCTCCGGCAGTGCTGGTGGAAATGGTGTGGCTGGCTCCGCTTACAATGATAAAGCCTGCAATTCCGCATACTGCACCGGAAATAGCCATGGTTCTTAAAATTACCTTTTTTACATTGATTCCTGCATATCTGGCCGTGTTGCCGCTTTCGCCCACAACCGCGATTTCATACCCCTGCTTGCTGTATCTTAAATAGATAAACATGGCAATGGTCAGAGCAAGTACAATCACAAGATTCCAGCCGTATTCCAGACCGAACAGCTTGGGAAGCCAGCCTCCTTTTGTGGCGGAATTAATGGTACCGACTGAGTTGGAGCCTTTGGGATTTTCCCAGAAAATGATACCAAAGGTGACAACCTGCATGGCAACGTAATTCATCATCAGTGTGAAAAGTGTTTCGTTGGTATTCCAGTAAGCCTTGAAAAATGCGGGAATAACGCCCCATGCCATAGCTGCCAGAGCACTTCCTGCAAACATTAAGGGGAATAAAATCACAGGAGGAAGCGTATTTCCCAAATAAATCATCATGGCTGCAGAGGTGACGCCTCCGATGAGCACCTGTCCTTCCGCTCCGATATTCCAGAACCTCATCTTAAATGCAGGTGTGATACCAACTGCAATGCAAAGGAGTACCAGCGTATCCCGGATGGTCATCCATGCACGGCGTTTTGTTCCCACTGCTCCTTCAAAAATCCCTTTATAAACCTCTACCGGATTTAACCCCGTCAGAGCGATAATGACACCTGCGCAGACAACCAGAGACAGTGCCACAGCAATCAGACGGATCAGCCATGCCTTCCAGGGCTCTATGGCTTCCCGCTTTGTCATCTGAAAAACCGGTTCCTTTCCCTTACTCATCCTTGTGTTCCTCCTGTCTTCATCATCAGTTTTCCGATTTCTTCTTTTTTGGCGGTCCTTCCGTCTACAATGCCGCTGATCTCTCCGCCGCACATAACAAGGATTCTGTCACAAAGCTCCATCAATACGTCAAGATCCTCTCCTACGCAGACAACTGCAGTTCCCTGCTTCTTCTGTTCATTGAGAAGATGGTAAATGGTGTAAGAGGAGTGAATGTCAAGTCCGCGCACCGGATAAGCAACCAGCATAACCGCAGGCGCCAGTGAGATCTCTCTTCCTACTAAAACCTTCTGGACATTACCTCCGGAAAGCTTCCGTACCGGGACAGCCGTTCCCGGAGTGGCAATCTCAAGCTCTTCAATCAGACGCTCTGCAAGACCCTTTGGCGCTTTCCTGTCAGCAAAAAAGGATCTGCCCTTCCGGTAGCTTCGAAGCATCATGTTGTCTGTCATATCCATGGCTCCCACAAGTCCCATTCCCAGACGGTCCTCCGGAACAAAGGATAAGCGGACTCCGATTCTTGCAATTTCGGCTGCTGTCATGGAAGTCAGTTCCTTTTCCCCTCCTTCCGGCGGAAAATAGGAAATGGAGCCTTCCGCAGACGGAATGAGGCCTGCGATTGCTTCCAGAAGCTCTCTCTGTCCGCTTCCTGCCACGCCCGCGATTCCAAGGATTTCACCGCTGTTGGCTGTAAAGGATGCATTGTTTAGGGTCGTTACGCCTTCCCTGCTAATGCAGGTCAGTCCCTTTACATTGAGACGTTCCTTGGGAGATACCGGGTCCGGACGTTCAATGTTTAAGCTCACCTTTTTCCCGACCATCATTTCCGTTAAGGACTCTTCTGTGGCGTCTTTTGTATCAATGGTACCGATGTACTGTCCTTTTCTCAAAACGGCCACCCGGTCAGAAAGGGAAAGAACCTCATTGAGTTTATGTGTAATAATGATAATGGAGTGGCCGGCCTTTTTCATATTGCGCAAAACGGCGAACAGACGGTCAGCTTCCTGAGGGGTTAAAACGGCGGTAGGCTCGTCAAGAATTAAAATATCAACGCCGCGGTACAGCATCTTCACTATTTCAACTGTCTGCTTCTGGGATACGGACATCCGGTAGATTTTCTGGTCAGGATCCAGGTCAAATCCATATTTACCGGTCAGTTCATTGATTTTATCATTCACTGCTTTCCGGTCCAGAATCTCTTTTCCAGGCAGACCCAGAATGATGTTCTCTGCTGCTGTGAGAACATCCACCAGCTTGAAATGCTGATGAATCATACCGATTCCCAGATCAAACGAGTCTTTGGGCGACCGTATGGTGACCTCTTTCCCATGAATCAATATCTGTCCCTCATCCGGATAGTAAATACCTGAAATCATATTCATAAGAGTGGTCTTTCCGCTTCCGTTCTCACCCAGAACAGAGAGAATCTCTCCCTTTTTTAAAGACAGGCAGACTTTGTCATTGGCAACTACCTGGCCAAACCGTTTTGTGATATTTTTAAGTTCAATGGCATTATTTTCGTTCACCCGGCTAACCTCCGTTTCATTTTTTCCTCATTTTTCCATTGTCTCATACAACCGCAAAAAGCGGGCCAGATAATCTGGCGCCGCTTTCTGTTCATTTCCGGCGAAATCTTAGTTATCGATGGTAGTAATGCCATCAATTAAAATATCAAATGCCGGTGCGGAACCGTGCTCAGATTCATGGAAATAACCATCTTCAATATACTCCACATCGCTTCCGTCTTTTTTATAGGTCTCCAGTTTTTTGCCGCCTACAGTGAAGGTAGAGGTATCAAACACATGAAGAGTTCCTGCCTTGATGGCATCTTCCACTTCTTTTACCTTCTCCTCTGTTCCGGGAGCTACAGCATCTTTGTTCAGTTCTGTAATGGAGTTTGCTCCATCTTTGTAACCCTGGCACCAGTCAGTATCAATGGCCTTGCCGTCAATGACACTCTGTACAGCGTAAGTTACATATGGGCCCCAGTCGATGGATGCAGAAGTAAGTGCTGTCTTTGGAGCGGTTGCGATCATGGAAATGTTATATCCAACGATTGGAACGCCTGCTGCCTCACATGCCGTAGGAGCACCGGTTGTATCAGCATGCTGGCTGATTAATACACAACCGTCGGAAATCAGCGCATCTGCTGCTTCCTTCTCAAGATCAAAGCTTGCCCAGCTGTTTGTATACTTCACTTCCATGGTTGCTTCCGGACATACGGAGCGGACACCTAAGAAGAAAGAAGTATAACCGCTGATTACCTCTGCGTAAGGATAGGCGCCTACGTAACCAACTTTTACTGCATCCTTATTTACCTTGCCGTCTTCTACCATCTTGTTTAACTTAAGACCAGCAACAACACCGGATACATAACGTGATTCATAAACGTTTGTAAAGTAGTTATGCATGTTGCTCAGTCCGCTTGTTGCAGCCTGAAAGCCGGTTGCGTGACAGAACTGTACATCCGGATATTCTTTTGCAGCTTCCAGCATATAGGATTCATGTCCGAAACTGTTGGCAAAAATGATGTTGCAGCCCTGATCAGCAAGATCCATTGCTGCATCCTTACAGGTTTCATCTTCCGGTACATTCCATTTAATAATGATCTGATCGTCTGATAAACCAAGAGCCTTTTTCATTTCCATGGCTCCCTTGTAATGAGCTGCCGTATAACCCTCATTCTCATCACCAACATAGATAAATCCAACTTTTAAATCTTCTTTGGCAATGCCGCCTTTGGACGCTTCTGTGGTTTCAGCTTTTGACTCTGTCTTGGCAGCTTCTGAAGCCTGTGTCTCTGTTTTCTCTGCTGCGGTAGTCGCTTTTGGAGTGGAACCTCCACACGCTGACAGGGATAGCGCCATTACACCTGCAAGTGCAAGGCCGACCATTTTCCTCAATTTCATAGACTTTTCCTCCTTAAACATCAGCTGGGACCATGAAAAAACGTCAGGAAGGGCCTATGGCTCACCTGACGTAATTGTCATACCCTTATTTAATGTAAAAATACATTTATTAGTATATCATTCTTTTTCTGCTTGTCAATAAGGAAGGTTAATATCTGGACAAATTTTTATAATTCTCTTTTATGATTTCTTTCTCCATTTCAGGACATAATATTCATAGCAAATGTTTCCACTTAATTATCTTAGTTTTTTTAAATTACCACTAGATTTTTTATTAAAAAAGACGTATAATATTTTTTTTGAAAATATCCCCATACCATCACAGAAGGAGGTTACACTGTTATGTCAGTGAAATACGTATTTGTCACCGGAGGTGTTGTATCCGGACTTGGCAAAGGTATTACCGCAGCATCGCTTGGACGATTGTTGAAAGCCAGAGGCTACAAAGTAACAATGCAAAAATTCGATCCTTATATCAACATTGATCCAGGTACTATGAATCCGGTTCAGCATGGAGAAGTCTTCGTCACAGAGGACGGCGCAGAAACAGACCTTGACCTTGGTCATTATGAGCGGTTTATCGACGAAAGCTTAACAAAAAATTCCAATGTTACCACTGGTAAAGTCTATTGGAATGTACTGACCCGTGAACGGCGCGGGGATTTCGGGGGAGGCACCGTACAGGTTATCCCTCACATTACCGACGAAATAAAGAGCCGTTTTCACCGCAACCACAATTCCTCCGATACTGAGATAGCTATTATAGAAGTAGGCGGAACGGTAGGCGACATTGAAAGCCAGCCTTTCCTAGAGGCGATCCGACAATTCCAACACGAAGTAGGCCACGAAAATGCGATTTTAATCCACGTGACCCTGGTTCCATATCTGAAAGTTTCCGGCGAACTGAAAACAAAACCAACCCAGGCCAGTGTAAAAGATTTACAGGGAATGGGTATCCAGCCCGACATCATCGTATGCCGTTCCGAACTGCCCCTTGATGACGGAATCCGAAGCAAAATCGCACAATTCTGTAATGTTCCCAAGACACACGTGATACAAAACCTGGACGTGGAAGTATTATATGAACTCCCTCTTGTAATGGAAGAAGAACATTTGGCTCAGGTTGCATGCGAGAGCTTACATTTACCCTGCCCGGAACCTGATTTAAAGGATTGGGCCGCAATGATCGATAACTGGAAACATCCGGAGCATGAAGTAACCGTCGCTCTTGTAGGAAAATACATCCAGCTTCACGACGCTTATATTTCCGTGGTCGAAGCTTTAAAGCACGGCGGAGTTGTAAGCCGCGCCGAAGTTCATATCAAGTGGGTGGATTCAGAGCTTGTTACCGACGAGAACGCTTCCGAATTCTTCGGTGATGTAGACGGAATTCTGGTTCCCGGAGGTTTTGGAAGCCGCGGAATCGAAGGCAAGATATCCACAATCCGTTATGCAAGAGAAAACAACATTCCGTTCCTCGGACTTTGTCTCGGTATGCAGATGGCAATCGTGGAGTTCGCCCGCCACGTAGTCGGTTTCAGTGACGCCCATTCCGTAGAGCTTGATGAAACCACCACTCATCCGGTGATCCATTTAATGCCTGACCAGAACGGCATCGAGGATATTGGCGGAACACTTCGTCTCGGTTCTTATCCCTGCGTTCTGGACAAGTCTTCCAGGTCCTTTGAAGTTTACGGGGAAGAACTGATTCATGAACGTCACAGACACAGATATGAGGTAAATAACGATTACCGCGATGATTTAATCAAAGCTGGTATGAAGTTATCCGGTATCTCACCGGATGGACGTATCGTGGAAATGATAGAAATTCCGGAACACCCATGGTTTATCGCAACTCAGGGACACCCGGAACTGAAGTCCAGACCAAACAGACCGCATCCTCTGTTTAGAGAATTCATTCGCGCTGCTGTAAAGCATAAGTAAAATGTATCAGCATTCGTAAGAATTATGGAGTCCGCACTCTTTCACCAGGAGGCGGGCTTTTTTTTCATTTTCTTAAGGTATCTTAAACTTATTCAGAATCCCCAGCCAGTCATCTCTCCCTCTGTTTTACAAATTCTCCTGTCCGCCCCTGAAACACCAGTAAACTCCATTGTTTCCATAAAGTTACCAGAAGACGGAACCCGCTTCCAGTCATCAGGCTTCATTTTTATTCTGAAACTAAGAATTTACTTTATATTATTATTTTCTTTCATTTTTTTCTTGCACTTTTCTCATCTTCTGCTATAATATAATGCAACGTGTGTCTACACGGAGGACACTTGTTCTCGCATGAGACACACAAAAAGGAGGATAAAATTATGAAATTGAAAAAAGTATTTGCACTGACTATGGCGGCATGCTTAAGCGCCAGTGTAATCGCCGGATGCAGTTCCAGTCCCCAGACTGCAAAGGATAACGGTGAGAAGGTAATTAAGATCGGAGTTTTTGAACCAACCACCGGAGAGAACGGAGGCGGCGGAATGCAGGAAGTTTTAGGTATCCGTTACGCAAACCAGACTCACCCCACTGTGAAGATCGGCGGAGAAGATTATCAGGTTAAATTAGTGGAAGTTGATAATAAATCAGATAAGACAGAAGCCGTAAACGCAGCACAGAAGCTTGTAAGCGAAAAAGTTTCCGTTGTTCTTGGCAGCTATGGTTCCGGCGTATCCATTGCAGCCGGACAGATCTTCGCAGATGCAAAGATCCCTGCAATCGGAGCTTCCTGTACCAATCCTCAGGTTACACAGGGCAACGATTTCTATTTCCGTGTATGCTTCTTAGATCCGTTCCAGGGTACTGTTATGGCAAACTACGCCAATGACAACGGAGCAAAGAAAGCCGCCATTATCACCCAGCTTGGCGACGACTATTCCTCCGGACTTGGTTCTTTCTTTAAGACAGCATTTACAGGACTTGGCGGAACGATCGTAAGCGAAGAGCAGTTCCAGACCAACCAGACAGATTTCAAGGCAATCTTAACCAACATCAAGGCACAGAACCCTGACATCATCTTCGCACCTTCTTCCATTACAACGGCTCCGCTTATTATCAAGCAGGCCCGCGAGCTTGGACTTACAGCTACCATCGCTGCAGGTGATACATGGGAGAACTCAACCATCATTGAAAATGCAGGTGACTCTGCCAACGGCATCGTGCTTTCCACTTTCTTTGATGAGGCAGAACCGGCTAACGATGAAGCTGCTTCTTTCATCTCCGGATTCAAGACATACTTAAAGGAACAGAAACAGGACGAAATCATTCCTGCTGTATCAGCTCTTGGATATGACGCTTACTTAAGTGCTCTGAAAGCAATTGAAACTGCAGGCTCCACAGACGGCGCAGCAATCCGCGATGCATTAAAGGGCGTTTCCATTGACGGCGTTACAGGAAGCATCTCCTTTGACGAGAACGGCGATGCAAAGAAAGATATGGCATTTATCAAGACCGTTGAAGACGGCAAATTCAAATTCTTAACAACAACTACAGTAAAATAAACGCACATACCGCGACAAAGCAGTCACAAACGGATGAGTGGGGACGTTTTTATTTCCCCACTCGTTCCATTTGCAGGCTGATTTTATGCATATTCCATACTAAACAGATAGGAGGCATTTTGCCACATGAGTCTTTCAACCTTTTTACAGCAATGCCTGACCGGTATCTCCTTAGGCGGTGCTTACGCACTCATTGCCATTGGTTACACACTGGTTTACGGCATCCTGCGGCTCATCAATTTCGCACACGGTGACATCTTTATGATGGCAGGCTATTTTATGATTTTTGCAATGGCAACGTTTCCATGGTATATCGCCATTCCCATCGTCTTACTCATCACCGTCTTTTTAGGTGTTTCCATTGAGCGGGTGGCATACCGTCCTTTACGTACCGCACCAAGAATGTCTGTTATGATTTCTGCAATCGGTGTTTCCTACCTGCTGCAGAACCTGGCTACTTACTTATTTACGGCACTGCCAAAAGGATATCCGGAAATTCCATTTTTAAAGAAGATTTTTAAAATCGGCGGGCTTTCCGCATCATTTGTTACATTTCTGACACCAGTACTTACTTTAATCATTGTATACGCCCTGATTGTTCTCATTAACAAGACTAAAATCGGCATGGCTATGCGTGCTGTTTCCAAAGACTACGATACTGCTTCCTTAATGGGTATCAAAATCAACCGCGTTATCACCTTTACATTTGCCATCGGCTCTCTTCTGGCTGCTGTAGGCTCGATTCTGTATTTTACAGACCGTATGACCGTTTTTCCATTCTCCGGCTCTTTACCTGGCCTGAAATGTTTCGTAGCAGCAGTATTCGGAGGTATCGGAAGCATTCCCGGCGCTGTAATCGGCGGATTTATCCTGGGACTTGGGGAAACAGCTCTGGTCGCCATGGGTTATTCCACATTCAGCGACGCATTTACCTTTGTTCTGTTAATCATCATTCTCCTGATCAAGCCAACCGGCCTGTTTGGTGAGAAGACAACCGATAAAGTGTGAGGTGTCATCTATGAAAAAGAAAGTATTTTCCAAAAACAAACTTTATACCCTGATTGCCTTATTGTTCACCATCGGCATTCTGGGTTTTCTGCAGGCTAACAGTGCCCAGTACAGCTATCAGATCTCCATACTGGAACGAAGCGCCATTTATGCAGTGGTTGCCGTTTCCATGAACTTACTGACTGGCTTTACCGGTCTGTTCTCCCTGGGTCAGGCTGGTTTTATGGCAATCGGAGCCTATACCGTGGCCATTCTTACCATTCCTGTGGAAACCAGAGCCAGTGTCTACTATGTAGACGGTATCGCTCCGTTCCTGGCTAATCTTCAGTGCCCTTACTGGCTTGCTCTGATCATAGCAGGATTGTTTGCTGCAGGAGTTGCCGCTTTGATCGGTATTCCGGTTCTCCGCTTAAAAAGTGATTACCTGGCAATTGCTACTCTGGGATTTTCTGAAATTATCCGTGCTGTGATTGCTGCACCTCAGTTAAACAAGGTGACAAACGGTTCCTATGGATTAAAGAGCATTCCAGGCTTTCCAAATCTTTATGTTGCATTCGGACTTTGTGCCCTCTGTATCCTTTTAATGGTTCTTTTGATCAACTCCTCTTACGGCCGTGCATTTAAGGCTCTCCGTGAAGATGAAGTGGCTGCACAGGCCATGGGACTGAATCTGTTCCGTTACAAGGAGCTGGCATTTATTATTTCCTCCTTTTTCACCGGTGTGGGCGGAGGTCTTCTGGCGATCTTCATGCGCTCCATTGAGTCCAAGACCTTTTCCATCAACCTTACTTATGATATTCTGCTGATTGTGGTTTTAGGCGGTATCGGAAGCATCACCGGCAGCGTCATCGGTTCCTTCCTGGTAACTGCAGGCAGAGAATGGCTGAGGTTCTTTGACAATCCGCTTTACATCGCAGGCGTTCAGATTCCTCTGTTCCGCTCGGGCTTTCGTATGGTAATCTTCTCCATTCTCCTTATGGCAGTGGTTCTCTTCTACCGCAGAGGTATCATGGGAAGCAACGAATTCTCCTGGGCTGGGCTGTTCCGGCTGATAAAAGGGATTCCAAACAAACTGAAAAAGAAAAATAAAGCACAGAAGGGAGAAAACGCATAATGTCAGCTACAGCAAAAACCAGTGCAAATGTACTTCATATGCAGGACGTTACCATGCAGTTCGGCGGTGTTGTGGCGGTAAACGGTTTAACTCTCGACGTAAATGAAGGTGAAATCGTTGCCTTAATCGGTCCCAATGGTGCTGGAAAAACTACTGCATTTAACTGCGTAACCGGTATCTATGAACCCACCTTCGGACAGGTGGACTTTATGGGCGAGACCATACTTTCCAACACACCAAAGGGAAAGATGCAGAAAATGTATCTGGGAGAAGTAAAACCCAGACCTCTCTCCATTGTACGCAATACTCCGGATATCATAACAAAAAGGGGAATTGCACGTACCTTTCAGAATATCAGGCTGTTCGGACAGCTGACTGTTTTTGACAACGTACTGATCGCAAAACATATGCGGGCAAAACAGAATGTATTTTCTGCCACCCTGCGCTTAAACAGCAAAGAAGAAGCCAGAATGCGGGAAGAGACCTCCGCTCTTTTAGAAGAGCAGAATCTTCTCCATTTAAAAGATGAAATTGCCTCTTCTCTCCCCTACGGCCTTCAGAGACGGCTGGAAATTGCCAGAGCCCTAGCTACAGAGCCGAAATTCTTACTTCTCGATGAACCGGCTGCAGGAATGAATCCTCAGGAGACCCAGGAGCTTACTGATTTTATCAAACAAATCCGGGATTCCTACCACCTGACTGTATTAATGATTGAACACCATATGGATCTGGTTATGCAGATCTCCGACCGCATCTACGTTCTGGATTTCGGCAAACTGATTGCACAGGGTACGCCGGAAGAGATCCAGAACAACGAACGGGTAATTGAAGCATATCTGGGGGTGAGCGACGATGCTGAAGATTGATAACTTAAGAGTAAACTACGGCGGAATTGAAGCTGTAAAGGGGATCTCCTTTGAAGTACCGGATAAAAGCATTGTGACCTTAATCGGTGCAAACGGTGCCGGAAAAAGCACAACGCTCCGCTCCATCGTGGGCCTTGCAAAGCCCTCTGCCGGAAGCAGCATCACACTGGACGGTCAGGAATTAATCGGAATGGATACTCCTGACATTGTTTCAAAGGGAATCGCACTGGTTCCGGAAGGACGCCGGGTATTTCCTGACATGACAGTCATTGAAAATATTAAAATCGGAGCTTATTTAAGAAATGATAATCTGGATGAGGATATCAACTGGGTCTATGACTTATTCCCACGGCTTAAGGAACGAAGCTGGCAGCTTTCCGGAACACTCTCCGGAGGCGAACAGCAGATGCTGGCGGTTGCCAGAGCACTCATGAGCCACCCCAGAATCCTCATGATGGATGAACCGTCTCTTGGGCTTGCTCCCTTAATTGTAAAGGATATCTTCTCAATTATAAAAGAGATTAACAAAAAGGGCGTGACAGTCCTTTTAATCGAGCAGAACGCCAATATGGCTCTCCATACGGCTGATGTGGGATACGTGCTGGAAACCGGGCGGATCACCATGTCAGGACCTGGAAAAGAGCTTCTCGCAGACGAATCAGTAAAAGCTGCTTATCTTGGAAAAAAGAAAGATTAATAAAAAACGCAGACAGATGTTCGCCCACCGGGCATGCATCTGTCTGCGTTTTTATTTACTCGATCACCCGTCGTATGGTAACCGGTCTTCTGTAGTTCCAGGAGGAAATTTTAATCCCGCTTCTGCGGTTGGCTGCATGAACGATCTTTCCCTGCCCGATATACATGGCAACGTGATCGATTTCCCTGCCGCTGGAATAAAATAAGAGATCACCTGGCTCCATGATGGAAGACGGAATCGCCTCTCCCTCAGCAGCCTGCTCTCTGGAGGTGCGGTCCAGCTGGACCCCTGCCGCATGCTCCATCACGTATTGAATGAAGCCGGAGCAGTCAGCACCTGTATTGGGGTTTGTTCCGCCCCAGCGGTATGGATTTCCAACGAATTTCACCGCATAGCTAACGACACGGTACCTCAGATCACCATTTTTCTCTGCCTCCGGAATGGTATAGGCAATGGTGGCATTCTCCGGTACATAGGCATACGCAGTCTGTCCGTTGTATTCAATTTTGGCCCAGCCTCCGTTACGGGAAATGTAACGGTACGTTTCGCCCTCATGAATTCTTCCCACTATTTCTGAATTCGTATCAGGCTGTCTGCGGACACGAAGGGTCTCGATGTCTACCCGGAGCAACAGCTTCATATCATAATAAGCGATTGCTCTGGCCTCCTGCCCAGTGGCTAAGTATTTCCCGTATACATAACCGGTTACCTGCCCTGATTTTATTTTATACCAGCCATTCTCTTCGGACAGCACACTGCTGCCTGCATGGCTTCTTAATTTCCCTACGACTTCCGCATCGTTCTTTGGTTCTTTCCTGATGTTTAAGGAATCCTCCACAACTGCAACCCCAAGGTTGTCAAAAATAGTATTGAAGGTTCCATACCTCACTTTTTCCTGCGTAAGACCGGCCGTGTTTTCCGTTGACTCCCGTTTTCTGGATTGCTGATACTGATCCATGTAGACCTCCATGCCTGCTACAGGCGTTCCGGTCTTAACGGCAGTCTCTGTTCTTGCGGCCTGTACATCTGCTGTTCCCATCCATACGGTACAACCGCAGGCGATGGCAAAGCCAAGTACTTTCCATGCTTTGTCAGTCATATGCACTTTCCTTCGCAAGTTTTTAATTGTGAAACGGGCAGTAAAAACGCCCCTTTCCTACTGCAACTGAGTGATTTCTTTTCCAGGCAGGTTCTTCAAATATTCTAATCCCAGTTCCCTGTCTCTTCCTATCTGTTCTTTTAACTGCTCAAGCCCCTCGAATTTCCGCTCCGGACGGATGAAGTGCAAAAGCTGTACTTCTATAGTCTTTCCATAAATATCCTCATTTATACCAAAAATGTAAGTTTCTGCACCAACTGGGGAAATCCCTTCTACTGTGGGCTTCCTTCCAATATTGGTAATTCCGCCGTAATAGTTGCCGTCTACATAAACACGGGACACATAAACACCGAATACAGGCAGATGCTTTTCCGGGGGGGTAAGGATATTGGCGGTCGGAAATCCAAGTATGGCTCCGCCGATATGATTACCGTGTACCACCTTACCATGGATGGCATAAGGTTCACCCAGGAGCTCGTTGGCTTTTTCCATATTTCCAAGATCCAGCTGCTCTCTGATGTAGGTGCTGCTGATATCCCGGTGTTCATCCTGCTCCTTGGGGATGACAATCAGTTCATAGCCATAACGGCTTTTAAGCTGCTCCAGAAGATCCGCATTCCCCGCTCCCTTATATCCGAAGGAACAGTCTGTACCCACCACTATGGTTCTGGCATTCATCTGTCCGGATAGAATACGTCTTACAAACTCCTCAGGCTCCATTCTGGCAGTTTCCTCCGTAAAGGGATACTCCACCAGATAGTCGATTCCTGCCCTCTCCAGATTATTCTTCCGCTCCAGATTGGTGGTGATCACCGTCTGGGGAGTTCCGCTTACAAGCGTGCACGGAGACATGTCAAATGTAAATACTGCTGTCTTATATCCCGTTTCTTTCCTGATTTCCAGCATTCGCTGCAGCAGCTTTTTGTGGCCTCTGTGGCGGCCGTCGAATTTTCCAAGGGTCACCACAGCAGGCTCTTCTATGTGAAATACTCTGGTTCCGGTAATATATTCCATTATCTGCTACCTCCCAGAAAAACCTTCTGAGGCTTTAAAAGACTCCTGTCCCCGCCTGGCTCATAGATTCCGATAAACTCCATGGTGCTGTCGTAAACACGGACAGGACCATCCGACATATCGTATTCTCCCACAGCCTGGTTTCTCTGAAATGGGTTGCCGTTATGAACCAGCTTGTCAAACTCCTCTTTCATCACCAATTGAGGACAGGAAGAAAACACCTTGTCCACTGGAAGGATATGTTCTCCCAGAGTTCCGTCATCTCTTAACTCTTCAATCCTTGAGAGTGTAAGGCTGTCCTTTAAATAAAAATCCGACACCCGGGTTCGTAAGAGGGATTCCATGCACCCGCCGCATCCCAGCTTTCTGCCGATATCATAGCAGAGTGTGCGGATATAGGTACCTTTGGAACAGCTGACTGTGATGGTGACTCTGGGAAGTTTTATCTTCTCTATACAAATCTCATAGATTTCCACAGGTCTGGCCTTCCGTTCTACTTCTTTCCCCGCTCTTGCCAGTTCATAAAGCTTCTTTCCATCCACTTTTAATGCCGAATACATGGGCGGAACCTGGTCATAATGCCCCAGAAAGCTCATAACAGCAGCTTTCACTTCTTCTTCTCCTGCCTCTACCGGAAAGCTGTTTAAAACGGTTCCTGAGGTATCCTGTGTATCGGTCTCCGTTCCAAGAAGCAGCACTGCCTCATAGGTTTTTGTTTTATCTGTCAACATGTCACACAGTTTGGTTGCCTTACCCAGACAGACAGGAAGTACTCCTTCCGCGTCCGGATCCAGCGTGCCTGTATGACCTATTTTTTTCTGTTTTAAAATACCTCTCATTTTCGCCACGACGTCATGAGAGGTAAAGCCTTTTTCTTTATACACATTAATAATACCGTCTGCCATTGCATGTATCTCCTAATTAAGCTGCCTGGTTATCTGGCCCGACAGATTGTTGATCACGTCGTGAACACTTCCTGTCATGGTACAGCCGGCTGCTTTTTTATGTCCGCCCCCGCCGAAATATACGGCAATTTTACTTACATCAAGATCTGTGGTGGAACGCAGGCTTACCTTGTATTCCCTGCAGGAAGTTTCATATATGAAAATCGCACACTCCACACCTTCAGTAATTCTTAACTGGTCAATGATTCCATCCATATCGGCGCTGCCGACACCGTAAAAATCCATCTCTTTCTTGCTGATGGCACTGAAAATACATTTGCCGTCATGAAAGGTGATGCTTTCTAATAAAGCTCTCCCTAAAATCTGATTCTGTATATAGGTTTTCCGGTAAAAGCTGTCATCTATGATGCTGGAATAATTGATTCCCTTTTCCATCATCTTTCCCGCAATTTCCATGGTTTTTGCAGATGTACAGTCATATTTGAATACACCGGTATCATGGATAATTCCGGTATAGATGCATTCTGCCACCGCTTTGTTTATCTTACTTTCATCAAGCAGACCATATAAAACCTCGCAGGTGGAGCTTGCATCTCCTCTGACTACATTTTCCGTTCCGTATCCCATATTTGTTATATGGTGATCCACACACAGACTTTTTTTCGCTGTGTTTAAGTACCTGACCGCTTCGCCGAAACGAAGCGTATCACTGCTGTCCAAGCAGATACAAAGATCATAACTCTGATCCCTGCTAAAATCGCTGACAATGCGGTCAATATTTTTTAAATATGCAAACTTTACAGATGGTTCTTCCAAATAAACCACTGCATGAATATCCGGATAATTTTCTTCCAGATAATTATAAACTGCCAGACAGGAACCGACACAGTCCCCATCCGGCCTCACGTGGCCAAGTATTGCCACGTCTTTCACATCTTTGAGAATTGCTTCAAGGAAACTCACAATGGCACCTCCTTACTCTTTGATGTCTTTCGTAACCTCGTCAATGAGTCTGGACATATTCACTCCATATTCAATGGACTGGTCCAGTATAAACTTAATTTCGGGTGTATTACGCAGATTCACTCTCCGGGCAAGCTCCCGGCGAATGTAGCCTTCTGCACTTTTCAGTCCTTCGATTGTTGCTTTTCCTGCTTCTTCGTCGCCCAGAATGCTGATATATGCCTTACAGAATTTCAAATCCGGAGTCACCTCAACAGCAACCACGGTTGTCATTGGATGAATTCTGGGATCCTTGATTTCCAGACGGATGATCTGGCTTAATTCCTTCTGTACTTCCATATTAATTCTGGTATTCTTTATACTGTTTTTACGCATCTTATTCCTTTCGCTGTCTGCCCGCATATTCAAAAAGACCAGCCCGGTAAAACGGGCTCATCTTTTGAACGTTCAAGGGGAGAGTTCCTAGCGTGGAACCTCCACCATGGCATATGCTTCAATCATGTCATCTTCCATAATATCATTAAATTTCTCAAATACAAGGCCGCACTCGTAACCAGTTGCAACTTCTTTTACATCATCCTTAAATCTCTTTAAGGATGCAAGAGGTCCATCATAAATCTTCTCTCCCTGACGGGTGATACGGACGCTGCAGCCTCTCTGGAATTTACCGTCCATTACATAGGAACCTGCGATGGTACCGACGCCGGATGCCTTGAAGGTCTGACGTACAACGGCATGACCGATGATCTTCTCTTCAAAGATCGGATCTAACATACCCTTCATGGCGGATTCCACATCTTCAATGGCCTGATAAATTACCTTGTAAAGTCTTAAATCTACTTTTTCCCTGTCTGCAATGGATTTTGCGGTTACATCAGGTCTGACATTGAAACCGATGATAATGGCATTGGAGGCAGAAGCCAGAGAAACGTCGGATTCATTGATGGCACCAACACCGCCATGAATCACCTTAACCATAACTTCATCATTGGACAGCTTCACAAGACTCTGTTTTACTGCTTCTACAGAACCCTGAACATCCGCTTTTACAATAATAGGAAGTTCTTTTATATTACCAGCCTTAATCTGGGTGAATAAATCATCCAGTGACAGCTTCGCTTTTGTATCTTCCAGCAGCCGGTTCTTTCCTTCGGAGATAAATGTTTCCGCAAAGTTTCTTGCTTCTTTTTCATTCTCTGTGCCGATCAGAACATCGCCTGCGCCTGGAACATCATTTAAGCCCAGAATCTCTACCGGAGTGGATGGACCGGCTTCTTTTACTCTCCGTCCCTTATCATCCATCATGGCCCGGACTTTTCCGTAGCAGGAGCCTGCAGTAACGGTATCTCCTACATGGAGAGTTCCTTTCTGTACCAGAACGGTAGCAACCGGTCCCTTGCCCTTATCAAGCTCTGCCTCAATGATGAGACCTCTTGCACGGCGGTTTGCATTGGCTTTTAATTCTTTCACTTCTGCAGTAAGAAGAATCATCTCCAGCAGTTCCTTGATTCCTTCTTTAGTATGTGCAGATACAGGAACAAATATTGTACTTCCGCCCCAGTCTTCCGGAATTAATTCGTACTCAGACAGCTCCTGTTTGACTTTGTCAATGTTTGCACTTGGCTTGTCAATCTTATTGATGGCAACAATGATCTCAACTTCGGCTGCTTTTGCATGGTTGATCGCCTCAATTGTCTGAGGCATTACACCATCGTCAGCTGCTACGACCAAGATAGCGATATCGGTAGACTGAGCTCCTCTCATACGCATGGCTGTAAATGCTTCATGGCCGGGTGTATCGAGGAATGTAATTTTCTGACCGCTGATCTCCACCGTGTAGGCACCGATGTGCTGGGTAATACCGCCTGCTTCTCTGGAGGTGACATTGGTCTGACGGATTGCATCAAGGAGAGAAGTTTTACCGTGGTCTACATGGCCCATTACGCAGACAACCGGCGGTCTGGATACCATATCTGCCACATCCTCTTCTTCTTCCTTCAGAAGCTCTTCAATGACATCGATCTTCACTTCTTTCTCGCAGAGAACTTCGTATTCCATTGCGATTTCTTCTGCCTGTTCAAAATCAATTTCTGTGTTGAGGGTAACGATCTTGCCCTTTAAAAACAGCTTCTTTACAATGGCAGAAGGCTGAAGTTTCATCTTTTCTGCCAGTTCTTTTATGGTTAAAATCTCAGGTACGATGATGGTCTTGATTTCCTCAACCTTGGGTTCTACATGAACCGGAGGCAGAATCGGAGCTTTTGCTGCTTTTTGGCCCTTGGCTGCTGTTCTTCCCTTGCTGGCATCTTCTTTATCTCTCTTATCAAACCTGTCGTTCTTGTAGTTATTCTTTGTAGCTCTGTTACTGGTTGGCTTTGCCTGAATGGGGGTATCAAAAGATCCGGTTTTTGGTGCTCCGTCTCTGCCGGTACGTGCTCCCTGAGGTCTTCCGCCACGGGTGTTATCGCTGTCCTTGTCATTCTGATAGCCGCCGCCCTGGGGTCTTCCGTATCCCTGATAGCCGCCCTGACCCTGGGGTCTGTTGCCCTGGTAACCGCCCTGACCCTGCGGTCTTCCTTCACGGTTTCCC
>JAEWJZ010000032.1 GCA_023386315.1 Bacillota bacterium | reverse complement strand
TTTGGTTCGTATACAATTTCTTGTATTCGTTCTGAATTTCTCATTCAAAGCTGCTCAAACGCAGCTTATTATTAGAATTTTCAGGGTTTTACATACTGTTCAATCTTCTGTTTTCAAAGTGCTTTTTTCGTTCGCTGCTTCAGGAGCAACTCGTATAGGATATCATGTCCGGTTGTTTTTGTCAACCACTTTTTTCATTTTCTTCAAAATGTTTTTCATCGGTCATCGATGTGTTTTGGAAGAAGTTTGCCGCCGTTTTCAGCGGCGAGGTATATCATACCAAAGCTTTCGACAAAAGTCAACACTTTTTCTTATTTTATTTTTAATTTTTTTGAGGAACGGACGCCTCTTTTTCAACCTGGAAAAATCGCCGCTGCCGGCTGATTTCCTCTATTAAAACAGCCGGCGATTATGTTTCAGCCAATCGTTCTTTTGAATGCTTAGTCAATATTAAATACTTCTGAATGGAAATTACTATAATACCGGCCGTCTATTGCTGTAAACTTCAATACACAATAGTCAGGATCATTAACACCCTGGGGATAATACATGGTATCTCCATTGCGCCATATCATTTGCCTGCTGGCTTCATCTTCTAAAACTTCCATAGTACCTCTAAGCATTACTCCCCGGAAAAATCGCTTGTCACAGAAATAGATACATGCGTTTTCGTTGTCTTTGTATTGTCCCACTCTCATTGATGATGTATTTGTGGTAAAATAAAACGTTTTTATCCCCTCTCTTTTTCTGGGCGGAAGCATTGCTTTCGTATTGGGAAATCCCATACAATCAACCGAGCTTATAAATGAAACACTTTGCTTATCAATCAGATCACCAATTGTTTTTTCGGCATTTATCATTTCTTACACCTCCTTATTGTAATAAGATAACTCAATTTTATATTAAGGTAAATTACCCACTTTTTTGTAGGTATCGTCATTCTGCAAATCCATTTGCCTTTAGAACATCATTCATTCCATTCTCCAGCATCAGTTCAATGCCCACTTTTTGCATAATTGTGATCGCCTGCAGCAGTTCACGGCCCCGGTCCGTTAAACAATATTCCACTTTAAGGGGATAACCGTCAAATGTCTGCTTTGAAATGATACCAAATGACATCAGCTCTTTCAATTGTTCTAAAAGCATTTTCTGATTAATTTTTTTAATACTATGTTCCAGCTGGGACAGCGATAACGGCTCTTTACCCAGCAGCCATAAAATAATAGGTTTCCATTTGCCTCTTGTAATGTCGTGTGTAAGTTCCAGAGGACAAGTATACTCATCACGTATAATCAAAGTGTCACCTCCCGAATATTTCTCTCTCTACTCTATACGCATTTATTTTTATCTATCATATCATTCTACAATTTTAAGGTCCAGACTAATAGAGCGGATTCTTTTAAACTTTTATTGAATAATAAAAAAAATCAGAAAACCACAGAAACAATATTGGGGGTATATTGTTCCTGTGGCTGCAACCGGCTTCCTTACTCTTTAAGAACCTTTTTTCGAATTACCCGGATTTGATTTTTTAACTGGCGTTTCCTGCTTTTCTTTTACCTCATCGGAACTCTTACCAGAGTCAGCTTTTGACTCCTGCTTTTCTTCCTTAGACTGTGTTTTTTCCGACTCTTTAACCTCTTTGCTCTGTTCTTTTACTTCAGCCTTTTCCTGCTTGTCACCTTCCTGATTTACTTTTATCTCTTCTTTCAGCTGGCTTTTTGTTTCTTTTTCTTGTTCAGTCTTTTCTGTTTTGTCCGGTTTCATACTCTGGGATGGTTTCTCTTTTCTGGTGACATCTGCAGCTTTACTTTCCTCTGCCGAAGGATTGCCAGCGCCTGAAGTTTCTTCGCTCATCGTGTTTGATACGGCATCAGATGCAGAGGCAGCTTCACTGGTTGTTTCAGGCTGTTCTGCAACGGCTGTTTTTCTATTCTTTTTAATTTCTTTCATAATATCTTTTACAGGTCTGTTTAACCATTCCTCTATTACAATACTGTCAGGATTGCTGGCACTTGACTTTAATTTTTCTACTAAATTCAGTTTACCAGGTGTCACTCCCAAAGTTCTTGCTTCCCGGACCCGTTCTAATCCGACACTGGAAACCTCGATTTCTACCGTTTCATCAACAAGTTTCTCAACTGCCTCGCGTATTTCTAAAACGAATTTATCGGATATTTTCCGATTGCCGCCTGACACGGTAATAATAATACCGCCATCAATTGATTTGCCCCATTGTGTATCCATACCGCTGTTTTCCATAGCCTGACTGGCTGTAGCAGTTGCAGGTTCAGCCGTTTCGTTACTGTCCTTTGCCGCTTCGCTGGCTGTGGCTGTCACCATCCCTGCAGTTTCATTGCTGTCCTCCACAGCTTCGCTGGCTGTGGCTGTCATCAGCTCAGGATTGCTTTCCTTAAAATAGCCCTCGTCTGAAATCTGTTGTACCGTTGCCAATATGGCATCTTCAATGGATTTATTTTTTAAGTCTGTCATATTCAGTTCATCCAGTATGGCTTGACCGTCATCATTGACTGCCTCCACCTGAATCACCCGATCCAACCGGTTCAGAGTATATTCTATGGAAGGATTCACATCAAGGCTGACATAAGAATATGGTGCGGCATAAGCCCATATACCCGCACCGGTACCAAACAGCATGATTGCTGCACAGGAAGCACATAATGCCATTTTTCTCGTGATAGGTAACTTCATCATTTTTAAGTCCTCTTCCTTTTGTATTGACCAGATTTCCTGGCCTATCACATAATTTTTATTTTTCACTTTTTTTATGCTGCCATCATCAGATAAAACAGCTGCAAATTTACCCTTTATTTCAAGCACAACTGATTTCATCGTTTCATCTCCTCTCTGATGGTTCGCAGATATTCAGCAAGTTCCTGATACTCTCCGGATAGTATCACTATGGCTGCTATTATATATTTTCGATGCCGCTCTATTATTTTCCGGGGTACTTTTGTATTATTTTCAAGAATTTTTACAGGTAATAATTTCGTATTTTTCAATACATGGGTAACCATTGGATCTCCTAAACAGAAGGCAATGACCTTTACGCAGGCAGTTTTTGTTTTCGCAGCCTTTGGAGAATATTTTATCAGATCAAAGAAAGTAAAGCCGTATTCCATAAGGATATCATTTACCGTATTGATTTCAAATGCAAGACTTTCCTGTCTATGCGACTCCAATGATTTTTTAGAAACAGCATATCGAATGTGATCATTTTCATTATCATCTTCGTCCGAATCCGAATCAAACAGGTTCGGGTTTACGGTTATTTCATTTTTGTATTTCTTCTGCTGTCTGATATAATCAATTAACCGTCTTTGTATCACCATTTTTGCAAAATAAAAAAAACTGCCGCGATTTAAATCATAATCCTTAACAGCCTGTACAAATGCGCCTAAAGCGATGGACCATTCATCATCACTTTTCGTTATAAAATGTCCTGTAACCTTCGATGCAGTACTTAAAATGAACGTTTCCTGCTGTTCAATAAAACGATTTAATGTATTTTCATCCTGTGCTGCTTCCAAAGCCAGGTAATCCAGTTCACGCAGGACTATCCCCTCCCTTTATCCGGAATAAATGTATGTATCCGGAAATTATTTACTCTTCTTCTAGTTATATTCGATGATACTTTTATTTTTTTTGGGGTATCTGTCAATTTTTTTAATAAATGCCTGCCCACAAATACCCACCGGATCAATAATGCCTTTTTCATTGATCTGATGGGTATTTATTATTATATTTTTATATTATACTTTTTTATCTTGCTATAAAGCGTATTCCTTCTAATTCCTAAATCACTGGCTGTTCTGGTGATGTTCCCGTTATTCTTTTGAAGAACTTTCTTTAGCTGTTCCCGCTCCACATAGGCTAGGTCTAAAATTTCTTCTTCCTGATCAATATCTTCATTACCGGTTTCCTGATTAAAGTATTCTGTAGGAATGGTTTCGGAATTAACAATCAACTCCACGATGTTTTCCAGTTCCCTGATATTTCCGGGCCAGTTATAATTCATCATCTGTTTTAAATATTCCTTTGGAATTGCAACCTCTTTTTTATTAAGCTTGTTACAGATCAGTTTCATAAAGTATTGGATCAGCAGACCGATATCCCCTTTTCGTTCACGCAGTGGCGGCAAATATAACGGCAGTACATTGAGGCGGTAATAAAGATCCTTTCTGAATCTTCCGGATTCCACTTCTTTTTTTAAATCTTTATTGCTTGCAGCAATGACCCGTACATTAACAGGTATCGACTTCTGACTGCCAATCCTTGTTATTATTCCTTCCTGCAGTACTCTCTGAAGTTTCACCTGCATATCCAGAGGAAGCGCGCCGATTTCGTCAAATAGGATGGTCCCGCCATCCGCCTGTTCGAACTTTCCCTGGCTTCCTCCTTTTTTTGCCCCTGCATATGCCCCTTCTTCATAGCCAAAGAGTTCCAGCTCCATAAACTCTTTTGGTATTGCCCCGCAGTTTATTGCGATAAAAGGTGCATCCATTCTGCTACTGTAATTATGTATGGACTGGGCAAACACTTCTTTTCCGGTACCGCTTTCCCCTAAAATCAGGATTGTTGATTTGCTGTCTGATATTTTTTTTGCATATTGGACAATTTTTAAGAAATTTGGGTCCTCACCAATAATTTTATCAAAAATATAATAGGCCGCAATATTTGATTTTTTTATCTCTTCAAAAATGTATACAATCTCGATACTATCATCCACTGGATTATATATGGGATTCGCCGTAAGATGACAGCTAAAATTCTTAATGCTGATATCCTGTTCCACATTCTCTCCATTTACAATAACTTCTATCATGGATTCCCAGTTCCTGATCAGCTCATTCATCCTCGTTACTTCCATAAGGCTGTCAGCTTTGCCGAAAAGTTCGGTCGCCTGATTGTTATATAATTTTATATTACCTTCCAGATCAGAAGTAATAATTGCTACCGGCATGGAATTGAATATGGTATTCATATGCTTATAATTTATATTCTGTAATTTATGATACTCTTTTACTTTGAGCATTTCTTCAATGGCATTGGAAGCGGCAATTACCATTCCAAGAGTATGTGGATGAACCTGTTCCGTATAGCCTGTCAGATTTAAAACTCCAATCAGTTTCCCATGGCTGTCTTTGATGGGAGCTCCGGAGCAGGTCCAGCGGTGGTAGGCCTTTATAAAATGATCTTCACCAGATAACTGTATGGGGCCACCTGTTTTCAGCACCACCGCCATTGCATTTGTACCAATACTCTCTTCATCCATGTAAGCGCCCGGAATCATCTTCAGTTCAAAGGCCTCATTCAGGATCTTCTCATTACCGGATACATTTAAGATACAGCCTTCTCCATCCGTCAATAAAACAAAAAAATTATAATCGATAACAAAATTAATCAGCTGCTCCATATATGGGGCTGCTGTTAAAATCATATTTCTATTTTCTGCAAACTTCTTTTGCAATTCAATATTATCGATTATTTTTTTACTGTAGACCTGGTCGCAGCTGATATCCGCCGCTATGCTTCTCCTTCGTGAGCTTTCAATAATTGTTCGAAAATCATTATGTTTCATCCTGAATTGCCCCCCTTTCATACCAAACGTTTCACCTGACATATGGAATCTTCCTTCCACAGCAATTCGTAAACACAGCCATATGGCTGTCTGATCAGGAAAAAATCGTCAATGGAAATCCCCTGTATCTCACTTAAAATGGTCCTGTTAACTCCGGCATGTCCCATGATCATGATATCTCCGGAATAATTCTTTCCAATGCGGTCAAATGCAGGCAGCACTCTTTCTGCCAGCTGCCCGAAGCTTTCCCCTTCCGGCGGCTTAAAGGTTAATAAATTCTTTCCCCTTTCTTCGTAAGCAGCAGGGAAATTCATTTTAATCGTTTCGATTGGTTTGTTTTCCCATAATCCTAAATTAATTTCCGTAAATTCCTTTACCTGGATAAAATCGTGCCTGCTGCCTCCAAACAGGATCTCTGCCGTTTGCACACACCTTTTTAACGGACTGGTAAAAACAAAATCTATTGGAATATCTTTAAATGTTTCCTTTAGGAATTCCGCCTGCATGATTCCTTCCTGATCTAAGGGCAAATCTGTAATCCCCAGATATCTCTTTTCATTTCCTGTATGTATCTTCCCATGCCTGACCAGATATATCCGTTTTGTCATATTGAAAGCCTGTACCGGTAATCCTTTCTATTTTATGGATGACAGACCGGGCCGACAGCCAGCGCCTTTTTATATTTTCTATTGCCTCTGGAGTATCCCCTTTGTCTCTTAAAGCCTGAGTAAATTTTTCGTCCAGGCTGCAGATCCTGTCCGTCTTTACAATCTTATCCGCCAGATAAAGCAGTTCATTTTCTGTCAGTGGTTCCTGTTCATGAACTTCTAAATCCATATGGGTCGCCATAATATTGCTTACGGAATCATACCCCATGGCTTTTATGATATCAGCGCCTGCTGCCGCATGATTTTTTTCATTTCTTACCATGTCATGTAAAAGGGCAGCTGCAGAAAGCGCATTCCCATTTAATTGAATGCCTGATGAGTCCAGCTTCATAAAAAGGTTATGTGCAATTTGTTCGACCGCATCGCAATGCCTGCAGACTGGTTCCGGGACTTCATAATATGTCCTGATTGCCCGGCATTCTTCCGGATCAGGAGCATCCAGCTGATCATATGCCAGAAGATTTTCATAATCTTCTGCTTTATCCATGTCCATTAGTATGGCTCTGTCACATACTGGAACACATACGGAATCTTCTTCAAGCTTCTCAAGAATCCGTTTGAGTCCGCCTTCATCCGGACTTCCTGTGATCAAAGCATTGTATTTGCAGCTGATCAGCGGGGGATGACCTTTTTCACCATAAAATGTCGGATAAAGTATTCCTCTACTACATTTATAATATTTATCTGTCAAAAAATCCAGTGTTTTTGATTTAATTAATGGAATATCCACCGGCTGCATAAAAAATGCATCGATCTGCTTGTCCAAAGCCAGGATTCCCTTTTTTATAGAAGTCAGCATCCCCTCTGCATAGGATTCATTCATTACCCAGGTTACATCAGGGTCCTTCAGCTGCCCCATCACCTCATCACTATTAAATCCCACTACAATATAAATATCCCGCACACCGGAACCTCTGTACGTATCGATTAACCGCTCCATTGCTGTACGGCCTTTAAATCTGTACAATGGTTTAAAACCGTTCATTCGTGAGGAATATCCTGCTGCTATTATTATAACTGCAATCCTATCCCCTGTCATAGGCCTGCCCTCTTCTTACCTTTATCAGTTCTGCCGCTATGCTGACCGCTATCTCCTCCGGAGTCTCAGCATGGATTCTAACACCGATCGGGCAGTAAATCCTCTTAACATCTTCTTTTGTAAAGCCTTCCTGTAATAATTCCTGATATGTATAATCTCTTTTTTTGCTGCTTCCGATTACTCCGATATATTTTGCATCGGTTTTTAACATCTGGGCGAGAACTTTCATATCATAGGAATGTCCCCGGGTTACAATAATAATATAACTATCATGATTAATCATGATTTTGTTTGATAAATTATCAAGAGAGGACAATGCCCTCACTTCATCTGCAGTCTGAAATCTTTTTTTATTAGCAAATTCTTTTCTGTCATCTACCACAACTGTATAAAATCCCAGTTCCTTAGTGAACCCTGCAATTTTCTGCGCGATATGCCCCGCTCCGATGATGCAGACACGTTCAAACCGGTAAAATGGCTCTATGAGATAACGTCCCTCTTCTTCCTTCAATTCAATTTTAATATGATTGAAATTTTCACGAATGGATTTGGTGATCCTCTGCAAATCATGATCTTCAGTTCCATAAAAAGCAGTTTCTGTACAAATCCATTTGTCTTTGCCGGTAATAAACGGAATATCCTTGTGGACCTTTGTAATCAGCACAAATTCCAATCCCTGTTTTTTTAGTTCGCCTGCCTTCTGATAAATACTCACAGCATCCCCATCATAGGGATCCACATATTCTATGAGTACTTTCACACCCCCGCCGCAGACCATATCTATGGAAGAATCCTTCTTATCGATCAGAATAAAATCCTTAATTACAAATTCCCTGCTTGCAAAAACTCCGGAAGAAAATTTTGTTACCATGGCCTCCAGCATTCCCCCGCCAATGGACCCGATTAAGGTAAAATCCCGTTTTACTATCATTTTGGTTCCTGCTTCCCTTGGTGCGGAGCCAGATTTACTCACTATGGTGGCTACAACAAAATCCTGTCTGTCCCTTAGTAAAACATTCATTTTTTCGTAAATATCATCCATCTTTTCCCCCACCTTCCTGCAGACGAATCAAGTTTCTTTTTCCCATACTGTTTGTAATTTCAAATATCCTGCTGTCAGGCTTCCAGGTAATATGAAGCTTAAGATCTGTCTTCCACCCGGAACAAATGCGTTCAGCAATTTCTTCCTGAAGTTTCTTAAATGATTCTCCATTCATTAAAGTCAGGCGGATTTCCAACGTATCTGTTTGGGAAAAAGCTGCGGTATAATCCAGTACTTCACTGTATTTTAAAATGATTTCATCCAACTCCCTCAAATGCATTTCTTCCAAATTATCAAAAACCACTTTATTTGTAATTCTTCCTGTTACTTTATCCATTGTTCTTAAAAATGTCCCGCAGGCACAATGGTTTTGGGAAAAACGTGCCATATCACCGGTCCGGTACCGGATCAGTGGCATAGCCTGCCGGCGAAACGTAGTAAATACCACCTCTCCATACTGGCCATTCTTTGCAGGTTCTCCTGTCACAGGATCAATAATTTCAAAATATAAATCCCCTTCCCGCAGATGATAACCGGTTAATGCCTGGCATTCTACTCCTCCTCCGTATCCCATTTCCGTCATCCCATAGTGATTGAAAACAGCACAATGAAATCTGTTTTCCAATTCCTGAACCAGAACACCAGGCACATAGTCCGTACTCAACAGAACCTTTTTTATATATTTGCGGAACACTTCACTTTTAATCCGGCTGAAATATAAAATCTGCATGGGGATTCCCACAATACAGGATATGCTATTCTCTTTTATAATCTGTTCCACTTCCTCCGGATCTCTTAAAACTCCATGAACGATGCATTCTATATGAGACAAAGCCAGTGCTTTTTTTAACAGATCCCCAATGCTTCCGTATGCTTTGCCGGGGAGAAGCACTAAAACCCGGTCAGAGTGGTCAGTCAGACAGCTCATACCATACTGAAAAAAATCGATGGTCTGATTTAAATCTTCTTCGGTAAAATAAATCCTTTTTTCCGCTCCGCTTGTTCCGGACGTATTAAGCGTAACAATCCGCTTTACTTCCTTTTCTGATACACATAAAAAGTCCGTTGGTTTTTTCCTTATATCTTCCGGATACGTAAAAGGAACAGCGTGAAAACCGCTTATGGATTTTATGGAATCAATGTCTGTCTGTGCCAGCAGTTTTTTATAATACCTGCTGTTATCTTTTGCATAATGCAGTGTACTTGCCAATTGCTGTATCTGATATTCTTCCAGTGCCTGTCTGCTTCGTTCATGGATTCCGGTACGTTTAAGAATCCAGTTTTCCAACGGCGTCTGCTTCATCTTGCGACCCCTTTTCTATTTTCTATAAAGAGACCTTCCTTCCGTATTTGTTAAATTATACATACAAAATGGGATGAGTCTTAAATCACCGGTCACAACATGAATGCAGCAGTCTTTAATCCGGTCTAAGTTAACATTCCACGCATCCTGAAATGCCATTGCAGAAATACTGAAGGAATTCCTGTGAATGTTCTGCAGTATGACGCCCCAGTCAGAAGAGTCCTTTTGTTCCTCACAGGTTCCTTCTTCATGGCCGGACCAGTTTCTGACTACAAATGCTTTTGCTTTTTTCGCTCCTTCTTCTGCCTGTTCTGTACCGCAGCAGCAGCTTTTTCGCTTTGTAACCGGCTTTAGTTCCTTTCCGTCAATCATGTAATTGCCGTGAAAGGAACAAAGAGAATTTTCACACCCCGGCGGTTCCATGCTTTCGGCAGTTATCATTCCTCCCGTTTGTCTTGTTACTTCTTCCATGACTTCAGGCAGAGTGATTCGGTCCATATCGGCAGGTGCATGGGGCATCCTGCCAAAGTAACTGACCGGCTGAAAATGCACCCCTCTGACTGCAGGAGCCTGCCCGGCTGCAAACCGGATTATATCCCCAATCTGAAGGATGTTAATGCCTGGGACCAGTGTCGGCACCAATACAACCCCGATCTCATACTTTCTGCAGTTTTCTATCGCTTTCAATTTCTTTTCAAACAGCGGCTGTCCTCTCAGCTTTTTATATGTTTCATCACTAATACCGTCAAATTGTAAGAAAACGGAACTGAGTCCTGACTTTTTAAGTGCCCTGACATAGTCCTCCTCTTCTGCCATGCGGATCCCATTGGTATTGACCTGAATAAAAGAAAAACCCAGTTCTGTCCCCATTCTGATTATATCCGGCAGATCATCTCTGACTGTAGGTTCTCCGCCGGACAGCTGAATATTACAGCTGCCGGAAACTTCAAAAACCTTTTGGTATTGAAGGCGGATGGTATCTAAAGATGGCTCTTCATTCTTTGCTGCGTGAGAATCTGCAAAGCAGAACTTACAATTTAGATTGCAGTTCTGAGTTACTTCAATTAATGCCGTGCATGTATGCTGCCTGTGATCTGCACAGAGTCCGCAATCAAAAGGACAGCCCTCTGTAACACTGGTCACAGGATTTTTGATATGTGCTCTTTCCTTATTTCTGATCCAGCTGGTCATGGGAATGCCGCCTCTCCATAAAACCGTTGTTGAAGTTCCATGTTCCGGACAGGTCTTTCTCATAAAAGAAGTACCTTCCTCTGTAATGATGAACGCAGGTATCTTCTTTAAACAGACAGGACATAAGCTTTCAGTTTCATGCAGATCAATCATTATCATTCTCCCTGTTTCCGTAATCAAAGCCGTATTCAAACAGCATTTCACAAACCTTCAGATAGCTTTTTGCTAGTATATCTCCGCACTTTACCTGATAGGTCTGGTTTCCATCCTTAAAGCTTGTCACTCCAATCAGGTCCTGACAATCCAGGCTTCCGAATTCGATTTCAAACCATTGGCAGAATTCATCAATCATTCGTGAAAAATGCTCATTTGAGTATTCCTTTTCCCTGCCTTTACCAGCATACAGTCCCAGTATCCCGACTCCGCCGGTTAAAACACCGCAGGTTTTCTGATTCCCGCCAATCCCTTTGCAAAGGCCTTGTACCGCTCTTATCAGGTCATGATTTTCCTTTTCCTCTTCTTCAAGGGCTAATTTCATCATAACCTGTGTGCAGCAGAAACCCGACGCAGACAATTTAAATATTTTAAAAGTCAGATCATCCATAATATTGCTCCTTTCTGCCAATCAGTATAAAATACCCTGGTTTACATAGCTTTATCTTTTGTTGAAACAACGTCCCTGTTTCACAATCTCCGCTTACCACCGCCTTATTCCAGAAAACATCCATGGAACCGAACTGAAAAATGATCTTTACCATCAGTTCTTTTAACAGATCACTGCAGTCCTCAGTCAAAAGGATATCAAACCCCATATCCTCTATCCTTTCCTCCAGTTTTTCCAGATCGTGAAGTCCTCTCATGCAGCTGACAATGGAACTGTTTTTTAAGTCTGCGGCTGCATCCGGCTTTTTTGCGTAAACATCGGTGACCACAAAAAAGCCGCCATTTTTTAAAACCCGCCTTACCTCACTTAAGGTCTTACCTATATCATTCATGAGTGATAAGGTGCATTCTGCCAGTACAAAATCAAAACTTTCGTCTGGAAACGGCAGAAAATCTCCTGTTCCTGTCACAAAATCAGCAAACGGGCATACCTCCTTAGCCATACCAAGCAGTTTTTCGGAAGGATCAATTCCAACCCCTTTTATTTTATAGTTCTCATATAAAAAACCAATCGTGGCACCCATCCCGCAGCCTAAATCCAGAATCCTGTTCTCAGAAGTAATATGACAAAACTCGACGGCCTTCTTTGTCAGTTTAAACTCTCCCGGCCTTAATGTACGGCCCATTACGTCGCTCATGCATCTGCTTTCATATGCATTGCAGCTTTTCAATTATTTATCCTCCAATCCCTTTTCTACTTCCAGCATTTTCCCCAAAGCCAGTTCCTCACTGATAAACACCTGATTGCATTGCGGACATTTAAAAAGTTCTACTTCAAAGTTTCCTTCCAGATACCGTACTTTCACCTTTTCCGGGACCAGCTCCCTGCTGCATCTGCTGCAGATCCATAGATTTTTTTCCTTCTTGTCAGCTTCCACTTTTACTCCTCCAATATTTCCATCCTGTGGCTGTACACCTGTTTGACAAAAATCTCATTTCCCTTTTCCTCATACTGAACCCAGTATGTCACATTCCCCAGCCTTAATCTGGCCAGGTAATTGCATGTATCCGGCTGAAAGAACCGTTCATTGTTTTTTCTGGAATGGTCTACGACTTTCCATACATCATCTGTTAAGATAAACCGCTCATCCATAACAGCCATAACATCATCCGGTATTATTAATTTAAAATCACAGCCTGTTTCCATATCCTGATCTTCCTTCCATATTTCTTTCAGCAGATCTGCCTTTAATTTTCTTCTGTTGTTATGTCTGTCAGATAATGTGAGAATGGTCTGAGGAGTATCATCATCAATTTCATTTCCATAAATAATATCCAGAATGTGGTATACTCTCTTATTTCCCCTCATAAGAGAATCCTTGCACATTGCACAGTAAACCAGCAGATCTTCGCTGCTTTCACTGATGCGGTCCGATACAAATGCTTCCGCCTGTTCTTTATTGGCATTGGAAACCAGTCCGCCATAGCCGCAGCATTTTGCTTTTTCCCTGGAATAATCAAGTTCCTCTATCTTATAGCCTAAGGTTTTTGCAATATTGCGAATGCTCTCATGAATTCCCCCATGATATCTTGCAGTACAGGCATCATGGATATTTAAGATCCGCTTTCCCTGTTTAATATCAACCTCCGGCAAACCATAATGATCCAGAACTTCCCATAATGATACAGTCTGAATCATAGGCATGTATTTTTCAAACACACTCATGCAGCTGGTACATGCCAGGATAAAAACCGGTTGTCCCATATCTTCCCAAACGTCTTTAATCTTATTCACATTTTCCTGCATCAAATCCTGTCTGCCTGCCCAGTCAGCCGGAGCACCGCAGCATCCCAAATACAATCCCACATCATTCTCAGCCTCGCGTTCCTTAATCACTCCAACCAGATGCTTATACAGCTCTCCGATATACTTTGCATGGGTGGCACTGAGCTGACAGCCGGGATAAAACAGGTATCCAGTCTTTCCCGAACCTTTATAAAGTCCTCTTGCATATTGGGAGAAAGCCAGAACAGGGTAGTAAAAGAGGGATTTTGACTGTTCCTTATCCGGCTGTTTTCTGACAAACGAACAATCCTCACTCATGCTGAACTGCATATCCTTCAGTGCAAAATCATGGGCCGATAATGGCATCTTGCCTCGTTCCACCATACTCTTCCTTGTTTCATGAATGATATCCTGCATCCCTATTCCAACCGGGCATTGTACCTTGCATAACCCGCATTCCGTACAGGAGTTAATCATTTTATTTGCAAAATGTGTTCCAAGAATAATCCGTTCATTGTGATTGATTCTTCTTATATAGGCATTGGGCGTGATATCAAACTTCTGCATATGGCTGCAGGCCTTTATGCACTCATTGCACTGGCATTTTAAGCAGCGCCCTGCTTCTTTCTTGGCTTCATCTCCGGAATAAATCTCCGTTTCTTTTTCCGCCGGTAAAACAGGAACCACATCTTTCACAGAATAATCCAGTAAAGTCTTATAAACGCCTTCCCGTTCACGGGAGGCAGTCATAGAGCTTTTCGTGATATACCGGTCGATGGATACCGCCGCTCTTTTCCCGGAACTGGCAGATAAAATAACCGAATCCTCACATCCAGAAAGCTTTCCGCCGATAAATATCGGGAGATCATCAGCCTGAAATGTAACCGGATCAGGCTGATAATGTGTTCTCCACTCCCCGGTTCCCAGATACAGGGCATCAAACTTCCCCATTAACTCCTTAAGAATATCTTCCGTCACCTCTGTACCAAAGTTTATGTTTATTCCGCTTTTTTCAATTTGTACGAGCTCTGCTTCAATCATATCCTTATGAAGGAGGCTTCCTTCGTAATTCCAGATTCTTCCTCCTAACCGGTCTGTTTTTTCATATATTATCACCTGATAGCCTTTTTTATTTAAATCAATGGCTGCACAAAGTCCGCTCAGTCCACCGCCGATCACTGCCACACTGCCCTTTTTCTTTGGCAGAGAAATTGATCTCTTTGGCGGCTTATAGCCCAGTTCGATCACTGTCTTCTCAAGATCACTGATATGGATGCTCCCTCCTGCACAGTTTCTGGAGCATACGTTCTCACATGGGTGATCACAGATTGTTCCCAGCAGTCTGGTAAGAGGAAGTCTGCTTTCCATAAGTTTATACGCTTTTTCAAATTCGCCCTTTTCAATTTCTGATACAAATTCAATCACCTCCATATGAACCGGACAGGAGGCTGTACAAACCGGCGGTTCATTATGAATGCACTGATTGCTGATTTCTAATAATTTATCCAGATCCATTCCTTTTCCTCTCTTATCGCCGACTGTATTTTCCATGATTTCATCATGTCCGTATGCCCTTCTGCCCTCATAAATGGAAAGAGGAATTGGGAAATGTGATCACCTCCCAATTCCTGATTTCAATTATTTCTTCAGGCCGGCAAGGACCTTTTCAGGAAGAGCCGGTAAATGTGTCACTCTGACACCGCATGCATTGTAAATCGCATTGATTATAGCTGCATGTGGAGCAGCAAGAGGCATTTCACCGGCACCGGAAGCGCCGTAGAAGTTATTTGGTCTTTTTGTCTCTGTGTACATGAGCTGAAGCACATCCGGTACATCCTTGATCTGTGGAATTCCACAGCGTGTCAATGTGGTATGTTTTTTCAAATCATCAAAGTCTTCTGATAATGCAAGACCGATTCCCTGGACAAGACCGCCGTACATCTGCCCGTCTACAGCCAGTTTATTAATAATGGTGCCCACATCAGCTGCCAGCGTCATCTTTTCAACTTTCGTCTTACCTGTGTTTAAATCAACCTCTACTTCTGCAACACAGACACCGTACATATAACCTGCAAACGGGTTGCCCTGACCTCCCTCCGGAGGCGTGTCAGTACAGGGAGCAGTCCATTTTCCGCTGTATTTTAATTCCAGTCCTTCTTCCACCATCTCATCATAAGTCCGGTAGGTGCCATCTTCCTTTTTCATAGCTTCCAGCAAATTCCTGCATGCGACTGTAGTGGCATTGCCTGTTACCAGGTTCTGGCGGCTGCCGCCGGATGGTCCGCTGTTTGGAGTCTTTGTCATATCGTTCATGACCAGATCAATCTGCTCCGGTTTTAAATTTAACGGCTTTAATGTTTCGTGGGCATAAGTTAATGTTCCAATATCTGCTCCCTGCCCGTGATCTTCCCATGAGTTGCCTACGGAAACTCCTTTTGGAGTGAGTTCCGCCCACGCCTCCGAAGTATCAGGACCATCGAGACCGCAGCCATAGATATTAACGGTAATGCCGACACCATACTTTTTATCCTGACTTTCTTCATTCTTCCTCGCAGCATTCTTTTTGGCCTCTTCGTATACCGGACGGGCCTTTTCAAACAATCCCTCCAGGCAGTATACATCAGGCTGGCATCCCGTCGGCGTGGTATCACCTTCCCTGTAAATATTCTTATAACGGAACTCAAACGGATCCATGCCCGCTTTCTCTGCCAATTCATCGATCAGAACTTCTGAAGGGAACATAATTTCCGGTGATCCATAGCCGCGGAATGCGGAACCCCAGCCATGATTGGTACATACCGTCCGTCCATTTCCCCGGATATTGGGAATCTGATATCCCGCTCCGCCGAACTGGAACCCTCTCTGTGTCAGTAAATCGCCGAATTCGGAATAAGGACCATGATCCACGCTCCAGTCAGATTCCATAGCCATAATTTTTCCTTCTTTGTCCGCAGCCATCTTCATGGTTGTCCAGAATGGAGATCTCTTTCCTGTATAGGTAATCTGTTGGAACATATTAAATTCAAGATATACGGGACGGCCTGTTGCAAGAGTCGCAACCCCCAGCAGAGCCTCAATCGTCGGGCTGAACTTGTAACCAAAGGTACCTCCGGTATTATTCTGTACAATATAAACATCTTCCGGCTTCATTCCCACACCTTCTGCTATCATCAAAGCATGAAAATGAATGGCAATGCTCTTGGAATGAATGATTAATTTCCCGTCATCATCCACATATGCAAATCCTACATCTGGCTCAATCGGCAGATGAGGCTGTCTCTGAACGTAGAAGCTGTCCTCCACCACATAGGGAGCGCTTTCCATAATTGGAGCTGTCTCTTCGCCTTTTGTCACATAGTTTTCAAAGTAAACATTGGGCGTCCCCGGATGGATCTCAATTGCATCTTCTGCCATGGCATCCGGCGCATTCATGTATGCTGGCAATACCTCTAATTCAACTTTTACCTTATCAACACCTGCATGGGCCGCCTTTTCATTCTCAGCAAGAACAATTGCCAGTGCATCTCCAAACTGGAAAACTTTCTTATCATTTAAAATGGGCCTGTCTAAACCGTCACCTTTATTGGTAGGAAATGCCAGACCGTTGATCCGGTTTGTTCCCTTTACGTCTTTGTAGGTCAATACTGCATATACACCAGGTACTTTTTCAGCTTCAGAAGTGTCAATGGATATAATATTGGCATGGGATACATCAGCCTGTACAATCTTTGCATGCAGGGTATCCGAAGGAAGCTTTAAGCCCAGATCTGCGCCAAAGTCCCAGGTTCCTGTAACTTTTGCCAGTGCGGACGGACGAATGTATTCCGTTCCCATTAAGGATGCACCTTCCGGTATCTTCTTCCAGATATCTTTAACTTCTATCTCTCCTCTCATTAATTTTGCAGCATCCATAACTGAATCCACCAAAGGCTTGTAACCGGTACAGCGGCAAAGATTTCTGTTTTTCTGGAACCAGTCCCTCACTTCTTCCCTTGTGGGGTTATTATTCTGATCCAGAAGAACTTTAGCTGAAACAATGAAGCCCGGAGTACAGTATCCGCACTGGGCACCGCCATGAACCATCCATGCGATTTGAAGCGGATGAAGGCGATCTTTTGTGCCGACTCCCTCAATTGTGATGATCTCGGAATTTTCCTCCACCTTTTTCATCCTTGTAATACACGATCTCACTAATTTCCCATTAAGAATTACGGAACAGGATCCGCATTCCCCGATTCCGCAGCCCACCTTTGTACCAGTAAGACCAAGCTGTTTTCTTAAAACATCAGACAGCTTGTCTTCCGCATCAGCAACCAGAATCGTCTTGGTGCCATTGATTATTAATGTTTTCTTTTGCATCGTAACCCTCCTTTAAAATATCGCTTTTTCGTTTGTAGTTTTTGCACAATTTAATTCGTTCAAATTCGACATTTACTGTAAATTTATTGTATTTTATTTCATGTATTCTTGTCAACTGTCACCAGATTGACCATTTTTCAGACCATAAATTGCACAACTGGTGTTATTAACATCCACTTGGAATTTGACGGTTTTCCACAAAATACCAATTCATCAGGCATATGATATCTTATATCAATTAGGGTTTTTGCATAAACGGTATTACAATGTCCAAAAAAAGGGCAATTTTATAAGTTTAGTTCAAAATATTTTTTTAAAATTTTTTTATTTTAAACTGAATCACTACTCTTCTTAAGCTTCTTCTTACCTTTCTGATATTAAAACAGAGCAGAAAAAAGCCAGAAATAAGATTAAACTTACTTCCGGCTTATGATATCTCCGTTATAATATTTAGATTGATTCATTACTCCACTGAATTTTTACGATTTCAGGCTGCTGACTATTATACCTTACCGTATGTACTGACCGTGTTCCGCTATAAATACTTAGCTTATAAGTATCACCGCTCTTATCGGTAAAAGCCAGATAACCCGCACCGGAGAAAAACCCTTCAGGCCCCTGTGCATCAACACTAAGAACATAATCATAAATTCCTGGAGAACCAGTTAAAGTGATCCCGTAAACACACCCTTTATTATTAAATCGAATGATGTCATATAAATTCGAGGAACCGTTAATCGTAGCCTCAGAATTTACTGTCATACCATCTCTGCGTTCCGCACTTGAATTCTCACCTATTTTTGCTGCAGTAAAATCAGATACCGGATATGCCATAATAAAAACCTCCTTTTGCTTATCTTTCGTTTTCAGTTACAAAATAAGGAATGGGAAAGTCCCTTTATCCCGTTTTACCATATACATACGATGGGATTATATACCGATTCTGATGGGTTGAACCGATAACAGCCGGAACTCTCCGCCTTCAACCGGTAACGTCTGATTCAAATAAACGGCAACAAGACTCCGCACCGGATTTAAAACCACGGGAGTGTTTTCACAAATTATCATATGATTTTTACCTGCCACTACCTGAGTTGCAGCGTAAAGCAGCGGAGTGTAGCTGACTCCCGCAATAGTGCTCATAACCTGAGAAAATCCATCGGCCACCTCTTTTGGTAATTCACAGGGCGTAAATTCTTCTAATACCCAATTTCCTACTTCATTCATACAGATACCCCTTTCATTTTTTATTTTTAATACCGTTCTTAGCATACCTGTTTCACTGATAACCTGGAAAAAAAAGTAACCAGCTGGTAATGGTATACCAATTGATTACATTATAGTTAATATTTAATTTTTATGGGGCTTTATGGTATAAGATGCGAATATCAGAAATAATCCGCTGTCAGAACGATCCAACGGTATATCCATCCAAGCAGCCTGTTTCAATAGCATAGATTACCTATCCAAAATAACACAAAAATATGTAGCGGATAGAATATATAAAAAAGATATTTGAACCCCTTTCCTTTTTTTCCGTTGTACAGGTACATGAACGGAAACGCTCCGATCATCATCCATTGATAATTCTCATAAAACAGCTCTTTAACGTAAACACTATTCAAAGCTGTCAATGCAAAATATATGATACAGAATATAGTATAAACAGCCCCTATACGTATTTTACTCTCCTTCGTAAAATACATTAATACACCCAGAAATACAAACAGAAAACTTCCTTCAGTAAAGATAATATTAGCTGTTAATGCCCCCACAAATTCATAGATACCATACCCGGATATTATCTTTTTTGCGATAAGGCAAAATGCTGTGCTAAAGATCTGATAAAGACAAAAATAGATTAAATAGTGATACCCGCGTTTTTTATCTGACTGCATTGTCTCCAGTATCCATATAACCATGCCTATCAAAAACATGGTAACAAATATATTATTGGTTATTAAACAATATGGACTGCGAAGTAAATTATTACAAATGAAATCCATAATACCCATAATAACACCAAATCCATACATTCTGCATAAATATATTTTTCTGTTATGTGTGTACTTAAATCCCCATACCATGCAGAAAAAGAAAATCGGGGCTGAGACTCTTCCAATCCAATGAAACCAAATGGGTGTTCCCGGAATGAATTCAGCAATATGATCTAAAAGCATAAAACCAAGTGCAAGTATTTTTAATGATGTAGTTGTCATATATCTTCATCACCTCTCACTAATTTTCTATTTTAATATATTCCAGCGGAACACATTAATCTTAAAATATTATATCATATTCCAGATGATAACAACTCACTTTTCATATTATAATGGACTTGGATCTTTAATTACATTTATTTATGCAAACAAAAAAAGAATTCCCGAAAACCGGAAACCCTTGTAAACACGAAAGCGCGAGACGGGACTCGAACCCGCGACCCCGACCTTGGCAAGGTCGTACTCCACCAACTGAGCCACTCGCGCTTATCATCTATTCTTTTATCTGGGCATATACCCTCAAAAACACACATTGTTATATATCTTTCATCCGTTCTTTCCTCTTACCTAAACCAACCTGGTTAAGCCCTCGACCTATTAGTGACAGTCAGCTACACATGTTACCATGCTTCCACTTCTGCCCTATCTACCTCGTCGTCTTCAAGGGGTCTTACTCTTGCGATGGGATATCTCATCTTGAGGGGGGCTTCACGCTTAGATGCCTTCAGCGTTTATCCCTTCCCGACTTGGCTACTCTGCCATGG
>JAEWJZ010000011.1 GCA_023386315.1 Bacillota bacterium | reverse complement strand
AGAGCCAGAATGAGCACTCCAGGCGGAAGAAAAGTTTTAGCTGCCAGAAGAGCAAAAGGAAGAGCAAAATTATCAGCTTAATGGACCAGGCCGCAAGTAATTGTGGCCTTTTCTTTTCTCAAATTCCAGAAAAACGGAAAAGGAAAGAGTTGAATGAAACATTTTAATTCGATTAAAAAAAACAGGGATTTCAAGGAAGTTTATCAGAGCGGAAAATCCCTTGCTAACAGACTTCTTGTCATGTATGTTTTAAAGACGGACAGGCCGGATACAAGAATCGGTATTTCGGTAAGCAAGAAGGTAGGAAACAGTGTTGTCAGGCATCATATAACCAGATTAATCAGAGAAAGCTTCAGGCTTCATGAAGGAATGGTTGAGACAGGATTGGACATCGTGGTCGTTGTGAGAACAGCGGCAAAAGAAGAAAAATACAAGACAATCGAAAGTGCATATCTGCACTTGTGCGGACTTCATAACATTTTAAAAAAAGAATCGAAGTGATCTTATGGTAAAAAAAATCATGATTTTGATGATCAGAGGATATCAGAAATATTTATCTCCTCTGAAGATAAGAACTCACTGTATTTACACACCTACGTGTTCTCAATACGCCATTGAGGCACTCCAAAAGTATGGTGTGTTTAAAGGTACGTTTTTGGCTTGCAAAAGAATCATTCGCTGTAATCCTTTTGCAAAAGGCGGTTATGATCCAGTTCCGTAAATGATGAGGAGGTAGTTCATTGGAATTCTTAGTACTCACTAAGGTAGGAGGCTTTCTGGGACCATTTGCAACTGTTCTGGGTGTGATCATGGATCTGCTTTTCCAGATGACCTCTGCAGTTGGAATCCAGAATATTGGTTTATGTATCATTTTATTTACTCTCGTAACAAAGCTTTTAATGTTCCCGCTGACGTTAAAACAGCAGAAATCATCCAAGCTGATGAGCGTTATGCAGCCGGAACTTACCGCCGTTCAGGCAAAGTATAAAGGAAAAACTGACCAGGAATCCATGAGAAGACAGAACGTGGAGATGCAGGCAGTTTATGAAAAATACGGAACATCCATGACTGGAGGCTGTGTCCAGCTGGTGATCCAGATGCCTATTCTGTTTGCTCTTTATCAGGTTATTTATCATATACCTGCTTACGTACAGAGTGTGAAGGCTGTTTTTGTTAATGTAGTGACCGCAATTACCTCTCTTGGAGGAGATCACGTTTCACAGCTGACACAATTTGCAGCTGATCATAAGATTACCTTATCAAGAATCGGGGATTTAAATACCAGTAACGGAATGGTAGATTTTTTATACCAGCTTAATCCGGATCAGTGGAATGCCTTAAAGACCCTTTATCCAACCATCCAGGATACCATTACTTCCAATGCCGCTCAGATTGAGCATATGAATTCTTTCCTTGGAATTAATCTGGCATCGACACCCGCAAGTGTTATTTTTCCAACCGGAGGCGGGTTCCATTTAAGTCTTGCTCTACTGATTCCTGTTCTCGCAGGTGCGAGCCAGTGGTTCAGTACAAAGCTTATGACTGTGAATCAGCCTAAAACTGGAGCTGATGAGAATAATGCCATGGCTCAGTCCATGAAGAGCATGAATACAGTGATGCCTTTAATGTCTGTATTCTTCTGTTTCACATTTGCATCTGGTATCGGTATTTACTGGATCGCATCCAGTGTGTTCCAGATTATTCAGCAGGTTTTAATTAACCGTCATTTAAACCGTATTGATATGGATGAGATGATTAAGAAGAATCTGGATAAGGCGAATAAAAAACGTGCAAAAAAAGGTCTTCCACCTCAGCGTGTTTCTCAGAATGCTACAGCAAGCCTTAAGAATCTTCAGGCTGCCAATGAGAAGGCAGAAGAAGAACTGAGTGCTAAAATAGAAAAAGCGAAGGAGCAGGTAAAGGCTTCCACTGATTACTATCAAAGCACAAGTTCTGATCCTAACAGCATTTCTGCCAAGGCACGTATGGTTTCGAAGTACAATGAAAAGCACAGCAAATAGGAGGGGTGACCTATGGATATGATTACAGTTTCAGCAAAAACCGTTGATGAAGCGATTACAAAAGCATTAATCCAACTGGAGACAACCAGTGATAAACTGGAGTATGAGATTGTTGATAAAGGAAGTAATGGTATTCTGGGATTTATCGGTTCAAAGCCTGCTGTCATCCGCGCAAGGAAGAAAGAAACCTTGGAGGACATGGCAATGACCTTTCTTTCCGATGTATTTGGTGCAATGAATATAAGTGTTTCCATGGAAGCAGCATTTGATGAGGGTGAACGTGAACTTTCCATCAATATGTCAGGCGATGACATGGGAATTCTAATTGGAAAAAGAGGACAGACTCTGGATTCTCTGCAGTATCTGGTAAGTCTTGTTGTAAATAAGGAAAGCGAAGATTATATTCGTGTGAAACTGGATACGGAAAACTACAGAGAGCGGAGAAAAGAGACTCTGGAAACGCTGGCTAAGAACATTGCTTACAAAGTAAAGCGTACCAGAAGACCGGTTTCTCTGGAGCCTATGAATCCATATGAGAGAAGAATCATTCATTCTGCACTTCAGAATGACAAGTTTGTTGTTACCAGAAGTGATGGGGAAGAACCATTCAGACATGTGGTAATATCCTTGAAAAAGGAACATATAAAAAAAGAACGGTATCAGGATAGAGATAAATAGTCAAACAACAATGAGGGGTTGGGGCTGTCGGAAGGCACCCTCAACCCTTTTCTCACGCCGGTATAATGACTGGTGTTAAACAGGTGACAGAATATGAAGATGAATACAATAGCGGCTATTGCCACAGCGATGTCCAGTTCCGGAATCGGAATTGTAAGGATCAGTGGCGAGGAGTCATTTCAGATTATAGACAGGATTTTTAAGGGGAAAGGAAAACGGGTTAAAAAGCTTTCTGATGAAAAATCCCACACAATTCATTACGGATTTATCTATGATGGAGAAGAACTGATTGATGAAGTTCTGGTATTAATTATGAGGGGGCCAGGCAGTTATACCGGAGAGGATACGGTTGAGATTGACTGCCATGGAGGTGTTCTGGTTACAAAAAAGATACTGGAGACAGTATTAAAGTATGGAGCAAGGCCGGCTGAGCCGGGGGAATTTACAAAACGGGCATTTTTAAGCGGAAGGATTGACTTAACTCAGGCAGAAGCTGTCATTGATGTAATTAATGCGAAAAACCGGTATGCTTTAAAATCGTCTGTCAGTCAGCTGGAGGGAGCCGTTTCCAAGCGTGTCCGCGCATTGAGAGATACTATTATTTATCATATTGCATTTATTGAATCGGCACTTGATGATCCGGAGCATATATCTCTGGATGGTTATCAGGAAACTCTTCTTTTTGCAATTGCACCTTTAAAAGAAGAGTTAAAACGTCTGATCCATTCTTCTGAGAATGGGAGAGTACTTTCCGAAGGGATCGAGACGGTCATATTGGGTAAACCCAATGCAGGTAAATCATCGCTGCTTAATGTTCTTGTAGGCGAGGAGCGTGCTATTGTTACAGATATCGCTGGTACGACCCGTGATACATTAAAGGAGCAGATTATGCTTGAGGATCTGAGTCTGAATATGATAGACACTGCCGGTATCCGTGATACAGAGGATGTAGTGGAAAAAATAGGGGTTGAAAAGGCCAGACAGGCGGCAGAAGGTGCTGATCTGATCATCTATGTGGTGGATGGTTCCTGTCCGCTTGATGAGAATGATGATGAGATCTTATCTTTTATCGACGATAGAAAAGCGGTTATTGTTTTAAATAAGTCAGATTTGTCCATGGTGGTGACACCAGATCTGTTAAATAAAAGAACCAGTCATAAGGTGATTACAATTTCTGCGAGAAACCGCTCAGGGATAGAAGAGCTGGAGCATGAGATTAAGACGATGTTTTATGAGGGTGAAATCGATTTTAATGACCAGGTTTATATCACAAATGTCAGACAGAAAAATGCACTCGAGGAAGCTTTAAAAAGTCTTAGTATGGTAGAGCAAAGCATAAATGACGGAATGGCTGAGGACTTCTATTCCATTGACTTAATGGATGCGTACGAACAGCTTGGAATCATTTTGGGAGAGTCAGTAGAGGATGATCTGGTCAATGAAATATTCAGTAAATTCTGTATGGGTAAGTAACGAGCAGAAAAGAGGAGATAAAAATGCAGTATTTAGAGGAGACTTATGATGTAGTAGTGGTCGGCGCTGGTCACGCCGGCTGTGAGGCTGCCCTGGCATGTGCCAGGCTGGGCCTTGAGACGATTATGTTTACGGTAAGTGTGGACAGCATTGCCCTGATGCCCTGTAATCCCAATATCGGAGGAAGTTCAAAAGGCCACCTGGTAAGAGAACTGGATGCTTTAGGCGGAGAGATGGGAAAAAACATTGACAAGACCTTTATTCAGTCAAAAATGCTTAACCAGTCCAAGGGACCAGCTGTTCACTCTTTAAGGGCACAGGCTGATAAACAGGATTATTCCAGATCCATGAGAAGGGTTCTGGAGAACACCGATCATCTGACCATCAGACAGGCAGAGGTATCGGAAATTATAACTGAGAATGGTATACTGACAGGGGTTAAGACTTATTCCGGGGCCATTTACCGCTGCAAGGCAGCTGTACTTGCCACTGGTACCTATTTAAGAGCCAGATGCATTTACGGTGATGTAAGCAATTATACAGGTCCCAATGGACTCCAGGCAGCCAATCACTTAACAGAATCCTTAAAGGCCAATGGAATTGAAATGAGGCGTTTTAAAACGGGTACTCCTGCGAGAGTGGACAAGAGAAGTATTGATTTTACGAAAATGGAAGAACAGCTTGGTGATGAGAGAGTAGTGCCATTCTCCTTTTCTACAGACCCTGAATCCATCCAGAAGGAGCAGATATCCTGCTGGCTTACTTATACGAACAACAGCACACATGAAATTATCAGGAATAATCTGGATCGTTCTCCTCTGTATTCTGGTGCAATTGAGGGCACAGGGCCAAGATACTGTCCATCTATTGAAGATAAGGTAGTAAAGTTTCCGGATAAAGACCGTCATCAGGTTTTTGTTGAGCCAGAAGGACTTTATACCAATGAGATGTATTTGGGAGGAATGTCCAGTTCTCTTCCTGAGGATGTTCAGTATGCCATGTATAGAACGGTTCCGGGACTGGAGAACGTTAAGATTGTGAGAAATGCTTACGCGATCGAATATGACTGTATCAATTCCAGGCAGCTGAATGCGACTTTGGAATTTAAAGTTGTAAGCGGTTTATTCAGCGGTGGTCAGTTTAATGGAAGTTCCGGATATGAAGAGGCAGCGGTTCAGGGATTTATGGCGGGGGTTAATGCTGCTATGAAGATTTTGGGAAGAGAACCGGTTGTATTAGATCGTTCCCAGGCATATATAGGAGTCCTGATTGATGATCTGGTAACGAAGGAAAACTTAGAGCCATATCGGATGATGACCTCCAGAGCTGAGTACAGGCTTTTACTCCGTCAGGATAATGCAGATCTTCGTTTGATGGAAATCGGACATAAAATTGGTCTGGTCAGTGAGGAACGGTATGAGAAGCTGCTAAAGAAAGAGCAGGCTATTGATTCAGAAATCAGGCGTTTGGAATCAACAAATATCGGAGCAACCGGGGTAGTTCAGGAGTTTTTAGAGAAGCACGGGAGCACGCCGCTAAAAACAGGAACAACATTGGCAGAGCTGGTGCGCAGACCAGAACTTGATTATATTATGTTAACTGATATTGATAGTAAACGAATTCCTCTTCCTGAAGATGTGATGGAACAGGTAGATATCAATATTAAATATGAAGGATATATACGCAGACAGAAGCAGCAGGTGGCACAATATAAAAAGCTGGAAAACAGAAAGCTGCAGGCGGAATTTGATTATGGGGAAGTAAAAGGATTGAGAAGAGAAGCCATTCAGAAGCTGAATTTATATAAACCCATGTCTATTGGTCAGGCCTCCAGAATATCAGGTGTTTCTCCTGCAGATATCTCTGTACTTCTGGTTTACTTAGAACAAATGAGATATCATAAAAACATGGATCAGAAGGAGTGAGGAAGATAACATGGCAGAAGCTTTTTATGAGAAGTTTCAAAGCGAATTGAATTTATTATCTATTAATTTGGAAAAGAATAAATTAGATCAATTTTATAAGTATTATGAACTATTAGTTGAATGGAACAAAGTAATGAATCTCACTGCAATTACCGAGATGGATGAAGTAATATCAAAACATTTTGTTGACAGCTTATCTCTTATTAAAATAGTGAATGATCTCGATATAAAAGATTACAATATAATTGACGTTGGAACGGGTGCCGGCTTTCCAGGAATACCTTTGAAAATAGCATTTCCCCAACTTAATATTACTTTAATGGATTCTTTAAATAAACGGATAAATTTTCTAAATGAAGTCATAGAAAAATTAGGTTTAGATGATATTTGCACCATACATGGAAGAGCAGAAGATTTGGGCAGGGATGTGAAACACAGAGAGCAATATGATCTTTGTGTTTCCAGGGCAGTAGCAAATTTAAGCACTCTATCGGAATATTGTATGCCATTCGTAAAAGTAGGTGGCTGTTTTATTCCATACAAGTCTGGTAAGATCGATGAGGAGTTAACAGAAGCAAAGCATGCAGTTTTTTTACTTAGTGGAAAAATTGAAAAAACAGAACGATTTTTACTGCCGGGTACAGAAGCAGAGAGATCGTTGATACAAGTCATAAAAACAAACGCAATTTCTAAGAAGTATCCAAGAAAGGCTGGATTACCTTCGAAAGAACCGTTAAAATAAAATGTTTCACGTGAAACATCCAGGAGATAAATAATGATCTCTGAAGGAATGTTTCACGTGAAACATTTTTTTATAGAAAATACATTTGTATTAATTGATACAAACTGGTTGGATTCTCCAATTGTGGAAGATACTTGCTTTTTGATACCAAGGAACTTTCAATGGCAGGATTATATCTTTGATATTCCATAATTATGTCATTGATATGATCCATTTCCTGACCACCTGTAATGTAAATACTATTGTTTATTTTCTTTAATGCATTCGTCACATTACATTTTGTATAATTACACTTGACACTGGCATAAAGTGACTTTGGCGAATCTCCTAAATGAGCTGATTCGTAATATGCATCGATTATTGAATTTTTAACAGAATAAGGATTGAAGTAATAATTCCTGGTAAATTCTTCTGTTATGGATTGTCTGCTCACTGATATATGATATAGGAGAGTTCCCAAAATCGGAAGGTCCAGAATAAACTTATATACTTTGGAATGATTATTGGGTATCTGGCTGCACATCATAAGGCTTTCCGGATTAATCAGCATAATCTGATCGAACAGTTCTGGAGAATTATTACATGCCATAAGTGCCAGAGCAGAAGAGCCGCCTGTAGCAATTATATTTGTCCTATGCCCAATCTCAGATTTAATAAAATCAGATATCATCTGTACATACAGATAGTTTGTATATGTGAGATCTGGTTTTTCTGAACGGCCACAACCCAGCAGATCAATGGTATAGACAGTATACTGTTCTTTTAATAAGGAAATCATGCTGCTCCATTCATAGCCGTTGGAGCAAGCGGTTAAATCATGTATTAAAAGAAGCGGTTTTCCTGTGCCGGACTTTGTATAATGAATATTACCGAATCTCCATTTGTAACATAAGGATTTTGCATCTGCTAATATATTTTTAGAGGATGCAGAGAGTTTGACAAATTTATTAATAACTGCAGTAGTAGCAGCCGTACTTGCCGAAAGAATGAGTAGAGTTAGTAATTTACTCGTGGTTTTCATTATTTACCTCCTGATAGCGGATAATCTCTTCCTATTATAATATAATCAATATGGACTTACAACGGCTAACATATTAATTTATTCTTAAACTTGGAAAAATGTTTCACGTGAAACATTTTTTGTATTTTCTGTATTTTTTTACTTGAAACCATAGGAAAAAAAAATAAAGTATGTTATACTCTAGTTTGAACTGCAATTTCCGGACGTTGTTACAGGAGAAAATTAAAAATGGGAAGAATCATTGCGATAGCAAACCAGAAAGGCGGAGTCGGTAAAACGACTACTGCAATTAACCTATCAGCTTGTCTTGCGGAGTCAGGACAGCGGGTATTAGCTGTGGATTTTGATCCACAGGGAAACGAAACCAGCGGACTGGGTATGGATAAGTCAGTCATTGAGCGTACCGTATATGATCTGCTGGTAGGAGAGTGTGAGATAGAAGAATGTTTAATAACTAACGTTCAGGAAAATCTTGATCTATTGCCATCGAATGTGGATCTGGCAGGAGCTGAAATAGAACTGTTGGAAATCGAAAATAAGGAGATACTCCTTAAGTCATATCTTGAAAAAGTCAAGAAAAACTATGATTTTATTATTATAGATTGTCCTCCGTCATTGAGTCTGTTGACAATTAATGCATTAACTGCAGCAAATACTGTACTAGTACCCATTCAATGTGAATATTATGCATTGGAAGGACTTAGTCAGGTATTAAAAACAGTGAATTTAGTAAAAAAGAAATTGAATCCTTCTTTGGAAATGGAAGGTGTGGTATTTACCATGTATGATGCGAGAACAAATCTTTCGTTGGAAGTTGTTGAAAGTGTAAAGAATAATTTAAATCAGAACATTTATAAAACAATCATACCCAGAAATGTCAGACTGGCAGAGGCTCCCAGCCATGGAATGCCGATCAATTTATATGATTCCAGATCAGCGGGAGCGGAAAGCTACCGGTTATTGGCGGCAGAAGTTATCAGCAGAGGAGAAGAGATCTAGATATGGCAAAGAGAACAGGTTTAGGAAAAGGGCTTGGTGCGATTTTTGGAGATGAAGTAATGGAATCTGCAGCAGAGGAACAGGAAATAAGAAATCATAAAGAGGCAGACCATACCTCTGCATCTTCTGATAAAGAAAAAGCAGATTCAGAAACAGGAAAGGAAATGTTTATAAAAATTTCTATGGTTGAGCCCAATCACAATCAACCGAGAAAAGAATTTCGCGAAGAAGCGCTGATTGAATTAGCTGAATCCATGAAGGAATATGGCGTTCTACAGCCTCTTCTGGTTCAAAAGAAGGGCGATTATTATGAAATCATCGCTGGGGAACGGAGATGGCGGGCGGCGAAGCTGGCTGGATTGAAAGAAGTACCGGTAGTAATCCGGGAATATACAAAACAGCAGTCTATGGAAATTGCTTTGATAGAAAACGTTCAAAGAGAAGATTTAAACCCGATAGAAGAAGCCAGAGCTTATTCTATTTTGATGCAGGAGTTTGGATTAAAGCAGGAAGAAATCGCAGCCAGGGTAGCAAAGAACCGGGTTACCATAACTAATAGTATGCGATTATTAAAGCTGGACGAACGTATTCAGGATATGCTGATTCAGGATCAGATCAGCAGCGGACACGCCAGAGCATTGTTAGCAGTAGAGGATCAGGATTTACAGTATCAGCTTGCAGGGAAGATTGTAGCTGAGAATTTAAGCGTCCGGGAAGTAGAAAAACTTGTAAAATCCTTATCAAAAAAGAAAGAACCAAAGGAAAACAGAGAAGAAGATGAAAGCATTTCGTTAATTTTCAGGGAACTGGAAGATCGAATGAAAACTGCCATGGGTACGAAGGTCAGCATCAACCGTAAAGATAAAAATAAAGGAAGAGTTGAAATCGAGTACTATTCTGAGGCAGAATTGGAAAGAATAGTAGAGTTATTAGAATCCATAAGATAACATCATGGAAGTGAGGACGAAAGAATGGATAACAGTATATTGAATCAGCTGCCGGTTGATCCTGCTTTTTTGATCATAGGATTATCCGTGCTTACATTAATATTACTGATTGTTGTAATTATATGTATTATTCAGATTAGAAAACTATATCGCAGATATGATTTTTTTATGAGGGGCAAGGACGCAGAAACGCTTGAGGGCATTATTATGGAACAAATGGAGGATATTGCCCAGTTAAAATCAGAGGATCGTGCCAATAAAGACTCCCTTCGTAATACAAACAAAAACTACAGAAGTGCATTTCAGAAGTTTGGACTGGTAAAATATAATGCATTTAAAGGAATGGGCGGTAATTTAAGCTTTGCCATGGCATTGCTTGATTATACAAACAGCGGCTTTGTTCTGAATTCTGTTCACAGCAGAGAAGGATGTTATGTCTATATTAAAGAAGTAGAAAGAGGAGAGACAGAGGTACTTCTTGGAAGCGAAGAAAAAGATGCTTTGGAACGGGCATTGGGATATCATTCTTAAAAACACGGTTTTTACCGTGTTTTTTTAATATAAGTACTTCAATGCCAGAAGAGAAGCGAGAGCAGCAATGATTGAAGAATATGGACCAGCTTTGAGCAAAATGTATTCGGTTGACAATAACTTAATGGAAGTCTTCTTTTTACAAAATGCCAAAGCTATAATCCAGTCATTTACCAGTGAAAAAAGAGAAAATTATTCTGATTAACGGATTTCAGTCATCTGCAGGTGATGCTCTTCTGTAAGTGCTGCACCGATGGCAGTTCCGTATTCCGCCTGTTCAGGAATAATAAAGTGCACATCAAACATGGTCTCCAGGGATTGGAAGATCTCCCTGCATTGAGGAAATTTGGAAAGATTTCCTGTCATAACAAAATCATTAATATTGCTGTTTAATGATGATAGAATGGCCGACTTTCCAATTACCTGGAGTACCATATGAATAATTCCGATCGCAATATCCTCATCCGATACAAAACCTCTCACTTTTCCAAAGTTTGATGCTGTTGCAGATAAAGGCAGTCCGGGAAGAGGGGTTCTTGAAATATCCTGAATCTGTAAATCAATATTGCTTAAATTACCTCTGCTTGCCAGGTCCATAATATGGGAGATATCCTGAGTTTTTAACAGCAGGCTGGAAAGACCGAGGATGGTTCCACCACCTATACCGATCCCCCCGGTATGAACGATGGAATCACCATTCACCTGCACCAGGGAAGTACCGGTTCCCATACTTACCACAATTAAATCTTTTAATCCGGTAAAATATTGACCACCTAATCCGTTACAGGTGAACTCATTCACCTTATAGGTGGGAATTCCATAAAGAGGCTGCTCCACATAAGCACTTCCTACCCCTGTTATCATAATTTTTTCTATTTCATTCAACTGAATGTTATTATCATAGATAAATTTGCCCAGAGCTCCAAATAAGGAAGCAATAGGATTATCCGCTTTTACAAATGTGGGTATTTTTAATTTATGATCCTGAAAACCTACAATCTTCGTTGTACTTCCGCCAAGATCAATTCCAATGGTTATTTTCATATATGTCCCCTTAAATCTCGTTATCTGATCCAGCCTGCCGGACCTTTTAGAAGCAGGTATTAAGGCTAACTATACCATAATTATAGGTAAATGCCAAGTTCTTAAATGTGTTCATAAAAGTCGGATATAGGCTGGGGCTTTTATAAATCTGTTTGGATTAAAAACAATGAAAATTCAGGATGTAAGGGTTTATTGTTTATTTTATATCACTATAATCCCATAAATCCCCTTATTTTATAAGAATTAGTATATTCAGAGCAATTCTTATATAAGTAAAAAAATATTTATAAATTATATATAAAAAAAGTATCGAACGATGTATATTTTTGTGAGTTATCACATTGACAAAAAAATAACGATAGAATATAATAAAACCATAAAGATCGTTAAAAAATTATCGATCAAGAAACCAATGGGATTGATACTTATAAAATGGAGGAAAATCAAGATGGCAAAAAAAGAAGAACTGGTTAAGGTTCCCCAGATAATTGATAGTGTAGATACCCTGATCGCAAAAATGGAGGCTATGAGAGAAGCTCAGAGAGTATTCGCAACCTTTACTCAGGAGCAGGTTGATAAAATCTTTTATGAGGCAGCCAGTGCTGCAAATAAATTAAGAATCCCTCTAGCAAAGATGGCTGTTGAAGAAACAGGGATGGGCGTTGCAGAGGATAAAGTAATTAAAAACAATTATGCAGCTGAATATATCTATAATTCTTATAAAGATACGAAAACCTGCGGTGTGATTGAAGAAGATAAGGCTTTTGGAATTAAGAAAATTGCAGAACCAATCGGTCTGGTAGCAGCTGTTATTCCGACTACAAACCCGACTTCAACTGCTATTTTCAAAACCTTAATCAGCTTAAAGACAAGAAATGCAATTATCATTTCCCCACACCCAAGAGCAAAGAACTGTACAATAGCAGCTGCTAAGGTAGTTCTTGATGCGGCTGTCAAAGCAGGAGCTCCAGAAGGAATTATTGGATGGATTGATGTACCGTCTCTTGAATTAACCAACGAGGTTATGAGAAGTGCAGATATCATTCTTGCAACAGGCGGACCTGGAATGGTGAAAGCAGCTTATTCCTCCGGCAAGCCGGCTCTGGGCGTTGGTGCAGGTAATACACCGGTTATCATTGATGATACAGCAGATGTTAAGATGGCAGTTAACTCCATCATTCATTCCAAAACATTTGATAATGGTATGATTTGTGCTTCTGAGCAGTCTGTTACTGTTCTTGAAAAGGTTTATGACGCGGTTAAGAAAGAATTTGCAGCAAGAGGTTGCTACTTCTTAAAAGGCGATGAGATTGAGAAAGTACGTAAAACCATTATTATCAATGGTGCGTTAAATGCCAAGATTGTTGGTCAGAAAGCTTATACCATTGCGAAGCTTGCGGGTGTTGAAGTTCCGGAATCAACTAAGATCTTAATTGGTGAAGTGGAAAGCGTACATCTTGAGGAAGAATTTGCACATGAAAAGCTGTCTCCAGTTTTGGCTATGTATAAGGCTAAAACCTTTGATGAGGCAATTGAAAAGGCAGAACAGCTGGTTGCAGACGGTGGTTATGGACATACTGCTTCTCTCTATGTAAATGTAAATGAAACTGAAAAGATGGCAAAACATGCAGCTGCAATGAAGACCTGCCGTATTCTGGTTAATACACCATCTTCTCATGGCGGTATCGGTGATATCTATAACTTTAAGTTACAGCCTTCTCTGACTCTGGGCTGCGGTTCCTGGGGAGGAAACTCTGTTTCTGAAAATGTAGGTGTGAAGCATCTGCTGAATATTAAAACCGTTGCTGAGAGGAGAGAGAACATGCTGTGGTTCAGAAATCCGGAGAAAGTTTATTTCAAAAAAGGCTGTATGCCAGTTGCGCTTAGTGAGTTAAAAGATGTTTATAACAAAAAGAGAGCATTTGTAGTAACAGACTCTTTCCTTTATATGAATGGTTATACCAAGGCAATAACCGACAAACTCAATGAAATGGGTATTGTTTATACTGTATTCTCAGATGTTCAGCCTGACCCGACTCTTGCAAATGCTGAGGCCGGTGCTGCAGCTATGAAGGCATTCCAGCCAGATACAATCATTGCTCTGGGCGGCGGTTCCGCTATGGATGCTGCGAAGATCATGTGGGTTATGTATGAGCATCCGGAAGTGGATTTCCAGGATATGGCAATGCGCTTTATGGATATCCGTAAGAGAGTTTACACATTCCCGAAGATGGGTGAGAAAGCTTATTTTGTAGCAATCCCAACTTCTTCCGGTACTGGTTCTGAAGTAACTTCTTTCGCTGTTATTACAGATCAGAACACTGGAGTAAAATATCCGCTTGCAGATTACCAGTTAATGCCCAATATGTCCATCGTTGATGCAGACAATATGATGAGCCAGCCTAAGGGTCTGACCAGTGCTTCTGGTATTGATGTTCTGACTCACGGACTGGAAGCATACGCTTCTGTAATGGCTTCTGACTATACGGACGGTCTTGCACTGAAGTCTATGAAAAATGTATTTGAATACCTTCCAACCGCTTATAACGATGGAACTAATGTAGAAGCAAGATGTAAGATGGCTGACGCTTCCTGTATGGCTGGTATGGCATTTAACAATGCATTCTTAGGAGTTTGTCACTCTATGGCTCATAAATTAGGAGCTTACCACCATATTCCTCACGGTGTGGCAAATGCACTGTTAATCACTCTGGTTATGGAATTCAATGCATCAGAAGTTCCGGCTAAGATGGGAACCTTCCCGCAGTATCAGTATCCCCATACTCTTGCAAGATATGCAGAATGCGCACGCTTCTGTGGAGTGGAAGGCAAGGATGATGCGGAAGTATTCAAAAAATTCCTTGTTAAGGTTGAGGAATTAAAGAAGGCAGTAGGCATTAAGGCAACTATTAAAGATTACGGCGTAGATGAGAAGTATTTCTTAGATACACTTGACGAGATGGTTGAAAATGCATTTGATGATCAGTGTACGGGTGCAAACCCAAGATATCCGCTGTTCAGTGAAATTAAGGAAATGTATTTAAAGGCTTACTACGGTAAATAAATATAAACCGGGAAAGAGATTATAACAGGATCTTTTGCTAGGGCAATAAAAGAGAGAGCAGATTTGGATTGAGTTCAAATCTGTTCTTTTTTTGTTGTCCTTTTTTCATTGAGTATTAAGTAGATTTTCTAAGGACCAGAGTGGTGCTGATCTCGATTTTTACGGGGTAAGAGGATTTAGTTTGTATAAGCTCTGCCATACGCTTTGCTGCCATCATTCCCATATATTGCTTGGGTACGTGAATGGTTGTGAGGGGTGGGTCCAGGAAGGTACACAAGGGCATATTATCAAAACCTATCACGGCGACATCCTGTGGAACCCGGTATCCGTTTTCCTTTAATGCTTTAATGGCGCCGGCTGCAATAAGGTCATTGTCTGCAAAGTAACAGTCTGACGGAGTTTCTCCCTGTTTTAAAATAGCCGTCATGTCAGCATAGGCACCATCCATTGACGGAGATAGTTTGTAAACCTTTGAATTGGAAACGGACATACCGTTCTTTCTGACTGCCTGGTAGAAGCCGTCAGATCTTTGCTCAAAATTCTTGATGGGATAAGAGGATTTTAAATATCCCGGCTGTTTTTTTCTTTTTCTGATCAGATAGTTTGCTGCAAAAAAAGCACCCTGTACATTATCAATTATGACACAGTCTGTGCTCCGGTTTTCAAAACAGGTATCTACGACTACGACAGGAACAGGGAGATTTAAAAATGGTTTAAAATCTTCTTCCGCCATCTCTGTTCCCAGAAGCAGAATACCCCGGCAGCCCAAACGTACCATCTCTGAGACTTTGGAAGGAATATCATCTTCTTCATAAAGATAAGTAATATTCAGGTAATAGCAGGCCTCTTTGCAGCCGGCATCAATTCCTTCTGATAATTGGGAAAAGAAAGGGGTATCTGAAACAACGGCACCGTTTTTCTTATATATGATAAATTGTATCATGCCGTGGGGGCTGGTACTCACGGATGTTTCTTTTATTCTTGAAAAGTCATAATCATGTTCTTTGGCAGCCTCTATGACCTTCTTTCTCGTCTGGGTGCTGACACCTGGCTTATGATTAAGAGCCATGGAGACTGCAGCCTCTGAAAGATTAAGCAGTTTAGCAAGCTCCTTTGCTGTTATGGACATCAGGATGGGTTCCTTTCTTACAGATAAACTCTTTTTTATCAACTTAACAGATTAAGTAGATTAAGTCAATAAAATACTATATTTTACTTAATTATTAATTGTAATTAAGTTTCCTCCAGTAAATAATATGGGTAACAGTAAAAAAGGAGACATGTGTATGACGAATATAGTATTGGGATTCGCGCCCACCAGAAGGAGCATATTCTCTGCGCCGGACGCAGTAAAGTATGCGGATTTAACCAGAAAGAAACTGGAGGAAATGGGAGTTACTTTTGTTGATATCACGGATATTTCAGAGGATGGATTGCTGCATAAGGAAGATGACAGAATAAAGATAGCAGAGAAATTCAGGACTGAAAAGATTGATGGTCTGTTTATCCCCCACGGGAATTTTGGAACAGAATATGAAGTAGCCAGATTATGCAGAGAATGCAGCGTACCTGTACTGCTGTGGGGACCAAGAGATGAAAGACCGGATGAAAATGGAATCCGCCTTCGGGATAGTCAGTGCGGGTTATTTGCTACCGGAAAGGTTCTACGGAGATTTAAGATTCCTTTTACATATTTATGTAACTGCAGGCTGGAGGATGAAGCCTTTTACAGAGGCGTTACCAATTTTCTGGCAGTATGCAGCGTGGTAAAGGCATTTAAAAATACCCGCATTCTTCAGATCGGACCAAGACCTTTTGATTTCTGGTCTACAATGTGCAATGAAGGCGAACTGCTTGAGAAATACAATATTCAGCTGGCACCCATCCCCATGCCGGAGCTTACCGGAGAAATGAAACGGGTAAAAGAGGAGGAAAGCAGGATTCAGGAGATAGTGGATTATTGTAAGAAAAACTTTAATGTGGTCATAAAAGATGAAGATTTAAAGACGGTGGCAGCCCTGAAGGCAGCTATGAGAACTCTGGCAGAACGCTACGGGTGCAACGCAATTGCTTTACAGTGCTGGAATGCACTCCAGGATGAAATTGGAATTATGCCCTGTGCAGCCAACAGTCTGTTAAACGAAGAGGGGCTTCCGGTTGTATGTGAGACTGATATTCATGGTGCAATTACAGCTATTATGTGTGAGGCGGCAGGGCTTGGTGAAACCAGGACATTTTTCGCTGACTGGACTGTGCGGCATCCTGATAATGAGAATGGAGAATTGCTGCAGCACTGTGGTCCATGGCCCCTGTCCTGCGCAGCCTGTAAGCCGTCTATCGGGTATCCACTTGCTTTCAGCCATCCGGGAGCCGTGGAAGCTCAGGCAAAACTGGGCGAGATGACGCTCTGTCGTTTTGATGGGGATAATGGAGATTACAGCCTGCTTCTTGGCAATGCAAAAGGAATCGAGGGTCCCTATACCAAAGGAACCTATGTATGGGTGGAGGTTGAAAATCTAAAGAGGCTGGAAGCCAAAATCGTGGAAGGACCTTATATCCATCATTGTGTTGGAATTCATAAAAATGTTGTTCCGGTGCTGTATGAAGCATGTAAATATCTTGGTATTACACCCGATCTGTACGATAACAATGACGAAGAAGTAAAAGCATGGATACGGGGCGAATAGGAAAGGACGGTAAAACATGGACAGACTCACCAGGAAAGCTTATGAACTTCGAAGAGATGTAATTGAGGAAGTATATCGGTCAAAAGCTGGTCATATTGGCGGAGATTTAAGTGTGATTGATATTTTAACTGTGCTCTATTTTGAAGTAATGAATGTCAGTCCCCAAAACTGGAAGAATGATGACAGAGACCGGTTTTTGCTTAGTAAGGGACATTGTACAGATGCACTATACATAACTCTGGGGGACCGGGGATTTTTTGACAAGCAGAAAGCCATAGATACATTCAGCAGATTTGGTTCTGAATTTATTGGCCACCCCACAATGGATGTACCTGGAATAGAGATAAATTCGGGATCATTGGGTCACGGACTTTCTCTGGGAGTGGGAATGGCACTGGCTGCCAGAATGGATGGCCGGTCATACAGAACCTTTGTTGTGCTGGGAGACGGTGAAATGGCCGAAGGATCTAATTATGAAGCTATGATGGCAGCGGGACATTATGGACTGGACCAGCTGTGTGCAACGGTTGATTTAAATGGCCTGCAGATCAGCGGAACAACAGAGGAAACCATGAAAAGCAATGATCTGGGTGAAAAGTTCAGAGCATTTGGATGGAATGTCATAGAGGTGGAAAACGGTAATGACTGCTTACAGCTTCTTGCTGCCTTCAGGGAAGCAGAAAGAAAAAAGGGATGTCCTTCTGTAATTCTTGCCCATACCACAAAAGGGAAAGGGGTGTCATTTATGGAAAACCAGAAGAAATGGCATCATGGTGTCATGACAGAGGAGCAATACCAAAAAGCTGTGAAAGAATTGGAGGGGGTGCTGGCATGAATCAGATAACGAACAGACAGGTAATTTGTGATACACTGACAGAGGCTGCAAAGGAAGATAAGGATATTGTGGTGGTATGTTCGGATTCCAGAGGTTCTGCATCCCTTGCACCGTTTGCGGAGCAGTATCCGAACCAGTTTGTTGAAGTCGGAATTGCGGAGCAGAATCTGGTATCTGTATCAGCAGGTCTGGCATCCTGCAAAAAAAAGGTTTTTGCAGCGTCCCCGGCAAGCTTTTTATCCACCAGAAGCTACGAACAGGTAAAGGTAGATGTGGCTTATTCAAAGACCAATGTTACGTTAATTGGAATCAGCGGAGGTGTCAGTTATGGAGCACTGGGCATGACTCATCATTCCTGCCAGGATATTGCTGCCATGGCCAGTCTGCCGGATATGCGGGTTTATTTCCCATGTGACCGTTTTCAGACCAGAAAGCTGATAGAGGCAATTCTTGAGGATGAAAAGCCTGCTTACGTAAGGGTAAGCCGTTCTGCAACGGAGGATGTATATGAAGAAGATATGGATTTTAAACTGGATCGAGCCAATGTGATGAAAGAGGGAACGGATGCAGTTATCATAACCTGCGGAGAACTGCTTCCTTATGCAGTGAAAGCAGCGAAGCAGCTGGAAAAAGAGGGGTATCGTATCGGCCTGATAGATATGTACTGTATAAAGCCGATGGATGAAAAAGCCGTTGTGGATGCAGCAGAGAAAGCGGATCTGATCGTGACAGCAGAAGAGCATTCCCCGTACGGCGGTCTTGGGAGCATGGTGGCTCAGATTGTATCTGCCAACTGTCCGAAAAAGGTAATAAACCTGGCTCTCCCTGACGGTCATCTCATTGCAGGCACGAATCATGAAATATTTAAATATTATGGTTTGGATGATGAGGGGATTAAAAAGACTGTATTAGACGGATTAGGTCAGGGGCTGGTAAAATGAAATATGTGATTGCGATAGATCAGAGTACACAGGGAACAAAAGCCGTTCTTTTTGATCAGACTGGAAGACTGTGCAAAAGGGCAGACCGGAAGCACAGGCAGATTGTCAATGAAAAAGGCTGGGTATCCCATGATCTGAAAGAAATTTATGAAAATATGATTTTAGCTGTAAGGGAAGTGCTGGATCGTTCTGACATAGGAAGAGAGAATGTGGAAGCGGCAGGTATCAGTAACCAGAGAGAATCAACTGCTGTGTGGAACCGGAACGGGGACCCCCTTGCCCCTTCTGTTGTATGGCAGTGCAGCCGGGCAGCCCGGATCTCTGACCGTTTTAAGGACTTTAGTCCCGTCATTTATGAGAAGACGGGCCTTCCCCTTTCCCCTTATTTCCCGGCAGCGAAAATGGCGTGGCTTTTAGAAAATGTTCCTTTAAAGGAACCGTATTGTCTGGGAACAATGGACAGCTATCTGGTGTACAGACTTACAAAGGGAAGCAGCTTTTTAACGGATTATTCCAATGCTTCAAGAACCCAGTTATTTAACCTCCATACGTTAGAATGGGATGAGGAACTGTGCCGGATGTTTGGGGTGCCCATAGAGTCACTCCCCAAAGTCTGTGACAGCAATGCATGCTTTGGATATACTGATTTTGAGGGATACTTCGATCTTCCGGTTCCTGTATATGGGGTAATGGGAGATTCCCACGCTGCTTTATTTGGTCAGGGATGCCATCTGCCGGGACAGGCAAAGGCAACCTATGGTACGGGATCTTCCATTATGATGAACGCAGGGGATACATTTATAAAAAGCAGTGCAGGTCTTGCAACCTCTCTTGCATGGGGAATGAACGGCCGTGTAGAATATGTTTTAGAGGGGAATATTAATTATGCGGGAGCAGTCATTTCCTGGCTGAAAAATGAGATGGGTCTCATTTCTTCGGACGAGGAGGTACAGGATCTTGTTCATAAAGCAAACCGAAAGGATACTGCAGTATTCATTCCTGCATTTACGGGACTTTCCGCACCTTACTGGAGGGAAAATGCCAGAGCCATGATTCTGGGTATGAGCCGTACTACGGGCAAGGCAGAGCTTGTAAAAGCAGCTGTTGAAAGCATTGCCTTTCAGGTATCGGATGTACTGACTGCCATGGAAAAGGACAGTAAAAAAGTATTAAAAGAACTTTGTGCAGATGGCGGGCCTGCTAAAAACCGTTATTTGATGCAGTTTCAGTCTGACATATCGGATATCAGAATGCGGGTATCCAGACAGGAGGAGCTTTCTGCAATCGGGGCCGCTTATATGGCAGGAATCACATCTGGAATTTATGACAGGGATAAAATATTTACGAATATTGATTATGATATTTATGACAGCCATATGGACAGGGAAAGCAGAAACGAGAGAAAAAACCGATGGAGGGAGGGGATTGATCTGGTCTGCAAAAATGCCCGTGGCTATGAAACATCATGAAAGAGAGGACACGGCAATGCGGCTGAAAGCAAAGGATATTGCAGCGGCGCTTGGAATTTCTCCGGCGACCGTTTCCCTTGTTTTAAATAATAAGCCGGGGGTTAAACCGGCAACAAGAAAAAGGGTTCAGAATTATATCCTGATGGAAGAAGAGAAAAATAACAGCAGGTTAAGGGCAGAGTACAACGAAAATAAAGGGACTGTACTGATGCTTAACTATATTAAGCATGGAATTATTTTAAAGCAGAGGGAAAACAGGCGGGACCCTCTGCTTTTTGATGATTTTGAATACATTTGTAATAAAGCAGGATACCGGTTTGACTACCAGGAATTTTATGAGAAAGCAGGAAATCTGGAGAAATTACTGGATAAATGCAGGCGAAGTGATGTAAAGGGGATTTATATGATGGCAGCGGAAATGAATTACAGTGATATTTATCCCTTTGGCCAGCTTAAAATTCCTGTGGTGGTAGGGGATAATCTGTTTTATGAACAGGGTATGGACAGTTTTCTTATTGATAATAAAGAGGGAATCTGCAGAGCAGTTGATTATCTGGTTGATAAAGGACACAGCTATATATCCTATCTTGCGGAGAAAGTTGACATCTTTAATTTTACAGAGAGGAGAGAGGCATTTGTGGAAGAAATGGAGAAACGGCACTGCGGGGATGGGAACAGCCGCATTATCCGCTTAGGCAACCAGATTGATGAAGTGTATGAAGCAATGAACCGGTATTTAGACGGAGGGATCAGGAAAACAACTGCTTTTGTTCTTGAAAGCTCTGTCATATCTCTGGGGGTAAGCAAGGCCCTTTTAGAGAGAAATATCCGGGTGCCGAAAGAAATATCCTTAATCGGGTTTGATGCACTTCCCAATCTTAGTATACCCGGTATTAATCTTACATTAATAAAGGGTACCCATACGATGAGGCATAAAGCTGCCATGAGTCATTTAATTCGTCATATAGAGAATGAAGAAGGGGAAATGGTCCGGGTTTATTACAAGACCAGACTGCTGGAGGGAGAGAGTGTATTTGATAAAAACAAATATATTTATAAATGATATATTTAAAGAAAATTTAAAAACCTATCATAATTATACAAAAAAAGTGGAAAAACATGGGGTAATACTATGGTATTTTGATTGATATTGAGAAATGTCCGAGGGGGATTGATTGAGAAAAAAACGGGTGTTAGTATGAAATCACAAAACGTTTTATGAAGAAGGTTCAAAGGGTATGACTCAATCTCAGGAGGGATAATCATGGCTAAGAAAAATTACGATGAGCTGGCGAAACAAATTGTGGCCAGCGTAGGGGGAGCGGATAATGTTAATTCGCTGATTCACTGTGCAACCAGACTGCGGTTCCAGATTAAGGATCCGGATAAAGTTGATAAAAAAAGGCTGAGTCAGACGGAAAAGGTTATAACGGTGGTGGAAGCAGGCGGTCAGCTTCAGGTAGTGATCGGAAATGCTGTTGGAGATGTTTACGATTCCATATTAGCAACTTCTACCATTAAAGCCGGGGATATGAGTCCAGAGGGCAAAGGTAATAATGATAAAAACGTAATAAATTTGTTTATGAGTACTGTTTCCGGAATCTTTGCACCCATACTTGGAGCAATGTCCGGAGCCGGTTTGTTAAAGGGACTTCTCATTCTGTTTACTACGATGGGATGGTTGTCAAAGGATATGGGAACTTACCGGATTTTATTTGCTGCGGCAGATGGTGTATTTACATTTCTTCCGGTTTTTCTTGCCTATACAGCAGCTAAAAAATTTAAGGCGGATCCTTTTGTGTCAGTGGCAATCGCGTCCGCGCTGATGTATCCGGACTTATCTGCGGCATTTGCTGCAAAGGAGTCTCTGACATTTTTAAATATTCCGGTAGTTCTTGTAAGCTATACTTCGTCAGTAATTCCAATTATTCTTTCCGTTTTTGTACTTTCCAGGCTGGAAAAAGGGCTGCGGGGGATTCTTCCGGATATAGTTAAAAATATTTTCACACCGCTTTTATCTCTTATAATTATGGTACCTTCTACCTTTCTGGTAATTGGTCCCATCTCTGATTTTGCTGGAAAAATGCTGGCGGGAGGTTATACTGCCATGGTTTCAGTCAATCCGGTTATAGCAGGATTTATTCTGGGGCTTATATGGCCGGCAGCAGTTATGTTCGGACTTCACTGGGGATTTATTCCAATTGTTATAAATAACATTGCACAGACCGGAAGAGATACTTTGTTCACAATAACAGGACCTAATAACTTTGCTCAGGCAGGAGCCACACTTGGGGTATTTTTAAAGACGAAAAGCAAAAAGGTTAAGGATATCGCAGGTCCGGCGGCAATCTCTTCTGTACTTGCAGGTATTACAGAACCAGCAATATACGGAGTAACATTGAAGTATAAAAGGCCGTTCTTTATCGGAGCATTTTTTTCCGGTATTGCAGGAGCAATTACCGCAGCAGTAGGAGCAGGAGCTCCTACAGTCTTAGGTACAAGTCTTCTCACAATGACAGGTTATATTGGAGTCGGGTTCGCGGGATTCTGTGCAGCATGTGCCATTGCATACTTTGGTTCTGCCATCTGTACGTATCTGTTCGGCTATAATGATAATATGCTTCTTGAAGATGAGACTTCAGAGTCTTCAGTCCATCTGGCTAAAAAGGAAGAAGAATTAGCAGCACCTGTAAATGGAACTATCATTTCATTATCAGAAGTGAAGGACGAGGTATTTGCAGGAGGGGGATTAGGAAAAGGATTGGCAATTATACCGGCTGAGGGGACTTTTTATGCACCTTGTGATGGAACGGTTGAAACCGCATACCCACACGCAGTGGGAATTAAGACAGACCTGGACGCAGAAGTTTTTATCCATGTAGGTTTAGATACGGTAAAACTGGAAGGTAAATATTTTGAACTTATAGTAAAAGCCGGAGACAGAGTTAAGAAAGGTGATCTTCTGTTAAAAGCAGATTTAGACAGTATGAAGCGGGAAGGTTATGATGTGACTACCATGGTTTTGGTAACAAACAGCAACGAGTATGCAGATGTTTTAACTGCAGAGGCAAAAATGGCTGTGGCAGGAGATGTTATGATTCGCTGTATTCCCAGGTAACAAAAGATTTGGAGGTTTTCCATGAGCAGACTTAAGATACATGAGAACAAGAGGAATTTTACACTGGATGGCCGGGATTTCTTTTATCTGGCAGATACGGTATGGAGTGCATTTACTTCAATCACACTGGAGGAATGGGAAAATTATCTGGAAAGACGCTGGGCACAGGGCTTTAATGTACTCCAGATTAATACTCTGCCGCAATGGGACAGATGTATGTCCGATGTAGGGATATATCCGTTTTATACAGAGGATGGACAGAAATTTGATTTTACGAAGTGGGATGAAGCGTATTATTCCAGAGCAAGGCAGATGTGCCGTATGGCTGTTGATAAGGGATTTCAGCTGGCACTGGTGATATTGTGGCTTAATTATGTTCCGGGAACCTGGGGGAGCAGACTGGTAGATTTTAACGTGATGCCGGAGGAGTTTGTCAGTACTTATGCAGAAAAAGCAGTGGAAGTATTTGATGAGTTTGAACCTATTTATGTGATCAGCGGTGATACGGACTTTGATACGGATGAAGCAGTCTCCTATTACGAAACAGCGTTGAAGACCGTATGTGAGAAATCGCCCCAGTCATTAAAAACAATGCATATTAAGAGAGGATATGATTATATACCGGAGCAGTTTTTAGATCGGCTGGACTTTTATATGTATCAGTCCGGGCATTTTGCAGATGGACAGGATATGGCATACCTGCTTGCAGAAAAATTTTACAGGGATTATCCGGTAAAGCCGGTTGTGAACGCAGAACCCTGCTATGAGCAGATGGGATACAGCCGGAAGATGTACGGTCGTTTTCAGCCGTATGACATACGAAAGGCAGCGTGGAGCGGAATTCTGTCCGGTGCATGTGCTGGCGTCACGTATGGAGCCCATGGAATCTGGAACTGGAAAAAAACAGGAAAGAGGGCAAATCCGGTGTTAGGTGAGGGGTTTGATGAAGCGTTTCCTGCCTGGGAGGCAATTCATTTTCCCGGAGCCTGGGATTACGGGTTTATTGCAAACTTTCTGGAAACCAATCGTATCGTAGAACTGATACCCGCACAGGAGCTTTTACTTGGAAAATCAGAACAGATTCGGATGGCTGTGACTGGTGATGAGCGGTACCTTATCTATGTTCCTTATACAACAAAGATCGTGATCGATAAGGAACTTAAGGGGTATTCCGGTAAAGCAGTGGATCTCATCACGGGAAGAACGGCAAGAATCAGGCTGGCTACAGAGGCGGGAAAAACATCTGTGCCCATGCATAACTTTAAAGGCGATGGACTTATAGTACTTGAAGGACATTAAGAGATATAAAAAATACAGGGGACGTGATAATGAACTTTCTCCTGTATTTTTTTTTTCTTAAAAATTATTATTCTAATATTGTTATATCCAGGATTCCGGACGGCATAAACTGCCAGGAAGTTTTGTGTTTTTATTTCCATTAGCAGAATTAATCTGCATTTGTGTTAAAAAAATACTCTCGCTTAAATTCGTATCTTTTAAGTTTGCATCCCTGATATCTGCACCCAAAAAATTCGTTTTCTTCAAACTGCACCCTGTAAAATTTGCTGCAATCATCAGTGACATGCTGAAGTCTTTTCCATCCAGATTTGCTTTTTTAAAGTTTTTTCCCAGATACGTCATTCCAGAATGGTTATTTGATGATGTACCTTGTGAAATTGTGCTGCTTATTCGTTTTAAAACTGTGTTTACCTTTAATCTGTATTCTGAAAGGTCAATCTTTGAACTATAATCTGGAAGCTTTTCTATCATCTGGTCATTCTCAATTATAAGCTCATCAATAGCTGATTTTAAAAGTTTATCTGCTGTTAAATAATATGCTTCAACCAGATACCACAGCATCTGATGAAGTTGAAATACAGTCATAAACATTTCAAAAATCATGTCTGCCTGTTTTGAGCCTGTTTTCCAGGAACCTTTTGATAAACAGAGTTGAGTGGTTCTTTGTCCTGCACCGAAACAGTCATAGGCCAGACAACCTTTGTACTTCTTTTCAGAGAGTTTTGCGTGTATTTTACAGCTATAATCAGAATCAAGATAGACACATGGCGTACCCGCGTTTTTATTGGAAGGGAAACCATCTATTTTTGCACAGTATAGAGAAACACAACATAAACCACTGCAGTTTTTACAATCTATTTTTAGTTTTGCCGCATAATCAGCATATTTGTTATCAATATTTTTATTAGTCACTTTGAATCCGCCTTAAAATTTCTGTTTTAGTTAAATGTGTATTTATTTACTATCTTTTCGTAGATATTATATCATAGGGGAAAGGCTGTTGCAGTAAAAGAAATAAGATTATAAAATTTTTGCTTGATTTATATATCAATTTGATATATCATAATGCTATGTTATAAAGGAGATGCACATATGAAGGAAAACACGGGAAAATCAAAATATGTAATGCTGGGAATGCTTGCCCGTATGCCGCTGACCGGTTATACAATAAAAAAATGGCTGGAAAATGAATACAGTCATTTCTGGCAGGAAAGCTATGGACAGATATACCCCACGTTAAAGACGCTGGTTGCACAGGGGTTAGCTGTCTGCTCTGACAATGGAGAACATGGTAACGGACGGGGGCAAATCGTATACAGTATTACCGAAGCAGGAAGAAAAGAGCTCTCGGACTGGATGCGTGAGAAGCCGGAGATTGAGAAGCTTCGTTATGAGATACTTCTTAAAGTTTCTTTTGGGGAGAATACCGAATCGGAAGTATTGATTGGACATCTGGATGATTTTATCAGGAGAAATGAGGAACTGGTAAAAGACATGAACAGATATATGGAGCAGATCAGCCAGTTCAGGGATCAGGGTATTGATTGTACTTATAGCCGCCTGACTGCGCTTTGCGGTGTTCATGTTTATTCTGCAATGAAGGATTGGGCGGTAGAAGCCAGGAAAATTATATCTGAGAAAGGGGAATTATAATGAGCGTTTTAGTTGTATATTTTTCATTTGAGGGAAATACGAAATTGATTGCCGAAAAAATAGGGGAGACATTAAACGCGGATGTCGTTGAATTGAAGACAAGCAAGAAGTATCCAACGGAGGGGCTTGGAAAGTATTTTTGGGGTGGAAAAAGTGTTGTTTTTGGAGATAAACCAACGTTGACAAACGAAAGCATTGATCTTAGCCGGTATGAAACGATTATAATCGGAACTCCGGTCTGGGCGGGATCGTTTGCACCGCCCATAAGAAGCTTTGTTAACGATTATAATATAAGGGATAAACGGATTGCAATTTTTGCAAGCCATGGAGGAGGCGGGGCAGTGAAGTGCTTTGCCAAACTGAAAGAAGCGCTGCCGGAAAATAAATTCATTGGTGAAACTGCTTATGTTGATCCTAAGAAGAATCCGGAAAGCATTGACAGTGCTGTGAAGTGGGCATCGGGGCTTTTATGATTTATTAAATGGTTATTGTCAGACCAACACCCACTTCATGTATGGGGAGGCGGTTGTTTATTTCAGCTTTAACCTTAAATGAGACACAGTGGCATGGGTATAGTTCACGAATGCCATTATCTAGGAAATACTGAATTGTCTGCTCAAGCCTTGTGTCTGTATTAAAAAGATGGAAGCCTCCAATTACTCCTAAAACAGTATCATTTTTACAAACAGTTTTTGCGTATTCGATAATATTGCAAATACCGCTGTGTGAGCAGCCTGTAATGATAAACAGACCTTTGCTGCATTTATAAACAAGAGCAGAATCGTCCAGGACGTAATCATCGAGGTACTGATTATGAGAAATCTTCTGCTCTCCAATCGGGTTTCTTGTTTCAAAAGAATGAATATGGGGAATCTCACCTAAAAAAACAATATTTTTGCTTATAGGAACCGGACGATTTGTAACAGATAAACTACAGGTTTTAGCTGCTGAATCTGCCGTAAGATTTGAACCAATAGATTCTCCGTTATCTCTCTTTTCCTTAAAAACATCTGGATGGGCAAAAAGTTTTACATGAGAAAAATCGTATTGATCACTTAAGTAATGAAACCCGCCGGTATGATCATTATGACCATGAGAAAAAACGATTTTAGTTACATCAGCTAAATTAATCTGCAGCTTGTCTGCATTGTTTATGATCACATCGGAATATCCTGTGTCGAACAATATTTTTTCATCTTCATCTTCGATATAATAGCTGACAGCTGGCTCTCCTAAAAAGTATTTATCAATGTATGTATTGTTATCAACTAAAACGGTTAATTTCATAATGTACTCCTTAAGGCGTATTTATGTGATACAATATATAAGGATTAAAATATATTATTTGAGGTGACAATGAAGTTTATTAAGAAAATACCGCCGGAAAATGAAGACAGAACTATGTATCTGAAGGAGCAGGGCTGGATTCGTTTAAAAGAACCAAAGTCTGTCTCAGCCGCAATTCTGTGGTCTATGCCGATCAGCGTTATTCTGATGTTATCCGGAGCTGTATGGTGTTATTATTTATATCCGCCATTTAAGAAGCTGCTTTCCGGACCGCAGGGGTTTTCCCTGGAGTTTTCCATAGGTATAGAAATTGTGTATTATCTTTTGGGAATGTTTTTATGCCTTTTGATTCATGAGTTGATTCATGCGGCCTTTATACCAAAAGTATGGAAATCAGATAAGACATACTGGGGATTTAACGGATTGTTTGGTTTTGTATTTACGGAAGAGATACTTTCAAAGAAAAGAATGGTTGTTATATCACTTATGCCGCTGGTTATTCTTTCGTTTGCTGTTCCGTTTCTTTTTGCAGTTACCGGTCATTTGAATGGTTATCTTATTTTTCTGAGTGTATTAAACGCAGGAGGTGCATGTGTTGATGTACTGAATGTGCTTCTTATACTTTCACAGGTTCCCAAAGAGGGAAGTCTTATTGCTAATGGATATGCAACCTTTTATAGAAACACAGGAAGGAAAGCCTGATCATGCTTTTCCCTCCTGTGTTTCGTTTATTTTCCCATTCTTAAATAACAGAATCATCTCGTGGGTCAGGCTGATATTTGTGAAATCGTCGGGGATATCCTCAGGTGCCATCCAGACTGCTGTGGATAATTCAGTTTCATCCAGCGTGACTTGTGGAGAACCATCCAGCTCCGCCCAATAACCCATTAAAATGGAATCAGAAAAGCCCCAGGGCTGATTTTTATAGTAACGGATATTTTTAACACGCAGTCCTACTTCTTCCATGACTTCCCGGTTTACCGTATCTTCCAGAGTTTCACCAAACTCTGTGTATCCGGCCAGAAGTGCATAACGGGTGTATTCCCTGCCTGCATATTTCGTAAGCAGAAGCTTTCCATCATGAATGATCCCCACAATAACAGCAGGTGCTATTTTTGGATAGACGGTGTTACCACAGGATGAACAGATCATAGACCGTTCTTTTTTACTTTTTATCATCTCCGATCCGCAGCATCCGCAATATCGGTTGGTTAAGTAGAACCGGTGAAGCTGGGAAGCACATACTGCAGAAAAAGATACCCACATAGGGGTTAATTCCCGTATTATGCTGTTTTTATAAAGGCTCAGACCAGGAGTATCTGCAAGAGTTACACTGGTTTCATCAGCCAGAAAAAAATCCATCTGATCGATGGAGAACAGAAAATCACAATGGGACATGAAGCGGCCGCGGTCCTCTTCTTTTAATGCAGAAAACCGTGGGATTGTTTTGGTTTTACCTTCAGTCAGACAGATACTTCCTTCTGAAAAGTAGAAAAAATAGCTGTCAGCAGTGGGTGATTTAATTTCAAATTCGTTATGGAATACGTGGGGGAAAATATCCTGAATCATATGTTTAAGACCTTCTTTTTCATAATTATCAAATAGACAGATGAACTTATTTTAGAATTAAACAGGCGTTCTGTCAAGACAGCTTCAGGATTAGCAGACATGTTATTGTTTTAAATGTATTAGAACACAGATGTAAACAATAAAAATATTGAAGTTAACAGTTATATTAAAATAATAATTTTATGTAAAAATACAACAAAAAATGTACTTATTTTACTAAAAAAATCATACAAAGTAGTGAAAAATACATTGTAAAAAATATTTGATTAAAAATCAATAAGTAAACAAAAATAACTGGTTTGTAACCAGTCTCAGGTATACTGACCAAGAGGGAAATATTGCCATTTTATGGCTTGCATATAGAAGACAGAATGAGAAAGAAAAAATATAAAAGGAGGGTGTGAAAATGAAGGGAGTAATGAAAAAAATCCATCGCTTAAAACGGATTATTGCCTGGTTGTTAACAATAGCCATTGTTTCAGGAAATGTATCACAGCTCACCGCTACTACGGTTTATGCGGGAGAGTATACAGAACGGAAAACGGCTACTCCATCCAATGCGTCCAAGGCATCTCCGTCAGAAGCAACGCCGTCACAGGCAAAACAGGTAATAGATGTTAAAGTTACCCAGTCTGCCATAGAAAAAGTTCTTAAAAAGGATATTGACAAAAGACCTGAATTAAAAGAAGATTTAATCCCATTTAAAGGGGAACAAAAAGATCTGGTTATCGGAAAATTATATGAGGAACTGGAAGGCAAAACCTTGATTTTTCAAAGAAAAACAGGTAAGGCAATGTACCTTGTGGTAGTTTCTGATGCCCTTGACGGTGAGCTCTTTCCCCAGACTGATGAATCAGACCGTATTAAACAGGAATCTATCCTTCAGAATGTTCAGATCATTGGTGTAAACGGATATAAGGACCGGGAATGTGAATTCCGTCTCAGGGTAGTAAGTGACAATTTTGTTATTACACAAGCCCAGATGGATGAGTATGCGGTTGTTGGTGAAAATGCAGAGGAAACCGCTTTGCAGAATACCGGAAACAGCGCATCCGGGGGTGCTTCTGCGGCAGAAACGGCAGCAGTAACAAACGCGGAAACATCCGGGGAAACAGCAGCAGTAACAAACGCGGAAACAGCAGAAGAAACACAGGCAGTGGAAACGGATTCAGCGGTTAAGGATGATAATAATACTGAAACTACCGAAACCGAAGCTGTTATTTCAACTGAGAAGGAATCAGATGCTGCAGAGCCACAGGCAAGTGAAGATGAATCTTCAGATACCGTATCAGATGAAACAGCAATTGATAATAAAGATGATGAAAAGCCGCAGGAAGACAGTAATAATTCCGTTGATTCCGAAGCCGGCAGCGACATTTCTATTAGTAAAAATGAAACAGGAAGTCAAACACTTTCTATTTCCAGGCACCAGGTTCCGGTACTTGCAGAGGCACTTGAAACAGTTGCTACCCCTTCGGAAGCAGTTTTGCAAACAGAGAGCTTTGATAGTGCCGATATTGTTTCTATTGGAGATGGCCGTGTTTTATCTGGTGAAGAGAAGTCTGCCTTAATGGGAATAGACGGGGAAGAGGAAGAAAATAGCTTCAGTCTGATCTCATTATTTGTTCAGCCTTCTTTCTCCATGGTAGTTCCCAGTTATGGAATTACATTATTAAACATGGAAGTAAGCGACGAGGCAAAGCTTTCTCCATATGATACAGCTTTAAGCTATTATGGAGAAGATGCAACAGATAAAAAAGAAACGGTAGAAATAAATCTTGACCAGAGCATGACTGGAGAAATAAAGGCAGGGAAGCTTTTTACTTACACCATCACCTATACAATGCAGGCTGCACCTCTTTATGAATATGCAGCAGGCGGAAAGCTGTCCCTGTTTGATACATATGAAAATGCGGTCATTTATTTTACGGTTCCTGCCGGTATTACACTGGAGGAACAGAGCGGGAAGGTAGAACTCTATACTTCAGACAGCGATAAGAGCGTCTATGCAATCCAGGCAGGAGATGAGAATCATACCATCCGTCCCGGAAAGTCGGATAATATAATTATCAACGCATACATAGACGGAAACGGTAAAAGGGCGGTTGGAGAGAAATTTTCCCTTTCCGATAACAGCGTAGCGTTCCATGCTGATGTAAAGGTTGCAGATAAGACGGATAAGGAAAACATTACATATCCGGGAAATATTCCAACAGTTACTTATGCCAGACAGCCGTCACAGACTGAGCTGCAACTGATCTCTGATGATGAGTGGCATATTAAAAAGAGAGTTTATCCTACGGATCAGTCTTATACTATTATTAAGGATGATGACGGGAATCCTCAGTATGTTGATATCACCTACATGATAGAGGTGGGGATGTATGGAAATCTTGGTGAGATATCAAGACAGCCTGATGGTACTGTTTATCAGACTTACGGACGTACCGGATTTAAGGAAAATTCTTTCCGTATAACAGATACACTTTCTATTACAACGCCGAATGCTCCGGCAGAAATGAAACCTATATCGGTCACTGCTGCGTGGGGAGACGGAAGCAGCATACCTGTAAGACAAAACGGAGATGGATCCATTGTAATAGATAATTATAAATCCCAGGGGCAAAATGGGGCTGATCATATTTATGTATCGGAACAGGCACCGACCTACAGCTCTTATCTGGTCACAGCCAGGTATCCGTTTGAACCATTTATTTTGAAATACAATGACCCTCGTGTGAATGATTCTTCCGTATTTACCGTTTTAAACCAGGCACATCTGGAATACATAAAGCTGGGAACCACTCAGATTATGAAAGATGATTCTGAAGCATCGGTAGCGGTTCATGAAGTAAATAAACCCGCAGTCATTCAGTTAACTAAAATGCTGGATGAAGGAATCGGTGTTTTAAAGCCTTATGACCTGACAATGGAAAAGGAATATCCCGGATTTGCTGAATTTGAGATTTACTCTGTAGATTCCACGGGAAACGAAACACCTTATGCCAATTATACGGTTCTGAATCCAAATGGCAATGCTTTAGAAAGAGGACCAATAGCGGTTAATCCATCCAGTGAAGCTGGAGAGAGCATACCATATGCAACCGGCAGCAGAGGCTATATTCAGATTCAGGCGGATCCTGGGACCTATGTGATTAAAGAAGGAAGGAAACCTGCAGGAACAGAATACAGTTATGCAATGGTGGATTCCAAGACCTTTAGAGACAGTCAGGAGATTAAGTTCACCATTAAGGCAGGTGAGAATAAGGAAGTCAAAGTAGTTAATAACGTTGTAGGAAAGGGTGCAATCGAATTTTATAAGAAGGCCCGCACCTGGAACAGTGCTGACACGAAAGAAACAGATTTAAGTCCTTTAAGCGGTGCACAATTTACACTTTATGAGAAGATAAACGGTACATTAAATGAGGTGACAACGGTTCAGTCAGACGAGAACGGTCTGGTACGGTTTAAGCCGGTTACACCTGGCGAATACATTGTCAGGGAAAAAAGTGCCAACGGATATATCATGGACACGAAGGAATACCCTGTGACAGTAAAGAAGGGGGAAACTTCTGTCTTAAAGGATGGCGGTAATTACCTTGTTAATACTTTAAATGAAGCAAAGGTACAGGTAACAAAGCTGCTTCAAAAGGACAGTGGAGCTTATGAAGCAGTTCCCCAGCAGTTCAGATGGAATTTTGACAACCATTTCTGGTTTGAATCCACTGCGGATGGCAGCAGCTGGTCCAGAGTTTCCGTAAATTTCAGGGATACCTATTCACTGGATGGGAACAGCGGATTTGAAGCAGTTCTTCCAGTTTATGACAGCAGCAGTCATATAATTCGGTACAGAGTGGCGGAAGAACTTCCGGATGGATATTCGGATGGCAATCCTGCAGGAAGTGGGTTCACTACTGAAATTAAAAATGGTAAAACCTGTCTTTATAAAGAATTCACTCTCGTACCATTAAAAACAACTTCACTTGAAATTAAAAATAACAGACAGGGAAATTTAAAGCTTCAGAAAGAAACCTGGACGTTTGGAAATCAGTGGTCAACCGGTTGGATCAATACAGATAATTCCAGTGCCGGATACAAGTTTAAGCTGTATGCCGCTGATAAAAATCAGAATAATTACAGCGAAGTAACTCCTGGAAAAATCTATGTCACAGATCAAAGTGGAATAATTACTGCCGGAAATCTGGATATCACCAAAGATTATTACTGGAGTGAGGTGGGAAGTGCGGATCGTCTGGAGGCAGAAGAGGCAGGGAAAACTGTTGATAATGCAATTATTAATGAAATAAAGACACCTCTCATCGGACCTTATACAGTCAGCAGGGAGTCTGATACCAGTGTGAAGGCATATAACATACCGCAGAAAGTGCCTTACTGGCTTCATAAGTATGACATAACTGATAACAGCAAAAAAATCACTGCAACATTCCGCATAACAAGAATTTCGGATGGTGCGGAAGTATTTAAAGGAACCGTTTCTCTGGAGGGAACCTTTGTTTCTCTGGATCCTGGAACAGCATACCGGGTAGAAGAAGTACAGACACCGGCAAACTATGTTGGAACAGAGATCAGGGAGTTTACTACACCAGACGGACCGATTAACAGGGAACAGCTGAAAGAATGGTTCTGGTATCCCAAAGATGCCACAACCACCCATTTAAAGTTTTATAATAAGCCGTTCAAATCAGTTAATTTAAAGAAGGTTAAATATAATTCAAGCGGAAGCATGGACAGTAACGTTAAGATCACCTTTGAAGTTTATCAAAAAGATGGGGATCATTTTACGGCAGTTACACTTCCAGGCAATAAAAACACAATTGTTTCCAATACTGATACGGTCATGGCACCGGGAACATATTACTTCAGGGAAATTCTGGGTTCGGATATCATCAATCCGCTGTTCCTGATGAACAACAAGGCAGATGGACAGTATGATGGTTATATCATTCAGAATGGGGCGGTCTATTACGGACCGGCAGCTGTAACGGCAGCAGAGACAACAGCAGATAAAAAAATGAATATCTATTTGAATGGAAGCAAGTCTCTGGAAAACTATCAGAATTACGGAAAAGTGATGGTTACCAAAAAGGATGCCTTAAGAAATACGTCAGTAAGCGGCGCTGTATTTGGAATTTATTTAAGATCTCAGTTCCGTGAGGATGACTGGGCAAACAGTATTAAAAATCCCATTCAGACAAAGACATCCGGGACCAACGGTCAGGCAGTCTTTGACAGCAGTAAGCTGCGCATCTTTGATGACAGTGGAAACCGGATACCCTATGTGATTGCTGAAATCTCAGCACCTCCGGGATATCTTCCATCTTATGAAGTGCTGACAACCACACTGAAAGAGGGGAAAACTATTTCCACTGTAAACGGAGAGCCATCGGGTGCACCTCTTGTTATTAAAAATGAGCCAAAGCTGACCATACGCACCCAGAAATACTGGCGTGATGGTTGGAATGATCAGTTCTATGAGGTGAACAGAGCGTTAGGAAATGTAAATCTGGCTCTTTATAAAGTGAATCGAAATCAGCCGGATATTGCTGATTTTGTAAAGGTACAGGTGACAAATGAATTTGACGGAATTGCTACCTTTAACGACATTGACCGGAATGATATCTATTATGTAGCAGAAGTCCGGGTTCCGACAAGAAGTGAATCCAGACTGCCTTTTGAATTAAATATGGGGAATAAAGAACCTCTTCCTCCTGACAAAGTGCAGCCGGAAAAGAGTCTGCCGGTGGCGGATTTGGAGAACCGTTATAATGCGGTTATGTTTAGCGGAAAGGATCTTCCGGCTAATGCAGATTCACTGGTCAGATATACGGATCCACTGTTCAATTATAAATCCTGGGTTCAGTTTAATATATGGAAAACCTGCGACGGGACAACAGTTGGCGGAGAAACCCATGATGAGCGCCATATGGTAAATGGTGCAGGATTTACGCTTTATAAGATGCTTGCTGATACAAAGAATTTATCCTCTGTTCAAATGAAGGATTTTTCAGATGAAAGCAGATTTGAGGAGAAAGGAAAGTATGAAAGTGGCACCCGCGTAAATCCACAGACGGGTGAGCGGGTGAGTGGTCAGTTTGATACCGCTATACTGGAGGATGGATATGTATACTGGCTGGTTGAGGATAAGGCGGCACCAGGATATATTCTGGAGGAAGGCGGGAAAATCGCTGCTGTATTTGTTCCCAATAATTCAGGGTACAGCGGATATGATGATATCCGGCATACTTATCATAGCGAACGAAATGAAAAAATAGCGGTAATCACCAATCAGCATTCTAACGGAGGAACCGGACTTGAAAATTACCATTTTCAGGTTGCTTTAAACAAATGGCTGAAGGATGAGAGCACAGGAAAAGAGCCTACTCTTCTTGGAGGTGTGAAATTCCAGATATGGCTGTTAAATCCGGACAATAATGAAAAACTCATGCCAATTGATGTGGTGGAAACAGGCCTGGAATCTGACGGTACCTATAAAACAGGTTATGCATTGTCAAAAACCATCAGACTGGATGAATTAAGCAATAAAATTACAGCAATGGGTAAGGACCCGAAGGATATTCTTCAATATAATGGAGATGGTGATCCGGTAAAGGTGGTTCTGGGACTGGAAGAGATTTATGCGCCATCTAAGGTTACTATGGATGCAACGCTTCATCTTTTAACAGTTACAGTACCGATTAACAATGACTGGATTGATGATCAGTATTTCTGGGACAGCAGCAAAACGGATCCGGATTTCCGGTTAATTAACAAGGTTTCCAAAGAATATCCGGTAACTCTTAAAAAATATGGCTATATCCCGGATACTGGTACATTTCATAAAACAGACGATGAACTGGAAGGCATGAATATTCAGAAAACACCTCTCTCACGGGTTGCGTTTGAAGTCTGGCAGTATCAGTGGAATGGGTCCGGATATGATTACAAGAAATATGGTACCTATACTACAGACAATTCCGGTAAGATTCTTATACCAGGAGGACTTCCTTCCGGTCTTTACCGAATGAAGGAAACCTTAACTACAGAGCAGAAGAAACTATATATCACCATGTATACCGGTGACAGCGGGCTTTGGAGGTACTTTACCGTAGCAAGTTCGTCTCTGACAGTGCCTGTTTACAATCCGCAAAAGCCAATGCTTGAGATAGAAAAGACTGCATGGAACGGAGATAGGCCGGAGGGACTTTCCGGTATCACATTTACATTAAAAACTCCTTCAGGAGGTGAGGTCACTGCTGTTACACAGAAGCAGGGGGACGGAAGATATCTTGCTGTTTTAAACGGACTTGAAAGTGGCACTTATACTGTCATCAGTGAGACACTGGGAAGCAGTGCTGAAAAGACGGCATCAGATAATTATTTTGAACAACTTTCAGTTTCGGTTGGTTACAAGCCGGTGGCAGACGGGAATAAAGTAACTCTGGTTCCTGTCACGGATGGGATTACCGGCCAGCTGGCTTCTCTGACCATTAAAAATCCAAGACTGGCACAGCTTACGTTACATAAAACAGACGGTGAGAATAATCAAAGCGGTGCTTCCATGAAAGGTGCTGCATTCCGTCTGGAATATATGAAGTTCCGCACTGGTACAGATTTTGACGGAGGCTTACTAAGAAATGTGGAAGATCCGGCTTACGAAAAACCAGTGGATGGCTTTGGAGCTTTGAACACAACGCTGGAAGATCAGGGGGATGGTTCCTATGTCCTTAAGAACTGTCAGCCAGGCTGGTACCGCATTACGGAAATGAAAGCGCCGGATGGGTATACGGTTGATACCGCACCTTTGGTAGTTGCCGTGACCGGAGATATGACCGGATCTTATCATAATGCGGAAGTAACCTTTGAAAACCGGATGAAGGTTACCCTGACAATAATAAAGAAACTTAATTTTGGCGAAGGATTTATAAATGATCAGGATATAAAAACAAAGCTTCCGTCTCAGGTGGTATTTGATGTATTCACCTATTCTGACGCGGAAAAGGCCTATAAGCCGGTATATGATGAGAATAATCAGCCTGTAACAGTCACGATTAATAACTTCGAGGCAGCAGATGGCTATTATTCGGCAGAGGGTAAGGTGCTGCTGGCACAGAACCCGGAAGGCGGAGCCTACTATGTGAAAGAGCGGGAAAATCCTGACTGGATGCTGACTGGAGAAACAGGAGTGACCAATGGAAGGCTGTGGTCTGACGGCTATATCCAGGCAGGAACTAACTCTGATTTCACAACCAAGACTCCGGTTGCCATAGGAGTTGAAAATCAGTATGCAAAAGCAAGAATCCGCATTACCAAAGTGGATGCAGCAGATCCTTCAAAGAAACTGACAGGTGCGGCATTCAGCTTATATTCTGATCAGACACTGACTTCCTATGTGGGAGATTTTAAGGAAATTGGAACAAGCGGAATCTATGAATTTTTACTTTCAACAAAGAAAAACAGTCCGGGTACCTATTATATTAAGGAGACAAATGCCCCGTTTGGATATCTCACCATTGGGACAGCAATTCCGGAACAGGGACTGAAAGCGGAAACTGGAAAAACTACGGAGATTACCGTAGAAAACCAGGGAGGAATTGATTTCCAGATTACCAAATACAGCGGAGACGGCAAGACAGAAGCAGCAAAAGCAGGAATAACCTTTGAGCTTTATAAAAAAGAAGCCGGAAATACCTGGAACTATGTAACAGAGGGAACCACAGATTCCCAGGGTAAGCTTTCTTTCCGGGGGCTAAAACAGGAGTCGGGATATTCTTACGGCTTGTATGAAGTGCCTGTAAAGGATCATGGATTTGATACCTTCCGTCTGGAAGCTTTTGAAGGGGAGAGTGGAACCGTACTCCCGGTAACCGCAGATTTAATTAAGAACGGCGAGACCAGACCAGGACTGGATTTATATGTGCTCTCTGGTAATAATACCAAAGCGCCTGGTGTATATCAGTTCACGGTGCATAATCAGGATGCACTGCCATTAAAACTGTTTAAAAATGATAGTAACAAACAGGATAATCCGTCCGGATCACTGAACGCGTTTGTAAAGGTTACAAATAAAGAAACCGGGAAACAGACAGGTGATATTGTTTCAATACCTTATGGTGAGGCAGGAACTACAGTCATGCTGCTTCCCGGAACCTATGAGATTGAAGAGACCTCCATCACGCCGAATACAGATGGATATGTGATCAATCCGGATGACAGCAGAACTGTTTATAAGAAAGAAGTAACTATTGAAAAAGGAAATACTCCGCCGCCCTGCGAATTTACCAACGTAAAGCAGAAAACAGGGGTATCCCTTGAAAAGACGACTCAGACTGCTTCTTTAAAAGATTTATGGTGGAATGACGGTCAGATGGTTACCTATACCCTTACACCCGGAGCTGTTAATACCATTCCTCTTGATCAGTATGAAGTCACCGATCAGGGGCTGACCATGCTTGATTCAGGAAAAAATGTTCTAGATGAAAAAGAATACAGCGATGAAAAATATACCATTCTTTCTGTTAAACCGGGGAAAGCCGCGCAGACAAACCGGCTGAAAGAAGGAAAAACAGGAACGATCGTGGCAGATGTAACCTTCTATGGTTTTGATGGAAATCAGACCGGAGAGGTGCAGAGCGTAATTGTTTCCGGGGATGGTGAGATCGGTGAAATTAAGCCGGTCGGCAGCAGGAAGGTGAAATCATTTAAGATCAGCTACCGGGATGATACGTTAAAGGGATCCACGAAAAACGCCTATACACTGGGGCAGGATTTTGTACCGGGAACTATCACGGTTTCGGCAAAGCTGAACCGTCAGGACGCAACTCTTGCTGACGGAAGCTATAAGAAGGATATAAAATTTATCCGTAATAATGCAAGTGTATCCATGAAATACCGGAAATGGGATGTAAACGGAACGTTAAATCCCGGTCAGGAAGCCAGCCAGGCAGAAGCGTTATGCGATATTTCAGTAATTCAAAGCCAGGCCCCAATTCTGTCGGTTAGCAAAAATGTAAATCCTGTTAAGGGAGTACAGCCGGGTGATACGCTTACCTATACGCTTACGGTAACCAATGCTACCACAAGCGGTGATACAGGAATTGCACCTGTTCAAAAACCGGTACTTGTTGATCTGGTTCCTTTGGGAGTAACTGTTTCAGGAGAAACTTCCGGTGAAGACCGGTTACTGACGGCAGTCACAGTGGAGAAAGCTCCGGGCAGTGTGACCATTGATAAGACTGTACGAAAAGTGGATCCGGATACCGGACGGGAGACCCTGTTTATCCGTCTGAATGGAAATCTGGAAAAGGGCGAATCTGTTACAGTATCGGTGAAGGCAAAAATTGCAGGAAATATTATTAATTATGGTAAAAACATATTAAATACTCTGTTTGTAACCAGTGATGTACTGCAGCCGGCATTTTCTTTGAACCATACCGGCGCCTCCTTTATGATTAATACCAGCTCAGGAACCAAGTGGCCCAGCAGTGATTTACCCGCCGGAGCATTGCTGCCTGATGAAAAATACCGCAGCTACGGTTATGCTTCTGATTCGGCGGAAAATACCATGAGCACCGGAACTGGTATCCAGCTTTATAAAGAGGTAAAAGGAAATTTAGATACCAGATATGTATCAGGAACTACGGCAGGAAAGGTAGCAAAATCGGCAGAGGATACGGAGCTTACACAGTACGACGGAACCGTATTATACCGGCTTATGGTAAACAATGCATCGGCGCAGGATTATGTCAGCCAGCTGCAGCTTATGGATATTCTGCCTGTGAAAGGGGATTTCAGTACAGGTAATTTTGAAAGACTCAGTGACTTCCGGTTGAAGTATGACAGCATTCAGTCCATTGCGATTGAAAACAGAAAAGATACAGGAAGTTCGGGAAGAAAGGTTCAGGGATTTGATTATGAGATTTCGTATTCCAATAAAGCATTTGAAAGTAAGGATAATGCAAATGCCGGAAAGACTGCGATGTTAAATGACAACTCCTCCGGATTCTGGTCAGGAAGTTCCAGTGATCCTACCGCCATCCGAATTAAGATCACAGATCCTGAATTTTATCTGGCACCAGGCGAGAACCTGGTTGTCACGTATAAGACGGCAGTGCCTTACAGTACGGCAAAAGAGCTGGAAGAGGCTGCTTACGGCTATGCAGTCAATGACTTTGCCACAGCCTACAGCTATAAAGAAGCAAGCCTTGAGAGTGAAGAAAAGAAGTTCTCCCAGGTACAGACCAGCAATTCTGTCCAGGTGCTTCTGGTTCCTGGAAATGTAAAGGTTTCAGGCAGAATCTGGATTGATGATGACAACAACGGAATACAGAATGAAAGCATAAAGAATGATCATCTTCTTACGGATTTATTCCCTCTGCTTCAGAGCGGTTACTTTAATGTCAGCCTTTTGAAGTACAGCAAAAACGGGGATGACCAGATTTCCATGGAACCGGGAACCGGGGATGCAAGATTTTTATTTGACAACCTGACACCTGCGAAGCCATATGGACTCACCGGCTCAGAGTTCACGGAGAGCACGGAGGATGAGTGGTATAGCGGCAAGTCTCTGCGGTTAACCAGTTTAAAGGGAGACGATCCGGCTCATTATCAGATTGAAGTGAGTGAGGGGACTATGCCCAAAGGTTTCGAGGATCTGGTATTGAAGCTTGCCAAACCTGACATGCTGCCAGACGGGGAAAATAAAAAAGCAGGCAGATCCAGACTTCCGAAGACCTTGCTGGAAGGCGGAGTAAACTACAATGAAAGCCGTGACAGCAACTTTAATGAAACGAAAAACGGATATTCCTCAGAGGATTTCTTCTTATGGTCAACATCAGGGGAATATGATACAACCAAGGATATAGGCTTTGTTCCGTATAGAAACGTAACGGTAAAGAAGACGAACAAAGCACAGAATCCAGTGGCAGGAGCTCATTTTACGGTATATGGTCCTTTTACAAACCAGGAAATGGATTCCTTCAATAATACACAGATAACCAATCCCAGTGTGCTTAAAAGTCCGGCAGCAGCCGGCGAAACAGTCCTTACAGACGGTGAGGCAGTATGGAATGCAGGCGAGCTTCTTTATTACATGAACTATATTATTGTTGAAGACAGTGCTCCTGCAGGTTACCAGATTGCCAATGCTGTATCCGGGGATATGGTATCCATGGATTCCTATAAGGTCCAGGGTCAAAAGGCATGGATTCTTAAGAGCAAGGAGTTTAAGACTGAGGCTGATCCCATTAAGAGCACGGTTACTGTAGAGGATTCTTATATAACCGGGTCACTGGAATTTACAAAGATTGACGGGCTCACCAGGGAGAAGCTTACTGGTGCCGTGTTCCAGATTGAAAAGCAGAGTGATGTGGTCAAAGATGCATGGAATGCATTGATTGCGTCGATGAAAAAAGATGCTGTCTCCATTGGAATAGCAGACGTAAAGGAGACGGAGCAGGGCGTCAGCTTTAAGGTTACTGATGGATTGGTGAACATTACCGGAATACCGCTTGGGCACTATACTCTTTCAGAGCTTCAGGTTCCCGACGGATATGATATCTCAAAGAAGCTTGGAGAAACCGGATTTGAAATCAGTTCACAAGGACAGAAAGCTGAATTAAGCAAAATAGAAGGAAATGTTATTGAGAATACCAGAACAGAATACAGTTTAAGCATCAGAAAGGCGGATAATGCCGGAAATAATGCAGTAAAGGGTATCTCATTTTCCATCTCAGGACCAGGAAAGTATGAAAGCAGTACATGGAACCCATTTATTAAAAATAAGTTTAAAATAAACGATCCGGATCATTCCGGCTATGAAGTAAAACAGACCAGTGATGAGGGAGTTGTTACCTGGAATCTGCCTTACGGCGATTATGAGATTACAGAGCTTCCTGCGCCTGGTTATCAGACCATAGAACCGTTCTATGTCAGAATCGGTCAGGACGGAGCTGTCTCATTGCTTAATGGAAAAGACAGACCGGAAATCATCCTGGACAGTCAGCAACAGAATAAAATCAATGTTGTAGTAACCAATAAGGTACTGACTGCACCAATTACCATTGAAAAAATGGATGGGGAAAGTAAGAACCTGATTACGGGAGCATGGTTTGAACTGAGCGGCACGTCTCTGGTAGAAGGAGCCTTTGAAGAGTATTTGAAACATGTGACAGGGCTTGGTGTTTCTTCCGTAACAACCAGAATAGATGGAGGTGTTCTTTCTATAAACTTCCGGGTTGATGGGACAGAAGATTCCAGACAGGGAATATTAACACAGATACCTTACGGAACCTATACACTGAAAGAAACCCAGGCACCCAGCGGATATCTCTTTGGCGGCAGCCATGGCTTTACAAAAGAATTTAAGCTGGAAAAACCGGAAGGCATCAGCCTGACTGGAGAAAGTGCGGTTGCCAATACACCCCACGAGCTGATAATTGAAAAACGGGATAAGTCAACAAATATCCTGCTTTCCAATGCTGAATTTGTCTTAATGACTTTAGAAGGGAAGTATGTGACACTTGACGGTAACAACTCGTTTACCGGACTGACAGACAAAAAAGAGGAGGGATCTGCATTTATAACCAGCAGTGACGGAACTGTAACGGTAAAACGTCTGCCTGCAGGAAGTTATATTTTAAAAGAAATCAAAGCACCGGAAAACTACAGTGTGTCTGCAGATACGGAGGTTTCCGTACTGGAAACAGGTAATACAGACAGGATTTCAGTATATGATGTGAGAGACCGGGCTAAAATACGGATCAACAAGGCTGCATCCCATAACCATGAAATGCATCTTTCCGGAGCTGTATTTGAGATTTACTCCGATGATGGATTAACAGCACTTGCCGGTACCATGACAACAGGAAATGATGGAATGGGAGAGTCCCAGATGCTGCCTCTTGGAACCTATTATGTAAAAGAGAAGACAGCTCCGGCTGGATATGAAGCAGGCAGCAGGGTCTATGAAGTCACCTTAAAGGCAGACAGTGAAGCCAGTATAGTAACAGCAGATGGCAGTGAGCTTGTCTTCAATGATTATGGGACCGGAAATCTGACCTTTGACAAGGTGGATGGAGTGACAGAAAAACTTCTTCCGTCGGCGGAATTCTCTTTAACAGAGAAAACAACCCGGGTAGAAGGTGCATTTGAAGACTTCACAGAAAAGCTTCTTAAGATGAGCGCAGAAGAGCTGGGTGCCATGGGAATCCGTGATGTACAAAAAAATGAAAACAGCATTCGGTTTACAGCGTTTAATGGCCACGTTGATATTGAAAGGATACCTTATGGTACCTATACGCTGAAAGAGGAGAAAGCTCCGGAAGGTTATTTAAGCTTAAACGGTAAGGCAGAATTTGACTTTACTCTTTCAGAAGACCAGAAAAATGCCCGGCTGACGGCTGATAACCAGGTGGTGAATGACCGTGCACAATTTGTTATAAAGATTAAGAAAACGGATAACCTGCAAAGAAGTATAAGTGGAATCAGCTTCCATATTCTTGGGCCTGGAAAATATGAAGATAACGGAATTTTATCCGTATTCGGGGCCAGCCGGTTCCATACGCAGCAGGATGCCGGAAGCGGAACATTTGTTACAGGAGATGACGGCAGTTTAAGTCTTGGTTTAAAACACGGAGATTACCAGATCAGGGAGGATGCGTCTGACCGTTATGATACCATTGAACCGTTCTACATCAGAGTGGACGAAAAAGGAAAGGTCAACATCTTAAAGGATAACAGCAAAGCCGTTTCTGTAGACAATGGATCTGAGGTAACATTAACAGTAATAAATCAGATCAGCACAGGAAGCCTGAGCCTGGAAAAGGTAGACAGCGAAGATACGAATAAGAGACTGGAAGGAGCAGAATTTACACTGACCAATTTATCTACCATGGTACCAGGAGCATGGGACAGCTACCGTAAGCTGGCAGCTTCTGCTGGAGCAGCCTGGACGCCGGAAAATGTGACTGGTAATTCCATTGTATTTACTCTTTCGGGCAAGGCAGTGATCACAAATCTGCCTTATGGAACGTACCGGATCACAGAGACGAAAGCGCCAAAAGGGTATTTGCTTGGTACTCAGCCGTGGAGCAGTGAATTTACCTTAAGCCAGTCTGAAAAGAGCGAGCTTTATGTAAAACCCTCTTTATTTGAAAAGACAAAGGGTGCAATTGAGAATCAGCCATCAAAGGTGATTGTGGTTAAGACAAATGCTGTGTTTGCTGATATCAAACTGGGCGGGGCACAGTTTATTATGAAAACCTCTGGTGGCAGTTATGTGAAGCTTAATAATGGTTCGTTCGAAGGATATACAGCGAATGAAAAAGAGGCTTCCAGATTTGAAACAGACGGCAGCGGGCAGTATCTGATCAAGCGTCTGCCCGCAGACACGTATACAATTATTGAAACCAGAGCGCCGTCCGGATATATGATTAATTCCAGTATTCCGCCTCTGACTCTTGATGGGATCAACAGCTTTACAATTACCATTCAGGATGAGAGAATACGCGGCGAAGGCAGCGATGATGATGATGGTCCAACACCCCGTACGCCTCAAAGCACGGTGACGATTATACCGGATCCGGTGCCTCTGGCAAACATGCCAGGTGAAAGCCAGATTGATATGGTTACGGTTGATGACGGAAACGTACCTCTGGCTAAATTACCTAAGACAGGGGAGCGAAAATCCAATGCCGGAAAGGTCATGGTGGCACTGTCAGGCTTCATGCTGGCACTCTATGCAGCTCTTAATAAAAAAAAGAAGCCAGATAAATAGATAAAAGAAAATGGTTTATTGACTTTATTAAATTAACTTGCTATAATTTTAAAAAGTTATGGCGGGGAGACAAGGCCGGAACTTTAAGGAGTTCCGGCCTTGCTTTGACATTGGGAATAACTTTATTTTATTAATAATGCTGTATTATTTATTATCTTAGGAGGAAAGAAAATTATGTCTTACGTGGATGAAGTTTATGACAGGGTCGTAAAGCAGAACCCAGGAGAGGGAGAATTTCACCAGGCAGTAAAGGAAGTTCTTGATTCTCTGCGTATTGTCATTGATGCAAATGAAGAAAAATACAGAAAAGCCGCACTTTTAGAGCGACTGGTAGAGCCTGAACGTATTATTTCTTTTCGTGTGCCGTGGGTAGATGACAACGGACAGGTAAGAGTGAATAAAGGATTTCGGGTACAGTTTAACAGTGCTATCGGGCCTTATAAAGGAGGTTTGAGGCTTCATCCTTCTGTGAATCAGGGCATTTTAAAGTTTTTAGGCTTTGAACAGACATTTAAAAATTCTTTAACTGGTCTTCCCATCGGCGGAGGAAAAGGCGGATCAGATTTTGATCCCAAGGGCAAATCAGACAGAGAGGTCATGGCGTTCTGCCAGAGTTTTATGACCGAATTATCCAAATACATTGGTGCCAATCAGGATGTGCCGGCGGGAGATATTGGCGTCGGAGCCAGAGAGATCGGCTATTTATACGGACAATATAAGCGCATGACCGGGCTTTATGAGGGAGTTCTGACTGGAAAGGGACTTACCTACGGAGGCTCTCTGGTGCGTACCCAGGCAACCGGCTACGGACTCATTTATATTCTTGACGAGATGCTCAGACGTAATGGCAGAGAGCTGGAAGGAAAGAATGTGGTTATTTCCGGATCCGGTAACGTGGCTATATATGCATCAGAAAAGGCGATCCAGCTGGGGGCAAAGGTTGTGGCTTTAAGTGACTCCAATGGATACATCTATGACAAGAGCGGCATTCGACTTGATGTAGTAAAGGAAATTAAGGAAGTTCGCAGAGGACGGATTAAGGAATACGCCAATGAAGTTGCCTCTGCCGTTTATACAGAAGGAAAGGGGATCTGGACCATACCATGCGATATTGCCCTTCCCTGTGCAACTCAGAACGAGCTGAATTTAGAGGATGCGAAGTCGCTGAAGGCCAACGGCTGCTTTGCAGTTGCAGAAGGCGCGAACATGCCCTCTACCAGAGAGGCAACAGATTTCTTCCTTGAGAATGGAATGCTGTTTATGCCTGGTAAGGCAGCTAACGCAGGCGGTGTGGCAACTTCTGCACTGGAGATGAGCCAGAATAGTTTAAGGCTTTCCTGGAGCTTTGATGAAGTGGACAAGAAGCTTCATGACATCATGGTGGGAATCTATGAGAAGACTGCAAAAGCGGCAAAACGCTACGGTGTGAAGGGAAATTATGTGGCAGGTGCCAATATTGCCGGCTTTGAGAAGGTAGTAGAAGCCATGATGGCACAGGGTATCGTGTAAGACCGGGTCCGTACCTTTTTTTGAAGGTCCGTACCTGAATTTATTAACAACAAAAATTTTACTGGAATTATCAAATGTTTTAGTATATAATAAACCGTAAGGCTTGAGGCGGAGTATTCTTCGCCTTATTGTTTTCCTGAAAATTATCTTAGAAAAACAGAAAGCAGGTGATGATTCTATGCATAAATTCTTAAGAACCATTGGTTTCAGTCTTTATGAAAAAGACAGGGATATTGATAAGCTGTTAGACAGGCTCTGTGAAGATCTGTCCGATATGAGAAGGATACAGATTGACGAAGAGTCCAATCTGTGTGAAATCCGAAGAGAAGTGGCGCCCGGGATGGGGATTGCCATCTATGGAGAGATGGACCGGGATGGAAAGTTTCAAAGATTGTACTATTACCCCTATTTAAAAAGCAGTGATATAACTTCGGAAGTATCATGCTCCATACAGCGTCACACGGAACGGGAAACCTATGCCGGGCTTCTAGACGAATATAAAGTTGGAATTTCTCTGATCTTTTATATAGACAATTCCTTTGAATGCAGAGAACGGATCATAGACCATCATTCCATGGATACCAGTTATTCATGCCTTACAGGTCTTGCAGTCAGTGGAAAGGTTCTTCTCCCCATTCAGAAGTCAGATATTCAGAGAGAAAAAGCGAAAGTAGCCGCAAAGGACCGCAATAATCTGTTAGAAGCCGCAAAGAACGGTGATGAAGATGCCATGGAGACATTGACAATTGAAGATATTGATCTCTATTCCCAGGCATCAAGGCGTGTGATGAAGGAAGACTTGTATTCGATTATTGATTCGTGCTTTATGCCGTGCGGTGTAGAGTGTGACCAGTATTCTGTAATTGGTGAGATCATCAAGATCGACGAAATGAAAAACCAGATTACAGAAGAAGAGGTATACGATTTTACTCTTGAGTGCAGTGATTTAATTTTCCATGTCTGCATAGCGAAAAAAGATTTAACAGGAACACCGGAAATTGGGCGTAGATTCAAAGGACAGATCTGGATGCAGGGAACTGTAAAATTCAAGGAATCAGAGGAATAAATCCAAGAATGACTTGACGAATTCTTTAAATTTGCATATAATAAGTTTTGAATTGTGCTGCAGGCTGCCTGCAGCACAGAGATGTTTCCGTAGCTCAGCTGGATAGAGCGACCGCCTCCTAAGCGGTAGGCCGGGTGTTCAAATCACCTCGGGAACGGGATAAGGTACTGAAACCGTAATTGGTTTTGGTACCTTTTTTTATGAAGAGCACATTATTATATTTTCTATGGAAACAGAAGCAGGTAATACAGGCTCTGTATAAGATGAGTTGCTGCAAACCGAAAGAGCATAATTGTTTATCGTATCATAAAAGTATATATGCCAGGGGGTTATCTGGCCTTCTAAAATAATTGTGTTATCTGAAACATAGAAGTTATTAAGCGGATCACCCAACCCTTTCCCAACACATTTTAAATAACTTTCTTTTGCTGTCCAAAAACGAAAAAAATGATGGTAAGATTCAGGCGCCGCAGTTGTACGAATTATTTGTATTTCTTTCTGGTGAAAATAGTGATTGGCAATGTTTAAATCGATATCATAGCTTATTTGTTCAATATCAATTCCTATCCCGGAGTCTGAAATGGCACATGCTACCCAGTTGCCCGAATGTGAAATATTAAATGACACATCAGGATAATCAGGCAGAAGCGGTTTACCATAGGGATTATAAGTAAAGTGGAGTGGGATTTCTGGCAAAGAAGAGCCTTTTCTTTCTGAAAGAGCGTACCGCAGCAGCATCTCGCCGCAGACAGTGCGAATGGTGTCTATTTCCAGACGATAGTTTCTGACCTTTTTTTGACGTTCCGGACTAAGATACTGTATAAAATTAATTACAATGCTGCTATCAATATTTTCAATGGAAAGTAAATATAATTCATAGGCATGATTCATAACAAGTACTCAATTCTTTGGAAATTTTCGGTAGTTACTCAAACATTATACCATATTAAAATCTGAAAAAGTATATCAAAATATATTAATTAATGCCTGGAGAATTCCAGGCATTAATAAGTAGATTCAATTACTATGTGTATTCATTAACCTCCAAACCATTTCAGCGGCACAGTTACTAACGGCGGAAAGAAAATAAGCGCAAATACCAGGATAACCTGAAGTATGTAGTAGGGCATGACAGGCTTTATAATCTTTTCCATACTTACCTTTCCTGTAGCGCAGGCCACATTTAATACAGGACCGACAGGCGGAGAAGTGAGACCCAGTACGTTAGCAAGGGTAAATACCACCCCAAAATAGACAGGATCGATTCCTGCAGCGTGAATCAACGGAAGCATGATGGGAGTCATAATTAATATAGTTGGAACAACATCAATGCAGGTTCCCATAATAATAATGATAATCTGAAGCACGAAGTTAAGCAGTGCCGGATTCTCTGTAAGTCCATGCAATGATTCCGTCAGCATCTGTGGAATCCGTGATATCGTCATCATATAGGCAGCAACCTGTGCAGTGGCAGCCAGGAACATAACAACACTGGACATTTTGGCAGCAGCTACGAAAGCCTTTATTAAAGCCTTAAATTTAAGCTCTCTGTAAACAAAAATACCCACAGCAATGGCATAGACAACTGCAATCACACCAGCTTCCGTAGCAGTAAATATACCGCCTCTGAGACCGAATAAGATGATAAGAGGCAATAATAATGCCCATAACCCGTTAATAAATATTTTCATGATTTCCTTAACGGTATATTTTGTTGTATCTGCTTTTAAATTGTCTTTGCGGGTAACGATAAACCATACACCGCACATAATAATTGTTAAATAAATTGCAGGGGCAATCCCGCCCAGAAACAGTGATTTAATTGAGCATCCGGCTGCAACACCATATACGATCATGGGGATAGAAGGCGGCATAATTGGTGCTACAAGATTCGCACTTGCCACCAGACCTGCAGATTTTGCACGGTCATATCCGGAGTCCACCATCATGGGGATTAGAATTGCTCCGAGAGCAGCAGTACTTGCAACTGCTGAACCTACAAGACTTGCAAACATCAGGCAGGCTAATATGGTTACATATCCCAGACCTCCGCGAAAACGTCCCACGAAAATATTGCAGAATTTAATGATCCGGTTTGTAAGTCCTCCCCGGTTCATCAGTTCCCCGGCAAGAACAAAAAATGGAAGGGCCATCATGGTGACACTGTCGGTTCCCCGCATGAGCTGGGCTGCAATGATCTGAGGATTAACATTGTTGCCTCCAAGTACCATTGCAGTGGCAACTCCGCAAAGGATAAGTGCAAATGCGATGGGCAGACCAATAGCAATTCCGCCTATCAGAAATACCAGAAAATAAATTAAGATTGACATGGTTCCTCCTTATTCAAGCGTTGCAGCGCTTTCATCCTGCGGGGTTATCAGATCTTTTACCGTACGTTTTAATACCCATAGTTTAAAAATATTTCCTGCAGCCAGCAGTAAAATGGATATTCCCATGATGAAACCGGAAAGGTATACAACCCATACAGGGAGACCAGTTGCAACCCATTTGTTATGGTAGTTTTGCAGCATGAGACCATAACTTCCCGTAGTAAGAGAGATCATCAGCCATATAATAAGACCCTGTATCATTGTATAAAGCAGTTTCTGGGTTGTGGACGGTAACCGGATCAAAACGGAATCAATCAGAAGGTGACGGTTGTCGCGCATGGCCTCTATTGATCCTAAATAAACCAGATAAATAAAACTGATCCGGGCAATTTCCTCCGACCAGGCAAAACCAGTATCAAAAATAAAACGCAGTATTACGTTTGTAAAAACAAGTATTATCATCACCGCCAGGGCAATGGTTATTAAGACTTCAATTCCTTTAAAGAGGGCATTTAACAGCCGGCTCATAGGCACCTCCTGTGAATTTGAATAAATGTAAGGTTACTGGTCTGCTTTAATTTTTTCCGTTAAATCCTTTGCCCAAGGATTTTCGGAGTAAAGCTTATCTGTGAGAGGCTTAATCTGTTCAATGATTTTTTCTTTATCCTCAGTAGTCAGCTCTGTTACCGTTACTCCGTGATCTTTTAAGAACTGACGGTCTGTGTCAACACTTTTTATGTACTCATCCCATGCAGTCTCACAGGAAGACTTCGCAGCATCCCGGATTATCTGCTGTTGGTTCTCACTTAACCCCTCCATAAAACTGGCAGAGGCTACAATTTCCAGAGTTGATATAATATGATTTGTTTCGTAAATATATTTTTGCACTTCATAAAAGGCCTCGCTAATAACAGTTACCATTCCATTATCCTGTCCGTCAACTACACCGGTTTCCAGTGCAGAGAACAATTCACCAAGCGGTATTACCTGAGCGGAAGCGCCAAGGTTTTCTGCTATGCCGACATGAATTGGGTTACTCGGCATACGGAATTTCTGACCCTTAAAATCATCAACACTGGTAAGCGGTTTATTGCTGGTAAATGTTCTGGCGCTGTTCGGACCCCATCCCAGCATATAGGCAGTGGGAAATTTTTCATGAAATTCTCGGCTGATATCTTCTGCAATACTTCCTGTCCATACTTTTTTTGCATGGTCTAAATCCCGGTATAAAAAGGGCCAGTCGGAAATCAGCATTGTTGTATATTCCTGATTCATTGGGGTTCCTACTATTGCTATTTCGATGGTTCCATTACGAACGCCATCCCATAAGTCACCCTCATTACCTAATGTTCCGGAATGATAAAGCTCAACCTTGATGCTGCCGTTACTTTTTTCTTCAACCATTGGTTTAAATACATTGTCCAGAGCGGCAGCCATTGGATGCGTTGCACTCCAGTTATCTCCAACCTTAATCGTCACCGGTTTTTCGGAGGTTTCTGCCTTCGAAACAGCAGCAGTACTGGTTCCTGTACCGCCCGCGCTATGGCAGGCTGTGAGTGAAAACGCTGTAATTGCGGATAAAATAATAGCTGTAATCCTTTTTTTCATAATAACTTCTCCTTATATGTGCTTGAAATAATGAATCATTCCCCAAATAAAATCACCATTTTTGCCATATCCTCCGGCGGGTTCTGCATATTTTTAAATACCCGGTCAATTTCAGAAAATGAAATAATATCACTGACGATTCCCTCCAGCCGGTAGGCCTTCTGATGGAATTTTTCTATCGTCGGCTCAAACTGTCCCGAAGACATACGGGTTCCGATAATAGAGAGTTCTCTTCCGTTAATCATGCTCTGGGTTATGTTTTCTTCAGACGTACAGAAGCCCAGAGGCACGATACGGGCACCATTAGCAGGGATTCCTTTTTGCAGAAGCATGGTCAGTGAGCCTGGATAGCCGGCCGCATCAAATATCACGTCTGCGCCCTCCCCGTTAGTATATTCCTGTATTCTGCCATACAAATCCTCTGTTTTGGTATTAATAATATAGTCAGCTCCGAAACCCTCAGCCCGTTTCAAAAAGTTATCTTTTATATCAGCACATATGACGGTACAGCCTTTTTCTTTACATACCTGCAGTATAATGGTTCCGATTGTCCCCAAACCCAAAACCAGAACGACATCACTTTCCTGTACACCGGCTCTTTTGGTGCAGTGCCCCCCAATTGCAAAGGGCTCGATCAGTGCAGCATCCTGAAATGGCAGATCTTTAGGCAGCAGATAAACTTCATGCTCTGCAGCAATGAAGTATTCCCTCCAGCCGCCATCTACAGCAGCACCCCTTGCTTTTACTGTTCTGCATATGTTTCGTCTGCCGCTTTTGCACTGTTTACAGGTCCCGCAGGCAACTACCAGATCCACAACTACATGATCCCCTTTCTTAACTTTTGTCACGCCTTCGCCAACCTCTTCGATAATACCTGCATTTTCATGTCCGGGGATGCGGGGAAACTCTGCCATTGGATTCTCACCCAGGAATAAATGAAAATCCGAACCGCACACACCGGCTGCTTTCATTTTGATCAGCACTTCCCCTTTTGATGGTTTTGGACAATCTGTGTCCTCAATGCTGTACCGCAATGGAGCCTTTACTGAAATTTGTTTCATATGATCCTCCTTAGTAAAATACTATTGTTTCATTTGTGATATATTTAATTAATATATAAGACAAATATATCACAATACACTAAATTTATATCATTAATATGAAGGCGTGTCAATTTATCAAATATACTAAAAGTGAAGATAAAATTTTGTGAATATTATCCAGATTCGGATATTGAATAGAATTTGAAAATCAAATAGAGTTGTTATATAATTAACATGTATTTTAATTAGTATATATGGTGGAAGGGAGTAAAGATGGGAAAACAGGAAAGCCAGACAAGCTTAGCTGCTGATAAAACTGTGTATGATTTTATAGGCAGAAGAATTCTTGATCTATATATTAAACCGGGAGAGACTATTAATATAAATGAACTTGAGAAGTTTTTAAATGTAAGCCGATCTCCGATCCGTGATGCATTAATACAACTTGAAAAGGAAGGGCTGGTTGTTACAACACCCAAAAAAGGTACCATTGTTTCGAAAATAAATGCCGCACGTGTAAAGGATGAGAGATTTTTGCGTTCCTGTATTGAAGAACGTGTCGTCGAAGAATTCCTTGAGATTTACCAGGAATCAGATATTGAAGAAATGAAGACTGCGATTAAAGCTCAGGAGAGAGCCATTAAACTTTTTGATGCCAGAGAGTTTCTGGCCTGCGATGATACTATGCACAGCATTCCATTTAAGGCTACAGGGCATCAGTTCTGCCTTAACACCGTATTAAATATGTCGGGGCATTATTCACGAATCCGGCTTTTGTCTTTATCTGATATGACTACGCTGCGCCAGACTCTGGAACAGCATATGACAATGATTGAATTAATAATAAAAAAAGATTCCGCCAGCTTAAAGACACTGATTCATGAGCATATTACCAATAAAGAATCGGAGTTCCAATCACTCCTGAACAGATATCCGGATTTATTTGAAACGGAAATTCCCACAGCATCAAATGCTGCCAATATCTGGGAGTCAGATTTCTTAAAACAGAAGGATTTTTCCTGATCGGGAATAAAATATAAAAAATATTATTGACAAAATAGTAAGGTACCTTTAGAATAAAAAACAAAGGTACCTTACTATTTTTGAAAGGAGTTTCATGATGAATCCCAATACAGAACTAATGGAGAAGTTTTTCAGGATCGGACGGCTGATGCATCAGAGTCATCACAGGAAATCTAAGCATTGCAGTGATTCCTGCAGAGGGCAGGGAAGAGTATTGTCTATTTTAAAAAGGAATCCCCAGATAACACAAAAAGAGTTATCCGCTTTGCTTGATATCCGTTCTCAGTCTCTTGGCGAGCTTCTTGCCCGTTTAGAGCGCGATGGCTGTATTATCAGGGTTCCTTCTGATACTGACAGGAGAGTACTTCATATTACCCTGACAGAACAGGGAATGAAAGCGGCAGGTCAGGCTGAGGAGAATAAAGAGCGGTCGGCAGAATTGTTTGATTGTCTCAGTGAAGAAGAAAAAGAGTATTTAGAGAAAATCCTTGACCGGCTGGTTGTTGTATTTGAAAAGGAAGCCGGCGAGCAAGTGGATATGTTAACAGAAGAATGACAGGAGGAGATTGATGGAGACCTATATTTTTTACGGACTGGCTTTGATTGGATTGGGTGTCTCCTTTCGGAAAGATAAGGAAAAGACGAAGACTGCTCTTAAGAAGTCATGGAAATCATTGGAGAATATACTGCCTCAGCTGCTGACTATGATACTTTTAATCAGTGTGCTGCTTGCTTATTTAAACACCAGTTTGATATCCAGACTGATCGGTGGAGAATCCGGATGGGGTGGGGTTGTGATTGCTGCTGTGGTTGGCTCTATTACCATGATTCCGCCTTTTGTGGCATTTCCTACAGCTTCCATGCTTCTTAAGGCAGGAGCGGGTTTTATGCAGATTGGAGCGTTTGTATCTACACTGACCATGGTTGGAATTGTTACGATGCCGGTTGAAATGAAGTATTTTGGTAAAAAAATGACTTTATATCGTAACATACTGGCGTTTATTTTTTCTTTTGCTGTGGCATTTTTAATTCAGGGGGTGACAGGGTGATATGAAACGATACAGGTACGCTATTCTGATGATACTTGTGATAGGATTGATAGCAATATTTGACCGGCAGGCTGCCGCCGCTTCAGTAAACAATGCTGGATTGCAGTTAAAACAGATGTTTTTTGTTATACCGCCCATTTTTTTGCTCCTCGGTCTTCTTGATGTGTGGGTGCCCAGAACCACCATGGTTAAATATATGGGAGAAGGGTCTGGAATAAAAGGCATATTGCTGGCCTTTCTTATCGGGTCGGCAGCAGCAGGACCTCTCTATGGAGCGTTTCCGGTGGCTGCGGTCTTTATGAAAAAAGGAGTGAAGTTTTTAAATCTCATGATTTTTATCGGCGCATGGTCTACTACGAAAATTCCCATGCTGATGTTTGAGATTGAATCTCTGGGGTTGAAATTCGCCCTTACAAGGCTTGCCATTGATATACCGGGAATTATTTTGATTGCATTTTTACTGACAAAACTAATATCCAAAGGGGAGATTGAAGAGATCTACAAAAATTCTGAAACTATGGCATAATCATGTACCGGACTGGCGTCTTTTGAATAGTATAAACCAAAAAGGTTGAGAAATGAGATTATGGGCTATTATATCACGGTTGATGGAAATGTCAATATTTACGTGGAGGATTTGAATCCGGACTGCGAAAAAACCATCCTGTTTCTTCATGGCTGGCCGGGAAGCCGCAAGCTGTTTGAATATCAGTTTGATGTGCTCCCTGGTATGGGTTTTCGCTGCATTGGGATTGACACAAGGGGCTTTGGAGATTCGGATAAGCCATTTTGCGGGTACGATTATGACAGACTTGCAGATGATGTGAGAGAAGTAATTGATGCACTGGGATTAAAAAATATTACGCTGGCGGGCCATTCTACCGGTGGCGCCATAGCAATCCGGTATATGGCAAGGCATAAATGTCATGGTGTATCGAAGCTGGCTTTGTTTGCAGCAGCAGCACCAAGTCTGATCAAACGGCAGAATTTCCCCTATGGAGTTGATCTGCAGACAGTGACGGATATTATTAATGGAACTTATGAAGACCGGCCCAATATGCTTAGGAATTTCGGAGATATATTCTTTTTTCAGCATATAACCGGACCATTCTCAGATTGGTTTCTGCAGGTCGGACTGCAGGCGGCCGGCTGGGCAACGGCTAAGGTTGCAAATACATGGATTCAGGAGGTTTTGTTCCAGGATCTGACAGAAATTTGTGTACCTACTCTGATTATTCATGGAATCCATGATAAAGTAGTACCTTTCTCGTTGGGGGAAATACAGCACCAGTATATTAGAAATTCAGTACTTATGCCTTTTGAATTCAGCGGGCATGGAGCATTCTATGATCAGAAGGATGAATTCAATCAGGCACTGGCAGAGTTCGCAGAGTAAATATCAGAGTATATAGATTAAACAGGGCGGTTAGAAGAAATGATTTTGGTTTTTTCTTACGATTGCCCTGTTTTTTATGCTTTAAAGAGGATTCATGTTTTTTGTACCTTTAGAAAAGAATTGTGTAAAATATTTATATTTATCCAATATTTGCCGATATTACTATAATGAAATAAAAGTAATCTATGAATTGATGATACTATAGTCAATTGAATGAAAATTCAACTATTAACCTTAATTTTGCAGGAGGTATTATTTTATGGAACTCACAAAACGCAATCTGGGAAGCCAGGGACTTGAGGTGTCCGCTGTTGGTCTTGGCTGTATGGGAATGAGCCAGTATTATGGACCGGCAGATGAAAAGGAATCGATTGCTACTCTTCACCACGGTCTGGAGATCGGCTGCAATTTCTATGATACGGCAGAGAGTTACGGTCCTTTTGTTAATGAAGAATTGTTAGGAAAGGCTTTTAAGGACCGTAGAGAACAGGTAATTATTGCTACAAAGTTTGGCTGCCGTTTTCTGGGAAACACACTGATTGGCTGGAACAGTCATCCAAAACATATTAAAAAGGCCGTAGAGGGATGCCTGCGCCGCCTTAATACGGATTATATTGACCTTCTCTACCAGCACCGCGTTGATCCGGGCGTGCCGATTGAAGAAGTTGCCGGAGCGGTATCGGAACTGGTAAAAGAGGGGAAAGTGAAATACTTTGGACTTTCTGAGGCAGGTATTGCAAATATCCGTAAAGCCCATGCCGTTCACCCGGTTACTGCACTGCAAAGTGAATATTCTTTATGGGAACGAAATCTGGAGCCGGACATCATTCCGGTATTACGCGAATTAGGAATAGGGCTGGTCCCGTACTGTCCGCTTGGAAAGGGCTTTCTATCGGGAAATGTGAAGAGAGCCGAAGAATATCCAAAAGGGGATGCAAGACGTTCGGATCAGCGCTTTAAGGGCAGAAACTATGATATAAATAAACAGGCAGCCGACGTCGTATTCAAAATCGCAGCTGAAAAAGGTGCGAAGCCGTCACAGATTGCACTGGCCTGGCTTTTACATAAAGGGGATGATATTGTACCCATTCCCGGTACAAAGCACCGCGCGTATCTGGAAGATAATATGGGGGCAGTCTCTATACGTCTTGATTCAGAAGAGATGAAGCTGCTTGATGAGGCCATGGAACCCGGTAAAATAGCTGGCAAAAGACATAGTGCACTGGCAATGACTGCAATTGACCGTAAAGTCTGACAGGAATTAACGCTCACCACCATTCACAAATTCTCTTATATGAGGTATAATGGAATCTGATATACATAATTTTGATTCGTAATAAAAGAGATAGAAAGGTGAGGGATGCTGCATGAATATGAGGAAGATTATGGCACTTATGCTTACGGCGGCACTGGTTACGGGAGTGAACTGTACCACTGCATCAGCCGCTTCCAGAAAGAAGATCACAACGGTAAAGATGACGGTATCGGCGGATATTGTACTGGGAGGAACCATTTCCGAACAGCAGGCGGAAGTTACGGTAAAAAGTGATAAGATTGATGTTGACCAGTGTGAGTTTATAAACGATGGATTCAAGTGGTGTGAAAATGATGTTCCCAGACTGGAAGTAACCCTGCACTGCCAGGACGATTATTATTTCGACACGAAGGATGGAAGCTATATAATTGAAGGCGGAACATATGTAAAGCAGAAAAAGGAAGATTATAATCAGACTTTGATTGTTACCATAGATTTACCTTCTGCAGGTGAATTTACACAGCCAGTCAGCTCTGTAAGCTGGAGCGACAATCATGTGGCAAACTGGTCAGCGTGTGTGGGGGCAGGAAGCTATGAAGTTAAGCTTTACCGCGATGGAAAAGGTGTAGGAGCTGCAAAGACAACGGATAAAACAAGTATGGAGCTTGGCAGTTTCCTGACAAGAGAAGGAAACTATACGTTCCAGGTACGCCCCGTGAATGCAAAGAATCCGGAAAATAAAGGAAAATGGGTGGAATCAACATTCAACTTCATTAGTAAGGATGCCGCCAGTTCAAACTTAACCAATTTTGCAGGAAGCTGGAAACAGGATCAGACGGGCCGGTGGTATGAGAATGGAGATGGAAGCTATTCAAAAAACAGCTGGCAGAATATTAACGGAGAATGGTATTTCTTTAATGAAAAGGGATATATGGCAACGGGCTGGATCGACTGGAATGGGAAGCAGTATTACTGTGATACGGAGACCGGACAGATGCTTACTGATGGTACTGCACCTGATGGAGCGAAAGTCGGATCTGATGGAGCACGGCTTCCCTGATGGTGATCTTATATGGACGGGCTGCTTTTTGCAGTCCGTTTTTGGTGTGAGGGAAAATTAGTTCCGGATTGACAGGCGGAGGAAAAATGCTTGTAGGATGAGGAATTCTATCATATAATAACACGAAGGAGCAGATGGATATGACAACAAATATGGCTGGAAACAAGGTAAAGCAGATTCTGGCACTGGCAGCTGTTCTGTGTATGATCTGTCTGACAGGCTGCGTTTACAAAGCAGCAGGAACAGGTGCTTCTAAATCTGCCGTACCAGGAGAGACTGATGCTGATCTCGCTATGCATTTTATTGATGTAGGTCAGGGAGACAGCACCCTTATTGAAGCAAACGGTCATTATATGCTTATTGATGCAGGAGAAAAGGATCAGACGGATACCGTTATCAATTATTTAAAGGAACAGGGAGTAAAAAGTCTGGATTATGTAATTGGCACCCATCCTCACTCAGATCATATTGGGGGTCTGGAAGGAGTGATCCGTGAATTTGATGTAAAAAATGTTTTGCTGCCGGAGAAAGAGCACACGACCAGAATTTATGAGAAGCTGCTTGATGCCATTGCAGATAAAAACTTAAAGGTCACCATACCAAAGGTGGGAGAGAGCTGCAGTCTGGGAGAAGCTTCTTTTCAGATTATTTCCCCCAGCCGGGATTATGGGGATAATTTAAATAACTGGTCCATTGGCATACGACTGGTATATGGAGAAACCAGCTTTGTTTTATGTGGAGACGCAGAAAAGGAAGCAGAGCAGGATATTCTGTTAAGCGGGCTTCCGTTAAAAGCAGATGTTTTAAAAGTATCTCATCATGGCAGCAGTACCTCATCATCACCGGAATTTATTAATGCAGTGAGTCCCCGGTATGCGGTTATCTCCTGCGGGAAGAATAATGATTACGGGCATCCTCATAAAGAGACACTGGACTTATTAAAAAAACAGGGGATCAATGTTTTGCGGACTGATCAGCTTGGAACCATTGTCATAGAGAGTGATGGAACCGGTCTTCGAATTCCGGGACAGCCTGGAGCTTCAAAGCAGCCGGAAGAGACGGATACCGTCAGAGAGTATATCATCAATTCCAATACAGGGAAATTTCATCTTCCGGATTGTAAACTGGCGAAATCCATAAAGGAGGAGAACCGGGAACGATATACAGGAACCAGAGAAGAATTGATTAATAAAGGGTTAGAGCCGTGTAAAAGCTGTAATCCATAGATGATAACGGGTATGAAGGGGGAACGCTTATGCAATATATCATAGACCGGATCGAACAGGATATTGTGATCTGTGAGGAGGAAAGCGGTAGTATGGTTAAATTATCTTTACAGGAGATTCCAAAGGACGCCAGAGAAGGTGATGTTCTGCTAAATATAAACGGAGCTTTCCAGATTGACACAGAAGAAACAAAAAGGCGCAGACAGAAGATGCGTGAAAAACTGAACAGACTCATAAAATAAAGGATTTGAATATATGAAAAACTACATTGTACTGGATCTGGAATGGAACCAGAATGCCGGAGGGAAGGAGGAAGCAGTCGATCATTTTCCCTTTGAAATCATTGAAATCGGAGCAGTAAGGCTGAATGAGGCCATGGAAGAAACAGGAGAATACAGGAGACTGATTAAGCCCAGGGTATACACAGAACTTCATGAAAAGATTCTGGAAGTGACCCATATGGATCAACAGATTCTGATGGAAGAGGGAATCTGCTTTGAGGAGGCTGTAAAAGAATTCATTCTCTGGTGTGGGGACGATCCTGTATTTTGTACCTGGGGTTCCATGGATTTAACGGAGCTCCAGCGAAACATTGCCTATTATAAAATGTTAAACCCCTTTAAAAAACCGCTCCTTTACTATGATATTCAAAAGCTTTACAGCCTTCTGGAGGGAGATGGGAAAGACAGGGTTTCTCTTGACGTGGCAGTTTTTGAATCAGGAGTTATGGAAGAGCGGCCCTTTCACAGAGCGATGGATGATGCCCATTATACAGGGCGTATTATGAGTAAAATGGATTTTAAACGGGTGGAGGCATACTGGTCAACCGATTATTACTGTCTGCCTTCAAACAAAGAAGAAGAGGTCTATCTGGTTTTTCCCGGATATTCCAAATATATCTCAAGGCCTTTTGAATCAAAGCAGGCGGCCATTGAGGATAAGACCGTAACAGATTTAATCTGCTGTAAATGCAATCGGATGCTTAGAAAAAAAATCCGCTGGTTCTCTGTAAACCAAAAATTTTATACCGCTCTGGGCTGCTGCCCTGTTCACGGAAATGTAAAGGGGAAAATCAGGCTGAGGCGCAACGATGAAGGAATGGTCTATGTGGTTAAGACCATGAAGCTGATTGGCGAGAATGAGATCAGCGAGATCTATGAGAAAAAAGACGAGACGAAAAAGAAGCGGGTGGAAAAAACCAAAGTCCGCAAGCAGAACAAGAAGAGGGGAGCATTTCCCCCTTCTTAATATTCACTTTCACGCATTCGGTAGCCTACTCCTATTTCTGTAAAAATATAATTTGGTTCTCCTGGATTTATTTCAATTTTTCTCCTGATATGAGCCATGTTAACTCTTAGAATCTGGTTGTTGCTGTCTGCATAAGGTCCCCAGATATGGTTGATTATATAGTCGTAGGTAAGCACCTTGCCGGAGTTTTCTGCCAGCAGGGACACCAGCTTGTATTCGATCTGTGTCAAATGGATTACATGACCGTTCAGGGTAACCAGGCGTTTCGCGAAGTCAATAATAAGACCCTTGCATTGATATGGGACCTGAACCACAGACCCGTCAACCGTGCTGACTGTAGACTTACCGTGACGCAGGGCTGTACGGATTCTTGCCAGAAGCTCGCTGGTCCCAAACGGCTTGGTAATATAGTCATCGGCGCCGTAATCAAGGGCGGCAACCTTTTCCTGTTCCTGAGTTCTGGCGGAAATGACGATGATAGGAATAGCAGACCAGCTCCTTACATTTTTTATGATATCCAATCCATCTATATCAGGAAGTCCCAGATCCAATAAAATTACGTCCGGGCAGTTGGAACTGATCAGAGCCAGTCCGTCTTTTCCGTTCACTGCGCAGATTACCTTATAATCATGTCTTTGCAACGTACTCTCAATAAAACCTGAAATATTCTTTTCATCTTCAATAAGTGCTATTGTAAATTTATTCACAAGTATTCTCTCCCAATGGTAATGTAAATGTAAAGACTGCTCCCAGTGATTCATTGCCTGCAGTTATTGTGCCGTTATGTGCCGCTATAATTGTTTTACAGATAGAAAGACCGATCCCCATACCCTTATGAGAATCTCCGCTGTTGTTTGGGGAAGAGGTATATCCGTCAAAAATGGTAGACAGTCTGTCTGGTGCGATACCTACACCATGATCCCGAACATCAAACCGGGCATTTCTATCTTTCATTGATATGGTTAAACTGACAGGATCTTTGGAATTTGAATGATATACCGCATTTTCCAGGAGATTAATAATAACCTGTTCGATGAGTGTAGCATCCATGGGGACCATGACCAGTTCTTCCGGTACAGACACTTTTACCTCGGCATCAGGAAAGCGCTTATGAAAACGCATGACTGCCTCCGATGCCACTTCTTCCAGAGGTTCCAGCGATTTTGTTACCTGCGCTTTTGTACCCCGGATTCTGGTAACAGTCAGCAGGTTTTCTACCATGTTAAGAAGCCAGTTGGCATCTTCCCGGATACCATTTACCAGATTAGCTTTTTCCGCTTCAGACATGGTATCATGATTCTCCAGATATGAACTGCTGGCACCGATAATTCCTGTCAAAGGTGTTCTGAGATCGTGAGAAATAGCCCGCAGCAGATTGGCCCGCATTGCCTCCTTTTCCGCTTCCATCAAAAGCTTTTCCCTGTCATGAATAATTTTGTTCTGATGCTTTAAATGCGTGGTGGTGGCACTTGTAATGCTGGATATCACCATAAGGGCGATAAACGTTATTGGATAACCATCCATGGTGAAATTTAAGTGCATGAATGGGTATGTAAATACCAGATTTACACAGATTACACTGATAAAGGAGGCTATAACCCCTGGAATATAGCCGTTTGAATAACGGGAGATTAAAACAACCGCCATCATATAGACGATACTTACGTTGGAGGTGTGTCCGCCGACAAAGATCAGCAGATAGGAAACAATGGTCGCTCCCGTCAGTGCTAAGAAGGTGATCAGAATGTTCCACAACAGTTCTTTCTTTGACATGGTCCTTTTCATAACTCCTCCCATTTACCGGAATTTAAACCTTCCTTTTCTCCAGCCTTTTTTTCTTGTGGTATAGATGCCGCGGCGCTGTTGCAGAAGGGAGTCAAATTCGTCTGCGGATACTCCTGATTCTTTCAGCCGTTTCAGCCGTTGTTCCCTCCGGATCAGAAAGTCCTGTTCCTCTCTGTGCTTTCTGTAAATCATAAATGTTATCAGACCGCCGATGACGAGGGCGCCCCCCACACTGCCAAGAATGAGCCAGGCTGACAAGGGGATTTCAAAGGGTCTTAAAGCTTTTTCTCTGTAAGCCTGGGCTGCACGGTCCGCTTTCAGCTTTGCTGCGTCTTTCCCTGCAGAAGCGTCCACTGCGGCCGGTGAAGTTTCTGAAGCTTCGGTTCCTGGTGCATCGTCCAGCTTTGACTTCACTGCAGATTCCACCAGGGAATCATTGATTTCCAGAAAGGTCGATCCAACGACCCGATCCTGATAGCGATAGTTAATCCTGGCAATTGCATTATCAGGATCGTCACTTGATATGTCGTAGCTGAGCTCCGGCTGAGCATCATAGAAGTCTGCGGTTTTGGGCAATATGATCCGGCTGTCCGGATCCAGTACAAGAGCTTCCGGTTTGGTGATGGAGAGTCCGCTGAAGTTTAAATCATTGGTAATGGAGTTATAGGTTTTTTCGTAGTCAGCTGCCTTTAATGAGGTAAAATTGTTAAAGCCAAATTCCAGCAGATTTCGGGTATCAGCCCAGTACTGGGGAGTGGATCCCTTCAGAATAACAGTGATGAGCTTCATCCCGTTCTTTTCTGCACACGTAATAAGTGTATTGCCTGCAAGGGTGGTATAACCGGTTTTGCCGCCGACAATTTCAGGGTAGTAATAAGGGGAGCCTTTCCTCATCATCTTATGTCCCGGATAGATGGCAAGTCCCTCTTTGTTAATGGAATTAGGCGGAAGTTTATAGTAGGTGGTGGAATCGATCTCTTCAAAGATGGGATTATTAAAGGCTGCTCTGGCAATGAGTGCCATATCGTAGGGGGATGTATAATGTTCCGGGTTGTTTAAACCGCTGGGGTTGGCAAAATGTGTGTTTGTACAGCCCAGCTCCTTTGCCCTGGCATTCATCAAATCTGCAAAGGCTTCCCTGCTTCCCGCTACATGCTCTGCCAGAGCATTGGCAGACTCGTTGGCGGATTTCAGCAAAAGAGCATAAAGGCAGTCTTTCACAGAGAGCTGGTCTCCTTCGTTGATTCCGGCATTGCTACTTCCGGATTCCACATTAAAGACAGCATCATGGGAAAACGTAACCGTGTCATCCAGCCTGCAGTTTTCTATAACCAGCAGGGCAGTCATCACCTTCGTAATGCTTGCAGGAAAATACTGGTTGTGTATATTCTGTCCCCAGAGAATCGTTCCGGTATCCGCATCCATTAAGATCGCGCCATCCGCCTGTACCGATATGTTGTCCGGCCAGTCAGCAGCTGCCATTGCAGTTCCTGGGAAAGCTGAGACAATCAAAAACAGGCACAGGAAAAAGCTTGAAACTTTTTTAATAAATTGGGTCATACTCTATAATCTCTCCATAGTCAGGTTTCGGTTTCATGCAATACTTCAACTTACAGTATAGGTGATTTGGAGTAACAAGTAAAGATTATTTGCTATTTTTCCCCTTTTTACGCATAAGAAGAACGCATATAGCCAATAGTATCACGACAGAAGAAAAGTAGAGAAATCCAATATAAAATACAGTGTCCCTGAAAAAACCTTCCGGCACTATATTAATCAGCATGTCGGTTTCAGGGTTAAGCATCCAGAAATCATTTCTGAAAAATATATGATGAAACAGTATGAAATATCTGGTGAAATCCGTGGATATAATTCCTGCAATAATGGCAGAACCTATGAAAAACAATCCGCTTCCTGTCAGAACTGATCTGGGAAAGGTATTGTTCCAGCTCGTTTTTAAGAGCGTAAGAATAACCAGGCATAGTGCCATTATCATAAGGCATCCCCTTCGGATGGACATGGCACCTAAAAACAGCCCCTGAACGTCTTCCATGTGAGCGATCTCCCTGGCATTAAAAAATTCTCTGTGGATACCCCCCATTGTGGTTTCTACGTGAAGGTCCGGCCGGCTGCCTTTTAAATATGCCATCATCTGATCTGTAACGTCCAGAAGATCCTCCATTGACATGGAGACTGCCTCTGTTACATTATATTTGGAATATTCTTTTTCAAAGTATCCGGGTGTCCAGTAAACGGCTGCCTCCACTGATGTAAATAACAGTACCACCATAAGGCAGATTGAAAAAATAATGCCTGTAGTATATTGAAGTAAACGGTTCATGTGTAACCTCCTGATTTTATTGTTTTTTAACGGCCGTAGGCAGATTCCAGCAAAAACGGGTGGCCAGCAAACGGATTATAATGATGGCCGCGGCTCCTGCCAGCATGGCAATATCTGCGTTGATGCGGTTCATAAGACCGGCATACAGGATAGCGCCTGTGATAGAAGCACAGGCGTAAATATGTTTTTTTAAAACATAGGGAGTCTGGCCTGCCATGATATCGCGAAGGATCCCGCCGCCAACGCCCGTAATGACTCCAAGAAATATAATGAGAAAATGATAATTTCCATAGCCGGCTAAAACGGCAGTATCAATTCCTACTACAGTAAATGCACCCAGACCTATGGCGTCAAAGATGTTCATGACCTTTTCGAAGGTTTCCATATGGCGGCCGGAGAGGAATTTCTGATTCATCCTTACTGTGATAAATAGAAGCATAACCGTAATAAAGGCAAGTAATACGTAAATTGGGTCCTTAAACAGGGCAGGAGGAACATTTCCAATAATAATATCCCGCAGCATCCCGCCGCCTACTGCTGTTGTAACACCGAGAACAATGACCCCAAGTAAATCCAGCTGTTTTTTTATGGCTACCATAGCCCCCGAAGAAGCAAAGGCAATGGTACCGATTGCTTCCACAAAGAAAAGCAGAGATAATTCTATTTTCATGGATAACCTCCGATTATTCCCAACAGGGAAATTAAGGCAAGTATAAGAGTTGAGGGAGTGTTTGTCAATATACAAAAGCAGTGGGAAATTCAGCTGTTAACAAAAAATAACTTGATTTTTTTTCTGAAATTATATATTATATGAAAAAGTTCAAAAGTGAACAATTGGAATATATTTACATCAGGAAAGGAGCGGGGAAGGCATTTGGTAAAACGGCGGAACTTGATGATCTGTTTTCAGAAAGAGGTGTTTGCATGATTGATCAGAAAGAATTTGAAAAAAATGTACAGGAATGGTCGGATATCTGTTTAAATGATGAACGGATTGACCTGGAATCCTATGACAAATACGATGTAAAGAGGGGGCTTAGAGATAAAAACGGCAACGGAGTGGTTGCCGGACTGACCAAAGTGTCAAAGATCTTATCGAGTAAAACCATAGACGGAGAGAAAGTGCCTTGCGATGGAGAGCTTTATTACCGGGGATATAATATTTATGATCTGGTAAACGGAGTGGTGAAGGAGGGAAGATACGGGTTTGAAGAGATCGCTTATCTTCTTTTATTCGGAGAATTGCCAGATAAGAAACAGCTGGACCGCTTTTCGCAGACATTAGGCTTCAGCAGGACGCTTCCTACTAATTTTGTCAGGGATGTAGTGATGAAAGCACCGAGTCATGACATGATGTCTACTCTGGCACGAAGTATTCTGACGCTTTCAGCCTATGATGAAAAAGCAGCAGACATATCGGTACCAAATGTGCTTCGCCAAAGCCTGATGTTAATCAGTGTGATGCCGATGCTGGCAGTTTATGGGTACCATGCTTTTAATCACTATGAGCGGGGCGGAAGCATGTATATTCACAGGCCGGATGAAAAGCTGTCCACAGCAGAGAACATTTTAAGGCTCCTGCGGCCTGATATGAAGTATTCCAGAGTGGAAGCTCATGTTCTTGATCTGGCCCTTATTCTTCACATGGAACACGGAGGCGGTAATAACTCCACCTTTACAACCCATGTGGTAACCTCTTCCGGAACCGATACGTACAGTGTGGTGGCAGCAGCTCTGGCATCTCTGAAAGGACCAAAACACGGCGGTGCGAACATCAAGGTTGTTGAAATGATGGAAGATTTAAGGAAAGAGGTTCATGACTGGAAGGATGAAGAGGAAGTAGAGAAGTACTTAAGGAAACTGCTTAATAAGGAAGCATATGACCGGAAAGGCCTGATTTACGGCATGGGACACGCAGTCTATTCCAAATCGGATCCACGAGCGGAAATATTCAAGGGATTTGTGAAACAGCTATCTGAAGAAAAGGGCCGTTTGGAAGACTTTAACCTTTATTCAGCCATAGAACGGCTGGCACCTAAGGTAATCGGCGAAGAACGCCGGATTTATAAAGGAGTCAGTGCCAATGTTGATTTTTACAGCGGATTTGTTTACAGTATGCTGGACATTCCGAAGGAATTATTTACCCCCATTTTTGCAATTGCAAGAATTGTAGGCTGGAGTGCCCACCGGATTGAGGAGCTGATAAATATGGATAAGATTATACGTCCGGCTTATGTCAGTGTAATGCAGGAAGAGGAGTATAATCCTCTGGATTTGAGATGATTTAGAACAGATAAAAAAACAGGCAGCAGTGCCTGTTTTTTTAGTCCCCTGCTGGATTGTCGTTCACTGGACAGATATGTAAATTCTGGATATAGTTTGTAAAGCTTTGGAAAAGTATCTTGAATATTATAACCGGTCGTTTTATGCTTTAGAAAATGAGAGGCGCTTCCATTCAGAAAACATTGCGATTGAACATCAAACCGAGGAGTATAAGGAGGATTTAAGTATGAAGAGCAGAAAGAATTATGCAGCTGCTTTTATTTTAGCTGCCATAACGGCGGCATTGGCGGGGGGATACGTATATGCGGCAACGGAACACTTTTCTGATTCCACCACTGATCAGGCATGGGATGCATGGACGCAGAAGTGGGATGGACAAGTGAGCCGGGATTATGAAAAAATAGCCCTCACACCAGGTACAGACGAGACAAAATTAAACTTTGCATGGTACTCCAAAACCGATGGAACGGCTACTCCCAGGGTTGAAATATCCAGACGCAGTGATATGGGCCAGTCGGCTGCATATGAAGGAAGTGCGGTACAGGCTGTTGACGGATATCAGAGCAACCGGGTGACGGTGGATTCTCTGGCTGAAAATACTACATATTATTATCGGTATTATAAAAATGGCAAACCATCAGAAACGGCCTCTTTTAAGACCCATAATTTTAACAGCTATTCCATGCTTTACGTAGGTGATCCACAAATTGGTGCTTCAAAGGGACAAACCACCTCCAGAGGAGATAAACTGGAAAATAAATCAGATATAAATACGGCTGCCCGCAATGATGCTTTCAGCTGGAACAAGACTTTAAATACTGCAATGAATGCAAATCCGAATATCAGCTTTATACTTTCTGCAGGAGATCAGATTAATAAAAATGTAGAAGGGAAAGATCTGGGAAATGAAACGGAATATGCAGGTTTTTTAAATGCGGACTGGATGAAATCCCTTCCTGTTTCCACGACCATCGGAAATCATGATTCCACCAATGAAAGCTATAGCCTTCATTTTAATAATCCAAATGATACGCAGCTGGGAAAGACTACGGCAGGCGGTGATTATTTCTATAAGTACGGTCCTGCTCTGTATGTGATACTCAATACCAATAACTATAATTGTGCAGAGCATGAACAGGCCATGCGTCAGGCGGTTGAAACTTATCCCAATACAAACTGGAGAATTGTAATGATTCATCAGGATATTTATGGAAGCGGTCTTGATCACTCGGACTCTGACGGGATTGTGCTCCGGACCCAGCTGACTCCCCTTATGGATAAATATGATGTGGATGTTGTGCTGCAGGGGCATGACCATACCTATTCCAGGAGCTATTTATTAAAGTCTGACTCTAAAACTCATTCCAACTATAACTTCGATGACTGGGATAATGTAAAAGATGAGGCTGGAAATGTATTCCCTTATTCGGATGCTTCCTATCAGGCCCAGAATAACTGCTACACTATTGCCAATACAATGACCGGCGGTGTGACAAATGGTGACGGTACCCTCTATATGGAAGCCAATTCTGCAACGGGAAGCAAATTTTATGAACTGATCCCCAGTAAACAGGATTATATTGCAGCAAGAAGCCAGAACTGGAATCCTACTTATTCGGTAATTCGTATTAACAGCAGCACCTTTGCAATTGATACTTATGAAATTGCGGATGGGAAGGTTCAGAAAATAGATGATACCTACGAGTTAAAAAAGACCAACGCATCCAGAAGATAATGCAGCAGGATAAAACCGGGGCATATGACTGAGTCAGAGTGTCCCGGTTTTATGGCAAAAATATAAAAGTAACCGGTGAGGAAGGAGCTGCCATATATGGTATTTAAGGAGCAGAAAAAACCGACATGGAAAATTCAGGAAAAGATGTGGCTTCAGTGGGCTGTATTTGCAGCATTTATAGCAGGATTCATCCTTTTTTTAGTGCACTTTAATAACATTGATATTGCCAGTCTCATATCAACAGAAGGAAGAACGTTTGAGCGCGGACGGGTCATAGAGGTTCTTGCGGATAACTTGCAGGAAGATGGCAGCAGGACAGGTCAGCAGAAGGTTCTGCTTGAAATCCGTTCCGGATCAATGAAAGGAAAAATGGTAGAAGCAACCAGCAACAATGGCTATCTGTTCGGAGCGGTCTGTGAACCTGGAATGAATGTAATTGTGATTCAGAGCGTATCCGGTGATATCTCCATACATACGGTTTACAGCGTGGACAGGGAGTGGGCTGTTCTGGGATTTGTGCTGCTGTTTTTGGCGGTTGTCTGCTTAATTGGAGGACGGAAAGGTTTTTATGCCTGTATTGGTCTCATTTTTACTTTTATCTGCATCATCTGGCTTTACATACCAATGATTTATAAGGGCTATTCCCCGTTTTTTGCAGCAGTTCTGGTTGCGGCAGTCACTACATTTATTACCATGTATTTACTGGGGGGCTGGTCTGGAAAAACTTTATGTGCTGTAGCTGGAACAGTCAGCGGAGTTGTAATTGCCGGAGTTTCGGCCTGGCTGTTCGGAGCAGCGGCCCATATCTCAGGATATAATGTATCAGATATCGAATCCCTGACAGTACTGGAAAATATTCGTGGAATCCGTGTAGGGGAACTGCTCTTTTCCGGATTACTGATCTCTGCTCTTGGCGCAGTAATGGATGTAGGAATGTCCATATCATCTACTGTCTTTGAGATACATGCCAATAATCCTGAGCTGGGAGCAAAAGAGCTGTTTCGCTCCGGTATGAATGTAGGACGGGATGCCATGGGAACCATGGTGAATACATTGATTCTTGCATTTGTGGGAAGCGGAGTCAGCACGCTGCTGTTAAACTATGCCTATGAATTACCTTATCTTCAGATTATCAATTCAAATAACATGGTAATAGAGATCATGCAGGGGATTTCCGGAAGTCTGGGAGTTGTGCTGACGATTCCGATTGTATCACTGATGGCATCTTTTACAGCTGCAAAATGGGGGATAAACCGCTGATACAGTCTGGTCTGCCGGATGGAAGCCGGCAAAATCACAGGAGCATGGAATGTATGGCATGGTGAAGCTCGTTAAATTTATCGACCAGATGACCGGAAGCCCAGTCATACATATCTCTTGTTTCATATTGGCGGTAATCACATTCCTGGGAAACCAGGAGCATGGTGTAAACATCATACCAGAGTGCGCGTAAGTATTCTTTTTCCGAAAGGCGGTCAATGCCATAACCCTTGAAAAAATCCCTGTCTGTGCCATAGGTGCGGAATCCTGCTTCCATCAGAGGATCTGCCCAGAGACTTCTTTCCCAGTCTATCAAACCGGTAATCCGGTTGTCTTTTACAAAGATGTTCCCATCCCATAAATCCCAGTGTACGAGTCTTGGTACCTTAACCTCATCAAATATTTCTTTGCTTTTATCTAAATCCTCAAATAACTGTTCCCTGGATATCTTTAAGTCAATGGACAGGCGTTCTCCATCTGAAAAAGCCAGCCCGGTCATAATGGAAAAAACCTGATGCCAGTTGCTTCCCTGTAAAGCCGGCTGTCCGGGATAGCCGAATTTACTGCCCTTTATTTCGTTGATTTTTCGATTCCACCTGCCGGTTTCCTTATGAATCTTTGACTGTACTTCCGAAGAAAGGCTGGGAAGAATGGAGTGTAAACTGGCTCCTTCCAATATCTCCATGAAAAAGTATGGAGAATTAAGCAGGGTAAGGCTGTCATCGTAAAACAGAACCTCTGCAACCGGTACATCGGACTGTTCCCTGACTATATGCATGGCAAGGACTTCACTCATCATAATATTCTTCTCGTATGACATAACAGGGGCCTCTTTTGGAGGCGCTATCTTTAATATGCAGGAGGGAGTCTGATCCAGGAAGATTTTGTATGCTACATTAAAATATCCTTCTGTCAGTTCCTCTGTGCCAGTACAGAATGCATGAGGGAATGCGCGGTGAATGAGAGAACGAAGCGTCTCATCTGATTGAACATTTTTAGTAAGACTGTTCATCTGTCACCATCCTTTCAATAATTGCCTTCAATTGGTGCCGCAGTGGGGATTAACAGATTCTCAATATCTGCTTTTAAAATTGTTTCAGCAATAGAAAGTTCATTTTTTTCAATATAATCAATAAGGGCCATATGTAAATCCATGCTGGCATACTGCTTTTTCTGAATAAAGTAAATAGTTTGAATATTTAACGCATCCTGAAGCTGTTTATAAGCATAGCGGTTGCCGTAAACAGAGAAAAGCTTTAAATGAAAATCGCAGTTTAAATGCCACTTTCCTATAAAATCACTGGGTCCGCAATTAGTATAATTAATACAGATGGTTCTTAGCTCCTGGATCCATTCACGATCAATGCCTGCTGAAAGATTACGTAAGAATGAACACTCCAGAGATGAACGGAATTTTACAATCTCATATATTTCCTCAGCGGTTGGCTGGCAAATCTTATAACCCTGTCTTGGAATGCTTGTAAGAATAAGTGTAGTAGTTAACTGTGTAAGCGCCTCTCTGATTGGCGCACGGCTAACGTTATACTTTTCCATTAAAAACTTTTCCGTAAGAATTGTACTTCCGGAATATACTCCATTGATAATATCAGTAATCAATGCATCATGCACCTGTTGTTTTAGCGATGTATCGGAGTTTTTTTCACACATTTGAATCCCCCTATTTGTTGCGACATAAGTCCTTTTATTATACATTTCTTGTAAAATTAAGTCAATATTAACTGGGTATAATATGATTAACAGTATAATCCATATGGTACTGATCATATCACAAATCCAAATTATGTTAATTAAACGTAAAATAATTGTGCTATATTCACATATTTAATGATAAAAAATAGTTGATTATGTAGAAGTTGATAAAAAAGTATTGATTAAGCGATGAACTCGTGATATGATTAGCACAAGTACACAGTGTATTAAAACCAAAACAAGAAAGGAATAAGGTATGGATAAGCAGACGAGTTTAAAAAAACATCTAATTGGGTACCTCCTCTTGGCTGTCATGATTGTATCGTTCCTCTATTTCGGCGTTTACCAGGTGGCCACTGGTCAGGTCAAAATGGACACACAGACAGCATTTCTTACCATGTTAGTTCTACTGATCGTCGGTGAATTATTCTCACTGGCTACCAAAGCTTTCGTCCCGTCCATGTTTATTACAGCGATTTTGTTTGTCGTTGGATTCTGGACATACTTCCCGCAGGATATCCTGCAGTTAGGCGGAATAGCTCCCAATCTTCCTACGTTTCTCGTTATGATTATGGTGGTTCATCTGGGTACCATGCTCAATATCAGGGAACTGATTGATCAGTGGAAAACCGTTGTTGTAACTTTAGCAGGTATGCTGGGAATTCTCGTGGTCATATTAACAGTTGGCAGCTTTTTGATTGGCAGCGAGACAGCTGCAATCGCTGCACCGCCACTTACGGGAGGCTTTGTAGCTGCCATGATGATGCAGAGCGTTGCGCCAACTGAGGAATTGGCAATTCTGGCAATGGCAGTATATGTTTTACAGGGGTTTGCGGGATACCCACTTACAAGCTTATGTCTTAAAATGGAAGGTAAAACTGTTTTAAAGGCGTATCGTGAAGGGAAGATAACTGTTGGCAAGCCAGCGTTGGCAGGCGGGGCAAAAACGGAAGAAACAAAGAAAAGTTATATATTTCCCCAGATGCCAGAAAGCTTTAAAAGTGATTTTACCCATTTATTCTTTATTGTGACTCTGACGGTTATGGCAGGTTATCTTGATAAACTTACAATGGGATATGTTTCGAAATTTGTGTGGGCATTGCTTCTGGGCGTATTTGGCACTGCTTTGGGCTTTATTGATAAAAATGTTTTGGTACGTTCCCGCAGCATGGGATTTGTATACACCATAATTATGATGTTTGTATTTTCGCAGTTAAAGTCTGTAACTCCCGAAACTCTGGTGCAGTTATTAAAAAGTTTTGCAGTACTGATTGTATTGGCGGTAATAGGTGTGGCGGTATTCTCTATTCCGGTAGGCAAAAAGCTTGGACTTAGTGCACCAATGTCATTTGCGATTGGACTCGGTACTTTGGCAGGCGGTTTTCCGGCCAGTTATACCTTAAGTGTGGAGGCAGCTAAGGTGCTTTCTGATAATGATGAGGAATACAAAATATTAGAAGAACACATGCTTCCAAAAACTCTGGTATCAGGTTTTGTGAGTGCAACTTCCGGGTCGGTTTTAATTGCAGGTCTGGTAATGGCAATATTCTTTAAATAATTAAAAAATCAGGAGGATAAATACATGATTGAGAACAAAATTACGATCAAAGGGGATACAGTAGTAGATATTCAGAGAGGTGCCATCGGCCATCGCGCCACATGGACAGGCCTTACCTATACAAAGGGCTGTGAAGCCGGCATGGCTGAAGAAATGGAAAAAGTCATTCGCCAGGCAATTTCTGAAACAGGAAATACCCAGGGAAATGACATCAGAGAAAAATGTCCGGATCCAGAAGATGTATCGGTCTTTGCTGACACATTTCTTTCTCCAACTCTTCAAAAAACATTTGAAATAACTTTTAAGACAAAAAATAAAGACAGAGTGGATCTGGAATTTCATCATTGTCCGCTGTTAAAAGCCTGGCAGGACCTGGGGTTTGACGATGCAACCTGTGAGAAATTATGTGATATGGCTATGGATGGCGACCGGGGTATTGCAAACGCAATGGGATATGAATTCCATTTAGGTGATACCATTGCAAAGGGCTGTAAAACCTGCGATGTATCTTTTTACAAAAAAGAGAAATAGGCACCGCACCTTTAAGGAGAACACTTCTATGAAAAAAACTCAGTATGATAATTATTTAAAAATTTTAAAGGGTGAACTGATTCCTGCCATGGGATGTACAGAACCAATTGCCATAGCGCTTGCTGCTGCAAAAGCAAGGGAAGTACTTGGCCAAATGCCTGATCATATTCTTCTTCGCTGCAGCGGAAATATTATTAAAAATGTAAAGGGTGTTGTTGTTCCTAATTCCGGCGGACAAAAAGGCGTAGAAGTGGCGGCTATTTTAGGCGTTGTGGCTGGTAATCCTGATTCTGAGCTTGAAGTGATAAGCGGGGCCGGCAAAGAAGATATTGAACTGACCAGAAAATTAAACCAACAGGGACTCTGCACCTGCGAACTGGAAGAAGGGGAAGAAAATCTTTTTATACGCGCTTATCTGACTGCAGGGTCTGAGTCTGCTGCCGTGGAGATTCAGACAAAACATAATCATATCTCCAAAATTGAGAAAAACAATCAGATTATATTTCAGCAGCAGGATATACAAATTGAGGATTCAGGGGATAAATCAGAACTTAATATCAGGGAGATCCTTGAATTTGCAAATGAGGCAGATCTTAAAGATGTTGAGGATATTATAAACAGGCAGATTGAGTATAATTCCGCCATATCAGAGGTTGGATTGACTCAGGACTGGAGCTCACAAGTTGGACGGACACTTATGCTTCTGTCTAATAATGATATCAGGATCAGAGCCAGAGCAGCTGCGGCAGCCGGTTCCGATGCCAGAATGGATGGCTGCGCCATGCCGGTTATTATCAACTCTGGCAGCGGTAACCAGGGGATCACGTGTACGATGCCGGTTGTCGTTTATGCAAAGGAATTAAATGCAGAAAAAGAGGTTCTTATCAGGGCACTTGTTCTTACCAACCTTTTATCTTTGCACCAAAAACGATATATCGGGAATTTATCTGCATACTGCGGAGCTGTTTCTGCCGGAGCTGCGGCAGCCTGCGGAATCGCTTATCTCCAGGGAGCTGATTATGATATCATTGGTAAAACGCTGATCAATGCTCTTGGAAATGTTGGCGGTATTGTATGCGATGGAGCAAAAGATTCTTGTGCAGCAAAAATTTCCAGCGCTGTTGATGCTGGTATTCTCGGCTATGAAATGGCAATCCGCAATCACTCTTTCCCGTTTGGGGAGGGACTGGTTGAGGAAGACTATGAACAAACTTTAAAAAATATCGGACGAATGGGGCGTCTGGGTATGAAGTCTACCGATGTAGAGATACTTAATATTATGATAGGCAGATAAAAATAAAATAAAATTCCTCCTCTGTAAAATGTTATCGTGACGTCTATATGGTCACGATAACATTTTTATTTCATAGACGTTTTTTCCTCTCCTATGATATACTGAATCGTGTAATTTCATCTCAGGATGAAAATAAGGAGGAATTGTCTCGTGGCAAAGAAAAGTGTGCGCAATACCAGGGGAAAAATCGTAAGCGCTGCCTGGAAACTGTTTTATGAACAGGGATATGAAGATACAACGGTGGAGGAAATCATAGAGCTTTCCAAGACCTCAAAAGGATCGTTCTATCATTATTTTGATGGAAAAGATGCTCTTCTTAGCACTCTTAGTGTTTTATTTGATGATAAATATGAAGAACTGAAAACGCAGCTGGATTCTGAACTCCCGGCTATAGAGAAGCTGCTGCAGTTAAACAGTGAGCTGTTTGCAATGATAGAGAACAGTATTTCCATCGATCTTCTGGCAAGGCTGTTGTCCACGCAGCTGGTTACCAGTGGTGAAAAGCATTTGCTGGACCACAACCGGACCTATTACAAACTTTTAAGGAAAATCATAGCCCAGGGTCAGGAAGAAGGACAGATTGGGACTAAAATGAGCGTCAGTGAAATGGTGAAGCTCTACGCTCTCTGCGAACGGGCACTTTTATATGACTGGTGTCTGTGCGGGGGAGAATATCCGCTCAGACAGTATAGTGCATCTGTGCTGCCATCGTTTCTAAGCGGATTTCTGCCGGAAAAATAATTTAGCATACTTGTATTATGTTTATATTTAACTATTGTACAGCTGAAAAACATTATAAATTAAAAGAATAATTTCATTTTATATAAAAAAGTACAGTATTTAGTCTATACTTCGTTCTGCGTTGCGTTCTATTTTTGTTGATGCTATAATACACCCATTGTTGTTGGATTTTATGAGAAAAGCAGCAGAAATAAATGTGTAACGAGGAGGAACGTTATGAGTACAGGGCAAGTTGGCATATTGTCTGCCATTCTGGTTTATCTGGTGGCTATGGTCTATATCGGATTTTATTACAGCAAAAAGGGCGGAGGCGACTCTGCTGACGAATTCTATCTGGGAGGAAGGAAGCTGGGACCGTTAGTGACCGCCATGAGTGCAGAGGCATCTGATATGAGCAGCTGGCTGCTGATGGGACTTCCGGGAGTTGCTTATATGACTGGAATTGCGGATGCCGGCTGGACTGCAATTGGTCTGGCAGCAGGTACTTACTTAAACTGGCTTTTGGTTGCTAAACGTCTCCGCAGGTATTCGGTAGTGTGCAATACCATTACAATTCCGGATTTTTTCTCCCGGCGCTACCGGGATGAAAAAAACGTATTAATGTGTATATCTGCTGTTATCATTCTGGTATTCTTTATTCCATATACCGCTTCCGGCTTTAAGGCCATTGGCACGTTGTTTAACAGCCTGTATCATGTAGATTATCATACTGTCATGATTCTTGGCGCAATTGTGGTCGTTGGATATACCGTAATGGGCGGTTTTATGGCGGTATCCACTACGGATCTTGTTCAGAGTATTGTTATGAGTATTTCTCTCATTATTATCGTATTTTACGGAATATCAGTCTCTGGCGGCTGGGATAAGGTTATGGAGAATGCAGGTGCTCTGGACGGATATTTAAGTATGAGCAGAGCTCATAATATGGCAGACCAGACGTCTTCTCCCTATGGTGTATTGAATATAGTGTCAACTATGGCATGGGGGCTGGGTTATTTTGGAATGCCCCACATACTTCTTCGCTTTATGGCAATCGGTGATGAGAAAAAGCTTACAACTTCCCGACGCATTGCTTCTACCTGGGTTGTGATTTCCATGTTTGTGGCAATCCTTATTGGAATCATCGGTTACAGTGTTTCTGTTGCAGGTCATATTCCGCTATTTGCTTCAGGGTCGGAAGCAGAGACCGTTATTATCAGACTCGCGGGTCTTCTGGGTAGCCATGGTTTTATTTTTTCGGTATTGGCAGGTGTAGTGCTTGCAGGTATTCTTGCATGTACCATGTCAACTGCTGATTCCCAGCTTTTAACAGCTGCATCAGGCGTGTCTCAGAATCTGATGCAGGACTTTTTAAAACTTAAGGTAAGCCATAAAACTTCCATGCTGGCAGCCCGGCTGACTGTAATCGGAGTGGCGCTGATAGCAGTGTTCCTTGCCTGGGATCCGGATAGTTCGGTATTTAACATTGTTTCCTTTGCCTGGGCTGGTTTCGGAGCTTCCTTTGGACCGGTCATGCTGTTTGCCCTGTTCTGGAAAAGAAGTAATTATTATGGGGCTGTTGCTGGTATGATAGCAGGCGGAGCGATGGTATTCATATGGAAGTATCTGGTTCGTCCCATGGGCGGTATCTTTAACATATATGAGCTTCTTCCAGCATTTACCGTTGCATGTGCGGCGATAATCATCGTATCTTTGTTAACCCCTGAGCCTGATGGTGAAATATATAAGGAATTTGACTCTGTTAGAAAATAGCAATACAGCACAACAAAAACTGCCGGCATATGTATGCTATGGCAGTTTTTGTTTTCTGTGAATGTTTTTTATTTTTGAGCAGATTTTAATGAAAAGGATTGACAAAATAAAAGGTTAGAAATAAAATAATTAGATATCTAATTAAAACATGGGGAGAGATATTATGACGTTTCATTATTTACTAATGGCAAATCAGGCGATTTATCAAAGGAAATTGATGGAAGGATTAAAAAGTACGGGTCTCACATCCGGACAGCCCAAGGTCCTTGATTACTTAAAGGATCATGATGGAGCAGTTCAAAAGGATATTGCGGCTTACTGCTACATAGAGGCTGCGACATTAACAAGCGTTTTAAACGGCATGGAAGGAAAGGGGCTGATTGAGAGAAAACGGCTGGATGGGAACAGAAGAACCTTTTATATTTTTCTTACTGAAAGGGGAAGGGAACTTCAAATAAAGGTGAATGAAATTTTTATCAGGCTGGAAGAAGAAACATTTGCCGGGATTCCGGAAGAAAAACGGATTGAATTTATGAAGTTATTTTGTGAAATACATGAAAAAATGACATACTAATACATTTACATAAGGAGAAAGAAATGCCAATCGGAGTGACTGTTAACTGTATCGCGGTACTTCTTGGAGGAGTCCTGGGTGCAATTTTAAAAAATTATTTTCCTGAAAGATTAAAGAGTGCACTTCCCAATATTTTTGGACTATCTGCAATTACCATGGGGGTCTATTTCATTATACGGCTGGAAAGCCTTTCGGCAGTGGTGCTTGCTGTTATTCTGGGTACGGTTGTTGGTGAACTTTTGGGCCTGGAGGAAAACCTTCTAACCGGACTGAGAAACTTAGAAAAAAGAATGCCTGTGCGGCTGGGCGAAGATGAGCTGGATATACTGGTAAGTCTTATAATCCTGTTTTGCTTTAGCGGTACGGGAATCTTCGGAGCAATGAATTCTGCAATGACTGGGGATCATTCCGTCCTTTATGCAAAAGCAATCATGGATTTTTTTACAGCAATCATCTTTGGGACGACAGCAGGCTTTCTTGTTGGCTTGATCGCGATTCCTCAGTTTGCGGTGGGGGCTTTGCTTTTCTGGGGGGCTTCTTATCTGCTTCCAGGTGTGACAGAAGTCATGCTGGCAAACTTCAAGGCGTGTGGAGGAATTATTACCCTTGCGGTAGGACTTAAGATATCTAATATTAAAAAGACCAGTGTGCTGAATATTCTTCCGTCACTTCTTTTGGTTTTTCCATTTTCGATTATTCTATAGCAGTTGGCAGCTGTCTGATACAGATCCGAAGGACTGATGAAAAAAGAAGAGCTGTACAGTTGTTTTATCAGGCTGCGCAGCTCTTCTGTGATTACATACTCTTTTTCGTTCGCTTAATGACTTTAAGTCTTGTAAACTCCTCCCGATCCTTTTCTTCCAGAGAGTTGGTAATATTTCTGGTAAGAGTCTCGTAGCGGGGGATGGTAATATTCTTTAATGCATTGGCCCGTTTCTGGGTCCTTTTAATACTGTTAGCCAGACGGTAAGCGGAGTTTTCTACCATGGAAAGCTTTATGGAAAGCTTTTTAACCCTTTCAAAATGGTAACGGGCTTCATCAAGGGATTCTCTGGTGCTGTAATAAGCATAAGTTAAATTCAGAGGCATTTCCTCATGCTCTACCAGCGGAATCTCAGTTCCCATAATGCTTCGGGTCTTAATGCGCACCCTGTCATCAATGGGCACAGCCATAGCGATATCCTGGACATAGTTTATTCCCAGTTCAATATTTGCCTTCTGAAGTGCTTTATACGCAGCGGTAAATGTGACGTCAATCTCCGACTGAATTCCCTTTGCCTCATCGATTAAGCTCATCAGTTCTTTGATCAGGATGTTCCTCTTTTTATCCATCAGCTCATAACCCTGTCTGGCTAATGTCAGGGAGTTCTTCGCAAGGATTAAATTCCCCTTGGTTGGAAATGTATTCGGATTCATTCTGACCCCTCCTATTCACCTGCAGTTTCAGCGGTGGTTTCCTTGTAATACTGGTCTAATACCTTGGTGTCGATACGGTCCAGTTCGGCTCTTGGAAGAAGACCGAGCAGCTCCCAGCCGACGGTTAAGGTTTCAATAATGTTTCTGTTGGAGTGATTTCCCTGTCCGACAAATCGGCCTTCAAATGCTTTGCCGAACACCAGATATTTTTTATCAATGGGGGAAAGCTCATCTTCACCTATTACGGAAGCCAGTGCTCTTGCGTCCCCTACCTTGGCATAGCAGGAAAACAGCTGGTTTGCCACACCCTGGTGGTCGGCGCGGGTAAAGCCTTCACCGATTCCATCCTTCATCAGACGGCTTAAGGACGGGAGCACGTTAATGGGCGGATAAACGGACTGCCCGTATAAGTTCCGGTCCAGAACGATCTGTCCTTCTGTGATATAACCGGTAAGGTCGGGGATCGGGTGGGTAATGTCATCGTTTGGCATGGTTAAAATGGGGATCTGGGTAACCGATCCATGTCTTCCCTTAACAATACCGGCACGTTCATAGATGGAAGCAAGCTCGCTGTAAAGGTATCCGGGATAGCCTTTTCTGGATGGGATTTCTCCTTTGGAGGATGAGACCTCACGAAGTGCCTCGGCATAAGCGGTCATATCCGTTAAAATAACCAGGATATGCATACCTTTTTCAAATGCCAGATATTCTGCCAGGGTAAGAGCCACTTTTGGTGTGATAAGACGCTCAACTACCGGGTCATTGGCCAGATTAATAAACATTGCCACGTGGTCGGATACGCCGCTTTCCTCGAAGGTGCGGCGGAAAAAATCTGCCACATCGTATTTAACGCCCATGGCTGCGAATACTACGGCAAACTTTTCTCCTGATTTCGAATCATCACCTAAAGATGCCTGCTGTACGATTTGTGCTGCCAGTTCATCATGGGGAAGCCCGTTACCGGAAAATATGGGGAGCTTCTGGCCGCGGATTAAGGTCATCAGACCGTCAATGGCTGAAATTCCGGTGCGGATATAATCTCTTGGATATTCTCTGGTTACAGGATTTAACGGTTTACCGTTAATATCAAGATAAATCTCTGAATTGATATCACCAAGTCCGTCAATGGGTTCTCCAATGCCGTTAAAGGTTCTTCCCAGCATGTCTTCTGAAACGGCAAGCTCCATGGGATGTCCGGTCAGCCTGGTATGGACATTTCTAAGTGCCAGTCCGTCAGTTCCGCCAAACACCTGAATAATTGCTTTATCTTCATAAACTTCAATAATACGTCCCAGTTTCTGGGTTTTTCCAGCTACTGTCATTTCCACGATTTCGTCAAAGGCAGCATTCTGAACACCCTCTAAAACAACCAGGGGTCCGTTAATTGCGCTTAAGCCTAAATATTCAATTGCCATCGTCTGCCTCCTTCCTAAGCGTTTCGTTCTATGACAGAATCATAAAATTTATCAATCTGTTTTTTATAATCATCAAACATATCCAGCCTGTCGTTGGGCACATCATATTTCAGAGATATGATCTTATCAAAGACAGGATCTTCCTTTAAGACGGACATGGGCATTCCCATTGAAACCAGTGAGCGGGACTTTTTGTACAGGTAAAGGATTAAGTCCATCATTTTAAACTGCTTATCCATAGGAACGCAGGTGTCCTCTTTATGAAAGGCATTCTGCTGTAAGAATCCAATTCGGATGACCTTTGCGATCTCTAAAATCAGCTTCTGGTCATCAGGAAGCATATCTCCGCCAATCAGCTTGACTATCTCCATCAGACTGCTCTCCTGGGTCAGGATAAATACCATGCGGTTTCTGTAATCCACAAACTTTTTATCTACCTTTTCCAGATACCAGGGAGCCAGATCCGTTAAATATTCGGAGTAACTGCTGAGCCAGTGAATGGCAGGGAAATGCCGCTCATTGGCAAGGTTTCTGTCAAGACCCCAGAAGCAGCGGACAAAACGCTTGGTGTTCTGTGTTACCGGCTCGGAGAAGTCACCTCCCTGAGGAGATACCGCACCAATGATGGTAACGGAGCCTTCTGTTCCGTTAATATTCTGCATCATACCTGCGCGCTCATAGAACGCGGATAGACGTGACGCTAAGTAGGCAGGAAATCCCTCTTCTGCAGGCATTTCTTCCAGACGGCCGGATAATTCTCTCAGGGCCTCTGCCCAGCGTGAGGTGGAATCTGCCATAATGGCAACGTGATATCCCATATCCCGGTAGTATTCTGCCAGAGTAAGACCGGAATAAAGACTGGCCTCACGGGCGGCCACGGGCATATTGGAAGTGTTGGCAATCAGGGTAGTCCGGTCCATTAACGGATTGCCGGAACGGGGGTCAATTAACTGTGAAAACTCTTCCAGTACCTGAGTCATTTCATTGCCGCGCTCGCCGCAGCCGATGTAGATAATGATATCGGCATCGGACCATTTGGCAATCTGATGCTGGGTCATGGTTTTTCCAGTACCGAAACCTCCCGGAATACAGGCAGTTCCGCCCTTGGCAAGAGGGAATAGCGTATCAATAATTCTCTGCCCGGTGATAAGTGGCTTGGTTGCAGGATACCGCTTTAATGTGGGTCTCGGAACCCGGATCGGCCACTTCTGCGTCATGGTCAGCTGTTTTTCTGTTCCATCGGCCAGCTTCAGTGTAATAATCGGATCGGATATGGTATAAGCACCGTCTTCCACTACGTCAAGAACGGTTCCTTCCACATCAGGAGGGATCATAACCTTGTGAATGATGGCGGGTGTCTCCGGCACTTCTGCAATAATTGCACCGGGAAGCAGCCGGTCACCTTTTTTCACTGTAATATGAGTCTGCCAGAGTTTTTTTGTATCAAGGGAATCTACGTGTATTCCCCGGTCAATATAAGCTCCTCCTGTTTTCGCAATCTCACTTAAGGGACGCTCAATACCGTCAAAAATATTGTTAAGAATTCCTGGAGCCAGAGTAACGGAAACAGGAAAACCTGTGGAAGTCACCGTTTCCCCTGGTTTTATGCCGCTGGTTTCCTCATATACCTGAACGATGGTGCGTCGGTCTGTAAGTCCGATGACCTCGCCGACTAAATGATCTTCTCCCACATGGACCATTTCATTCATTCTGAATCCGGGATCGCCCTTTAAATAGATGACAGGGCCGTTGATGCCGGAAATGGTGCCTGTATTAGTCATTTGCCGTACCTCCCATCAAATCTTTAATATTGAACCGGAAATCCCGTTTTGCTTCCGCCAGCTTGGTCTGGAAGGAATTATCGATTAAAATGTGTCTGGAGGGAATGACAGCTCTGGTTCCCCCCATAAATGAATACTCACTGACCCGGATATCGGCACTTTCCGGTAATGATAGGCTCCGGATCTTTTCCTCGTCAGCAGGGTCAATATAGATGGTGATAAATTCTTTTCCGGCCAGTTCTTTTGCTTCTTTGATTTCCTTCTGAAGAAGTTCCGTATACTGGGGAGTATCCATGAAATTTTTCACCATTTCTTTTAATTCGAGAAACAGTTTTTCTTTTAACTCATCCTGCTTTTTTCCAAATTCACGTTTTGTGCCGATCTGTTCTAAGGAGAGCCGTTTGTTAATCTCTCTTTCAATCTGCTCGCTTTCTGATGCCACCTGCTGTTTTGCTCTGCGTTTTGCATCCTCCTGATGTTCAGAAAAGGTCTGCTCTAAGGCAGCAGTATATTCATCAAGCATCTTTGCACTGCGGGATCTGGCATCTTCCATACAAAACTCAAGGAAGTGCTGCAATTTTTCCTCAGTTGTCAAGATGACCACCTCTTTCTTATAGTTTTAATCCGATTGCTTCGTTGACATAGTCCGTGATAAAGTTGGGCTTGCGGCCGGTACCGTGGCGGTCAGGAATTTCAATGATTAACGGCAGCTTGCGGTTTAATTTCACATCATTGATGATGTCCGGAAATTCTTTCCCGAATTTTTCCGTCAAGAGAACGACCCCGATCTCTTTATCGGCCAGAACCTTATCAAGCTGGCTCTTCAATTCTGCTTTTTCATGAACGACAGCGCCTTCCACACCAGCCAGTCTCATTCCTGTCCAGGTATCTACGTTGTCGCTGATCAGATACATTTTCATAAATTATAATTTACCCAGGATCATAAAGGATATGATCAGGCCATAGAGACAGACACCTTCGGCAAGACCTACGAAGATTAATGATTTACCGAGTATGGAGCTATCTTCGCTGATAGCACCCAGAGCTGCGCTTGCTGCTGCGGAAACGGCGATTCCGCCGCCGATACAGGCAAGACCGGTAGAAAGAGCGGCTGCCAGATACCCCATGCCGGCTACGCCTGTGGCAGTATTTGAAGCGGCTTCTGCAGCTTCCGCCTGTCCGTTAAAGAGGAAAATACCGGAAACAGCTATTGTACCAAGGAAAAGGAGCATGTTTATTCCAAGCGCTTTCTTGTAACGCCCTTTTGATTTCTCACCCATGGCAAACGCTCCGAACGGGACTGCGATGCTTAATAGTAATGCAGCTGCTAATGTAATTTTTACTAATGTTGACATATTGGTTTCCTCCTGAAATGATTAATTTTTCTTTCCGTAAGGTTTAAATGCACGGCCGGTTCCACGGTAGAAACGGCTGAATAATTCATAATATTCCAGACGAAGGACCTGAATTCCCACGATCAGTCCCTCCATACCGCAGACAAATAAGTTGCCTAAGATCACACCAATCCAGTTGGGGTTTCCAGCTTCTGCGCCGGAAAGCATTAATACCACACCCATCATGGCTGCATGGCTGATTGCAAAAGCGCCAACTCTGACAAAGGACAGTGTATTGGAAAAATAGCTTAGGAGAACTTCAAAGAGTTCGAAAAATCCCTGTATTACAAACATGCCTTTTCCTTCTGACATTCCCGCCGCTTTCTTTTCCAGCAGGGCAGTAAGCGGTTCTTTAAAGAATATCACGAGAAGCGGAAGACCGAACATCAAAAATAAAATTGCGGATGCCGGAATGGGGTTGCCTGTCATATAAAGAACAATGGTAAGGACAAGGCTTGCATAAAAGACAAGTCCGGCTGCACCGTTGGTATCAAAAAACGTTCGTTCCGGATCGTGTGACCTGACACTGTTAATAATATTCAGGATCATTGTAAGAAGTATGATTCCCATACCAATGCAGATCGCCGCAATAAATACGGTATTCAGCTTGCCTATAAATGGCAGGTTCGTCATATGTTCCATCGGCCGCAGCCATACGGGGTGTATCACATCCTCAAATCCGAAGACGCTTCCAAAGAGGAATCCGAATATGGTGGAAAAGAATCCGCAGCAGGAAATGATGGCTGCCAAACTGGCTTTTTTCAGACGAAAAAGAAGAAATCCGCCAAAGAGGAGGCAAAGTCCCTGCCCAACATCCCCGAACATGAATCCAAACAGGAATGAATAAGTAATTCCGATGAGAATAGTGGGGTCAATCTCGTTATAGGCCGGCAGACCGTACATCTTTATAAACAGTTCAAATGGCTGAAACAGCCTTGGATTCATCAGCTTGGTAGGAGGCTTGCTCATAATATTACTGTGGTCATCTTCCACAATGCAGAAGGTCTTTTTGTCATCGGAGATCTCTTTCTGAAACGCTTTGGCATCCCGGCAGCTCATCCAGCCGCAGAGAATATAAAAGGTATTGATATTCTGTTTGGTACACGCGGCAAGCTTTCTCACATTAAAATTGGTGGAGAAGGTTTCCAGCCTGTGAAAGGCAGATAAAAGTTCACCCCGCCGCGTTTCCAGTATCTGCGATAATTTCTTTTTGATGGCAGTCTCTTCCGTCTCAAGGACCTTTATTTTATCCTGCAGGGAATGAATGGCATCGGAAGGTGTACCCTTATATTCATCAGGTACAAAAAAACGTTCAAAATGCATGGACGAGTAAATGGCATCAATCTGGTTTGATACTGTATCCGGAACAAAGTAAACCAGCCAGACGTATTCCGAATCCTCCCGGCATTTATAAAGGACCGTGTCTATGGTGTCATAAACGTAGCTTTCAAATTTGTTATAGTATTCATGTAAAATGCGCCCGAAACGGAATTTAATGTACTTAAAATGCAATATGGAACTCAAATCGTAATTCAGTCCCGTAAACGGAATGATTTTTTCCAGAGATTGGTTTAAGGCATTAATTTTTTCCGCAATAGCTGACTGGGAGGCAGTAATTTCTGCCACCTGGGATCCGATTTCCTCAATGATTTTTGCTGCTTCTTCAACCGCTATATCTTTTACGTTAAAATCACTGCTGTTATCAGGAAGAAGTCTGCTCAGCTCCTGGGCACGCTGAAACGTATCCTTATACGGATTGGACTCGATATAAGGTCTTAAGTCCTTAACCGTTTTTAATTCGGACAACGCATTTTCCAAATGAATTTCATATTTGGACAAGTAGGTATCAATGACCCGGTCTATATCCTCTTTCGGTCCGGTGATACTTAAAAATTTCATTTTTTCAATCACAGGAAAAGCAACCCCCTTTACTGTTTTACTACATAGGAGATAATTTCATCCGGTTTCAGCTGATACCGGATACTCTCTATGAGTGTAATTATTTTTTGAATTTCCTCCTCCTTTAAATAAAGATAGGAATTTAATGTTGCGATGGAATAAGGATTCTGCCTGCTTGTGGAACGGTATATTTTATCGAGAACTTCACTGGTAAGCTGTTCTAAGTCCGGCTTCTCCCTTATATCCATATCAGCCTTCTGACCATAATAGGTAGTTTTTAAAACGGAAAAAAATTCATCCACAGTCCCGGATTCAACCATCTTCGCAGTCTGATCCTTTTTTAAATGATAATGGAAAGGAATAAGCAGTGCATAAATATCAGCAGATTTCAAATGGTAATATTTAAGGGAACGATAAATCCACTGAATATTGAGTAAGTCCAGTTTGCTGCCAAAACACTGGATCAAAAGATCCTGTGATTTCCTGTTTAAATATTTACTCATTACTTTCCAGATTGTTTTAAAATAGAGAAGATCTAAATGTACTTCATAATCAAACAGGGTCGTTTCGGATCCCTCTTCTAAATGCGCCAGCAGATCATAATAGATGGAGCCTTCCAGATTTACTATAAATTCATGTAAATCGGAGGAAGAGGATAGCTTTATTAAATCCAGTGAGGAGTGCCTGGAAAAAAAGTCCCTGAATACAGAAAGATCGATATCCAGCCGGTTCTGTCCCATCGCATTACGGAAACATTTTTTCAGGATATCGATTTCAAAGTGCATAAAATACAAGTCAAGGAATTTACGCTGTGTTAAGTTGGAAAAACGGTAAAGCTTTGCAAAATCCTGATACAGGGACAGGATAAGCCGCTGTTCAATGGCGCCCCGGTGAAGTTTTTCGTTGTCCAGATCAGAAAACAGGCCCTCATAGGCTTTTAAATGCCTTAAATATTCCACTGCATCGGATACTGTTTCAAGAGCTGCCATATCGCGGAACTGGCTGTCTGTGATCAGGTGGCTTTCCATCGCCCGTACCTTGGTTGTCAAACCGCTGTAGGATAACAGATTTCCCATTTAATCACCCCTTTATCATGTTGTTGAATAGTTCCTTTGCATATAGGGTATGATGGGCTTCAAAGTTTTTCTCCATCGCCACTAAAATTTTCTGCAATTCATCCTGCTGCTTCTTTAAGCGCTGGTTCATTTTAATTTCCATACCTGCTTTCAGCTTTTCTATTTCTTTTTCTGTTTCATTTTCCAACTGGGCATCAAATGCAGCAGTGCGTTCTTCCATTTCTTTTGCAAACGCCTTTTTCTGTTCATTGGCATGTTCCATGATGGAAGTGGCAGCTGATTCGATCTCAGATATTTTATCAATCACAGCATCCATTTTTTGCCCTCCTTTTGTGAATAGTGAACTAAATAAAAAGGTTCTAATTAATAATAATACTACAATTTAAAAAAATTTCCATAGTATTTTAGAAATAATCTAATTGTTGACTTAATTTCAACATAAATATAAGGTATACCGATGGCACTTTGCTTATGCATTGTTAACAAAAAAAGCGAAGACCAAAAGTGTCTCACTTCTGATTCTTCGCTTGATAATATTATTGACCGGCGGCTTTTGTGCTTTCTGAAGCTGATTCTGATTCTGACTGTGATTCGTCTGTTCCTTCTGTAACGGTTAAAAATTCAGTTGCCACATAGGCCTGTTTGCCTTCAAACATGATAACCGTCCATTTATCATCATAGGTTTCCACATACTCCACAACAGTACCGGAAGCCAGACTTCCAAGTTTTGTGCTGTCGGAGGCGGGCTTGGACCGTACATTAAGTTTGCTTTTGGTTGTATAAACTTTAGGTGGTTCTGTTTCTGTTTCGGTAGGCTCTGTGACAGCTTCTGCAGTGGTAGAGACTGCCTCTGAAGTGATCTCAGTTGAAATCTCTGTAGGCAGGGTTTCATTCTTTTTATCTTTTCCTGGTATCAGCTTTACAATAATCAGCACGATAACAAAAAGAAGCAGAAATATAAGAAGCGGCTTTAATAATCCAGATAAATCAGAATTCTTTTTTTTGTTGCGACGCCTGCTTCTGTTTTGGGGAGCCGGACGCCTGTCGTTCCTTGGGCCTGAGCTCTGGGCAGGTCTTTGGGCAGACCTTGAACCGGAACTCTGAACGGTTCTACGGGAAGATCCTGAAGCGGCTCTTTGAGGTGTTCCTGTCCTTCTTGGCTCGTCTGCTGTTGCAGCGGCTCTATGCGATGCTGCTCTGGATGCTATGGGAGCGGCCTGTACTCCTGCGGTGCGCGGTCTCTGTGCCTGTCCATCCTGACGGCTCCTGTGAAATGCGTTTGTAAAGGCAGTGACTTCAGCAGCAAGCAGTTTGCAGGCTTCAGAAGCATCGTAGGGGCTGTCATTGCCTTCATGTACTGCTTTATTGCCAAGAACCCGAATTCGATGGTAGTGGTCTTTGACAGCCTGGGAAATAAATCGTCCTTCATATAACTGATCAATGCTGTCAGCCAGATCGGTTTCCACAATCAAAGCCTTTTCGGCAAGAAAATGAATCATATATTCCAGAGTCTGGCGGGCTTTGATCATGACCATATTGTACTGCTTCTGGTTCATGAGCGCCTCGGTTTCCCTCAAACCCTGCTGGATTTTGATCCAGAGACTGTTATCTGTAGTTCCCATGTATTTCCTCCTTTGCAAAACGGTTATATCCTAATATACAGACATTATACTAGATTATAATAAATTGCGCACCTGTTATTTTATTGATTTTCAATTTGTAAGAGAAAATTAAATAATATACGGGGAGCTTATATAAATACAGGGATTTCCTTACATGAACTTGCACATTTTATATCCTGTATGATACAATCTATCTGCCATACGCCCATAAAGGCTGTGAATTGGAAAGATGATTAATTGGAGGAATAAAGATATGAGGCTACGTCACATCCCCGGATCGGAAGAGGAAATCGCCACGAGTCCTTATGTAATTCAGAATCCAACCGGGAAAAAAGGATGCTGGAAGGAAGTATTTGGAAATGAAAACCCAATAGAAATAGAAATCGGCATGGGAAAGGGCCGCTTCATCATGGAACTGGCCGCGCTTCATCCGGAAATTAATTATGTCGGCATTGAGCGGTATCCCAGTGTCTTGCTGCGGGGATTGCAGAAACGAGCAGAACTGGAGCTGGACAATATTTACTTCATGTGTGTAGATGCCAAGAATCTGGCTGAAATTTATGCTCCGGGAGAGGTTGAAAAGATTTATCTTAATTTTTCAGATCCCTGGCCTAAGGACCGGCATGAAAAACGCAGGCTTACGTCTGAAGATTTTATGGCGGTATATAATCAGATTTTAAGACCGGACGGAGTTGTAGAATTTAAGACAGATAACAGGGGATTGTTTGAATATTCTCTGGAAGCCATTCCAAGAGCGGGCTGGAAAATTGTGGACTTCACATATGATTTGCATCACAGTGAGATGGGTGCCGGAAATGTAATGACAGAGTATGAAGAGAAATTTTCCTCCAAGGGGAATCCTATTTATAAACTGGTTGCCTCCCGTTAATATATAAAATAATAATTAACCGGTCTCCTTTTTATAACCTGGAGGCCGGTTTTGCATATAATAAACCAAAAGGTGAGGCAGGTGAGCGTGCCGTGGGAATGAAAGATAAGGTAACAAATAAGCTTTTGCAGGCGACCAGCGATAAAACAGAGCTGAATAAAAAAATGCTTTCATGGAATAAATCTTTTGTAGAAGTGAACAAAACACTGGGAGGAAATATAAAAAAAAATACGAATAATAAATAAATTCGAAAAAGTTGTAAATATTTTGTAAAAAAGGTGTTGACTTTTGTTGGATACGGTTATATAATTACACACGTGCTTGAGACGAGAGCACACCGAAAAAACGAAAGACAAGCGCCTTTAGCTCAGTTGGTAGAGCAGTAGACTCTTAATCTATTTGTCCAGGGTTCGAGTCCCTGATGGTGTACTTCAGCAAAGCTGGATATTTTTTTTAAGACTTATCATAAGATAACTCCATAACTGTTATATTTCAAATAATATAACGAGTAAAAAAGCAAGGTTTCCCTTGCTTTTTTAGTTTATTTATTCTGTATTAAATTTATTTCATTTCTATTTTCGTGTAATACCCCATTGAATGTTCCTGTTGTTCTCTTATTATATACCATTGCATTTAATTGAGCTCCAACAAAAATTATATAGTATATGCAATATAACCAAAATAAAAATATCAAAATTATGTTCATACTACCATACAGACTAGCCT
>JAEWJZ010000018.1 GCA_023386315.1 Bacillota bacterium | reverse complement strand
CACCGGAATCCCCTGTAAATACAAGTGATTCCGGTGTTTTGGCTGTTTATAGAAAAATGGAAGTAATGGGGCTCGAACCCATGACCTTTCGCGTGTGAGGCGAACGCTCATCCCGGCTGAGCTATACTTCCATTTCGTGGAGATAGCGAGACTCGAACTCGTGGCCTATGCGTTGCGAACGCATCGCTCTCCCAGCTGAGCTATATCCCCTTGTCTAAATTATAGCATGAAGATTCTGAATTACAAGTATTATTTGCACAAATTGAAAAATATTTTTCTGACTTTTATGTGGATTTTGTTGCATGAATTATCCATTTTCCCATAACAAAAAGGCATCAAAATGTATGATGCCCTTCTGTCTCATTCTTATATAATTTTATTAATCTGATCGCCTTCCATCCACTTTTTCAGATTCTCAAATACGATTTCTGCTCTTAACTTCATGGATTCTGCAGATGCAAAAGCGATATGAGGAGTGACGATGGTATTCCTGCAGTTTAAAAGCGGGTGGGCAGTATCAATGGGCGGTTCATTCTCAAAAACATCGATTCCTGCACCTGCCAGATAGCCGCTGTTTAAAGCCTCAGCAAGGGCCTCAGAATCCACCACCGGACCTCTTGCGGCATTGATGATATAAGCGCCCTGTTTCATTCTGGCGATCGTATCCCTGTTGATTAAGTGACGGGAATCCTCATTTAACGGGCAGTGGAGACTTACGATATCGGAGCTGGAAAGGAGTTCTTCCAGAGATACAAATTCCATGAAGTCCGGTTCGTTTCCGGAGATGGTACGTTTATATCCGAGAACGCGGCATCCAAAAGCTTTGCAAAGCTCTGCAGTCCTTGTTCCGATTGCGCCGGCTCCGATAATTCCCACCGTTTTTCCCCTCAGCTCACAGCCTACCAGACCATCTTTGGTCTTACCTTCCCGGCAGCGGGTATCTGTCTTTATAACATTGCGCAGAAGTGAGAGCATAAGACCTATTGTCAGCTCTGCTACAGCTTCCGTTGAGTAACCGGCAGCATTGCTGACAGCAATATTATTATTTTTTGCAGCTTCCAGACTCACATGGTCAACACCTGTAAACGCAACATCTATAAATTTCAAGTTCTTACAGGCAGTTATTACTTCTCCGCTTAGAGGCATATTGGCAATCATAATGACATCGGCATCCTGAGCTTCTTCGATTTGAACTCTGGCATCAGTATTTTTTTCATAAGCTGTAAAACTGTGACCTGCATCGATCAATGGCTTTGCATATTCATTTAACAGGCTGTCCGGAATCCCGAGAGATTCTAATAGTACGATATTCATATGTATTACTCCGATCAATCATAATATTACAGGGGCTGATAAAAATTGCCCTGTAAAAACAATTATAACACCATATGATAGAATTAAAAGGGATAGTTATGAATTTGTTAAAATGTATAAGAGTTTCCGTATTTTTTTGATTTAGTATTTCCAATGTCTCATAACTATATTATAATCTCATAGACAGTATGTCAGATGGTTATTCGAGACAAAAAGAAAATCTAATTAGAGAAAGGTACAGGCAATGGATAAATTGGATCATTTTATTAACGGAGAACTCGCCAAAAAGATAATCAGTATTATTCTTTTAGCTGTTTTTCTTTATTTTTTAAGAGGAATGCTCAATCAGTTTCTGCTGATATTTATGGTTACTTTCATCTTTGGTCAGCTGCAGAAATTTATATATGAAAAGGTAAATAAGTATATTAAAATCAGCCGCAAGCTTATTACCATCTTAATGTATCTTGTTTTCCTGCTTATTTTTATAATCACAATGATGGTTTATATTCCTAAAGTTTCACAGCAGCTGATTGATGTAATCAATCTGATTTCTACCTTTGATTTAAAACAGTTACAAAATTATGACCGCTTTAATCTGCTTAGCAGCATCCCAGAGGATCAAATCAGCGAATATATTCGTATGGCAGAAAGCCATCTGCTGAATTTTGTGACAACTGCAGGAACTTTTAGCATCAACTTTCTGCTGTCTCTGCTGATCAGCTTTTTATTTCTTCTGGAAAAAGAAGAGATTATGGCTTTTTTTAAACATATGGAGCAAAGCAAAGTGTCATTTCTCTATAAATATTTTACATTTTACGGGAAAAAATTTTTGAATACATTTGGAAAAGTCATTGAATTGCAAATCCTGATTGCGTTCATTAATTCTTTTTTGTCCATAGTGGCATTAACGATTATGGGATTTCCCCAGACTCTGGGGCTTGGAGCCATGATTTTCATACTTGGACTGGTTCCGGTTGCAGGAGTGATCATATCTCTCATACCTCTTTGTATCATAGCATTTAACATCGGAGGTGCGTTTAAGATCATTGAGGTTATTATCATGATATTTGTGCTTCATTCGTTGGAAACCTATGTGCTGAATCCTAAATTAATGTCGGCTAAAACCAAATTGCCGGTATTTCTGGTTTTTCTTATTCTTTTAGTCAGTGAGCATTATATCGGAGTGTGGGGACTGCTTTTGGGTATACCCATGTTCATGTTCTTATTGGATATTTTAGATATCAGAGTGAAAAATGAATAAGTTTATTGCGTGGGGCTGCATTAACAGGAGATTCTGTTAATGCAGTCCCACCCTTTAATAACCTGTGTTTTGAATCAGCTGACTGTGAAAAGAATTGGCCAGCTGATTGGCAGCCTCTTTGCCTGTATAAAGTGCCCCCTGCATCCAGCCATGCTTTGTGGATATGTGTTCACCGGCAAAGAAAATCCTTTGATTAAATTCAGGCTTTTGCATCTTATAAGCAAACAATTGTTTCTGACCTGGGAGTGACTCAGCAAAAGCCCCCCGGTTATAAGGCTCATTATCCCAAACCACTGTCTTATGATCTTCCACAATGGAATCTAAAAATCCTCTTGGCAAACCGTGAACTTCCTCCACGCTTTCTTTTACAAATTCAAAGCGAAGCGGTTTTTGCATATTTCCGACTCTTGTTGCATTTAAATGATAATTATAGGAAGCGATCAATACACCCGGTTCATTTGGAGAGCAGGAAGAAAGATCCGGACATAGAAGATGATCTCCCGGATAGAAGATGTACTGAATCGGCAGGTCTGTCCGGGAAAATCCTCCTACCATCCGTCCATAATCGGTATCCTGTTCCCAAAATCGTTCCTTGCATAAAAAGAAGGTTTTCTGCGAATTTGTATAATTGTATTCTAAAACAACCTGCATTTTTGGATTACTGAAACGTGGTTTGATTTCCACTTCCCGCAGAGTGGAGTAAGGGATTGCACAGATCACGTAATCGAAAGCATCCACAGAGCGGCTTAAATCCCGCACATTGCGATGGGCCAGTGTAATCTGACTGCTGTTTTGCAGCTGATAAATTCCTGTAACTGACTGACCGGGCCGGTAAGTTACAGTGCCTAGCCTGGAGGCTGGAATATTTTGATATTGGGGTAAATTGTCAGTGAAGAAGGACTGGATAAATGCATAGGGCAGGTTTACCATTCCGCCTTCTATGGTATAGGTGTTGCGGTAGTCCATGGTATACTCTTCCTGGACGGCTTCCGCATAACTGATATCAAGCAGAGCTCCGGTTCCTGGATCGACTCCTGAGATCAGGCTGATTGCTCCCTGGCTGAAACCCAGATTTTCCAGAGTCTGCCGGACGGAATCGTTCATCAAAGGCAGAATTTCCGGGGAATATTCCGGCAAAATCTGTATCAGCTCTGACCGTATATCAGGCGGAAGCTGCATCATCAGATACAAAAAGGCATAGTCATTAAGCTCTGACCAGGGAGTGCTTCGTTCCTTGGGAGTTAAATCATATAGGGGATAAAGCATCTGCTCGATGGAGTCTGTCGTTCTCAAACGGGTATTATGTACGTATAAAAAATTGTTTCGCCGCATTACAGACAGAGGACGGGTATTTAAGCCAAACAGATTGATATAGTGCCAGGTGGTTTCATGGGTGACCGGTATTCTATGGGCGCCGAATTCGTTATAGTACTTACCTTCCGAATCAAAATACCAGGTATAAACCCTTCCGCCGATTCTACTGTCATTTGCCTCCAGAACTGTAATATCTGCTCCAAGCTTTCGAAGCTCAAACGCAGCGGACAAACCGGCAAGGCCTCCTCCTATGACGCCGATTTTTATACCTTTTAGTTCTCCCAGCTGCGCATAATTTGTGATATCCGGGGGAGGACTCAGTAAACGGACAATATATTCGTAATCTTCTGGCCGGCCGGCCGTTTCCAATGAATTTCTGATCATTTCCTGCCGCTGTTCATTTGTGGGGTTTAATACCTGATTTAATGGAACATTCATAGTTTATACCTCATATTGTGATTTACAAGGGGACATTTGCCTGCCGCAATGTCCCCTTTATTTTTTGATTTTTGATTATTTCGCTGCCTTCTCAGAAAACTCAGTTGTAACCAGTTCCGCATATGGAACCCGGTCTTTCAGCTGGCCAGCCTCTTCCAGAATATTCTCTAATAGTTCAAAGCTGTCTTTGTTAAAAACAGTATCTTTCTTCCAGGTATCCTGTGCTTTGTAACGGTCCACGATAGCTGCGATGGTTTTTACATCGGTTTCCTTGAACTGGGGCTGTATTACCTTTGCGATTTCTTCGGAAGAATGGGAATTTACATATTCCAGACCTTTTTGAATGGCATTGGTAAAGTTCTGCACTGTCTCCGGGTTCTTTTCCAGGTAACTTTTCTTTGCGCTGTAGGCGGTATATGGGATATAGCCGGAGTCTACGCCCAAAGAAGCGACTACGAAACCGCTGCCTTCTTTTTCCAGCCCTGTAGCGAAGGGTTCAAATTCAACGGTATAATCCGCATCATTGCTGGTAAAGGCTGCTGCAGTCAGACCGAAGTTGATGCTTTGATCGATTCTCAGATCAGCAGCAGGATCAATCCCGTTCTTTTTCAGAATGTATTCAAATACCATTTCCGGCATACCGCCGGCTCTGCCGCCCAGTACTTTTTTCCCTTTTAAATCCGTCCATTTAAAAGCAGGCTGTTCGCTTCTTCCAACAAGGAAATTACCTGCCCGCTGAGTCAGCTGGGCGAAATTGACTGCGTAATCCTTGGAACCGTTTGCATAAGTATAGATCGAGGCCTCAGAGCCCATAAAACCAATATCTGCATCACCGGAGATGAGGGCAGTCATAACCTTGTCGGCACCGGCACCGTTGACTAAGGTTAAATTGATACCCTCGTCCTCGAAGTAACCCAATTCAATGGCTGCATATTGAGGGGCATAAAAGATGGAATGGGCAACTTCATTTAATTTGACCGGGGTCAATTCTGATGCTTTTGCTTTTGAACCGCAGGCGGTTAAGCAGAGTAAAGACGCTCCGGTGAGAATGGCCATTATAACAGAACAACAGGCTTTTCTCATAAAATCCTCCTTTTTCAAATCTTAATACTACATTGTATTGTCATAATATGGGAAGGTACCTTGTCTTGAAAAATTTTAAACCTGAAAGGTCTGGGCGGATACATGGGAAAAAAGAGGCCTGATCTGTTTTCTGGACGTTGTTCTGCATCCGGTTAAGCAGCAAACGACCATAATTGCAGTCAGAAAGATTGTAATTGCTTTTTTCATTTGGTTATCCTCCATTCATCCTCCTGTTAAAATTCTATGTAGTCTGACAGGCAGAGTTTACGAACTATGCCATATTTTCTTATTTAAATATGGTATATGCAGATAAACTGTGATATACTGCTATAGTAAAATTTACAAAAGCAGGAGAAAGCAATGAAATATCGTATGATAGTGCTTGATTTGGATGGGACGCTGACGAACCGGGATAAAGAGATCACGCCCAGAACAAAAGAAGCACTTTTTGAGTTGCAACGTATGGGCGGAGTGATTGTTCTGGCTTCCGGCCGTCCCACTTATGGGATCATGCCTGTTGCAAAAGAATTAAAGCTTCATGAGACAGGCGGTTACATCTTGTCCTTTAACGGAGGACGCATCATAGACTGTAAAACAGGGGAAACAATCTTTGCAAAGGAACTGCCGGTATCTTCCAACCAGAAGATTATCCGTATGGCGAAGGAATATGGAGTTAATATCTTAACTTATGAAGATGACTTAATCATAACCGGGAATGCCAAAGATGAGTATGTAGGGAAGGAATCTGCTATTAATAAACTGTCTGTGAGGGAAGTGGAAGATATGGAAAGCTACGTACAGTTTCCGGTAGTGAAATACCTGATGCTGGAAGAGGGAGACTATCTTGCCATGGTAGAACCAAAAGTTAAGGCAGCGCTCGGACGGGATTACAGCGTTTACCGTTCAGAACCCTATTTCCTTGAAATCCTGCCGAAAGGAATTGATAAGGCAGAAAGCCTTAAGAGGCTTCTTGCACATCTTAATATGAGCCGGGAGGAGATGATTGCCTGCGGCGACGGTTATAATGATTTATCGATGATTGAGTACGCCGGACTGGGCGTGGCCATGGAAAATGCAGTTCTGCCTGCAAGAAAGGCGGCTGATTATGTGACTGCCTCCAATAATGACGATGGTATCGCTTTGGTAGTGGAAAAATTTATGCTTTCCTGATGTCTCAGGGGGTGGATTTTATAACGTTAATATGTTAAAATACAGTTAGACCATAAGGAATAAAAAGGGGATAGATCTCATATGAATAAAAAAATTAAGACAGATGCAGTTGACCATCTGTTTGAAGCAATTTTAACCTTAAAAACACCGGAGGAGTGCTATACGTTTTTTGAGGATGTATGTACAGTCAATGAACTGCTGAGCCTGTCTCAGAGATATGAGGTGGCTAAAATGCTCCGTGAAGGCAGAACCTATCTGGAAATCGCAGAGAAGACGGGAGCATCTACTGCTACCATCAGCCGTGTAAACCGTTCCTTAAATTACGGGAATGACGGTTATGATATGGTATTTAAGCGTCTGGAAGAGAAAAAAGAGATATAACAAAACAGGGGACAAGCCGTTTGCCGGTTCTTGTTCCCTGTACGTTTATTTTTTCTTCTTTAATGAAGGTTCCTCTCTTAAATCATCGATGAGCTGTTCGATCACCTGCTTCTTTACATACACATCAAAAGACAGCTCGCAGATCCAGGAAAAGAGACGCAGATATTCTAAGTCTTCTCCCTCAATTCCTTTCTCTTCGTAAGTTTTGCAGGAATGCTGATACTTTTCAAGTATGTCGGATTTGATACGTTCTAAGTCTGCTTCCTCCTGTGAGAATATCTCTTTATAGACTTCTTCCAGGGGCATGCCGTCAGCTGGATTAAAATGCTTATCGGTAATTGGTCTGAAAAGCTGCTCAATATCATTAAAAGATAATAAATTCTTAAAATAGTAGATGAATATAAGCAGAAGTATATGCTCTTTTGTATATTTCTTTTTGCTGGGAGCCGGCAGAAGATTATTCTTTGCGTAATTGTTGATCATCGTTTTTGTTAAGACCTTGTCATCCGGGTAGCGTTTTGTATCACTTAAATGCTTATCCATGAAAGTAGTGACCTGATCCATATATAAATCAATATTTGGAATGGTTTCCGGTGTGATATACCGTAATCCATCCAGATGCTCTATGATTTTCTGTAATCGTTCCTCGTTGGTTTTCATATGTCCTCCGTTCTGCACGGGAAAGCTCCGCACATGTGATAATCCCATTAGTCATATTATATAGTATTCAATACCAGATGACAAGAGGTAAAAACAACCCTCAAGCTAAATATTTTTGAGTATACCAAAAACATTTTCTTGACTTTTAAGGAATGTGTGTTAATCTAGAAATATCATTGTAATGAACGAAAGGAGATACCTAATTATGAAAAAAGTTTTGGCGACAGAAAAGGCTCCGGCAGCAATTGGTCCTTATTCTCAGGGAGTTCGCGGGGGCGATTATGTGTTCGTGTCCGGTCAGCTTCCCATTGACCCGGCTACCGGTACATTTGCAGGTGAGGATATTGCATCTCAGACGAGACAGTCTTTAACAAATATAAAGGCCATATTGGAAAGCGGCGGTTTATCTATGGATCAGGTGGTTAAAACAACCGTATTATTAAAGAATATCAATGATTTTGCGGCTATGAATGAAGTATATGCAACCTTTTTCCAGGGGGAATGTCCTGCCAGAGCAGCATTCGCAGTGGCAGCTCTTCCAAAAGATGCATTGGTGGAGATTGAAGCCATCGCTTATTGCGGAGAATAAAAAGTAATATGGAATAATAAGAAAGGGAATGCCGGCAAACAGGTATTCCCTCTTTTATTTTCCCTCCTGAACGGTGCGTTCACGGGCAACATGTAGAAATAAAGGGCTTTTTGCGAAAGAAATGGGTTGCATATTGGCAGACTTATATTATAATTAATTGAGGAAGCTGGATTATTCCGTTTTTATGAATTAAGACAGGAAGTTGGTACTTTAAGGATGAGATTTGAAGAAACGGCAGAGGAATATTTAAGCCGTATCCCGATGTGGACGAAAAAGAAGAATTCACTGGAAGTGATCAGGAAGTTTTTAGAAGAGATGGGCGATCCTGATGAAACCATGAGAATCATTCATGTTGCCGGGACCAATGGGAAAGGTTCTGTATGTGCCTTTTTGCAGTCTGTATTCTTAAGTGCAGGATATAAGGTGGGTACATTTACATCCCCCCATTTAATCGAGATCAGAGAACGGTTTTGTATAAATGGAGAGATGGTATCGGAATCAGATTTTTCAGACAGTTTCCGGACAGTGAAAGCACTATCAGAACGGATGATGGAACTGGGATACAGCCATCCGTCTTATTTTGAATTTTTATTTTATATGGCCATGGATTTATTTCAAAAGTCAAACGTTGATCTTGTTATATTGGAGGTCGGGTTAGGAGGAAGACTTGATACAACCAATGTCATCCGCCGCCCGCTGGTATCTGTCATCACTTCCGTCAGTCTGGACCACACGGAATATTTAGGTGATACAGTGGAAAAGATCGCTTTTGAGAAGGCAGGCATCATTAAGAAGAAAATTCCGGTGGTTTTTGACGGAAACCGGCAGAATGTTTCGGAAGTGATCCGGAAAAGGGCTGTGGAACAGGAAGCCCCTTATTATGAGACGGACAGGCAGTGTTACAGGATTACCGGATGGGAAAACAATTGCTTCCATGCAGAGTTTACTGGTATAAAAGGAGATGTGTACAAAGCAGTGATTCCTTCTCCTGCAGAATATCAGGTTATGAATGCACTTCTCGCTTTACGGGCAGCAGAAGTATCCGGTCTGTTAGAAGATATGGAACCGGATAGAGCAAAAGCGCAGATCAGGGAAGGTTTCCTTGGGATGCGGTGGCCGGCAAGGATGGAAGAGGTACGGCCCGGAGTATTCCTCGATGGGGCACATAATCCGGGAGGAATTGAGGAGTTTGTAAAGACCGCCTCCAATTTGTGTGCTGTCAGAAAAAAAAGAGCAAATCTCTTATTTTCTGCTGTATCCGATAAGAATTATCATGATATGATAAGGATTATTGCAGCCGGTCTGCCGCTTCATGAAGTGGCAGTAACCCATATAGATTCTGACAGAGGGACAGAAACGGAAGCAGTTTTTCATGAGTTTGAAGAAGCGGTTAACTGCAGGATAACAGGATTTCAGAACGCAGAGGATGCATTATTCTATATGCTTCATAATCAGGATGAGGATCATCTGCTGTTTTGTGCAGGCTCCCTGTATTTAATGGGTGAGATAAAAGCGGTATTAAGGAGGAATGGATATGATTGATTTTGATTCTGAGATGAAAGACTACAGGCCCAGCCTGGAGGTCGACGCAGTTGAAGATGCTATTGTAAGAAGTGATTTAACGGATATGAATGATCTTATGATGAATCTTATAAAAGAAGTCAGCAAGGAATAGGCGGATAAAATATGGATTATGAAAGAAAAATCCGGGTGATTGCAAACAGCTATTATAATATGGGACTGGAGAAGGCTAAGTTAAGAGATTTAACCGGATCAGCCGATTGTTTAAAAAAGTGTCTTCATTTTAATAAATATATGACAGACGCAAGGAATCTTCTTGGCCTCATCTACTATGAGGTGGGAGAGGTCGGCGATGCACTGGTTCAATGGGTTATCAGCAAGAATTTACAGCCTGAAGATAACCGTGCAGACTACTACCTGGAAGCAATTCAGAAGAAAAAAGGCACTATGGATCTGGAACGGAAGGCAGTGAGACGGTTTAATCAGGCACTGGCTTACGTCAAAAGCGGCAGTGAGGATCTTGCCATTCTGCAGCTGAATAAAGCAGTTGAGGACAAGCCCAATTATGTAAAAGCTCAGCTTTTAACTGCTCTTTTGTGCATCGTCAGGGAGGATTACCAGAAGGCGGGCAAAGCGGTGAATAAGGTGCTTTTAATTGACCATAATCACCCAAAAGCACTTTATTATAAATCAATTGTAAAAGAGACCGGTCCCAAAGCAAAACCAGAGCGGGAACCGGAAAAAAGAAAACTTAAGAATGTGTCATCCCACAGGCAGATGCAGGATGATGATGTTATTATCCCCCCAAGCTATAAAGAAAACACCAGAGATCAGGCGGTTTTAAATATTCTGGCAGGTCTTTTGCTTGGAGCTGCAGTGGTGTTCTTCATGGTTATGCCGGCGAACACGAAAGCCATTAACGATAATCATAACAAAGAGATGTTAAAATACAGCGAGCAGTTAAGCCAGGCCAATCAAAAGGCAGATCTTTTAACTCAGAAGCTTAATACGCTGGAATCAGAAAAAAAGACAGCGGAGGAATCACTGGCATCCTTAACCAATAATTCTGACAGCGTTCTGGCCCAGTATCAGGCTGTGATCGGTATCTTGCAGGCGTATAAAAAGGATGATTTTCCATCTGCAGTTAAGATCTATGCAGGACTTAATCCGGAGCTGATTGCTTCCGCAGATGTTCAGGCGATTATTGTTGAGATAAAAAAGGATATGGCACAGAAAGGCTGCCCCATTTTGGAAAGCCTGGGTGATAAAGCCATGGAAGCGGGGGATAGTCAGTCAGCCCTTAACAATTATTTGAAATGTATTGAGTTAAAACCAGACAGCTGGCAGGCGAAATTTAAGACTGCTGTCATTTACAAGGGAATGGATCAGAAGGAACAGGCTAATGCATTGTTCTCTGAAATCATAAATAACAGCAAAGACGAAACGTTATCTGCTAAGGCAAAATCAGAACGAGGTTTTTAATGGCAGAATTCGAAAAGACACTACAGAAGAAACATATTTTTGTGGTGTCTTTTTTTATTCACCCGGATTATTTTTCGGCATATAAAAAACACTCTTCTCTGGTATTACGGACAGACAATAAGAAATGGAGGAGTATTGCATATGAATCAGTCACACTTTACGTATGAGGCAGACGGTCATACTTTAATTGTTCATCTGCCGGAGGAACTGGATCATCATAACTGTTCCGGGTTAAAATATGAAACAGATCTAATCCTTTCCGAGAATTATATCCGCCGCATTATATTTGATTTTTCCAGAACGAGATTCATGGATTCCTCCGGAATCGGGATCCTGCTTAACCGTTACAAGCAGATGGCATTAAGCGGAGGAAATGTTGCCATTTACGGTGCAGGAACCCAGGCTCTTCGGATTCTTAAAATGGGAGGAATTTTAAAATTAATGAAATTATATGACTCTAAGGAAGCAGCAGTCACAGGTTGAGGAGGAACATATGTCTGAACAGAACAAACCAGAAATTCTGAAAATGGAATTGGAAGCCCTGTCCCAAAATGAAGAATTTGCCAGAGTAGCAGTTGCCGTTTTTATGGCAAGGCTGGATCCTACTCTGGAGGAAGTGGATGATGTGAAAACGGCTGTCTCAGAGGCAGTCACCAATGCGGTCATCCATGGATACCAGGGGAAGGGAGGGATCATCTACATAGAAGTAACTGTTGAAGGGCAGGAACTGACCGTTTCGATTCGGGATACCGGGATAGGAATTCCGGATATTAAACAGGCGATGGAGCCGATGTTTACCACGGATCCTGACGGGGTCCGGTCCGGTATGGGATTTTCTTTTATGGAAGCATTTATGGATCAGGTAGAAGTGAAGTCAGAGCCGGATAAGGGAACTGCGGTGATCATGAAAAAGAAGATTAGCAGGTGAGCCCTATGGATGAGACCATGAGATTGATACAAATGGCTCACGAAGGAGATAAAGCGGCAAGAGACCGGCTTGTGACCGAGAATTTCGGTTTGATCTGGAGCATTGTACGCAGATTTACGGGGCGTGGTTATGAGCCTGAGGATCTATTTCAGATTGGAAGCATTGGCTTAATGAAAGCCATAGATAAATTTGATTTATCCTATGAAGTCAAATTTTCCACCTATGCTGTTCCCATGATTACCGGAGAGATCAAGCGTTTTTTACGTGATGACGGAATCATAAAAGTCAGCCGGTCCATTAAGGAAATGGGACTGAAAGTGAAAAATGTGAGGGAGGAGCTGGTTTACCGCTTTGGAAGAGAGCCTACCGTAGAAGAGATAGCGGGAGAAATTGGGGCCAGCAAAGAAGAAGTGGCAGCTTCCATAGAAGCCGGAGCAGAGGTGGAATCCTTATATCGGTCTGTCAATAAAAATGATGAAAACAGTCTGCTTCTCATCGATAAAATAGAAGAAGAAAGCTCTGCACAGGAAGAACTGTTAAACCGTATGGTACTTCGGGAATTGTTAACCGATTTATCAGATAAGGACAGGGAAATTATAATCCGGCGGTACTATTACAATGAGACTCAGAGCCAGATCGCGGATAAGCTTGGAATTTCCCAGGTTCAGGTATCAAGGCTTGAGAAAAAGATTTTAAAACAGATGCGTGAAAAATTATAGAATAAAAAATTTTATACGGCTCATACTAATTTTGAAAAACCAGAGAAAAGGATGTGAGCATGTATGGAATCCATGAAACATAAGCTTGTCATGACGCTTCTGGTCATATGCTTAATTGCAATTGCTGCTGCAATCTGGTATATGATCGCTGTAATGCCGGACGGCACACAAAAGGAGGGAACACTGGTTGAGGCCGCCCCGGGATGGGAGATGATGGTTGCATGAGTAAAACCGTGTATTTAAATATCAGCGAAATTACAGAGGTACATCACAAGGAAGTACAGCTGAAAGATGTGGCTGATGTTTACTGTGATGATACTGCCGTTTTGAATAAGTGCAATGCAATGAGGATTAAAACGATTCATTCGGACCGTAACAAGCGTTATATTGAAAGTACACTTGATGTAATAAAAAAACTGGTGGAAATGGATCCGGCTATTTCTGTTAATAATGTTGGTAAGGTTGATTATATCATAGATTACCATAAGCCGAAATCACCAAACTGGGTCTGGCAGTGGATGAAGACAATTTTTGTCTGTATTATCTGCTTCTGCGGTGCTGCCTTTGCGATTATGACATTTAATAATGATGTAAGTGTTGCGAATGTATTTAAGGAGATTTACTGGATTATTATGAGAGAGGAGTCCGGTGGTTTTACGATTCTGGAACTAAGTTATTCGGTAGGACTGGCTCTTGGGATTGTCGGGTTTTTTAATCATTTTACGAAAATTAAGATTAATACCGATCCGACACCTCTGGAGGTGGAAATGCGTCTTTATGAAGATAATGTCAGCAAGACTTTGATCCAGAATGAAGGGAGAAAGGAGTCTGATGTTGATGCTTCCTAAAGAAGTATTGCTTTGTTTTATCGGATTAAGCGCTGGCGGCATCATAGCAGCCGGCGTTTTTGCCTTTTTGGCAATTATCGGTGTGTTTCCCCGCCTGATTGGATTTACTCATACGAAGAAACACATTATGCTTTACGAATCATGTATTATACTTGGAGGTGTGCTGGGAAATATCTATGATATTTATGAATTTCCCATTGGATTTGGAGGAAATTTATTTCTCGGAATTTTCGGATTGTCAGTGGGAATATTTGTGGGCTGTCTGGTAATGTCTCTGGCAGAAACATTACAAGCGCTTCCAGTTATCAGCAGAAGAATAAATCTTGGAGTAGGACTGCAATATATTATTCTATCCATAGCCCTTGGAAAGCTGACCGGTTCCCTTGTATTTTTTGCTGAACGTTTCGGACAATAACATCATGTATTTTACAGAATGGAGGAAAAGAATGGAAGTAAATAAAAAAGCCTATGAAGCCTATGTAAAGGAAGTAACTCCCGTTAATAAAAAATTCCCCAATATTATAAAAGCTTTTCTGGTAGGAGGAATTATCTGCACAATAGGCCAGATCTGCACCACATTAATTATGAATTATGGAGTGGAAAAGGATACTGCGTCAGCTTGGACCACGCTGATTTTAATTGCTGCCAGTGTGATTCTCACAGGACTTAATGTTTATCCTAAAATAACCAAATTCGGTGGAGCGGGAGCCCTGGTGCCCATAACCGGCTTTGCAAACTCTGTAGTTGCACCTGCTGTGGAATTTAAAGCAGAAGGGCAGGTATTTGGCATTGGATGTAAAATCTTTACAATTGCCGGTCCGGTAATTCTTTACGGAATATTAAGTTCCTGGATACTGGGTGTGATTGCCTATGTACTGAAAGCTTTCGGCATTGTCTAGAACAAACTTGAAAGAGAAATGGAGTGAGAAAAATGCAGGTTGGAAAAGCAAGCATTAAATTTGAAGAACCTCCGGTGATTGAAAGCATGGCTTCCATAGTCGGAAAAAAAGAAGGAGAAGGTCCGCTTGGGAAGCTCTTTGATGTAGTGGAACAGGATGATATGTTCGGAGCAGATACCTGGGAGAAAGCGGAGAGTGCCCTTCAGAAGCAGACAGCAGATCTTGCGATTGAAAAAGGGGATATCCGGAAAAAAGATATCAGATATCTCTTTGCCGGAGACTTACTGGGACAGCTGATTGCCACGTCATTTGGTACAGTGGATCTGGAGATTCCTCTGTTTGGCCTTTTCGGTGCCTGTTCCACCATGGGAGAAGCTTTAAATCTGGGATCCATGACAGTGGCAGGCGGTTATGCGGACAAAGTAATGGCAATGGCTTCCAGCCATTTTGCAACAGCTGAAAAACAGTTCCGGTTTCCGCTGAGTTACGGAAACCAGCGTCCTTTTTCCGCTTCCTGGACAGTGACCGGCTGCGGGGCAGTTATTCTCTCAAAAAACAAAAAAGAAGGAATTGCGGCTATTACTGGCATTACGACCGGCCGAATGATTGACATGGGGATCAAAGATTCCATGAATATGGGAGCAGCCATGGCACCGGCAGCATTTCATACCATTCAGCAGAATTTTGATGATTTCAATGTGGATGAAAATTATTATGATAAAATCATAACAGGAGATCTTGGACAGGTTGGCCGCGCCATTCTCCTGGATTTCATGAAAAACAAAGGGCATGATCTGGAAACCATCCATACAGACTGCGGGATTGAAATTTTTGATCCGGATTCCCAGGATACACATGCGGGCGGAAGCGGCTGTGGGTGTGCAGCATCAACGCTCTGTTCTTATATATTGCCGAAAATTAAGGATGGAACGTGGAAGCGGGTTTTATTTGTGCCCACAGGAGCACTGCTGTCCACTGTCAGCTTCAATGAAGGAGAAACCATTCCAGGCATCGCCCATGGAGTTGTGATTGAGCATATTGGTAATTAATTCGGAAAGGAGACAGCTATGGAATATGTAAAAGCATTTTTAGTTGGTGGAGCAATCTGTGCAGTGGTTCAGGTTGTGATGGATAATACCAAGCTTATGCCCGGGCGGATTATGGTGCTTTTAGTGGTAACCGGAAGCATTCTTGGAGCCCTGGGGATTTATCAGCCTTTTAGTGAATGGGCTGGAGCAGGAGCTACAGTTCCTTTGCTGGGATTTGGAAATTCCCTGTGGAAAGGTGTCTTAAAAAGCATGGGAGAGGACGGCTTTCTGGGAGTTTTTAAAGGCGGATTTACTGCGAGTGCAGTGGGAATATCAGGCGCTCTGATTTTTGGATATCTTGGATCAATTATATTCAAACCCAAAATGAAAAGTTGAAAATAGGGCATCAGACCTGTACAGGTTTGGTGCCCTTTCATGTTTAATAATCTTGCCAGGGGTAAATGGGTTTGGAATTTCCGGGATTTTGTGGTACATAGCCCGGAGCATATTGCTGGGGAGTTGTTTCCTCCTCGTATGGGTAGCTGCTGGGAGGAATAATCATCGAGTTTGCTGAGTGTATGGTGCAGTATCCGGGCATTGCATACTTGGAATCATCTGTCTCACCTGTCTCACCGTTTGGAAGAACCATAAAGACGGCGGTTGTCCTCTCGGGACAATAAGGCGTTGGCAGCTGATGGGAAACGGAGCATACCGTTGCTCTTACGTGATTATTGCAAACGTCTGTGGGAACTGTTCCTTTGGCAAAATATTCTGTATATACTGCATTGCCTCTGGGATCCTCGGTGCAGACTCCTGAGACTGCCAGCTTGCCGGATTTCCGGCAGATTTGTGCGGTTTCTATACTGTCAGGAACGGGAAAACCGGGGTCTGGCTTTCCTTCATGGACTCTGGTCATGATCTTGCGCCAGATTGCCTTATGAAAGGAAGCACCACCGTTTTGCTTTGTCAGCTTCTGGTTATCATCGCATCCCGCCCAGATACCGGCAGTATAATAAGGAGTGTAACCCACAAACCAGATATCGTTGTTGGCTGATGTGGTACCGCTTTTTCCGGCAGCGGACATTCCCGGAATTTTTGCTGCCGGGCTGGTGGAACTTGGACCTGAACTGGAAAATTTCCTGCTGCTTTCCATGGAGGCTGCCATAGCGTCGGTTAGGAGAAATGCAGTGGAGTCTTTTAAAACACGATGGGTATCAGGCGTATTATCAATTAAAACCTTACCATCGTGATCCAGGATTTTAGTGAAAAATACCGGCTTTGTATAAACACCGCCGTTGGCAATGGTGGCAAAAGCACCGGTCAGCTCTAAGTTGGAAACACCCCTGGTGATTCCTCCCAGTGCGAGTGCCGGGTTATAATCGGTATCAGTTAAGGAAGTGATACCAAAGTTTCTTGCGTACTCCACGCCAAGCTGGGGTTTTACCGTCTCAACAAGACAGCGTACAGCCACGATGTTCATGGAATAAATGATACCGTCACGGATACTTGAGTACCCCTGATACCCGGAACTGTACCAGTTTCGGAAGGTTTTGTTTCCGATTGTGTAAACAGAATCGTAATAAACGGTACCGAGAGTTGCGCCGCAGGTGTCCAGAGCCGGAGCAAATGAGGTAAGGATCTTAAAAGCCGAACCAGGCTGCCGATAGGTATTGCTGGCACGGTTTAGTGTCAGGCTGGCCAGCTTTTGTCCCCGGCCGCCGTTTATTGCCTTAACTTCTCCTGTTTTCTGATCCATGATAACGAAGGAGGCCTGAGGCTGTAAGGTCTTATGAAGACTTTCTCCCAGTATGGTATCTCCTTCTTTCAGCTGATAGTTTTTATAACCCTGTACATCCGCTTGTGCCTCTTCTTCGGAATTATATAAACCGTCATAGCCATTGTCTCCCATTTCCTTATGATAGCGTTTGACATTTTCTTCGGAATAGTGGGTGGTTGTGCCATCCTTGTGGGTGACGGACAGGCGGTATTCGATGGAATACCTGGCTGCTGTATAATTCTCCGGGTTATTGATTTCCTCGTCTACAATGGTCTGAATTGCGGGATCCTGGGTGGTGTAGATGGAAAGACCTCCGCTGTAAAGCATATTGTGAGCCTGGGTATCCGTATAGCCCAGCTGGTTCTTCATGGCAGTTATGACTTCTTCAACCAGTTCGTCTGTAAAATAGCTGTATGGAGATGCGGTTTCCTTGGTCACAGTGTCCACATTCTGGATTCTGGAATAGACATCATCGGCAAGAGCCTGGTCTTCCTCTTCCTTTGTGATATATCCCTGGTCATGCATATATTGAAGAATAACCTTCTGCTTGTCGGAATTGCCCTTCTGACCGGATATGGGATTATATTTGGAAGGGTTCTGCGTGATTCCTGCTAAAACCGCGCATTCGGACAACGTCAGTTCTGATACGTCCTTGTTAAAGTATCTCTTGGCAGCCACTTTGACGCCCAGAGTATTATTACCTAAATTAATGGTGTTTAAGTAGTTGGTAATGATCTGTTCCTTTGACATGACTCCGTCAAGTTTAATGGCAAGAAACCATTCCTGAAGCTTTCGTTCCAGACGTTCCCCGAAACTCTTCTCCATGCCGCCGCCGAACACGCTGTTTTTGATCAGCTGCTGGGTGATCGTGCTTCCGCCCCCGGCTGAGGAATCACCGGTGAGAACACCTTTCACAGCTCTCATGATTGAGCGCAGATCAATTCCGTTGTGTTCCCAGAATCTGGAATCCTCATAAGAAACAAAGGCATTGACCAGATTTTTTGGAAGTTCATCGAAAGTGGCTTCCTCCCTGTTGGAACCTGCAGTTACCAGGGTTTCGGTGACATTGCCGGCACTGTCATAAACGGTAGTGGCATATTCATTGGGGACAATCGTTGATATATCCACGTCAGGAGCATTGTCTATGATCCCCTTCACCATGCCAAGTACAACGCTTGCAGCAACAATGCTTCCAAACAGGCACAGGATAAACAGACTTTTAAAAAAGGCAAGAAAAACCTTTGTGGTGTATTTCCTCGCTTTTGAATTGGCAGATTTGATCTTTCTCTCTGTCTCTTGCTTGCCGTAATTCATAGGAAACCTCCTTTACCGGTCCATTATACCAAAAATTGTCGTGCAATTCAACACTTACCATTTTCGGAACAAATTTGTTCATTTATACATGAAACCTTGATCCTGATCCTGATTTTGGATATAATGGGAAAGGATTGTTTATATAGAAGAAATGAGGATGCTTATGAGGAAAGCTTATAAAATATTATACAGGGAAGGTACGGGAGAGCTTATTGAAAAGAAATCCCGTTTTATAGCCAGCTTCCGGCCTGTTAATACAGAAGAAGAGGCTCAGGCTTTTATAGAAGAAATCAGAAAAAAATACTGGGATGCCAGTCATAACTGTTATGCCTGGGTTTTAGGGGAAAACGGGGAAGGAAAGCGCTGCAGCGACGACGGAGAACCAAGCCAGACAGCAGGAAAGCCGATGCTTGATGTTCTGGAAGGGGAAGAAATCGTTAACATCTGCGTGGTTGTCACCCGTTATTTTGGCGGTACGCTTCTTGGAACAGGAGGTCTTGTGAGGGCTTATTCCGGAGCGGTGAAAGAAGGTTTAAAGGCATGTACGGTTCTGACTCTGGTTCCTGCAAAAAAACTTCTGATTGATACAGATTATAACGGAGCCGGTAAGATACAGTATCTTTTAGGCCAGCAGAAACTTGCGGTTTTAAACAGTGAGTATACGGACCGGGTCGCTTTTACAGCCCTGGTGCCGGACGAAGAGATCTTAAAGCTTCAGGCGGACATTACGGAGGCCACAGGTGGGAAAGCAAAGCTTGAGGTATCCGGTTTAGTATATTACAGTATGCTTGAAAAAGAAGTCTTATTGTTTCCCGAGTTATAGTGCATTTGCAGAAAAAAGAAAAAAATCTTGCAATATTATATTTCAGGTGTTATACTAATAAATCGTGATAATGTAGATGAAACTAAGGGCATAGCAGGTCCTTAGTTTTTTATGATATGGGAGTGAATGACCTGTATTATGCTTGAATAACAGAAAGAAGAGTACATTTATGAAGATGAAAAGAGAAGACGTCAGGAATGTGGCAATCATTGCCCACGTCGATCATGGTAAAACTACGCTTGTGGATGCCCTGTTAAAGCAGAGCGGTATATTCCGCGAGAATCAGGAAGTGGTAGAACGCGTTATGGATTCCAATGATATTGAAAGAGAGCGCGGAATCACCATTTTATCCAAGAATACGGCAGTTCATTTCGGAGAAACAAAGATTAATATTATTGATACACCAGGACATGCAGATTTCGGCGGTGAAGTAGAACGTGTATTAAAGATGGTTAACGGAGTTATTCTTGTTGTAGACGCTTATGAAGGAGTTATGCCCCAGACCAAGTTCGTTTTAAGAAAAGCGCTGGAGTTAGGACTTTCCGTTGTAGCCTGCATCAATAAGATTGACAGACCGGAAGCAAGACCGGAAGAGGTGGAAGAAGAAGTTTTAGAGCTTCTTATGGATCTTGATGCAAGTGAAGAGCAGCTGGATTGTCCGTTCCTTTATGCTTCTGCAAAAGCAGGATTTGCAAAAAAAGAGCTTGATGATGAGGGTGTTGACATGGCTCCTTTATTCCAGACAGTCATTGATCATATTCCGGCACCGGAAGGAGATCCGGATGCCTCTAGCCAGCTGTTAATCAGTACCATTGATTATAATGAATATGTGGGACGAATCGGAGTAGGTAAGGTAGATAACGGAAGAATCAAGGTGAACCAGGAATGTGTTATCGTAAATCATCATGAACCCGACAAATTCCGCAAGGTTAAGGTAGGCAAACTGTATGAATATGAAGGCCTTAATAAGGTAGAAGTACAGGAAGCCGGAATCGGAGCCATTGTAGCGATCTCAGGTATTGCGGATATCCATATCGGTGATACGCTCTGCTCCGTAGAGAATCCGGAGGCCATTTCGTTCCAGAAAATATCCGAGCCGACCATTGCCATGAATTTCATGGTTAACGACAGCCCCCTTGCAGGACAGGAAGGTAAATTCATTACTTCCCGTCATTTAAGAGAACGTTTATTCCGTGAATTAAATACTGACGTCAGCCTTCGTGTGGAGGAGACAGAATCTCCTGACTGCTTTAAGGTATCCGGAAGAGGAGAGCTTCATTTATCCGTACTGATTGAGAACATGAGACGGGAAGGCTTTGAATTTGCAGTAAGTAAAGCGGAAGTTTTGTATCATTATGACGAAAGAAACAGAAAACTGGAACCTATGGAGATTGCTTATATCGACGTACCGGAAGAATTTACCGGAGCTGTTATTCAGAAGCTGACAAGCCGTAAGGGTGAGCTTCAGGGAATGAGCCCGGCAAACGGCGGTTATACAAGACTGGAATTCTCCATCCCATCCAGAGGTCTGATCGGCTACCGCGGTGAATTTATGACAGACACCAAGGGAAACGGAATCATGAATACTGCATTTGATGATTATGCACCGTATAAGGGAGATTTGTCCTATCGGAAATCCGGATCCTTAATTGCTTATGAATCCGGAGAATCCATAACCTATGGACTTTTCAATGCACAGGAGAGAGGAACACTGTTTATCGGAGCCGGAGTCAAGGTATATTCCGGTATGGTAATCGGACAGAATCCCAAGGCCGAAGATATTGAAATCAATGTCTGCAAGTCCAAGAAGCTGACCAATACCCGTTCTTCCGGTGCAGATGACGCACTGAAACTCACGACTCCAAAGGAGATGAGCTTAGAGCAGTCTCTTGACTTTATTGATGTAGATGAGCTGTTGGAGATCACACCAGTCAGCCTTCGAATCAGAAAGAAGATTCTGGATCCAACAGTAAGAAAAAGAACTTCACAGAATAAAAAATCTTTAGTATAAATTGTTATAAACAGGAGAATGCTGACGCAGATCGCCGAAATACCGCCGATCAGTCAGCATTCTCCATTATTTTTTGTGCATTATGCCCCATTGTGTCGATATTTTTGGTATGTTTTTTATCATTTTCGTGTATTCTGCCACATAAATTTAATATTAGCTGTGAAGCATATTAGCAAATTAGTGAAAGAAGAGGAGAAATACTATGTCAGAAAAAATGATTGAAAACAACAAAGTAAGCGTTATCGGAGAGATTGTCTCCGGCTTCACCTTCAGCCATGAGGTTTTTGGAGAAGGATTTTATATGGTGGACATTGCGGTAAACCGTCTCAGTGATCAGGCAGACGTGATTCCGCTGATGATTTCAGAACGTCTCATCGACGTGGAAGGAAATTACGAAAGTTGTACCATAGAAGCGGTCGGTCAGTTCCGTTCCTATAATCGTCATGAGGGAACTAAAAACCGCCTTGTTCTTTCTGTATTTGTCCGGGAGATCCACTTTATGGAAGAGTTTACAGACTACACAAAAACCAATCAGATTTTTCTGGATGGATATATCTGCAAAGCACCCATTTACAGAAAAACTCCGTTGGGAAGGGAAATTGCAGATTTACTCCTTGCAGTTAACCGTCCCTATGGAAAGTCCGATTACATACCCTGTATTGCATGGGGAAGAAATGCAAGATATGCTTCTGGTTTTACCGTAGGAACCAGAGTTAAAGTCTGGGGAAGAGTCCAGAGCAGAGAGTACACCAAAAAGCTCACGGATACAGAGTGTGAAAAGAGAGTGGCTTACGAGGTGTCAGTCAGCAAGCTGGAATGTTCCGAGTAAATATTATTAATATATTAAGAAAATAATAAGAAAACTTGAAAAAATATTAATTATATGATACGATAAGCAGGTTCTAACATAATAATTAAATAATTGCTTTTTAGCTGTTATGAGGTGCTGAAAGATGAATCGAGGTACGATACAGGTTATATGCGGGGAAGGAAAAGGCAAGACGTCTTCTGCACTCGGCATGGGAATCGAGGCTCTGACGAAGAACAGGACTGTCATCATGATACAGTTTTTGAAAGGCTGTCAGGGACGGGGATCTCTGGAGATCATGAAGAGGCTGGAGCCGGAGATGAAGATTTTCCGGTTTGAAAAGTGCGATGGGTTCTTTGAAAACCTTTCTATGGAACGGCAGGAAGAGGAGCGCATGAATATCCGCAATGGTCTTAATTTTGCCAGAAAAGTAGTGTCCACAGGCGAATGTGATATGCTGATTCTGGATGAAATTCTTGGGCTTTTGGACCAGGGAATACTGGAAGCGGAAGAGCTTATAAAACTTCTCCAGTCCAAAGTTGATGAGATGGAGGTCGTATTAACCGGTAAGATATTTTCAAAGAAGATAGAACCTTATGTAGACAGTATACTGGAAATCAATCATGTTAAAGTTGACAATACAAAATAATAATGTTAGTATGGTAACATACATAATAGAGTAGAGGTTGCGTTGATTAAGAGTACGCTGTCCGATGTATCAGGTACAGAGGAGGACAGGGGAAAGGAATAGACGCCGAAGAACGGTATGGCCTGAACATATCTGTTCTGGGCATATGGTTAAGAGCCATATGACTGTCATCCGTATGGATGGGGAGCTACTTAAAGAAAGATGAGATTACCAGATTCTGGACTTTAAGAGCTGACCCTGTTGTCAGCTCTGTTTTTTCGTTTCGGCAGGAAGAGCAGAGAAGCAAAGGGCCCTTAGAAGTTTACTATGTATAACGATAAAGAATCAGGAGGATAAGACCATGGCAATTTATGAAGGCGCTGGAGTAGCGCTAGTCACACCTTTTCAGGAGAACGGACTTGTAAATTATGAGGTACTTGAAAAATTGGTGGAGGAGCAGATCGCAGAGGGAACTGACGCAATTGTTGCATGCGGAACCACCGGGGAAGCATCGACGATGACTCATGAGGAACATTTGGATGTAATCAGATATGTATGTGAGGTAACGAAAAAAAGAATTCCGGTCATAGCCGGTACCGGTTCAAATTGTACGGAAACAGCCGTTTATCTGTCTGAAGAAGCGCAAAAGCTGGGAGCGGATGGTCTTCTTTTGGTTTCTCCGTACTATAATAAAGCAACTCAGAACGGTTTAAAAGCTCATTTTAAGGCTGTGGCAGATGCCGTGAATATTCCCATTCTTCTTTATAATATTCCGGGAAGAACCGGTGTTACCATTACAGCTCGTACCATTGCAGATCTCTGTCTTAACGTTCCGAACATCGTAGGAGTAAAAGAGGCCAGCGGTGATTTTTCCGCCATCGCTGATCTGCTGAGTCTGACTGACGGTAAAGCCGATGTTTATTCCGGTAATGACAACCAGATTGTTCCCATCATGTCTTTGGGCGGAAGAGGTGTTATTTCTGTCCTTTCCAATGTTGCTCCGGCTAAGACACATGAGATCTGCCAGGCATATCTGGATGGTGATGTGAAGCGCAGCGCAAGACTGCAGCTGGAAGCAATCCCGTTAATTAATGCATTATTCTGCGAAGTGAATCCGATTCCCGTGAAAGCGGCATTAAATCTCATGGGAAGACAGGCAGGACCAATGCGGCTTCCTTTGACCGAGATGGAAGAAAAAAATCAGGAATGTTTAAAAATTGCCATGAAAGAGTATGGAATTTTATAACCGGTGTAAGATATACATATGGAGGAAATCATGATTAAGATGATAATGCACGGCTGTAACGGGGCCATGGGACAGGTCATTTCCGGTATTGCAGCGGAAGAAAAAAATATAAAGATTGTTGCAGGGATTGATCCCAACATGACGAAAGAAAATTCATACCCGGTATTTTCTTCCTTAGAGTCCTGTGATATAAAAGCAGATGTAATCGTTGATTTCACTTCTGCAAAGGCTGTGGAGGGCCTCCTTCATTACAGTATCGAAAAACACATTCCGGTGGTTTTGTGTACAACAGGGCTTTCTGAGGAGCAGGTAAAGCTGGTAGAAGATGCATCCGGACAGGTGGCGGTGCTCCGGTCTGCAAACATGTCATTAGGTGTAAACCTGTTAATGAAGCTGATAAAAGATGCAGCACTGGTGCTTGCAGGTGCAGGATTTGATATTGAGATTCTGGAGAAGCATCATAATAAAAAACTGGATTCTCCAAGCGGAACGGCTCTTGCGCTTGCAGATTCCATTAATGAGGCCATGGACCAGGAATTTCATTATGTTTATGACAGAAGCCAGGTAAGAAAAGCAAGAGATAAGAAGGAAATCGGAATTAGTGCAGTCCGCGGGGGTACCATTGTGGGAGAGCATGATGTAATTTTTGCCGGAACCGATGAGGTGGTTACGTTCCAGCACACTGCTTATTCCAAAGCAATCTTTGCACGGGGAGCAGTATCTGCTGCCAAATTTTTAGCAGGGAAAAAACCGGGACTTTATACCATGAAAGATGTAATAGAATCCTGATTTTTTCCAAAATTTTCCACTATAATTCATTTCTCCTTGACACATACTAAGCATAGAATATGAAAGGAGAAAGTATTATGAAAAAAATAAAACCATATGTATTTGCAATTCTTGTCATTATGTCAGTGATGTGTCTGACCGCATGCGGCACAACCAACGGAACTGACGGAACAAAAGCGGGAACGACTACGACAGCAGCCGGTACGACTACGGGTGGTACAGGTGGTACAGGTGGTTCAACAACTACAGGCGGTGCAACAAAGGCTGATGAAGGCAAGGAAAGCAGCACAGGAGTTGTCAATGATGCTGTAAAGGGCGTGGAAAAAGGCGTTGATAAAATTACTGGTGAAAGCAATGGCCAGCCCACCACAGAGAGTACAACAGCAGCAAAATAATTATTTAACAAAAAGCTTCGGGCAGAAAGTAATGCTTGAAGCTTTTTTTACTATCATATATAATAAGGTCAGACACTTCTTTATTTCTGGATATCTGTTTTTAAATTTCCCATTTGACGAACCGTTATATCTTGGCCAGGACAGGAGCTGATTTATGAATACAGTTTTAAAAAAATATCGTTTTCAGAGTTTTAATAAGAGAAAAAAGACATGGAGAAGCTTAACGTGGGCATTTGCTCCCAGGAAAAGACGGAGAGGGCTGGTTTATCTTTTGTACTGCTGCCTGCTTTTTGAAGCTGCCGTTTTATTTCCCCGGCAGAGAGAACAGATTTGCAGTGAACTGAGAAAGCTCTATGCTGTCAGGGAGGAATATGTGGAAGAAACGATGGCCGGGATGCCTTTTTTGAAAGATGCAGATGGAGAGGTGAGAGAGCGCGGACTTTCTCTGGATTTAAAAGAAGGGGAATTAAAATTGTGGCAGAGAGTGGAGCGGCAGATCCTTAAAAAGTCAGATTGAGAAACAGATATGTATATTGGTCATTAGTATTTATAATAATAAAACCAGTTGCAATCCGATTTTTACTGTATTATAATTTCTACTGAAACACCAGAGTTTTATTTGAAAAACTTATAAATTAATTCAGAAAAGGACAGGTGGATACCGTGGAGAAAAAAGAAATGCTGTATGAGGGAAAAGCAAAGAAGGTCTATACTACTGAGGATCCGGACGTGTTGATTGTTTCTTATAAAGATGATGCCACAGCTTTCAATGGTCTCAAAAAAGGCACAATTGTTGGAAAAGGTGCGATAAATAACCGCATGACCAATTTTGTTTTCAAAAAGTTAGAAGCCAAAGGTGTTCCGACTCATCTGGTTGAAGAATTAAACGACCGTGAGACTGCAGTGAAAAAAGTGGAGATCGTTCCTCTCGAGGTAATTATCAGAAACTATTCTGCCGGAAGTTTTGCGAAAAAGATGGGAATGGAAGAGGGAATTAAATTTGCCTGTCCTACACTTGAATTCAGCTATAAAAATGATGATTTAGGAGATCCGTTTATTAACGATTACTATGCTCTGGCTCTTAATCTTGCAACCAAAGAAGAGATCGCTGCCATTACAAAGTATGCGTTTCTGGTAAACGAAGTTCTCATCGAGTACTTTAACACCTTAAATATCGATCTGATTGACTTTAAGATCGAGTTTGGCCGTTACCACGGTCAGATAATTCTTGCCGACGAAATTTCTCCTGATACATGCAGACTGTGGGATAAGGATACTCACGAAAAGCTGGATAAGGATCGCTTCCGCAGAGATTTAGGCGGTGTGGAAGATGCATATGAGGAAATTTTCAGGCGTCTTGGAATTCAGTAAACAGCACAGAGAGGGTAGACATTTCATGAGTAACGAATTGAACTTCAACATAGAAGAAGAGTTACATGAGGAGTGCGGCGTCTTCGGCATCTATGATTTCGACGGCGGTGACGTTGCTTCCACCATTTATTACGGTCTGTTTGCATTACAGCACAGAGGACAGGAGAGCTGCGGAATTGCTGTCAGCGATACCGAAGGTCCGAAAGGAAAAGTAAGTGCGCATAAGGGGATGGGGTTATGTAACGAGGTTTTTACTCCCGAGGTTTTAGAAGGTCTTCATGGCAATATCGGGGTAGGTCATGTTCGTTATTCAACGGCAGGAAGCAGTACGCGGGAGAATGCCCAGCCCCTTGTGCTTAATTACGTAAAAGGAACTCTTGCCATGGCTCATAACGGGAATCTGGTGAATGCACCGGAGCTTCGCAGAGAGTTAGAGTACAGCGGAGCGATTTTTCAGACCACGATTGATTCCGAAGTAATTGCATATCATGTTGCCAGAGAGCGGGTTAAAACCCCTTCCGTAGAGGCAGCGGTTGCCAATGCCATGAAAAAAATTGTGGGAGCTTATTCTCTGGTTGTCATGAGCCCGCGTAAACTGATCGGGGCAAGGGATCCATATGGATTTAAGCCGTTATGCATTGGAAAACGAGACAGTGCTTATATCATTGTATCGGAAAGCTGCGCTCTTGATACCATCGGTGCGGAATTTGTCCGTGATGTTCTCCCAGGAGAGATTGTAACCATAACAAAAGACGGAATTGTATCGGATACCAGCCTCTGCTTTAAAGAGAAAGCGAAGGAGGCCAGATGTATTTTTGAATATATCTATTTTGCCAGACCGGACAGCGTTTTTGACGGAGTGAGTGTCTATCATTCCAGACTTTGTGCAGGCCGGGCGCTGGCTGTGGATTCTCCTGTAGAGGCCGATGTGGTGGTAGGCGTACCGGAATCCGGAAATGCAGCTGCCCTTGGATATTCCCTTCAGTCAGGGATCCCCTATGGTACGGCATTTGTGAAGAATTCCTATGTGGGAAGAACCTTCATTAAACCGAAACAGAGCAACCGGGAATCTTCCGTCAGAATTAAGCTGAATGTGTTAAGAGAAGCGGTTGTGGGAAAACGGGTAATCATGATTGATGATTCCATAGTCAGGGGAACAACCAGCGCCCTGATCGTGAACATGCTGCGGGAGGCTGGTGCCAGTGAGGTTCATGTGCGGATCAGTGCACCTCCTTTTCTCCACCCCTGTTATTTCGGAACGGATATTCCTGATGAAGATCAGCTGATCGCCCATAACAGAAGCATTGAAGAGATCCGGGACCTTCTGGGAGCGGATTCCCTGTCTTATTTAAACATGGAACGACTGAAGGAAATGGCAGAAGGATTGCCCATCTGCACGGCATGCTTCAGCGGGAACTATCCCATTGAGCCGCCGAAAGAAGATATCCGCGGAGAATACAGCAGATAAAAAGGACAAAGAGATCAGGGGCTGTCAGGCCGGTTCGCAGCATATAACCGGCGGACGGTCCCTGCCTGCTCTTCCCATAGTAAGAAAAATATGCTAAAATAGCTCTACAACGAAACCCAAGGAGGAATGAAAGGAACATGACAGATCGATACCAAAGCCCGCTGTCTGAGCGTTATGCCAGCAAGGAGATGCAGTACATTTTTTCTCCTGATAAGAAATTTAAAACCTGGAGAAAACTGTGGATTGCTCTGGCGGAAACAGAAAAAGAACTGGGGCTTCCCATTACAGAAGAACAGATAGAGGAACTGAAAGCGTTTCAGGATGACATCAATTACGAGGTTGCCATACAGCGGGAAAAAGAGGTCCGCCACGATGTGATGTCTCACGTATATGCGTATGGAGTACAGTGCCCGAAGGCAAAAGGTATCATTCATCTTGGAGCCACCTCCTGTTATGTTGGTGATAATACAGACATTATTGTTATGACAGAGGCACTTTTGCTGGTACGGAAAAAACTGATTAACGTAATCAGTGAGCTTGCAAAGTTTGCAGACAGCTATAAAGATTTACCCACTCTTGCGTTTACCCACTTTCAGCCGGCTCAGCCAACGACCGTAGGTAAGAGAGCCACGTTATGGCTCCATGATCTTACCATGGATTTAGAAGATCTGGATTATCTTCTTGATACCATCCGCCTTCTTGGTTCCAAAGGAACTACCGGAACCCAGGCCAGCTTCCTGGAGCTGTTTGACGGGGATATGGACAGAGTAAGAAAAGTAGACGCCATGATTGCAGAAAAGATGGGATTTAAGGGATGCTATCCGGTGTCTGGCCAGACCTACTCCCGAAAGGTTGACAGCCGGGTCGTTAACGTTCTCGCAGGAATTGCCCAGAGCGCCCATAAGTTCTCCAATGATATCCGCCTTCTCCAGCATTTAAAAGAAGTGGAAGAACCGTTTGAAAAGAGCCAGATCGGTTCGTCAGCCATGGCTTACAAGAGAAATCCCATGAGAAGTGAGAGAATTGCATCACTGTCAAACTACGTAATGGCCGATGTGATGAATCCCATGCTTGTTTCTTCCACCCAGTGGTTTGAAAGAACACTGGATGATTCTGCCAACAAACGTCTGAGTGTGCCCGAAGGTTTTCTTGCAATAGACGGAATTCTGGATCTCTATTTAAATGTGGTGGACGGTCTTGTGGTTTATCCCAGGGTTATTGAAAAGCATATGATGGCGGAACTTCCCTTTATGGCGACGGAAAACATCATGATGGATGCGGTGAAGGCTGGCGGCGACAGACAGGAACTTCACGAGCGGATCCGTGAGCTTTCTATGGAAGCCGGAAAGAATGTCAAGGTGAACGGACTGGATAACAATCTGCTGGAACTCATTGCAGCAGACCCATCCTTTAATCTTTCTTTAGAAGAACTGAAAAAGAGCATGGACCCTAAGAAGTATGTAGGCTGTGCCCCGGCTCAGGTTACCATATACCTTGATGAGGTGATTCGTCCTCTTCTTAAGGACAACCAGGAACTTCTTGGAATGACAGCAGAAATCAATGTATAAGAAAGCTGCGGACAGACTGATTTTTGTCAATGAGTCTGTCTGCAGTTTTTCGTTTGTCAGGAGGAGCCATGAGCAGCAGTCTGGAATATTATAAGGTTTTTTATTATGTGGCAAATTTAGGGAGTATTACACTGGCTTCAGAAAAGCTCTGCATCTCCCAGCCGGCAGTCAGCCAGGCAGTAAGACAGCTGGAACAGTCGCTGGACTGCCAGCTTTTTATGCGGATGTCAAAAGGAGTAAAGCTGACAAGAGAGGGAGAATTTTTATTCGAATATGTGAAATCCGGTTTAGAAAATATCTGGCATGGGGAAAATATGCTAAGGCGGATGAGGGATCTGGAAACAGGAGAGGTGCGAATCGGAGCCAGTGATATGACACTTCAGTTTTATCTGCTTCCCTATCTGGAAAAATTCCATGAGCTTTATCCTGGAATTAAAGTAACGGTTTCCAACGGTCCCACACCGGAAACCCTTCGCTTCCTTTATGACGGAAAAATTGATTTCGGAGTGGTGAGCACCCCCTTTGAGGCAAGAAGTGAGGTAAAAAGCACTCCGGTAAAGGAAGTCCGCAATGTTTTTATTGCAGGAGAGAAATTTAAGCATCTGGAAGGGAAAAAACTGAGTTATGATATCCTGAAGGAGCTTCCCTGTATCTTTCTGGAAAAGAATACCAGTACGCGTACGTTTATGGATGATTTCTTAAAAGAGCGGGGATTGGAAGTGGAGCCGGAATTCGAACTCTCCACCAGCGATATGATCGTTCAGTTTGCAATGCGGAATTTAGGAATTGGCTGCGTCATGTCGGGATTTGCGGAAATGGAACTTGAGAAAGGAAATCTGATAGAACTGCAGTTTAAAGAGTCCATGCCGGGGCGGCAGTTTGCCATTATCACGGACAGTAAGACTCCTGTTTCCCCTGCAGGGAAGAAGATCCTGAAACTTATGACAAGTGATATAATCTAGACTTATGCCAAATATAAATAATATTGACTTTACTTATGTGAATCTTTGCGCTATCATAGGGAAGTAAAAGGTATTTTTTCACTCATAGGAGGATTAATCGAATGGTAAGAGCAATCGTAGGCGCCAACTGGGGCGATGAAGGAAAAGGTAAAATCACAGATATGCTGGCAAAGGAGTCTGATATTATTATCCGGTATCAGGGCGGAAGCAATGCCGGACATACAATTATTAATAATTACGGCAAGTTTGCCCTTCACCTTCTTCCATCAGGTGTATTCTACAACCATACAACCAGCATTATCGGCAATGGCGTGGCATTAAACATACCTTATTTAATTAAGGAAGTGGAAGATCTTGTGAGCAAGGGAGTTCCGAAGCCAAACATCCTGGTTTCTGACCGCGCACAGATTCTGATGCCATATCATATTCTGTTTGACCAGTATGAAGAAGAGCGTCTGGGAAAACGGTCCTTTGGTTCCACTAAATCAGGGATTGCACCATTTTATTCAGATAAATACGCAAAAATCGGTTTCCAGGTAAGCGAGTTGTTTGATGAAGAGTCATTGAAGGAAAAGGTTGCACGCGTTTGTGAGACAAAGAATGTTTTAATGGAGCATTTATATCATAAACCGGCTATTGATCCGGAAGAATTATTTAAGACTCTGCTTGAGTACCGTGAGATGGTGAAACCTTTTGTCTGCGATGTTTCCAGATATCTTCACGATGCCATTAAGGAAGGTAAGAATATTTTACTGGAAGGCCAGCTGGGATCCTTAAAGGATACAGATCATGGAATTTATCCCATGGTTACCTCCTCCTCCACACTGGCGGCATATGGAGCCATCGGTGCAGGCATTCCTCCATATGAGATCAAGAACATCACCACAGTTGTAAAGGCATATTCCAGCGCAGTTGGTGCAGGTGCATTTGTCAGCGAGATCTTCGGTGATGAGGCAGACGAGTTAAGACGCCGCGGCGGTGACGGCGGCGAGTATGGTGCAACCACAGGAAGGCCAAGACGTATGGGCTGGTTTGATGCAGTGGCTTCCAGATATGGCTGCAGAATCCAGGGGGCTACCGAGGCAGCGCTTACCGTTTTAGATGTACTTGGTTATCTGGATGAGCTTCCTGTCTGCATCGGGTATGAAATTGACGGAAAAGTCACAAAAGATTTCCCCAATACAGTGGAGCTTAATAAGGCAAAACCGGTTTATACCACACTTCCAGGCTGGAAATGTGAGATCAGAGGAATTAAAAAATATGAGGATCTGCCTGAGAATTGCAGGAACTATATTGAATTTATTGAGAAAGAGCTTGAGACTCCTATCACTATGGTTTCTAACGGACCGGGAAGAGACGATATCATCTATCGTTAGGATCATTTGCAGCTTTCCCACTATTACGCTGAGCAGAGCAGTAGAATTAATATTCTTACTGTCTCTGCTTATTTTTATGTCTGGTAAAATTGACCTTATGGCTTTTGGTATGTTCATTGTTGCATTGCTTACCTTTATTTATAATAATCGTAAGTAAAGTTTTTCTCTAAATCCCAGAAATGGGTACAGAAAAACCACCCTTGTATACTTTGACCGGTATTGGGTGGTGGTTCTGTCTGTTCAATAAAGGCCAACCTCTTGTGTGAGGTGGTTGTTCTTTTTTATATCTCTATTATAGTCAATTCCCTATCTAAATTCAAGTGATTTCTAAATGATACCCAATTATTTTATTGTTCTTTGTTTGTTGTATCGGTATCGTTGTGTTTATCATCCGGTCTTATAATTCGGACAACTAGCTGTGCGGCATATAAAAATACAGGAATAACAACAGTGGAATAAATTGCTGCCATCAGCCATTTTTTAGATTCCGGACTATGAGAAAATGCAGATATAAACGCAATCACATACAGGGAGCAGATCAGTACCAGACCGATAACTGCCAGGGTGCGTTTCCATTTCATGGGGAAACCTCTCTTTCTGAAAAAACATACTGATTTTCATTATATCCCAAAACTGAAAGAATGGGAAGAAAAGTTTGGGAAAACTTCACAAAAAGTTCAGATATTGTAAACTGTACATTTTGCTGAAAATATAGTAAACTTTTAATAGATTGCAGATTTGCGGACGGCGTGGAAGGAGTGCTGAGTATTCTTGAGGAAAAGATGGTTAACAGTTATTTCAGCAGGAATCATCCTGAGTATGGGAACCGTGACGAGTTCCATGGCTGCAGAAGAAAACGGGCAGGAGCAAAGCAGCGCCTGTAATCAGCAGGAAGCCTCTGAGGACTGGCAGTGGAAGGAAGATTCCGGAGGCTGGAAATTTTTAAAAGAGGATGGGACCTATAAAAAGAACTGCTGGGAGATGATTAACGGAAGCTGGTATTATTTCGGCTTTGATGGTTATATGAGTACGGACTGGACAAGAATCCGTGGTATGGATTATCTGTTTTCAGAAACCGGAGAACTGCAGCTAGGCTGGTGTTATAATGACGAAGAGGAAAAATGGCATTATTATAATGAGGATGGAACTGCACAAAAAGGCTGGTTTCAGGATCAGGACGGAAGCTGGTACTGGTTTTCCACAAAAGGAGAGATGGCTTCTTCCGGTTATAAGTATGTTACAGGAGGACGGTATTATTTCTTTGATAACGGGCAGATGGCTGCCAATCAGTATGTAGGCCTTTCTTATATGGATGAAACTGGTAACAGAAACAGAGATTTTGATATAGTAATTGAAAGCAAAAAAAACAGTTCTACGGTATCTGCTGAGGTAAAGGAGGCTTTTACAGAGGCGTCCAAGAATCTGCCGAGAGACTGGGTAAAGCGTTTTACAGACAAAGGCTGGGAGATTCTATATTATCCGGACAAGCGTTATTTTTCTGCTCCCAATACCGGAAGCGGAGTTTATTATGTCTGTCATACGCTTGATACCACCTATAAAAAAATAAAAATCTGCAATCCTTCCGAACTCACGGATGCATTTTGTGAATTTATCGGGTATGAATATGGCTGCTATGACGGAAAAAACCAGGAAGCCACAGATTTATCAATGAGTAAAGCATTGGTGGAGGAATATGTTTCTATACCTGATTATTATTCGGACGATATGAAATTTTATTTCGGAAAGCTGGCTGCAGCATATTTGGGAAGTGCTTCAACAAGGTCAGAGATGGAGGCGTCAGCACCGGAAGTGACCCGGATTTTAAAAAAGATATTATACGGACAGAGTTGAGACAGATATAATCCCTCAGGCAGTCAGGTTATGAGCCTGCTTCAGGGATTATACTTACTCGGCGCTGTTTTTTTATTATATTCAAATAATGGTTGACAAATGGCGAATTATACAATATTATAAAACTATATTTTATAAAATTAAATTTAACAATATTAAAAAAGGAGCGACGATTATGAATGAGACAATAAATATAATTAAAGATCATAGATCGATTCGAAGTTTTCTTGACAAAGACCTGGAGGACTCTGTGATTGATGAGATCTTAAGAGCTGCCCAGGCAATGCCTAATTCTATTAACGCCCAGCAGAGTTCGGTTATTGTAATTAGAGATAAGGAGAAAAAGGCAAAGATTGCACAACTGGCCGGTGGTCAGAAATGGGTGGAGGATGCTCCGGTATTTCTGCTTTTCATACTGGATTTTTACAAGACCAGCCTTGCAGCTGAGAAAAATGGGCTTACTCAGGTGATACATGAGAGTGTTGAAGGAACTATGGCTGGTACCTTTGACGCAGGGCTTTCAATGGGGGCAGCAATAATAGCTGCAGAGTCCATGAGACTTGGTATTGTACCGATTGGCGGAATCCGGAAAAATCCCGGAGAATTGATAAAGCTTTTAAATCTGCCGTCCTATACCTATCCGGCAGTGGGGCTGGCAGTGGGATACCCAAAAGACAGATCTCATAAAAAACCGAGACTTCCATTTTCAACATTCCGTCACGATGAAGCTTACCACAAAGAGGGATTGAAAGAAGCCATAGACCGGTACGATATGGAGATGGAAGAATACTTAAGAGATGTGGGCCGCGAGCAGGAGGGGAACTGGAGTAAATATACCTCAGGAATCTATCAGAATGTTTATTTCCCGGAAGTCTATCCGACGATGAAGGACCAAAAGTTTTTAAATGATAAATAAAATAACGGGAAAGCTCACTTTAGCAGCTTTCCCGTTATTTTATTCAGCCAGTTCGCCCCACAGTTCGTAAAGTTCCTCCAGACGTTTGCTGATCGTTTCTTTTTCCTGATTTAATTCCATTAGTTTTGGAACATCTGTGAAAATCTCTTCCTTTACAAGCAGATCATCGATTTCCCTGTCTCTGGTTTCCAGCCTGTGGATTTCTTCTTCCGTTTTCTTAAGCTCATTCTGGCGTTTGCGGATCTTAGCCTGTTCTTCCTTCTGGGCTTTCCAGTCAAGCTTTATCCCGGATGCTTCTTCACTGGTCACAGGGGCAGTGTCTGCCGGTGGATTCAGCAGACTTGTCATGAGATCTTTCTTTTCCAGATAATAGTCATAATTTCCAATGTAATTAACAAGTATCTGGCTTGTCAGATCCAGAATCCGTGTGGCAGTTTTATTGATAAAATAACGGTCGTGAGATACATATAGAACAGTACCGGTGTAATTGACAAGAGCACCTTCCAGTATCTCCTTAGATGTTATGTCTAAATGGTTGGTCGGCTCGTCAAGGATTAGAAAATTGGCTTCGGAGAGCATAAGCTTTGCAAGCGATACACGTCCCCGTTCGCCTCCGCTTAAATCCTTGATACGCTTGTATACGTCATCTCCTGTAAAGAGAAAGGCAGCCAGTATGTTGCGGATCTGGGTGTTATTCATGAATGGATAGGTATCCTGAAGCTCATCAAATAAAGTCTTCTCCATATGAAGCACCTGGTGCTCCTGGTCATAATAGCCGATATGTACCTTGGAGCCTAAGGAAACCTCTCCCTGATCGGGTGCCAGTATTCCGTTTAATATCTTTAAGATCGTAGTTTTTCCGGTTCCGTTGCCGCCGATAATGGCAACCCGTTCTCCGCGTTTGATTTCAAACCCGATATGGTCAAACAGGAGATTATCTCCAAAGGACTTTTTTAAGTCCCTGACTGTCAAAACATCATTTCCGCTGATTACATTAGGCTCCAGCTGAATACGCATCTCATCATTGACTTCGGCAGGCTTCTCTAACAGTTCGATCTTATCAAGCATCTTTTCACGGCTTTCTGCCCGGCGTATGGATTTTTCCCTGTTAAAAGATTTTAATTTAGCAATGACTTCCTCCTGATGTTTAATTTCCTGCTGCTGATTTAAGTAGGCCTTCATCTTTGCCTCCCGGATCATGGCCCTTTTCCCGCTGTATTCCGTATAGTTTCCCTGGTATACGGATAAAATGCCGTTGTCCAGCTCAATAATCTTAGTAACCACCCGGTTTAAAAAGTACCGGTCATGGGCCACGATTATTACGCTTCCGTCATAATTAATTAAGTATCCCTCCAGCCAGGCGATGGAATCCATATCCAGATGATTGGTAGGTTCATCAAGCAGGATGATATCCGGCTTTGTAAGAAGAAGACGTCCTAAGGCAACACGGGTCTTCTGTCCCCCGGAGAGAGCGGATACCGGCTTTTGAAATTCGTCTTCTGTAAAGCCCAGACCCTTTAATACACCGGTGACTTCACTTTGATAGGCGTAACCGTTTAAAAGCTCAAAATCATGGTTTAGACGGCTGTAAACGGTGAGCATCTCCTCCAGCTTATCACCGGCGGCGTGTTTCATATCTATCTCCAGCTTACGGATCTTTGCTTCCATATCCATAAGCGGACGTTTTACTTCCAGAACTTCTTCATAGACGGTCCGGTCTCCGGATAAATCCTGGTGCTGTGATAAATAGCCTAAGGTTTTCCCCTTGGATATGACCACCTCTCCTTCATCGGCCGCAAGTTCACCGATAATCATCTTTAACAGAGTGGATTTGCCGGCTCCGTTTATTCCTACAATGGCGGCTTTCTCATGGTCTTCTATATGAAAGGAAGCGTGTTTAATCACTTCGTTAGTGCCAAATGCTTTGCTGATATTGCTGCATGAGAGAATCATGGTTTCTTTCCTCCTGAATAAAATGGGACAATAGTACCAGTATAATATAGGTCCATTTATTTTTCAAGGATACAATCGTAAAACTCGTTTGACATTATTTTATCACGCAGTTATAATGGTGTTAGTTTAATTCTAAGTAAAAGAAGGTGAAGATGTGGCAGATAAAGAAATTTCAAAAGCAGTGATTGCCAGGCTTCCCAGGTACTATCGTCATCTGGGAGAACTTATGGAGGATGGAGTGGAACGGATATCCTCTAATGAGCTGAGTTTGCGAATGAAAGTGACCGCTTCTCAGATACGCCAGGATCTCAATAATTTTGGCGGATTCGGACAGCAGGGTTATGGATATAATGTGAAATACTTATATACAGAGATAGCGAAGATATTAGGAATTGACAGACAGCACAATTTAGTGATTATTGGCGCAGGCAATTTAGGACAGGCGATTGCAAATTATGCAAATTTCGAAAAGCGTGGTTTTTTAATCAAAGGAATGTTTGATATCAATCCACGTCTGATCGGTCTGGTTGTTCGCGGAATCGAGATCCGAAGCGTGGATGATCTGGAACAGTTTGTAAAAGATAATGATGTTCAGATTGCAGCCCTGACCATACCAAAGACCAAGGCACCGGAAATTGCAGACCGTCTTGTAAGGGCAGGCATCAAGGCTATCTGGAATTTCGCTCATACGGATTTGATCGTACCGGATGATGTTGTGGTGGAGAATGTACATTTATCAGAGAGTCTGATGAGGCTGTCTTACCGGGTCTGCAATATGCAGGATCAGAAAACGGAAGAAGAAAAGCACAGACAAACAGCAAGAAACAGTTAATATGCCTGCCGGCAGTCAAAGAGAAAGCCTCTTTGCTGCCGGTTGTTTGCTATCGTGAAAGGCGGGTACAGTATGAGATATCTGGTAACGGGAGAACAGATGAAACGGGTGGACCAATATACCATAGAACAGATTGGGATCCCCTCACTGGTACTGATGGAGCGGGCAGCCCTGGCTGTTTTTAAAGAAGCCGTAAATCATGTAAAACAGACGGATCCGGTCTGGGTGCTGTGCGGCAGCGGCAACAACGGAGCTGACGGAATCGCAGCTGCCAGAATGCTTCATATAAGCGGTTATAAAGTTCTGGTTATTCTGGCTGGCAAAAAGGAGAAAGGGAGCAGTGAATATTTAACCCAGCTTTCCATTGCAGAAAAAACAGGAGTAGATGTGATGGAAGGATACAATTTTAAACCTGGAGAATGCAGCCTGTTGATTGATGCGCTGTTTGGCGCAGGTCTGGACCGGGAGATTCTCGGAGGTCATCTGGAAATCATGAAATCCATAACCGGGTGCAGACCGGGATTTACAATTGCAGTGGATATTCCAACCGGCATTCATTCTGATACAGGCCAGATTATGGGGGCTGCCATCCCGGCAGACTTAACTGTTACATTTGGCTATGAAAAGCTTGGCACCATGCTATACCCTGGAAAGGAATACAGCGGTAGAGTCATTGTGGCTGATATCGGTTTTCCTCCCGAAAGCATAAATCATGTAAAAACAGAATATTTTACCTTTCATAAGGGAGATACGGCGCTGATACCAAAACGGCCCGCCTATTCCAATAAGGGGAGTTTTGGCAAAGTGCTTCTGGTAGCCGGTTCTAAAAATATGAGCGGTGCGGCATTTTTAAGTGCACTTGCAGCATACCGTACAGGAGCCGGTCTTGTTAAAATTTTTACAGTGGAAGAAAACAGGGAGATTTTACAGACAGAACTTCCTGAGGCCGTTATTGTTACCTATCATTCATCAGACGCAGAAAAAAAGACGGAGAATTTTGAGCAGCTTTTGATTGAACAGTGTGAGTGGGCCAGTGTGATTGTCCTGGGCCCTGGACTTGGGCAGGCAGGATATGTGAGAAATCTGGTGGAATCCGTTCTTGTAAATGCCTACGCTCCGGTGATTGTGGATGCAGACGGGCTCAATACCATTGCCTCTTATCCGGAGCTCACCGGTTATTACACAGATAACATCATCATTACTCCTCATCTGGGAGAGATGGCAAGACTGACCGGAAGCGCGGTGGAATTAATAAAAAAACATCTCATACAGACAGCAAGGGAATATGCGGACCGGTTCGGCATCACCTGTATATTAAAGGATGCAGTAACTGTTGCGGCGCTTAATGATCAGAGAACCTATGTGAACAGCAGCGGGAACAGTTCCATGGCAAAGGCTGGAGCAGGGGATGTTCTGACAGGAATCCTGGCAGGCCTTCTGGCAATGGGACTGGAGGGGCCGGATGCGGCAGCCCTGGGGGTGTGGCTTCACGGGCTTGCAGGAGATATGAGAAAGAAAAGATATGGAGATTACAGTCTCCTTGCCAGGGAACTGGCAGATGAGATTGATATAATATTGCAGGAGCAGACGAGGGAATAAATCATGAAAACATATGGAAGGGTATATGAAACAGTAGATTTAGATGCAATCCGGCACAATATGGAAGCAATGAAATTAAATTTAAAGCCGGATACACAGATGATCGGAGTAGTAAAATCCGATGGATATGGTCATGGTTCTGTTCCGGTGGCGCTGGCAATTGATCCTTATGTGTGGGGATATGCAGTAGCTACAGTTGAAGAAGGTGTCATATTAAGAAATCATGGAATCACAAAACCGATTCTGGTTCTTGGAGTGGTTCCTTACGATGGATTTAAGCTTCTGGTGGATTATGATATCAGTTCCGCCGTATTTCAGCTGAATAAAGCCATGCGCCTTTCAGAACTGGCAGAAAAAGCAGGAAAGAAGGCGGTGGTACATCTGGCTCTTGATACAGGCATGAGCCGGATCGGGTATCCGGTGACGGAAGAGGCGGCAGATGAGGCAGCAAAAATCTGCAGACTGCCGGGTATTTATGCAGAAGGGCTCTTCACTCATTTTGCCAAAGCTGATGAGAAGGATAAGAAAGCAACTGGTACCCAGATTGAAAAATTCCGGGAATTTGTTGAAATGCTTAACGGAAGGGGAATTAAAATTCCGGTTCTTCACTGTTCCAACAGCGCAGGGATTCTGGATTTGCAGGAGGCTAATTTTCATATGGTACGGGCAGGGATTTCCATCTATGGTCTCTATCCTTCCGGGGAAGTAAAAAAAGAACCTGTAAAGCTGAAACCTGCCATGGAATTAAGAAGCACTATTTCCTACATAAAAAAAATCGGACCGGGGACTTCTGTCAGTTATGGAGGAACGTTCACTGCCGAAAAGGAGATGACGGTCGCTACAGTCCCGGTGGGTTATGGAGATGGATATCCCAGAAATCTATCCGGAAAAGGAGAGGTCTTAATCAGAGGACAGCGGGCTAAAATTCTTGGCCGGGTTTGTATGGATCAGTTTATGGTTGATGTGACGTCAATTGAGGGAGCAGAGGAAGAGGATGAAGTGGTTCTGGTTGGCAGACAGGGTGAGGAACAGATTACGGTTGAAGAACTGGCCGGGCGGTGCGGCGGATTTCATTACGAAATTCTCTGTGATATCACCAAACGGGTTCCCAGGGTTTATATAGAACACGGAGAAGTGGTGGGAACCAAAGATTATTTTAACGATTGTTTCAGCTCCTTTTTAAAGGCGTGATAACCAACTCCATGTCCGTATCATATGATAAGGTATGCGGCGGAAAAACTTAAGTGAATACACGAGTCAAAGTAGGTCAATAATAGACTTAAATAAATTGACGGAGTGTGAGAATGTGATAATCAGACGTGGAGACATTTATTATGCCGATCTAAGACCGGTAGTAGGCTCTGAACAGGGCGGGATCCGCCCGGTTCTTATTATACAGAACGACATCGGTAATAAGCACAGTCCCACTGTGATCTGTGCAGCTATTACCTCAAGAATGAATAAGGCAAAGCTGCCTACCCATGTGGAACTGGATACAAAAAAGTGCGATATGATCAAAGATTCTGTCATCCTTTTGGAACAGCTGCGGACCATTGACAAGCAGAGGCTGAAAGAGAAGATCTGTCATATTGATGAGAAACTGCAGCAGGAAGTGGACTGTGCATTAAGAGTCAGCTTAGAACTGAATACATAGTTCACCATTGACGGAATGCTGATAAAATGGTATATTCTTAAATAGTTGTGAGAAAAAATACGAAAGAAAATGAACAAAAGGAGTAGATTTTTCAAATGGACGATGGCAATCCGCTTATACGCGTGATTATTTTTATTGCTTTTATCGTATTGGATGCAATTTTTTATGGATTTGGTGCAGCAATTCAGAATGTGAATACGACAGAGCTGGAGCATCAGATGGAAGAAGGAAGCGAGAAGGCGGCAAAGCTGCTGCACATTGTTAACAGACCGACCAGATTTGTAAACACCATTCAGATAACAACCAACTTAATTGGAATGGTGACGGGAGCGTTTGTATTAGGGCAGTTTGGAATTTCGCTGGAGGCGATATTACGAAAGGGGAGCGACGGTCCCAACCGGTGGATATCCCTTTTCAGTCTTTTCCTTGTGGGCGCCTTATTAATTATTCTGCTTATCAGCTTCGGAATTATTATCCCAAAGCGCTGCGCAGCTGAGAACCCTGAGAAGTGGGGATACCGGATGCTTCCTGCAGTGACCTTTATTATGATCCCGCTGATTCCCTTTGCGTGGGTTGCCAATTTAATTGCATTCATAGTTCTTAAAATTATGGGCATTGATATGGCATCAGACAGTGAGAACGTAACCGAAGAAGATATTATGTCCATGGTAAATGAAGGGCATGAGCAGGGTGTTTTAGAAGCCAGGGAAGCGGAGATGATCACCAACATCTTTGAACTCAACGACAAGGAAGCAGCAGATATCATGACCCACAGAAAGAATCTGGTCTCCTTAGATGGTGAGATTACTCTGAAAGAAGCGGTGAAATTTATCCTGACGGAAGGGTATAATTCCAGGTATCCGGTCTATAAAAAAGATGTGGATGACATCATTGGAATTCTTCACATGAAAGATGCGCTGATTGCAGCTGAGATAGAAGACAATGGCAGCCGGCAGCTCTGGGAGATCGAAGGGCTTTTAAGAGAGGCTCATTTCATCCCTGAGACAAGAAATCTTGATACGCTGTTTAAAGAGATGCAGTCCAGAAAGATCCACATGGTAATTGTGGTTGATGAATATGGTCAGACTTCAGGTATTGTTACAATGGAAGATATTCTGGAAGAGATCGTAGGAAATATTCTTGACGAGTATGATATGGATGAGGAATTTATTGTGCCGTCAGATGACGGTTCTTACGTTATGAATGGCATGACTACGCTGGAAGATGTGGAACGGGCGTTAAATATTGAACTTGATGAGGAGGATTATGACTCCTATGATACAATAAATGGTCTGCTGATTTCCAGACTGGACCGGATTCCCCAGGAAGGGGAGGAATCGGAAGTTTCCATCATGGGTTACCGCTTTAAGATCCTTCAGGTGGAAAATAAGATGATCCAGACTGTACGGGTATGGAAGGAAGATCCCCATGTCCCTTCTGAGGAAGAAAAAGGTGTCAGAAAGATGGAATCCGAAATCAAAGACTCTGAAAAAGAATCATAAGCGAGCACAGCTGCCAAAACTTTCCGTTATAAGACAGGAGGGATTGGCGGCTGTGTATTGTTTTTTCTTGCAAGATGAAATAAATAGTGATAGAATAGAAAAGATGTTATTTTTTAAATGAATGAGAACGAAATAGAGAAAGAAAAGGAGTGTTGGAAACGATGTCAGGACATTCAAAGTTCGCAAATATTAAGCACAAAAAAGAAAGAAACGATTCTGCGAAAGGTAAAATTTTTACTGTTATCGGAAGAGAACTTGCAGTTGCAGTAAAAGAAGGCGGACCAGACCCTGCAAACAACAGTAGGCTCCGTGATGTAATAGCAAAAGCGAAAGCCAACAACATGCCCAATGACACCATTGACCGAGGCATTAAAAAAGCGGCCGGAGATGCCGGTTCTGTTAATTATGAGACAATTACATACGAAGGATACGGCCCAAATGGAGTGGCGATCATCGTAGATACTCTGACAGACAATAAAAACCGGACTGCTGCCAACGTAAAAAACGCATTTACAAAAGGCGGCGGAAATGTAGGTACTCCAGGCTGTGTATCCTTTATGTTTGATAAGAAGGGCCAGATTATTATAGATAAAGAAGACTGCGATATGGATGCAGATGAACTTATGATGATTGCTCTGGATGCAGGTGCGGAAGATTTTTCAGAGGAAGAGGACAGCTACGAAGTTCTCACGGCACCTGAGGAGTTCAGCGGAGTACGTGAAGCATTGGAAGCGGCTAAGATTCCCATGATTCAGGCTGAAGTCACGATGATACCCCAGACCTGGGTGGAACTGACTGATGAAGATTCCTTAAAGAAGATGAACCGGATTCTGGATCTGTTAGATGCGGAAGACGATGTACAGGCGACTTATCATAACTGGGATGAATAAAAAAATGAGGGCTTGCACCGGATATCGGAGCAGGCCCTTTTATCATGGAAAATCAGACATTTTCAGACGATCTCAGTTAAATTCCTGACTGATTTCTGGATATCCGCCACCAGCTCATGGATGCGTTCATAAACTTCCCCTGAACTTTTGGAGATTTCCCCGAATTCTCTTGCCACGACAGAGAATCCAACCCCTGCGTCACCTGCTCTGGCTGCTTCGATGGAGGCGTTAATAGACAGGATATTCTCCATGGAGGCCACCTTTTGTAAGTCATGGGTTTTGGCTGTTACTTCATTTAAGGAGTTTTTGATGCTGTCAATCTCAGAATCCAGTACGCTGTCTCTTTTTCCTGAGATTGCCTGTATGTATTCTAAATTAACCAGTTGATTGACAATACTGCCAAGCATCTGTGCTGCTGCCTTGATCGTAGTTTCCGGGCGTACGGGCACTTTTCTTAATGCATTGATATATTCCTCTTCATTGATCCCCAGTTCTCTGGCAATAGAACGGAACTTTTCTTCATCCGGCTGTGCAGGTAAAACCTGTCCGCCGATAATTGCCCCAACCTTTTCTCCTTTAATCACAATGTCAGAGGAAAAATCCATAAGCCCCGCATGGCAGAAATAGGTTCCTCTTCCTTCTTTGTCACATGTTTCACATCGTTTTAACCCTTCTTCACTGTTTCGTGTGTATTTCATGCAAAAATCAGTGAAATTGCTGCCTTTTGTGATATAATTACCCTCTGAATCCACCGCGATTGCTGCTAACCCTGTCGCTTCTGAAAACTGGTCCTGAATCGACTGTAATGCGTTCAAATCAACGAACTTTCTGATTTCGATCATATGATGCATGCCCCTCTCTTGTATTTGCGGTACCGTTTTATCTTTCTTATTATATAATAATGGTAAGATAAATACAAGCAAGGAAGTAAACGGCCATATCTGCGAAAATCCATTGAAGCTTATGGATTATTGTGCTACAATCACCGTGAAAAAGATAAAAAAGAGGCAGGATTATGGAAAGTGACCGATTGTACCGGGTAGAAAAAAAGGATATTGAGAAGTTGAAGCAGCTGCTGACGGAGTGTTTTAAGGAAGATCCGCTTTATTGCAATCTGATCCCGGATATGGATACAAGAAAACGACTTCTCCCGGAATTATTTGAATGTGATATGGAAGAATTTTTTGAGACCTGTGAAATATATGCAGACAGTGAGGATATTAACGGAATTATGGTTGTGGATGATGAATCTGAGGTCTATGATCCGGTTCACTATTATCTGGCAGAAGCAGCAGCGACCTTGAAAACAGATGGTTATTTAATACGGGAAGACAAAACCTTAAAGACGTTCTGGAATTTTTTTCATGGCAGGGATTATTTGAATTCCAGATGGACCGACCAGCTTCATCAGGAAGAACGGCTTCATATTATCTATCTGGCAGTAAGACCCAGTATGCAGCATCATGGAATTTCTGCCTGCCTGCTGAAAGAAGCCATAGAATTTGCAGACAGAAATCATCTGATGATATCACTGGAAACCCATAAACACAGCAATGTAAGCTTTTACGAGCATTTTGGTTTCCGGCTTTTCGGTGTGGTGGAAAAGCATTTTCATTTAAAACAGTACTGTATGATAAGAGAGATGCGCTAGAAATCAGTACAAATAGTAGGACAGGCTCTCCCGGATGTGAAAACCGGCTTTTTTATACAGGGATACAGCAGCAGGATTCTCATCGGAAACCTGTAAATAGATGATATCCTTTCTTTGATCACCGGCAAGGGAAACATATGTCTTTAAGAATAAATCAAGGCAGGCTGTTCCAAGGCCCTGCCCGCGCAGGGGGTTGGAAATTTCAAATCCGAACAAATAGGCACTGTTTTTCTGGATGTCAAGACTGCACTTCCCTACTACGGCGTTATCCTTTAAAAACTCATAGCAGATGAAACCGCCGGAGTTTCTTAAGGAGGAAATGGTTAAGCCGCTCCCATCTTTATTTTCATTCAGGAAATTGGATTTCTCTGACCCTGATATGGAAAGTTCCATAAAATGTTCTTTACAGCAGAAAGAAGCTTCCATAGCCTGTAAGGCCTTTAACCCATCCTGACAGTTCTCATAAACAGGAAAAATGAAATCACAGTCCGGATAATCATTTACCAGATCTTTTAAGAGTGAGGTAAAATGTCCCTTCTGCCTTTCGCCGGGAAGGGTGCAGCCATAGCATTCCATGGTGTCAGAATCAGTAAAAAAAGTTATCAGAGCGGATAAGAGGCGTTCATTTTCATATAATAAACAGCAGATACAGTCCTCTTCTAAGGGTAAAGTGAGAGAAATATGATCATATTGATTGCAGGCTTCCTGTAATAGAAAGAGGTCTTTTGACTGGCGGGCATCTGGGATGGCTGTTCGGATTAGATTCATGGCTTTACTCCTGATTTGTTTTCGTATAGTATAATACAATAAAACAGTAAAATTCAATCAAATATTTTCCATATTGCTGATTGTTTCTTTGAAATATGGGTGATAGAATAAACACATGTAAAGCAGTTGGAGGGATCACATTGAAAAAGAGAGAAGAAATACCGGTTTGCGATACCTGGAATCTGGCGGACATACTGCCGTCTGAGGAGGCCTGGGAGGATTTATTCCGCGAAACAGAACGCTCGCTTTCAGGTTATAAAAAATTTGAAGGACATCTGGCCGAATCCGGCGAGATGCTTTTTTCCTGTCTCAAATTTGATGAGGAGATATCATTAAAGATCGAGACATTATTCGTGTATGGCAGGCAGAAATCCGACGAAGACACCGGAAACGCCAGATATCAGGGACTGTCATCGAAAGCGAGGGCATTGTCCTATCAGGCTGCAGGTTTGTCGGCCTATATTATTCCGGAGATTATAACCATACAGGAAGATCTTTTAAAGGAATACAGGGAAAAGGTCCCGGAACTGAAACGCTATGACCGGACCTTTGAAATCATATTAAAAAAGAAGGAACATACGCTGCCGGCATCTATGGAAGCGTTGCTTGCCAACTCCATGGAAGCAACTTCAGGATCATCAGAAATTTTTAATATGTTTAATAATGCAGATGTCAAATTCCCCGAGATCAAAGATGAGCATGGAAATCCTGTGAAAATTACCCACGGCAATTACGTTGCTCTTATGGAAAAACAGGACAGGGAAGTCCGCAAATCCGCATTTTATGGTCTTTACGGGGTTTATAAGCAGTTTGGCAACACTCTGGCTGCCACATTTTCTTCCAATGTAAAGCAGGCTGCATTTTATGCAAAAGCAAGGAATTACACCTCAGCCAGAGCACATTCGCTGGCAGAGAACGAAGTTTCAGAAGAGGTTTATGATAATCTTATCCAGGCAGTTCATGACGGACTTCCATATCTTCATGAGTATGTATCATTGAGAAAGAAAGCGCTGGGGGCGGAGACACTTCATATGTATGATCTTTATGTGCCCATGGTTTCCAGGGAAGAACGGAAAATATCCTTTGAAGAGGCCAAAACCATGGTTCTTGATGGGTTAAAGCCTTTGGGAGACCAGTATCTGTCTCTTTTGAAAGAGGGGTTTGAGAACCGCTGGATCGACGTGTATGAAAATGAAGGAAAGCGCAGCGGTGCCTATTCCTGGGGAGTTTACGGAGTTCATCCTTATGTTCTTTTGAATTTTAACGGGACTCTTGACAGTGTATTTACTCTGGCTCATGAGATGGGGCATGCGCTTCACAGCTGGTTTTCTGACAAGAACCAGACCTACGTGGATGCAGGATATAAGATTTTTGTTGCTGAAGTCGCCAGTACCTGCAATGAGGCTCTTTTAATCAGACATCTTCTTGAGATTACAGAGGATAAGAAGGAACGGGCTTACCTTCTTAATCACTTTATGGATAGTTTCCGCGGCACCCTGTACCGTCAGGCGATGTTTGCGGAATTTGAAGACAAGACCCACCGTCTTGCAGCAGAGGGAGAGGTTTTAACATCTGAAAGACTGTGTGCACTGTATCATCAGCTGAATGCTGATTACTTTGGCCCGGAGATGGTGGTGGATCCTGAAATTGATTACGAATGGTCCAGGATTCCCCATTTTTATACACCGTTTTACGTTTACCAGTATGCCACCGGATTTTCGGCAGCTGTCGCCATCAGCACCAGGATTTTAACGGGGGATGAAAAAGCGGTTAAGGGATATTATGAATTTTTAAGCGGAGGAAGTTCCATGCCTCCTGTTGAACTTTTAAAGCTGTGCGGTGTTGACATGTCCACAGCAGAGCCGGTTAAGGACGCCCTTTTGGTATTTTCAGGCCTTTTGGAAGAGATGAAAAAGCTTATTTAAAACTGATTTCCGGATAGAGGAGAGGGGAGCAGGTATGAATCTGTATCAGATGATATTTAAGAGAAGATCCATTAAAAAGTATAAGAAAGAACCGGTTCCAGAGCAGCTGAAAAGGGATATTCTTTATTTTGGGGATTGTGTTTCAAAGTTATACGGGGACATTAAAGTAAAGATGGAAATATGTGACAGTACACAAGAGGATCTTTCACCAAAGGGTTTATGGAAGGTGGAAGCCCCCTATTATCTGATACTTTATTCGGAGGAGAAAGAGGGATATCTAGTCAATGCCGGATACATTATGGAACCTGTTTTATTATATATGACAGGAAAGGGTCTGGGAACATGCTACCTTGCCAGTGTTAAGACTGTTAAGCCGGCTCCTGCAGGATTGAAACAGGTAATTGCCATTGCCTTCGGATATCCAAAAACATTGCTTTATCGTGATCCTGCAACAGCCAAACGTCTTCCCCTGAAGGAATTGTGCGTGTTTAAGGAGGAAGCAGGAGAGTCTGTGAAGAATATTTTAAAGGCGGTACGGCTTGCTCCGTCTGTTATGAATACCCAGCCATGGCGGTTCATTGTGTATCATGACAAAATATATGTTTTTTCCTGCAGAGAATTTCTGCCTTCGCCTTATCTGCTTTTTCTGCGGGAGATCAGTGTGGGAATTATGCTTTCCCATCTGGCCATTGCAGCGGAAGAGATGTGGATCAATGTCAGTCTGGAAGCGGATAAAGCGATGGAAAAGAAGTCATACAAAAGCGGTGCGTACGTTGCCACTGCATATTTAAAGGAATATAAATTATGAGAAAGCTTCATGAAAGAACCAAAGAGAAGATATGTAATATAAAATCTTCTCTTTTTTTCGCATTAAGACTTTATTCAAATGAAAGAAGATGATAGAATGACACTGTTTGGTTACTATGGAGAAGTGAGGAAGATTCATGAAGCGGGAAATTGATATAAGAGATATTTCAGATGGAAAAATGTATGAATTAAACGACCTGGTAAAAGCTGACTGTGGAGACTGCAGCGGCTGTTCTGCCTGCTGTAAGGGGATGGGTACCTCAATTGTGCTTGATCCCCTTGATGTGTTCCGGCTCATAAAAGGGCTAAACTGCACGTTTGAAGTGCTGCTTCAGGATAAAGTGGAATTAAATGTTGTGGATGGAATTGTTCTTCCAAATATCCGCATGACGGGAGTAGGAGAACCATGCGGATTTCTGGATTGTCAGGGCCGGTGCAGCGTCCACCTGTTCCGCCCCGGTATCTGCCGTCTGTTCCCTCTTGGAAGAATTTATGCAGATGAGGGAATCCGGTATTTTCTCCAGATTTTTGAATGTCCGAAGAAAAACAGAACTAAGGTGAAGGTGCGCAGCTGGATGGACAATCCGGATGGGAAACGTTACGACAAATTTATTGCAGATTGGCACGATTTTTTAAAGAAAGCAGAAAATGAGATTCAAAAAAAGAATGATCCAACATTTACCAGTCAGGTGAGCATGAATGTTCTGAAAATGTTCTATTTCACCCCCTATGAGAAAGAACAGGATTTTTATGATCAGTTTGGCAAAAGGCTTGAAGCCGTAACTTTCTTATGATAGAATTGGTAAGAATAAAGAAAAATAAGGGCGAAGAGAACCGAGGAGGAAGACATGATCAGGCAATTAATTGACAGAATTCAAAAAACAAATGCACCGGTTTGTGTGGGACTTGATCCAATGCTAAGCTATATTCCCGATCACGTAACGAAGAAGGCATTTCATGAACTGGGTGAGACATTAGAGGGTGCTGCAGAAGCAATCTGGCAGTTCAATAAAGAAATTGTGGATCATGTTTATGATCTGATTCCCTCCGTAAAACCCCAGCTTGCCATGTATGAGCAGTTTGGTATTGAAGGTTTAAAGGTATATGACAGAACTGTTAAGTATTGCCAGGAGAAGGGACTTATTGTCATAGCAGATGCGAAAAGAGGGGATATTGGTTCCACATCTGCAGCCTATGCTATGGCGCATATCGGTAAAGTAAAAGTGGGTTCTAAGACTCTTCCGGCATTTCATACAGAGTTTCTTACTGTCAATCCCTATCTTGGAACAGATGGTATTGCTCCCTTTATAGATGTATGCAAAGAAGAAGACAAAGGTCTTTTTGTTTTGGTTAAAACCTCCAATCCGTCCAGCGGAGAATTTCAGGACCGGCTGATAGACGGAGCACCTCTTTATGAACACGTTGCGAAAAAAGTCGTGGAATGGGGAGCAGACTGTATGGATGGCACATACAGCAACATTGGTGCAGTGGTAGGCGCCACCTATCCGGAGATGAGCGCTGTATTAAGAAAGCTGATGCCAAACACCTATTTCCTTGTACCTGGCTACGGAGCGCAGGGAGGAACTGCGGAGGATTTAAAGCCATGTTTTAATGAAGACGGTCTTGGAGCAATTGTGAATTCTTCAAGAGGCATTATTGCTGCCTATAAACAGGAGGCATACAAGAAATTCGGTCCGGAGCATTTTGGAGAAGCTTCCAGACAGGCCGTGATTGATATGGTTTCTGACATTAACCGTGTGTTATAGGGGGAGATCATGGGAAAAATAAAAATTACGGCAGCAGTCGCCAGCCAGATCAGGCTTGCAGACGGTGTATACAGCATGTGGATCGACGCAAAGGAAATCACTGACCAGGCAAAGCCGGGACAGTTCATCTCAGTCTATACAGGGGACAGTTCAAAGTTACTGCCCCGTCCCATCAGTATCTGTGAAACGAACCGGGATAAAGGACTTTTAAGAATTGTATACCGTATAGCAGGCGGAGGAACAGAAGAATTTTCCCGTTATAAGACAGGGGATCCCATAACTGTTTTGGGGCCTTTGGGGAACGGATTTCCTCTGGAAGCAGGAACTTCCGGTAAGAAGGCGCTGTTAATCGGAGGAGGTATCGGGATTCCGCCTATGTTAGAACTGGCGAAAAATCTTTCCTGTAAGAAGCAGATGGTTTTAGGATACCGGGACGAGCTGTTTCTGAATGAAGAATTTCTGCCCTTTGGAGATACATTTCTTGCCACGGAGAGCGGAACTGCCGGAACCAGGGGTAATGTTATGGATGCAATCAGAGAGCATGGCTTACAAAGCGATGTGATTTTTGCATGCGGCCCTACTCCCATGTTGAAATCCTTAAAAGCATATGCTTTGGAAAATCATATCGAATGCTATCTTTCCCTGGAGGAAAAGATGGCCTGCGGAATCGGTGCATGTCTTGCCTGTGTCTGCAAAAGCAGTGAGAGAGATGACCATTCCATGGTTCATAATAAAAGAGTCTGTAAAGACGGTCCGGTATTTAAGGCTGAGGAGGTTGAATTCTAGATGAATATGAAAGTAAATCTTGCCGGTGTGGAATTAAAAAATCCGGTTATGACTGCCTCAGGTACCTTTGGTTCCGGTGAAGAATACAGCGAGCTTGTGGATTTAAACCGTTTGGGCGCAGTAGTCACGAAGGGAGTGGCCAACATTCCCTGGACAGGCAATCCAACTCCCAGAATTGCAGAAACTTATGGTGGAATGATTAATGCCATTGGTCTTCAGAATCCGGGAATGGATGTATTTATTGAACGTGATATCCCCTTCTTAAAGCAATATGATACAAAAATCATTGTCAATGTCTGCGGGAAGACGACGGAAGATTATATCGAAGTGGTGGAGCGGCTATCCAATGAGCCGGTGGATATGCTGGAGATTAACATTTCCTGTCCCAATGTAAAAGAGGGCGGAATTGCATTTGGTCAGGATCCAAAAGCAGTGGAAGCCATAACAAGAGAAGTAAAAAAATATGCAAAGCAGCCGGTGATTATGAAGCTGAGTCCCAATGTGACAGATATTACCGTTATGGCAAAAGCAGCCGAAGCAGGCGGAGCAGACGTCTTATCTATGATTAATACACTCACGGGAATGAAGATTGATGTGAACCGCCGGGCGTTTGCGGTTGCCAATAAGACAGGCGGGTTATCCGGACCTGCAATCAAGCCGGTTGCAGTGCGTATGGTCTATCAGTCGGCGTGTGCAGTTAAAATTCCGATTATTGGAATGGGAGGAATCATGACTGCTGAGGATGCATTGGAATTTATTCTTGCCGGTGCGACAGCGGTATCTGTGGGAACGGCGAACTTTGTAAACCCCTATGCAACTACGGAAATCATTCAGGGGATTGAAGATTACATGATGAAATATCAGGTGGAAGACATGAACGAACTGATCGGTGCCGTACGATAACAGAACGATTTTTGAATAGAGAGGACAGCAAAATGGAACAGTATAAACAGGAATTTATTGAATTTATGGTGGACAGCGATGTTCTTAAATTTGGAAGTTTTACATTGAAAAGCGGAAGAAAGTCCCCGTTTTTCATGAATGCAGGTTCTTATGTAACAGGAGCGCAGTTAAAGAAGCTGGGAGAGTATTATGCCAAAGCTATTCACGATAATTTTGGTACAGATTTTGATGTGCTGTTTGGACCGGCTTACAAAGGAATTCCTTTAAGTGTTGCAACTGCAATCGCCTTTCATGAGTTATATGGAAAGGAAATTAAATACTGTTCCAACAGAAAAGAAGAGAAAGACCATGGCGGAGATGCCGGAATTCTTCTTGGCAGTCCCATTAAGGATGGAGACAGGGTTGTAATTATTGAAGATGTGACCACATCCGGGAAGTCGATTGAGGAGACCTTTCCGATCATCAAGGCACAGGGTGATGTGACAATTCTGGGTCTTATGGTTTCCTTAAACCGTATGGAAAAGGGAAAAGGAGAGCAGAGTGCACTTGATGAGATCCAGGAAAAATATGGTTTTAAGGCATCTGCCATAGTGACCATGGCGGAAGTGATCGGACATCTTCATAACCGGGAATATAAAGGAAGAATCCTCATTGATGATGCATTAAAAGAAGCGATTGATGATTATTATGAAGTTTATGGCGTAAAATAAGGAGAGTGGGATATGGAACGAGTATATAAAACCATGAGAAACGCAGGTGCATTAAACATTGTTGTTGGAATTATAGTGACTGCTGTGGGACTTGCTGCCGGTATTATAACAATCATAAACGGAGCAATATTGCTGAAAAGAAAATCTGAAATTACATTTTAACCGTTATCTCAGGAGCGGCGGCTGTCAGAATCCATAGAATTCTGGCAGCTCTCTCCTTTCTGGATAAAGATGGAGCTGTTATGATTAAAAATGCGACGAAACGGCAGAAGTTTGGTTGGGTGATTTTTATAATTTACCTGATCTTTTTGGCGTACTTTCTGTTTTTCTCGGATTATTTTGGAAGAGGTGGTCATATACGGGAGGAATACGCTTATAACCTGGTCCCCCTGAAGGAAATTAAGCGGTTTATTATATACCGCCATGTAGTCGGCCTTCGGGCTTTCCTCTTAAACATTATTGGGAATATAGCGGGCTTCATGCCCTTTGGTTTTTTCCTTCCGGTCATTAGCCGCAGGAGCCGCCGCTTTACCAATACAATGCTGCTCAGTTTTTTATTCAGCCTCTGCATCGAAACCACCCAGCTCATTTTCCGGGTGGGAAGTTTTGATGTAGATGACATGATTTTAAACTCTCTGGGAGGAATGTTTGGATATATCCTGTATAAAATAGTACAGCACATAAGAGTAAGGAGGATGAGGCGTGGGAAAGCAGAAAAAAGTGTCCTACATTAGAAAGCCTTATGCTAAAAAAAGTTTTCTATCGTTAGGACTGGCTTTGGGAGCACTGGTTTTAGGGGTTCTTGGAATATCCAGCGCTGCAATTACTGCCGGACAGGCGCAGTTAAATGTTGCGGCTGTCTGCTTTTGCAGCATGGTGATTTCTATCTTTTCCCTGTTTTATGGTGTTCTGTCTTTCTTTGAAAAAGAAAAAAAATACATATTGTCCAAGATTGGTATTGGCATCAGCGCTTTACTGGTTATTTTTTGGGCGGTTCTTCTTATTATAGGTATAAAGGGGTAAAAAAAATGGATTATAGAGAGATGTTTGAACAGGAAAATGAAGGAATTATGGAACGCTTCTTACTTTCCATGGAACGGATCAGCCAGATAGCCACAGAGCAGACAGTAGCCCAGCCGTTTCATGATTATTTTACAAGAACAGCTGAATTTATCTGTGTTATGGGTGAGTACCTGGATTATTTAAAGGAAGGAAAGCATAACACGGCTTCCCTGGAAGAATTAAAAGTATGGAACAGGAAATTTTATGAAGACATACTTCCGGATGCTTATGAAACCAGTTATGCAAATCCTTCTTATGCAGTGAAAAAACTGGGTGATGGATTCGGGCAGCTCCTTTGTTACCTGTATAAGGAAATCAGGGGCGATATTGTTTTTGTTCATGAAAACAGGCTGACGGATATTACGATTTTAAACGAAACCTTAATCGAGATTTATAACATGTTTGAAGAAGGAGTGCCGGAGGTGGCTTCTGTAAAAGAGGTGATTTACTGGTTTGTCAGCGATTACACCGATCATACAGTTACCTATCGTGTCAGAGAAGGGCTGGATCCTTCCCTTTCCTTTGCAGCGGATATTATCCGGGACAGTGACTTAACGGATCTTCGTTATCTTTACCGTTTTGGTGAATATATTTCTGAAACAGAAGTTAAAGTTGCGGATTATTTAAATTCCCTTCCAGAAGAAACAGTCCGTCTGATGGCGGATACTTACACGGAAGGCTACAAAAAAGGTTTTGAGGTGATGGGCAGAGATTTATCAAAGAAAAAAGCGGTCCAGATCCGATATGAGCTTGGATTCGAACGAATGGTCAAATACGCCATGGAGAATTTTGAAAAGCTGGGGCTTAACGTGATTTTATGCCGCGCGGCTGTCTGGGCGGTAAATACCAATGCCGGACGAAAATCCGGTTATTACTCTGCTTCTCCAAACCGCCAGTATGATTATGACCACCGGTATGATGATGCCATCTACATTAATAAGGCATTTAAAGACAGAAAAGCATCGGTGCTGAAGGTTGCATACGAAACGTTCAAAGATCTGGCAGCCGGCTATGCAGGACCTGCAGTCATTGAGACATTTGGAAGAGAAGGTTTTCATCCGGTTAACAAAGGGGAGGCCTGCCGCCTGGATCCCAAACAGGAGAAGCTTGCAGTGGAAATGTCGAGTGATACTGCCGGAATTTTAAATCAATATGTTCCAGGCGATGAGACCAGCTTCACCATTATTGCATTTCCCGTTCCTGAGATCGGTGATAATTTTGAAGAGATATTTAATGAGACCATTGCAATCAACACCCTGGATTATGAAAAGTACAAAGGTCTGCAGCAAACCATGATTGATGCTCTGGATGAAGCAGAATATGTGGAAATTACAGGGAAAGGGGCGAATAAGACCCGCCTGACAGTGGCGCTTCATCATTTAAAGGATAAAGAAAAAGAAACTAATTTTGAAAACTGCGTGGCTGATGTGAACATTCCTCTTGGGGAAGTATTTACGTCACCCAGACTTGCCGGAACCAATGGTGTTTTAGAGGTCAGCACGGTTTATATCACAGATTTCCAGTTTAAGGATCTGGTTATAACGTTTGAAAACGGCATGATCAAAGACTATTCCTGCAGTAATTTTGAAGATTCAAAGGAAGGAAAAGAACTGATCAGGCAGGTGATTTTAAAGAACCATGACACACTTCCCATGGGAGAGTTTGCCATCGGAACCAATACAACTGCTTACGCCATGGCCAGAAAATTTGATATTCTTGACAAGCTTCCTATATTAATCGTGGAGAAAATGGGACCTCATTTTGCAGTTGGAGATACGTGTTACAGCTGGTCGGAAGACAGCCGGTTTTATAATCCCAACGGCAAAGAGATTATCGCGAAAGAAAATGAGATTTCTGCTCTTCGCAAAGAGGATGCTTCCAAGGCATATTTTAACTGTCATACGGATATCACCATACCTTATGCAGAACTTGACAGAATTGAAACTGTCTGTGCAGATGGGAAAAGGACTCTGATTATAGAGGACGGAAAATTTATATTAAAAGGAACAGAGGAATTAAATTTACCATTTTCTCTGCTATAAGCTTTAGAATTACAAAAACTTAGAGAAAATCATTAAGTAATGTATATAATTGCCGATAAAACACTATCAGAGTGTGATTTTTACAAAAGAGCTAAATGGAGGATACCAAATGAAGAATTTAAAGATTGGCAAAAGAATTACGGTCTCTTTTGGAGCGGTTTTTGTTTTGTTTTTAATTGTATCATGTACTTCCTTATACAGTCTGGTAGGAAACAATGCCAGATTCGTAGAATTTTATAACAACGGCCATCAGGTATCATTAATGACCGTAGAGATGAGACAAAATATACAATCGGCTGCAAAAAACGTGGGGTATGCAACCATGAGCCTGGATTTAAATACCAGAGCAAAGTATATTGATGAATCGGAAGCAGACTTTAATAAATTGAAAGAAAATGTTCAATTTTTAAAAGAACATTACAGAGGGGACAAGTCGGTCGTTGAGAATATCGAGAAGACGCTGACTGAAGCGGAGCCCTTTAAAGAAAAAGTGTTCACTCTGGCAAAAGAAAATAAAACCAGGCAGGCGACAGAAATCTTCTTCGATTCTCTGGAACCGTGCTTTAACCAGCTCCAGACGGATCTGATGCAAATCAGCGATACTGCAAAGAAGAATGCTGACGGCGATTTTACCAAGTCACAGGCTGTTATGAGCTTTGCTCAGATTATCGTGATCCTGCTTCAGATAGTTGGAGCCGGAGTGACTCTGATTCTTGCTGTATTCATGACAAAGAGTATTGTTGCCCCCGTTAAAGAGATTGAAAAGGCAGCCGCAGAGATGTCAAAAGGCAGTCTCCATGTGGATCTGGCCTATCAGTCAAAAGATGAGCTTGGCGGACTTGGCAACAGTATGCGTTCCACTATATTAAATATTGGAAGTATTATTGATGATATCATCTACCTGTTAGGGTCTATGGCAGCCGGAGATTTTACGGTTGTGTCAAAGAATCAGGAACAGTATGTTCTGGATTATGAGCCCATTCTGCTGGCTATCAGGAATATCAGGGATAATTTAAGCGATGCTCTTTTCCGTATTAATGAATCGGCAGACTTAGTTGCCAGTGGTTCTGAGCAGGTATCCTCCGGAGCGCAGGCACTGTCCCAGGGAGCCACTGAGCAGGCTTCCTCTATACAGGAGCTGGCAGCTACGATTAATGACATTTCCAATCAGATCAATAAAAACGCGGAGAGTGCAAAAGAAGCGCGTATGAGATCAGAAGAAGCGGCTCTCAATGTAACAAAGAGCAATCAGAAGATGATGGAAATGAATCAGGCCATGACAGAGATTAACACCAAATCCAGTGAGATTGGCAAGATTATCAGAACGATTGAAGATATCGCATTCCAGACCAATATCCTTGCATTAAACGCAGCAGTGGAAGCTGCACGTGCAGGGGAAGCAGGAAAAGGATTTGCAGTCGTTGCCGATGAAGTGCGCAACCTTGCCAGCAAATCAGGAGAAGCGGCGAAAAATACTACAATTCTCATTGAGGAAAGTTTACAGGCAGTGGAGAACGGAAGCAGGATTACTGCAGAAACAGCGAAAGCCATGCAGGATGTTGTGGAAGGAAGCCGCCGCATTAACATGATTATAGAAGAAATAGCCGCTGCCTCTGATAAGCAGGCAATCGCTGTGAATCAGGTTACCCAGGGTATTGACCAGATCTCAAGTGTGGTTCAGACAACCTCTGCTACAGCGGAGCAAAGTGCTGCGGCCAGTGAGGAACTGTCAGGTCAGGCGCAGATTATGAAAAGTCTTGTTCAGCAATTCAAGGTTCATAGCGGGAAGTCTCAGCAAAGCAGCGCACCTTTAAACACTGCCAGAGTAGAAGCTGACAATGAGTATGTCCCTGTTTTCAAAGAAGAAGCCGATCCGGAACCTATTGCTATTGACCCGGTTTACTTTGAAGACTCCTCTTCATTTAAAAACAGCAAATATTAAATACATATCAGGTGTAAAAAGCCGCTGGATGTTGAATCCTTCCGGCTTTTTGCGCCTGTTTTTTTAATTACAGGGTATACTTAAAATTATAAAGAAAATTATTGACGGGGAGTGGAAAAGCTAGTATTATAATTAATAAGTGTTAATTAATTTATAAGCAGTTAATATTAGAAAAACTTATTAACAACATTATTCCTGATAATGAATTACACATGTTTGGAAGAGGAAAAGGAGAAATTACTATGGCAAACGTATCAATTGTTATGGGAAGTGATTCAGATATGCCTGTTATGGCGCAGGCTGCAGAGGTTCTGGAAAAGCTGGGTGTGGAGTTTGAAATGACCGTCATTTCTGCACACAGGGAACCGGATATATTTTTTGAATATGCGAAAACAGCAGAGGCCAGAGGCGTTAAAGTGATCATCGCCGGAGCAGGAAAAGCAGCTCATCTTCCTGGAATGTGTGCTGCATTATTTCCAATGCCCGTGATTGGTATCCCCATGAAAACTTCAGATCTGGGCGGTGTGGATTCCCTGTATTCCATTGTACAGATGCCTTCTGGTATCCCGGTAGCAACTGTGGCAATTAACGGAGGAACCAATGCAGGAATTCTGGCAGCAAAGATTCTGGCAGCAGGAGATGGGGAACTTTTGGCGAGATTGAAGGATTATTCTGAGAAATTAAAGAATGATGTCGTGAAAAAAACAGAAAAGCTGGAGCAGATCGGGTACCGGGAATATTTGTCCCAGATGAAATAACAGGAAGAAAAAGCGGAGGAAAAAGAGATGGATTATAAGAATGCCGGAGTAGATATCGAAGCTGGATACAAATCGGTTGAATTAATGAAAAAGCATGTACTGGAAACCATGAGGCCGGAAGTCCTTGGCGGACTGGGCGGTTTTTCAGGAGCATTTTCTATGTCAGCTTTTAAAGAAATGGAAAAGCCGACTCTGGTGTCCGGAACCGACGGAGTGGGAACAAAGCTGAAGCTTGCATTTCTTATGGATCGGCATAATACGGTTGGTATCGATTGTGTAGCCATGTGTGTCAATGATATTGCCTGTGCAGGAGGAGAACCGCTGTTTTTCCTTGATTATATAGCCTGTGGGAAGAACTATCCGGAAAAGATTGCTGGAATCGTCAGTGGTGTTGCAGAAGGCTGCAAACAGGCAGGCGCTGCACTGATCGGAGGGGAAACCGCAGAGATGCCTGGTTTTTATCCTGAGGATGAATATGATCTTGCAGGTTTTGCGGTTGGAGTAGTAGATGAAAAGAATCTGATTACCGGTAAGAATATAGAAGCCGGCGACATTTTAATCGGTATTGCATCTTCCGGTGTTCACAGCAATGGATTTTCTCTTGTCCGCAGCGTATTTGACGTGACGAAAGATAATTTAAATGTTTATTACGATGAATTGGGAACAACTCTTGGAGAATGCCTGATTGTGCCTACCAAAATTTACGTAAAAGCATTAAAAAGCGTGAAAGAGTGCGGTGTGATCATAAAAGGCTGCAGTCATATCACCGGAGGTGGATTCTATGAGAACATTCCACGTATGCTTCCTGATGGAATCTGTGCAGAAGTGGAGAAAAACAGCTATAAAGTTCCTCCCATCTTTAGACTCATGGAAGAAAAGGGCGAGATAGCGGAAGAAATCATGTACAATACGTTTAATATGGGAATTGGCATGGTGCTGGCAGTTGATCCGGCTGATCAGGACAAGACCATGGATGCGATCAGGGCTGCAGGAGAGACTCCTTATGTAATCGGCTGCACAAAAGCCGGTGAGAAGGGTGTGGTCTTATGCTAAGAGTCGGCGTTCTGGTATCCGGCGGAGGGACCAATCTTCAGGCTGTTTTGGATGCCATTGACAGCGGGGAGATTAAAAACACTGAGGTCAAAGTAGTTATCAGCAATAACCACAATGCCTATGCGCTGGAACGTGCAAGGAATCATGGAATCGATGCTCTTTGCATTTCTCCTAAGGATTATGAAAGCAGAACGTTATTCCATGATGAACTTTTATCCCGAATCGATGAGTATCATCTTGATTTAATCGTGCTTGCTGGTTTCCTGGTTACCATTCCTGAAGCTATGATCAGGAAGTACAGAAACCGCATTATTAATATTCATCCTTCCCTGATACCTTCCTTTTGCGGGACCGGATATTATGGGCTGAAGGTTCACGAGGCTGCATTAGCCAGAGGCGTAAAAATCACAGGGGCTACGGTCCATTATGTTGATGAGGGAACAGATACAGGTCCCATTATTCTGCAGAAGGCAGTGGAAGTAAAGGAAGGCGATACGCCGGGAGAACTTCAGAAAAGAGTGATGGAAGAAGCGGAATGGATCATTCTTCCCCAGGCGATTGCGCTGATTGCAAAGGAACAGGAGGAAAAAGCATGAAGGTTCTGATTATAGGAGGCGGCGGCAGGGAACATGCCATTGCATGGAAAGCTGCCCAGAGCCCTAAGGTCCAAAAGCTGTACTGTGCTCCGGGAAACGCCGGAATTGCTGAGATCGCAGAATGTGTCGATATCGGAGTGATGGATTTTGACAGGCAGGTGGACTTTGCCAGGAAGAAAGAAATTGACCTGGTAATTGTCGGCCCCGATGATCCCCTTGTGGCAGGGGCTGCTGATGCATTTATGAAAGCAGGAATCCGGGTGTTTGGTCCGGAGAAGAAGGCTGCCTGTCTGGAAGGTTCCAAATCCTTTTCTAAGGATCTGATGAAAAAATACAAAATTCCAACGGCTGCTTATGAAACATTTGATTCCGCAGTAAAAGCTCTTACTTATCTGGAAACTGCCAAAATGCCGGTTGTTCTAAAGGCGGATGGACTTGCTCTGGGCAAAGGTGTTTTAATCTGTAATTCACTGGAAGAGGCGAAAGACGGTGTACGAACACTGATGCTTGATAAGCAGTTCGGATCTGCCGGTGACCGGATTGTAGTGGAAGAATTCATGGTTGGACGGGAAGTGTCCGTACTTTCTTTCGTAGATGGTAAGAACATAAAAATTATGACCTCTGCCCAGGATCATAAAAGGGCGAAGGATGGAGACAAAGGTCTTAATACTGGCGGAATGGGTACTTTTTCTCCCAGTCCTTTCTATACAGAAGAAATCGATGCATTCTGTAAAAAATATATCTATCAGGCAACTGTGGATGCGATGCTGTCTGAGAACAGGGAATTTAAGGGAATTATCTTTTTCGGTCTGATGCTGACAAAAGAGGGACCCAGGGTTTTAGAATACAATGCAAGATTCGGTGATCCGGAAACACAGGTAGTTCTTCCAAGAATGAAAAATGATATAATAGAGGTGTTTGAGGCCTGTATAGACGGAAAACTAAATGAGATTGACTTACAGTTTGAAGACAATGCGGCTGTCTGTGTCGTCCTGGCTTCTGATGGGTATCCGGAACATTATGAAAAAGGGTTTCCAATTAAAGGACTGGAGCGTTTTAAAGGACAGGCTGGTTATTATGCATTTCATGCAGGCAGCCGGTTTGATGAAGAGGGCAACCCTGTTACAAATGGAGGAAGAGTCCTTGGTGTGACAGCTCTTGGAAACAATTTAAAGGAAGCAAGAGCCAACGCTTATGAAGCTGCAGAATGGGTGGAGTTTGAGAACAAATATATGAGGCATGATATCGGCAAGGCAATCGATGAAGCGTGAAAACGTCTTATGTCAGGGGTTTTTCTGCATAAAAAAACGTTGACACGACAGAAGTTTCATGATATTGTATCTCTACAGTAGGACTTTGATCTTCTAAAGTGTCTTTCTACATCACTATTTTTAAGACGGCATAGGATAAGACTGGATTTACACAGTTTGATAGTACCGGAAGACTTATAAAACGGGTTGCATAAAGGTGTAACTGAGCCGATATCCAGGTTACGGGTATCGGCTTTTTCCATAATGCCTGATAAAAGGAGGCTGATCGGTAAGAGCAGGAAAAAGAAAGTTTCTGTTAAGGGCTGAGGGTATGGCAAAATTTAGCAATAAATGCCGGGTGAGTAATATGACGAAAAATGTCTAAAATAAACTATGTAATGGAATGCTAATGTTTGGGATTTTTAAACTACATAGTTTGTACCAGTGCAGTCTTCGGTACAAACTTCAGGTGCATAATTATGCACAGGAATGGAGGAAAATATGCTAGAATGTTTACGTAAATTAAATTTACCGGAGTATGTACAGGATATTTTAAATCAGTCACAGGGTGTCGTCATTCCAAAATCACGAAAAGAGCTGTTGACTCTTGCTATGGGCGGCGATGAGAACGTTACATTTGATATTGATTACGAAGTGGAAGGCAAGGGGAGAGTTTTAGAGGCTACCGCAACCAAATGTAAAAATGGTATTGTAGTGAATTATATGGAAGATTACATGCGCAGACGTGATCCCAATTCCATGCTGATCGCAGACAAAAATCCGACGGATAAACCCAGATATGAGGATGTTTATCATAAGGATTTCGAATCTCTCAGAATGGATACCTTTGACTGGCTGAAAAATCAGGAGCTGATATTTTTCCCATTTAAATCCGGCGGACTGGAGTATGGTTATGATTCTGTTTTAGTAGCTCCGGCCAATGCAGGATTTTTTGCAGCAGGCCTTGCGGATCTCCAGGGATTTTTAAACATAGACGAAATCACATATGATTTTAAACCGAGAGCAGTTGTTTTTCTTGCACCGCCATTCCGTCATACGCATTTCAATGGAAAACAGGTAGTGGTTCATAACCGCCTGAAAGGAATCCATGAGGTATATGCCTATAATCTCTATCCAGGTCCAAGCGCGAAAAAGGGTATATATGGCGTGCTTTTAGATATTGGTGAGGAAGAAGGCTGGGTAACCGCACATGCATCCGCAGTAAAAGTTATCACTCCCTACGATAATGAAATCGTGATTATGCATGAAGGCGCTTCCGGTGGCGGAAAGAGTGAAATGCTGGAAGATATCCATAAAGAGATGGATGGAAGAGTCATTTTAGGAAGAAATACGGTGACAGGAGAGAAGAACTATTTAAATCTTTCAGAGACCTGTGATTTAATTCCTGTAACGGATGATATGGCGCTGTGCCATCCAAAGATGCAGCAGGGCAGTAAGAAGCTGGTTGTCAAGGATGCGGAATCTGCCTGGTTTTTAAGAGTGGATAATATTAAGCGCTACGGAGCTTCTCCCCAGTATGAAAGAATATTCATTCAGCCGGAAGAGCCGTTAATCTTTTTAAACCTCCAGGGAGTACCGGAAGCAACCTGTCTGCCTTGGGAGCATACCATGGACAGCACCGGAAAGCCCTGCCCCAATCCACGGGTAATTATGCCAAGAAAACTGGTGCCAAACTCCATTGATGAGCCGGTTGAGGTTGATGTAAGAAGCTTTGGTGTAAGAACACCTGCGTGTACAAAGGCCAATCCGTCATACGGAATTATGGGTATTATGCATATCCTTCCGCCTGCTCTTGCATGGCTGTGGCGTCTGGTTGCACCAAGAGGCTACAACAATCCAAGCATCATTGATTCTCAGGGAATGACCAGCGAAGGAGTGGGATCCTACTGGCCATTTGCAACAGGTAAGATGGTAACACAGGCCAATCTTCTTCTGGATCAGATATTACAGTCTACCAATACCCGTTATGTCCTGATTCCCAATCAGCATATCGGAGCTTATGAGGTCAGCTTTATGCCTGAGTGGATTTCCAGAGAATACATCGCCCGCCGCGGAAGCGCGAAATTCAAGCCAGAGCATCTGGTGGAAGCGCGCTGTCCTCTGTTAGGATTTGGTCTTGATTCATTAAAGATTGACGGACAATATATCAGAAGAGCATTCTTAAGACCCGAAACCCAGCAGGAAGTGGGAATTGAAGGCTATGATGCAGGTGCTGCAATCTTAACTGAATTCTTTAAGCAGGAGCTGGTGAAATATAATACAGACGAGTTAAATCCGTTAGGAAAGCAGATTATCGAGATGTTCATGAAGGGTGCGACTGTTCAGGATTATCTTGAAATTATGCCTATGAGATATTAAAATCAGACCATAAGAAGTTGTATATGTAAGGGAGCGCAGCTCTGTAGATGATTTTTGTCGACAGAGCCGCGCTTCCTTTTTATCAGATGTTTAACAGGCAACATTGCCCTGTTGGGGAAGGTTTTTGCTGCCAAAATATAAAGGCGGAAAGCTGAAATCATTAAAATGCCGAGAATATGGTCATCACACTCCTTCAATAATAAAACATTGACATTGCCCCAGAGGGAAGCGCTTATAATTGACTGGTAAAGTTTACATTTGCATGGATCGAGGTGGATTTTAATGGGAAATGAATATGGTGCTTCACCCGAACAGGGTGAACAGATCCGTATCGTACAGGAAACAGTGGCTGGAAGAGAAATCACTCTGGCCCATATTATCGGAGGACCGCTGCCAGTCGTATATCGTAAGTTAGGCTTAAATCCGGAAATTGATTATCGTTCGTCTGCCATAGGAATTATGAATATGACGCCTCCTGAGTCAGCAGTCATTGCATCAGATATTGCGGTAAAGAGCGGGAATATCGATCTGGGTTTTGCTGACCGGTTCAGCGGCACGCTGATTATAACAGGTGAGATCGCGGAGGTCCAGGCTGCGATTGCGGAGATTGTTCAGTATTTTCATGATGAACTGGGGTATGTGACCTGTCAGATTACAAAGCGGTGATAAGATGAAAAAATTATTTTTATGCGGAAGAAGCGAAGCAGGCAAAACTTCACTTACCCAGGCATTAAAGGGAGAGCCGGTGGTTTATCATAAGACCCAGTATGTCAATCACTGGGATATTACCATTGATACACCGGGAGAATATGTGGAAAATAAGAATATATCCATGCAGGCTCTCTGCTGTTTTTCCTATGAGTCAGATGTCATTGGTCTGCTGTGCGGGGCAGATGAACCCTTTAATTTGTTTCCGCCGGGGATTATCAATGCGTGCAACCGCCCCATGATTGGTATTATAACCAAAATAGACGCTCCGGAGGCTAAGGTTTCCATGGTGCGGCAGTGGCTGGAGGAAGCCGGATGTGAGCGGATCTTTCCAGTCAGCAGTATTACCGGAGAAGGGATTGAGGGGCTTAAGGAGTATTTAGGTGACGAGAAATAATGATAAACCCAGAAAGGGTGTGTTAAAATGACAGAAAAGCGGCCTGATCAGGAAGCATTGCAGGAGATATTAGGAAAAACACACAGATATGGGGGCAATGAGCTACTGCGCGTGGTGAAAGTCTCTGTTTCCGGGAAAGAGATATCAATGGCCCATGTCATCGGAGTTTCCGAACCTTCCGTATATAAAAATCTGGGCCTGGATATAGGAACCCACGCAGGAGAGGATTTTACGGGTATGTCAATCGGCACGATTCATATGTCCCCTCCTGAATCGACGGTTATTGCAGCGGATATTGCCGTAAAAGCAGGGGATGTGGAACTGGGGTTTCTGGACCGGTTCAGCGGTACTCTGATTCTGACCGGACCTTTGGAGGAAGTAAAAACTGCGGTAATTGAGATTATGAAATATTTTCGTGAAGATTTACAGTATAAGACCTGTGCGGTTACAGTGAGGTAGCTAAAAAAGCGGTTCTGCTCAATCAAATGAAGCAGAACCGCTTTTTTGTATGGATGTCTTTTAATAAACCACCTGCTCTGTAACACCTAAGGAGCGGTCCCGTATCAACATACATATAATAACTAGAGCTGATTTATAGCTAAAAAATATTTTAAGGAATGATATTATGGCTTTACCAGCACAGCCGTGCGAATGTTTACCATATTCAAATAAATGTTGTTGTGGTACGCAGACCGGCATAACCGTCGTTCAACCGGAGTGTCAGACCCTGCCCAATGGCCAGGTGGTTAACAACCCTGCCTATGTTCTTGATCTTAACGCTTCATTTTGGACGTATAAATTTTTGACTGATTGCAATAGTACAACAAGAGGAATAAGCGGAATCGGAATTCCGATTTGTCTTGAAATTAATGCAGCAAATATTACCGTGGAAGAGAAAATTGATGGCTGCGGTATCTTTCGTACGGTTCCATTTGAACTGATTCAGAATGATCCGAATTTTGGTCCGGCCCCTGATGGTTTTCAGTTTCTGAAGATTGTGACTGATGACAGGTATGATAAGGGACTTTGCGTGGAATACAGAATACGCATAATCGGAGATTATCCTGAAGCAGCTCAGCCAATAAGTGTTAAAGCTGCTAATGTTGTTTATAAATTTGCATGCACCGACTGTTTTATTGTACCTGGATGTGCGGATAAAGGGAAACTGCTTGTATCAAAACAATGCAGTACTGTAATTAGTAATAATCAGCCTTTATTTGAATATAAGGTTCATGTAGATAATGTTGGAATAGCCCCTTTGAGCCTTGTAGAATTTGAAGATATAATAACAATTCCTTTACAATTATCATTAGGTACGATTACAGTATCTCCGTCTTCTCTCAATGTAGATACCAGCATACCAGGAAAAGTGAAAATATTTGGAAACCTTGGAACCATCGAACCAGGCGGAAGAGTTGCTATCACTTATACTATCCCATGTATTGGGATCAGTAGTCCCGGGAGTTATATAATAGACAATACTGCACGTGCCGCTGCACAAGGTACTGATTCAGCAGATCTGTGCGGGACAACTTTAAATGTTGTAAAATTCAGAGCCGAAAAATGCTGCTCCGTCAATGGGAGTGTAGGAACCTTTAAGTTGACAATTTCAAGTGTGGGTAATTCGCCTGATGCAGTTGTTGATATATTTGATCGGATGCAGATACCCGCTGGTCTGACGGTTAATTTCACAAGTTTCAATGGTTGTGAAGCATATTTTGCTGATACTCTCAGACCGATTCCTTTAAATACTGATATTGTCGGGCCTGTCGGCATTGATATCATTTGCAGAGACGCGGTTGTTCCTTTCAATGGAAGTTTTGAAAAAACGATTAGTTATAATCTTGTTTCAAGTTCAGTGAATGAGACGTCTGTTGTTAACACAATAACAAATATTACTCCGAAAAATATTGAAAATCTTGTTTATGAGGGCACAGAAAATCTTCCTGCAACTGCAAATATAAAGGTAGAACTTCTCCAAACTGGTCTGACACCATGTTTATAAGACATTAAATGCAACTACTCCCATGGATGATTGCAGGGGAGTAGTTGCATAGCAATTTTAAGATGATCAGTATTGGTTGGTCTGATCAAGATATTGTTCCATACGCATGAGACGTTCCAGATTTTCAGATCGGTTTCTTTTGCTTAAAAGACCGGCTAATAATTCCAGATTCATCATTGTGGAAACATAGGAGTTATGGAACGTAAAATTATCTACATTATTTATTAATAAAACGGAAGCATTTTCAGCGATGGGAGATACCAGACTGTCAGTGATTGCAATTACGGGACAGCCTCCGTCGCGGGCAATCCGGGATGCAAAGGCGGTTTCTTTCGAATAACGCTTAAAAGAGAGCAAAACAGCGGCATCCTTTGGTCCTGCATCAATAAGCGAATCAATAACAGGCTGATGCTGACCCACCACGATAACATTGGAGCGAATGCATGACAGCATGATTCCAAATGTTGAAGCAAGACCGTAGCAGGCGCGGAATCCAACAATGTATACTCTCTCTGCATGGGATAATAAATCTGCAGCAGCAGAATATTTTTCTGACTGACCGCTTTCCTGATCCTTTTTTATATTGGTATCAATATTCTGATATATGGCATTCATCAGATCCTGGTCGGAAAGATTTTCGTAGTTTTTAATTTTCTCATAAGGGATCTCAGAGATGGGATCTTCGGAGTCGGAGAATACAGCATTTTTCTGAAGATGCTTTTTTAATTTTGTAAAATTATCAAAACCTAATTTAGCAGAAAGTCTGATTACGGTAGACGGACTCACCTGAAGCAGACGGGAAATTTCTTCTGCACTTTGAAAACAGGCATTTTTCTCGTTTGTTGTTAAATATTCCAGTACTGTCTTTTCTTTTGTTGTTAATTTGATTTCTTTCAGTTTTTCTTCGATAAAATCTATCATACATGCTTCCTTTCCTGATTCGGATTATAACATATAAAATGAATGAAGTAAATCATTTTTATATAATAATGATTGACAAAAATCATTTTGAGGTTATAATGATTTATAAAGTAAAAATACAAAACAGTCTGATCTTATATACAAATGGAGGCGTTCAGATGACCAGGGACATGACAAAAGGAAATATCATTTCTCATATACTGTTATACTCGCTGCCCATGCTTGCAGGCAATTTGTTCACCCAGCTTTATAATGCGGCAGATTGTATGATAGTTGGCAGTATAAATGGAAAAGAAGCACTGGCTGCTATAGGAGCAGCAGGACCAGTCATGAACATTCTGCTTTTTTTTATCATTGGAATTTCCATGGGAAGTTCCATTCTCATGTCCAATCACTATGGTGCAGGCAGATTAGATCATCTGAAGCAGCAGCTTCTCACTTCTTTGCTTGGCAGTATGATATTCACCGTTATCATAGGCATTATAACATTTATTTTCTGCCCGCTTTTCTTAAGGTGGATCAAAACCCCTGAACAGGTCATACCCCAGGCAGCGGCATACTTAAAAATAATTATGTTCGGGCTTCTTTTTTCCTGTATCTGTCAAATACTTTCTGCAGGATTTCGTGCAGTGGGAAATTCAAGACTGCCTTTTTATGCATTGTTAATATCAACTTTTATAAACATAGGGCTGGATGTTCTTCTGGTGGGTCTGTTTAAAATGGGCGTAAAGGGAGCTGCAGCAGCAACAGTAGTATCACAGGCGGTTTCTGCTATCATTTGTATTAGTTACTTATACTGGAAAGAGCCTGTATTACATTTTACACGGAAAGAATTGAAAATGGATGCAGCTCTGTTTAAGGTCACTCTTCAATTCAGTTCAGTTCCTGCCATACAGCAGACAATTCTTTATGGAGGGAGAATCCTGGTACAGGCGGTTGTCAATTCCCTGGGTGTGGATGCGGTGGCAGCATTTAATGTGACCTCCATAATTGATAATTATGTGCTGGAACCGGGTAACAGTCTTGCAGCCTCGCTCACTGTTTTTACTGCCCAGAATGATGGCGCAGGAAAAAAAGAAAGAATCAGGACAGGTCTTCTTATAACTTTGCTGACAGGCAGCGTGATCAGTATTCTGACAGCTCTGCTGGTATATCATAACTGTGAATTGCTGATCGGTTTGTTTTTGGCCCGGAAAGATCTATCCGTGGTAAAACCTGGCTGCCGGTATTTGAAAGTGATTAGCTATGGCTATATTTTAACCACATTCTGCAATTCTTTTCAAGGGCTGTTTCGGGGGCTTGGACTGCTTAAAATCACATTGATCGCAACAATCATACAAATCCCAATCCGGATTGCGGTCAGCTGGTTTCTCGCTGGTACCCTGGGGATTGGCGGAATATCCGTGGGTATGATAGCAGGCTGGATTTTTATGATTTCCTATGAAGGTTTCATGATAAAAGCATCCTTAAACTGCCGCAAGCGGGCAGCAGACTATTTTTCCGTATAAACCTCAAGACCGTCCTTTTGGATTAAGATTTTTAACTCTTCCAGGTAATTCCGGGCGAATATGCTTAAGTGTATTCTTGGATTCTCAATCCAGCCTATTCTCATATATTCAGAGGTTATAAGAGGAACTGCAATAATATTATCCCCGTTTAAGTTACTGTTTAAAATGCCGCTGCAGATGGTATAGCCGTTCAGGCCGATTAATAAATTAAACAGAGTAGCACGGTCACTGACGTAGATAATTTTTTTCCTTGGAACAGTACTTAATATTTCTTCAGAAAAATAAAAGGAGTTATTTTCGCCCTGCTCAAAAGCCAGAAAAGGATAGGGCTTTAACTCCTCCATCGTGACCGAAGAGCGGCTGGAAAGAGGATGTGAGGAGCTGATAAAAACATGGGGAGATGCTTCGAACAAAGGATGAAAGTTAAGCCCGCTGTCCTTAAAAAGCTTTTCCAGTACCTTCTCATTAAAATCATTTAAATACACAATTCCAAGTTCACTTCTGAAATTCTTCACATCTTCAATGATTTCATAAGTTCTTGTTTCGCGTAGTGTAAATTCATATTCGTCATGGTCCTGCCGTTCCACCAGATTAACAAAGGCATTGACTGCAAATGCATAATGCTGGGTCGAGATAGAGCAGATACGCTTTGCCGGCAGTTTCTTCAGATAATGCTGTTCCAGTAAATCAGCCTGTTCCAGCACCTGCCTGGCATAGGAAAGAAATTCACTCCCGTCTAAGGAAAGGGAAATTCCCTTGGGATTTCTGTTAAATATGGTGATGCCATATTCCTGTTCCAGCTCTTTTACTGCGTTAGAAAGGCTGGGCTGGGTGATAAAAAGCTGTTTTGCAGCCTCTGATATGGAGCCGCAGTTAACGATGGTGATTATATAGCGAAGCTGCTGAAGGGTCATTGCAACGGATTCCTCTCTTTTACGTTATGTTTTTTATTCTAACACAAAATGGTATAGTTTAAAACTATACCATGACATAAAAATATAGAATTTTACAGATAAATTTGTTTCCGTTAGAATAAAGATTAACAATACAGGAAAAAAGAGAGGAGAATAAAATCATGGCACAGGCGAAAAAAAGAGCACCATTTAAGTTTGACATAGTAGGAAGTTTTCTGCGTCCCGAATATTTAAAGGAGGCAAGAGAGGGCTGGAAAAAGGGAACGGTCACTGACGAAGAATTAAGAAAAACAGAAGATCGGGCCATCACGGAACTGATTGAAAAGCAAAAAGAAGCAGGACTTCCAGTTATTACAGACGGAGAGTTTCGAAGGAGCTGGTGGCATCTGGATTTTATGTGGGGGCTTCAGGGCGTTAAAAAACTGGAAGTAGAACAGGGTTATCGCTTTCATGATGAAGTTACCAGAGGAGAATCGGCCGGTTTGCGGGGGAAGATTTCAGGAGAGAATCATCCGTTTGTAGAGCACTTCAAATTTGTTAAGCTGTTTGAGGATGAAACAGTGACTGCGAGACAGACCATACCGGCTCCTGCACAGTTTCTGGCGGAGCTGGAGCGGGGAGATAATCTGGTACAGACAAAATCTTACTATCCGGATGAAGAAGAACTGATACAGGATATTGCATCTGCCTACCACACCGTGATATTGGATCTGTATGAAGCAGGCTGCAGAAACGTTCAGTTTGACGACTGTACATGGGGGATGTTCTGCGACACAAAATATTGGGAAGCCAGACAGAAAGAATCAAAATCTGTTTCTTCTGAGGCGGAAAAATATGTAAGGTTAAATAACCTTGCTATGGAAGATCTGCCGCAGGATCTGGTAATCAATACACATGTATGCAGGGGGAATTACCATTCCACCTGGGCCTCCTCCGGCGGATATGCTCCCATTGCGCCCCATTTATTTGGAAAAGAAAATGTCTCTGCCTACTACCTGGAATTTGATGATGAACGCTCCGGAGATTTTGAGCCGCTTCATTACGTAGACGGAGATAAGCAGGTGGTTCTAGGGCTGATTACGACAAAATCCCCGGATCTGGAAGAAAAGTCACGAATTATAGAACGAATCCGCAAGGCCTCCCGCTATATCCCGCTGGACCGTTTATCATTAAGCCCCCAATGCGGTTTTGCATCAACCGAAGAGGGGAATAAACTGACAGAAGAAGAACAGTGGAAAAAAATAAAACTGGTAAAAGAAATTTCAGAAGAGGTCTGGTAAAATCGTCATTAAAATGGTATTGTTGTTTGGAACAGAAAAACAGCAATACCATTTTTGATGGTAAGGAGGGCAGACCATGAATGTACAGATATTTGGTACGAAAAAATGTTTTGATACGAAAAAAGCAGAGCGTTATTTTAAAGAACGTAAAATTCCGTATCAGTTCATTGATATGAAGGAAAAAGGAATGAGCAAAGGGGAATATAACAGTGTCAGACAGGCTGTAGGCGGAACCGATGCCATGCTTGACGAAAATTGCAGGAATCAGGATGTTCTGGCTCTTATTAAATACATTGCTTCTGAGGATAAGGATGATAAGATTTTAGAAAACCAGGAAGTACTGAAAACACCCATTGTCAGGAACGGAAAACAGGCCACAATCGGTTATCAGCCAGATACGTGGAAAGACTGGAAGTAGAAACAGCCGGAGGATACGACAGCCTGTTAACCTTGACATAATAGAAAAAATTACTTAAAATTAAAAAAAATAACTCAAAGGAGCGGCACGATATGAAAAGACCGGAAAAAAATCAAAGATGGGTATTTAATCAGGAAATAGAAGGCGAGAAAGCGGGAGACGGTGTTGTCAGAAAAGTTCTGGCATACTGTGACGGAATGATGTGTGTGGAGAATCATTTTGAGCAGGGAGCCATCGGTAAGATGCATAATCATCCCCATACACAGATTACATATGTGGCAAGCGGAGCATTTGAGTTCACCATCGGTGAAGAGACAAAGACGGTAAAAGCCGGAGATACCTTATTAAAACAGGACGGAGTGATGCACGGCTGTGTATGCCTGGAAAAGGGAATTCTGGTAGATATTTTTACCCCAATGAGAGAAGACTTTCTATCATAAAGATGTCAGAAGAGATCTGTATAATGCCGGAAAAACACGGCAGATGCAGATCTTTTTCTTCATTTTGAATGATCTGAACGGATTGTTAACGTGACATCGTCACGGAAAAAATGAAAAATATCTGTTAAGATCATGAAAAAAACATGGAGGAAGCAATGACGTTACAAAAAAACAAGAGGTATGCAGTCGTAGATGAGGCTCATTGTGTTGCCTGTGGCAGCTGCATAAAAGTTTGTCCGAAAGGAGCAGTTACAGTACCAAATGGAATTACCGCAAAAGTCGATATAGACAGCTGTGTTGGTTGCGGCTTGTGCGCAAAGGTCTGCCCGGCATCTGTGATACATATTGAAATGCTTAAGAGGAGAGAAGAAAATGGGAATGAATAAGAAGAAAAACTGGTATGATTATCTCTGGCTGACATCTTTGCTCTATTTAATCCTCGGATTCTTTAATATTCTTTTTGCCTGGCTGGGTCTTCTTTGTTTCTTAATTCCTCTGGGAATATCCGCAGTTAAGGGAAATAAAACCTATTGCAATCATTATTGCGGCAGAGGGCAGCTTTTAGATCTCCTTGGAAACAGACTGAAATTATCACGGAAGAAAGATATTCCTGCATTTTTAAAAAGCCGTGTATTCCGATATGGTTTTCTCATCTTTTTTCTCACGATGTTTGCCAATATGCTGTTTACCACTTATCTGGTATTTTCGGATGCAGGAAGCTTAAAGCAGGCTGTACAGCTTTTATGGTCCTTTAAACTGCCCTGGCACTTTGCTTATCACGGAACCATAGCAGCGGACTGGGTTGCCCAGTTTGCTTTCGGATTTTACAGTGTTATGCTGACATCAACAGTACTTGGCATTATTACCATGGTACTATATAAACCCAGATCCTGGTGTGTGTACTGCCCAATGGGAACCATGACCCAGCAGATCTGTAAGTTAAAGGACAAATCGTGACAAATCTATTGATAAAAACGATATAATATGCTATAAAAGAAGCACAGAGAAGTTAAAGGAGGTGACAGGGATGGCAAAGTATGTTTGTGAACCTTGCGGTTATGTATATGATCCGGAAATCGGTGATCCTGATTCTGGTATTGAGCCAGGCACTGCGTTTGAAGATTTACCGGAGGATTGGGTTTGCCCGGTATGCGGAGTTGGTAAAGATATGTTTGTTGAAGAATAAAGCTGCTGCCATCTTTGGCCGGCTGACATGCCTTCAAGTCCCAGGCGTTATTTTCGCCCGGCTTGAAGGCATTTTTTGTTTCAGCTGCTGGTAAAACGTTCAAACAGCCGGTTAATTTCAACCTGACCGTATCCCCATAGGTTGTTCGGATAAGTGTTTTCAGGATTTCGGACGGCGCCGCTAATCATAAGCCGGTTAGCGTCATTACCGGTAATTCTGGGGTAATTTCCCCGTACAATCGCCCATTCAAATACCATGGCAATGATTCCTGCCGCGTGAGCGGCGGCAGCTCCTGTTCCGGTCGCGGTTCCGTAAAGGCCTCCGGGAACTGCACATGTCAGCTCAAAGCCCGGGGCCGCAATGTCTGGTTTTATCTGCCCGATTCGTGTATAGCCTCTTCCTGATTCAGGAAGAATGCTGTCACTGAGCTGGTTATAGGCAGTAACAGTCAGCTGGTGTCTTGCATTGCCTGGTGATGTAATCGTAGTATCCGGGTTAGAATCCAGGAAGAAGGTATCACCGGACAAAAGATCGCCGGAGGGAAGCCAGGAATGGAAGGAAAAAGGTTCATTTTCAGGACTCTGTACCCGCAGATACCAGATGCCAGGAAGCGGATTGCTAAAGCGCAGAAGAATCAGCTGTTCTCCCGTTTCCTCTTCGAAAATGATATTGTTTACATAAATTATAGTCTGATTAAATATAAAGCTGAATTTTCTGCATTGGTTCAGACCTGGATAGACCGGCTGGGTGGATTCCCGGTTGGGAGAGGAGATATCTATGGAAAGTCTGGCAGGTGCATAAGACCATATTTCCATGGCAAATATAGTGTCGCTGCTGCCGACCCTCAGTTCAATGTCATTGTAATAGGGGGGAGCGGAAGTAGCGTTGTAGTAGTGACGCCGATTGTTTCCTTCGTTGCCCGCAGCTACAGAGATTCCATTGCCGGGAAGCAGCGCCAGATGATCTAAATAAGCGCTGGCTGCACTTCTGCCGTCATGCCCTCCCTGACTGCTTCCAAGAGCGATGCAGATGACAACAGGACGGTTAAAACGGGCGGCAGCTGTAACTGCATAGCGGATACCAAGTATCAGATCGGACTCCTGATAACAGATTGCACTTTCGGGAATAAAAGACACCTTTTTTGTAACAGGTTTTGCTTCCTTCAGCTTGATAATAACCAGATCAGCCTGAGGAACAACACCGCTGAATCCCTGCTGTTCATTGGGGGAACCAGCCAGAATACTGGCTATGGCAGTTCCGTGACCCAGTACGTCTGTAGTGGGAACAACGGATAAGGGATCGGGTGACTGAAGTGCAGCATTGATCTGTTCCCTGCTGTACTCGGAACCAAAGGTAAATTCCCCCGGAATCGTACCTGACTGATCGGTCTGATCCCACATGGTAAGAATCCGGGAAGTACCGTCGTTAAAGAGAAATGCCGGGTGCCGGTAATCAATTCCGGTGTCAATGACAGCCACCAGTACGCCCTGCCCGAATAAAGCCAGAAAGGGATTGGTCTGTACCGTAGTAACTCCCGATTTTTCAAGGCTTATGGTTGAGGCAAGGGTATAGATGGTAGGGAAGCTGCTGTAGGAGTGCTTTCCAAGGTCACAGGGATCTCCTTTGCCGGCAGGGATATGAAGGAGAGAGTTTTGTCTGTTTAAATAGGTGATATTGTCACCGGTATCATAGGTTGGAGCCAGGGCAGTGTTGATCATTAAATCATAATAGCTGTTATCCAGAATTTTTGACAAAATAATACCTCCCTGCCGGCTTTGGCCGTAATGTATGATACATTTTATGCAGGGAGGCAGGGATTATGAGCTCTTAGTTAGTGGGGGGTGTCTGATTGCTGTTATTGGCAGGGGTAAAATTGGATTTTCCGGCTTTATTTAAATATTCTATGATTCCTTTGGCATCAGCCTCTCCCAGTTTTTTTAACTGTTCATCTGTGGAAAGAAAACCGGTTAAGTCGCTGATGCAGTTGATGTATCCATGTTCAATAATAAAGCCACGGAGACCGTACATCTGTGAATATCGGGGTATAGCATAGTAATCAGCAGTACTTCCATCCGGATATAAGGTTCCGGTTTTAGAATCCTGAAGAATTAATCCCCTGTTGTGAAGTCCGAGACTGGTGAGCTGATTTAAAATCGTATTTGCTGCTTCCTGGGACTGAATGGCGATGTCGTTGTTAAAGCGTCCGGTTCTGGGAGACATGGAGCTGGCGCCGTAAGCGTTCCTTGTGGTGCCGTTGCCCGCAATGGAATCAACATGAAGACTGACAAACAAATCTGCACGTACGGAAGCGGCAAAAGCAGCGCGCTGATCAAGGGGAACAGTGACCTCGGAGCTGTCCTTGGTCAGATATACGGTATAGTTGGAATTTTGTTCCAGATATTCTTTTGTATAACTGGCTATTTTCATCGTAATGATATCTTCATTATAGGTAACTCCGTTGTATTCGAAATGGCACCCGGAGTAGTGACCGTCTGTCTTTCCGTGTCCTGGGTCCAGAACAACCACACAATTGGATTTTAAACTCATTCCAGGACCGATCTCAGGCGCAGTGGTTTTGCTTACCGGCGGAGCAAAGGCAGGCCCGCTTTCTTCTTCCGCTTTTGATGTGGAAACAATAGAAGATGAAAACAGTGCTGCAAGCAAAATCGTACCGGCGGCACGTTTAAGAATCTTGTTAAAACGAATCATGATATATCCTCCTGAGCAATGGCATTTTGTCCAATATTATAGCACTAAATGTCATATTCTGCAAATGGTATTCTATGAATTTTTCGTCTCCTGTGGTAGAATGGGGATTGTAAAAATGGAACAGGAGAACTGCTTATGAACTATTACTTTGCCCCCATGGAGGGGATCACAGGCTATATTTACAGGAATGCACATCGCAAATTTTTTAAGGATGTGGATGTTTATTATACACCATTCATTGTACCAAACCAGAACCGTGAATTTTCTTCCAGAGAAAAAAATGATATACTTCCGGAACATAATGAGGGGATAAAGACGATTCCCCAGATTATGACAAATAACTGGGAGGGGTTCGTCTGGACCGCCATGGAGCTCAAAAAATATGGATATCAGGAGGTGAATTTAAATTTAGGCTGTCCTTCTAAGACCGTTGTATCCAAGCATAGAGGCTCCGGTTTTCTTGCAGTACCGGACCAGTTAGACCAGTTTTTAGACCGGATCTTTTCTATTGATATGAAAATTTCCATTAAAACCAGGATTGGAAAGGACAGTCCGGAGGAATTTTACCGGCTCATGGAAATTTACAATCAGTATCCGGTAAAAGAGCTGATTATTCATCCCAGAATCCAGACTGATTTTTACAGGAATACCCCAAACTGGGACATGTTTGAGATGGCAGTTTCTGTCAGTAAAAATCCCGTCTGTTATAACGGAGATATATTCAGCCCCGGGGATTATCAGCGGCTGATTCAGACCTTTCCATCTGTGGAGAGGATCATGCTTGGGAGGGGACTTGTGGCAGATCCCATGCTTGTGGGGGAAATAAAAGGCAAAGGGCGTCTTCAAAAGGAACAGTTAAAGGCGTTTCACGACCAGATCCTTTCCGGATACCAGGAGACCATTTCCGGAGACCGGAATGTGCTGTTTAAAATGAAAGAGCTTTGGGCTTATATGCTTCAGTCTTTTGAAAGCGGAGAGAAGCATGGGAAAAAGATACACAAGTCCCAGAATCTTTTTGATTATATGTCGGCTGTGGAGGCACTTTTTAGAGATCTGGAATTAAAATCTGCTTTTGATTCACAGTGTGAATGATCCTGATAAAAAAAGTAAAAAACGAATATTTTGTGATTGGATGGTTGAAATTAACAATATCTTGTGGTATATTCATAAATATAGCTTTTGATAACAGTTATTGATATTATTATAACGTGACAGAATGGCAGGAATCAGAATGGATGAATTATACGGTAAAAATGAGATATTGGCATATTTTAAGGAAGTAGCTGAATTAAGTACGGTGTTTGATGAGATAGAGAAGGAATGGATTCTTCCATCTTACAGTCTGGATAAACTTTATATAAAGTTTATGACATTTTTAAAAGAAGACATGATGGTGAAAGAAAAGCTTTCTGCCCTGATTCAGGCGGCAGTGGAGCTCACAACCCAGGAAGCCTCCGGCTGGGAATATATCAGCGCCAGAATCTGTCTGGTCCGTTTTGGGATAATCCGGAAAGCTGAGCTTAGCAGGTATAACATAAAAAACTTCTATGATAAAGTTGTTTATTTAACCGGAGAGCAGCTGTACGGGAGTTACATTCTTGAACACTACAGGAAGGAAGAATTTGAGCGGTATGAAGCTTATATAGATCATACCAGAGACCGTCTGTTTACTTATTCCGGCCTGGAACTGGTGCTGAACCGTTACGTAATCCATAGCAGGGAGAACGTCCCTCTTGAAACACCCCAGGAGATGTTTTTAGGAATTGCCATGCATCTTGCCATGCTGGAAAAGGAAGATCGGGACGGCTGGGTAAAGCGGTTCTATGATATGCTCAGTACATTAAAGGTGACTATGGCAACTCCTACGTTGTCCAATGCAAGAAAGCCCTATCATCAGCTTTCTTCCTGTTTTATTGATACAGTGCCGGACAGCCTGGATGGGATTTACCGAAGCATTGACAGCTTTGCCAAAATCAGCAAATTTGGCGGCGGCATGGGGCTCTATTTTGGAAAGGTCCGGGCGGCCGGAAGTTCCATACGCGGGTTTAAGGGGGCGGCCGGAGGCGTGATCCGGTGGATCAAGCTTGCCAATGATACGGCTGTTGCAGTGGATCAGCTGGGAATGCGTCAGGGAGCGGTAGCGGTATATTTGGATGTGTGGCACAAAGATCTTCCGGAATTTTTAATGCTCCGGACCAATAATGGCGATGACCGCATGAAGGCACACGATGTTTTCCCGGCAGTATGCTATCCCGATCTTTTCTGGAGGCAGGCGAAGGAAGACATAGAAAGTGACTGGTATTTAATGTGTCCTCATGAGATCCTCACTGTAAAGGGCTGGGCCCTGGAAGACTGCTGGGGAGATTTGTGGGAGGAACGTTACTTCCAGTGCGTGAATGACAGCAGAATCCATAAGAGAGTGGTTCCCATTAAGGATATTATCCGGCTGGTTTTAAAGAGTGCGGTGGAAACAGGAACTCCGTTTACATTTAACCGGGATGCTGTGAATAAAGCCAATCCAAACAGCCATAAAGGAATGATCTACTGCAGCAATCTCTGTACGGAGATTGCCCAGAATATGAGTGCAGTGGAACAGATGAAACAGAGTGTGGAGACTGTGGATGGAGAAACCGTGGTAGTAACGGTGACAAAGCCAGGGGATTTTGTTGTCTGTAACCTTGCCAGTCTGTCTCTTGGAAAAATAGATGTAAACAGCAAAGAAGAAATAACGCAGCTGGTGCGAAGCGCAGTCCGTGCACTTGATAATGTCATTGATCTTAATTATTTTCCGGTTCCTTATGCAAAGGTCAGTAATGAGCGTTACCGTCCCATCGGTCTGGGAGTCAGCGGCTACCATCACATGCTTGCAAACAACAAGGTTGCCTGGGAATCGGAGGAACATCTGGCCTTTGCAGACAAGGTTTTTGAGACCATAAACTATGCAGCAATTGAAGCCAGCTGTGATCTTGCCAGGGAAAAAGGAAGATATTCCTTCTTTGAAGGAAGTGACTGGCAGACAGGGGATTATTTTAAGAAGCGCGGCTATGAATCACATGAATGGACTGACTTAGGCAGAAAAGTGAAGGAATGGGGAATGAGAAACGGCTGGCTGATAGCGGTTGCACCGACCAGCAGCACCAGCATGATCGCAGGAACAACGGCAGGACTTGATCCCATTATGAACCGGTACTATCTGGAAGAGAAAAAGAACGGTCTTGTTCCAAGGGTTGCGCCGGGACTTACGCCGGATACGTTCTGGTTATATAAAAATGCGCATTACATTGACCAGAAGTGGTCTGTGAAGGCAGCAGGGGTCAGGCAGCGCCATGTGGACCAGGCTCAGAGCATGAATCTGTATATTACCAATGACTATACGCTCAGGCAGGTACTGGGTCTCTATATTCTGGCCTGGGAATCGGGAGTAAAGACCATTTATTACATCCGATCCAAAAGCCTGGAGGTGGAAGATTGTGAGGCATGCTCCAGCTGAGAACCAGAGGAAACGATATAACAATAAAGGAGAGTGGAACCCATCTCATGGAACAGTTAAAGAAAAGACCTCTTTTTAACCCGGAAGGATCCGTGGAAGTAAGAGCGCGTCGGATGATAAACGGCAATACCACTAATTTAAATGATTTTAATAACATGAAGTATGCCTGGGTAAGTGACTGGTATCGTCAGGCAATGAATAATTTCTGGATACCGGAGGAGATTAATCTTTTAAGGGACAGCAAGGATTATCCTCTTTTAAGCCCGGGTGAGCGGAGAGCGTACGATAAGATTCTATCGTTTCTGGTATTCCTTGACAGCATTCAGACTGCCAATTTACCGGCAATCAGTGAATATGTAACAGCCAATGAGATCAATCTCTGTCTGGCGATTCAGACATTTCAGGAGGCTGTTCACAGCCAGAGCTACAGCTATATGCTGGATACGATCTGTGAACCCCAGACGAGAAATGAGGTTCTGTACCAATGGAAGAATGACCCTCATTTACTGGCCCGCAATACGTTTATCGGAGATTTATATAACGAATTCCAGAAGGACAAAAGCGGCCGGGCATTTATGAAGGCGGTAGTTGCCAACTTTATTCTGGAAGGGATCTATTTTTACAGCGGATTCATGTTTTTCTATAATCTAGGGCGAAATCATAAAATGACAGGCTCTTCCCAGGAGATCCGTTATATTAACCGGGATGAGAACACCCATTTATGGCTGTTCCGCAACATCATTCTGGAGTTGAAAAAGGAAGAACCCCAGCTCTTTACACCGGAATGCGTCAATGAATACCGGAGCATGATCAAAGAAGGGTGTGAACAGGAGATCGCATGGGGAATCTATGCCATTGGAGATGAAGTTCCGGGATTAACAAAGGAAATGATTACCGATTATATCAAATATCTGGGTAATTTCCGTTGCGAAAGTCTGGGCTGGGAGCGGATTTACGAAGGGCATGAGAGAGAACCGGAGAGTATGTCCTGGGTCAGCCAGTACAGCAATGCAAATTTAATAAAAACTGATTTTTTTGAAGCAAGAAGCACCGCTTATGCAAAAAGCAGCGCCCTGATTGATGATCTGTAGATGGAAAGCAGTGGATCTTGACATTTATTTTTTTTCGTGATACTATGTTAATGCTCTCTTGAAGAGTACCAGTCAGGGGCAGTACTGGTTTCGACAGGGGCTATGCAGCTGGTGAAGCTATCCGTATGCGATGCGTTAAATGGCAAACCTAAATATAAACGCTAACAATAATAAATTAGCTTTAGCTGCTTAATGCAGCTTGTCGGCCTTAGAGCACTCACACTTTAAGATCCCGGCATCGACTATGTGAGAAACGACGTATGCAAAGCTTTGAGCATACGGGTGTATGATGAAGCTACTGAAGCAGTCAGGGTGTTAGTTCCCGGGCTGTGGAGGGAATGTCAATGAACTAACTATGATAGTAGAAGAACAGGGAATTGGTTTTTGGACACGGGTTCAAATCCCGTCTGCTCCACTCTTTTGGAACTCTTGTAAATGCGAGAAAGTCTTGTATTTACAGGGGTTCTTTTATTTTGTTAATGGAAGCAATTTTGCATAAGCCTAGGAATCAACTGAAAGATAACAAAAACCCGCCAATTCTTTTGAAGAACTGACGGGAAATAGTTAATAATGATTTACATCTGCTTCTGCTGCATCTTTTGTTTGGTGAATAGTGCCCCAAGGGTGATGTGGAGGTGCATAAATAGAGAATAATTTTAAAGGAACCTCACCAGTATTAAACACATTGTGCCAGATTCTTGTGGGAATAAAAATTGCACTGTTAGTAAAAATGGGCTGTTGAAAATATAAACAATCCTTTTGATTACCCATTTGAACTACTCCGTGACCGGATTCAATATACAAAAATTGATCATCATCCGGATGAATCTCTAATCCTATCTCGCCACCAACCTGTATGCTCATTAAGGTGAGTTGTAAATGCTCACCTGTCCATAAGGCAGTGCGAAAAGTGTCATTATTCACAGTTGCCTTGCTAATATCAATAGTGAAAGGATATGGTCCGTAATCGGTAGGCACCAAAGGTGGAGATCTAAAGTAGGTGTTATCTGGGTTGTTGGAAGGAGTATTATTGTAGTTTAACATTTTTGCCTCAAAAGTATAAATTTGTAAATTATATGAAAATTGATCAAAGATATGCATGAATTGTAAAAGGTAGAATGTATCGGCGTAGTAGCTGACGATTTATTGTACATTGTAAAATTAATATTGATAGTTAGTGTATTCTCATGTATTATAAATAAAGAAATATGGAGTTTTTATAAAGGGGAGATACTTATGGAAGCTAAAAAGATTGCGGTTGTTACAGGTGGAAGCTCTGGAATGGGGCTTGCCATTTCAAGAAAGCTTCAGAATCTGGGTGTGCATGTTATTATTTTTGATATACAAATCCCACCGGAAAATTTTGAGTTTTACCGTGTCGACATTCGTGATGACGAGCAGATTAAATCAGCACTGTCTCATATCCCTCGGTTAGATATTATTATAAATAATGCAGGTGTCTATTTTGAAAAATATCTGGAGGACACTACAAATGAAGAAATAGATACAATGTTGGATATTAACATTAAAGGTACTTATCTTGTGACGCGTAATGCTTTTGAAAAAATCAAGGCTTCAAAAGGCTCAATTATTATAATTGCGTCCTGTTTGGGGCTTGTTCCAGAACTAACCTCACCACTATATTGCACAACAAAAGCAGGACTTATCATGCTGACAAAGTGCCTTGCGCAGCAATATGCCGAGCTTGATATACGGGTCAATTGTGTTTTGCCCGGGCCTATTAACACTCCTCTTTTGCAGAAGAGCTTTTCAGATAAGGAATCAGCCGACCGCTGTTCCGACCGTATACCACTAAAGCGGATTGGAGAACCGGAAGATATCGCAAATATGGTGGCTTTTCTTATAAGTGATGATGCAGGTTATATAACGGGAGGCGCTTTTCCTGTTGACGGGGGAGTATCTTCCTCAAGTATGTACTCAAAATAAGCAATAGTTTAATAATGGTATCCCTAACCTGCTAACTATCAGTATAAAGTTAGCAGCTTTTGGAATAAAATTATTAAGAAAATAGGAATTTAAAATGGAGGGACTAAAATGGCATCAGAGAGATTTGAAAAAATTTATGTACAAGGGAAGATAACACCAGTGACAGAAATATGGCTGGACAAGCAGACGGGTGTAAACTATATATTTCACAGAGATGGGAATGCATCTGGATTTACTCCCTTGTTGGATGAGACTGGAAAACCCGTTATTACTAAATAAATCTTATTTATTTAATCGTATACATGGTGGTGTGAGAGGTTGGAAATTTCTCATTGTAAGAAATTTCCTCCTGCTCGATTTTGTGTTACATGGAGCACTATTCGCATCCACCTATATCTTACACTCTATTGCTGATTTGTCATCTCTGATACCTTTAAATACTGCCTGCCGGAAACTGTCTTTTTCAGTTGGCATTGATTCAACGATACAAACTAATTCAGGAGCAAGCCATACGGCATCTTTATTTCCTTCCGGAACATATCCAAAAGGGGAATAGTCGATGATTTTATATTTATGCTGATTTAATATATTAAGACTAACCCCCAGAGTGACGTGCCCCTTATACACAAGAATATCATCATCATATTGTCCCAGAACAAGGCTGGTCATGTGATTCTCCTTTGGAATATACCCGCAAATGACGCAGTCATCAGTAGCCATTATCTTGCATTTGATCCAGTCTTTCGTTCTTTTTCCCGGCCAGTACAGGCTGTCTTTTCTTTTTGCTACAATTCCCTCTAATCCTTTTTCTTTTACAAGGTCAAACAGCATAATTCCGTCATTCTCCACATACCTGGATACAGAGATGATATGATTCTCGACAATAACGTCCTGGAGATATTTTTTTCGTTCCATAAGTGGGAGCATAGTGATATCTTTATCTTTGTAATATAATATATCATAGGCGATAATACTGGCAGGATATCTGTCAGCAGCTAGTTTTATCTTAAACTGGTTACTCATTAAAGCTCTTTTTTGGACCTCAAAGAAATCAGGAACTCCGTTTTTCAGTACAAGTAATTCATGGTCAAGTATGCACTTTACTTTTACCTGCCTGTAGAGAGTTTCAAGTTCCGGAAATATGGGAATCATAAGTTTATTCCTTTTGTTCCTCATTTCTGTTCCATCATCTAAATAGGACAGGCATCTGATACCGTCCCATTTGATCTCGAAAATATGATTCGGTGAGTCAAACGGATCCTGCATCTCAGAAATCAGCATGGGACTGACACTTTTACTATCAAATATATCCATTATGCCAGACCTTTGGTTCCTTTTGCTATTTCAACCGTCCTCTTCATGGCTTCCATAAGATCAATAATATTATTCTGACCTTCCGTATCAGCATTTACTATTTCCTTGCCGGCTATTTTGGTTTCGATTGCCTGACGTAGTCTATCCTGATATTCATCATGATATAAACCAGGGTCAAACGTTGAAGTCATTGAATCAATCATGGTTTTTGCCATTTCCACTTCTGGTTTTGTAACCTCTGGTTTGGTTACTGCCACCGGCACAGCCTGAATTTCAGCCTGATAGAATAAAGTTTTTGCAATTATACCATCTTTCGCAGGATACAATACCATTAAATTTTCAGTCGAACCTATTACTGTTTTGGCAATTCCTACTTTTTTCTGTGAGAGCATGGCCTGACGCAGCAGTTCACAGGCTTTTTCTGCTCCGGGTTCGGGGGCAACATAGTAATTTTTTTCGTAATAAATCTGATCTACATCTGATAATTTTGCGAAATGCTCAATGTGGATCGTTTTGTCTTTCTTGGTTTTGATTTTTTCCAGTTCGTCTTCCGTAAAGGTTACATACTTTCCCTTTTCATATTCATATCCCTTTATAATGCCATCCGGATCAACTTCTTTATTACAGGAAGGGCAAATTTTTTTGTATTTCACCCGCTCATGGGTATCTTTACACAGCTGGTTAAAACTAACGGAAATATCTTTAGTGGTTTTATATAATCCAACCGGGATATAGAGCATCCCCACACTGATTGCACTTTTATGAGCTACAGCCATAATATCGCCTCCTTATTTTCAATTATTGTTTGATAAAAGATGGAAAATATGCATTGTTCAGCTCAAAGTTATTTATAATATTCATTAAGGTTTTAAGCAATCGCATTCTTTGTTACAATTAGGAAAATAAAAAGGAGGCTGCAATCTTATATGAATATAAAATTAAAAACTGTAATCTTAGAATGCTGCGATATACACCAATTGGTGTCTTTCTACACAGGCCTTTTGCATTGGCCGGTAGTGTTTGAATTAGAAACTTTTGTTGGAATACACTCAAATGAAGAAGATATGGGAATCGCCTTTCAGTATGATGAAAATTATGTTCCGCCAACCTGGCCGTCACAGCCGGGGCGTCAGCAGATGATGGCACATTTAGATTTTGCTGTAGATGATAAGAATGAGTTAAAGGAAGCAATGGAAAAAGCAATTATGCTGGGGGCAAAAATTGCTGATGAACAGTATGGCGGAGAAGAGTGGATTACTATGCTCGATCCTGCCGGACATCCATTTTGTTTTGTGATATGGAATCATTAAAAACAGATGTTGAAAAGGTCATTTTAATACAAGTGCCGGAGCAGGGGTATAGACTCTTGCTGCCGGCATATTTTTTTATATTTTCCCTGCTTTTTATTGCATATTTACACAATGAGATAGAATATAATCTTTGGAAAACCAGTTAAAATTATCCAAGATGTGAAAAAAATAACAATATAAACAAGCATTTGGTTACGTTGTATGATAAATAACAATATTTATTAATATTTATGTATCTGCTAATAAAATTTTCTGATGTACAAACCTGCAGAAAAAAGTAGAAAATAAGCAAAAAAGTACGAGTTTGCTAGCTAAATAAGGAATTTGTTGTGCAAAATGCATATATGAAAAAGTATGATAAATAAAAAACAATGCAAAAACACAATAAATATAAAAATAAATTTAAAAAAATATTGCAATATGCACAAATATGTGATATATTATGTTTAAGTAAAATCCTTGAGAGAAGAGCGCAGATACGACAGCAGAAATGCTGATTAATCGTTATGCGCTCTTTTTTTTTTGAAAGTAAAAGTCAGACCACTATTAATAGGTGGACCTATAGCTAAATAAAGGAGATGTAAAGTTGGACAATAAATTATGGACAATTATAGAAAATAATCCCATTATTGCTGCGGTAAAAGACATGGCTGGGTTAAAAAAATGTGCGGAATCAGATGTAAAAGTAATTTTTATATTATTTGGAGATGTCTGCAATATTAATCAGATTATAGATGAAGTAAAAAAAGAAGATAACATAGTCCTGGTACATATGGACTTGTTAGTAGGACTAAGCGGAAAGGAAGTTGCGGTTGATTTTATTAAAGTGCATACAAATGCGGATGGGATTATCACTACAAAGCAGCCCCTCATCCAGCGTGCCAAAGAGATTGGGTTATATACTGTTCTGCGTTATTTCGTAATTGATTCCATGGCGCTGGTGAATATTGAGAAGCAAAATTGTTGTTCCTATGGAATGCTGCCGGATGTAATTGAGATTTTACCTGGAGTTATGCCAAAAGTAATTAAGAAAATATGCAAAATCAGCAAGGTGCCGGTAATTGCCGGTGGTTTGATTTCAGATAAGGAAGATGTGATGGCAGCGTTGGCAAGCGGAGCACTTTCTATATCAACCTCTGACCAGGCGGTATGGTTTATGTAATAAAAGGGTATGTTAGTTGCTTCGCCGTTATTTTGGATGAAGTACACAATATATAGAAACTGTTTATCATGTGTAAGGAGGTCAATTGGCATGAAGAAGTTTATTAATGATGTGGCACAGGTAGAGAACGAGATGATTTTGGGACTGGTTAAAGCATATCCACAATATTTGCGAAAGCTTGATTGCGGTAATGTTGTAATTCGAAGCAACAGGAAAGAGAATAAGGTTGCTTTAATAAGCGGCGGCGGAAGCGGGCATGAACCTGCACATGCAGGATATGTCGGAACCGGAATGCTTGATGCAGCTGTGGCAGGAGCAGTTTTCACCTCACCGACACCAGATCAGGTTTACGAGGGGATAAAAGCAATTGCAGGTGATGCAGGTGTATTAATGGTAATTAAGAATTACACTGGTGATGTAATGAATTTTGAAATGGCAGCAGAGATGGCCGAGGCCGACGGAATATTGGTAAAACAGGTGGTTGTTAATGATGATGTTGCAGTGAAGGACAGTTTATATACAGTTGGAAGAAGAGGTGTGGCAGGTACTGTATTTGTGCATAAAATTGCAGGGGCTGCAGCTGAGAAGGGGGAAGATATCCATAAGGTCCAGGCCGTTGCCCAGAAGGTAGCAGACAACGTCCGCACAATGGGAGCAGCGATCAGACCGTGTATCGTTCCAGCCGCTGGAAAGCCGGGATTTGAATTGGCAGAAGATGAGATGGAAGTAGGGATTGGAATCCATGGTGAGCCCGGAACACACCGTGAGAAAATAAAAACTGCAGATGAAGTTGTTGATTTACTGCTTGAAAAAATACTTGCTGATATCGATTATTCGGAAAGCGAAGTCGCAGTTATGATTAACGGCGCCGGCTCAACTCCTCTTATGGAACTGTTTATAATCAACAACAGGGTATCTGATGTTTTAAAGGAAAAGGGAATCGCTGTTTATAAGACCTATGTGGGCGAATATATGACATCGATTGAGATGGAAGGCTTCTCCATTTCTTTATTAAAACTGGATGCTGAATTAAAATCCCTGTTAGATGAAAAAGCAGACACACCGGCATTTAAAGCATGATGATTGTGGAGAGATGAGATGAACAAAGAAAATGTAATCCTTGCAATTGATAAAATGATTGATGCCATGGAAAGCCAGAAAGAGTTCCTTACAGAGCTTGATAATGTCATCGGCGATGGGGACCATGGTATTAATATGGCAAGAGGCTTTGGTGAAATTAATAAAAAAAGGGATATACTGGCTGCAATGGATGTCGCAGATATGATTAAAAATATTGGAATGATCTTGGTTGCGACGGTTGGAGGTGCATCAGGTCCACTATACGGAACTGCTTTTATGAAAGCGGGAACCTTTTTAAAGGGTAAGGAGGAACTGTCTTTTGATAATTTTTTAGAAGCTTTTCAATATGCCATAGAGGGAGTAATGGCGCGTGGGAAAGCAGTGGAAGGGGAGAAAACCATGCTTGATGCCATGCTGCCTGCAAAGCGCGCAATGGAAACAGAATGGCAGCTGACACAAGATGAAAAAAAATCCGTAGAGGCAGGTCTGGCAGCAGCAAAAGAGGGGGTGGAGTATACTAAAACAATAATCGCCACAAAGGGAAGAGCAAGCTATCTGGGCGAGCGCAGTATCGGTCATCAGGATCCCGGTGCAACTTCTTTTACATTTCTGTTAGAAGCGATTGCTTCCCAGATGTGACAGGAGGAAAAATATGGTTAGTTTTGTGATTGTATCCCACAGCCGGTTATTAGCCGAAAGTGTGGCTGACTTTACTAAGATCATGGCAGAACAGGTTACAGTAATACCTGCCGGCGGTCTGGAGGATGGCAGCTTCGGAACCAGTTATCAGATCATTTCAGATGCAATAGAAAAGGCGTATACCCCGGATGGCGTTTTGGTACTTATGGATATGGGGAGTGCGGTGATGACAACGGAAATGGTTTTGGAATCCATGGAAAACCGTAAAGTGAAAATGGTTGACTGCCCACTGGTGGAAGGAGCCGTTGCCGGAACCATTGATGCGGCGGGTGGTTTAAGTATGGAATCTATCTGCAGAAACCTGACAGATACAGGATATGTTAACAAGTTTTAAAGGTACATTAAGTACTTATTAAATAAGAAATTAAAGGAGGATATTATTAATGGCGAAGTACGTAATGGCTTTGGACTCAGGAACAACAAGCAACAGGTGCATTTTATTTAATGAAAGAGGTGAAATGTGCAGTGTGGCTCAAAAAGAGTTTACACAGTATTTTCCAAAACCCGGCTGGGTTGAACATGATGCAAATGAAATCTGGTCAACACAGTTAGGTGTGGCTGTTGAAGCAATGTCTAAGATTGGCGCAGGCGCTGAAGATATTGCTGCAATTGGTATTACGAATCAGAGAGAGACAACTATCGTCTGGGACAAAACGACTGGAGAACCGGTATATCATGCAATTGTATGGCAGTGCAGACGTACTTCCGAGTATTGTGATTCTTTAAAAGAGAAAGGACTTACAGACTCCTTCAGGCAGAAAACAGGTCTTATCATTGATGCATACTTTTCAGGAACGAAGCTGAAATGGATCTTAGACAATGTTGAGGGCGTCAGAGAACGGGCAGAAGCAGGAGAATTACTTTTTGGTACGGTTGAAACGTGGCTTATATGGAAGCTGACAAAAGGCAGAGTACATGTGACTGATTATTCCAATGCTTCAAGAACCATGCTTTTCAATATACAGGAGTTAAAATGGGATGAGGATATATTAAAAGAATTAAATATACCGGAATGTATGCTTCCCGAAGCAAAACCGTCAAGTTTTGTATATGGCGAATCTGATCCTCAGTTCTTTGGCGGTCCGATCCCCATCGGGGGCGCAGCAGGAGATCAGCAGTCAGCTTTATTTGGCCAGACCTGTTTTACAGCCGGTGAAGCAAAGAATACATACGGAACCGGATGTTTCCTCCTTATGAACACAGGAGAAAAACCGGTATATTCTAAAAACGGGCTGGTAACGACGATTGCCTGGGGACTTGACGGAAAGGTAAATTATGCCCTGGAGGGATCAATCTTTGTTGCAGGAGCAGCAATTCAGTGGCTGCGTGATGAGATGAAGCTGGTTGATTCATCTCAGGATTCTGAATATATGGCAAAGAAGGTAAAGGACACCAATGGCTGCTATGTAGTCCCTGCATTTACAGGCCTTGGAGCGCCTCATTGGGATCAATATGCAAGAGGAACCATCGTGGGTCTCACAAGAGGAGTCAACAAATATCATATTATCAGAGCGACTCTTGAATCACTGGCTTTCCAGGTGAATGATGTTATCAGCGCAATGCAGGCAGACTCAGGTATCACTCTCAGCACATTAAAAGTTGATGGCGGAGCAAGTGCAAATAACTTCCTGATGCAGTTCCAGTCTGATATTATGGGAGCTCCGGTACACAGACCGGTATGTGTTGAGACGACTGCTATGGGAGCAGCATATCTTGCAGGACTTGCGGTTGGTTACTGGGAAAATAAGGAAGCTGTTATAAAGAACTGGCAGATCGACAGGATATTTACCCCCGAAATGGCTGAAACAGAGAGAAAAGAGCTCATTAATGGCTGGAATAAAGCGGTTAAATGTTCTTATGGCTGGGCAAAGGATTGATATTGTTTATTAAAATCATGATTTCAGGAGGTAGAGGAGTATGCTGATTTTTATTTCAGAACTGATAGGTACTATGTTGCTCGTATTACTTGGTGATGGTGTAGTAGCGAACGTTACCTTAAATAAGTCAGGAATGAAGGGTGGCGGGTCAGTCCAGATAACTTTTGCATGGGGTCTTGCTGTCTTATTGCCTGCATTCATTTTCGGGCAGGCTTCAGGGGCATCTTTTAATCCGGCATTAACACTTGCACTGGCTGCAGAAGGATCCGTAGCATGGAGTGTTGTTCCAAATTACATTGCAGGTCAGCTCATTGGAGCATTTCTAGGTGCAGTTTTGGTTTTTGTGCTGTTCAAAGGTCAGTTTGATGCTACAGAGGAAGCTGCAACGAAACTTGGAGTATTTTCCACAGGTCCGTCCGTTCCCAATACCGGACTTAATCTGTTAAGTGAAGCAGTTGGAACTTTTGTACTTGTTTTTGCAATCAAAGGCATTGCAAACGTGCCGAATTTAGCATCTGGTGTTGATAAACTGCTTGTATTCGGTATCATTGTTTCCGTTGGTATGTCTCTGGGTGGATTAACCGGATATGCGATTAATCCGGCTCGTGATTTAGGCCCCCGTATTGCACATGCATTGCTTCCAATTAAAGGAAAGGGAGATTCTAACTGGGGATATTCCTGGATACCTGTAGTTGGTCCTGTTATTGGTGCACTTGCGGCCGTATTGTTATACAATGCGATTCCCTGGTAAAATGAAAAATTAATATTGATTGCGCGGAAAGGAGAGCCAGGCAGTTAGCATATACAATATGTTAATGAACCTGGTTCTTTTTTCGTAAAGGAGGCCTTTGTATGTATGATGTTATTATTATAGGAGCAGGTGTTACCGGCTGCTCCATTGCGAGAGAGATTTCAAAATATAAGGTAAATGCCTGTGTTGTTGAAAAGGAAGAAGATGTCTGCTGCGGTACATCAAAAGCCAATAGCGCGATTATGCATGCGGGATTTGATGCAGAGGAAGGCTCTCTTATGGCCAGACTAAATGTAAGAGGCAATGAGATGGTTGAAACTTTAGCGGCAGATCTTGATATTCCGTTTATACGGAATGGCTCACTGGTTGTCTGCACCAATGAAGAGGATTTGCCTAAGTTGCAGGATTTGTATGAGAGAGGAATTGCTAATGGAGTCAAAGATCTGGCTGTCTTAAACAGAGAAGAGTCTGTCAGGCTGGAACCCAATTTGTCTGATCAGGTGCTTGGTTCTTTATATGCACCAACAGCAGGAATCATCTGCCCGTTTACAATGACATTTGCTTTCGCGGAAAATGCCAGCCAGAACGGGGTAGTATTTAAGTTTAATACCAAAGTTGTAAATATTCATAAAAATAATGGCTGTTATGAGGTAAAAACCAATCATGGGATTTTAGAAACAAAATATGTTGTTAATGCGGCAGGAGTATATGCTGATGTTTTTCATAACATGGTTAGCAGGGAAAAAATGAAAATAACGGCAAGGCGCGGTGAGTATTGCCTTCTTGATAAATCAGCGGGTAGCCATGTATCCAAAACCATTTTTGCTTTACCTGGAAAATATGGCAAAGGAGTTTTGGTAGCGCCCACCGTACATGGAAATTTAATAATCGGTCCGACAGCTGCTGACATTGAAGATAAAGAAGGGACCAATACAACAAAGGAGGGGCTTCAGGAGCTGCTTCAAAAAGCTGGTAATACAGTTAAGGATCTGCCGTTTCGACAGACCATTACCTCTTTTGCCGGCCTTCGTGCCCATGAAGATCATCATGAATTTATTATAAAGGAAGCAGAAGATTCCGCCGGTTTTATTGATGCAGCCGGGATGGAGTCACCGGGGTTAACAAGTGCCCCGGCTGTTGGGGAAATGGTAGTTGATATTATAAAAAACACATTCCGGATGGAGACAAAATCAGACTATATTGCAGTAAGAAAAGGCATTATCCATGCGGCTGAGCTTACAGTTGAGGAAAGGAATGAGTTGATTAAAAGGCAGCCTGAATATGGAAATATCATATGCAGATGTGAAATGATTTCAGAGGGAGAGATACTGGATGCCATTCACAGACCATTAGGAGCAAAGTCACTTGATGGAATAAAACGCCGGGTAAGAGCAGGCGCAGGAAGATGCCAGGCTGGATTTTGCACCCCAAAAACAATGGAAATTTTGTCAAGAGAACTGCACATTCCAATGGAAGATATCGTGAAATCAGGCATGAAAGCAAAAGTTGTTATTGGGAAAAACAGAGCTGTTAAGTGAGGAGAGACTTATGGAAAATTATGATATTGTGGTTATTGGCGGAGGACCGGCAGGGCTTGCTGCAGCAGCTTCGGCAAAAGAAAACGGCTGTGAAAGTATTCTGATACTGGAGAGAGACAATGAGCTTGGAGGAATATTAAATCAGTGCATCCATAATGGATTTGGGCTGCATACATTTAAAGAAGAACTGACCGGACCGGAATATGCTCACAGATTTATTAAAAGAGCAGAAGAACATGGGATAGAATACCGTCTTCATACCATGGTCATGGATATTTCGGAAAATAAAGTTGTTACAGCCATGAACAGGGAAAGAGGGCTTTATACGATTTTGGCTAAGGCAGTTATTCTGGCAATGGGATGTAGAGAAAGGCCGAGAGGAGCATTAAATATCCCGGGTTACAGGCCAGCCGGTATATTTTCTGCGGGAACGGCACAGCGTCTTATTAATATAGACGGCTACATGCCTGGAAAAGAGGTTGTAATCCTGGGGTCTGGTGATATTGGTCTGATCATGGCCAGAAGAATGACTCTTGAGGGAGCAAAGGTCAAAGTAGTGGCAGAGCTGCTTCCTTTTTCCGGCGGCTTGAAGCGTAATATCGTTCAGTGCCTGGATGATTATAATATTCCGCTGAAACTAAGACATACAGTCGTAGATATTGACGGTAAAGAGCGGCTGAAAGGAATTACGCTGGCCCGGGTTGGAGATGATGGAAAGCCAATAAAGGAAACGGAAGAATATATTTCCTGTGACACTCTTTTGCTGTCAGTTGGATTGATCCCCGAAAATGAACTGTCCAATGCCTGCAAAATAAAGATGGAGCCTGTAACATCAGGACCGCGGGTAAACGAAAGCCTGGAAACCAGTATTTCGGGAATATTTGCATGCGGCAATGTACTTCATGTTCATGATCTGGTTGATTACGTATCAGAAGAAGCCGCACTTGCAGGAAAAAATGCGGTGAAGTATATTTCTGCCATGGGAACTGAGGCTGCATATCCGGACCAAAATCCGGCAGAACCCATTCGTCTGGTGGCAACAGAGGGAGTCAGATATACGGTACCTGCGGAAATAAATTTAAACAAAATGGATGAGAGTCTGATTGTCAGGTTTCGTGTCGGTAATGTATTTCAGGACTCTTTTATCAGCGTATATTATGACGATGAGCGGGTTGTGCACCGGAAAAAGAAAATTATGGCTCCGGGTGAAATGGAAGAAATCAAACTGCAAAGGGATAAGCTGAAACAAGTTAAGAATCTGAGAACGATTACCGTTAAAATTGAAAAGGAGTAGAGATGTCCGTTGAAAAGAGAGAATTAATTTGCATAGGCTGCCCTGTCGGCTGTAATCTGACTGTTACACTGGAAAGCGGCTCTGTTATGAAGGTGGAAGGCAACACCTGTCCTAAAGGTGATACTTACGCCAGAAAAGAGGTTACAAATCCAACCAGAATTGTGACGTCAACGGTGGAAGCAGTCGGAGGCAGCAGGCCTCTTATATCAGTTAAAACAAAAGACGATATCCCCAAGGATAAGATTTTTGAATGTATGGAAGAGATAAAACGGGCTAAGGTAACGTCTCCTGTTCATATCGGAGATGTTATTATAGAAAATGTTGCGGGAACAGGAACTTCTGTAGTCTCTACAAAAAATGCGTAGCAGGTCTGTTTTTACCAGACCTGCGAAAATAAAACAATTATTTCAGCAAGTCCTGATACTCCGGATGCTTATCAAACCAGGTGATGGCATAGGAACATGTCAGGACTGCTTTTTTTCCTTCAGAACGCAGATAATCTGCAGCGGCCTGCATCAGCTGGCCTGCGATACCCTGGCCTCTGAGAGAATCATCCACGAAGGTATGATTGATATTAACAGTCTTATCATCTACATCTGGAAAGGTAACTTCAGCCAGCAGGTTGCTGTCCGAATGATAAAGTGCGATCTTATTGGGAGTGTAGGTAAAGTTCATAGATAATACCTCCTTGTTTTGTAATGAAACGATTATATCATTTTAAGGAAAAAGGTTCAAGGAGATCTCAATGTATCATGATTCATAATAAAATAGCAATAAAAAAAGAGCATCGTAAAAATTGGGGAAACGATGCTCCAAAGAAGAGTTATAGTAAGTATAACCTAAAAATGTCATTATGTAAAGCTGAAAATATGTGAAATGTGTGGAATTATTATGAATTAAACGTATTTTAACAATATTATTACATGACATAAAATATATTATTTTATATGATGTTTTACTGAAATATTTTAGTACCTTTTCTTTTATAAAACATGACATACAGCTGTCTTTCTTTCTATGATATGATCATTCTGCGCCTGATGAATTTTGCGCAGACTAAGTTTGGAGGATTGAAGTATGGTTGAAAGAGACAGAATGAATCTCTATTGGAAGTATGTGGCGGAACAAAATGCAGATCAGCTTTTGACTTTTTTTCATGAGAATGGGGTGATTCGCTGGCATTGTACAAATGAACAGTTTACTGTTACGGAGTTTATAAAAGTGAACTGTGAATATCCGGAAAAATGGAATGGGGAGTTGGAACGAATGGAACAGATTGGTGATCTGATTATTACGGTTGCCCATATCTGGTCGGATGAGGTATCCTGTCATGTTGTTTCATTTTTTCAAATGGAAAATGGTAAGATTAAACAACTGGATGAATATTATGGCGATGACGGGGAAATCCCTGCATGGCGTCTGGATATGAAGAAAGACAGGCCGATTCTGTGAAATGTAATTTAAACTCTTTATATTTATGCGTTCACGATATGAAACGTGCCATCAGTTTTTATGAAGTCTTTTTAGAGCAGCCAGTCACTGTCAGAGATGAGATATACAGTGTATTCGATATAAATGGATTCCGGCTGGGTCTATTTGCCTATAAGAGGAAGGGAGAGCATCATACGTTCGGCAGCAACTGCCTTCCAAGTCTGGAGGTTGCCGGCAAAGATATTTTAGTACAGAAACTGAAAGGGCTGCAGGTGGTTTTTCCTGTTAGTAAGATCGGAGCAAACTGGGTCTGTGAATTTAAGGACAGCGAAGGCAATCATATTGAGATGACCGCACCGGTCCGTTCTTCTTGACTGCGGGAGGTGTTTACGTTATATTCTTATAAAGGGGGTGTTTCTTATGAGTGAAGACATACAAAATTATATTAACAGATTCAGTGATGAAATAAATAAGCTCTTTATAAAAATCATGAAATGCATACCAGGTGAAGCAGAGGAACGGTTGTGGGCTAAATTACCAAGCTATTATATAGGGGATAAGTATGTCCGCCTTATTCCGTTTAAGGATCATATCAACATTGAGGCGGCTGCATTATTGTCCCATAAAACCGAACTGGAGCAATATAAAATGACACCTAAAGGTATGCTTCAAATTTATTTAAATCAGGAAATACCTGTTTCTTTGTTTCAAACAGTTTTTCGGGAAACGCTTATTGGAAAATAACTCTGATTCTATGTATTACAGCTTTTTTCTGAAAAATCCATTTTGAAATAACATACCAAAGACGATCCCCATTGCTAATCCGATTCCAAGATTATTAATTACTGAAGCACAGATTAAACCAATGCTGATGCCCAGTGCTAAGCCATTCTGGCAAGAGTCATTTTTGTTAAAATATGAATTTGGCATTATGTATTACCCCTTATGTTTTTTTTAATATATTACATCAGTAATTACATGAAGTACACTGGTATTTTCTGAGAGTAATACATATTTCAGGGATATTTGCAAAGAGAGGGAAGAGATGGAAATGATATCTTTTACAAAGAGACAGGCATGCCGTTTTCTGCTTCGGAAGCAGGGACTGCTTGGAGACTATCGGTTTGAGGGAAAGCAGGGAGTTATGGACTTTATCCGTCAGGCTGGCTGTATCCAGTTTGACCCGGTGGATGTGTGCGGAAAAAATGCTGAATTGGTTCTGCAGTCACGGATCAGAAGGTTTTCCAAACAGATGCTTTCTGATCTTTTATATCAGGACCGTATGCTTGTAGATTACTTTGATAAAAACCTTTCTATTTTTCCAGTGGGTGACTGGCCGTATTTTGAACGCTTCCGAAAGCAGCACCGACAGTGGGAGCGAAGCCATGAGGCAGTTCATGGGGCACAGGGGCAGGTGAAGAGATACATCGCAGATCACGGACCGGTGTGTTCCGGTGACCTCGATATGCCGGATAAGGTGGACTGGTACTGGAGCCGTACCAAACTGTCCAGAGCAGTGCTTGAGCATATGTATTTTACCGGTGAGCTGGCGGTTCATCATAAAGCGGGATCTATCAAGTACTATGATCTCATTGAAACCTGCATTCCTGAGCCGATTTTATCAAGTCCTGATCCGTATCCGGATGAGCATGACCATCACACATGGCGTATTTTACGCAGAATCGGCGCTGTGGGGCTTATGTGGAACCGGGCTTCTGACGCATGGCTGAATATCGACGGACTGAAATCAACGGAGAGAAGTGCCGTTTTTACACGGCTTCTTAAGGAAGAAAAAATAAAAAAAGTCCAGATAGAAGGGATCAAAGAGGAGTTGTATATGCTGGTGGAGGATATTCCGTTAGCCAGACAATGCGAAGCTCATACAAGCTGGAAAAAAAGATGCGAATTTATTGCCCCATTAGATAACTTATTGTGGGACCGAAAGTTAATACAGGCACTTTTTGACTTTGATTACAAATGGGAAATTTACACTCCCCCGGAAAAACGCAGATACGGACATTACGTGCTGCCTGTTATTTACGGTGATCGTTTTATTGGAAGAATTGAGGCATCTGCCGATACGAAAAAACAGACATTATTGGTAAAAAACATCTGGTTTGAGCCAGGTGTTAAGCGGTCAAAATCAATGGATGAAGCCATTGATGCTGCAATCAGACGGTTTTCAATATTTAATCAATGCAGGGAAATCATAGTGGATGAATTATATCAGAATGGAGAACTATAAAAATGAATATAGAAAATATAGAAAAACTCTCAAAGCAGTTTATCTGGAGTGATAAAGCGGGACTGGTTACGAAATCATTAGGGGAATCAGCAGGAAGCCAGAAGCTTTATGTAAATATTGATTATGTTCCCCCCGGAGCATTCAGCACGAAATACCACAGCCATTCACAACAGGAGGAATTTTTTCTGATTCTGTCGGGAAAAGGAACTTTGCGGTTAAACGGGCAGGAACAGGAAGTGGGAAAAGATGATTTTATCGCAAAACCAGCTGGGAAAGACATTGCTCATACATTTTTCAATTCCGGCAATGAAGCTCTGGTGATTCTCGACGTGGGAACAATGGAGAATGAGGATACCTGCTATTATCCTGATGAGGATGTTTATATGCAAAAATCCAATGGGGTAAGACGTATATTCTCCGGAAAACAGACAGACAAATCCTGGTCATCCGATCCTAATTCCGGAGAAAATAATCCGGCAGAATAACTGGAAATAATTACCAATACCATATTATGGAAATATGATTGATTTTTAGTCTGATAATTGCTAATATATGGTCAGAATACCAGAATCAGCAAGGAGACTTAAATATGGCAAGAGGAGTAAGAAAATCATCGCTTGAAAAGCATCAGAAGGAATTGGCAGAAGTACAGGAATCCATTCAGCAGCATAAGAATTCAATTGCTGAATTAATAGAAAAAGAGAAGGAAATTCAGGAAAAGATCAGTCTGGAACAGTTTAAGGAAGTATCTTCCATTCTGGACCAGCAGAATATGTCGATTACCGATTTAAAAGAACTCCTGATATCCAGAACAAAATAACAAAATTTTTTATGGGGGATACCTTTTGGTATCTCTTTTTTTTGATAAGAATCCAATTTCAATCATGTTGCCAGCTGGAAAAATTTGGTGTATCCTTAATAAGATGTAACGATTAACCGCACCGGAGGAGAGAGTTATGATTCGAATTGCAGTAGTGGATGATGATGCAGAGAGTGTTTCGCAGTTAAAGGAATATTTACTCCGGTATCAGAACGAACGGAATGAGCTGTTTCACATTCTCACTTTTTCTGACGGAGATGAAATTGTTGAAAACTATAAGGCGGAGTACGATATTATTTTACTGGATATAGAAATGAGATTTATGGATGGAATGACGGCGGCCCAGCACATCCGGGAAAAGGATCCTGAGGTCATTATCATTTTCATCACCAACATGGCCCAGTATGCCATTAAAGGCTATACCGTCCGTGCGACGGATTATGTGCTAAAACCGGTTTCCTATTTTTCTTTTTCCCAGAGACTTGATAAGGTGATCGGGCGCATGAACCGGAATGTTAAAAAGTTTATGGCGGTTAACATAAAGGGAGGTACGGTGAAGCTGTACCTCACGGATATCTGTTATGTTGAAAGTCTTGGGCACCGGCTTATTTTTCATACCCTCACCGGAGAGTATATGACCTTTGGAGCGATGAAGGATGCGCAGGAAAAACTGAGAAATTCAAATTTTTTCCGGTGCAGCAAGGGATATCTTTTAAACCTGGAGCATGTGGAAGGGGTGCAGGATGGCTGCGTGCTTATGAAAGGAGCCAGACTGCCGATCAGCAGGACGAAAAAAAAGGAGTTTATGGAAGAACTGACCAATTATCTTGGAGGGGCTTTATAATGAACCATATTACACTGACAGAGATTCCAAGGCTTTACACTGGGATTGCGGAGTGGGCCGCATGCAGCATCTACGTTTTGAATCTTAAAAGGAAATTGAAAGGGTTTTCCCTGGCGGCTGTCATGGGCATTGCATGCTTTTTGCAATGCAGCATACAGCTGGCAGCGGGAACTTTTCCAAAGTCATTGTGGATTCCCGGAATGCTTCTGGCAATTGGCCTGATGCAGGCATATTTCATGTTTACCTGTGAGGTGAAGGCCGGCAGCGCGGCATATTATTGTGTCAGGTCGTTTATTCTGGCGGAATTTACGGCATCGTTGGAGTGGCAGCTTTATTATAATGCAGTACTCAATACCCAGATATCGGCGATGTGGCTGGATATTCTTGTTTTTTTCATCGTCTTCGGAGCTGTTTTCGGAGGCGCTTATTTTTTGGAGAGAAAGCATATCCGGAAGGAAAATATTACGCTGAAAGAGCTGCTGTTTGTAACAGCCACCGGAGTGACTGTATTTTTTGTCAGCAACTTAAGTTTTGTATATTCCAATTCTCCCTTCAGCAGCCAGATTACAAAGGAGATATTTAACATCAGGACACTGGTGGATCTAAGCGGCCTTGTTATCCTTTTTGCTTATCACATATTGAGGCAGGAGATGCAGGTAAAATATGATTTGGAAGCTATGCGCAACATCCTCCAGAGCCAGTATTCCCAGTACCGGAAATCAGGGGAAAGCATAGAGATGATTAACCGGAAATATCATGACTTAAAACACCAGATTGCTGTTTTAAGAGCAGAACAGGACGCTGCAAAACGGCTGGCTTTTTTAGATGAGATGGAAAGCGAGATCCGAACCTATGAGGCTCAGAACAAAACAGGCAATTCCGTGGTGGATACCATACTCACCGGGAAAAGTATGACCTGCCAGAGGCATGAGATTGAGCTGACTTCCGTGGTTGATGGAAAGCTGTTGAATTTTATCCATGTCATGGACATCTGTACGATTCTTGGTAATGCTCTGGACAATGCCATTGAATGTGCAATACAAATTGAAGACAAGGAGAAACGGCTGATCCACGCAGAGGTCCTTTCCAAAAAAGAATTTGTTGTCATGCGGTTTGAAAATTATTTTGAAGGAAATATCCGGTTTGAGAACAATCAGCCGGCAACCACAAAGGCAAATAAGGAGTATCATGGATATGGCATCAAAAGTATTAAATACACCGTTAAAAAATACAATGGCTGGGTAACCATTGATACGAAAGATAACTGGTTTAAACTGAATGTGGTCATCCCCCTTCCCAGGGAGGAATAAGTTAAAATCCGGCAGCGCTGACCTCCCTAACCGGACAGGCAGCGCTGCTTTTTATGCAGAAAAACCGACCGGTTGTGCAATTGACGGTCCAGTGCGCCATAACTGTGTTAAAGTAAGAAGACAAAACCAGTTTCTGGTATTATGCATGGAGGAGGATGAAAGAAATGTTACAGATTAACATTGATGATGTGTTAAAAATCGTCAAATTGTGTGTACCGTATCTCATCGGCTTTGCCGTAGTTGTTGCAGCTGCAGCCGTAGTTATGGTGGTATGCAGAAAGAGGAAGGGGTCTACGAAGTATCTGATCCGCAAAAACAGCCTTATGGCTATGCTTCTGGCTTTTGTTGTGGTTATAAACTTAATCTGCTGGGGACCTATGTCCAATCTGATTTCACTGGCTACCGGCAGCGGAACCATTTCACAGGAAACATCTGATGAGGCAACCGATCTTTGTACTGAGATTGCGAAGGAAGGGATTGTTCTTTTGAAAAATAATGCAGACCTTCTTCCGTTAAAGAATAATTCCAATTTAAACGTATTTGGCTGGGCTTCCACAAACCCATGCTATGGGGGAACAGGATCCGGATCTCTTTCAAAGGCATATGAGACGGTATCGCTGCTTCAGGGCCTCACGGATGCAGGTTTTAAACTTAATACCAGCCTGACTGATTTTTATACGGCATACCGCACGGACCGCCCAAGTGTTGGCATGTGGGATCAGGACTGGACGCTGCCGGAGCCGGCGGCAGACACTTACAGCGGCAAGCTCATAGAAGATGCCAAAGCTTTTTCTGATACGGCTATGGTGGTCATTACCCGGGTAGGAGGAGAGGGGGCAGATCTTCCCACTGATGTAAGCAAGGTTACATATACCGACAATTCCAGGGAATACAAGGATTTTGAGCCGGGAGATCATTATCTGCAGTTAAGCCGGACAGAAAAGAATCTGATGGATCTGGTATGTTCCAGTTTTGACAATGTCATTGTGGTATACAACGGTGCCAATGCCATGGAGCTTGGCTTTGTCAATGATTACAGCCAGATTAAAAGCGCCATCTGGTGCCCTGGTACCGGTCAGTCCGGTTTTAAAGGACTGGGTGAAATCATAAGCGGAGCCGTTAATCCGTCGGGAAAAACCAGTGATACATTTGTGACGGATTTAACCAAAGCTCCCAATTACAACAACTTTGGCAGCTTTACCTATGATAACATGAATGAATTCAAAGGCAAGGCATTTAAGGGAGCAGATACTTATCCAAGTTTTGTAAACTACACAGAAGGCATTTATACAGGCTATCGTTTTTATGAGACAGCAGCTGCAGAGGGACTGATTGATTATAAGAAAGAGGTACTCTATCCATTTGGTTATGGATTATCCTATACGACTTTTCAGCAGGAGATGGGGCAATTAACGGAAAAAGACGGAACAATCTTATTTGATGTGACCGTGACCAATACAGGTAATAACGCGGGTAAGGACGTAGTGGAGGTTTATTACAATCCGCCCTATACCAACAAAGGGATCGAAAAAGCTTCTGCAAACCTGATCGCATTTGATAAAACCGGCACTTTAAAACCCGGGGAATCCCAAACTGTTAAGATGTCCATTCAGGCAGAAGATATGGCCTCTTTTGATGAGGCCGGCAACGGCTGCTACGTGCTGGAATCCGGCGATTATGGCATATCCATACGGTCCGATTCCCACACCATCATTGCAGAAGAGAATTACCGCGTACCATCCACTGTGGTATATAATGAGTCGAAACCACGTACGTCAGATCAGACAGCAGCAGTGAACCGGTTTGCAGATGCCGGCGGAGAGCTGACTTATCTTTCCCGTGCAGATGGATTTGCAAACTATAAGAAAGCCACAGCAGCACCGAAAAGCATGAGCATGCCGGAAAAATACAAGAAAACCTTTGTAAACAACAGCAATTACGATCCGGCTGCCCACAACAATGACAGCGATCAGATGCCGGTGACAGGAGCCCGAAACGGACTGAAACTGGCTGATATGCGGGGACTGTCCTTTGATGATCCCAAGTGGGAGAAGCTTCTTGACCAGTTATCTGTAAATGATATGGATATGATGACTGCAATCGGAGGATATCAGACCTCGGAGGCAAAAAGTGTGAATAAAGTCGGAACAGTGGATTGTGATGGTCCTGCTTCCATCAATAACAACTTTACAGGGACCGGCTCCATCGGTTTTCCGTCTGCCGTCATGATTGCAAGTACCTGGAACCGTGACATTGCAGAAGCATTTGGAGAAAAAATCGGCAAAATGGCAGATGAGATGAAGGTATCCGGCTGGTATGCACCGGCTATGAATATCCACCGCTGCGCATTTGCAGGCCGTAACTTCGAGTATTATTCCGAGGATGGCGTACTTTCGGGACAGATGGCAGCCAGTGCTGTCACGGGTGCCGAAAAGCACGGAGTTTATGCATATATCAAGCATTTTGCATTAAATGACCAGGAAACAAACCGCTTAAGCATGCTTTGTACATGGTCCAGTGAGCAGGCAATCCGTGAGATTTATTTAAAGCCCTTTGAAATTGCAGTAAAAGAGGGGCATGCAAAGGCAGTTATGTCTTCCTTTAACTATATTGGAACTGTGTACTCCGGCGCCAATGATACACTGCTTAACAAGGTTCTTCGTGACGAATGGGGATTCCGGGGATTTGTTCTCACCGATTATTTTGGAGGCTATGGATACCAGAATGCAGATCAGGAGATCCGCAACGGGAATGATGCCATGCTGGTTGCCTATGATACGGAGACAAATCATGTAAAAGACAGGACCAGCGCCACCAGCTTAAATGCCATGCGCAAATCCTGTAAAAACATTATGTACACAGTGGTAAACAGCCGTGCCTATGAAGGAGATAATGCTAGCGTAAGTCTGCTGATGTGGCAGATCGCTGCAATCATAATCGACGTGATTCTGGCAGCAGGGTTTATCCTTTTGGAAGTAAGAATTATAAAAAGCTACAAAAAACGACTGGAAGAGGAAGGAATGGCATAATGAAGCATGAGGATATCATTCGAAAAATGACTATGGAAGAAAAGGCGGCCTTTTTAAACGGAAAGAACGTCTGGCAGTCCAGGAATATTGACCGGCTGGGAATCCCTTCCATATTTTGTGCGGATGGTCCCCATGGAGTCCGTAAACAGGCCGGTGCAGGGGATCATTTAGGACTCAATGCGTCCCTGCCGGCTACCTGCTTTCCCACGGCTGCGGCCGTGGCGAACAGCTGGGATGAGAATCTTGCAGAGGAAATCGGAAGGACCCTGGGAGAAGAGGCTTCCAGCCAGGAAGTAAATGTTTTGCTGGGACCGGGACTTAATATCAAACGAAGTCCTCTCTGCGGAAGGAATTTTGAATATTTTTCAGAAGATCCTCTTTTGTCCGGAAAGATGGCAGCGGCCTATATAAGGGGAATCCAGAGCCAGGGAGTCTATGCCTGCCCCAAACATTTTGCAGTCAACAGCCAGGAGAGGCTCCGGATGTCGGTTGATTCGGTTCTTGATGAACGGACACTCAGGGAGATCTATCTGGAAGGCTTTGAAATTGCAGTGGAAGAGGGCGGTGCAAAATCCATTATGACCAGTTACAACGCGGTAAACGGGGTTTATGCCAATGAAAACAAGCATCTTCTGAAGGATATTCTGCGCGGTGACTGGAACTTTGACGGAATTGTCATCACAGACTGGGGCGGCTCCAATAATCATGTGGAAGGAGTTGCTGCAGGATCTGATTTAGAAATGCCGGCGCCGGGACTGGGGTCTGCAAGGGAATTAATAGCGGCGGTGGAAAATGGAACGCTTACCATGGAGGAACTGGATGCCTGTGTGGATGACTTATTAGATGCTGTACTGAGCCTTACAGCTGCTAAGAAGAGCGGAAAGAAATCTTTTGACTCAAAGGCGCATCATGAACTGGCCCGGAAAGCATCTCAGGAGAGCATTGTTCTTCTTAAAAATGAAGATGGGCTGCTCCCCCTGGATTCCGGCTGTAAAGTTGCGGTAATCGGAGATTTTGCATTTACCCCCCGTTATCAGGGGGCAGGATCATCTATTGTAAATCCCCTGTCCCTGGAGACCATTGAGTCGGTAATACAGAGTGCTCCATTAAACCTTATAGGGTGCTCCAAAGGGTATCAGCGAAGCGGAAAAGAAGATGAAGTGCTTAAAAAAGAGGCTCTTGCACTGGCGGCAAAAGCTGATGCAGTTCTTTACTGCTTCGGGCTTGATGAGCTCAGTGAATCAGAGGGGCAGGACCGGACCCATCTGGAAATACCAGGCAGCCAGATCAGTCTTCTTAAAGCTCTGGCCGAAGTCAATCCCAATATTGTGGGAATTTTAAGTGCCGGCTCTGTCATTGAACTTCCTTGGCAGTCCTGCTGCAAATCCATTCTTCATGGTTACTTGGGCGGTCAGGCAGGAGCAGGGGCCATGGTACGGGTGATAACCGGCGAGGTCAATCCCTCCGGCCGCTTAGCTGAGAGTTATCCGCTAAAGCTTTCGGATACTCCGGCATATCATTATTTCCCGGGAAAGGAACGCTGCGCTGAATACAGGGAAGGGCTCTTCGTGGGATACCGGTATTACGACACGGCAGGAATTCCCGTCTGTTATCCCTTCGGTTTTGGATTGTCTTACACAACATTTGCTTACTCCGATCTGCAGATATCCGAAGGCGGTGTGCGTTTTACCATTACCAACAAGGGGGACCGGGATGGGAAAGAGGTGGCCCAGCTCTATGTGGGCGGACCCAAAGGAATAATTTTCCGTCCGGATAAAGAATTGAAAGGCTTTGTAAAGGTTTATTTAAAAGCGGGGGAAAGCAGGAACGTTGAGATCCCCTTTGACGATAAGACTTTTCGGTACTGGAATGTGGCGACGAACCGTTTTGAAGTGGAAAAGGGAGATTATACCATATACATCGGAGCCAGTGTGGAAGATTTAAGATTAAGCACGACTCTTACACTGGAAGGTACCACGGATATCCTGCCTTATACACCGGAAAAAATGAAATCCTATTATTCTGGTCTTATCACCGATGTATCCGCTGAAGAATTTGAAACGCTGCTGGGACACCCCATTCCCGACGGAAAATGGAGCGGGGAGTTGGGAATTAACGATGCATTCTGCCAGATGTACTATGCAAAGAGCAGGCTGGCAAGGATAGTCTATGGCATCCTGACAGGTTTAAAAAACAAAAGTGAAGCAAAAGGAAAACCGGATTTAAACCTTCTTTTTATTTACAGCATGCCGTTTCGGGGAATTGCCAAAATGACAAATGGAGTTGTGAGTATGGAAATGGCAGAGGGAATGGTTTTGGCCGTCAATGGACATTTCCTGAAGGGAATGAAAAAGGTGATCGGAGGCTTTTTTTCCAATGCAAAAGCGAACAGGGCTTATGAAAAAAAACTATCCGGGAAATAGATTGGAGTGATGGAATGCTGGCAGGTTTAAAAAAGGGATGGAAGTCGTTTGGCGGCAAACACCCTGCAATGGCGCAATTTATAATATTTTTTATCGTATCCAACGGGGTGACGGTACTGCAGATGGTTTTAATGCCGGTTTTCCGGAATGTGTTTGAAATGACCGCTCTTGCAGAAACGAATTTCCAGATTGGCCGCATCGGCTCCAATCTGGATGGCTCTCCGTATTATATTTTTAATTATGCAGCAGGAACACTTTCCAGCGGGGGAGGCGGAGGACTTGCTTATTTTCTGGCAGTGGAGATTACCATGGCCATTGCCCAGGTAATCAATTTCTTCCTTCAGAGAAATGTGACATTTAAAGCTAATAACAGTGCTCTTAAGGCTGCCATGTGGTATGTGATTGCCTATGTGATCATTACCATCGGTGCAGCCGCTTTACAGGGAGTTTATAAAGCCCCGGTCTATGATCTTTTTATGAACAGGCTGAATCTGGGCAGAAGCGGAGAGACGATGGCAGATGTGATTACCATGCTGATTAATTCGGCTGTCTCATTCTGGGTGTTTTTCCCCATCTTCCGCATCATTTTCAAAAATAAGGAAGTATAAAAAGGCAGTTAAAATAAGCGGAGGTCCGGCTGTATGGACTTCCGCTTTTCACATGGGAGAAATAAAACAGACACAAATGAAGGGCAGGCAGCATATTCTGAATGGTACTATAAAAATATAAAAGGAAATTCAGAATCATGCTAAGGGGGAAATACTACCGGGATTGTCTGCCGGTGAGGAAACCATATTGCTGTCTCAAAGCAGTCCACAGAGAGAGAAACGTATTAAGAGCGTGGATCAAAGGAATACTCTGGTATAAACAGGCGCTGAAGCGGGAACCTTTCATCACAGCAAAAGTAAAGAGCGTGGCAGAACAGACTGATGTGGACATGACCGGCACCGAATACCGGATTAAGTCAGTCGGCTCTTATTTAAAAAAATTCTGCCGGAAATACAGTCAGACAGGGCAGGCATGTGAGATAAAAGATATCCTGCGCTACACTTATACAGTCTCTCCGGAGCTGCTTTCAGAAAAAGTGATAAAAATCATTGAGATCTATCAGGATTCAGGTTATAATACGGTTGAAATTAAGAATTACTGGCTTGACAGTCAAAATCCCTATAATGGAATCAATACCATTCTGCGTTCCCCCCAGGGGCAGGCATTTGAGCTCCAGTATCATACACCGGAGAGCTTCGGAGTAAAGAGCGGGAAGATACATGAACTGTATGAGAAGCAGAGGCTGATGAGGGATGTGAGCAGCAGGGAATACATAGAACTGGGGGATCAGATGTTTGAACTTTCTGATTCTATGGAGATTCCGAAGGGCATAGAAAAGGTGAAATGTCATGGATGAGATCAGGTTTCTTAAATTAACCGATTATGAAAACAAAGGGACTGTGATTAAGCAGGAAGGAAGGCAGTTCTTTGGCTATGAAAACGGAGACTGGGTGCGGCGGGGACTGTCTCTGGGATATTTTTATCCCGATGCTCCGGAATTTGAATGCTATGAAGTGATTACGGAAACAGAGGCGAAGCGGATTTTGAATGAAAAATAAGAGGATGTATTCCCATAAAAAATACATCCTTTTATTTCCACTATTAATCGAACATACATTCGGTTATCATATACTCAGAGGTGAGTGTATGAGACGGGTTATTTTTCATATTGATGTAAATTCTGCGTTTTTAAGCTGGGAAGCGGTCTACCGGCTGAAGCATCTTTCCGGGAATCTGGATCTGCGGCTGGTGCCTTCCGCAGTGGGCGGAGATGTGACCATGCGCCATGGGATCATTCTGGCAAAGAGCATCCCGGCAAAGAAGTATGGTATTCACACAGGACAGTCTGTTACGGAGGCGCTGCAGAAATGCCCCGGGCTTTTACTGGTTCCGCCTAATTATAATTTGTACCAGCGGTCTTCCGATGCTTTTATCCGCATTCTGAAGGAGTATTCTCCCACAGTGGAACAGTATTCCATTGATGAGGCATACATGGATATGACGGGGATGGAGGCACTGTTCGGGGAACCCGGGGACGCCGCTCTGGAAATCGGAAAGAGAATCAGGGAGGAACTGGGATTTACCGTTAATATCGGTGTTGCTGATAATAAGGTTTTAGCGAAGATGGCATCGGATTTTAAAAAGCCGGACCGGGTTCATACGCTTTGGACCGGAGAAATCCGGGAAAAGCTGTGGCCTTTGCCCGTCAGCGACCTGTTTTTTGTAGGCAGGGCTACATTTCGAAAGCTTGGCCAGCTTGGAATAAAGACCATCGGAGATCTGGCAGAAACCGATCCTGGCCTGATAAAAAGCCATTTCGGCAAAATGGGAGAGGTGATCTGGGGATTTGCCCACGGACTGGATTTTTCAGCGGTAGAACCGGTGCCGCCGCCCAATAAAGGATATGGAAACAGTACTACCATTGCCTTTGATGTAACGGACAGGGAACATGCCCATCTGGTGCTTTTATCCCTTGCCGAGACACTGGCAGCAAGACTGCGGTCCGATAAAGTCCGTGCCGGAGTTTTGTCTGTGGGAATAAAGGACTGGGATTTTCATTATTACAGCCATCAGGCCCCTCTTTCTTCGCCCACCAATATAACCGAAGAGATTTTTAAGACAGCGTGCCGGGTATTCGATGAGGCATGGGATGAGCTGCCGGTCCGCCACCTTGGTATCCACACGAGTCAGATCACAAAAGGAAGCGAAAGGCAGCTTGGCCTGTTTGATACAGGGGACTATGAACGGCTGGAACGTCTTGACCGGACCGTGGATGAGATCAGAAAGCGGTTTGGCAATGATTCCATTATAAGAGCCTCGTTCTTAAAATCACCCCAGAACGGACCTGCCCGGTGTCTGGACCATATGGGCGGGGGAATCAGCAGGGAGAAACGGACTGTGGATTACAGCAGGCAGACTATTTTATAAAAACAGGAAGTGAGAAGGATGTCCTCTTTTGGAATCGGAATCAATGCAGAGGCGATTGACAGCGGAGAATTAAAAGGTAAAATGTATCATATAGCCTGTAAGGCATGGTTTACAGCCAGCTGTAATCTAAGGCCGTTAAGTTTTAAGTTTGAGGGCGATGACGGAGAGATCCAGACAGTGAGAGAGATTACGGTAAGGCATAGTGAGAATAAAAATTATTCGGGAATTCCCTCAAAAGAATATGAGTGCGAAGCCATAATCGGAGGAATACGCCATGAATTTAAGCTGATATTTTACATGGAAGCCTGTAAATGGGTTATGATATTACCAAAATAAAAGCGAAGGGAAGGGAGAAAAGCGTGTGCGGAAGGTATTATGTGGATGATGAGACAGCGCGGGAGATTGAAAAGCTGGTAAGAGAAATTGATCATAAAATAAACAGGGAGAGGCTTACAGGAGATGTTCATCCGGCTGATCAGGCCATGGTCCTTATAAACAAAGACCGCAGAGTGATGCCTGCCCTGCAGCGCTGGGGATTTCCCGGCTTTCAGAAAAAAGGTGTGATCTTTAATGCCAGATCAGAAACAGTGCTTCAAAAGCCCATGTTCCGTGAAAGCATCCTGCGGCGCAGGGCAGTTATTCCCTGCAGCGGATTTTATGAATGGAGCAAAAACAGGGAGAAAGCAGCTTTTTACCGGGAAGGTGTTCCCATCCTGTTTCTGGCTGGTTTTTATAATCATGGAGAGGAAGACCGGTTTGTCATTCTCACAACCAATGCCAATCCTTTTGTGGCGCCTGTCCATGACCGGATGCCGCTGATTCTGGAAAAGAGTGAGATCGGGGACTGGCTTTCCCATGAAGAAGCGTTCCGCGGTATGCTGGCGGAGAGACAGATCCCTCTCAAGCGGCGTCAGGAGTATGAACAGCAGGAATTAAGGCTGTTTTAGCTGCTTAATTGAGAATTTATATCAAAAACATACAAAAAACAGGAAACCTGCCGCCTGAATTCCATGAAATATATGATTGCAAACGGAAACAGGCGGTGTTATAATTCCATATAGTTAATTAGCTAATTATTAATAAGCTAACAAAAGGAGGCGTAAGAATGAAACCGATGTGCCATTTCAGAGCGGAAGGGTCAATGGAGATGAGTTCGCCGATGCACAGCGTTATGACAAAATATATGAAGATCATGAAGATGCACCGGTGCCTTTTGGATGAGCAGGGGAAGCAGACCGGGGTATACCGCAGCCAGCATCAGATCCTGATGATGCTTTCAGAGCATTCCAATGTGTCTCAGAAGGAGATTGCAAAACGCCTTTACGTTTCCACTGCTACCATTGCGGTATCAGTAAAGAAGCTGGAAAAAGGAGGTTACATTACCCGGATCGTGGACAAAGAGGATAATCGGATGAATCAGCTGTGTCTGACAGAGAAAGGGAAGGATATGGTAGGCAAAAGCCGGGAATATTTCCGTAATGTAGAAATTAAGATGTTTCAGGGCTTTTCCGATGAAGATTTAATTTACATGGGTCAGGTGCTGGACCGTATTTATGATAATTTGTCCCGGATACCTGTAGAAAAGGACATGGCAGAAAGAGAGGAATAACAACTTGAAACGATACTGGAAATATATAAGGCCCTATCTGGGTGCTTTTATTCTGGCCCCCATTCTTATGCTCACGGAAGTTTTTGGAGAGATATTGCTGCCCAGGCTGACTTCCATGATTATCAATAACGGAGTGCTGGAAAGAAATGAAGCCTATATTGTAAAAATGGGCATTATCATGGTTTTGATCGCTGTAGTTATGGCAATTGGGGGAATCGGAGCCGCCTATTATTCAGCAAAGGCCTCCATCAGCTTCAGCACGGATTTAAGAAAAGATGTTTTTCATAAAGTTCAGGAATTTTCTTTTAAAAATATAGACGATTTCAGTACAGGATCTCTGGTGACCAGGCTGACCAATGATATCCAGCAGATTCAGAACGTAGTGATGTTAACTCTCCGTATGATGTTTCGGGCTCCGGGTATGCTCATAGGAGGTCTGATCATGGCATATTTAATGAACAGGCAGCTGGTCAGCATTCTTCTTGTTGTCATTCCGGTTCTGATCATTATGATCGCGATTATACTCATTATAGCGTTTCCACGGTTTGAGGTCATGCAGAAGAAAATCGACCGTTTAAACTCCGGCGTGCAGGAGGCGTTAACCAATGTAAGGGTTATTAAATCCTTTGTCAGGGAAACCCATGAGGAAGAAAAGTTCCGTACGACCAACCGGGATTTAAAAGAAGGCAGCTTAAATGCGATGAAGGTAGTGATCGCTGCCATGCCGTTAATGATGCTGATGATGAACATCACTACCATTGCCGTGGTATGGTATGGAGGAAATTTAATTATCGCAGGCAGCATGCCGGTGGGGGATTTAACCGCATTTACCATATACATTGTTCAGATTCTGATGTCTTTGATGATGCTTTCCATGGTCTTTTTACAGGCCTCCCGTGCAATGGCCTCTTTAAAGAGAGTAAAAGAGGTCTTAGACACGGAAATTGATTTAACTGATGACCAGGCTTCAGAAAAAGCAGCACAGATTACTGCCGGAAGAGTAGAGTTTAGGAATGTGTGCTTTCAGTATACAAAGGGAACAGAGGATCTGGTCCTGGATCATATAACCTTCACTGCAAATCCTGGTGAAACCATCGGTATTATCGGTGCGACCGGAAGCGGCAAAACCTCTCTGGTGCAGCTGATCCCCCGTCTTTACGATGCAGATGAGGGAGAAGTGCTGGTGGACGGAATCAATGTAAAGGATTATTCCATCCGGAATTTAAGAGAAGGAGTAGGAATGGTGCTTCAGAAAAATGTTCTCTTTTCCGGAACCATCGAAGAAAATTTAAGATGGGGAAATGAAACAGCAGGTATGGATGAAATAATCCTTATGTCGGAAAGCGCCCAGGCCCATGGATTCATTTCCAGCTTTAAAGAAGGGTATGACACAGACTTAGGACAGGGCGGCTCCAACGTTTCCGGCGGGCAAAAGCAAAGGCTTTGTATTGCGAGAACCCTTTTAAAAAAGCCTAAAATTCTCATACTTGATGACAGCACATCTGCAGTGGATACAGCAACAGAAGCAAGGATCAGACAAAGCTTTACAACCACGCTTAAGAATACTACAAAATTCATCATTGCCCAGAGGATCGGGTCAGTGGAACATGCGGATAAAATAATTGTTCTGGATGAAGGGAAAATAGCCGGAACCGGAACCCACGGAGAACTCATGGAAACCTGCGAGGCTTATCAGGAGATTTATTATTCGCAGAAAGACCGGGAAAAGGAGGCAGGTGCATAATGGATGAACAAAAGAAGATCGAAAGCTTAAAAAGGCGTTACGGCCGGTCTGCCCCGAGTCCAAAAGGCGGACCAGGCATGGGAGGACCAGGGCATGGAAGACCAATGAAAAAAGGCGCTCCAAAGAATGCCAATGTCACCGCCAGACGTTTGCTGTCTTATTTAAAAGAATACAGAGCCCAGATGGCAATTGCAATCATATGTGTAATGATCGGCACACTTTCCAATCTGGGAGGCGCTTATATGCTGCGCCCCATAATGAATCGGTTCATTGCACCGTTGGACGGAAGCAGGGGAGATGCGGCAGGCCTTGCAAAAGGGCTTGCTGTCATGGCGGCGGTTTTCCTGGTGGGAGTGCTGGCTAACTATGCCCAGTCAAAAATCATGATCACAGTTGCCCAGAATGCCCTCCAGAAGATAAGAGATGATCTGTTTAAAAAGATGCAGACCCTTCCGGTGCGGTTTTATGATACCAACAATACCGGCGATTTGATGAGCCGGTTCAGCAATGACGTGGATACCATCGGTCAGATGCTGAGCAATACCTTAATCCAGCTCTTCTCAGGAGCATTAAGCATTGTGGGAACACTGTTTCTTATGATCTATACGAATATCTGGCTGACCCTGGTGACCCTGGTGCTGATACCGGTTATGATGAAAGCGGCAGGGATGATTGCCGCAAGAAGCCAGAAATATTTTTCCGCCCAGCAAAGTTCACTGGGAGCAGTCAACGGATATATTGAAGAGACCATCAGCGGGCAAAAGGTGGTAAAGGTATTCTGCCACGAGCAGGATGCGGAAGAGGAATTTGGCATTCTCAATGAGGATTTAAAAAATAACATGATACATGCTCAGTTTTTTGGCGGTATCATGATGCCGGTTATGTTTAATTTAAGCCAGTTAAATTATATTTTAACTGCCTGCATCGGCGCTCTCCTGTGTGTGATAAGAGGATTTGACGTAGGCGGACTGACTGTATTTTTAAACTTTTCCAGACAGTTCAGCCGGCCGATCAATGAGATCTCCATGCAGATCAGTAACGTTTTCTCCGCACTTGCAGGCGCAGAACGGGTATTTGCAATTATGGATGAAAATCCGGAGCCTGCAGATGGGGAAGATGCAAAAGAGTTGGAACCAATGAATGGATTTGTGGAATTAAAGAACGTAACCTTTGGTTATAATCCGGAAAAAGTGATCTTAAAAGATATCAGCCTTTATGCAAAGCCGGGTCAGAAAATTGCTTTTGTAGGCTCAACCGGAGCCGGCAAAACCACAATCACCAATTTACTCAACCGTTTTTACGACATTCAGGGCGGAGAAATCACCATTGACGGCGTAAATATCCAAAACATGAAACGGGAAAACCTTCGCAGAAACATCGCCATGGTGCTCCAGGATACCCATTTGTTTACAGGAACCGTAATGGAAAATATCCGCTATGGGCGGCTTGATGCTACGGATGAAGAGGTCATTGAGGCGGCAAAAACAGCTTCTGCCTATTCCTTCATCATGAGGCTGCACGACGGGTTTCAAACGGTTCTGGAAGGAGACGGAGCCAATTTAAGCCAGGGCCAGAGACAGCTTCTTAATATAGCGAGAGCAGCCATCTCCAAAGCTCCCATTTTAATTCTTGACGAAGCGACCAGCTCCGTGGACACAAGAACGGAAAAGCACATTGAGAGGGGAATGGACCGTCTTATGACCAACCGGACCACCTTTGTTATCGCACACCGTCTGTCCACGGTAAGAAATGCCAATGCCATTATGGTACTGGAAAACGGTGAGATTATTGAACGGGGAGATCACGAGGATCTGTTAAAACAAAGGGGACGGTATTATCAGCTTCATACCGGAGCAGCAGAACTGGATTAATCTATCGTTTTTACCAGTTGGTTCAGCCTGGGAGCATTGGACAAAGCTATGAATAGGAAGAAATTCCAGATTCTGGCATGTCTGATGCTCCTGTTTTGTTATTAATTTTTTTAATAAATAAATGGGCTTATTAATGAAAAATATTTATGAATATGAAAGTTAACTTTCTAACAATCGGCCGAATTTAATAAAAATTTAACAAGACAAAATGTATAAAAATAAAAACAATAGTTCCAAAAGTTGTTTATTTTGTTTTTAAAAGTATACATTAAGAAATGATTGTTTTTTTGAGAAAACATAGAGGATTGTTATAAAGCATAATTGTTTAACATTTAACAATAAATTCTGACTTTTAAGAGCAGTTTTGTTCCACTAATGGAAAGATTTACATTAGGAACACAGTATACAATATGTAATTTCGGATTGTTTCAGTTTCCGGATTGTGTTATACTTATTTCGGTGACAAAAAGAGAATATTTTGTCGGGAGAGATAAAGAATTGTAGAGAAAGAGGGTTAGTCTAATGGGTTTGGCTACATTTAAAGGCGGCATTCACACCTATGAGGGTAAAGAATTGTCGGAAAATAAACCTGTGCAGGTACTGCAGCCAAAAGGCGAGATGGTGTTCCCGCTGTCCCAGCATATCGGCGCACCTGCAAAGCCTCTGGTGGCAGCAGGTGATCAGGTATTAGTTGGTCAGAAGATCGGAGAAGCAGGAGGTTTTATTTCTGCCTGTGTGATCAGTTCTGTTTCAGGAACAGTAAAAACCATTGAACCAAGAATGGTCGCAAACGGCTCCATGGTAATGTCAATCATCGTTGAGAATGACGGAAAATATCAGGAGACGGAAGGATTTGGTAAAGAGAGGGATCCCAAATCCCTGTCAAAAGAGGAAATACGTGATATTGTAAAGGAGGCCGGTATCGTAGGTCTTGGCGGAGCTGGATTCCCCACACACGTAAAGCTGACACCAAAGGATGAGACAAAAATTGATACCATCATTGTAAACGGAGCAGAATGTGAACCATATCTGACATCCGATTACCGGATGATGCTCGAAGAGCCGGATAGCATTGTAAAAGGTCTGAATATCATTCTTCAGCTGTTTGACAATGCAAAGGGCGTAATTGGTATAGAAGATAATAAGCCGGAAGCAATCAGACTGATGACAGAGCTTGTAAAAGATGAACCGAGAATCACGGTTTGTCCGCTAAAGACAAAATATCCACAGGGCGGTGAGCGCTCCCTGATCTATGCGGTGACTGGAAGAAAGATCAATTCATCCATGCTTCCGGCTGACGCAGGCTGTATCGTGGATAACGTGGATACGGTTATTTCCATCTACAATGCCGTAGCAAAGTCCACCCCGTTAATCCGAAGAATTATTACGGTTACCGGCGATGCCATAACAAATCCACAAAACTACAATGTGAGGACAGGAACAAATTACGCTGAGCTGTTAGAGGCTTCCGGCGGATTTAAGACAGAACCGGAAAAAGTGATTTCCGGAGGACCGATGATGGGGCAGGCGCTGTTCAACATGAATATACCTGTTACCAAAACCTCCTCTGCGCTTACCTGTATGTCAAAGGATGAGGTTGCACTGAATGCGCCGACAGCCTGTATCCGCTGCGGCAGATGTGTAAACGTATGCCCAAGCCGTGTGGTTCCCCAGATGATGATGCAGGCGGCTGTAAGATCTGACATAGATGCATTTGTAAAATTAGATGGTATGGAATGCTGCGAATGCGGCTGCTGTGCGTATGCCTGTCCGGCGAAACTGCCTTTGACCCAGGCATTTAAAGAGATGCGTAAAACAGTGATTGCAAGCAGAAAGAAAGCGTAGGAGGGTGAAGTATGAGTAAATTATTAAACGTATCATCATCACCTCATGTCAGAGATCAGGTAACATCACAAAATTTAATGCTGGATGTAGCAATTGCCATGATCCCGGCTACTGCGTATGGTGTATATCAGTTTGGAGTAAAGGCTGCACTGGTTTTGCTTGTCACCATTTTATCCTGTGTATTAAGCGAATATGTATTTGAAACCCTGATGGGGAAACCGGTGACTGTCAGTGACGGAAGTGCACTTGTAACCGGAATGATTCTTGGACTTAACATGCCTCCGGCAATTCCATTATGGATGCCATTTTTAGGCGGTGTTTTTGCAATCATCGTTGTAAAACAGCTTTACGGCGGACTGGGACAGAACTTTATGAACCCGGCTCTTGCAGCAAGATGTTTTCTTCTGATCGCTTTTGCAGGTCCCATGACCACGTTTACATACAATGACGCGGTCGTAAGCCCTACACCTCTTGCAGCATTTAAAGCAGGGCAGTCTGTTGATGTGGCAGCCATGTTTATCGGAAGAATTCCAGGTACCATTGGAGAAGTTTCCGTCATTGCACTGCTGATTGGTGCGGCGTATTTAATCGCCAGAAAAGTAATATCAATCCGGATTCCGGCAGCCTATTTAATAACATTTTCCCTGTTCGTCTTTATCTTCGGACAGCATGACCTGATGTATGTGCTGACTCATTTATGTGGCGGCGGTATTATTTTTGGTGCATTCTTTATGGCAACTGATTATGTAACCAGTCCGGTTACTCCAAAGGGGCAGATTTACTTTGGTATTCTTTTAGGTGTGCTTACCGGTCTGTTCCGGCTTTTCGGAGGGTCTGCAGAGGGCGTATCCTATGCGATCATCATCAGCAATATTCTTGTTCCGCTGATTGAGAAGATATCTCTTCCAAAAGCATTTGGAAAGGAGGGCAAATAAGATGAAGAGTGGCGGATATATGAAAGACGCGTTAATTTTATTTGTCATTACTCTGGTTTCCGGTTTTCTGCTGGGCGGTGCTTATCAGATTACGAAGGCACCTATTGAAAAAGCAACTCTTGCTGCCAATATTGAAGCATATAAAGCAGTGTTTCCGGAAGCGGCGGATTTTAAGTCTGATGATAAGATGAAGGCAGCGATTGAAACCTGCAATACAGATCTTACCACACAGAACTTTGGCAATGTAGGCGTAAACAATGCACTTCAGGCAGTAGATGGAAGCGGCACATTGCTTGGTTATGTCATAACGTCCCATTCGGATGACAGCTATGGCGGTACAGTAGAGCTTTCCGTGGGAATCAAAGCGGATGGAAGTATAAGCGGTATCGAGTTTCTGGCAATCAGCGATACTCCGGGCTTAGGCCTTAAGGCAAAAGAACCGGAATTTAAAGGCCAGTATACCGGAAAGAGTGCGGAATCACTCACTGTTACCAAGTCGGGCAATGCAGGTGATGCCGAGATCAATGCCATCAGCGGCGCTACCATTACATCAAGTGCAACTACCAATGCTGTCAACGCGGCATTGTATTATGTGCATCACTATATGAATCAGTAGGAGGTGGGAAGATGAATAACAAATGTACAGAACGTTTATTTAACGGTATCGTAAAAGAGAATCCGACCTTCGTGCTGATGCTCGGTATGTGTCCGACTCTGGCTGTTACCACATCTGCGATTAACGGAGCAGGTATGGGGCTTTCCACGACTGTGGTACTGTTATTTTCCAATATGATTATTTCCGCTATGCGTAAGATTATTCCGGACCGTGTCAGAATCCCGGCTTACATCGTTATTGTAGCGACTCTTGTTACGATCGTGCAGCTGCTTTTACAGGCCTATGTACCAAGCCTGTATTCTGCTCTTGGAATCTATATTCCGCTGATCGTTGTTAACTGTATTATCTTAGGACGTGCGGAATCCTATGCTTCCAAGAACGGCGTGGTGGCCTCCACCTTTGACGGAATTGGTATGGGACTTGGATTTACCATCGCCTTAACCTGTATCGGTCTGGTTCGTGAGATCCTGGGTTCCGGTGCCGCATTCGGAATTAACTTTATTCCTGAGAATTATCATATCGCTATTTTTGTTCTGGCTCCAGGCGCATTCTTTGTACTTTCGATTTTAACTGCGCTGCAGAACAAATTCAAAGCTCCGTCTGCAACCAATGGTTCCGTTCCGCCATCCAAGTTAGCCTGCGGAGGCAACTGTATGTCCTGTTCCGGTTCTTCCTGCATGTCAAACCATGAGGTTTTGGAAACCAGAAAAAGACAGGCAGAAGAAGAAGCACTTGCAGCAAAAAAAGCAGAAGTAGCCAGAAAAGAAGCAGAATTGAAATCTGCAACTTCCAGGAAAGACGAATAGGAGAGTGGATCGATGAAAGAATTATTATTAATTGCTATTGGCTCCGCACTGGTGAATAATGTAGTGCTCAGTCAGTTTCTCGGCCTTTGTCCATTCCTTGGAGTTTCCAAAAATGTGAAAACTTCTGCCGGCATGGGCGCGGCTGTAATCTTTGTTATTACCATCGCATCATTTGTTACCAGTTTAATCTATAAAAGTGTATTAGTGGGACTTCATCTGGAATTTTTACAGACCATCGTATTTATTCTGGTCATTGCAGCGCTGGTACAGTTTGTAGAGATGTTTTTAAAGAAATCCATGCCTGCACTCTATGAGGCACTGGGAGTGTATCTGCCTCTGATTACAACCAACTGTGCTGTTTTAGGTGTGGCACTGACCAATGTTCAGAAGAGTTATAACATTCTGGAGAGTGTTATAAACGGTGTGGGTACTTCTGTTGGTTTCACCATTGCCATTATCATGCTGGCTGGTGTCCGTGAAAGAATCGAATATAATGACGTTCCTCATTCCTTTAAGGGATCACCGATTGTTCTGATTACCTCTGGCCTGATGGCGATTGCATTTTTCGGATTTTCCGGATTAATTTAAGGGAGGAGACGAAAGAATATGATAACAGGAATTATTTTTGCGGCAGCCGTTGTAGGCATTATCGGTATTCTGATTGGCGTATTCCTCGGCATTGCCAGCGAGAAATTTAAAGTTGAAGTTGATGAAAAAGAAATCCTGGTCAGAAATGAGCTGCCGGGAAACAACTGCGGCGGCTGCGGCTATGCAGGCTGTGATGCTCTTGCAAAAGCCATTGCTGCAGGCCAGGCTGATGTTGGTGCCTGTCCCGTAGGCGGCGCTTCTGTAACAGAGAAGATCAGTCAGATCATGGGCGTATCTGCAGGCGCAGCTGAGAAAAAGGTTGCATTTGTTAAATGTAAAGGTACATGCGATAAGACAAAAGTTCAGTATAATTATTACGGAATTGATGACTGCCGGAAGATCTCAGTCGTACCGGGAGCTGGTGAGAAGGCATGTGTTTATGGCTGTATGGGATACGGATCATGTGTGAAAGCATGTGAATTTGATGCGATCCATGTTGTGGACGGCATTGCAGTCGTAGATAAGGAGAAGTGCGTTGCCTGCGGCAAATGCGTGGCTTCCTGTCCCAACAACTTAATTGATCTGGTTCCTTATAAAGCGGAGTACTTAGTTCAGTGTAACTCCCATGACAAAGGAAAAGATGTTAAGGCTAAATGCGATGTGGGCTGCATTGGCTGTACCATGTGCATCAAGCAGTGTGAATTTGATGCCATTCATATGGACAATAACGTTGCAATTATTGATTATGAGAAATGCACCAATTGCGGTAAATGTGCTGCTAAGTGTCCGGTTAAGGTAATTATATAGTATTAGAGAAAGAGTGCTGTAATATTGATTGTTTTATAATAATCTTTTATTGCAGCACTTTTTTTATACTTATTTTTAATTGGATTTGACAGAAAAAAGCAAAATTATTATATAATAATTTAGTTTTATTATTGAAATAATGAAAGTATACTGATACAATAAGATCATCAAAAATATGCAAAGGAGATACTTTATGAAAAAACGCATGATAATTTTTTCCCTTGTGATATTGCTTGTTTTCTTGCTTCCCGGCTGCTCAAAACAGAACAGTCAGGCGGGTTCAGAGGAATCATCTGAGAGCCTGGAGCTTACACTGGACGAGCTTGAAAAATATAATGGAAAAGACGGAAATCCCGCGTATATCGCAGTTGACGGTGTTATATACGATGTTACTGACAGTAAGCAGTGGAAGGAAGGAGAACACAATGGATATACGGCAGGAAAGGATCTGACTGAAGAAATCAAGAAGGCCTCTCCTCATGGAACGTCCGTTTTAAAAAAAATGAAAGTGGCAGGGAAAATAGTAGAATAATATGACTGGCAGCGATTTCTTTGATTCATGGATATCTGGCGCTTGGAACAATAAGGCTTCATACCGGAACTCTCGCATGGGCCGTCAGTGCTCTTTTCTGTTAAGAAAAAAGCTGTTTACCTGGTATGGCATAGGAGAGCAGCGTTACTGGCAATTCTACTCGTTGCATTACATCTTCTGATACCGGGAGCGCTGTATTACATTGGGCTGTGAAAAAGGTTCTATACTGAATGTTGGGGTGTGTTTGAAAAAGCACACTTTCAACATTTTTTTGTAATAAAATGCATCTGTAAGAATATTCCCCACGAAAGTCAAATGTTAACGGAGGTGACCTCTCATAGAGGTAACCTGCATTTTACTACATATAACCTGCTATTTTCAACATGATCCCGTTTTTTGTAGAATTTTGTTGTATACTGGGTTTGTGATTAATTCACTTTGCAACCGTAGTTGGAACCGGTTTATTAAGAGGTGTAAGTTTAGGAGGTGAGTCCCAAAAGTTTATACATCAGCTTTTGATGTTAAGCGTGTTTCACAAAATTAACCGGATATCCGGCAATAAGTAAACGGAAGTATCAACAAAAGAAAATGGAGGGTAATCAATATGAAAAAGTTACTTTTAATGTTATTGACTTTCACAATGGCGGTGTCCGCCAACAGCATTTCCTTTGCAGCCCAGGGGGACCCGGCAAAGGAATATATAGAAGCGAAAACGGTATCTGTAAACGGGGAAAGCAGACCTGCAGGCGGAGACACTTCGAAAGCTCCAAAAGGTGCACGTTCAGCAAGACCCCAGGATAAGTCAGGTTTTAAAAAGGATGATCTGCTGAGCGAAAGTCTTTCCCGCCAGGCCTCAACCTCCTGGAAGTATTTAAACGGATATACCGTATACAGCCAGATAACTAATTATAATTGCGGCCCGGCATGTGTTCAGGCAGCATTAAATTATCTCGGCGTTTCCCGTAATCAGTCGGACATTGCAAGAGGCTGCAGGACAACCACCAACGGTTCTTATATTGCTGATATGGTAACATATATAAATGGGCAGCAGACCAGGAACCAATATGTTGGAAAATATAACCAGTCCTCGTCTGAGATGAGCAGATTACTGTACAGCGGAGTATCCACATCAAAAGCAGCTCCGATCATTGGATTGACCTTTTCAACCAGTGATGGCTGGCTTTATTCAACAAACGGTCATTTTATGTCCGTGTATGGGGCAAAAAGTGATAAGTCCGCATTTGCTCTGGGTGATCCATGGATTGGGTATTCCGGTTCCGGGTTAGACGGAGAATCCTGGACATATACCAAGTCCGCTGCCACTCTTTATAAGGCATATAATAAAGTAAATATTGGATTAATGTATTAAATTTATATCATATCAGGATTCTGGAAAAGGCTGAGGGGGTATTTCCCCTTCGCCTTTTCCAGGCGCAGAGAGGGAGTTCTTGAATATATGAACAGGAAAATCAAAGGTTTTATCGTATCGTTAATCATGCTGTGCATCCTAATCCTGTCGGGCTGTCATAACAGGTCGGACCAGGGAAACATCGGTGAATACTCATCAAGTAAAGTCCAGGCATACAATGCGACCTTTGATAACTCTGCTTTAAGGACGTATATTGATATTTATGAAACCAAATTATTGTATATGGAGATGAGCGGACCGGCTGCGGACTTTTATATATATAATTTTCAGGATGGAAGCAACAAAAAAATATTAACCGTAGATAATTTTGCGTTAAAAGGGATAAGCAATGCATTAATAAAGAATACTCTTTATTTTTATGTAAGTTTATATAATGGGACAGAATTAGAGAATGACTTGTATGCTGTAGATTTTTCAACAGATAAAATGTATGCGGAATCAAAAAACATGTATTCCCAGAAGCTGATTCCATTGACCGGCTTAGATAATAAACTGGTATCTCTGCAAGGGGATTATTCAGAAAATGGGGGGGTAAAGTCTTTTATGGAGACCCTGGACAGCAGCAAAAACATGATACAGGTCAGGCTTCATTCAAAAGCTGAGGCGCAGGATTCGAAAAAAGATAACACATCACGTCAGATTTTATATATTACAAGTGATGAGAAATATTTATATACCATAGAAAAAAGTAATTCCGGTTCAGATATGAATTGCTTTATTGTAAAATATGATTCGAATTTTTCATTTATCAGTGAAACAGACATAACCGATGTCTTGAAGAAGTATGAAATAACCAGTGGGATAGGTTCCTTCTCAGTGTTTCATAATTATTTTTCCATTACGGATTATTCCAATAATACGATTGTAAGTGAGTTTGGTGAAGGTAATAACCGGGTAGTTTTATATGAAAATGATGTTGAATGTATCCGTGATTATTCTCATCCAAGTCCATATCAGTTTCTATATAAAAGAAATACCAACGAAATTTACAGGATGGATACAGGAACAGGTAAAATTGAGATGCAGAATTTTGATCTGGAAAATGACACATCCAGTATCCGCGACATGCTTTCCTATGGGGATAATCTCCTGATTGTAAAGCAGCCGGATTCAGACAGCGGGAACGAAAATGTATATCTGATTCCCCAAAATTATGAAAAGCAGTAATCGCGCAGATAAAAGAAAAGGTGCCGCAAAGCCGCTGGAAATCAGCAGTTTTTCGCGGCACCCTGTCTTTATAAATATAATTTAGAATCCAAAATATTTTACAGCATTGTTATAGGAAATGCCTTCGATAATCTCTTTTAACGCTTTCTGATCATCCGGATATTCTCCGTTTTCTACCCAGCCGCCTACCAGCTCACAAAGAATTCTGCGGAAATATTCATGTCTGGTGTAAGATAAGAAGCTTCTGGAATCGGTGAGCATACCGATGAAGTTTCCAAGGCAGCCTAAATTGGCAAGAGAGGTCATCTGCTCTGTCATGCCGGTTTTGTGATCATTAAACCACCATGCAGAACCCTGCTGGATCTTACCTGGGAACTGGCTCTGGAAGCAGCCGAGGATTGTTCCGATGGAAGCGTTATCATTGGGGTTTAAGGAATAGATGATTGTCTTTGGTACCTCATCTGTTGCGCTTAAAGCATTGAGATAATCAGCCATCTGTGCAGAAGGAGCGTAGTTGTTGATGCAGTCAAATCCGGTATCAGGTCCTAACTTCTCAAACATAAGAGCATTGTTGTCTCTCTTACAGCCGTAATGAAGCTGCATAATCCATCCCATGCGGTTGTATTCTTTTGCTGCAAATACCATAAATGCAGTTTTGTATTTCAGTTCTTCTTCCTTTGTAACAGCTTTTCCGGAGATGCTTTTTGCAAAGATTGCATCAAGCTCCGCATCGTCAGCAGGTACATACATCACATACTCAAGTGCATGGTCAGAAACGCAGCAGCCCTGGCTGGCGAAGAATTCCATACGATTCTTCAAAGCGGCCTTTAAAGAAGCAAAATCCTTGATTTCCATGCTGCTTGCGGCAGACAGTTTTGCAATATAAGAAGCAAAATCAGGCTTTTCAACATTCATGGCCTTGTCCGGTCTCCATGCTGGAAGAACCTTTACCTCAAACGTGGAATCTGCAGCGATTTTCTGGTGCCATTCCAATGTATCTGCAGGATCATCTGTGGTACAGATTAATGTTACGTTGGACTGCCTGATTAAATTGCGGACACTCATGGAATCCTGATGAAGCTTTTCGTTGCATAAGTTCCAGACTTCTTCCGCTGTATCTGCATTTAAATAGCCGGTATAGCCAAAATATCTCTGAAGCTCTAAGTGGCTCCAGTGATAAAGCGGGTTCCCGATCAGCTTAGGCATGGTTTCTGCCCATTTCTGGAATTTTTCCCTGTCAGTGGCATTTCCCGTGATGTATTTTTCTTCTACACCATTGGAACGCATCTGACGCCATTTATAATGATCGCCGCCCAGCCATACCTGAGTGATGGTATCGAATTTGCGGTCTTCATAAATTTCCTGTGGATTGATGTGGCAGTGATAGTCAACGACAGGCATCTTTGCCGCATAATTGTGATAAAGATCTTTTGCAGACTGGGTAGACAGTAAAAAGTCCTTGTCCATAAACTGTTTCATGTTAGAGAGTCCTCCTTAAATATATATGATTAGAAATTAGTAGTACCTCGCTTAATCAGCTCTGGAGTAATGGTAGTCTTAGCAGGCACATTGCCTCCTTCTAACACCCTCATCAAAGTATTGACGGTAGTGGTGCAGAGAGCCTCAACCTTGTTGTCCACGGAAGTAATTTCGGGCGTTGTGCACCGGGACAATATGGAATTATTATATCCGATGATGCTTAATCCCTCAGGGATGGAAATTCCGGTCTGATTTGCATATTTTACCGCACCGACAGCCAAAATATCCTCAGCAGCAAGAACGGAGTCAAATTTTATTCCGGAAGCAGACAGTTCCTTAAGCTGTTCCATGGCAAGATCCGGATCTTTGGAGCAGAGAACCATAAGCTCATCCCGCACCGGTAAACTGGCGGATACTGTAGCCTGGCGATAGCCTGACAGCTTGCGCAGATTGCTGTATGAAGTGCCGGAATAAAGATATAGTAACGCTGACCGGCCTGACTCATAAAGCTTTGTTGCAGCAGAATAAACAGCGGCATGGTCGTCACAGACCGTACTGTAAATCTGCCCGCCTTCCAGACAGCCGTTGACCAGCATAATGGGAATGTCTTTTGCGGCTTCCATGAGATATGCATTGTCCCTGTCTTTCGCCTCCACATAATGGGAACCGGTAAGTATAATGGCATCCACACGCTTGGAACGCAGCAGTTCCAGATACTTCTTTTTGGTTTCGGGAAGATAGCCGCTGCAGCATAAGATGGAATCATATCCGCTGCTTCTCAGCTGCTTTTCCAGATAATAGACAGCCTCTGCCAGCCATGGGTCAGAGGAATCCGCACACATGATTCCAATGGTCTTCATGGTGTTAAGCCCCAGGCTTCTGGCGAACACATTCGGTGTATAGCCAAGCTCGTCCATGACAGCAAGAACCCGTTTCCTGGTCTTTTCACTGACATTGGGATTCCCGTTAATCACGCGGGAGACGGTGGCGATTGAAACATGAGCATGTTCGGAAACATCGTAAATATTCAAAAGCATTCCCTCCGTAATTGTAAGTATTTACATTCCTAGGTTATTATACATAATTATGGTATATATTACAATCCCCCATTTATTTTTTTTGCAAAATAATACAGAAAATCCGTATAATCCTGTAAACACTTACAAATACTTCGTATATGCGAAAATAATCTTGCTTTTTTATAGACCCCGGGAGTATACTAGATTCTGGAAATGGAGGCTATACCATGAAACTTAACAGAACCACACAGCGTACAGTAGAAATTCTGAAGCTTATTTCGAAAACACCGGAAGGCGCGACGTTAGATGATATCTGCCAGAAACTGGACCTCCCAAAAACCAGCGCCTACGATATCGTCACCACTCTGGGAGAGATGGGCATGGTTAATGTGACCCGGGGGCAGAAGCAGAACTATACCATTGGCTTAATGGCATACCGGATCGGTGTGAATTATACCAATAATTTAAACTTTATCGGAATCATTGAGCCGGTACTGAAGGCATTTTCCAAGGAAGTGGGCAAAACCGTTTTTTTCGGAGTTCCATCGGATCATCATGTTGTATACATATGTAAGTTCGAACCGGAGAATCCTATTATTACAACAGCCACGGTTGGATCTAAAAATCCCATGTACTGCACTTCCTTAGGGAAGGTGATTCTGGCTTACAGTGATGAGGAGAACAGAGACCAGATCATCAGCCGCATCCGATTTACCCGGCATACAGAACGTACCATTGAAAACAGAGAAGGCCTTCTTGCTGAACTGGAACAGGTCAGAGAAAGAGGTTACGCTTTTGATGCAAGAGAGATGGAAGAGCATATGCAGTGCGTGGGAGCTCCGGTTTTTGACCGGGATGGCAACGTACTGGGGGCAATCAGCATATCCAGCTTATATAAGCCGGCAGAGGATTATGAGGCTCTTGGAAAACTGGTTTCGAAAAAGGGAATGGAGGTTTCCAGGTTATTAGGCTTTCTTGGAAAAATATGAGGATTACTTATTGACAAAATGCCTGGAAGCGATTAATATTTCAAGTATAAGAATCGTAAATATGAAGTTAATTCGTATATACGAATTTAAAAAGGAGAGAAGAACAATCATGAAAAAAGAACAAGTTTTATCAAAGATGAAAAAAGACTGTCTGGTTGCTGTTGTTCGTGCGAAAAGCCTGGAACAGGGCGAGAAGGTCGTTGATGCAATTATTGCAGGCGGAATTAATTTTATTGAAATCACCATGACTATGGATGAAGGAAACCCAATTGAATTCATCGCTAAAATGTCTGAAAAATATAGCTCCAATGATGATGTTGTAATCGGAGCAGGTACTGTTCTTGATCCTGAGACTGCAAGAGCAGCAATCCTTGCAGGAGCAAACTATGTGGTAAGCCCGGGCTTAAACGTAGAGACTATCAAGCTTTGCAATCGTTACAGAGTACCGATGCTTCCAGGTGTTATGACTCCTACCGAAGCAATCACTGCACTGGAGTGCGGCTGTGACATAATCAAGATCTTCCCAGGCAACATCATGGGACCGGCAGCGATCAGCTCCTTTAAAGGACCCCTTCCACAGGGCGACTTCATGCCATCCGGCGGTGTTGACGTTGATAACGTTGACAAATGGATTAAGGCAGGCGCATATGCCGTTGGTACAGGCAGCAGCCTGACAAAGGGCGCTAATACAGGCGATTTTGCAGCAGTTACAGCAAAAGCAAAAGAATTTGTTGAAGCAGTGGCAGCAGCTCGCAAATAATAGAAAACAACTTAAGAATTAAGGAGAATACAAAATGGCAAAGATCGTAACCATGGGCGAGATCATGTTAAGATTATCTACCCCGAACAATGAAAAGTTTATTCAGGCAGATGAGTTTGATGTAAATTACGGCGGCGGCGAAGCAAACGTAGCTGTTTCTCTTGCAAATTACGGACATGAAGCTGAATTCGTTTCAGCAGTTCCGAAGAATCCAATCGGCGATTGCGCAGTTGCAGCATTAAGAAAATACAATGTTGGAACAAAGCACATTGCTAAGACCGGTGAAAGACTTGGTATCTACTTCTTAGAGACAGGCTCTGCTATGAGAGCTTCAACTGTTGTATACGACAGAGCACATTCCTCTATCTCTACTGCAACAGCAGCAGACTTTAACTTCGATGAGATCTTTGAGGGCGCAGACTGGTTCCACTTTACTGGAATCACTCCTGCTGTCAGCGACAGTGCAGCTGAACTGACTGAGGCAGCTTTAAAGGCAGCTAAGGCTCATGGCGTAACTGTATCCGTTGACTTAAACTTCCGTAAGAAATTATGGTCATCTGAGAAAGCTCAGAAGGTTATGACAAACTTAATGCAGTATGTTGATGTATGTATCGGTAACGAAGAAGATGCAGAGAAAGTACTTGGCTTCAAGCCAGGCAACACTGATGTAACTTCCGGAGAACTGGAATTACAGGGATATGTAGATATTTTCAATCAGATGGTTGACAAGTTCAACTTCAAGTATGTAATCAGCTCTTTACGTGAAAGCCATTCTGCTTCCGATAACGGCTGGTCTGCATGCATAATGGATGGTGCAACCCGCGAATTCTATCATTCCAGAAAGTATCACATCACACCAATCGTAGACCGTGTAGGCGGCGGAGATTCCTTCGCAGCAGGTGTAATCTGCGGTATGGCTGATAAGAAAGATTTTAAGGCTGCTCTGGAATATGCAGTAGCTGCTTCCGCATTAAAGCACACCATTCCTGGCGACTTCAACCTTGTATCCAGAGAAGATGTTGACAGCCTGGCTGGCGGTGACGGATCAGGACGTGTTCAGAGATAATATAACTGAACTGATTTTGGCAGAAGATATGACTGCCTCTAACTGAACGGGGAAAGACATCGGGGGTCATTATGCAATGACCCCCTTTTTTTAAAATCTATGGAGGAACGATCAAGATGAGTGACAGACCATTTGATTTATTAAGCCTGGGAGAACTGCTTTTACGTCTGTCTCCGGATGGAGTGGAAAGGCTGGTCCGGGGAGATTCCTTTCAAAAACAGGTTGGCGGAGCAGAGTTAAACGTTGCGGTAGGTGCGGCTCTTTTAGGGCTTCATACCGGTGTGGTAACACAGCTTCCAGCCAATGACATGGGAAATTTTGTAAAGAACAAAGTGCGGTCTTATGGAATCAGTGATGATTATTTTGTGTATGATCAAAGCTCCAATGCCAGACTTGGTCTTTATTATTACGAATACGGTGCATATCCCAGAAAGCCCAAGGTGATCTACGACAGAAAGAACAGCTCTTTCTATAATATCAGTGAAGCCTCTTTTCCGGATGACATGTATAAAGCAACTACCTGCTTTCATACCACAGGTATTACCCTCGCTTTGTGTGAGAATACAAGAAAAACAGCCATTGATATGATACGCAAATTCAAAGAAAGCGGCACTATCATTTCTTTTGATGTAAATTTCCGTGGAAATTTATGGACAGGAGAGGAAGCAAGGGCCTGCATCGAGCAGATACTTCCTTATGTGGATATTTTCTTTTGTTCAGAAGATACGGCAAGACTGACCTTTAAGAAAGAAGGAACAGCCAAAGAGATGATGAAGAGCTTTACTAAGGATTACCCCATCTCCATCGTGGCTTCTACGCAGAGAATCGTACATAGTCCGAAGAGCCATACATTCGGTTCTATTATTTACGATGCTGCAAGAAACGAATATTATGAGGAAGAACCTTACCATAATATTGATGTAGTGGATCGGATCGGAAGCGGAGATGCCTATATAGCAGGTGCGCTTTATGGTCTTTTAAGCACTGGCGGAGACTGCATGAAGGCTGTTCAGTATGGCAATGCCACTGCAGCTTTAAAAAACACCATACCAGGTGATCTTCCTACCTCTGATTTAAGTGAGGTTAATACTGTAATTCGGGAACACAATGATAAGGGACCTCAGAGTGAAATGAGCCGATGACACAATAAGTCTGACAGACAGGCTGGAGTCATTGCACTATAAGTGATTGATATCACTTATGGTGCAATGGCTCCTTTTTTGGTGGATTTACGAAAGTTATTCTGACATACATTTTTAAGTATTTCCATATATAAATGTAACAGATAAATAGGTGGTTATCATGGCAGAAGATTATAGGAATCGAATTGTTAGTGAAGACTATGCTGATTTAGTTGTGGAAACTGGGAAGGTCCAAAGTATTTTGGATAAAATTCCTGAGGCAGTTGCTATTCCCATTCATTTTCAAATATCCTTAGTTACTTTTCCGGTAAAATACTTTACAAAGCGATCCATTGCTGAGCTTGGATATAGTCCAATCCCTTCCATCGTGGGCTTATTAAGCCTGAATAGTCTTGAGGCGTCAGGAATATCGATGTTGCGCAATTTTCCGGTCTTTAATCTTTATGGGAACGGAGTTTTGATAGGCATTTATGATACAGGGATTGACTATACGAATCCAGTGTTTCGGAATGCAGATGGTACGACCAGAATCGTATCGATCTGGGATCAGACGATACAAAGCGGCAGTCCGCCGGAAGGCTTTCTATATGGAACGGAGTATACAAGAGAACAGATAAACCAGGCTTTGCAAAGTGATGATCCCTTTGATATAGTACCGACTATGGATACGATCGGTCATGGTACTATGCTCGCGGGAGTCGCCGGAGGAAATGAATCCCCTGAGAATAATTTTTATGGTATCGCCACAGAGGCGGAATTTGTCATCGTAAAATTGAAAGAGGCAAAGCGGTATCTTAAGGAGTACTTATGTATTCCAATGGATGCGGTCGCTTATCAGGAAAATGATTTTGCTTTTGCACTGCAATATTTAACCAGTGTATATGCAAAGTTATCAAGACCAATGGCCATATGTGTCGGATTTGGAGCCTCAGAAGGCCCCCATGATGGAAGAGGAACCTTTAATAATTATAATGCTTTAGTCGCAGCAACTCCACAGATCGCATGCATCATAGCAGCCGGGAATGAAGGGAATGCAAGGAGGCACTATTTTGGCATGATAGATGAATCATCCGGTTTTGATACGGTGGAACTGAGAGTGGGTAATAATGAGGGCAATTTTACTATGCAGCTATGGGGCGAACATCCTAATTTTTATTCGGTTGATATTATATCCCCCTCAGGAGAGTTGGTACAGCAAATAGAAAGAAGAAGAGATGAGTTTCAGGAGGTCAGTTTTATTTTTGAAGAAACCATAATTTATATTGATTATCAGGTATCAGAAACACAAACCGGTAGTCAGTTGATTTTCTTCCGATTTTTAAAACCAGCTCCGGGAATCTGGAAATTTAGGATTTACGAGAAAGGGGATGTAAGAATTGGTTTTAATATATGGCTGCCGATGGAAGGTTTTATCTCGGATAATACATATTTTCTCGAATCCGATCCAGACATTACCGTATCAGCCTATGCAAATAACCCTGTTCCTATTACAGTGACAGCATATAATCCGGAAGATGGCAGCTTATATCTGAAATCAGGCAGAGGTTATTCAAGCATAGGGGTCATTACCCCTCATATTGCAGCCCCAGGTGTGAATATTGTTGGCCCGACCCTGAATCAGGGTTTTGCTGCATTTAGCGGAACCAGTGTTGCAGCTGCACATGCTACAGGAGTTGCAGCCATGTTATTAGAGTGGGGGGTAGTCAGAGGTAATATTCCATTTATGAATTCGATTGAAATGAAGATTTTACTCGAAAGAGGAGCCAGACGTGATAGTAGCCTGACATATCCGAACCGTGAATGGGGGTACGGCATTCTTGATATTTACAATGTGTTCAGCAGTTTACGATCCGGGAGTTAAAAGGGGATAACCATAAGAGATATGAGAGGAGAGAGAAGGATGCGTTTAGATAGCGAAGATTATGCTGATCTGATTGTATTTTACTTAAACAATCCGGCACTTCTAAACAGTTACGGGGAGGCTTATATACGTTATATGAACGAAGCCTTTGCTATTGTACATGTACCGGTATCTCAGATAACGCAACAGGCAATTAGTCTCTTTGGGTATACAGCAATACCAAAGTTGTATGGACTGACTAGTGAAGAAAGCCTTAGAGCCTCCGGTATATCCAGCTTAAGAGGAATGCCGGGGTTTGATTTACAGGGCAGCGGAGTGCTGATAGGTATTATTGATACCGGTATTGATTATACGAATCCAGTATTTATAAAGTCAAATGGAACTTCAAAAATTTTATCCATATGGGATCAGACCATTGCAGCCGGAACTACTCCTCCTGGTGCAGATTTTGGATCTGAATATAATAACCAGCAGATTAATCAGGCCCTGGCTTCCGAAGATCCTTTTGAAATCGTTCCAAGTACTGATGAAATCGGACATGGAACGATGTTAGCTGGAGTGGCGGCAGGAAATAAAGTGCCGGAAGCAGAATTTGCAGGCGTGGCACCGGAAAGTGATTTGATTATTGTTAAATTAAGGCAAGCAAAAGATTACTTAAGAGACTTTTTTATTGTTCCAAAAGATATACCCTGCTATCAGGAAAACCACATTATGTGGGGAGTACAATATTGTTCTCAGTTAGCAAGGAGCCTTAACAGACCAATTGTTATTTTGACAGGCATGGGAACTTCACAAGGATCGCATAATGGATATGCTCCTTTACCAACGCTTTTATCTATTATTGGAGACGATCCGAATACAGCAGTCGTGGTGCCGGCTGGAAATGAAGGAATTTTAAGAAGACATTATCACAATAATATCAATGATGCCAGTGGTTTTTGCAGCGTTGAGCTTAATGTTGCTGAGAATGAAAATGGATTTTCCATGGAATTTTGGGGGAATGCATTTGGTATATATGCCATTGATATCTTATCGCCAAGTGGTGAATTTGTTCCAAGAATATCAGCAGCTATAAGACTTAGTAAAGAGGTTTCATTTATTTTTGAAGGTACGAGAATATATATTGATTTCCAACTAGCCCAGACACCGACTGGGGAGCCGCTGATTTTAATGCGCTTTCAGAATATTACTCCCGGTACTTGGAAGTTTAATGTATATAACCTGACAAATGTACCCTGTGACATTGATATATGGCTGCCTATGGGAAATATGATAACCAGCGGCACTTACTTTATCAATGCGGACAATAATGTGACTTTATTGGAACCAGGAACAGCAGCACTTCCAATTACGATTACAGCATATGATATTGCAAATAATAACCTGTATATAAACGCAAGCAGAGGGTATACAAGAGATGGAACAATTAAGCCGGAGTTAGCTGCACCTGGTGTGAATTATATTGCACCAAATCTAAATAAAGAATTTGTCCCGTATGCGGGTACTGGTGTAGCTGCAGCACATACTGCAGGCATCGTAGCCATGATTTTCGAATGGGCGGTGATTAAGGAAAATAGACCTGGACTGGACACGATTGAGATGAAGAACTATTTAGTCAGGGGAGCTATAAGAGACAGAAAGTTAACTTATCCCAATAGGAGTTGGGGGTATGGAATCATTAATGTAAATAGTGTATTTGAAGTCCTAAAAAATTAATGATCAGGACAGATAAAATCTAATATGATTATAGACTATGCGGTATATCCTGATTTACATTATGGAGAAGAATCTAATAATAGAATAATGAATTACGATTATTTAATTGAATAATTTTACAAATTGTCATAAAATAAAGTATTGAAGTTATTTGGTATTATTTATGTAGGCATGCATGACCGGAAAATCAGCCATATTCTTGGCAATATAAAAAAACCGGTGGTTTACTACTGCTATACAGACGGTGAAGGTTCATCGGTCCGCTACAGCAATGAAAAGACGGTTTATCAGATGACACAGATGCTGATTGATAACGGTCACAGGGAATTTGGGGTTATTAATGGACTAAAGGAGTCGGAACCTGCTGCATTAAGGTACAATGGGTTTTTGAAAGCGTTGAAAGAAGCAGGAATTACCGTGAAAGAGGAGAATATAACCTGTGGAAACTGGAAATACCGGGAAGGAAAAGAAGCGGCGAAAAAGCTTTTGGGAAAAACCGGCCGCCCCACTGCAATTGTGGCGATGAATGATGATATGGCGGTAGCATTACACTTCCCTGTGCTCTGATTGAAGGGGAGTCAGTAAGAAAACTTAATTAGAAAAAAGATAGCGGAGCGAGGAAACAGTATGGAGGGGAATAAACTGACAGGTGCAAATTTAAAGCATGTTGCAATACAGGATTCATTCTGGGATAAATATATTAATCTGGTAGATGAGGTGATTTTGCCGTTTCAGTGGGATCTTATTAATGACCGGGTTGAGGGAGCGGAAAAAAGCTACTGCATCAGGAATTTTCGCATTGCAGGCGGTGAGGAAGCAGGAGAGCATAAGGGTATGGTATTTCAGGATACGGATGCTGCAAAGTGGCTGGAAGCAGTTGCTTTTTCCCTCAATAAAAGCAGAAATCAAAAACTTGAAAAAGCGGCTGACCAGACCATTGATCTGATTGCAGCAGCCCAGTGTGAGGACGGGTATCTGAATACTTATTATACAATTACCGGAAATAAAAGATGGTCAGATTTATTCGAGGGGCATGAACTTTATACGGCAGGCCATATGATTGAGGCAGCAGTGGCGTATTATCAGGCAACCGGTAAGAGAAAGTTACTGGATGTAGTATGTAAGTTTGCGGATTTTCTTTGCCTTGTTTTTGGACCTGAAGAAGGAAAAATCCATGGTTATCCGGGGCATCCCGAGGTGGAGCTTGCTCTTGTAAAACTATACCGGATAACAGGGAACAGAAACTATCTTTGGCTTGCGGATTATTTTGTAAGAACAAGAGGGGAAAATCCCTGCTATTTTTTAAATGAAGACTGTATCAAAAACGGAAATTACATTTTTCCTGAATTTAAAGATTTTGATCTGGATTATAATCAGTCTCATATGCCCTTAAGGCAGCAGCAGACAGCGGAAGGTCATTGTGTCCGGGCTGTTTACCTTTACAGCGCAATGGCTGATTTGGCATATGAGTATCAGGATGAGACCCTTATCCGCCAGTGCGAAACGCTTTGGGACAATATCGTGAACAGGCGGATGTATATAACAGGAAGCATTGGATCGGCCTCTTATGGCGAACGTTTCACCGGGGATTATGATCTTCCCAATGACACAAACTATTCGGAATCCTGTGCCACGGTGGGACTTGCCATGTTTTCCAACCGCATGTTTCATCTCACAAGAGATGGGAAATACATGGATATTGTGGAAAAGGCCTTATACAACACTCTGCTTGCAGGAATTGCAATGGACGGAAAACATTTCTTTTATGTAAATCCATTGGAAGTGGTGCCTGAAACAGTAAAGAAGAATCCAACTTACCGGCATATAAAGACAACCAGACAGCTTTGGTTCGGAGTTGCCTGCTGTCCGCCAAATATAGCAAGGACTCTGGCTTCCCTTGGAAATTACATATACGCTTCCGATGAAAATACAATCTATGTTAATCTCTTTATACAAAGCAGCGCTGAGTGTCAGCTTTCGGGCACTGGTGTAAGCGTGAGACAGGAATGCGACTATCCTGCAAGCGGAACCGTTACTCTTTCTGTAAATCCCCAGGAAGAGGGAAGAGAATTTACCCTGGCTGTGCGTATTCCTTCATACAGCAGGGGAGCAGTGCTTAAAATCAATGGCAGAGAAGAGACGGTACAGCCGGAAAAAGGGTATCTCTATTTAAAACGGATGTGGGAAAAGGAAGATGTGGTTGTGGTTGAACTGAATGTTCCGTTCCGGTACGTAAGGTCCAATCCCAGAGTACGCCATAATATAGGAAGAGTCAGTCTGATGAAAGGGCCGGTGGTTTATTGCCTGGAAGAGGCCGACAACGGTGATTATTTATCAGCAGCAGTCATTGATACCAGAGTGGAGCCGGAGGAAGAATATGATCATGAGCTCTTAAAAGGCACCTTGTGCGCCAGATTAAAGGGAGTCCGTATTGATTATGAGAAGGCTTGCGATTCCCTTTATGGGGAAGAAAGGCCGGTTTATAAAGAGGCAGAGTTTAAAGCAGTCCCTTACTCCTGCTGGAATAACCGGGGAGAGGGAGAGATGATTGTCTGGATGAGAGAGAAGGAATAGAAAAAAGCCTGGATCCATGAAATACTGATCCAGGCTTTGCCTTTGTTAATTACCGCACTCTACACTGATCTCGTTGAACTTTTCAAGAATGAAGTTGATATCCAGACCGTCTTTTTCCTGATCTGCGCAGTCCACAACTGCATTTCCCTGATGCATCATCAAAAGCCTGTTCCCATAGTCTACTGCATAACGGAGGTTATGAGTCACCATGATGGTTGTCAGCTGTTTTTCTTTCACGATCTTGTCTGTCAGCTGCATGATGATCTCAGCTGTTTTGGGATCAAGGGCCGCTGTATGTTCATCAAGAATCAGGAATTCGATCGGTGTCATGGTTGACATTAAAAGTGCCATGGCCTGTCTCTGGCCTCCGGACAATACCCCTACCTTTACGTGAAGTTTGTCTTCCAGGCCAAGACCTAAGGTATGAAGCTGTTCTTTGTAATAGCCAATCCGCTGTTTATTGGTTCCGGGAAGTAAGTTAAAGGGTTTTCCTTTTGTATCAGCCAGTGCCATGTTTTCCAGAATGGTCATGTTAGGGCAGGTTCCCATGGCCGGATTCTGATAGACTCGTCCGATGCGCCGCTGGCGGCGGTATTCCGGCATGCTCGTGATGTCGGTTCCGTTAATGAGTATGGCTCCGCTGTCTAAAGGAATGCTGCCGCAGATCAGGTTTAAAAGGGAAGTTTTTCCCGATCCGTTGCTTCCCACAACCGATACAAACTGCTGGTCCTTTATGGTTAAATCAAAATTGCGGAACAGGCACATTTCATTGACAGTCCCGTGGTTGTAATATTTATGAATGTTTTTCAGTTCAATCATGCTTTCACCTTCTTTTCCCTGCCGTTGCTCAGTACCAGAATGGCTAAGAACAGAACCGATGTAATCAGTTTTAAATCAGAAGCTTCCATTCCCAGGTAAATTGCGAAAGATACGCAGGCTTTGTAAATAATAGAGCCTATAATGACAGCAGTGGTTGATTTAACAAATCCGATCCGCTTAAAAAGCTTTGTTCCGATAATTACATTGGCAAGTCCTATGACAATGGTTCCTGTTCCCATGCTGATTTCGAAAAATCCTTTTTGCTGGCAGTATACGGAACCAGCCAGTGCAGCAAGACCGTTTGCGATGGCAAGACCAACGATTTTAACCATTCCACGGTCCTTTGCAAGGGATGTGACAAGTGTTTCATTATCACCCACAGCTCTTAACAGATAACCGGAACGGGTTTTTAAGTACTGGTCTAATATGAATTTAACAACGAAAACAATGACTGCCAGAATAATAACCATGGTAACATTGCTCAGAGACGCCGGAAACAGCCTGTTAACCAGGCTGTTTTCAAAAATGGTGGTGGCATTGAAAAATGGAACATTGGCTTTTCCGGCAACTCTTAAATTAACGGAGTACAAAGCAGTCATGACAATAATACCGGAAAGAAGATCCCGCACCTTTAATTTAACATGGATAAAACCGGTGATGCATCCGGCCAGAGCTCCTATGGCAAATGCGATAAACAGAGTTGCCAGTGGATTGAATCCGGCTAAAATCAGTGTAACGGTAACAGCGCCTCCAAGGGGAAAAGTACCATCTACAGACAGATCCGGAAAATCCAGAATCTTATAGGTGATGTATACGCCCAGCGCCATAATGGCATAAACCAGACCTTCTTCCAAAACGCCAAGTATAATTGACATGATTAAACTTCCTCCAGTATGTTTCTTCTTATTTTGTTCCTTTTGAAATATCAGTAAAGATCTCAGCTGCAGAATCGGTCAGATCTTTTGGTAATGTGATGCCCAGTGTTTCAGCAACCTTGGAATTTCCGTAAAAGGCAGCATCTTTGATAACTTCAAAGTTTAATTCGCTTGCTTTGGCTTCACCCTTTAATACCTTTGCAGCCATGACACCGGTCTGTTTTCCTAAATCCACATAATCAAGACCCATTGCTGCAAGACAGCCAATTTTTACCTGTTCCACTTCGCTTCCGAAAACAGGAATGTTTTTCTTGCCGGCTTTATCGAGGATAAGCGGAAGAGAGCTGACTACTGTATTATCGGTTAAATTGTTAAGACAGTCAACCTTTTCCAAAATGCTGTCAGTTGCCAGGGAGATATCAGCGGTGGAGGTAACTGGTCCTTCCACGATTTCAAATCCGTAATTTGCGGCAGCCGCTTTGTATTCTTTAATGGCTGTTTCTGAGTTTACTTCACTTGTGCTGTAGAGAATTCCGATTTTCTTTGCATCAGGAAGTATCTTGCGGATCATTTCCAACTGTTTTTCAACAGGGAGCTTATCACTGGTACCGGTTATTTCACCTACCGGGGTACCGTCTTCTTTAGCCAGGGCAGCAGCTACCGGATCTGTAACAGCTGTGAAAATAACAGGAACATTGTCTTTTTTTGCTCCGCCGTAGGCCGCCTGTGCCATGGGGGTTGCAATGGCGCAGATCAGATTGGTCTTTTTGGCAAGAAAGTTGTTAACAATCTGGCTTGCAGTACCGCCGTCTGCCTGTGCATTTTCATAAAGGACTGTTAAGTTCTTTCCTTCCTCCAGACCTTCTTCGGCAAGCCCTTTTAAAAAACCTTCCCTGCAGTTATCCAGAGAACCATGCTCTGCAAACTGGGCGATTCCGATGGTATAGGCTGATGTTCCTTCACTTTTTGCAGATGCTGCAGAAGTGGACTCCGGTGTCTTTTCCGGCGCTTTACCGGAAGCACATCCGGTGAGGGCAGCAGCAAGTGCTGCCAGTAACATGATTTTTACAGATTTTTTCATAAATAATTCCTCCTAAAATTTATTTTCATTGATTGAAAAGCTTTCATTGCATAAAAAAAGTCCCAAGTATGTTATTCACATACTTGAGACGAATCATACAATCCGCGGTGCCACTCAAATTGACTTAATATAAGCCCTCTCTTCATATACTAACATATATGCCACATCATATAACGGTTGTGGATTCCGTCAGCCCATACTGTCATTCGGTTCAAGGCTGCCCTCAAAAGTCCATTCAGCTATCTGCACTATACCGCACTCACACCACCGGCGGCTCTCTGAAATACTGCTGGGAAAGCTTACTCTTCTTTTTCAACGGTTTCTTTTATTAATCAATATATTAATGCGTGAAAGGAATTTTGTCAACAGGTAATTGAAAAAACTTTATTTATTTCCCGGAATCTGTGATAGAATAGGAAAAAGACATGCGAAGGAAGGAGAACTTATGAACAGACTGTTAGTTGTGGTGGATATGCAGAAGGATTTTATAGACGGTTCATTAGGAACCGGAGAAGCGGAAGCGATCGTTAACAATGTAAAAAAGAAAATTGAAGAATATCAGGCAGCAGGAGACGATGTGATATTTACTCTGGATACCCATGAGAATGATTATATGGATACTCAGGAGGGAAAGAATCTTCCTGTTCTTCACTGTGTGAAGGGGACTGCCGGCTGGGAACTGGCTGATGCTTTAAAAGAGATTCCGGGCAGGCGGTTTGAGAAGAATACCTTTGCCAGTAAAGCTGTGGGGGAATATGCGGCGTCAGGCAGTTATAAGTCCATAGAGCTGATTGGTCTGTGCACCGATATCTGCGTCATATCCAATGCTCTGTTAATCAAGGCATTTCTTCCGGAGATTCCGATTCTGGTTGATTCTTCCTGTTGTGCAGGAGTTACGCCAAAAAGCCATGAGAATGCATTAAGTGCCATGAAGATGTGCCAGGTCACCATTTTATAAATAAAACATAAAAAAGCAAAAAAACATGTGATAAAGCTGTTTTTTTGCTTTTTGTATGATAACTGTTATTTACTCAGACGTTCTAAATCCTGGTAGAAACCGGGGTAGGAGATATTAACACATTCAGCTCCCTTAATTTCCGTTTCCCCATCTGCACATAATCCGGCAACAGCAAAGGTCATGGCAATCCGGTGGTCCAGCCTGCTGTCAATCACCGCTCCGTGAAGGGGCTTTCCTCCCCGGATGATCATTCCGTCCTCTGTTTCTGTGACATCAGCCCCCATTGCGGAAAGATTTTGTACCATTACCTCAATCCGGTTGGATTCCTTAACCTTTAATTCCCCTGCATCTTTTATAATGGTTTCACCTTCTGCAAAGCATGCCATGGCTGCTATTATGGGAAGTTCATCAATTAAAGCGGGGATAATGGCACCGCCGATCGTAGTTGCGCGAAGAGAACTGGATTTTACAAGGATATCTGCAGTTGGCTCTCCGGAATCCGTATTTTTGTTGAGCAGCGTAATGTCCGCCCCCATATCCCGGCATACAGAAAGAATTCCGTCTCTGGTAGGATTAATCCCCACATGCTTCATCAGAATTTCAGAGCCTGGTACCAAAAGACCTGCTGCGATGAAAAAGGCAGCAGAGGAGATATCTCCGGGAACGACGATTCTGCTGCCATACAGCTCCTTAGCAGGCCGTATGGAGGCAGTTGTGCCTTCCGTGGTTACATCGGCTCCAAAGTGTTTCAGCATGATTTCTGAATGGTTTCTTGATACATAAGGTTCTGTCACCTTCGTCTCACCCTCTGCATAAAGACCTGCCAGAAGAATGGCGGACTTTACCTGGGCAGAGGCTACCCTGCTGGTGTAATGAATGCCGTAAAGCTTCTTTCCTGTAATGGCAAGAGGCGCACAGCCATTCCCCTCCAGGCTTCTTATGTCCGCACCCATGTGGGAGAGCGGATCCATAATCCTCTTCATGGGACGTTTTTTTATGGAATCATCACCGGTAAGGATGACGTCAAAGTTCTGGGCAGATAAGAGACCGGATATAAGCCGGGTGGTGGTTCCGCTGTTTCCGCAGTCCAGGATTGTCTCCGGTTTTTTCAGCCCGAAAAGGCCGTTTCCGTGAACTATCACAGAGTCTTTGTTATTTTCAATATCAATTCCCATCTTTTTAAAGCAGGCAATGGTGGACAGACAGTCAGCACCCTGAAGAAAACTGGTGATCTCCGTCGTGCCTTTTGCCAGAGAGCCGAACATAATACTGCGGTGGGATATGGACTTATCCCCGGGTATGGACAGTTCTCCCCTGAGAGGGGAGGCTTTTGTAAATTTCATAGGATACCTCTCTTAATTGGATATTAAATCATAATGATAACGTTCCAGCTGTTTCCAGGCCTCATCCATGGATTCCCTGTCGTAGAATGCAATCCGAAGGGTTCCTTCACCGTGCTCCCGGTTGTGATTGATTCCGATGTTGCGGATACTGATTCCTTTGGCAGCCAGGATGACGGAAAGGGTAGATATGGCACCCACTTCATCCGCCATATCAACGGTAAAGGAGTATTCAGGCGCAATGGGTCCTGTTGCTTTTTCTGAAAAAGAATTCCGGTAGTCCCTGGAGGTTTCAAACAGCTGGTTGATGTAGCTGCCGTTTTTCCTGTTTAACTGATCCAGAATCTGATTTAAAGAAGCGATATACCGCTCCAGAATCAGGGAAAGATTCTGATGGTTTGTCATACAGATCTGTTCCCACATTTCCGGTGAAGAGGAGGCGATTCGCGTAATATCCTTAAAGCCTCCTGCAGCGAGCCTTTTCATAAGTCCCTGCTGGTTGTCAGAGTCCTTTACCAGGTTAACCAGACTGGAGGCAACAATATGGGGCAGATGGCTGATGGCAGCTGTTACAAAATCGTGCTCATGAAAATCCAGAACGATAGGGATGGATCCGATCATTTCTGCAATATGGACGAGACGATCCGTCTGTTCCTTTGTGGTTTTGGCAGTGGGAGTAATGATATAGTAAGCATTTTCCAGCAGATGATCCGTGGAATTTTCATAGCCCGTTTTTTCTGAGCCTGCCATCGGATGGCCGCCGACAAACCAGGATTCCATACCAAGGCGGATCACCGCCTCATGAATGTCGGTTTTGGTGCTTCCCACATCGGTAACAATGGCTCCAGGCTTTAAAAAGGGCTGGATCTTACTTAAATAGTCTGCGTTATATTCCACTGGTGTACAAAGGAATATAAAATCACATTCTGTCAGCTCTTCTCCAATTCCGTCAAGAATTACATCAACAATGCCATCTTCTCTGGCTTTCATCAGCCTGGAACGTGTCCGCATATAAGCCATTATTTTTGTCTCCGGTGCTTCACGCTTGATCCCCCGGGCGATGGAACCCCCGATCAGACCAAGCCCGATAAAGGCAATGACTTCATCATTCATTGAAAACCCTCCCTGATAGTTTTGCGTAAGGCTGTAACTGTTCTGTTAAGTGTTCAAACTGTTCAAATGTGAGAGACTGGGGCCCATCAGATAATGCGCAGGAAGGACAGGGGTGAACTTCTACAATTAAGCCGTCTGCGCCAACTGCAAGAGCTGCCTTTGAAATCGGTTCGATGTAAGCCCGGACACCGGTTGCGTGACTGGGATCTACGATAACCGGAAGGTGGCTCTTGGCACGGATTACGGGAATTGCGCTGATATCCAGGGTGTTTCTGGTGGCAGTTTCATATGTGCGGATTCCTCTTTCACAAAGAACAATATTGGGATTGCCTTCGGAAGCGATGTATTCTGCTGCATTTAACCACTCATCAATGGTAGCGCAGAGGCCTCTCTTTAAGAGAACAGGGATTCCTGCCTTACCTGCTTCTTTTAAAAGCTCAAAATTCTGCATGTTTCTTGCACCGATCTGAATCATATCAACGTATTTTACCGCAGTTTCCAGTGCGCGGAGACTGGTTACCTCGCAGATTACATTCAGTCCTGTTGCCTCTCTGGCTTCTTTCATATATTGTAATCCTTCTTCCTCCAGACCCTGAAATGCGTAGGGGGAAGTCCTTGGCTTGTAAGCACCGCCTCTTAAAAACTGGGCGCCGGCTTTTTTTACTGCAAAGGCAGTTTCTAAAAGCATGTCATGGTTTTCTATGGCACAGGGGCCAGCCATCATGGCAAGGTGGCCGGGACCAATTTTTGCATTTCCAACTGTGATTACGGAATCCTCCGGATGAAACTTCTTATTAACCACCTTATAGCTTTCTGTAACTGCAACAATTTTATCCACACCATCCATCATCTCAATATTCGCACCCTGAATTTTCGTCTTATCTCCTACAACACCGACTATGGTTACTTCCGTTCCCTCAGATAAATGAGCGGTCAGGCCGTTGGATTCAATGAAGTGTTTTACTTTACTGACAGCTTCTGCAGAAGCGTTTGGTTTCATAATAATAATCATATCCCTTTTTCCTCTTTTCTTACAAATGATTAATCCCCATTGTAATGGATAGCAGGGAAGTTGTCAACGCTTTTATACGTTAAACTTTTACACTTTAAAGTAGATTATTATTTAGAACCTGATTATTGGATAATTTGAACTGGAAAAAGGGGCATGGTATGCAGCTTTTTTGTGTAAAAGAGCAGTCGTTCCTGCGAAATGTTAAAAAAAGTTACATCAAACGTTGAAAATGCCATGTGATTTTTTCATGAAATCATTTAATATAGCTATATACCATACCAAAAAAAATATTTATATGTGCACCAGACGTCATCTATAACAGACAGACTGATGGCACAGCAAAGGGATAAGACAATGGAAAAATTACAATTGAACAGAACCGGATTTCTTACCAATTATCTGATATCCGGTCCGAAAGAAACGGATTTTATCAATCATGAAACAGATGACAACCAGCTGCGTTATGAACAGCATTTAAGATCCATTGTAGCGAATTTAAGCAGGTCCTGTCCGGATGACCCTGTTATCCTTGGAGAAAACAGCAGGCTTCAGATGCCATGGAAGTATTATTATCACTATGGAAACTGGTTTGTAGACGAAAGCACATTTTATTCCACACTGCAGAAAGTGGAGCTTGATGCGGTAACGGGAATAGAGGTAAAAGAGAATATAACCGTGAATGCAGTTGTATGGTCCTATGCAGCTGTAGATGTCTGGTGCAACAAGGAACTGGTATGCCGTATGGATACGCCGGTTTATAAACCAATTAAAAAGAAACATATGGAGCTCCGGCTGAAAAAAGGAATCAATGAAATCTATGTCAGCCTTCAGACTCTGGGTGTCAGGGATACGAGAACGTTGTTCGGCATTCAGATCATGGATCACATGGAAGAGATCTCAGTTGTACTGCCTGATGAGAAACATACCGATGAACTGGTACGGATTGAAAACTGGCTTGGTTCCATCTCCATTAAGAATTCCATCATGATTTTTAAAGAATGTGCTCCAAAAGGTGCCTCTTTGGCCTACGACAGCCAAAGCCCTGATTTTGCACAGGTGAAAAGCCGGAAGGAATGGCAGGAGATCAGCGGGAAAAATCAGGTGAAGCTCGAGGTCGAAAAGCCAGGTGTTATTTTAGTAAGTGTAAAAAGTGACCATGGAGTCCTCACCAGAAAAGCGGAGAATATCCTGGCTCAGAGACCGGAATATGGGAAAGACAAATACTTTGAGGAGAATAAAAAGACTATTTTCCATAGAATTGCAGAAGCAGAAAGTCTGTCCAGAGGTGATAAATTCGGATTTTCCATCTCCAATATTCTTGCAAGAAAAGCCCTGGGATTGGACAACGGGCGGGATATAGAACTTCTTTATGAGACGCTGGACCAAATTGAAAGCAGATATGACTGCTCTGATTTTCTGGTGTGCGGCATGGTCAGATATCTAAAGAATTATCCGGTCAGTGAGGATCTGGCGAAACGTGCAAAAGAGGTTCTTTTAAACTGGCGTTACTGGATGGATCAAAAAGGATCTGACGCCATGTGCTTCTGGAGCGAAAACCATTCTCTTATGTTCTATACCTGTGCCATGAATGCAGGAGAGATGTATCCGGATGAGTATTTCCCGCGGGCAGACATGACCGGCAGAGAGCTTTTTAAAATCGGAAGAACCAAGGTAGAAGCATGGCTGGCGGATGTGGAAGAACATGGATTTGAAGAATTCTTAAGCACAGTTTATATGTGCGTTACGTTTGCAGCGCTTTTAAATGTAATCGATTTTTCAGAGGAAGCCATTTCAAACAGGGCAGTAAAGATTACCGATAAACTTCTTGAAATGCTGTGTTTCCATACCTATGACGGTGTTGTCATTGCACCCATGGGACGTGTATACAGAGAAGTAATCCATCCCTTTGAGCAGGGAGCCCAGGCACTGATGAATTTAATTAATCCTGATGTCCCTTATTCCTATGGAGAGGGTTGGCTGGGCTTTTATTCATGCAGCAGCTATAAACTTCCAGAAGGGTTAAAGGAACTTATGGAGCGTCCGGCAGATATGGATTATTCTACTGGAAATGCTCTCATAAGGCTGAAGAAAACGCCGGAGTACTGCATGACTTCCGTTCAGTCTCCCAGACCGGACCCGGAATTTAAACGCTGGAGGAACCTCACCCTGGATCCGGATTCGGATACATCCACCTGTGAATACACCAAGTCACTGAACGAACGGTTTCATGGAACTACCTGCTTTGAGCCGGGAGTATATGGCTATCAGCAGCACATGTGGTATGCTGCTCTTGATAAGGAAACGGATATCTTTACGAATCACCCGGGCGGAACCTGTGATTCCAGTTCCATGAGACCGGGGTATTGGTACGGAAATGGGGTAATGCCTGCACTGGTTCAGGAGGAAAATTTACTGGGAGCTGTTTATCACATCCCGGAGGAGCATCCCATTCATTTTACACATGCTTATTTTCCTGCACCGAAGTTTTTGGAAACCAATGTCTCCGGCCACTGGCTTTTCGGAAGAAAGGCAGGAGGATTTGCTGCACTCTGGTGCAGCGGTATTTTGGAGCCTGTTGATGACCAGCTGTTTGAATGCGAGTACAGAACCTATGGGGATGACATTGCATACTTCTGTGTATGCGGCAGCAACCAGGATTTTAAGACCCTGGCTGAGTTCTCAGCCTATGCAGAAAATCTCCGGCCGGTATTTGATGACGGACAACGTATTTTAACAGCAGGCCCTTTAAAAGTGGGATTTGCAGATAACAATGATAAGACACAGTATATTTAGTGAAGATACTCAGGCGGCGGTGGCTTTTTCTTCCGCTGCCTATGAGAGTAATGCTTATTTTATGAGAAATTTCAGCAGATGCCGTGAGCTTTTGCTAGTGGAAAATGATCCTGAGGGAGCAGCAGAAGCCATGATGTTTGGAATCAGGCATGCCAGGCTCCTTCATTTGGATGATTTTTTACTTCCGGTTGTTTACATTGACTGGATGCTGCCGGAGCTGGAAGAAGAATTAATGAAACATAGTATTCCGGAATCTGTTGTCTGGGAATCTTTAAAGGATGTTGAAATCTGGATTCAGTCATACCGCAAATATCACCAGGGACAGACCGGGCTTGACCGGATTGAGTGGGTGTTCCGTTCGCTTGCCGGAAAAGTACGAAGATTCGGCAGCCTGCAGTTCGAGGAAGTGACTTATGAATTTCCTTTTCTGATCTTTGAAAACAGACAATCCGGAGAGTTTATGGCACTGGCCTGCCCGGATGTTATGATTGATCAGGACGGATATATCTCCGGCACAAACGGAAGAAGCATGATAAGAGAAATAAGAACTTATCTGGACTTTAAGGACAGGACTGTAACCGGATACTCTGCAGATTTCAAAAGGGGAACTGTAAGCATGGATGCACCCGTCTCATTAAATCTGGAGGAATGGGAGCTTAAGCTTGCTCCGGGAGAGAAGGCGGTTGCTGTTCATATTCCGGAAGGTTCAGATTTGTCCCCGGACAGCGTTGATTCCTCTTTAAAGACTGCAAAAAAATATTATGAGAATCATATTCTTGTCTGCGAAAGCTGGATGCTGGATGCCCATCTGGAGCACATCCTGCCTCAAACCGGGAGGCTCATCAGCTTTATGCAGAGATTTAATAAAATGCCTGTAATGACAGAACGTCCACAGATACTGGAACGGGTCATGGGGTTTGATTTTACCATGGAAGCACTGGAACATTTTTCCTGTACCACATCGCTGCAGACCTCATTAAAGAAGTATCTTCTGGACGGAAATGAGATGTTTACCACAGCGGGCTTTATGCCATGGAAATGACAACTGGGAGGAGTACTTGATTATGACAGGATATTATGCAGGACTGGATGTGGGGGGAACCAACGGACGGTTAAAGGTCTGCGATCCTACAGGAAACCTGCTGGGTGAATTTACGGCTCCTGGCTGCAGCCTTAATACAGACGGGGCAGAAAAAAGCAGGCTGCGTTACCGCGAGCTGGTGATTCCTGCTCTTATGGAACTGAAGCTGGATCCTGGCTGCTGTCTGGGAATCTGCGTGGCAGCAAGCGGGATTGATACCCCGTTTCATGAGCAGGAATGCAGATCCTTTTTTGAAGAGATGGGATTTTTACCAGATAAGCTGATGGTAATGAATGACTGTGAAGTATTTCTTTATCTCACCAAACTGCCGGCTCTTGTAATCGTATCGGGCACAGGTTCTGTCTGCTTTGGCAGAGATGAGAATGGATCCATATACCGGACGGGCGGTTTTAATCACATTGTAAGCGATGAGGGAAGCGGCTTTGATCTGGGACTGAAGGTTTTAAGGACAGTTGGAAATGATTTATCCGGACGGGGTAAGAGTCCCATTCTCACCCCGCTTTTTATAAAGTCAACCGGGCTTGACACATTGGGGAAAATAGATGACTATATCAATGCCTATCTGATGGAAAAGTCCCGGATAGCCAGATTTTCCCTTCTGGCCTATCAGGCAGCAGTATTAGGAGATGAGACAGCCATGGGCATTCACCGGGAGTGTGCAGATGCCTTATGGGGGCTGATTCATGATACAGCAGCTAAGATGAAAACGGGCGGACTAGACCTCTGGTTATGGGGAAGTCTTCTGGTGAAAAACGATATTCTACGCGGTATGGTGGAAGAAAAAGTCCGAAACGGGCTGCCTGAGGTGAGAATTGCCATACCCCGGATCACTGCCCTTGATGCTGCACTTCAGGCTGCAGAGAAAAGCAGTCTTATGCGCTGAAAAGTCGGATTTAGGAAAAAAGATAATATTAATAGGCAAAAATGAGAAAGAGGGAGATCGCGCCCCTCTTTTCTTTTATCAAAAAATAGAAAAATGTCGAAAAATATTTGTGCAAATTGTACCTTTTGCTTGCAATTATAAGACATTTTTAGTAAAATATTGTTATAGACTTAAATACCGAACAGGAGGAATGTTTATGAACGTGTATGGAACCAAACAGATCCGTAACGTCGCCTTACTTGGGCACGGGGGCGCCGGTAAAACTACCCTTGCAGAAGCCATGGCGTTAGTGACCGGAGCCATCAGCAGAATGGGAAAAATTTCCGATGGCAATACCATCAGCGATTATGACAAAGAAGAGATTAAGAGACAGTTCTCCATCTCCACTACCCTGATTCCGTTGGAATATGAAGGAGAGGATGGACCGATCAAGATTAACTTACTTGATACTCCCGGTTATTTTGATTTTGTTGGTGAAGTTGAAGAGGCAATCAGCGTGGCAGATGCTGCTGTAATCGTAGTAAACTGCAAGGCAGGAATTGAAGTTGGTACGTTAAAGGCATGGGAGCTTTGTGAAAAGTACAAGCTTCCCAGACTGTTTTTTGTAACCAATATGGATGATGATCAGGCCAGCTTTCGTGAACTGCTTTTGAAGCTGGAAAAAGAGTTCGGAAGAAAAATAGCACCGTTCCACCTTCCTATCAGAGAGAATGAAAAGTTTGTAGGATTTGTGAATGTGGTGAAAATGGCTGGGCGGCGCTTTACCGTTAACAGCGATTATGTTGAATGTGAGATTCCTGATTACAGCCAGAAGAATTTAGGAATAGCCAGAGAAGCTCTGATGGAGGCAGTTGCTGAGATCAGCGAGGAATACATGGAACGGTATTTCTCAGGCGATGAGTTTACCCTGGAAGAGATTTCTTCTGCACTGCGGGAACATGTAATACAGGGCAATATAGTTCCGGTTATGCTGGGGTCCGGAATTAATGCCCAGGGTGTAAAGATGGTTTTACAGGCGATTGACAAGTATTTTCCATCACCGGAGCGCTATGAGTGTATCGGTGTGGATGTTTCCACCGGAGAACGGTTTACTGCCAGATACAATGACAATGTGTCTCTGTCGGCCCGTGTATTTAAGACAATCTTAGATCCGTTTATCGGAAAGTATTCCCTGCTAAAGATCTGTACGGGAACACTGAAATCAGATTCGGCGATCTATAATGTGAATAAGGACACGGAAGAAAAGATTGGAAAACTCTATCTGCTGAGAGGAAAAGATGCCATAGAAGTGCCGGAATTAAAGGCTGGCGATATCGGTGCTGTATCCAAATTAAATGTGACACAGACCGGAGATACCATAGCGCTTCGTTCCGCACCCATCGTATATCACAAGCCTGAGATTTCCACCCCTTATACGTATATGAGATATAAAACGAAGACAAAGGGTGACGATGATAAGGTTTCCAACGCACTGGCGAAACTGACGGAAGAGGATTGGACCTTAAAAGCAGTGAATGATACGGAAAACCGGCAGTCACTTCTGTATGCAATCGGTGACCAGCAGCTGGAGGTAGTGGTCAGCAAGCTGTTAAACCGCTATAAAGTTGAGATTGAATTAAGCAAGCCTAAATTTGCTTTCCGCGAGACCATCCGTAAAAAAGTGGAGGTTCAGGGAAGATATAAGAAGCAGTCAGGCGGTCATGGCCAGTTTGGTGATGTAAAGATGACCTTTGAGCCTTCCGGGGATTTGGAAACTCCCTATGTATTTGAAGAATCTGTGTTTGGAGGAGCTGTTCCCAAGAATTATTTCCCGGCAGTGGAGAAGGGAATTGCAGAATGTGTCTTAAAGGGCCCCCTTGCTGCATATCCCGTTGTGGGAATCAAAGCAACTCTGACTGATGGCTCCTATCATCCGGTGGATTCCTCAGAGCTTGCCTTTAAGATGGCAGCAACGCTTGCTTTTAAAAAAGGCTTTATGGATGCCAATCCGGTGCTCTTGGAACCAATCGCATCCTTAAAAGTCACAGTGCCGGATAAGTTTACCGGAGATGTCATGGGAGATTTAAACCGGAGAAGAGGACGGGTTCTGGGAATGAACTCCAATCACCATGGAAAGCAGGTCATTGAAGCCGATATACCCGTATCCGAGCTGTTTGGCTATAATACAGACCTTCGTTCCATGACAGGCGGTATCGGTACTTTTGAATATGAGTTCAGCCGCTATGAGCTGGCTCCGGGAGATGTACAGAAGAAAGAGGTAGAGGAACGGGCAGCCAAGGTTGACCGTATGGATGTTTAAATGAAGTGATAACACTGGCGGATCCAAAGAATAAATTGGATCCGTCATTTTCTTAATCAGGCTGCGGCAGCCGGATGAATTGCGTAATTGAACAATCTGTGTTAAACTGGTATCAGTTCAGCAGGAGGTAAGGTTTTAAGTGGAAGAGACGAGGGCCGCAAAAAAAGTTTTTGGAAGAATAGGAATCGGATATACCGGTTTTCTTAGTGCATCAATTGTTTTACAGATAGCTTTAAAAGTAATAATTCATGTATTTGATCAGGCTGGAATTTTTAATTTGCCACGCGGCTGGTATCTGTTTGCTGCTTCTCTGGCAAATTATGCAGCAGGAGGGCTGGTTTTATTTTTAATTATTAAAAATATGCCTGTCACCCATAAACCGGTAAGCCAGAGAGCGGAAAAAAAGCTGTTGATCTGTTCTTTTTTTATCTGTATCAGCGCATTGATTGCCGGAAATTTATTGGGACGGCTTCTCATGACTGTCATCAGTGCTCTGGAAGGAAAGCCCATGGTCAATCCGGTTGAGGAAGTGCTTAAGGGACTGAATACAGGAACTATCTTTGCAATTATGGTGGTTATGGCGCCGGTCTGTGAAGAATTTCTCTTTCGAAGACTCTTAATTGACCGCATCCGAAGATATGGAGATAAAGCTGCTATTTTGGTATCTGCCGTGATTTTCGGACTCTGCCATGGAAACTTTTATCAGTTCTTCTACGCGTTCGGAATTGGTCTTGTGTTTGGTTACATTTATACCAGAACAGGGCGGCTTCGCTATACCATTCTGTTTCATATGATCATTAACTTCCTGGGATCAGTCGCAGCAATTTTTATTCAGAATAACTTAGCATTTGTAGTCATCTATGCTCTGCTTCTGTACGGGTCCATGCTTGCGGGGATCGTGTTGTTTTTTATCACAAAGGGTGACTGGATTTTCTGGCAGGGCGACGAAGCGGTATGGGGCAGAGGAGCGGGTAAAGTTCTATTTTTGAATGTTGGAATGATATTATTTTTTGTATTGTCTGCCATTTCCTTTGTTGTCGCAGAGTTTTCATAAAATCGGGTTGACACATTCGGGCAATTATGTTACATTTACAGTTAGCAAAAATACTGTGATTAGGAGTAGTAAGCAGTCTGAAGCATTCAGAGAGCCGGCGGTTGGTGAGAGCCGGTTGGGGAAGACAGCTGAACTGGCCTTTGAGTAGCATACTGAAGAAAGCCATGGCTTTTGTGTAGGTATAGCCGGAATCCCGACCGTTACAGCGGGCGGACAGGAGAGTCTGTCCGGTTGAGCGCATACATTTGTATGAAATAGAGTGGTACCACGCGGTAGATTCTGCGTCTCTATAGCCGTTTTATTACGGTTGGAGGCGCTTTTTTTTATGCAGTCAAATTGATTTACCCGTGAATGTTAAAACAGGGGCAATCCCTTTCACAAAAGGAGGAATATTGTTATGGCATCATCTTATAACCATAGTGCCATTGAAAAAAAATGGCGTGAGAATTGGGCGAAGAACCCGATCAATGTTGACGATGGAAAAAAACCAAAATATTATTGTCTGGATATGTTCCCTTATCCGTCCGGCAGCGGTCTTCATGTAGGCCACTGGAGAGGTTATGTAATTTCTGACGTATGGAGCCGTTATCAGATTTTAAAGGGTCATTATGTCATTCACCCAATGGGCTGGGATGCGTTTGGTCTTCCTGCAGAAAATTATGCAATTAAAATGGGGGTCCATCCGGCAAAATCCACAGCTGAGAATGTGAGCAATATTAAAAGACAGATTAATGAGATTGCTGCTGTTTATGACTGGGATATGGAAGTCAATACCACAGATCCGGCATTTTACAAATGGACTCAGTGGATTTTTGTCCAGATGTTTAAGAAGGGTCTGGCTTATGAAAAGGAATTCCCCATTAACTGGTGTCCTTCCTGTAAAACGGGTCTTGCCAATGAGGAAGTAGTAAACGGCTGCTGCGAGCGCTGCGGAACCACAGTAACGAAAAAGAACTTAAGACAGTGGATGTTAAAAATCACTGCTTATGCAGACCGTCTTTTAAATGACCTGGATAAGCTTGACTGGCCGGAAAAGGTTAAGAAGATGCAGACGGACTGGATTGGAAAATCTTACGGTGCAGAAGTAGATTTTAAAGTAGAGGGACGGGAAGAGGCCATTACGGTTTACACCACAAGACCTGATACGTTATACGGAGCAACCTTTATGGTACTCGCACCGGAGCATGCGCTTGCGTCTTCCCTTGCAGTACCGGAGACAAAAGCAGCAGTGGAACAGTATATCTATGATGCCTCCATGAAATCCAATGTTGACCGTCTGCAGGATAAGGAAAAAACCGGTGTATTTACTGGCAGCTATGCCATGAATCCATTAAGCGGTGCAAAGGTTCCAATCTGGATTTCCGATTACGTACTTGGTGACTACGGTACAGGTGCAATCATGTGCGTTCCGGCTCATGATGACAGAGACTTTGAATTTGCAACCAAATTCAATATCCCCATCATTCAGGTAATTGCAAAAGATGGTAAAGAAATTGAGAACATGACAGAAGCCTATACAGAAGCAAACGGAACCATGATCAATTCCGGAGAATGGAACGGCATGGAATCAGCAGTTCTTAAAAAGGAAGCACCTGCCATGATCGAAGCAAGAGGCCTTGGCAGGAAAACGGTGAACTTCAAGCTTCGTGACTGGGTATTTTCCAGACAGCGTTACTGGGGTGAGCCGATTCCCATCATTCACTGCCCTCACTGCGGCAATGTTCCGGTACCGGAAGACCAGCTTCCTCTCACTCTTCCGGAAGTGGAAAGCTACCAGCCCACTGGTACAGGAGAATCCCCTCTTGCAGATATTGACGAGTGGGTAAACACCACCTGTCCGGTATGTGGTGCAGCTGCAAAGAGAGAGACAAATACCATGCCTCAATGGGCGGGGTCTTCCTGGTATTTCCTCCGTTACGTAGACAGCCACAATGATAAAGAACTGGTATCCAGAGAAAAGGCAGATAAATATCTTCCTGTTGATATGTATATCGGCGGTGTGGAGCATGCAGTACTTCATCTTCTTTATTCCCGTTTCTACACCAAGTTTTTATCTGACATCGGTGTGGTGGATTTTGATGAGCCGTTTACCAAACTGTTTAATCAGGGAATGATTACCGGTAAAAATGGAATTAAGATGAGCAAATCAAAGGGCAATGTGGTATCTCCCGACGAGCTTGTTCAGGATTATGGATGTGATTCTCTCCGTATGTATGAGCTCTTTGTAGGACCGCCGGAGTTAGATGCAGAGTGGGATGACAGAGGAATTGAAGGCGTCAGCCGTTTCTTAAACCGTTTCTATAATCTGGTATCAGATAACTGCGGTCAGGACGTGGCAGCCACAAAGGAAATGATCCGTCTTCGCAACAAACTGGTATTTGACATTGAACAGCGTTTCAACCAGTTTAACTTAAATACGGTTATATCCGGCTTTATGGAATATAACAACAAGCTGATCGAGCTTGCAAAAACAGCCGGCGGCATTGATAAAGAGACGTTAAAAACCTTTGTAATTCTTCTCGCACCATTTGCTCCTCATATCGGAGAGGAACTGTGGCAGCAGCTTGGCGGCACAGATTCCGTGTTCCATGCAACATGGCCGGAGTGGAGTGAAGAGGCCATGAAAGAGGATGAAATCGAAGTGGCCGTTCAGGTGAATGGAAAAACAAGAGCTGTGGTAAAACTTCCGGCAGATGTTTCAAAGGAAGATGCAATTGAAGCGGGCAAAGCGCTGATTCCGGATAAGATTACCGGAACCATTGTGAAAGAAATTTATGTTCCTGGAAGGATTATTAATATCGTCTGTAAATAGTTTTAAGAAAAAAATCTAAGCATTAAGGTAAGGACACTATGATTGTAGAAGTACAGCTGTAGTGTCCTTATGTTGCTTCAAAGCTTCAATGCATGTTTCAGGGGGATATGCTAATTTTGGCATTCAATGTATATAATTTTGGCATTTGGGTTGATAACTCTTCGCATCGGGTATATGCTGAATGATAGAATTCAATCAAAGTGAAGGAGGATTGATTCCAATGTTTGAGAGACAGAAAAACAAATGCAAAATTGTATATAATAATTATCAATTTTATGAGAATGCCGCTTTGACTGAAATGATAGAAAAGCAGATGGCAGAGGGATATCAAATTTGCGGTATAATAGGAGAATCCTGTAATATATTAAAATTTTGTTATGAAAAAACCAAGACACCAAAGTCATGCGTTATTTATCACAAACATTTAGATGAAAAAATAGATGCAGAAATTGAAAAAATGAAAGCTGAGAAAATGGAAATTCTATGCCAGAACAAACATTATATCATATTTGGAATTCACTCCAGTGAATCTGATGGATCGAAATCAGATATGATTGTAGAAAAACAAAGTAAATTACCTGGCATTCCCTTAAAAAAATCTGCAGCTCTTATTTCAATATTACTTGTTCTTTCTGTAATCAGTCTGGTGCTGAAAATATTATTGATAAACAAAGGGGATTTATATTTCAATCAGTTGAGTATAGCGCTTTACCTGGCGTTAAATATTATTTTTCTGTTATATTTTACAGGTGATCTTCACGATATTATACAAGGCAAAGGAATATACTCAGATGGTATCATGTATTTTTCCAGCCGTACAAAATTCAAAGATATATTGTTCTGGGTTGGGGACATACTTAGATTGGTCATATTGATTGGAAGTATCTGCATCAGTGTTGCGACTCTGATATTTGTTAACGATGGAGTTATAGCGATTAATGTTTTGAAAATGTGGTTGATATATTGTACCATTGGTTACATATACAGGCTGCGTGTTGGAAACTGTTATATATCATTGTTACTAATTGAAGTTTTTCTGGCAACACTAAGTTTTTGGTAAACACTATAATTATATACAAAACCGGTGCCAGGGCTTGAGTCCCGGCACCGGTAATTTATTTTTTTCCATTTCGCTTCATCATATTTTTTGAAAGCATGCGAATGGTTTCTATCCGCTGCCGTTCGCTTGGATTCATGTTGGCACTGATAATGGAAATAAGAAGATCCGTCTCCTCATCGCTGAACTGTATGCCCTTCTGACTGGCCTCCGCGCTCAGGCTCATAAGAGTCTGGAACAGCTGGTCTTTTGGAGCGGACTCTGCCCGCTTGGCAAATTCGGTCAGCATGGATAGCTTCTGGGGATTCATATTTTTTAATCGTGGGTCCTGTTTCCAGTTGGTATTCATAAGTTGATACGCTTCCTTTCCTGTGAATATGTAAAAAACGGGCTGGGGGACTGCCACACTTTAATTCATCTGCTGCATGGCGGACATCATAAGCTGCATGGTTTCCAGGCGCGACTGCTGTTCCGGCGGCATGAAGTTCTTTAGCTGCTCAAAGGGCATCCTGCCAAATGGATTGTTCTGTCGGTGGGAATTGCCGGAACGGTTTTGTCCGTCGGAATGAGTCTGGTTTTGTGACTGGTTTTGTGGCTGTGCCTGTGCCTGCAGCGGAATCGTAGAGCTGGGGACAACTTCCGAATAGGCGTTTGCCAGGTTAAATCCCTGGAAAATGTTGATAAATAAATCAATTAAATCCTGCTCTGAAGGATTGGCATAGGGCTTGATGGTGTTTAACATTTCGATGGGAGAGTCAGACCGCTCCTTTTCACCTACAGAGCAGATTCCCATAGCTGCCACTTCATCATCCTCAAATAAGTTTATGGTACGCTGCAGTTCCCTGAATTTGACAAAGGTGGAGATAAAACGCTGCTGGGGAACGTTCATATAAGGCAGGGCAGCCTTCATCATATCAAGATGATTATCGCCGATACGGGAGTCTAATTCATTTGCATGCAAATTTTGTTCATTATTCATTACAAGGGATCCTTACTTTTCTTGTTGACAATATATGCAGCCGCATATATTAGTATTACAGGAGAGTGATATATATGAGAAACCGATTAATCATAGATGGAAATGCAGTTTACGAAATTGATGATGAATGCATGAAAGAGAAACAAAACAGAAATACCCAGGAAGGCACAATGAATCAGGCTTCTTTTACAAGACCGGGGCAGGAGAAAGGACAGAGCCGCGGGTAAACGTAAACAGGACCCGAACCAAAGATGGTTCGGGTCCTGCTTTATGTTTTGTTTAGCTAGCAGAAGTTATTGCCGCCACATCCGCCGCCGAAGCCACAGCCGCCGCAGCAGAACAGAAGAATGATGATCCAAATCCAACTGCCACAACCATCATTTCCGCAACCGCCACAACCGCCACAACCGTTGCCGCATCCGCCGCCGAAGCCATTACCGCCGCAGCAGCACAGAAGAAGGATAATCCAGATAATATTACAACCGTTATTACCGCATCCTCCGTTGTTGCAATCGCATCCGCATCCACAGTTAGTTGCTGCCAGATCACTCATATTGGTTCCTCCAAATATTTTGTTTACACTGTAAGTGTATGAAAGTCAGCTTGCCACTGTTTCCATTTTTTCTGAAAAATTTTAGATTTGATATGATTGAACTTAAAGAAATGTTGTGTATAATTAGTAGCAACAGGATTAAAAGGAGTAAAAGATGGAAAAATTATATTATGAGAGACCCTACGTGAAGAAATTTGAAGCAGAGGTAGTTGAGTGCAGGCCGGATAAAGATGGAAAATATCTGGTTCGGTTGAACAGGACAGCCTTTTACCCTGAGGGGGGAGGGCAGCCGGCGGATACAGGAACGTTGGGAGAAGCCCTTGTCTGTGATGTCAGGGAGCGGCCGGAGGGAATCGTTCATATTACGGACAGGCCCATTCCGGAAAAGACGCTGGTAACTGGTATCCTGGACTGGGAGAGAAGATTCAGCCATATGCAGAATCATTCCGGAGAGCATTTGCTTTCAGGCGTGGTACATAAGCATTTCGGTTACGATAATATAGGATTTCATATGGGCAAAGACGAAGTGACCGTTGATTTTAACGGAACTTTGACCATGGAGCAGTTAGAAGAAGTGGAAGCAGAGGTCAATGAACTGATCTGGCAGAATATACCGGTTCTTGAGACTTATCCTTCAAAAGAAGAGCTGGATGCTCTGGATTACAGAAGCAAGAAGGAATTAAGCGGACAGGTCCGGATTATCGAATTTCCGGGAGCGGATGTATGTGCCTGCTGCGGAACCCATGTAATGACTGCCGGAGAGATCGGCATCTTAAAAGTTACAGGGCTGGCACGTTATAAAGGCGGGGTGAGAGTGTCACTGCTGTGCGGCAGGGAAGCACTGCTTGATTACCGGAGAAAATTAAAGGCTGTCCAGAACATATCCGTATTATTATCGGCAAAGCCGGACAGCGTGTCCGATGCGGTTTCAAAGCTAAAAGAGGATGGAATCAGGAAGGACGGTGATTTAAATCGCCTTACGAGAGAACTGCTTGTACGAAAGGCGGCAGAATATCCGGAATCGGACGTCCCTCTGCTGGTATTTGAAGAGAATCTTCTTCCGGTGCAGCTAAGACAGTTCTGCACGATGCTGTATGAAGAAAAAAAGGGCAGCATCGTAATGGTATGTTCCGGGGAAGAAGGTCTGTATCAGTATGCAGCAGGAAGCAGCACGGCGGATATGCGGGCACTCAGCTGTCAGTTAAATGAAAGATTAAATGGACGCGGTGGCGGTAACACCCTGTTGGCGCAGGGAACCTTCCAGACATCGTTTCAGGAAATTCAGAAAGTGTTTAAAGAAGAGCTTTAAGAGGAGGATTGAATGGAATTAAATGACAGCACAATAAAAAAAATACGCTGGTTGATTGTATTTACTGTGGTTGCCGTAGTAGCAGGTATTAATTATAGAAGTTTATTAGCCCTTCTTGTACGGGCAGTTGCGATTCTTACTCCTTTTTTGTTAGGAGGTGTCATGGCATTTGTTTTAAATGTTCCCATGCGTGCAATAGAAGGGGGGCTGCCGGTAAAAAAAGAGAGTCAGTTTCGCCGTCCCTTAAGCCTGTGCCTGACCTTTTTGTTTGTAATCGGAATTTTACTTCTGGTTATTTTTGTAGTCATGCCCCAGTTGTTTGATACAGTCTTAAGCCTGCAGTACAGTTTACCCGTTTTTTGGAACGGAGTAAAGGAAGAGGCAGAAAAGCTGTTTTCCCAATATCCCGAAATAGCAGATTATATTAACAACATCCATATTGACTGGAAATCTTATCTGGAGAAGATTGTACAATTTTTATCAGTTGGCGCCGGAACGGTATTATCTTCCACCATATCTGCAGCTTTAAGCATAATAAGCGGAGTAACCACCTTTGCAATTGGTCTGGTGTTTGCAGTTTATATTCTTTTACAGAAGGAAAATTTATCCAGGCAGATGAAAAAACTTATGAAAGCATTTCTTCCTGACCATGCATCAGAGAGAATTTTAGAAGTATTAAGTCTTGCCAATCGTACCTTTTCCAATTTTCTTGCAGGACAGTGCGTGGAGGCAGTCATACTTGGCAGTATGTTCTTTATCACATTATCGGTATTGCGTCTTCCGTATGCACTTCTCATTGGAGTGCTGATTGCGTTTACCGCGCTGATTCCAATGTTCGGGGCATTCATCGGATGTGCAATCGGAGCCTTTTTAATGCTGATGGTAAAACCCTTTGATGCTGCCCTGTTTCTCATCATCTTTTTCGTTCTGCAGCAGATTGAAGGAAATTTCATCTATCCTCATGTGGTGGGGAATTCGGTTGGTCTTCCTGCTATCTGGGTTCTGGTAGCGGTAACCATAGGCGGCAGCGCCATGGGAATTGTGGGGATGCTGATTTTTATCCCGCTTTGTTCCGTCTTATATGCTGTTTTAAGAGAAATCGTGAATAAAAGAATTTGGGCGAAAGAACGCTTAAAACGCGGAAAAACAATAAAACAGTAAGAAAAAAGGATATCCGGAAGACGAATACAGTCGTTCGGATATCCTTTTTCGGTTAATCTAGGTCAACGTGATAAACCTGATCCGGGGTGTGAATGTCAATGGCACTTAAATTAAACTGATCTTCAAAGATCTGAATCTTGTACTCAAAGAAAATTTCATCTGTTTTTTTAGACATAAACACGTAAGCTCCCGGCTCCCTGCTTTCAATTTCATCACAGATCTCATCGTAGATTTCCTGCCCGTTTACCGATGCGTCATATCCGGTGTTACGTATGGCTTCTTCGATTGCCTGATAGAATTCTTCCATAATAAAGTACCTCATTTCTGATTCATATTGTACATCTGCTATTATAAGCAATCTTTTCCAATGCCGCAAGAATTACTTGAATCTTATTTGAGAGGGTGTATAATAGGACAGGAATAAAAGGGAGGTAATGGAAATGGATTTATTATTCAGACCTAGAAGACTCAGAACATCTGAATCCTTAAGAGAGATGGTGCGGGAGACCAGAGTATCCAGGCAGTCCCTTGTTTATCCGCTGTTTGCGGTGGATGGAGAAGGCATAGTAGAAGAGATTCCTTCTATGGAAGGACAGTATCGATATAGTGTGGACCGGCTGAACGTTATTCTTGATCAGCTTATATCTGCCGGAATTAACAAGGTGATTCTGTTTGGAATACCGGCGTTAAAGGACAGCTGCGGCAGTCAGGCATATGATGATAATGGAATTGTGCAGCGCACCATCCGGTACATCAGGGAATTCTATCCCTCTGTTTATATCATTACTGACGTATGTATGTGTGAATATACATCCCACGGACATTGTGGGATTTTAGATGGAGAGTATGTGGATAATGACCAGACTCTGGAATACTTAAACCGCATTGCAGTCTCTCATGCAAAAGCGGGTGCTCATATGGTGGCTCCGTCTGATATGATGGATGGAAGGATCAGCTCCATAAGGCGGGCTCTTGATGAAGCAGGGTTCGTGAATGTTCCGATTATGGCTTATTCTGCCAAATATGCTTCTGCTTTTTACGGACCGTTCCGGGAGGCCGCCGGGTCGGCACCTGCCTTCGGAGACCGCAGGAGCTATCAGATGGATTACCATAACAGGAAGGAAGCGTTAAAGGAAGTGGAGCTTGACGTGGCTGAAGGTGCGGATATCGTAATGGTGAAACCGGCTCTTTCCTATCTGGATATCATTCGTGAGGTAGCAGACCGTACAGATGTGCCTGTGGCAGCTTACAGTGTGAGCGGAGAGTATTCCATGATCAAGGCTGCTGCCAAAGCCGGTTATATGGATGAAGAAAAAACAGTGTGTGAGTCAGCAGTGAGCATCTTCCGTGCAGGGGCAGACATTCTCATTACGTACTTTGCCATAGACCTTGCCCGTTATATGGATGAAGGAAAAATCGGATAATTTATGATATGGGCAGGATGAGGTTTACAGCCCCTTCTCCTGCCGTATTCTTTTGATATCATCAAGAAGCAGGGCTGAGACACGAAGACCGCCTCTTCCTGTACCTAAGTCAATGTCGGGCTTGTTGGTCCCGTGAAAGTCAGAACCGCCGGTAGGAAAGAGCTGGTATTTTTTTGCGAGTTTTTTTAACTTGCCGCTTTCATATTGATTATTGGAAGAGTGGTATACCTCCAGACCGTGAAGCCCCAGTTGTTTTAAAAAGGAGATCAGTTCTTCCGTTTTTTTGTCTCCCAGGTGATACTGGTAAGGGTGGGCGAGAACAGGTGAAGCGTTGCAGTCTCCCAGTAGTTTCATGGCATGCTCCGGTGTGATTTTTTCCTTCCTGGGGCAGTAAGGGCCATTATAGCTTAAATATTTTTTAAATGCCTGCTCCATGCTTGTGACATAACCTTTTTCCAAAAGGATTCGGGCAAAATGGGCCCGGGTAATGACTGTATCAGGATTTCCGGCCTGCACTTCCTGGAGCGTGATATCAATTCCGGCATTTTGAAACCGGTTTATCATTTCCAGGTTTCTTTTTATGCGGATCTCTTTTAAATTGTCAGTCTCCGCAAGAAACTTTTTATCAGACAGATCGACATAAAGCCCTAAAATGTGAATTTCCTCATCCAGATAAACACAGGAGAGCTCGATGCCGGGAATGACTTCCAATGGCAGATTTTCTGCTGCTTTCTGTGCCTCAGGTATGCCTTCTATTGTATCGTGGTCTGTAAGCGCAATTGCCGAGAGTCCCTTTTGCGCTGCCAGTTCTACGACTCTGGCGGGTGTGAAGGTGCCGTCTGAAGCATTTGAATGAACGTGAAGATCGACAAAATTCATAGTAACCTCCGAAATGAAATAGTTTATTAATACTATAGTAACATGTTTTTTTAGTTCTGTAAAATGTAGAATTTACGCGAAAAATAATTAAGAAAATTCATAAAAACGTAATAGCATTTCCCACAAAGTATGGTATACTACTCAGTGTAATGCTACATAATCATGTAAAAAGGTGAAGTAAATGAGTCAGGATGATAACAGACAAAGAAGCGGGGGAAGAACCTATTCCTCCCAGAACGGAAGCAAAAGAAATACGCCGAATTCAGGCAGAAGGACAAGCCAGTCTTACAGAGGGGGCAGCTCCTATCAGCAAAGGCGTGGGAAAAAGAGAAGAAGAGGGCCGCAGTACGGAATTACGAAGATTCTGCTGGCTGCTGTTTTCGCTGTTGCCTCCGTTATCAGTGTTATGGCTGCTGTTAAGTATATTGGGGGTCATAAGACGAAGGAGACAGATGTGAATTCCACGACAGTCTCTGAGACCCAGCTGAAAAAAGAGGTACATGTAGAAGGAATTTCAATTACAGGTTTATCAAGGGCTGAGGCAAAAAAAACAATAGATCAGTCACTTGGCTGGGGGATGAAAGTTACCTTTCAGGACGAAACCTATGAACTGAAGAATTTTCTGGACAGCAGAATTGATACTCTGCTGGAGGAGATTTACAGCAAAGATGCGAAAGAAGAGTATACCATTGATACTGAGGGTCTTGAGGATGACGTAAAGACTGAGGTAAAAGCCATTGCGGCTAAGTGGGATGTACCCGCTAAGAATGGTTCTATTTCCGGCTTTGATAAAACCACCGGGAAGTTTGTTTATTCCGGGGAAGAAAAGGGAATTGCCGTTGATCAGGACAAGCTGACAGCCGATATTCTTGCGCAGATTAAGGCGAAGAATTATAAGGCTTCTGTTTCTGCTCAGGCGAATGAAACTGCTCCTAAAATTACAGAAGAGCAGGCAAAGGCACTGTATAAAGTGATCGGAACCTATACGACGACGACCACCACAAACAGCGACAGGAATAAGAACATCGAGCTTGCTTCCACTGCACTGAATGGCCTGATTCTGCAGCCCGGAGAAGAGTTCTCTTTTAATAAGACAACCGGTGAGCGTTCCTCTGCAAAGGGATACCGCCCGGCAGGAGCTTATTTAAACGGAGTGCTGATTGAAGAGCCGGGAGGCGGTGTATGCCAGGTTTCTTCTACACTGTATAATGCAGTTGTTTTTGCAGGACTGACAACCACAGAGCGCCATGCTCACAGTTATGAACCTTCCTATGTTACCCCTGGTGAGGATGCCATGGTAAGTTTTGGCGGACCGGATATGAAGTTTATCAATAATTCTTCCAGCGCCATCGCGATCAGAACCAGTTTTGCTGACCGCAAGCTTAAGATTTCCATAGTAGGTATCCCGATACTGGAAGATGGTGTGACATTGTCAATGACCTCCCAGAAGACAGCGGAGTTAGATGCTCCGGCGCCAATTTATGAAGAGGATCAGACCATGCAGCCGGGAGAGGAAAAAGTCATTAAGCAGGAAACCAAGGGAAGCCGCTGGGTAACTAATCTGGTGACTAAAAAGGATGGTACTGTGGTAAGCGATGAATTCTTCCATAACAGTACGTACCGCGGCAAGCCCGCCACAATTAAGCGCAATACATCCGGTGTTGTGGTACCTGACACAGATCCGTCAGCATCAGTACCGGAGAACAATCAGGGCAGTACCCAGACTACGGCGGCAACAGGGAATGGTCCGGGAGTGAATGCGGAGACAACCCCGCAGGCACCGGCACAGGAAACCCAGAACACTGCGGCTACCCAGGCGGAGACGGAAGGAACCACTGCTGACAATACTCAGACTGTGATTCAGCCCAATCCCATGAGCCAGTAGTAAAATCGTGTAAAATAGACAGTATCAGACGCGTTTTTCCAATCTGATGCTGTCTTTTTTTAAATTGTTTTGAAAATAATACTTTATTTTCCAGTTTTAATATTTGCTTTTTGTTGAATAATTGTTATAATAATGTCAGGTCACTTTCCCCTAAGGGGAACCAAATTATACAAATATTCACATTTGCAGGAGGAAATCAAGAATGGCAAGAAAAATGAAAACCATGGATGGAAACCATGCAGCAGCACATGCATCCTATGCATTTACTGATGTAGCGGCAATCTATCCTATAACCCCGTCTTCACCTATGGCAGAAGCTACAGATGAATGGTCTACAGACGGAAGAACCAATATTTTTGGCCAGACAGTGCACATTACAGAGATGCAGTCTGAGGCAGGTGCCGCAGGTGCGGTTCACGGTTCCTTGGCAGCAGGTGCTCTGACTACCACCTATACAGCTTCCCAGGGTCTGTTACTCATGATCCCTAATCTTTATAAAATTGCCGGCGAGCAGTTACCTGGCGTTATCAATGTATCTGCACGTGCTATTGCAAGCCATGCCTTATCAATCTTTGGTGACCACTCTGATGTTTATGCCTGCCGCCAGACCGGCTGTGCAATGTTATGCGAATCCAGCGTACAGGAAGTTATGGACTTAACTCCGGTTGCTCATATGGCAGCTCTTGAGGGTAAAGTACCATTTATTAACTTCTTCGATGGTTTCCGTACTTCCCACGAGATTCAGAAGATTGAAACATGGGATTATGAAGATTTAAAAGAGATGGTAAATATGGATGCAGTTGATGAGTTCCGCAGTCATGCATTAAATCCAAATCATCCATGTCTGAGAGGTTCCGCACAGAACCCAGATATCTTCTTCCAGGCAAGAGAAGCATGCAATCCATACTATGATGCACTGCCTGCAATTGTTCAGAAATATATGGACAAGGTGAATGCAAAGATCGGTACTGATTACAGACTTTTCAATTACTATGGCGCTGCAGATGCAGATCATGTAATTATTTCCATGGGATCTGTTAATGATACAATTGAAGAAACCCTTGACTATTTAGTTAAAGCAGGCCACAAGGTTGGTGTCGTAAAAGTACGTCTTTACAGACCATTCAGCGCACAGGCTCTGATCGATGCAATTCCTGATACAGTTAAGACCATTTCTGTTTTAGACAGAACAAAAGAACCAGGCTCCTTAGGCGAACCGTTATACTTAGACGTTGTTGCAGCCTTAAAGGGAACTAAGTTTGATCAGGTTAAGATCCTTACCGGACGTTATGGTCTTGGTTCCAAAGATACGACTCCAACTCAGATCGTAGCTGTTTACGAGAACAAGACAAAGACTCCGTTTACCATCGGTATTGTGGATGACGTGACTCACCTTTCTCTTGAGACAGGTGATGAGATCATCACTACTCCGGAAGGCACATCAAACTGTAAGTTCTGGGGTCTTGGTGCTGACGGTACCGTAGGTGCTAATAAGAACTCCATTAAGATTATCGGCGATAATACTGATATGTACGCACAGGCTTACTTCGATTATGATTCCAAAAAGTCCGGCGGTATCACGATGTCTCACTTACGTTTCGGACATAAGCCGATTAAATCAACCTATTTAATCCGCAGAGCTAATTTCGTAGCATGCCACAATCCTTCCTATATCCGTAAGTACAATATGGTTCAGGAACTGGTTGACGGCGGTGTGTTCTTATTAAACTGCCCATGGGATCAGGAAGGTCTTGAAAAGCACTTACCTGGACAGGTTAAGAAGTATATTGCTGAGCACAACATCAAGTTCTACACCATTGACGGTGTTAAGATCGGTATCGAGACTGGTATGGGTGCAACCCGTATCAATACCATTCTTCAGTCTGCATTCTTTGAACTGACAGGAATCATTCCTGCAGCAAAAGCAAACGAGCTTATGAAAGCTGCTGCAAAGGCAACTTATGGCCGTAAGGGTGAAGAAATCGTTCAGAAGAACTGGGCAGCAATTGATGCCGGTGCAAAGGGCGTTGTAAAGATTGAAGTACCAGAGAGCTGGAAGAACTGCGAAGACGAAGGCCTTGATTATAAGAAGATCACAAACGGAAAACAGGATGTTGTTGATTTTGTTAACAATGTTCAGACAAAAGTCAACGCTCAGGATGGTAATTCCTTACCAGTATCTGCATTTGTTGATTATGTTGACGGTTCCACACCTTCCGGATCTGCTGCTTACGAGAAACGTGGTATTGCAGTAACCATTCCTCAGTGGAATCCGGACAACTGTATTCAGTGTAACTTCTGTTCTTATGTATGTCCTCATGCTGTTATCCGTCCAATCGCTTTAACAGAGGAAGAGGCTGCTAAGAGACCTGAGAACATGAAAGCTCTTCCGATGACCGGTATGCCAGGATATCAGTTTGCTATTACTGTATCTGCATTTGACTGTACCGGCTGCGGTTCCTGTGCAAATGTTTGTCCTGGAAAGAAGGGTGAGAAAGCTCTTACCATGGTTAACATGGAAGCAAACTGTGATGCAATACAGGAAAGATTTGAATATGGTCAGACTCTGCCAATCAAGCAGGAAGTTATTGATAAATTCAAAGAAGCAACTGTAAAGGGCAGCCAGTTCAAACAGCCTCTTCTTGAGTACTCAGGAGCATGTGCAGGCTGCGGCGAGACGCCTTATGCAAAATTAATCACACAGTTATTCGGTGACAGAATGTACATTGCAAATGCAACTGGATGTTCTTCCATCTGGGGTAACTCTTCACCTTCTACACCTTACACTGTAAATGCAAAGGGACAGGGTCCTGCATGGGCTAACTCCTTATTCGAGGATAATGCGGAATACGGTTATGGTATGCTTTTAGCTCAGAATGCAATCAGAGAAGGATTAAAGAATAAAGTAGAAGAAATCTGCAATTCCGATAAAGCATCTGATGAAGTAAAAGCTGCATGCAAAGAATATTTAGACACATTCAATGTCGGTGTTACCAATGGTTCTGCATCCGATAAACTGGTTGTAGCATTAGAGGGAGTTGACTGCGAATTAGCCAAAGCTGTTGTGAAAGGAAAGGATTTCCTTGGCAAGAAGTCTCAGTGGATCTTTGGTGGTGACGGCTGGGCATATGATATCGGTTTCGGCGGTGTTGACCACGTTCTTGCAAGCGGTAAGGACATCAACATCATGGTATTTGATACTGAGATCTATTCCAATACAGGCGGTCAGTCTTCCAAGGCTACCAAGACTGGTGCAGTAGCACAGTTCGCAGCTGGCGGAAAAGATACGAAGAAGAAGGATCTTGCAAGCATTGCCATGAGCTATGGTTATGTATATGTAGCACAGATTGCTATGGGTGCTGATTACAACCAGACTGTTAAGGCAATCGCAGAGGCAGAAGCATATCCGGGACCATCCTTAATTATCGCATACGCTCCATGTATCAGCCATGGTATCAAGAAGGGTATGTCAAAGGCACAGACAGAAGAGAAGCTTGCTGTAGAGTGCGGATACTGGAATAACTTCCGTTTCAATCCTGCTGCTGAGAAGAAGTTCTCCTTAGACAGCAAGGCTCCTGCACTGGAAGGATACCAGGAATTCTTAAAGGGTGAGGTTCGTTACGCATCCTTAGCTATGAAGAATCCAGAAAGAGCAGCTGAATTATTCGGTAAGAATGAGGAAGATGCAAAAGCAAGATTTGAATATCTGCAGAAGCTGGTTACTTTATACGGAAATGAATAATTGATTTACTGATAAAAAAGGTGCGCCCGGTTTGTCCGGGTGCATTTTTTTTATGAGAAGTAGTGAAAATACCATTAGAAATCTTCCGGTATGCTTATAACAAATGCAGGATGATTGATTTCAGACAGGCACTGAGGATTGTTCGCGGAATAAACTTACTATATAACGATAATAAAGAGGAATTATATGGGAATCATTTATTATATGAGAAATGATACAAATAAAGATCAAAGTCCCGATTCTAATCAGGAAGTTAATAAACCCCAGTCAGATTCTTGGACTGAAACAGACAATCAGAATTCTTCTGTGATAACTGTATTTCCCAAGCCAATAATACCATGTTACTTCTGCAATAACAATGAATACGGCCTGGTGAGGTTTCTGAATGCAGCCGCCGGTTATAATCCATTCCAGATCTATATTAATAAACAGCTTGCAGTGAATGGACTGGATAATGGGGATATGAGCCAATACGGGAGAGTTTCAGCTGACACGCAGACGGTGACAGTGGAAGGAGAAAACGGAAATGTTTATATAGAAAAACAAATAGAGGTTCCTGTTGGGCAGGCAATTACAGTAGCAGTCATCAATTCAGATTCCGGTCTTGATATTATGGAGATTATGGATATGTACTGCAACGGAGGGATTAGCACAGGGTGCTTTCGGGTTTGCAATTTGTCTATTACTAATCGAAACGTGAACGTCTTTTTAAATGGAGGAGTACTTGCATTCAGGGAAGTGGATTATAAGGAGGTTACGGGTTTTAAATACCAGAGAACAGGTTTTTATCTGGTTTCGGTAATGAACAGCAGTACCCAGAGTGAAAACATTCTTCTTTCTTCTAATATTTATATCAGAGGAAATGCCTCTTATACATTATATGTTTTTAACTGGAGCATTACAATAAACGCGATTCGGATTCTGATTGTTGAAGATAGAAAAAATTAATGAAATATTTTCCAGCCTCCGGTTGACAAATCGGAGGCAATCTGCTATATTAAGCGTATTAAAAGTGTTAGTACAGTTAAGAAAGAGGTGAACTATGATTCTGCTTGATTATAAAGACCGCAGACCTATTTACGAACAGATTGTGGAAAAATTAAAAGACCTTATGATTTGCGGAGTTCTGGAACAAGACAGCCAGCTGCCCTCTGTAAGAAGTCTGGCCACTGATTTGTCCATAAATCCCAATACGATTCAAAGAGCTTATACGGAGCTTGAACGGAGGGGATTTATTTATTCTGTAAAAGGAAGAGGCAGCTTTGTAGCAGATACCAGCTCCATTCGTGCTTTGAAAACCAGTGAATTAAAGAATAAGCTTGGCGGCTGGGTCGAAGAGGCAAAAAGGGCCGGTTTAAAAGAGGATAAAGCCCATGCGTGGCTGGCAGAGGAATGGGTGATGGAAGGATCTAAATCAGGGGGAGGAGCAGAAGAATGATTCAGGCAGAGAATTTGACAAAACGATTTGACAGCATTATGGCATTGGACCATGTGAGTGCTGAGATAAAAGATGGGAATGTATTTGGTCTGATTGGCACCAATGGAGCCGGAAAAAGTACTTTTTTAAGGCTGCTAAGCGGAATTTTAAAGCCGGATGAAGGTACCGTAACCATAGATGGAGAGTCTGTTTTTGAAAATGAGAGTGTAAAAAAGAAATTCTTCTATATTTCAGACGATCAGTATTATTTTAATAATGCGACTCCCAGGGACATGATGGAATTCTACAGCAAAGTTTACCCGGAATTTGACCGGAAGCGTTTTGAAAGTCTGATTGGTAATTTCGGTCTTGAGATGAGAAGAAAGGTGCATACCTTCTCAAAAGGTATGAAGAAGCAGCTGTCTGTGGCCTGCGGCATCAGCGCCAATACAGATTATTTGTTCTGTGATGAGACATTTGATGGTCTGGATCCGGTTATGCGACAGGCAGTAAAGAGTATTTTTGCAAATGATATGGCGGAAAGAAATTTAACTCCTATTATTGCTTCTCACAATTTAAGAGAGCTTGAGGATATCTGTGACCATGTAGGCTTGCTGCATAGAGGCGGCATTTTACTATCCAGAGATTTAGACGATTTAAAGCTGAATATTCATAAGGTTCAGTGTGTTTTAAAAGATGGTATGACAGAGGCGGATCTGGCGTCATTAGACCGGATTAAGACTGAGACGCGGGGAAAGCTTTATACCATGACAGTGCGGGGAACAAAGGAAGCGGTTATTGGAATGATGGAGTCACTCCAGCCAGTATTCTATGAGATTATTCCCTTATCGCTGGAAGAAATATTTATAAGTGAGACGGAGGTGGCAGGATATGACATCAAAAAGCTTATTTTTTAATCTGATAAAGGAAGATGGAAAGCGCAGGCTCTGGGCAGTGACTCTTGCATTTTTGATGTTTTTCTTTTCCCTTCCGGTAGCCATAGCTATGGTTATAGGAGAGTTCTTAAAGCAGGAGGAAAGCCGGGCATATATAATCTCTGAGCTGAGGGATTTGCTGGGATTTCAGAATGGCTGGATTGCATTCCTGATGATTGTTTTATCCATCATAATGGGGGTTACAAGTTTTTCTTATATCCATTCCAGACAGAAAGTTGACTTCTATCACGGAATTCCCGTGAACAGAAAACATTTGTTCTGGGCTAATTACATGAATGGCATATTGATTGTGGCAGCTGTATACGGAGTTAATTTAATACTTACCCTTGGCGTAACAGCGGCTTATGGAATATCGCCTGCAGAGCTTATCGGTTCTGTGTTTACAGGATATTTACTTTTTTTACTGCATTATGCCATGATCTATGCCGTTACGGTATTGGCGATGATAATGACTGGCAGCGTGATCGTAGGAATATTTGGCACAGCAGTGTTTGAAGGTTATTTTACGGTTTTACTGCTGAATTTTCAAGGGTACTATGGATACTTCTTTCATACCAGTTATAAGAGCGGAGAAGAATTATTCCGCCCATTTCTGATGAAATCTTCTCCGTTTGCAATATTTATTTCCAATATTGCACTTGCGAATGGAGGAGGAATAGACAGAGAACTGGGACCCCAGATTATTCTTGTGGCAGCATTATTTATCATATTCACTTTTCTTTGCCTGTTTTTATACAAAAAGAGGGGCTCTGAATCCGCCAAAAAGGCAATGGCTTTTAAAATCAGTATGCCAATTATCCGGATTCCCATTGTTATGTTATCGTCTCTTTCCGGCTGTTTGTTTTTTTTACTGATCCGTTCTGAAATTGGCTGGGCGGTGTTCGGACTGCTTTGTGGGATGCTTTTATCCCACTGCGTGATAGAAATCATATATCATTTTGATTTTAGAAAATTATTTTCTCACTGGAAACAGATGATAGCTTCTGCTCTTGTGGCAACTATGGTTTTTGTCAGTTTTCAGATGGATTTATTTGGATATGACAGATATGTTCCGGCGGAGAGTTCCATAAACTCTATAGCGGTTTCCCTTACAGATGAGAATTATTGGGTTTCCTATGGAGATGTGAGTCAGGATCTTCAGGGAGAGTATCAATGGGAATATCAAAGTGCGGATGATTATATTTTCAGTCATATGAATCTTAAGAATCAGACCCCCATTCTGTCCATGGTGAAAAAAGCGGTTGAAAAAAACAAGGGGACGGATTGGAAAGAGCTTAGTTCTGCCAACTGGGATGAAGAGGGAATGTGGCATGATTTTTCAGTGAAATACACCCTGAAGAACGGTAAAAATGTTTATCGCAGTTATTCCTTAAGAGATGCAGATATAAAAGAAGAACTGACTCAGCTATATGAAGATCCGGATTTCATTCAGGCTGTGTATCCTGTTTTCAGTCAGACAGCTGAAAACACATCTGCGGTAAGAGTCAGCAGAGGGTCACAGTCCAGTATTGTGAGCCGTGATAAGAACGGTACAGATAAAGCAATGACGGAAAAACTGCTATTAGCATACCAGCAGGATTTTAGTCAGTTAAAAGTGGAGACCATGAACAATGAAAATCCTGTGGCTACCATACAGTTTATGACAAAGAAACAGGCTGAGGCGGACAGCAAAAGAGAGGGAAATCAGAATTCCTGGCAGTATAGTGATGTGACTTCCAGAGGCTTTTACCCGGTATATCCTTCATTTAAAAACACTCTTGAATTATTAAGAGAATGCCAGCTTGATGTAGACAGCTGGACTTCCATTGAGGGAATTAAAGAAATCAATTTTGATTTGAGCCAGTATTCTAAGGATGAGAGAGAAAGTTATGAAAACAGCAGTGCCAGGTATTATACAGTCACGAATTCCCAGGAGATTGCTCAAATTATGAGTAAGGCTGCAATTGAAGAGTATGTGGGTATGAACCCATTTGGTATGTCGAACACAGAACGGATTAGTTTTTCCGCTGTCAGCAGCGCATTGGGCAGCCGCAGTGAGATTCAGTACACAATTCCTGTAGAAAAGCTTCCTGATTCGGTAAGAGCTGCAGTCAAACGATAAAGGGGCAGCGTGAAATCAGTCTTTCATTGACTTTTTCTTCCAATAAAGTTACAATAGTAGGAGCAAAGTCAAAGGAGGAATCACGGATGGCATTTTTTGAAGAGCTGGGAAAGACACTTAGTGATACCGGCAAAGAGGTTGCAACGAAGGCGAAAGCATTGACTGAGACGATACAGCTGAAGACACAGATCGGTGCAGAAAAGACTAAGCTGGAAGAGGCTTATGCAGTCATCGGAAAACTGTATTATGAAGACAACAGTGAGCCAAAGGAAGCTTATACTAAGGCTTATGAAACTGTCAGAGCCAGCCGGGCAAGAATTGCCGCTCTGGAGATTGAATTGACCCAAAGCGAAGGCAGCCGTATCTGCGCAGAGTGCGGAGCCAAGGTTCCGAAAAGTTCCCTGTATTGCGGAAAATGCGGAGCGCCTGTGAAGGAAGCTGCTGCTGATCCTGTTCCAGAAGAGACGGATGAGAAGGAACAGACTGCATCGGCAGAGGAAGTAAATGTAACTGCAGGCATCAACGCTGTGAATGATGACGTGTTTGAACCTACGGAAGAACAGGAATAATAACGAGGGGCCGGACTTGATCCGGTCCTTTTTAATTTTATTTTTTTGAAAAAGGTATGTAAATTTGCTGTAAAATGTGATAGACTAAACCCGGTCAGCAAACGAGTTTAGAAAATGAGGTATACTATGAAAGCTTATATCAGATGGCTTTGCAGGCTCCTGGCTCTTTCTGCAGGTATTAATATTGTGATTGAGCTGGCAAGCAGGAAGTCATTGTTTAATCTGGGTTCTTATATAGGAAATAGTTTTTTGATTTTTTTACTTAATACTTTGATCATCCTGCTTCCTTTTACAGTCATATTTATTACAAGGCGGAAAGCATTTGCCTGTATTTTAATTACTTTTATTTGGATTTTTATGGGAATTGTAAACGGTATACTTTTGATTTTCCGTACAACTCCATTTACAGCAGCGGATTTACGTCTGGTCAAGTATGCCATGAGTCTGGCTACGGTTTATTTTACCTGGATGCAGATTATTCTCATGGGTGTGGCAGGAGTAGTTGCAATTATTTTACTGGTGGGAGTCTGGAAAAAAGCACCGGTCAGTCAGGAGAAGACACGGGTTGGTTCCGGTATGGCTGTAATATTTTTAAGCACCGTGCTGGTACTTGGTATTACCAGTGGAGCTATGAAGTGCGGACTTGTGGCTGTTCACTTTGGTAATATCGGTCAAGGCTTTAAAACCTATGGATTTCCTTATTGCTTTTCCAATTCCGTTTTTAATACCGGTATATCAAAGCCGGAAGGATACGGATCTGAGATACTGGAGACCATTCAGTCAGAGGAACTGGTGCCTGAAAATACTTATGCAATTACAGAGAACACGAAACCCAATGTGATTATGATTCAGCTGGAATCGTTTTTTGATCCTTCTTTGTGGAAAAACAACCCGGTGACGTATGATCCCATACCTTTTTTCCACCAGCTGCAGAAAAACTATCCGGGCGGATATATAAGTGTTCCTTCTGTTGGAGCAGGAACAGCCAATACTGAATTTGAATCCATAACAGGCATGAATCTGGACTTCTTCGGACCAGGTGAGTATCCATATAAGACAGTTCTTAAAAAAACATCCTGTGAGAGTACTGCGTTTGATTTGAAAAATCTGGGTTATACGGCTCACACCATTCATAACAATGAAGCTACCTTTTATGACAGAAACAGGGTATTTGCCCAGCTGGGATTTGATACATTTACTCCTATTGAATATATGAACAATATTGAGCGCAATCCTACTGGCTGGTGTAAGGATAAAATTTTGACCGGGGAGATTATAAAGACGTTAGACTCCACGCCGGGGCCGGACTATATCTATACCATATCGGTGCAGGGACACGGAAAGTATCCGAATTTTGAATATTATTGCCAGCAGATCAGCGAGATGGATCAATTTATAAGGTCACTTGTTAATACTTTAAGAACCCGCAAAGAACCCATTGTACTGGTGATGTATGGAGATCATCTTCCGGGTTTTGAATGGAGTGAGGACGATATGAAGAATCACTCTCTGTTCCAGACGGAATACGTCATCTGGAATAACATGAATCTGCCGGTGGTTAAAAAGGATGTGGAGGCTTATCAGATTTCTTCTCACGTCCTTAATATGCTGAATATCCATGAAGGTACCATGATCCGGTTTCATCAAAAATATTTAAATGGTGAAAATACAGACAAGGAAAAATATCTGGAGGACATGAAAAACCTGGAGTATGATATTCTTTATGGAGAACATGAAGTTTATGGCGGAGAAACTCCATACCAGAAAACCAATTTGAAGATGGGAACAGATAAGATAAAAATTGATAAGGTGGTTTACAATGATTCCAATCTGCTGATTTATGGAGAGAATTTCACTCCTTATTCTAAAATATGTTTTGACGGAAAAGAGGCAGATACCACGTTTGTGTGGCCTCAGCTGATTATAGCGAAGGATATTCCTGAAAAGAAGATCAATAACAGCGAAATATCTGTGTGGCAGATCGGAAGGGACAAAGTCCCCTTAAGCGAGGATGGGATTTATCATCTGGGGTGGTCTGATTAAAGAGAGAGAGGGGGTTCCTCTCTCTTTTTCTAGATGGAAATCAGCTCATATTGGGCACTTCCAAGTCCTATTTTAACTGCGTGCTCAATGGAAGACTCCCAGTTTGTATTGGGATGAGTGTCTTTAAAATGATCGTGATGATGACTTCCATGTTTTTCCAGGATACTTCCTGCCATAACTGGCTGCCTGTTTACTGCGTCGGCGCAGGCAACATCCAGAGCGACGGGATCAAAAGAAGCGAACATGCCCACATCTGGTATGATCGGAATGTCATTTTCTGAATGGCAGTCACAATAAGGGGAAACATCCATCACAAGGCTGATATGAAAGTGTGGGCGGTCCTTTAAGACTGCCTGGGTGTATTCCGCTATTTTGCAGTTTAGAATATCGTTGGATTCATCACAATCTGATTCGATGGCATCGACTGGACAAACACCGATGCAGCGGCCGCAGCTGACACATTTACTGCTGTCAATGAATGCTTTTTTATTTTGAAAAGAGAAGGCATCGTGAGCACAGTTTTTTTCGCAGGCATGACAGCCGATGCATGATTCTTCTGTTACATGAGGTTTCCCCGCGTTATGCATCTCCATCTTTCCGGCTCTGGACCCGCAGCCCATTCCAATGTTTTTTAATGTTCCGCCAAAGCCTGTGCTTTCATGACCTTTAAAATGAGTGAGGGATATGAAAATATCAGCATCCATGACAGCCCGCCCGATTTTAGCTTCTTTAATGTATTCCCCGTCTATGGGAACCAGAATTTCATCCGTTCCCTTCAGACCATCGGCAATCAGAACATGGCAGCCGGTGGAGAAGGGGGAAAATCCATTTTCATAGGCAGTATCCAGATGATCCAGGGCGTTCTTTCTGCTTCCTACGTATAAAGTGTTGCAATCAGTTAAAAACGGTTTACCACCGCTTTCTTTAATTAAGTCAACCACTACCTTCGCATAATTAGGACGCAAAAATGATAAGTTGCCCAGTTCTCCAAAATGAATCTTTACTGCAGCATATTTATTCTGGAAATGAATGTGCTCGCACATTCCGGCTGTTTTAATGAGCCGGGCAAGCTTTTGAGGAAGGTTTTCACGGAAAGTGGTATGAAAATTTGTGTAATAAACCTTAGATTTTTCCATAGATGTCTCCTTTTGATAATTTTTATTATTATGCTATTATACTGTAAATAAAAGGGGATTTCAATCAGACTTATCTGTGTCTGCCGGTTCATTTCCAGACTCTTGCAAGATAACCGGCCAGGCGGTATAATAGGAACCATGTAAGGAAACGTGGAGGTACAAAAGATGGGTTATATCAAAAAAATGCTACGGATTATTTTTGGAAGGACGATGTTTGCAGTTGTTTCACTTGTGATACAAATTCTTGTTCTGGCCGCAGCATTCCGCTTTCTGAGCTATTATCTGGCGTATTTTTATGGTGCTGTTACGTTGCTCAGTGCGCTGGTTATTATTTATATATTAAATAAAGAAGACAATCCCAGTTTTAAAATGAGCTGGATGATTCCTGTAACAGCGGTGCCGGTTTTTGGTACGTTTTTCTATATGATGGCAGAGCTGCAGATTATTGAACGATTTATGGAAAAGAAGTTAATATCCAGTATGAATGAGACGGAGTGCTATCTGGAGCAGAACTTAAAGGTATCAGAGCAATTGTCCAGAGTCAGCAGAAGAAATGCAAATCTGGCTCATTATATCAAAAAATCTGGACATTATCCGGCATATGGAAATACCAATGCACAATATTTTCCTTCTGGAGAGGCAATGTTTGAAGCCATGAAACGGGAAATGGCGGCTGCAAAGAGATTTATTTTTCTGGAGTTTTTTATTATTGAGAGAGGGGAGATGTGGGATTGTATACTGGAACTGCTGGAAACGAAAAGCAGGGAAGGAGTAGAAGTGAGAATTATGTATGATGGCATGGGTTCTTTCACGTTTCTTCCCCATAATTACATTAAAATTCTTAAGGAAAAGGGGTTAATGGCAAAAGTTTTTTCCCCAATCAGACCGGTTCTGTCCAGTTACCAGAATAACAGGGATCATAGAAAAATTCTTGTGGTGGACGGACATACTGCATTTACAGGAGGGATAAATCTGGCAGATGAATACATCAACAGAAAAGTCCGGTTTGGTCATTGGAAAGACACGGGTATTATGCTGAAAGGAGATGCCGTAACCAGCTTTACCATGATGTTTCTTCAAATGTGGAATATATCTGAAAAAGAACCGGAAAAATACGATAATTATTTAAGAGATCCGGAGTATTTTTACCCCCTGGAGCTTAATATGGAGGGATTTGTGATTCCTTACGGAGACAGTCCGTTTGATACGGAGGCAGTTGGAAAAGAGATTTACCTTGACATCATTAATAATGCCAGACAATATGTGCATATTATGACTCCCTATCTGATCCTTGATTATGAGATGGTTAAATCGCTCACATTTGCAGCGAAAAGAGGAGTGGATGTTTCCATTATTCTTCCTCATATCCCAGATAAAAAATACGCGTTTCTGCTTGCTAAATCACATTATGGGGAGCTGATCAGGTCAGGAGTTAAAATATGGGAATATACACCGGGATTCATGCATGCAAAAGTATTTACAAGTGATGATACAAAGGCAGCAGTAGGAACAATCAATTTGGACTTCAGAAGTTTGTATCTTCACTTTGAATGCGGAACGTATCTGTACCGGAATGAGGTAATCCGGGAGGTTGAACGGGATTTTCAGGAAACGTTGTCCTTATGCAGAAGAATTTCTTTGGAAGATATACCAAATGATCCATGGTATGAGAGATTTGCAGGGCGTGCTCTCAGGTTGTTTGCACCGCTGATGTGACAGAAAAGCGCCGGAATGAAAACCGGCGCTTTTCATGTTTTAATGGATAGACTAATTGGTAACTTCAAGAATTATCATATGAGCTATAACTGGAGTGTTGCCGAAGAATACTGTCTGACCGGTTGTGTTAATTATTTCAACAATAGCGGGGATCGCACCTACGGTTACCAGAGCTGATCCATTCAGCTGGCCTGTTACAATCGGTGAGCTTGCAGCAGTACCTCCGCTGCCATTTACCCGCGTAGTAAATTCAACATAAGTGGAAGGTCCGGCACCATCTGTAGAAATCCACCAGGATACATAATATACTCCTTCGGCATTAATGGTTGCGACACCTGTAGTGGTATCATAAACAATATTCAGGCTTTGGTCTATTAATACGGTATCAAAAATAACGGGACTGCCGTCTGCTACAGAAGTTCCTGTACTAAGCTGTACTTCGATACCCCTTAACTGCGCGGCTGCTCCAGAAGGTCCGGTAGGTCCGGTAGGCCCTGTAGCACCAGTAGCACCGGTAGCGCCGGTAGGTCCGGTAGGTCCGGTAGGCCCTGTAGCGCCAGTAGCGCCGGTAGGTCCGGTGGGCCCGGTAGCACCGGTAGCGCCGGTAGGTCCGGTAGGTCCGGTAGGCCCGGTAGCGCCAGTAGCGCCAGTAGCGCCGGTAGGTCCGGTGGGTCCGGTAGCACCGGTAGCACCGGTAGCGCCAGTAGGTCCGGTAGGCCCGGTAGCGCCAGTAGCGCCAGTAGCGCCGGTAGGCCCGGTAGGTCCGGTAGCACCGGTAGCGCCAGTAGCGCCAGTAGGTCCGGTAGGTCCGGTAGGCCCGGTAGGTCCGGTAGCGCCAGTAGCGCCGGTAGCGCCGGTAGCGCCAGTAGGCCCGGTAGGTCCGGTAGCACCAGTAGCGCCGGTAGCGCCGATAGGTCCGGTAGGCCCAGTAGGTCCGGTAGCGCCGGTAGCACCGGTAGCGCCGGTAGGCCCGGTAGGTCCGGTAGGCCCGATAGGCCCGGTAGGTCCGGTAGGTCCATCAGGTCCTGGAATTCCCTGTGGTCCGGTAGGTCCGGTAGGTCCAGGACAGCCTCTGGGACCCTGTGGGCCGGTAGGTCCAGGACAGCCTCTGGGACCCTGTGGTCCTCTGGGTCCCTGCGGTCCGCAACAGCAGCGATTATTATCCCAATCTCTACAATCATTCATAGTTATTTCCTCCTGCCAACGTGTAGCATTCTTATAGTTCAGAAATTATATTATAAAGGGCTTATACACACCTTTATAACATATCATATGTATCTATCCTTCAGTTTGTTAGAATTTAATTCAGTTGTTTGGTTTTTTAACAAGATTTGGGGTGAAGAAATCCGGTTGTCCCAATTGAGAGAAATGAGCCTGACAATGTTAAGATAATGGATTTGCAGAGTGTTTGTATCCAACAAAAAAACTCCTTTTTAGCAGGTGCTTTACGCTGAATCTTTACCAAAAAGGAGTAATGGAGGTTTCCTATAAAAAATAACTTATATTATGCGTTATAAACAGCTTTTCTGATTGCTTCAATCAAAGAATATAATCCAAGCTCATTGCAGTCATTAATCAATCCTTTTTTAATAAATTCACTAAAAGACTGCTTAATTCCTTCATTATCGCTAAATTGCGTTAACATGATAGTATTTTCAATAAGCTCAAAAGTGTCCTTATCATCATTGCTTTTTTCGGCATATTTAGCAAGTAATTTTTGAAGATCAATGATTACCGGGCTGGTTTCTTTTACTGACTGTACATTAATTATTTCTTTATTGATGGGCTTTTCTTCAACTTCTAAAGTAATTTCATCTATTTTACCATCACCGCTAAAATCTATATTTATATCAGAGTAAACCTCTTTTTTTGCTAAATGGTCAATAATTAGTTCGTATACCTGTTGAGTAAAATCATCATTATTGGAAGCAAAAGAAAAAATTATTCCTGTATTTATCTCAATATTAATATCTTTAATATCCTTTCTTTTCAAGTACCATGCTATCCAAACCAGGAGGCAGGTGATAAGGATAATCAGCAAAACTATGCGGACTGCCTGATTAAAGCCAGATAAAGCTATAAAAAATAAAATCATATATAAATATACCGGTAATTGATCTTTAAAACAGTTTCCAACCCATATTCGGGAAATATTAGGAATTTGTATCATATTGTCTTCCCATTTAATAGTATTTTTATTTATATTAATCATGGAATTCTTGAATCTTTTCATGGTATGATTTATCATAATTCTCCTTTCTGGTTTTTATTGTTATCCTCAATGAGAGATGCGAATAGAACCGGGTTTGTTACTATGATGGTGCCAGTGGTGTCAAAACCCATAACTTCCATATATACGATATAATTACAACATTTACATTTCGATGGATTACAATCACAGGCTGTGAATGATAGTATATTCGTTTCTGTTGCCAGCACATTTCTGGCATAGGCATAATTTGCACTGACAGGAATCTTCGTTATCTGGCAGGCCTCCTGTCTGACCAGCTGAAAACGAAGATGCAGTCTGGCACTGATTGTTTCAATATTACAGGAGAAATTAAAATATATGATATAATTTCTGTAAGTGGAGGTATCCAGGTTCATTGATGCTACGATATATGTAGCGCCCCTTTCGGAACTGTCAGGTAGAATAATTCCTCCTAATTCAGAACTCTTTAACAGAACATCATCATCAGCAGAATATTTTACCGGGCGCTCATGATTGTTTTTCGGATATTGCCGGCTGTCATATGTTTTTGTATGGGCAGGCTGAGGATTTTTATTAAACGTTCTGTTATTATTAAACGTTCTGTTATTATTGAACGTACTGTTATTATTGAACGTTCTGTTATATGACATGTTTCGACGGAAAGGCATACCGAAAAAGCAGTTATACATGGCTATAGCTCCTTATATGAATGTTCATAGATAGAGTATTCGGCCGGTAAGACCAAATGCTCTATCTATGAAGAAAGTCAGTTCATGCAACTATTTGCAAATAATACGGCCCTGCTTCCTGCTGTTTCTCAGTTTTTATTAATAACATTCGTTATCTACAATGAGTGCTGCAAGAGTTGCATTGTTAATGGCGGTTACGCCAACTGTAGCAACACCAGCGACAGTAGCAACTACGCTGTAAGTGCAGCAATCATCGCTACAGAAATCGCAGTCGCAGACAAAGAAGCTAAAAGTATTGCTGTCTGTGATCGCAACGGCCCGTGAGAATGTCCAGATTGGTCCTACCGGAAGAGCAGTTATCTGATTTTTACACTGCTTAAACACCTGGAAATTGAGAGTTATGACAGCAGCGGTGGTTATGACATTGCTCGCAAATTCAAATTTGATACAAGGTCTTTTTAAATATTTGGTATCTACAGTAACAGAAGCTAAAGTAAAGGTAGAACCGGCAGCTGTTAAGGCTGGAAGAGACACGCCTCCCGGGCTGCCGCACTTTAAGATTGTCCGGTTGGGTTTAAGAAACTTTTTGGGCCGTTCACATGAGCAGCCGCAATTGCACGAATAGTCCTGAATTTCATCTCCGTCATATTCGCTTGTTCTGATATCTTGATCATTCATGATGTGACCTCCATTTTACTTGATAATTAAGGCTTTCTAATTATACCGTCATGGTATACTACATTATATTAAAGAGAAAAAATTATGCTACACTTTTACTGAAAATTTTATATGCCACTAATTTTAAGATACAGGTTCGAACAGCAGAAGCTTTTGGAGTAAAATAAAAAAATGAGCAGATAACAATGAAAAAAAAGAGTCATTGTTATCTGCTCATGAAACATGTCCTTATTCTTTTGAAGTGTCATCTTGTCCTGATCCGGACGCATTAGTAATCTTTGATAGCAGGACGACAATTAAGGTTAAAATTCCAATTACTATAAATATAGAAGCCATGCCTTTTCCCATGATCTCTAAAGCGTATATCACGTTTTGCGTATTCATACCGTACTCCTTTCAGTTAAGCCATATTCTTAAGTATCTGGCTTACAATATTAATAACAACTCCTCCTGCAACAACTGATCCAATCTGTCCTGCCACATTTGCGCTGATGGCATGCATTAAAAGATGATTTGTGGGATCTTCCTTAAGTCCCATCTTTTGAATAACACGGGCTGACATGGGGAAAGCAGAAATTCCGGCAGCCCCAATCATTGGATTGATTTTGTTTTTCAGGAACAGATTCAGAAATTTGGCAAATAGAACACCGCCGACAGAGTCAAATACAAAGGCAACCAGCCCAAGCAGCATAATCAGTAAGGTTTTTGCATTTACAAAGGCTTCCGCCTGCATACTGAAGGAGATTGTAATACCAAGCAGCAAAGTGATCAGGTTTGCAAGCGTGTTTTGTGCGGTATCTGATAAGCTTCCCAGACAGCCGCACTCCCTGATTAAATTTCCAAACATCAGGAAGCCTACCAGCGCAACAGACTGAGGTGCAATGAGACCTGAGACCATGGTAACAATGATCGGAAACAAAATTCTGGTTAATTTCGTTACTGATGCCGGATTGTATTCCATCCGTATCAAGCGTTCCTTTTTCGTTGTAACAAGTCTGACAGCGAAAGGTTGTACAATTGGCACCAGCGCCATATAAGAATACGCAGCAACAGCGATTGCGCCCATGTACCGGGAATGCATGATCTGGGAAACCAGAATGGAGGTAGGACCATCGGCAGCGCCGATTATACCGATTGCGGCGGCATCATTTAAATCAAAGTTGAAAAGCACTGCCAGTAAGATCGTAAAAAAGATACCAAACTGCGCTGCACCACCGAAGAGAAACATTTTTGGATTGGATAGCAGGGGACCAAAATCGATCATGGCTCCGATTCCGATAAACAAAAGAATAGGCAAAGCTTCCGAAGACTCAATGGTAGTTTCAAACAGCCATTGTATAATTCCGTTTACGTCACCCACTCCTTCAATTGTCTGATTAAGTACACCAGATAAGGGCAGGTTAACAAGAATAGCTCCAAAACCCATGGGCAGAAGCAGGGCGGGTTCAAAACCTTTGGCTATGGCAAGATAGATTAATAAACCTCCGATTCCATACATTACCAACTGCTGCCAAGTAATTGCTACAACACCTGACAATAAAAACTCCATAATAAAAATCCTCCTTAGCTTGGTTTGATTTTCTTGCTGAATATATTTGCCTCTGCATGTATCTTTGTCTGAATCGCTGATGTAATTTGTAAATATATTCTCAAATTTGTAAAATAAAGATAAAAATAAACAGTTTAATCTTAAACTATTACTATTATTGATGTCAATGTGTTCTTGAATTTTCTCTGTTAATGATTCGTTAATATTACATATTTGCTTATAATTTCATTTATTCGTACATATCAATTATTGTCAAAAAGAATAATAACATAAGCAATATTTTATAATATAAATAGATAAAAATATCTATATTACACAAGAAATACGAACAAAATAGCCGCGGAACCAATGAAATATGTACATATTATCTAATTATTACATAGCATATATTTGATGCTTGATCTAATTGGATGAAAATGCTAGTATTTAATGCAAAGCGAAATTTGCTTAAAAAATGAAAGGGAGATGAGCTCTTTGGTATTTAATTTACAATTTTTTCAGGTCTTGTCTATTATTATTTCAATGCTTGCTTTTTGCACAGCATTCTGGCTCTACCGATGGGTTGAAGCACAGCCTTCCTCCAATCAGAGGATAGCAGAAATTAGTAAATTGATTCGCAATGGCGCAAACACATTTCTCACAAAAGAATACAGGACTTTATCACGTTTTTGTCTTGTAGCAGCAGCTGTTATATTAATATTTCTTCCAGCACCCATATGGAATGGCAATATTATTGCTAACATTATTATGGCAGTTTCGTATCTTTTCGGTACCGTATTTTCCGCAATTGCGGGAAAGATCGGCATAAGTATTGCAACAATCGCTAATGTAAAGGCGGCTGAGGCTTCAACAAAGGGAATCAAACAATCGTTCATGTCAGGATTCCGGGGCGGAGCCGTTATGGGAATGGCAGTAGTGGGTTCCAGCCTTCTTGGCGTAACTCTGGTTCTGCTTTTGGCAGATAATACCACAGCTCTTCTTGGATTCAGTTTTGGCGCAAGCTCCATGGCTCTTTTTGCAAAGGCAGGCGGCGGCATATTTACTAAGACAGCAGATATCAGTGCTGATCTTGTTGGTAAGGTTGAACTGGGAATTCCTGAGGACGATCCCAGAAATCCTGCAGTTATTGCTGATAACGTTGGCGATAATGTAGGAGATGTGGCAGGAATGGGAGCGGATTTATTTGATTCCAATGTCGCTTCCATGGCGGCTGCTCTGGTTATGGCAGTATCCCTTGACGGCGCCTGCAAGGCTGCCGGTCAGACAGCCAATAATGCAGCTATGGTTTTCTGCTATGCTGCAGTTGGTCTGCTTGCTTCCATGGTGGGAGTAATGACTGCAAGAATGAAAGAGGGCGGAGACCCCACTTTGGCATTAAATACAAATACATACGTGACAACGGGACTATATGGTGTATTGACAGCAGCCGCAACATGGGCGTTTGGCTTCTCCTGGCGCATCTGGGGAGCCAGTGTTATCGGCCTTTTGGTAGGTGTAATCATTGGCCTTGCCAGTGACTATTTTACGGATGATAAAAGACCTCCGGTTCGTGCTGTGGCAAAGGCCTGCGAGTCCGGACCGGCCTTTACAATTTTATCCGGAATCAGCTACGGTTTAATGAGTACCCTTCCCTCCATGGTCGGGATTGGTGTGTCGGCACTTGCCGCTTATAAGCTTTGCTACCCAATGGGCGGGGGAAGTGTGGAATATGCCATGTTTGGAATATCCATGGCTGCAGTCGGAATGCTTTCTATCGTGGGAATGATCATTTCCAACGATGCATATGGACCGATTGTGGATAATGCCAGAGGACTGGTTGAGATGGGGGATCTTGGCGATAAGGCGCTTGAGATAACCGATTCCCTTGACAGTGCAGGAAACACGGTAAAGGCGGTAACAAAAGGGTTTGCCATCGGAGCTGCAGGTCTGACGGTAATCGCACTGCTGGGAGCATTTATGAGTGAGGTGAATGCGGCAATCGATGAGCTTAATGCTGTTTCGGCAGGGGCAATTATGGATAAGATTGCAGGTTTTGACGTGATTAATCCCAATGTCTTTTTTGGATTATTAATCGGTGCTGCAATTCCAGCATTGTTTTCAGCCATGCTGATGCTTGGAGTTGACCGGAATGCACAGCGTATGGTTTCCGAAATTCACCGTCAGTTTAAAGAAATTCCCGGTTTGAAAGAGGGAAAAGAAGGTGCTGTTCCGGAATACGATAAATGTATTGAAATTGCCACCGACGGAGCGATTAAGGAGTTGGTTCCAGCCGGACTTATGACGATTATCGCCACTCTTTTAGTTGGAGTGGTAGGAGGTGTTCAGTCAATCGGCGGTTTCATTACAGGTAATATTGTGAGCGGATTATTATTCGCATTATTCATGTCCAATTCAGGGGGGTTATGGGATAATACGAAAAAATACATTGAAGCAGGTAATCATGGCGGTAAAAATTCACCGGCTCATAAGGCTGGGGTAGTGGGGGACACGGTGGGAGATCCATTTAAAGATACAGCAGGACCATCAATTAATACACAGATAACGGTAGTATCTTTGGTAGCCTCTCTGACAGCAACTATTTTCCTGACCTTTAATCTGTTTGGCTGATAAAAAGACATTCATATAAAAGACCGCTTCATCTGTCTTCATAAGACAGTGAAGCGGTCTGAAATTATTCTATCGTCAATTCTAAATCATTCGTATCCATTGTCACCAGAATCCGGTAGATATCATGCTTCCAGGTTGTTTTTAACCGCTCATCCGTTATGGGAAGACATTCCTTTTTCATGTGGGAACAGCCGGTTACGGACAGATTTCCAAGATCTCCGATGATGATCCGGTTCCCCTCTATTGTTGGTTCCTCGTAAAACATAAGGGATAATACCGGAAGTAAGAGATCTCCTTCATAATGATCCTTTATTACAATCTGTTTGCCTTTCTGCATAACGGCACTTCTCTGATAAGAATGGATCCGGTTGTCCGGATAGGCGTCCGCAATGTCCATTGTGATGCTGCAGACAGAGGAACCAAGCTCATAAGAGACGTTTTTGGCGGCATAAGAAGCTCCGTCTTTTTGAATGATTTCAAAGTCTCCATCCAGGAAAGAGGGAAGATTATGGTAGCGGGACTGCATCGTCCATATTTCGTACCTCTCCGGTGAAAATGTCTTCCTTGTATAGGTTTCGACGCCCACATCAATTAAAAGCGGCCTGCCGTTTTTATAAATGGTAAAGCTGCCGGTATCATTGTGATTGTGGCTGTCATCGTTATCACCCGCTTTAACTGCCAGGCACCGTTGTTCATCCCTGGCGATGAAGATTCCAACGCTTTCGTACCAGAAGTCCTTATGTCTGATGGAAGGATTTTTGTCAAAAGCCAGCATTTCCGCATGTGTGAAAACGGTCTGGAGCCGGTAAAATAAATTGTGTTCACTGACATCCAAGGGATCTTCGCTGTTCTGATAATCGGAAGCGGCAAAAGCCATCAGTTCCTGATTTTTCGTCCGTTTGCCGAATAAAAATTCCCTGGCGCCGCAGCGGCCGGCAACAGGAGAGCAGTCTGCAAAATTTACATAATAGATACCGTCGATATGAACATTTAAGATGTATGCGGCAATGTTCCTTATTTTTTCATTTAAGTATATGATATCAAAAGAATTATCAGTGATGCCGTTTAACAGCTCCAGACAATTAAACAGGCATAATCCTGCATGGCGGTAATATTGGGCGCCTTCATCACAACAGCCATCTTCACCGTACTCATCCAGAAAATAGTCCATGCTCCGGCAAGCCTTAGCAAGAATCTGTCTCATCCTAGGCTCATCAGTCTCTCTTGTAAAAGCAGAGAGAAGAACATTCTGGGTGCACCATACCGTCCAGTTATTCATATGGCTCTTCCCGTCTCCCATCCACCAGAAGTGTTCATTGAGGTAAGGAGTAAAGATCCGTTCTTCCAGATTTTTATTAATCATTGCTGATAGAAACGGGCTTACTTGAAGAAGTTCCCCGCGAAGAAGATATTCAGCCATGGAAAGGACTGCTCCGGTTTCAGCAGCAAATAAATCAATGACAGGACGGGTTACGTCAGGAAGGATGAATTGAGGCGTATCCCGGATATAAGAGTTGTGGGCAGGGAGCTGCCACGCATTTTCTTCACAGATTAAATAAAGTCCGTTGATGATATCGTCAAGGAAACGCCCTTTATATTCTGCACATTCGGCCAGAACCAGCGAATTTAAGGCTGTCCGTCTTAAAAACATTTTATCCTGAAAATGACTTCGGTTTCCTGTCCTTGAAAATTCCATGAAATCAGTCGCAGTAAGAGATGGATAATCGAAATGAAGATATTCTTCTCCGTTTTTAATCAGGCGGGATCTTAAATCCCCTGGCAGAGCTTCCCAGGCCTCCCGCTGTGAAGCAGGAAAGAATGGGTTAAAACAGGATATGGGGTTGTTTAAGTGTTGAAAGATTTCTGTTATCATGATGTATTCTCCTTATTTTTCCTCAGGATCCAGGGTATTTTGCTGGATAAAGTCCCTGGGAGAGTATCCTGTGACTTTTTTAAATACTTTGCTGAAATAAAAGGCGCTTTCAAAGCCTAACTGGTCAGCGACTTCGTAAATCTTCATGTCCTGCTCCAGCAGAAGAGACTTTGCTTTATTGATCTTTGCCTGGGCAATGTATTCGGAAAATCCCAGCTGGCAGTTCTTTTTAAACAGGATGCTTAAATAATTGGGACTTAGTCCAAAAACTCCGGCCACCTCATTTAAGCTGAGCTTTTCCGCAACGTGATTGTGAATATATTTTTGTACGTTTGTAATAACATGGGCCTTATAGGTTTTTCGTTTGGATCTTAAGATCTCACATAAGCCGTCACGGAGCACAGTCATCCATTCCACGATCTGTTCCACATTGCTGAAGCGGTAGATCGAACGGTAGCCGTCGCTGTAGGAAGAGAAAATCTCTGCCATATTTGCCTCTCCGTCAGGCAGCAGGGACAATGCCAGATAGAGAATATTGCAGGCACCGTCAGCAGCCTGGGAAAAACGCAGGGGGTGGGCTTCAAACAGTTCTATAATCTCTGTTAAAGTGCGGGATAGAACATCTGTATCAAATTCATTAAATGCTTTTGTAATTTCCACTTTAAAGACAGAAATATTAAAAGCATTCCGTATAGAATCCGTATCACTGCTGTTAAAAAAAATAATAGACTGAGAGCGGTCCATCCGGCCAAAAGCCTGGCGGGCCTCCTGATAGGATTCGCTGATTTTTAATGGCTGTGAAAAGGGGGAACCCACACCAGTGGAAAGGGTGACATTAAAATAATTGTTCACCATTTCTGAAGCATTGGAAAAGGCATTTTTAACGGTCTCATTCTGATAAGCATCCATGGAATCAAGATGAAATACCACCGCAAAATGCTTCATATCCAGAGATACCACATAGGCGGGCAGATGCTTGGTTATAATTTCTCTTGCCATCTGGAGCGTGCTGTTATAAAGATTCATCAGCTTACTGTATTCCATATCTCCATGGTTGTTTTCCTGTATTTCACAAAATGCCGCGAAGTAGCAATTCTCAGTAAAACTCAGCTTTAAATCCTTTGACTGCAGTTCGAACTGTTCCTCACTGTCAAATAAATTATGAAGAAGCCGCATGAAAAATTTTTCATAATAGCTTTGAAGCAGGGGACGGCCTGATTCCTTATATTCTATGGAAACCCGGAGACTTTCCAGGCGAGAAAGAGCCTTTTGAACGGATTCCAGCAGAGATCCGGCATTCAGCTCCAGTTTGATTAAATAATCCACCGCTTCGTAGGACATTGCTTCTTTGATCAGCTGGAATTCCTCATAGCTGGTGAGGAAAATAAACAAAGGGATCTTACCGAATTTATCCCGGCAGGTCTTTGCAAGATCCAGACCGTTCATGATAGGCATGCGGATATCAGTGATGACGATTTCCGGCGAATATTCCTCAATTAAGTCCAGAGCATTCTGGCCATTTACTGCAGTGCCGCAGATTTCAATTCCGTAATCTGTCCAGTTTAACATGGATTTTATTCCAATCTGAACCAATGGTTCATCATCCACGATTAATAATTTTGTCATATCTGTTACCTTTCTGCCGATTGATTTTCTGTGCGCAGCACGTAAGGAAGCCGAATGGTCATGGTGGTAAACTCACCCTCCCGGCTTGTGATTGTGATTCCGTATTCTGGCCCGAAATCATATTGAATCCGTTTGTTTACATTGCTGATTCCTACGTGCCGGAAAAATTCTGTTTTATTACGAGAATCCGTATCTTCCCGGAGAACTTTATGAATCATTTCCTCAGACATTCCGATTCCATTGTCAGTTACACGGATCATCAGAGCTTTTTTTCCTGCAGCATCGGTTGCTTCAGCCGATACAATGATCCTGCCTGCCGCTCCGGTAGGTTCGATTCCGTGGAAGAGGGCGTTTTCAATGATGGGCTGGAGAGAGAACCGGTGAATCTGACAGTCGTAAAGCTCATCGGATTCTATCTGATATTCAATTGTTACACTGCCGCCATAGCGATACTGCTGTATCAGAAAATAGTCCTTTATAAGATCCAGCTCTTCCCTTAACGTAATCATGGAAGCGGTCCCCTTTGATACATTCTTTAGAAGCCGGGCAAGAGCAGTTGTCATATCTGCAATACCTCCCGCATTTTGTATGGTTGCCATCCACTTGATGGAATTCAGTGTATTATAAAGAAAATGAGGATTGATCTGGCTTTGGAGAATCTGGTATTCCAGATCTTTTTTCTGTTTCTCATCTGAAACCCGCTTTTCCATGAGCATGAGAATATTGCCGGACATTGTGTTGATGCCTCGTCCGATCTGACCCAGCTCATGATTCCATTCAATGGTATTGTCTCTTGTAAAATCGCCGGTTGAAATGCTGTCAATCTTATTGCTAAGCTTATGGATGGGGTCCATAATGAACCGGTTTAAAAGTATTGCAAGCAGGATTCCCAATGAGACGATAAAAACACAGATTCCGATGATTAACAGTGTATATAAATATTTCTGCTGTTTAAACTGCTGTTCTGATAAAACCTGTGTGATGCTCCAGCCATTGATCCCCTCTATGGGCCGTTCTACCAGGATCCGCGTATCCCCGTTATTCATGGCAGCGGTTTGAATCAGGGTTCCTGTGGATAGAGAATCTTCTTTTTCCGGTTCTTTTACAATCTCATATGGTTTTTCCGTTTCCACCAGGGTGTTTGACTGAAAACGATATGTTTTGTTTCCAATATGAATGAAAAGCAGGCTGTCCTCCGGAAGGGGATAGGAAGACAGATAATCGGTAAATAGTCTGGTTGATATTTCAACATAGGTCCAGCCGATAATTTCTGAGCTGAATTCATTATAAACAGGCCGTACTATGGGGATAAACTGATCTCTGCTGATACTGGAAAACGGATCATGTACCAGGCCGATCCACTCAAAATCCTCTGCATCAAAAAGAGGACGAAAAAAATCCTCCTGGCTGATAATTTTGGCAGCGTAAGGGGAGGAGGTGCTAACTGAGGAAGCCATCAGCAAAAAGTTGTTTTCGTTTGTAGAAGAGACAATAACCCTTGACATATATTCGTTGGGCCTGGTATTGTAATATTCTTCTTTAAACCGGTTGTGGGTGGAAAGAGCCATGGGACGCATATTACCGGAATCCTTTGAAGCGGTGGGAAGCTTTGGCAGATCTTTAAATGCCTCTAAATAGTCTTGTATAATACCATTAGAACAGCACCATTTACTGAAATAAATAATGTCCTTCATATCGGCTGTTATGTTATTACTTACAACCTGAAGACTGAATTCTGCGGACTGGACCTGGTTTTTTCTGAGAAACGACTGGAACACCGAGAAACAGACCGTAGTTGTAAGGACTGTGATAAGCAGCGTAACAGCTGCCGTCAGAATCATGATTTTACCCCGTATTGTTTTTGGAATCAGCGTTTTCAACATGATAAAAACCAGTCCTTTCTATAATAAATGCATTCAACCACAACGTTGCCATTTTTTAAGTTAGCCTATTTCCTGTCAAATGTCAATGAAAAGAACCGTGATATTTTAATAAAAACAGGTCAATATGTATACAAAAGATAAATTTTACTGTTTATCTTAAAATAATACATGTTTTAGAAATACAGAATTAAATAGTGAATAAATAGTGAATATTTTCTTAGATAATTTCCATTCTTAAAAAGATGGTCAGAGCGCTATAATAGACACATAGTAAATCACAAGGGGTTTACTGAATACAATTTCAAATCAGGAGGGAATACAATGAAAAAAAGAGCACTTAGCCTTGCGCTTGCCTGCACCATGGCAGTTACTGCACTTGCAGGATGCAGCAGCGGTTCCAAAGAAACCACAGCTGCATCAACGGAAGGAACCAAAGCGGAGACAAAGGCAGCAGAGACGACAGCCTCAGCAGGAGGACAGACAACACTGAAATGGTCCGTATGGGATATCAGTTCCACTACTTATTATCAGCCACTGATCGATGCATTTGAAAAGGCACATCCGGATGTTAAGATCGAGATGGTGGATCTTGGCTCTACCGATTATCAGACAGTTCTGGCAACCGAGCTTACAGGAAGCGGTTCTGACTTTGACGTGGTAACTGTAAAGGATGTTCCTGGATACATGACTTTGGTAAACAAAGGTGTATTAGAGCCCTTAGACAGCTACATTGAATCTTCCAAAGTGGATTTAGCCCAGTATAAAGGCCTTACCGATCAGATTAAGGTTGAAAATAAATTATATGAGCTTCCATTCCGCAACGATTTCTGGGTGCTGTTCTATAATAAGGATATCTTTGATAAGGCAGGCGTTGCTTACCCAACCAACGATATGACATTTGAACAGTATGATAAGCTGGCAAGAAGCTTAACGGTAGACACACCAGGACAGGAAGTATACGGAGCACATTATCATACATGGAGATCTGCAGTACAGCTGTTTGGTGTACTTGACGGAAAAAATACCATTATTGACGGAAAATATGATTTCTTAAAACCTTACTATGATATGGTATTAAAAGAGCAGGAAGACGGCGTATGCCAGGATTATGCTACTTTAAAGACCAGCGGACTTCACTACTCCGGCGCATTTGCACAGGGTAACATCGCTATGATGAACATGGGTACCTGGTTTATTTCTACCTTAATGGAAAAGATCCGTACCGGTGAATATACAGACTGCACCAACTGGGGAATTGTGAAATATCCTCATGCAGAAGGCGTAGAGCCAGGATCCACACTTGCTACCATTACCTCTCTTGCAATTCCTTCCAATGCACCTCATAAAGATCTTGCATGGGAATTCATTAACTTTGTAAGCGGGAAAGACGGAGCAGAGATTCTTGCTTCTACCGGAACCATTCCGGCTGTTATGAACAGCACAGTAGCAGACCTTGTATCCAGTGCAGACGGATTCCCTAAGGCTGACGGAACCAGCGTTGAGGCTCTTAACACTTCCAAGCTGTACTTAGAGATGCCTGTTAATCCAAAGAGCTCTGAAATCGAAACTGTATTAAATGAAGCACATGATGCAATCATGACAGGAAGTATTACTGCAGATGACGGCATTGCCCAGATGAATGAAAAGATCGGCGCAATTCTTGGTAAGTAAAGCAGCGTGGTAACAAAAACAGGCGGGCAGCATATAACGGCCCGCCTTATTTAAAAACTTCTGATTTGATATTGACGGATCACAACTGGAAAAGGAGGATAAGCCGTTTTATTTGGCTTTTAAGACAGACTATGGCTAAGACAATAACAGAAGCGCAAAAACAGGAAAAAATCGCGGCTTTACATGAGAAACGGGATGCACTCAGTCTTTTGTTAAAAGATGCAAAACGTACCCATGAGCGCGACAGGCTGATTGCGAAAATCGAAACAATAGATGAGAAAATTAAGAAGATAAGGACAGGAGAGATCCTTACCAGACAGGAAAAAAGAAATTTAATTGCCTATTCTTTTATCGCTCCCAACTTTATCGGATTTGCCATCTTTACACTGGGACCGATTATCTTTGCATTTGTGCTGGCATTTATGAGCTGGGATGGAAACAGCCCCATGAAGTTTGCCGGGCTTAATAACTTTATTGATATGTTTGGAAATAAAAGATTTCAATCCTCCTTTGTGAATACGATTGTATACTGTATCGCAACAGTACCTCTGACTTTGGCCAGTGCACTGGGTCTGGCAGTGGTTTTAAACCAGAAAATAAAGGGGAGAAATTTTTTCCGGACTGTGGGATTCTTTCCCTATGTAGCCTCTCTGGTTGCAGTGGCAGCCGTGTGGAATATGCTCTTTAGCCCCCAGAAAAGCGGACCGGTGAATATGATTTTATACTATCTGGGCGTACATGCAAAAAATCTGCCAAAATGGTCGGCAGATCCCCACTGGGTCATGTTTACCATTGTGCTCTTTAGCGTATGGAAGAATATGGGTTACTATATGGTAATTTATCTTGCAGGGCTTCAGGGAATAAACGCAGAGCTTTATGAAGCTGCCGGACTTGACGGCTGTAATTCCTGGCAGAGGTTCCGCTATATCACCTGGCCCCAGCTTCAGCCTACCACATTTTTTGTTACGATTATTCTGACCATTAACTGCTTTAAGGTTTATGATATTGTATATATGCTTGCTGGCGGTTCTAACGGTGTGGTAAGCTCCCAGGCAATGGTTTTAGTTTACCATATTTACGAGGAAGCATTCCGTAACTGGAATTTAGGTTATTCCAGTGCAGTTGCAATTGTGCTGTTCTTAATGGTTCTTGCCATCACCCTGGTTCAGTTCCACGGTGAGAAAAAATATGCAAACTAGAAGAAGGAGGATAAAACATGAAAGTAAAAAGCACAAATTATAAAATCAGCAGATCCCTCCTGTATGTGGTTTTGCTCATTCTTACAGCAATTATGCTGATTCCATTTGCATGGATGCTCTCGGCTTCATTAAAGCTTGATAAGGACGTATTTATCTTTCCAATCCAGTGGATTCCTGAAAATCCCCGGTGGATGAATTATATTGATATCTGGACGAAAATCCCTCTTATGACCTTTGTTGGAAATACGGTTAAGATTACACTGATTGTGACATTTCTCCAGCTTTTAACCAGCAGCTTTGCTGCCTATGCTTTTGCAAAGCTGAAATTTAAGTACAAGGATACCCTGTTTATGGCCTATATTGCCACCATCGCGGTTCCGTGGCAGGTTTACATGGTTCCCCAGTTTATGATGATGAGAAGTTTCGGGCTGAATGATTCTCATCTGGCAATTATTTTCCTTCAGGCGTTTTCTGCTTTCGGAGTATTCATGATGAGACAGTTCTATCAGGGAATTCCTGACGAATTGTGTGAAGCAGCAAGAATTGACGGTATGTCTGAGTATCAGATTTATTCAAAAATCATGCTTCCTCTGTCAAAACCGGCGCTTTCAACCCTGACGATCTTTACGTTTGTAAATACCTGGAACGACTTTTTAGGACCTTTGATTTATTTGAAAACAGAATCCAAGAAGACACTCCAGTTAGGATTAAAAATGTTTATCAGCCAGTACAGTTCCGAATTCGGACTGATTATGGCAGCTTCGGTGCTTTCCCTAATTCCGGTATTAATTGTATTTCTTTCCCTGCAGAAATATTTTGTAGAAGGAATTGCAGCTACTGGTGTGAAAGGATAAACAATGGAAATAATAAAAAATTTCGTGGACAATATCCATAATGATGATTATAAAAGAAACTATGAATTCCCCGTTATACAAGGGGAATCCATGGTATTTCCCGGAGGAAGAAGAATCCAGTCCCTGAATGGAGAATGGAACTTTTCTGTAGACCAGTACGATAACTGTTTAAGAGCCAAATGGTTTCTTAAACAGGATACAAATGACGAAGGGCGCAGCATTCCTCTTGATTATGCGTTTGATGACTGGGATAAAATCAAAGTGCCGGGAGTATGGAATCTTGCAAAACCGGAATATTTTTATTACGAGGGACCGGCGGTATACAGCCGCCGGTTTTCTTTGGAAGAAGAGAACAAAGGGCGTGTGTTCTTACAGTTCGGTGCAGTTTCCTATGAAGCCAGAATATTTTTAAATGGCACATTTCTGGGAGTCCACAAAGGAGGTTCCACTCCGTTTTCCATAGAAATAACTTCTCATTTAAAGGCTGAAAACAGATTAATCCTGGTAGTGGATAATACGAGAAGAAAAGAACAGATTCCCAGTGAAAATACCGACTGGTTCTTATATGGCGGAATTTACCGGGGAGTTTCTCTTCTTTTTGTTCCCGATGTCCATATTAAAAATATGAGGGTAAATCTCACCGACAGAGAAACCGGGGCGATTGAAGTATGGGCTCTTATTGACGGAAACAAAAATCATATAGACGAAACGGTGACTTTTTCCATACCAGAGCTTGGCTTAGAAGAAACATTTCCTGTGAATGCAGATGGTACCTGTACCAGGACTGTAAATACAGATGGATTATCCCTTTGGAGTCCTGAGAATCCAAAACGCTATCAAGTATTTCTGACATTGAAAGAAAAGGAAGAAGTTAAGGATGAGGTAACCGATGACATCGGCTTTCGGACCATAGAAACAAGTGGCAGAAAGATACTGTTAAACGGAAAACAGATATTTTTAAGAGGAATCTGTCTCCATGAGGAAACAGAGGATCATGGAAAGGCGGTGACAAAGGAGGAAATCAGGGAAGCGATTCAGAGAGCGAAAAAGATGAACTGCAATTTCCTTCGTCTTGCTCATTACCCCCACACGGAGTGGGCTTCTGAAATCGCGGATGAGGAAGGAATTCTTCTTTGGGAAGAGATCCCTGTTTACTGGTGGATTGATTTTTCAAATCCAAAGACCCTTAACGATGCCAGAAACCAGCTTTCGGAATTAATCTTACGGGACTTTAACAGGGCCAGTGTTATCATCTGGTCAGTAGGAAATGAGAACCCGGATACAGATGCCAGATACCATTTTATGACGGAACTGGCACAGACAGCTAAAAAGAATGATCCTTTCCGTTTGATTTCAGCTGCCTGTCTGGTGGACAGCGTGAATTTAAGAATTGCTGACCGGCTGGAGAGTCATCTGGATGTCATCGGATTTAATGAGTATTACGGCTGGTATGATCCTGATTATGGAAAACTGACAGAAATTCTTAACGGCTCCCAACCGGAAAAACCGGTTATAATCAGTGAATTCGGAGCGGATGGGTATCAGACTGAAAATAAATCCGGGAAATATATCCGGGGATCTGAAGAAGAGCAGGAAGAAATATATAAAAGACAGGTGGAGCTGTTTGGAAAAACGGAATATATTCAGGGCACCGCACCCTGGATTCTTTATGACTACCGGACTCCCAAGAGGCTTGGTGCATATCAGAAAGGCTATAACATTAAGGGCCTGGTGACTGCGGACAGGAAGAGAGAAAAGCCTGCCTTTACAGTTATGAAAAATTTCTATGAGGAGGTTAGGAAAAATGAAAGAAACAACAAAGAAACTGTTTGAGAGTAAACCGGAGCTGACAGCAGATGAGCGCTGCAAAGCCCTGGATTTTGCTGTTGGACAGCTGAAGGATAATTTAAATGAGTTTACCCACTCCTTTAAAAAGGCATACAGCGAAGACGGCTTTTATAAGCCTACCCCCAATGTAAACTGGACTACCGGTTTCTGGACCGGGCAGCTGTGGCTTGCATATGAGTGGAGCAGGGATGAGGCGTTTTCCAAAGCCGGCAGCATTCAGGCGGAAAGCTTTTTAAAGCGGATCGAAGATAAGGTGGAAGTAGACCATCATGATATGGGATTTCTATATTCCCCATCCTGTGTGGCAGCCTGGAAGCTTAAGGGAGATGAGACTGGGAAGAAAGCGGCAGTCATGGCGGCAGATCAGCTCATCAGCCGTTTTCAGCCGGTAGGAGAGTTTATCCAGGCCTGGGGTCCCATGAACCAGCCGGAAAATTACCGTTTTATCATTGACTGCCTGTTAAACCTGCCTCTTCTTTACTGGGCATCAGAGGAAACAAATGATTCACGTTACAGAGAAGTTGCAGAAAAGCATATTCATACAGCCATTGCCAATGTCATCAGAGAAGATTATTCCACCTGGCACACCTTTTTTATGAATATGGAAACAGGCGGGCCTGATCACGGTGCAACGTGCCAGGGATACCGGGATGGGTCTGCCTGGGCAAGAGGGCAGGCATGGGGTGTATACGGCTGTGCTTTGGCATACCGCTATACAAAAAGAGAAGAATATGTGGAAGATTTCAAGCATGTGACAGGATATTTCCTTGACCATCTTCCTGAAGATTTAGTGCCTTACTGGGATCTGGAATTTACAGATGGATCAGGAGAGCCAAAAGATTCTTCTTCTGCCTCCATTGCAGCCTGCGGAATGCTTGAAATGGCAAAATACTTACCGGAGCCGGAAGCGGCTTATTATAGTTCCATAGCAAAGAAAATCATGGAATCAGTCGTGGCTGGTTATGCAGTAAAAGATGGAACAAAATCCAACGGACTGGTGCTTCACAGCACATATTCCAAGAAATCACCATTTAATACCTGCACTCCGGAGGGCGTGGATGAATGCAACATCTGGGGAGATTATTTCTATTTAGAAGCGCTTATCCGTCTGTCCATAGACTGGAATCCATACTGGTAAGCAATCAATTGATGAAACGAGGCGAATGTTCATGAAGCTTGAAACAAAAGAGGATTACAGGCAGCTGATGTTTCAGCTGTTAGATCCATTAAAACCATTATACAGCAAGGGCTGTGCCAGACTGCACTTAGGGGACAGCGGTGTTACTTATCCTGAAGTCAGTATGGAGATGGAGGCCTTTTCCCGGCCATTATGGGCCCTGGTTCCGCTGTGGCTTGGGGGAGGGAAAGGCTTTGAAGAAATTTATGTAAATGGTTTAAGAAATGGTACAGATCCATTGCATCCCGAATACTGGGGCGGTTTTAATGACTACGACCAGAGGTTTGTAGAAATGGCTGCCATAGCAAGCGGTCTGATCTTTACTCCCGAAAAGCTTTGGGAGCCATTGGAAGAAAGAGAAAAAGACAATCTTGCAAAATGGCTGTATGGAATCAATGAGCATATCATACCGGACTGTAACTGGCAGTTTTTCATGATTCTCGTAAACGTTGCTCTTCAGAAGCTGGGATATCCATACAGCAAAGAAAAGCTGATATCAGGTCTGGATAAAATCGAAAGCTATTATATTGGAGAAGGCTGGTACCGGGATGGAGGGTCCAGTCAAAAGGATTACTACATTTCCTTTGCCATGCATTATTATGGGCTTTTGTATTCTGCAGCGATGGAAGATGAAGATCCGAAGCGGTGCATTCAATTTAAAGAGCGGGCAAAGATTTTTGCCGGAGATTTTATTTACTGGTTTGATGAAAATGGCGCAGCACTTCCTTTTGGAAGAAGTCTTGCCTACCGTTTTGGAGAAGCTGCATTCTGGTCCGCCTATTTATTTGCAGGACTTGACGATATCCCGGCAGGAATAATAAAAGGAATTTTATCCCGTCATTTAAACTGGTGGCTGGATCAGAAAATCTTTGACCGGGATGGAGTACTGACTATCGGATATTCTTATCCCAATCTCATCATGGGAGAGCGTTACAATGCACCCGGTTCACCGTATTGGGGAATGAAGACTCTTTTGTGTCTGGGTCTTCCCGATAATCATCCCTTCTGGATAGCAAAAGCGGAACCTCTGCCCAGGCTTGACAGCAAAAAAGCGTTAAAGCAGGCTGACATGCTGATGCAGCGGATCGGTGGGGATGTGATCGCATATGCTGCAGGTGTCTGTGAAAAATACGGCCATGGACATGTACCGGAGAAATATTCTAAGTTTGCCTACTCCACCCGTTTCGGTTTCTCTGTAGCCAGGAGCCAGATTATCCTTCATGAAAATGCCCCTGATTCTTCTCTGGCATTTGTGATAGACGGTGATGATTATGTCTTTGTGAGAAAATACAGTGACCGGTATGAAGTTTTGGAAGACCGGGTAATCAGCAGCTGGCATCCATTTCCGGGAATATCCGTTACCACAACCATTATACCGAAGGAATACGGTCATTTGAGAATTCATGAGATTGAAAGCCAGTATGACTGTACTGCCTATGACTGCGGATTCTCCGTTAAAAAATTTACAGCAGAATATGAACAGAAGGCAGCAGGGACAGCGGCTGTTGTATCAAATGAGGAGCAGAGCTGTCAGGTGAAAGGGGATGGTCCTGGCGCAGCTGGCTTTGTTATTGAATCTGACCCCAATACCAACGTGCTTTACCCCAATGCTGCGATTCCGGCAGTATCCTATCGGATAAAAAAAGGAGAACAGATCCGGCTTGAAACACAGGTGAAAAGCTCTGTCCGCTAGAAGAAAACTGAGATTTTGATAAGGGCGAAGAAGATGTGGATAAAGAACAGCTTCTTCGCCCTCATTGTCATCCTTAGGAACTGATTATGACCCGGCGAAAGAATAAAAAAATACAATAGATTCTTTTACTGACGTGGATTATAATAGATTTAATGTTTTTTTTAGAAGGAGGGATTTTTAATGGAAGAAAAAACCGCAAAACTGGAATGGCTGAATGATCCTGAAGTATTTTCTGTAAACAGGATCGCGGCTCATTCCGATCATCAATATTATGAGACAGAAAATGATGCATCAGAAGGTAATATGAGACTTCGCCAGCCGCTTAACGGAATATGGCAGTTTTCCTATGCAGAAAAACCGGAAGAGAGAGTAAAGGAATTTTATCAAAAAGATTTTAGCGCAGATAAGTTTGATACAATCGTGGTTCCCGGACATATAGAACTGCAGGGATTTGGCAGATGCCAGTATATTAATACCATGTATCCATGGGATGGAGTTTCTGATTTAAGACCTCCATTTACAGATCCGGATAACAATCCGGCAGGAAGTTATTTAAGGGAGTTTGAACTGGAAAACGCATTAAAAAATAAACGTCTTTTCCTCTCATTTCAGGGAGTGGAAACCGCTTTTTACGTGTGGCTGAACGGAGTTTTTATCGGTTATTCAGAGGATTCCTTTACCCCATCGGAATTTGAGATTACCCATGCAGTCTGTGAAGGAACCAACCGCCTTGCAGTGGAGGTATATAAAAGAAGCAGTGCAAGCTGGATTGAGGATCAGGATTTTTTCCGCTTTTCCGGTATATTCCGTGATGCCTATTTATATGCAGTTCCTTGCTGCCATGTAAGGGACTTATTTGTACACGCAGATGTTTCGGATGACTATAAGGATGGACTTTTACGGGCAGAGCTAAACCTTACAGGGGAAGTAAAAGGAAGTGTCAGCGCTGTTTTAAAGGACAGGGACGGGAAAGATGTACTGTCTTTTGATGCCCGGCCTGCGAATGCTGATACAGAGATTAGCGGCTGTGTGCCGGGAGCCCGTTTATGGAACGGGGAGGATCCTTATCTTTACGAATTATGGGTTTCGTTATTTGACGAGAACGGACAGTTAATAGAGATAATTCCCCAAAAAGTAGGATTTCGCCGGTTTGAAATGGTAAACCGTGTTATGCACCTGAATGGTAAACGGATTGTATTTCGCGGAATTAACCGCCATGAGTTCAATGTCAGAAGGGGACGGGCCATTACGAAAGAAGATATGCTGTGGGACATCCGTTTTTTAAAACAGCATAACATCAATGCAGTCCGTACCTGTCATTATCCGGATCAGAGCCTGTGGTATAATCTGTGTGATGAATACGGCATTTACTTAATTGATGAGGCAAATTTGGAAAGCCATGGTTCCTGGCAGAAGATGGGCGCCTGTGAACCCTCGTGGAATGTACCGGGAAGTCTGCCTGAATGGAAAGAATGCGTGGTGGACCGTGCAAAATCCATGCTGGAGCGGGATAAAAACCATCCCAGTGTACTCATCTGGTCCTGCGGCAATGAATCCTATGCAGGAGAGGATATTCTGGCCATGTCGGAATTCTTCCGGAAAAGAGATCCTGACAGGCTGGTTCACTACGAAGGTGTTTTCTGGAACAGGGAGTTTGACCGGATCAGTGAAATGGAAAGCCGCATGTATGCAAAACCCGATGAAGTGGAGGCTTATCTTAATGATGATCCCAGGAAGCCGTTTATATTGTGTGAATATATGCATGCCATGGGTAATTCCCTTGGTGGAATGCATAAATATACGGAGCTGGAAGACCGCCATGAGATGTACCAGGGTGGTTTTATCTGGGACTATATTGACCAGTCTCTGATGAAAAAGGATGCGTACGGAGAAGAGCATATGACATACGGCGGTGATTTTGAAGACCGCCCCACGGATTACAGTTTTTGCGGTGACGGGATCGTTTACGCAGACCGTACAGCCTCTCCCAAAGCCCAGGAGGTGAAATATCTCTATCAGAATCTTCGTCTGACACCGGATGAAACCGGAGTAAGTATTGAAAACCGCAGGCTGTTTGTGAATACCTTGGACTGCGAATTTGTTTATACTGTATTAAAGAACGGGGAACCCATATTCCAGAAGCGGTTTGAAGCTATTGTTGAACCATTAATGACCGCATATATTACGGTTGAAATGCCGGAATGGAAAGATGCAGGGGAGTACGTCTATCAGGTGTCAGCAGTCTTAAAAGAAGATACTATATGGGCTGATTCCGGTTTTGAAACTGCCTTCGGAGAGAGCGTCCGGGTGATCCGGGGAAAGACGTTACCTGGAAGCAAAAAGCCAATGAATGTAATTTACGGAGATGTAAATATTGGAGTATCAGGAGAAGGGTTTAGAATTCTCTTTTCGAAGCAGGAAGGAAGTATTGTTTCCATTGTTTATGACGGAAAAGAATGGGTGGGAAGACCTGTTATGCCTGTTTACTGGAGAGCGACGACCGACAATGATAAGGGAAATAAATTCTCGGTTAAAAGCTCCATGTGGTTAGGCGCGGGCAGATTCCCTTCTTACAGAAATGAAAACTGCAAAGTGGAAGAAAAAGAAGACCGCATTACAGTTACCTATACCTATCAGCTTTCTGTTGTTCCGGAGACTGATACAGAGGTTACCTATGAAGTCGATTCAACTGGAACGATCCGTGTAAGGGCCGTATTTCATGGAAAAGAGGGGCTGCCCCAGCTTCCTTGTTTTGGAATGAGGCTTATCACTCCGTCTGTGGCCAAACAATTTACCTGGTATGGCAGGGGACCGGAAGAGAATTACTGTGACAGGAAGGAAGGCGCCAGACTGGGGATCTATAAAGATACCCCTGAGGGAAATGTATCTCCTTATCTGGTTCCCCAGGAATGCGGGAACAGGACCGGAGTACGCTGGCTGAAGGTCTCTGACAGAATGGGAAATTCCATCGGTTTCCGGTCTGTTGGTGAGCCGTTTGAGGCATCGGTTCTTCCATATACAGCGGAGGAACTGGAGATGGCCACTCATAACGAAGAACTTCCTGCTCCAAGATATACGGTGATCAGTATATTCGGAGCTATGAGAGGCGTAGGCGGAGATGACAGCTGGGGGGCACCGGTTCATCCGGAATACTGTGTAAGTGCAGAAGAGGAAATTGTGACGGAATTTATCATAGAAAGAATGAATATGGAAGAATACGATGAGTATCATTTTTCTTAAAATATGACATACAGCTGTCCTGTTATACGTAGTATAATCCTTAAAAACAGGTGCCAGAGCAGTAAAAAGAAAGGAGTTTTTCATGCTTGAAAAGATTCCGTCTCGGGAAGAGATGATAAGTTTAATCGGTGAGGAGGCTTTTCCAGCATGGGAAGCTCTCTGCAAAAGAATAGAAGAAGCATATGATATGGACCGCCTTTGGAACAGCGGAGGCAAGGCTTGGAAGTATGAATACAAATACCGCAGAGGGGGGAAAACCCTCTGCGCCCTCTATGCCAGAGAAGGCGGTTCCGGTTTTATGGTCATATTCGGCAAGGCAGAACAGGAAAAATTTGAGCAGAGCAGGCAGAACTTTTCACCACAGATACAGGAAACGTATGACAGTTCGACGACATATCATGATGGAAAATGGATGATGTTCCCTGCTGACGATGGTTCTCTGTTTGATGAGTTTATAAATCTTCTGATGATGAAAAGGCGCCCTAACAGAAAATAGAGGATTTTGGGAGGTACTATGAAATATCCGTGGATTGATGACTTTTTAAAGGGAATGAATGGAGTCACCAGTGATTTTAAAGAAGAGTGGAACTGGGACAGGTATATGATTGACGGTAAGATATTTGCAGCTGTCTGCAGAAATGATCAGGGGGAGGAAAAGCTGATATCCATGAAGCTGGAGCCTTTGGAAGGAGATTTTTTAAGGCAGCAGTACAAGGACATCATACCCGGATATTATATGAATAAGATTCATTGGAATTCCGTCATGGCAGATGGGGAGGTACCGGATGAACTGTTAAAGGACATGCTGGAAAAGTCCTATGCCCTTATTTTCGCAAAGCTGCCTAAAAAGAGACAGAAACAATTGCTGGGCGAGGGGTGAAATTATGAAATATTTTGGCGAAGGATTAAGTGAAGAGCATAAGGCGCTGAATCAGATTATCCGGAAAAAGCCAAGGACCGAAGATGCCATAAAAATTTTTCTGGACATTCATAATCAACTGCACCGGTCGAATATAAAAGATAGAGAAGAAAATGAAACCGACCGGTTATTTGGCGATCTGGAACCATGGGAATACGCAGTTATGCCTGGAAGAGAAGATGAGACGATTGCCTGGGTTGTATGGCATATCGCCAGAATTGAAGACCTGACCATGGGGATTCTGGCTGCCAGAGGGGATCAGCTTTTTAATGAAGACTGGTGCAGGAAAATTAATTCTCCCATTAAGGATACAGGTAATGCATTATCTGATGAGGAGATCATGGCTTTCAGTAAACAGGTAAACTGTCAGGAACTGCTGGATTACCGAAGTGCAGTGGGGGAAAGAACCAGGGAAATCGTAAGCAGGTTTACTTTTGAAGATATGAAACGGGAGGTGAACCAGGCTGACCTTATGAAAATTCAAAGGGAAGGCGGCGTGACCTTACAAAAGGATTCAGAGTGGTTGCTGGAGTTTTGGGGTACAAAGGATGTGGCCGGACTGCTGTTAATGCCGCCAACCCGGCATGTTATGCTCCATCTCAATGACTGCTGTAAATGGAAGGAAAAAATCCGGACCAGGACAAAATTTTTTCTCTTATAATTGGAAGCAATTACCAGAATTTCATAAAATTTCAAAATTTGCTTGACAGGATCAAGAATTGGCAGTATTCTTATGATTGTATATTAAATACAACAAAATCAAAGAAAAGGAGGCAGGAACTATGATGCGTAATCGTGGAATTAACAGAACCAATCAAATAGTCAGAAATATATTGATGAATTCAGTCTGCCTCATGGAAAACTGTCTTTGCATCTAAGGATGTCAGGACAAATGCAGCTTCTTGATCGGAGCTTCTTTTTATGAGTTAATCCGCAGTCTGAATGACTGCGGTTATTTTTTTGTTTATTTACCGAAAAAAACCGCACTATGCAGTTTTTTTCGGTTTTTTACATATATGGAGAAAAATTATGATGTTTGTTAAGAAAAGAGGAGGAAATGGTATGAAAAATTTGTGGAAGTACGTGAGGAAATATAAATTTCTTTACGTACTCGCACTTGCAGCGATGATTATCAGCATTTTGCTTGATGCATCAGCACCCCAGATTACAAAACACATTATTGATGATGTAATTGTGGGGGGTCAGACACAGATTCTCATGAGGCTGCTTCTTGGACTTTTGGGAATTGGATTTGGAAGAGCGGTATTTCAGTATACGAAGGAATTTATCTTTGACTTTGCTGCTGCCCGGATCGCCTGTGGTTTGAGAAAGGATTTGTTTGATCATATCCAGACATTATCTGTGGGATATTTTGACAGTCATAATACGGGAGAGCTGATGGCCCGGATTAAGGATGACGCAGAGCGGATCTGGAATGCCTTTGGATTTGTGGGAATGCTTGTTCTGGAATGCTCCATTCACACAATTATTGTCATTGTCTGCATGCTGCGGCTAAGCCCCGTTCTCACACTGATTCCACTTGTCATTCTGCCGCTTATCGCCTGGTATGCCTTAAAGATGGAAAAAGGACTGGGAGAGGTTTATGACAAGATCAGTGAGCAGACTGCAGAGCTCAATACAGTTGCTCAGGAAAATCTGGCAGGAGTCCGGACTGTTAAGGCATTTGCCAGAGAAGAATATGAGATCAGCAAATTTAAGAAGCACAATAAGCAGTATTATGACTTAAATATGAGCCAGGCAAAGCTGCTGATCCGGTTCCAGCCAAATATCTCTTTCCTGTCCAAGTTCCTTATGATGGCAGTCATTGTTATTGGAGGTATTCTGGTAATCAGGGGAAAGATGTCCATAGGAGATTTGGGAGCATTTTCCGAATACGCAAACAATATTATCTGGCCTATGGAAATGGTGGGCTGGTTAAGCAATGATCTGGCGGCCGCATTTGCTTCCAACAAGAAGATAAAAAAGATCATGGAAGAGAAGCCGGTTATTGCAGATCCTGACAAACCGGTCCTTCCGGAGTTTGTGGAAGGGGAACTTACCTTTCAGCATGTAGATTTTGAACTGGATGGAAAGGATATTTTAAACGATATCAATTTTACTTTGAAGAAGGGAAAGACACTGGGGATTATGGGAGTCACCGGATCAGGAAAGACCTCCATTGTCAATTTAATTGAACGATTCTATGATGCAACAGCCGGGGAGATTCTGCTTGACGGCATTAATATTAAAGAACTGCCGCTGCCTTTGCTGAGAGGTCAGATCTCAGTCGTCATGCAGGATGTATTTCTCTTCTCCGACAGCATTTCCGAAAATATTAAAACCGGAAACAAGGATGCCACCGAGTGGGAAAGTGTTCAGCAGGCTGCGATTTCTGCGGAAGCTCACAGCTTCATCCAAAAGCTGTCAGAACAGTATGATACGGTAATCGGTGAACGGGGAGTTGGCTTATCGGGTGGCCAGAAGCAGAGAATCAGCATAGCCAGAGCCATTGCAAAGGAAACGCCGATCCTGATTCTTGACGACTCCACTTCTGCTCTTGACATGGAGACGGAAAGAGAGATTGAATCCCATTTGTCAGAACTGAAAAACAGTTCCAAAATCGTCATTGCCCACAGGGTTTCAGCTGTGCGCAGAGCCGATGAGATTCTCATTCTGGAAGACGGAAAAATCATTGAACGGGGAACTCATGAGGAGCTTATGGAGAAACGGGGACAGTATTATAAAACCTACGAGGTTCAGTATGGAGAGGAGGCTGCATTATGTCAGTAAATTCCAGCAGAATGGATGAGGAACAGAAAGAGGTATTGAAAAAAGATACCATAATCCGTCTGTTTCGTTATCTGCTTGCTTTTAAAAAGAAAATTGTGCTTGTGCTGTTTATCATGGCAGGCACCATTACCATCAGCATGCTTGCGCCCCTTTTAATGGAGTATGCGGTAAATGTCTGTGTGGCACAAAAAGATATAAAAGGACTTCTTTATGTGGGACTTGGGGCAATGGTATTATTTCTGTTGTTTTTAGTGGGTACGAAGTTCCGAATGCGCATCATGGCGGAAGTTTCAAACCGGGTGCTTTTAAACATCAGAGAGGAACTATATCAGCATATCCAGTCTCTGGGTTTTGGCTTTTTTGACAGCCGCCCTACGGGAAAGGTACTTGCAAGAATTATTGGTGATGTGAATTCCTTAAAAGATGTATTATCAGATAGTGTCACGCAGCTGATTCCGGATTTTATTACTGTCATCTGTGTTCTCAGCATCATGCTGATCAAAAACTATCAATTGGCAATGGCAGCTTTGCTGACGCTTCCGATTCTGGCAGTTGGAATGTTTTTTATTGAGACGAACGTACATAAAAGATGGCGGGTATACAGAAAGAAAACATCTAATTTAAATGCCTATGTTCATGAAGACTTATCAGGAATCAGGATTATTCAAAGCTATGCTGCCGAGAATGAGACGAAAGAGGTGTTTCACGATCTGGTTGACCAGCATTACCGTTCCTTCATTGATGCGGTAGTGGTTGCAGATGCATTTGGTCCTCTTGTAGAAATAACATGGGGAATGGGCGGATTTTTGCTTTATTTTATCGGAATTAAGGTGGTGGGTGTGGAACAGATCGGAATTGGTACGTTTCTTGCATTTTCCACATACATTGCCATGTTCTGGAGCCCGATACGTAATCTCGCTAATTTTTATAATAAGCTGACCACCAATATCTCAGCTGCAGAACGAATCTTTGATATCATAGATACAGAGGTAGAGATTAAGGATGAAGAGGGTGCAGCAGAATTAAAGGCATTAAAGGGAGAGGTGAAGTTTGAGGAAGTTTCCTTTGCATATGGAGATGAGCCGGACCGCCTGATTCTGGATCACGTAAGCTTTTCCGTAAAACCCGGGGAGACTATCGCTTTGGTGGGACCGACAGGGGCAGGGAAAACAACCATCGTAAATCTGATCAGCCGTTTTTATGAAGTCACCGGAGGCAGGATCTATATTGATGATCAGGAGATCAGAAGTGTAACCTTAAAGAGCTTAAGAAGCCAGATGGGCATCATGACCCAGGATAATTTTCTTTTTTCCGGAACCATTCGGGATAACATTCGTTACGGGCGTTTAAATGCAACGGATGAGGAAATTGAAGAGGCTGCCAAAGCAGTGAATGCCCATGAGTTTATTATGAAGCTTGAGAAGGGGTATGATACGGAAATCAGCGAAAGAGGAGCCGGCCTTTCCATAGGTCAGAGACAGCTTCTGGCATTTGCAAGAACCATGGTATCAAAGCCCGGCATTCTGATCCTTGACGAGGCGACCTCAAGCATTGATACCCATACGGAGCTGCTTGTTCAAAAGGGAATTGAAGCCCTGCTAAAGGAAAGAACTTCCTTTATTATTGCGCACAGGCTTTCCACCATCCGTAAGGCAGACCGTATCTTTGTCATCGATCAGGGAACGATCCGGGAAGCGGGAAATCATGATGACTTAATGAAACTGGAAGGTGCCTATTATCAATTATACCAAAGCCAGTTCGCCTGACGACATCAAAAAGGATTGACCAGACCGGATAAATGAAATAGAATAGAAGTCGAGGTGATTTAAGATGACAGAAGGAGCGTTAGTTTTAGAGGGGGGATCCCTGCGGGGAGTATTTACTGCAGGAGTTTTGGATGTGTTCATGGAACAGGAGATTGAAATGTCCTATGTTAACGGAGTTTCAGCCGGTTCCATGTCAGGTATGAGTTATGTCAGCAAGCAGATTGGCAGAACCATAAAAGTGGATCTGGATTATGTCAATGACAAACGTTTTTTAAGTTTCCGAAATCTTGTGGAAAAACGTTCAATCTTTAACTTTGACTTCCTGTTCGGGGAATTAAGCAATACATTAGTCCCCTTTGATTATGACACATTTTATCAGTCAGAACAGATTTTTGAGGTAGTAGCAACTCGCTGTAAGACGGGAAAGCCGGAATATTTTGAAAAAAGTACATGTGAAAATTTTATTGATGCGGTGAAAGCCTCCAGCAGCATTCCCATACTTTCCAGAATGATTACGGTTGGAGGAAAGAAATATTTAGATGGAGGCTGTTCCATGCCGGTGGCTTATCAGAGAGCCATTGATCTGGGATATGAAAAGATTGTACTGGTTCTCACCAGAGAACCGGGATACCGGAAACCTCCCCTTGATAAATGGACGAAAAAAGGGTATGAGCGATATTTCGAACCGCTTCCCAGATTTTTAAAGGCTCTGGAGGACGTTCCGGAGAGATATAACCGAATGCAGGAAGAGATTGACCGTCTGGAAAAAGAGGGAAGAATCTATGTGATCCGTCCGGATCATCATGTGACGGTTCAAAGAACGGAACAGGACAAAAGGAAACTGGAGGCGCTGTATCAGGAGGGAAGACGGCTGGCACTGGTACATATGGATTCTCTGAAAGCCTACCTAGGATTGTAAGGAAAGGAAAAAGCGTACAATTTATGAGTATTTATGATACATTAAATTCTATGCAGAAAGAGGCGGTACTTCAAACTGAGGGACCGCTTCTTGTGCTGGCAGGAGCGGGCTCTGGAAAAACCAGGGTTCTTACGCACCGGATTGCATATTTAATAGAAGAAAAGGGTGTCAACCCCTGGAACATACTGGCCATAACATTCACCAATAAGGCGGCTGGAGAAATGAGAGAGCGTGTGGATCGTCTGGTTGGATTTGGGGCAGACAGCATCTGGGTTTCCACATTTCATTCTTCCTGTGTGCGCATATTAAGAAGACATATTGAAAGCCTTGGGTTTACTACTAATTTTACCATATACGATACGGATGACCAGAAGACTCTGATGCGGCATGTCTTAAAAAAACTGGACTTAGATCCAAAGGTTTATAAAGACCGGGCAATGCTTGGACTTATTTCCACAGCCAAGAATGAGCTGGTAAGTGCGGCGGAGTTTGAACTCAATGCATCCGGCGATTTCCGGCAAAAGAAAGCGGCCTCTGTTTACAAAGAGTACCAGAGTCAGTTAAAGAAGAACAATGCGCTGGATTTTGATGATCTGATTATGAAGACGGTAGAATTGTTTCAGAATAATTCTGAGGTCTTAAACTACTATCAGGAACGTTTTCGCTACATCATGGTGGATGAGTATCAGGATACCAATACGGCACAGTTCCGGTTAATCAGTCTGCTTGCGGGAAAATATAAGAACCTTTGTGTAGTAGGCGATGACGACCAGTCCATCTATAAGTTCCGCGGTGCTAATATAGAGAACATATTAAATTTTGAAAAATCTTATCCCGGTGCAAGGGTGATTAAGCTGGAAGAGAATTACCGTTCCAGTCAGAATATATTGCATGCTGCCAATGAGGTGATTCGCCATAACAGAGGCCGAAAGGATAAAACCTTATGGACGTCCAATGAAGAAGGGCCTCTGGTTCAGTTTAAGCAGTTTGAAAATGCTACAGAAGAGGCAGATGCGATTGTCCGTGACATATTAAACAGCGCGTCTGACTATCAGGATTGTGCGGTACTTTACCGGACCAATGCCCAGTCCCGTCTGATCGAGGAAAAATGTCTGCAGCATAATGTTCCCTACCGTATGGTGGGCGGCGTAAACTTCTACCAGAGAAAAGAAATCAAGGACATTTTGGCATATTTAAAAACAATCGCAAATGGAAGAGATGATTTATCTGTCTTAAGAGTAATCAATGTTCCCAAAAGGGGTATCGGGGCGACCAGTATCGGAAAGGTCCAGGCATTCGCTTCCGAACGTGAAATGGGTATATACGATGCATTCTGCAGGGCGAAAGCCGTTCCGGGACTGGGAAAAACAGCGGATAAGGTTCTGGGATTTACGGAAAAGATAGAGGATTTCAGAGACCGGCTGACAGAAGAGACCTACAGCATTCATGAACTGATCGAAGATATTCTTGACGAAACCGGCTACCAGAAGGAACTGGAAGCAGAGGGAGAGATCGAATATCAGACACGTCTTGAAAATATAGAAGAATTGATTAATAAAGCAATCAGCTTTGAGGGTGAGCATGAACATCCGGAATTAAGCGAGTTCCTGGAGGAAGTTGCCCTTGTTGCCGATGTAGACCGAATGGATGAATCAGAAAACCGTGTAACGCTGATGACACTTCACAGTGCCAAGGGACTTGAGTTTCCGAGAGTTTATTTAAGCGGTATGGAGGATGGCTTATTTCCCAGCATGATGTCTATTTCTTCGGATAATAAAGAGGATGTGGAAGAAGAACGGAGACTTTGCTACGTTGGTATTACCAGGGCTCAGAAGTTCCTTATGATGACTGCGGCCAGACAGCGTATGGTGAACGGTGAAACCAGATATTCAAAGGTCAGCCGCTTTGTGGAAGAAATACCAGGTGAACTGTTAGACTCCAGCAGGCTGGAGCAGAGGCTTTCATCCAGAGCACAATCTGATTTTGATGACAGCGGTCTCCCATGGGGAAAGAGCGGGACAGCAGGGCGGGCATCAGCTGTCAGCAGCTTTGGACCAGGCAGCAACGCATATGCGTCAAAGACATCAAAACCTGTATCAACTCCTGGCTTTGGAAAAGCGTTTACAGTGGAAAAGCCGCTTTCTCTTGGTTATAAAGAAGGAGACAGAGTCAGCCACATCAAATTCGGAATTGGTGAGGTTAAGGAAATCAAGGATGGCGGAAGAGATTTTGAGGTAACCGTTCATTTTGACCAGGCAGGTGTGAAAAAAATGTTTGCCTCCTTTGCTAAATTAAAGCTTGTGAGAGAATAATTGAATATGCATAAAATTTTAAAAAAATCTAAAAATGATAGTAAAAAAGCCAATATAATGGTATAATAACTGCTACAGGCAAAGAGAAAAATCTGTGCCGTACAGGATATGAATGAAAGCAGGGCTCTCAGAAAGGACGTGGAGACATGAACAGATTAGATGCAATGAGCAAAGAAGCTATGAGCAAACTGGAAGATCTTATGAACTCAAGCAGAGTGAATGAATTGCTTCATAAAAGAGAACAGGAAGAGAAAAAGAAAAACTGTATCCTCTGGATACTCGCGATCATTGGCGCAGTGGCTGCAGTAGCGGGAATTGCCTATACCGTATATCGTTTCTTTACTCCAGATTATCTGGAAGATTTTGAAGACGATTTTGATGATGATTTCGACGACGATTTCTTTGAGGATGAAAAGTCGGAAGCTAGTTCCGAAGACTAAAATCTGGCATTAAAAGGAGAGCGTGCCTCAGAAAGTGAGACACGCTCTTTTACGTAACAGAATAGAAAAATTAAGAGAATAAAAGGAGTCAGCAACAGTGAAAAAGGGTGAGATATACGAAGGAACAATCGGACGGTTTGATTTTCCTGACAAAGGAGTGATAGAGCTTTCGGAAGGAAGGATTGCTGTAAAGCATGCACTTCCCGGACAAAAAGTGAGAGTTATGATAAACAAAAAAAGAGGGGGGAAATGTGAGGGAAGGATTATCGAAGTTTTAGAGAACTCTCCTCTGGAATATGCACAAGATCCATGCCCACATTTTGGAATCTGCGGGGGCTGCACCTATCAGACCATCCCTTACGAAGAACAATTAAAGATTAAGGAACAGCAGGTGAAATCCCTGTTAGATGGTGTGGTTACAGGAGATTTTATATTTGAAGGAATTAAACCGAGCCCGGCAGAAGATGGGTATCGCAATAAGATGGAGTTTTCCTTTGGAGATGAATATAAGGATGGCCCGCTATCTCTGGGAATGCATAAAAGGGGAAGCTTTTACGATGTAGTGACAACAACGGATTGTAAGATTGTGGATTCTGATTTCTGCGATATATTAAAGGCGGCTAAGGAATATTTTAAAGCATTGGGGACAGGATTTTATAAAAAGATGCAGCATACGGGTTATCTGCGTCATCTTCTGGTGCGCAGAGCTGTGAAAACAGGAGAGATTCTGGTTGATCTTGTTACTACGACTCAGGAGGAGCTGGATTTAAAGCCATTTGCTGATGCGTTGCTCAGTCTGAAGCTGAATGGTAGAATTGTGGGGATTCTTCATACATTGAATGACAGCCTGGCGGATGTGGTAAAAAGTGACCGGACTGATATTTTATACGGACAGGATTATTTTTATGAGGAATTGCTTGGACTGAAGTTTAAGATTTCTCCATTTTCCTTCTTTCAGACCAATTCTCTTGGGGCGGAAGTGTTGTATGAAACTACAAGAGGGTATGTAGGAGAGACAAAGGATAAGGTAGTTTTTGACTTATACAGCGGCACTGGAACCATTGCCCAGATTATTGCGCCTGTTGCAAAAAAAGTGGTGGGTGTGGAGATTGTAAAGGAGGCAGTGGAAGCAGCCAGAGAGAATGCTGGGAGAAACGGTCTGGATAACTGCGAATTTATCGCGGGGGATGTTTTGAAGGTGATTGATGAACTGGAAGATAAGCCGGATCTTATTATTCTGGATCCGCCAAGGGATGGGATTCATCCGAAGGCACTGGGGAAGATTATTGACTTTGGGGTGGACAGACTGGTTTATGTGTCTTGTAAGCCAACGAGTCTGGTGAGAGATTTGGAAGTGTTGCAGATGCGGGGGTATGAGGTGGTTAAGGCGTGCTGTGTGGACATGTTTCCTTCTACTGCGAACGTTGAAACGGTTGTGTTGCTGGAGCAGAAATACAAGAAAAATCAAGGATTGCGGGGATTTTAAAGTGAAAATGTAGGTGTGTGTTAGAATATAAATGATGTGGAATTCCTTGCTTTCCTAGATAGGGGGGGGGTAAGGAATTTTGTGCGTTTTGGCGGAAGTAGATATATTTTGGTTAAAGCTAATTTTTTGGAAAAATATAGAATTGGGTGTAGAATTAATTGTAAAGAATGATATAATTATTAAAGAGCAAATCAATAAAAGTAGCTTTGAAGAATCTAGGTACACCTATACGTTTTGACCAATTCACATCATATACAAATTGATATAGGAGATTTTTGTTAAATTGAAAGATAAAAAAAGAAACGGAGGATATTGAATCATATGTATACTTTGATGAAGCTAAAAAACTGACGTTGAGTATAAAGTTACAATAAGGTGTTATTCACTCGTTATAATAATTTGTCAATTTGGTTTTTGAATTTTAAAGTGATATTGAAAATGCAAAGGAATATTACAAAATGCGCTTAGTTTAAGTGAGACAATAAAATAAATTGATGGAATTCAAGCAGCTAAAGACGGTCTTGAAGTTATAAAAACAAGAAGTTGGTGGTGACGGATTGTTTTTAATGGCAGGAGTTTTATCAAGGATAACTTCACTTTTGGAAGGGAAAAATTGGGATAGTATTTTTTTTATAAATGAATCCACAATTGATTTAATTGTTGCTGCAGGATTTATATTTGAAAAAATACCACTTTTCACCGTAGTTACTATTTTAATTTCAATATTATTATATATAATATTAATTATTGGAATACCTGTTTATCAACAGGAGCAATTAACGCTAAGTTTTAAAATAGTGGCAATTATCATAGCATTATGTAGTATTATTATATTTTTCTTAATAGACATTATGACACCTGAAATATTAAAACACGTGAATAATACGATAAATGATATAAATAAAAGTAAACGAATTTTTACGGGGGCACCAAAAGAATACATATCATATTATATAAGTTTTTCAAAAGGAAATATATCAAGCCTTTTCTATTTGTTATTATTACCATATACATTCGGTATTATAGTCGCAAATATCGTTATTGATTTTATGAAGAGAAAAAATGTAAAAAGTATTAATGAGTCATTTCAAATAATTTCTAATTACAATCAAAATAAAGATTATTTTGATTATAATAAAGATTATAATTTTAAAAGGTATTTGTATTACGGGGGAGATAAATGGAAAATTGAAATTAGTGCCAAACAACTAGAATTGGAAAAAATACTATTAGAATTTAATAACAATAGGCCGGTCTGATATGTGAAAAGTATCATGTTAAGAAATGCTACAGCGTTATAAGTAATAGATAATAAAGGCAACAAACCAACTCACCATGGAGTGTAGGGAGTGCATTTGCCACCGTACCACGCATATAACGAATTAGAGTTTGTAACCTTAAAAATGAATCGATAACTTAGAGGGTGTTATGAGTAAAAACGTTTTACTTGATTCTCGGCGCATGTTTGAACATGCGTGTGCGTTTTTTGACTGTGCAAGATATTGTGAATTAGAGCCTAATAATATAGAATACAGAATGCACTCTCATACAGTATCAGGAATTGTAAATCCTGCATTTACCTGTGAAGTGTTTATTAAATCGCTCTTAGTTTTTCATGGTAGGACAGTTGAGGAAATAAAATGTCATAAATTAAAAATGTTATGGGATGAATTCAAAGTAGAAGATCATGAAACAGCGTTGTTTGTTGAAGAAAGAATACGAGAATGGTTTAATTCTGAAAATGAAAATATGTTTGACGAATTACTTAATAATGCTTCCAATGCTTTTGAATATTGGCGCTATATTTACGAAAAACAAGATGGCAGCATTAATATTAATTTTTTAAGAGGTTTCAGATATTCGCTAAGAGAAGTATGTTGCAATCAATTGTTTGAAAAATCATGGAATGAGTACAAAAATATGGGGTGAAATCATTACCCCACCCTAAAATATGCATGGCATAGTTTCGCTATGTAGTATAAAAGGAAGTGTAGAGGAATGTTGAGACGGTTTGTTTAACCTGTGTTATTATATAGGCAAAGATAAATTTATATTTTCTTTCATTAGGATGGGGTAATGTCAGATTGTTTAAATTATTGCTTTTGTCAAAACGTATAGGGGTTTCGCTGAAATGTACATATAAATTAGCGAACCCCTTATTTGAAGATAAAACATTTAACCAGATAGATTACTTTTTTGGTAGAGGACACTTGAAATTGGTATGTCTTTGGTATAAAATAAAGGTGCTTTTAATCAGTTCATATTCTTATCGAGGATTCTCTCAATATTTCCAACAACATGATATTTACAATAATTGATTAATATAGAAATATGAAAGTCGAAAATATACCAATATCAGTAGAGGAAATTCTGGGGGTAACCGTCGCCCTTGCGACTTGGTACAATTGTAATTAAGAACTTACGTTTGGAAAATTGGATATATTAGAAAGATTATCTTATTTTAGTAAGAAAGTTGAGATCTGTTTGAAATTGACTTAATTAGTGATGCGATACATACGTATAAAAGTTTTAGTTAATATCATATTATTATCAATTTTTTTGTAACGAAGCTTCACTTTATCGGATATATGGATGAAAATAAGAAAGACTGGAGGAAGCTACCTTGGATGATATTGAGAGGGCATACAATCAGCATGCAAAGGCGGTGTATAAATACTTGCTTAGTCTAACTCATAATGAAGATTTGGCAGAAGACCTAACACAAGAGACATTCTTTCGCGCTATGCGGACCATAGGCAATTATGACGGGAGTTGTAAGTTGGTAGTATGGCTTTGTCAAATAGCTAAGCATATTTGGTATCAATGGCTGGCTAAGCGCTCTCGATGGAAGCAGATTGAGCTTACGGACGAAGTGCCGGGTTATGAATCACCGGAAATATCCACATTGCTTCGAATGGAAAAAACAACCTTATATAAGGCGATTCACTCATTGCCGGAGCCAATGCGTGAGTTGGTACATATGCGTTTGACGGGTGAGTTTTCATTCGCAGAGATTGGTGAGATTTTAGGTAAGAACGAAAATTGGGCACGTACCACGTACTATCGATCTAAACAAAAAATAATTAAGGAAATGGAGAGACTTAAATGAAATGTTCCATTGTAAAAGATCTGTTATCTAATTACATTGACGGTTTGACAAGTGAAGAAACAAATACAGAAATAAGAAAACATCTTGATAATTGCGACAATTGCCGGACGGTTTATGAAGAAATGTCTGTAGTTATTCCTCAAGAAATACCGAATGAAGATAAAAATATCGATTTTCTTAAACGGTTAAAAGCAAAAATGATACATAAGAATATTATGGTTGCCCTTTTGACCTGCATCATCGTATTATGTGGATTAATTATTTTTGCAAAGAATTATGAAATACCACTCCCCTATGACGCGAACCGAATGTCGGTGGAATTATTTCCTTCTGTTATTGTAACCAATGAAGAGGGGAGAATTATATGGAAAAAATTGGATTCTTCGAACGTCGGTGATGTCAAGCAAAAGGATTCCGGCGACGTAATTAATGTGGTTAAGAAAGTTTATCGGGGGATTTCTCGGACTACCGAAAGTTCAACAGGCAGGAATGTCAATCGAAACGGAGAAATTATAAGGGTTGTTTATTACTGCTATGCTAAAACGTTGTGGACTAGTTTGTTCTTTGATTCTGATCTTGCAGATTATAGTGAAAGCGGTAGTAGTACAGGATCAGACATATATGGTGAAAGATACCAAACTGCGGATTACAAGCCACAGATGATAGAGATTTATTATTTGCCTGTCAGAAATTTGTATAGATTTGATAAGCTTTCGGATGAGGAATATGACAAGCAAAAAGAAAAGGGCACGTTGGTATGGAATGGAGTTAATTAGCTTCTACATTTCAACAAAACACTATAATGCAGAGCTAATTTGGGCCCAATTAAATTATATGTCAGATTATGTCGGTGAGTTTCAGTTGAATATTTAGAATAATAGTTTATAATATAATTGTAACCTATTAATTAACAGAACTATAGATAAAGGGGATTAAGTATGAGAAGAATTAAAAAATGGACGACATTATTTTTAATGACATTAACTGTCTGCACGGTATCTGCTCCACAGGCTATGGCTGCCAATTTACCTACCGCAACTAATGTGACAATGGCAAGTAATGTAGCTATGGCACAGCTTAGAATGGAAGATAAAGGACCAGATTTCTCAAAAGGAGATCTTGTTTCAGAAGTCTGGGGTACAGAAAATGATGGGACACCTTATGTGGAAAGAACTTATATAAAGCATAATGCTGCTTTATTAAGAGCTTCTGGAGTTAAAGAATATACAAAAACTAAAAATTATGGGTCAACAGGGTCCGTAGAAGTAAGTGCTAGCTTTGAATATGATAGCGCAGCAAGGACAGTGTATGTATTTAATGAATCAGGATCATATAATCAGGGCGGTGGGGTAAGTGATGTAGAAGATAACGGAACAACTACTTCTGGAGATGGTACTTCAAAGGCGACAGCTAAATATAGTTGTAGAGTAAATAGAAATCTTGGTGGTTGGGCCACATACAGTGTGAGTGTATCATGTAATTATAATGGAAAAAAGAGCTAACATATATTGAAAATATTTGAATTAATTATCTCTTTTTCGCTCTTAATTAGGATATTAGTCTTAATTATTGGTAAACGGTTGTATTTTAACTGAAAGAGGACTGGCTACCCAGTCCTTTTTCAATGGAAAGAACTATATGACTGCTGTGTTATCAAGGAAGAGGTTCAATATCTATCCCCAGCTCAGCCTATCGAAAAAGTCAGGCCAACCCTCAGTTTGTAAGATCGAGCCTGGAACCTGTTTTCCAAGGATTACAAAAGAAAGCTTATGCCAGGGTATCTTCAGACAGCAAAAGACAGGAGGACTCGCTGGAATATCAGACAGATACCTATGAGCGTCTGATTACTTCCAACCCGGAGTATGAGTTTGCCGGAGTCTATGCCGATCAGGGAATCTCCGGCTACTGCGAGAGCCGTCCACAGTTCCAGAAAATGCTGGGAAAGGCAAGGGCAGGGGAAATCGATTTAATCATAACAAAGTCAATATCAAGATTTGCGAGAAATACCGTCACCGTTCTGAAAGTTGCAAGAGAGCTGAAAGAACTGGGCGTCGGTATTTTTTTGAAGAACAGAATATCAACACCCATTCCGGGGACGGTGAGATAATGCTTGCCGTCCTTGCTTCTTTTGCACAGGAAGAGAGCCGGAACATGAGCGAGAACAACAAGTGGACCATTAAAAAGAAGTTTGAGCAGGGAGAAATCATGATTAATACCGAGCGGTTCCAGGGGTATGACAAGGATGAGTATGGTGGACTGGTCATTAACCAGAAAGAGGCATTCGTAGTGGATTTTCTTTATGACATGACCTTGTTCGGATTGGGAAATTCCAGACTGAAAAGCCTGATGAATTTTCTTAGGGTAAAGACCGTGACCGATGGGGAATGGAATGAAAGCACAGTAAATGGGGTGCTGACCAATGAAAAGTACAAAGGGGATTATCACCTGCAGAAATACTTCACGCCGGAGAATAAGCGGAACCAGTCAAGATTAAACCGTGGGGAAGTGCAGAGTTACTATATCACAGATAACCACCCGGCTATCGTGAGTGAGGAGAAATGGAACCAGGTACAGGCGGAGCGGGAACGCCGGAAGAAAAATCGGAATATTGCTACTGACGGTACTGAGAAGTACCAGAACAGATACCCGCTGAGCGGAATGCTGATATGCCCATATTGCGGAAAGAATCTCAGGCGCAGAATGGTATATAAAGGAAAGATTCAGTGGCTGTGCAGCACTTATATTAAAGAGGGAAAACAAGCCTGCCGGGGAGTGCGGGTGGATAATACAGAGGTCATAAAGAAGAATATTACAGAACCAACGGTGGTTGAGGAGGTGAACATACATGGCAAGAAATATTACCGTTATACCCGCAAGGCAGATTTCATCAGCGGACGAAAGTATGGGGCAGAGTGTGCAGAAGTTACGGGTGGCGGCGTATTGCAGGGTATCAACCGCCCAAGAAGAACAGTTATTAAGTTATGAGAACCAGGTAAATTATTACACCACATTTATTAATGAGAATCCCCTTTATGAGTATGCAGGCACTTATGCAGATGAGGGGATTTCAGCAACCAATACCAAAAAGAGGGATGAGTTTAAACGAATGATAGCAGACTGCCGGGCAGGAAAAATTGACATGATTATTACAAAGTCCATCTCACGCTTTGCAAGGAATACGCTGGACTGCCTGAATTACGTGCGGGAGCTGAAAGAATTAGGTATTGGCATCATTTTTGAAAAGGAAAATATCAATACATTGGATGCAAAAGGTGAAGTGCTGCTCACTATTCTTTCTTCTCTGGCACAGGACGAAAGCAGGTCTATTTCTGAAAATTCTACTTGGGGAATACGCAGGCGGTTTGAAAAAGGGCAGCATAAGATGAGTACCAAACGGTTCCTCAGGTATGACACGGATGAGGAGGGCAAACTGGTTATCAATCGGAAGCAAGCGCAAATTGTAACTCGGTTGTACTCAGAATTTTTAAGTGGCAAGACTGTTGATTATATTAAAAGGATGTTTGAACGGGAAGGTGTGAAAAATTGGGACGGAGAAACGAAGTGGCAAGCCACTACTTTGCAGAGTATGTTGGAAAATGAAAAATATAAAGGCGATGCCATTCTGCAAAAGAGCTATACAACGGATTTTCTTACGAAGAAACGTGTACAGAACAATGGAGAAATACAGAAGTTTTATATTGAGGATGACCACGAAGCTATTATTGAGCCATGGATTTGGGAGTGTGTGCAGTTGGAGACTGCAAGACGGAAGAAGTACATGGAAGAACACGGGACAAACTCCTATTCCCACAATACAGAGAATAATCCTTTCGCTTCCAAGATTGTTTGTGGGCTATGCGGGAAAATGTTTGCCCTGAAAGGGTGGCGGAGCAGTACAGGTATTGATAGAAAGGTATGGCAATGCAGCGAGCGGTATAAAGTGAAAGGGGTTATGGGCTGTGCTAACCGGCATGTGGAGGAGAGTACGCTGGAAAAAGCGTTTGTTATGGCTTGGAATGGTATTTTAGAGAATAAGGAATATTTTTTACCGAAGTGGGAGGAGCAGGAGAAAAGTGAGGATATACTGAAAGCATACCGAGCTAAAGATTTTCTAATATTGACGCAGGGGGGAAGGAAGTCGGAGAAGGTGGATAAGGATTTTATGTTACGGACATTGAATTATATCAGCGTGTTTGAGGATGGGAGGCTGCTAGTTGTGTTTATAGATGGGACGGAGATTGAGTGTAAGAATGAAGGCAGCTAAAAGAAGTGTTGACGAATAGCTATTTTTACCATTCATCTATTGCAAATTTGGTGATAAATAGTATAATGATATTAATATCATTGTTTTCAAAAATATTGGAGGAAATAGGATGTACGACATTAACAGTCTCTTAAAATGTGCAATAGATGAAACGGGTAGTGTCAAAGCTGGAGAAAAGTTTTTGTTGAAAGACTTATTTAAGGGGTATGAATGGAATCGAATTTCCAGAAGAGACAGATTATTATTAGGAACATTATTCCTTAATTATGTAAATACATCGGAAACAAATATTTTGGCAGTTGAAAAGACGCCATCAGGTCAACAACAGTATTTGAAAGAGTGAGTGAACAGGATGGATGTGCATACAAAGGAAATCCGAAGCTATAACATGTCCAGGATTAAGAACAAGAATACGAAACCGGAAGAGATTGTAAGGAAAGAATTATTTAAACGTGGCTTAAGGTACAGGAAGAATGTAAAAAAGTTGCCTGGCTGTCCGGACATTGTTTTTCCTAAATATAAAGTTACTGTTTTTATAAATGGTTGTTTCTGGCATGTGCATGATGGTTGTAAGTATTTTAAATGGCCTGAAAATAACAAAGAGTTCTGGAAGAACAAGTTATCGGAAAATAAAAAACGGGATGTTGAAAACATTAAAGAATTGAAAAAAATGGGATGGAAAGTTATTGTTGTCTGGGAATGTGAACTGAAAAAGCAATATCGGACAGAACGATTAAATAAACTACATTTAGAAATAACGGAGAAAAAATAGTTATTTGCTGACAGGAGTTGTAAGATGGCGAAGTTGAGATACCTGGATCTCTTTGCGGGGGCAGGGGGATTGTCTGAAGGGTTTACAAGAGCAGGATTTGTACCAGTATCACACGTTGAAATAGATACGGCTGCTTGCTATACTTTAAAAACAAGACTAGCATATAGGTGGCTTCAGAATAATGGAAAGGGTCAAATTTATGATTCTTATCTGAATGGTGAAATTACAAGAGAAGAATTTTATTCAGAAGTGCCAGTTGAAGTTTTGGATACAGTATTGAATTATGAAATTTCGTGGGAGAATATAGAAGAAATATTTCAGAAGATAGACGGGAACCTTAAAGGAGAAAGAATTGACTTAATTGTTGGAGGTCCTCCATGTCAGGCATATTCCTTAATCGGAAGGGCACGGGATGAAAATGGTATGTTGGGTGATGAACGAAATTATCTCTATAAATTATATGGAGAATTTTTAAAAAGGTACAAACCAAAATACTTTGTGTTTGAAAATGTATTAGGTTTGTTATCTGCAAAAGATACAGATGAACAATTGCATTTTGATAAAATGAGAAAATTATTTAAGGAATGCGGATACAAAACAGAATACAGGAAATTAAATGCTGCTGATTATGGCGTGTTACAGAATCGAAAACGAATTATTCTGATTGGAAAATATAACGAAAGTCAAGAATTCTATCCGGAGATACCCCAAGAAGAGCGAGGATATCTGGTGGAAGAAATTTTTAAGGATTTGCCTGTTTTACAAGCAGGAGAAGGAAATATTCGTCCGGTGCAAACATTAGATTATCAGAGAATATATCTGTATAAATCGGGTATTAAGCAAGTAAATCGTCAAATGGTAACTTTTCATTGTGCAAGGCCTAATACAGATCAGGATAAGGAAATTTACAGAATTGCTGTTACACTGTGGAATGCAGAACATAAAAGGTTGAGTTATATTGATTTACCAGAACATTTACGTACTCAGAAGAACCTGGAATCTTTCTTGGATAGATTTAAAGTGGTTGCTTCAGATGTTGAATGTTCCCAAACTGTAGTTGCGCATGTTGCAAAAGACGGCCATTATTTTATACATCCGGATGTCATACAGAACAGGTCATTAACACCAAGAGAGTTAGCCAGGCTGCAAACTTTTCCAGATGACTTTTATTTTGAGTCTGTGTCTGGTAAAGGATCAAGAACTTCGGCATATAAGCAAATTGGAAATGCAGTACCGGTGCTGTTGGCTGAGAAGGTTGCGAAGTCTTTATTGGAGGTATGGTAGTGAATAAAATAGAAGATTATAAAATCAGACCTGCTGGTCGTCATTTACTAACAATAGGAGAAGACTTAATACAGGATAAATTTGCTGCACTTGTAGAGTTAGTAAAGAATGCATACGATGCCGATTCGGAAGATGTAATTATTACATTCAGTAGTAACCAGGAAAGAGATAAACTGTTTTTGAAAATATCTGATCATGGACATGGTATGAGTAGAGAGGATGTAATAAATAAATGGCTTGTGCCATCAACGGATTATAAAGTACGTAATAGAAAGAGCCCAGCTGGACGAATTATGCAGGGGAGAAAAGGAATAGGACGTTATGCTGCAAGTATATTGGGAGATGACTTGTTATTGGAGACGGTAGATATTAATGGTGAAAAAACGAGTCTCTATATAGATTGGTCTCAGTTCTCAAAGTCACAGTATTTAGACCAAGTTTCTGTTTTGGTTGAGAGTCAAATGACAAAAGATAGACCAGGTACAACAATAACTGTACAAGGTTCACACGATTATCTGGCTGAATGGAGTGAAAATCAATTTAAGAAATTGAGATTTGAATTGAAAAAACTTATTCCACCTAAGGCAGAAAATATATTTGATGATTCTTTTAAAATACTATTACAATTCCAAGATTTTTATCCAGAGCAAACAGAGGATGTAAAAGAGGATATATCTCCATATCCAATTTTGGATTTGTATGACTATCGAATATCGGGGACGTTGGATGCGAATGGGAAGGGTCAATTTTCTTATTCCAATAATAAAATCCGTAATGTGTCAACGGACATAATTGATGTCCATTATGGACCTACTTTGTGTGGAAAATTGGTAATAGATATTAGAGTGTATGATCGTGATAAAGACGCAATTGAGCAACTGATTAATCGTGGTTTGAAAGATGAAATTACCGGAGAATATGTTTCAAAATTAGAGGCCAGACAACTGCTAAATGAAGTTAATGGCATAGGGGTGTATAGAAATGGATTCAGGATCAGACCTCTGGGAGATGCTGATTTTGACTGGCTTAAATTAAATGAGCAGCGTGTTCAGAAGCCATCGGTGAAAATAGGAAGTAATCAAGTAGTTGGCTATGTACATATTGAGTCGGAAGAGATATCAAATCTTGAAGAAAAAAGTGCTCGTGATGGTCTGAAAGATAATATAGCTTATGAACAACTTAAAAATATAACCTGTAAAATAATAGCAGAGCTTGAAGCAAGGCGTTTTATATATCGTAGAAAAATTGGACTATCGGGTCCGGGAAAGAAAATTGATAATGAACTTGAAGGGTTATATGACTATGAGCCATTGAAAAAATCGGTATCTTTGTCTTTAAAAAAAGCTGGCCTCTCAGAAGCTATTATTTTAGAAATTGAAGATATAATATCAAAGGAAGAAAAACAAAAAAATCAAGCAATTGAAGAAATTAGACAGGCAGTGGCTGTATATCAGGGGCAGGCCACATTAGGAAAAATAATCAATATAATATTACATGAAGGACGGAGACCTTTAAACTATTTTAAAAATCAGATACCAAATATGAAATTTCAAATAGGAAAGTTTCATAAAAATCAAGAAATAGAGACAGCAGACAAAATTTCAGATTTGGCCATAGGTATTCAGGAGAATGCAGATATTTTTGTCAATCTGTTTGGTCGTCTTGACCCGTTGGCAGCTAAAAAGCGGGATACAAAGAAAAGATTTTTTCTCGAAAAAATTATTTCCGGTGTAGTAGCTGTTTTTGAAAACGAACTATACGATAGTGGAATTAAAATTGATATTACAGGTGATGAGAAAGTGGAATTTGATGGATGGCAACAGGATTTTTATACAATATTTACAAATTTGATAGATAATAGTATTTATTGGATAGAAGAAAAAAATGCACCTGAAAAGTCGATTAATATCAATATTTCAACACAGGATGAAAACTGGCAGATTGATTATTGGGATTCAGGACCAGGGATTGATGCAGAACTGCTAGAGAGTGGAGTGATTTTTGAACCAGAATTTTCCACTAAGTTGAATGGAACGGGATTGGGACTTTCTATTGCAGGTGAAGCGGCCCAAAGAAATAATCTTACCTTAATAGCATTGCAGAATGATAAAGGAGCACATTTTAAAATAAGTCCAAAAGAGAAAGGCATTTGATAATGTATAGATTTTTATTGATAGAGGATGCAGAAACTGATATTCAAAGCTGTAAAGATACAGTAGATAGAATGAATGAGGAAAATCCAGAGATCAACATTGAGTTAGGGGTAGCCTCAGAGTTTAATCAGGCCTTGCAGGAATTAAAGAATGACTATAATGGGGCAATTATTGATATAAAACTTAATAATGGAGATAGTGGTAATGATATTATAAGGAAAATTGTAAACGAGTACAGAATTCCTGTGGCAGTGATGACAGGTACACCAGATACAATACTAGATGCAAACTCTCCTATTGTAATTTATAAAAAGGGTGAGAGTACATATGAAAAAATATTAAAATCACTTATAAATTCTTTTAAAACAGGATTGTTTGATGTTATGGGAGGGAAAGGGATTCTGGAATCGACCATGAATAAAGTTTTTTGGAAGAACTTATATCCTCAGATTCGTGTTTGGGAAGAGCTTAAGAGTAAAGGATATGAAACAGAAAAAATATTATTAAGGTATGCAATTTCTCATATTCAAGAATTAATTGATTTGGAAGTACCAGCTTATATAACACAAGAAATGTATATTAAGCCGCCGATAAGTGAACGCATACAAACTGGTTCTATAATCAGAAATAAAATAGATAACCTTTTTTATGTAGTACTATCTCCTCCATGTGATTTGGCAATTCATAATGGAAAAATAAAGACAGATAGAGTAATGGTTTGTGAGATTGAGGAGCAGGCGAAAATAAATATAAATGCTATAGGATCAGCTGTGAAAAGAGACAAACAAAAAAGTGCACTTTTAAAAGCAATTAAAAATAATCATACAGAATATTATCATTGGCTTCCTGAAAATAATTTGTTTGTAGGCGGATATATTAACTTTAGAAATGTATATACTTTTACGCCAGAAGAAATTGATGCTGAGTTTGAAAAATCAGAATTACATATACAGGATTATTTTGTTAAAGACATTTTAAGTAGGTTTTCAGCCTATTATGCTCGCCAGGGACAGCCTGATTTTGAATTTGATGAAGAAGCAGAAAAAGTGTTGCAGAAATATTTGGAAAGCATGAGCGTTTAATTATTAAAAAGTCAATTGGTAAAAACAATTGGCTTTTTAACATTAGTTATGCTATGAAGAAAGAGAGGCTTTATGGCAGCAGATGAAATTATTAATATTCTACATAAAGAAATAGTTAATGGGCGTAACATAAACGATATTGAAAATGATATCTTTACAAAGCTTTCACCGTATTTTGTTAATAAAGAGACATTAAAGAAAAATGTATTTAATAGTAGTATGGTTTCAGCTTATGAATTTATTATAAAATATTCAGAAGATTCAGTTTTTGCAAATGGACTAAAGGAAATTCTTGATTGCTATGCATCAGCTTACAGTAATGGTCCAGGTGAAGTAATTCGTATAATGGTGGGGAGTCACCAAGAGTTTGCTGAAAGAGAAAACATGATGTGGAGTATCAGACAAAGAACAGTACCAGAAACAGAAGAAATTTATGAAAAAGTAATGTTCTACTTTGAGTATATCGGAAGTTCTCTTGAGATTTCAGTGAAAGGCATCATCCACGAATTATATGCCCTTATACGTATAATAAATGGACAAAGCATTGATTATGACAAAATATGCAAAACAGATTTTGGTGTTGCTATAAATAATATACTTACACATGATTGTTTTGAAGAAATATTACAAACAGGACCCAACAATATGAAATTATCAGATTGGAGAAATATTGCAAATCATAACTCGTATAAGATAAAAAATGAAAAAGTTATATGTACTTATGGAAAAACTAGAAATTCTTTTAGCTTAGAGGTTGAAGAATTCCTTAGCTATGTATATAAGATAATCCGGAGCAGTAATATCTTGAATATAGCAAGATGTATTTTTGTTTATGACAATATTGGAGCCTTTTCTACTGAACAGGGTAAACAAGTAGAATCCAGGGATAATATGATTTTTAATCAGATTAAAATGTCACTGGTAGCCCAAGGGTTTATATTAAAAAATATTAGAAAAAATACAAATATTTTAGAAGTAGCGTTACAAGATCTTCAAAATGATGGATTTAAAACAGGTGAATTCATTGAATTAAGGCAAAGTTGTTTTTGCGAAGTATTTAAGAAAGCATGGATATTACTAAAAGTTTCCAGAATCAACATAAAGTACTTTAATCAGCATGATAATCTGGTTGATGTGCTATGGTTAGACCCTATACAAAAACAATAGAAGTACGATAATACTTAGTAGTGAAACAAGATACTTACGCCATGTAGTAAAAAACTTCCCTTAGCAATAAAGAGTGCAATGTGTTTATATCTGGTGGTGTTGATTTGAATTTATAATACTGTAGATTTTTATACAAGTTCGACATTTAGTTTGAAAATGTAATAAATAGATAGTAAAATGAATTATGTGGTAAATGACTTTATCTAAATACGGAAAAAATGATGACTTTTGGAGGTAGGGATTGGGTTGAATAATAAATATGCGATAATCGATTTATTTGCAGGTGTAGGAGGATTATCAAAGGCATTTCAACAGGTTGGTGCAGAAATTGTTTATGCAAATGAAATTGATAAATATGCCTGTAGCTTATACAAAGAGAATCTTAGTGATGTTTACTTAGTCGAAGAAGATATGAGAAATATTCAAGTGGAAAAGATTCCAGATTTTGATATATTAGTGGCTGGATTTCCTTATCAATCTATTTCTGTGCATGGAAGGTATAATCAGTTTTATGATAAACAAAATAGTTTGTTTTATAAGATAATAAGAGTATTAGAAATCAAAAAGCCAAGAGCTTTTTTATTAGAGAGTGTTAAAGGTTTAATATCCATGAATCAAGGTAAAGAACTTAAAATATTAATGAAAGAACTTGAGCAACGGGGATATTTTATTAAGACAGCAGTTATTAATTCGTTAACATATGGGAATATACCTCATAATAAAGAACGATTGTATCTTGTAGGATTTAATGTTGATGAAGAATATAAAATGTTTGAATTTCCCGAAAAGATTCCATTAAAATTACAAATAAATGATCTTATAAATATAACTCAAAAGAAAGAAAACAAGTACTACTATGATGAAAATTCTGAGTTATATTCAATAATAAAGAAAGAGGTTACAGAAGGGAAAATTTATAAATTAAAGCTCTCCTTGAAGAATCAATATAGTTCTAGAAATATATTGATAAAAGATTATGAGTACTGTCCAGCAATAACATCAATAGCTGGAAAAGATTATATTCCAATATTAAAAGATAATTTTGGAATTAGAAGGTTAACACCAAAAGAATGCTTTCATATGCAAGGATTTTTTGATATTAATATTTCAGAGTATTATAAAGATTATAGACTATATAAATATGCAGGGAATTGTTCTTCTGTTGAAGTTGTAAAAAGAATAGCTGAGAATATATTTAAAACATTAGATTGTGGTATACAGAAAAATCAATCCTGTAATTTGAATGTAAACTGTAAGGATGATAACCTTACGAATATAAAACAACAAATAATTGCATGTGATGAAAATCGTGTGATAGTAGAAACAAAAGATGAATCATCTGTTCAAAAAAAGGAAATTATAACTACAGATGAGGAAATTAATATAAAAATTAAAGAAGTATTAATTGATACTGAAAGAGAATTTACTTTGCAAAAAGTTATACCAGCATTAAGAAAATTAGGTTTTTGGGATGTCAGGTATAATCATGGTATTGAAGAATATGGAAAAGATGTAACTTATCGATATAAAGATAATTTTGAAAAAATAAAACTGGGAGCAGCGCAGGTGAAATATGGAGATATTTCAGGAGCAGCTAACAGTGATGTTGATAAAATATTTTCTCAAATTGCAGATGCTTTTAATATGCCGTTTTCTGATCTTAATGAGAATGGTCAATTATACATAAATCAATTTTTAATAATATGTTCTGGAAAATATTCAAAAAATGCAAAAGAGAAAATAAAGGAAAAATTTAGCCCTAAAGATAGAGAAAAATATGATGTACGTTTTTTTGATGGACAAGATATTGATAATTTTTTAAAAAAGAAAATATAATTCAAGTAATAATATTGATGTCTCAAATCAGGAGCAAAGATAATAAGACAGAAATAGTTTAGTACAAGCGAGTGAAAAACAATATCACAAACAGTAGCCAGCGATATAATGGTAAGAGAAGTAATCTGTGAAATCTGTGTTGAGATTATTTATCATCTGGAATAAATGTTAATATAGAAATAAATGAAAATATAAGTATCGATGATTCATCTTGAGTTTTGGGATAGAATGAATAGTAGATTTTTTTTAAAACACTTTCAAAGATCTTGGTTTGAAATGTATTGATTACAGTAAGTGAAGGATAAATTGGATTGATGGATATAATAAACAAAATATTTCGGAAAAAGACAAAAGTGAGAGATATAAATAGCTGTCCAACAACAGATATAGTAGATACCAAATACAAGTTTGAAATTAGATGGTTGTATAGAGATAAAGAAGTTGATTTGATTCCAGAAAGAACAAGGGATACAGTAGATTATTTTGAATATTGTCATATATTATGGAGGCAAGCTATTTATGGATATGTTGGATTAAATAAGGGGTATTATATTGCCAAGGATACTTGCGGGAATTTGTTTAAAGTTAAAAAAGAAAATATTCAGGGATTTGATATTGAGGAGAATCGTATTACCAATACAGCAAATCATTCTGTATTAGGGAAGCAATTAGTAGATTGCATTATGGCTAAATTGACTTATGATGAAAAGGATAATGAGAAATATTCCATTCATACAAATTGGGTTAATTATGAAGAGGGAAAAATTACATATGATGGTAATATGTATTGTGGTCTTCATTTTACGGAATTAGATAATTTGTATAATTGCTTTTTCGACCAAAACACTTTATATGGATATAAAGTGGTAATTTTTAAATTTGTTCCGAAAATATATAATAATGTATATTATAATTATCAAGAGAATTTCTGGTTAGGAGAATGTCTATATGTTGAAAGAATAATGAGCCTGTCTGAGATCCCCACGTGGAAATATATTTTTGAGAATGTTAATAATCTCGAAGAGTGGAAAAATAATAAGCAGAAAATAATTGAGTATACGAATAGGCTTATAAACGAAGATATTAAGGATCTTGAAGAAGTAAGAAATTGGATTGAGTTGAATTTGTAATGTGTTATCAGAAGCAGAATTTTAATGTCATATTGGAGATGCATTCTGGAGCAATTGTATTTTGATGGTTAGACTTTTAGTTTGAGAAAGGTGGGGTAAAACATCCTAAATAGAGACCTTGGCAAAAATAGGGGTTACGCCATATAGTATAAATATCAACTTTCACCGCATGTGGAAACCGTCGTGTTGCTGGAGAGGAAAGTCCGGTAAATCAAAGGGTTTCGGGGTTTTGAAGGAGATATGTAGGTGTGCTTTTATAGTAAATTGGGGCGTAATATGTTTCCGGTTACCGTGGTGGGGTAAAGAAAATAAACGTTTTGGCAAAAGGTTAGAATTTTGTCAAATAAATATTTAGGTTTTGTAACTAAGAGACAAATGGGATTTTTTGCGTAGAGTAGGTGTATGAAAGATGAATTTTCTTGAAGGAGAGGCAAAGAAATTAGAAACATTAGTATTCAATTTCCGAAACGCTATTGAAACTGCAAAAGCTAATAATGAACCAGGAGAGCTTTTTAGGAAATTTCCTGTTGGGCAGTGTGGTCACATAAGTGATATATTAGCTCAATATCTTATCGACAATAGAATTGGTTCAGTTATATATGTAAATGGAACATACTATGGGGATGATTGGGACGATAGATGGTCTCATACTTGGCTTGTTGTAGAAGGGTTGGTTATTGATATTACAGGAGATCAGTTTAAGTATCATAAAGAGCCGTTGACATGTGATGTTCCTGTATACATAGGACCAATGACAGAGTACTACCAGTTGTTCGAAGTCAGTCCGGGAGGTAGGCACAGACATTTTGGATTGGAAAGGCAGTGGCTCAATTATCATGACTTAAAAGATTGGTACGAGACTATATTGAGTTATCTAAAGTGATTTTTGAAAAAGATACAACTTCCAGCTTGTAAGATTGATCAATTGCTTGTGCCATTAATTGAAAATTTTTGTAGGGGTAAACGGCGCTAAGTGGGGTAAAATCTTACCCCGCCTAAAAATCTACCACTTAACTTTTGCCATGTAGTATAAAGCTTCCGTTCACAGGAACGTTGAGACGGTTTGTTTGCTGTCGAGGAAACCTTGATTTTATGCGGACTTGCGGGATTGTTTGAGATAAATGGAGTTGTGTTTTTGTAAAAAACTGTTTGGTGTGACCGAATCTCAGATGGAGATGGGGTAATGCCAAAATATTAAAATAGGGCTTTTGCCAAAATGTATTGAGTTTCGCCGGATATTGTGACAAATCCACGAATATTGATACAATGGTAAAGGTCCTATTTTTTGAAGTAGAGTCCGGTACAAATCCGAATCGGAAAAAGTTTCTTCAGTTAAAGCCGGAGATTAGGGCTGGTAAGTGGAATGCAATGGTAACTGAAGGCAAATACCATTGCAAGTGACTTGAAACAATTCATGGATTTTCTGGAGGGATGTGAGGAAGAAGCTAGCATGAAATTTTCAGAAATTTGGTTGACTTCTCTTTTAATAGTAAAGGATGATGGAATGTGATAAAATATAATCATCTAAGAAAATATTGGAGAATTTCAAGAGATGGAAAAAAGAATATTAAAATTTAATAAACGAAATATTATTACAGTTTTGCTAATTGTTATTGGATTAATAATGGACACTGGCGTTAATATTACGGGACGATATTATGTCCTTGTTACTGAGTCATACATGGATTACATTTATTCAGCTATAATAACTATTTCAATTTTGAGTTTTTCTTTTATAGCAATAATTTCAGGTGTATTGGACAAAAAATATTATGGATATAAGCTAAGAAAAATTATACAGTTTAGAGAATCACCAATAAATTTTAGACGATATATAGTATGGTCATTAATGCTTTTAAGCTTATGATTTCATTTGGTCGTGGGGATGTTACACATATAGAATTTAAGTTATAAAATTAAAAAAAATTGTTTGCTGTAGATGATGGTTATTTTTATAATATTATAAATTTTTTTGTAACGAAGTTTCACTTTATCGGATATATGGATGAAAATAAGAAAGACTGGAGGAAGCTACCTTGGATGAAATTGAGAGGGCATACAATCAGCATGCAAAGGCGGTGTATAAATACTTGCTTAGTCTAACTCATAACGAAGATTTGGCAGAAGACCTAACACAAGAGACTTGGAATTATCTGTATTTGCTATGACCTGACAATTGCCGCCAAGGAACCAGCGGGTCTTCACGGCATGTGGAGACAGTGGTGTTGAATTTAAAGATTAATATGGGAGAGCGCATTAAACATAATACATGAGGTGGAAAATTATGAATTGGGAACCGTGGACAGGTTGTTATAAGATTAGTGATGGATGTACCTATTGTTATTTTTATGGACCATATTCAAAACGCTTTGGTCAAAATAACGTTACGAAAACAGATGAATTTGATAAACCTATTGCTAAAACGGCGAAAGGAGCACCTAGAATTGCAAGCGGAAAAATTGTGGCGACTTGTTTTGCCACCGACTTTTTTATTCCAGAAGCCGATGAGTGGCGTGCAGATGCCTGGGCTATGATAAAGGAGCGTTCCGACCTTGATTTTTTGATTTTAACAAAGCGCATTGACCGCTTTATGGTGTCGCTGCCTTCTGATTGGGGTGAAGGGTATGCAAATGTGAACATAGGCTGTACTATTGAAAATCAGGAGATAGCGGACTACCGTTTGCCATTGTTTATATCTTACCCGATCAAACGGCGTTTCGTAGCTTGTGGGCCGATTTTAGAACCAATTGATCTCTCGCCTTATATTGATAGAATCGACCATGTGACTGTAAATGGTGAAACAGGAAGAGAAGCCCGTGAGTGCGACTATGATTGGATTTTGGATATCCGTGAGCAATGTGTGAAAGCTGGAATCACTTTTTGGTTCAAAAGTACTGGAACGTTTTTCAGACAAAATGGAGTTGTTCAAAAGGTCAATCCATTTAAACAGGGTAGCCTTGCAAAAGAATTGGGAATCAACATTTTAAATGATAAAAAACTATTTTAGACCTGGTAAGATATTTACGATATTCCTGAAAATAAATGTTTAGTAATACAGAATTTGAGGGTGATAAATTATGAACGAGCAGCAATTATTACGGGAACCAAATATAGAACCGACAAGTGAGGCTATTGCAGAGGCGCTTGGTACAACAAACAGTACCTATATAAAGTTTATTGAGAAACTTAAAAGCCATGATATAGAGGTGGATTGGCGTTATTACAAGGATGGTAAGGCTTGGCTTGGAAAAGCATTGCATAAGTGGACAACCATTCGAGGAACGCAAAAAGAGATGACTGCATTTTGGCTTTCTATCTGGGACGGATTTTTCAAAGTAAGTATCTATATCCCGGAGAAAGCCCGTGCAGATGCGCTGAAACTTTCACTTGACGATGAAGTGAAAGAAGTGATAGGAAATTCAAAGCAAATGGGGAAATTGAAGTTTTTTCCATTAGTTTTTGATGTACATTCAGATAAGGTATTTGATGATATTTATACGCTTATTGATTTTAGGAAAACAATAAAATAAGTTTTATGTAGAATTAGCAAAATAAGAATTTGTGGAGGAACATAAAATGACATGGGATTATGCAGAACACGCCAAACCATGTGAGGGATGCCAAAATGTGATGTGGGGAAATCGGAACACTGTGGCAAATGCTTTTGGCAGAATTAAAGAGCGAATCCATAGATAAGATAATTGAACCAGAGATTCAAGTACTTCCAGACGGCGATGTGAAAAATCAACTAATCAAAGCAAGAATTGGTTAGTACTAAAGCCGTGGAAGGATTCTGAACTAAAGGCCGAGAAAACAATTCCGATGAATGGACTCTCTTTAAATGCACTACATGATAAAGCTTTTGACAAAGTATTGATAACAATAATCCCAGATTATCAACTACTGTACTATACAGTAATGTTTTAAAGCTTTATACATATAATAATAAAAACTATAGTTATTGGGTATATTTATGATCATTTATGTAGTGCAAGTTGGTGATACAATTACATCAATTGCAAATAAATTTGGAGTTTCAGAAACAAGGTTAATACTCGAAAACGGTATTTCAAATCCTACTGACTTGGTAATAGGTCAAACCATCGTAATCACCTATCCGCAAGAGACATATATTGTAAAAGAGGGAGATAACTTATCTGAAATTGCATTGGATCATGGAATATCGATGATGCAATTATATCGAAATAATCCATACCTTTGGGAAAGAGAATATATTTTTCCTGGTGAAGAACTTATAATTAGTTATGATACAAAAGAAACTATTACAACAAATGCCTATGCATCTCCTTTTATTGATAAGAATATTTTAAGAAAGTCATTACCTTACTTAACCTACCTTTCAATATTAAATTATAAAACATTAAGAAAAGGAGAGATTGAATCATTTTATGATGATTCTGATTTGATTGAAACTGTAAAGCAATTTGGTGTGATGCCCTTAATGCTTGTTACAAGTGTAACATTTCGAGGTGAACGGAATCCTGAAATGATTTATGAAATACTTTTAAACCCGGATTATCAGGATAATCATGCGGAAAGTATGCTTAAAATTTTGAAGGAAAAAGGGTATTACGGGGTAAATATTACGTTTACATTTTTAAATGAGACTAACCAAGAACTTTATTTAAATTATCTGGAACGAATAACTTCTCGCCTTAACAAAGAAGGATATCCTGTATTTATTACGATAGATCCCAATTTTTTGATAGAAGAAAATCAGTTACTATTCGAGAAAGTAAATTATTCAAAATACAATGAATTAATTGATGAAACATATCTAATGAGATTTTACTGGGGGACTCAATATGGACCTCCTATGCCGATCAGTTCAATAGAAAATATTTCATTATATGTAAATTATACAAAACAAATGATGGATCCTAAAAAAATTAATGTTGGATTTCCGCTATTGGGATATGATTGGACACTTCCATATATTGAAGGCTTTTCTGAAGCAAATGCGATCACATTAGATGCTGTAATTGATTTGGCAAGATCAATGAAATCAACCATTCTTTTTGATGAAGTTTCAAAAACACCATATTATGAATATGCAATTGAAACAAGTGGAAGAATAATTCAACATATAGTATGGTTTGTTGATGCCAGAACTATTTATGCAATCGTCAATTTAGTTTTAGAAAATGGGTTAAGTGGTACGGGATTGTGGAATATTATGAGTTATTATCCACAGCTTTGGCTTATTATTAATTCAAACTGTAAAATAAAAAAACTATTGTCTGAAGTGAACCAATAAAGCACTTACGATTTATAAAGCGATATATAAGAGTTATCTAAAAAATTAAATTCTGATGCAAGTACGGACGAAATAACAAGAAACTACGGAATATATCCGGACGAAGGAAATCATTCAAAAGTATATTTTTAAAGTGGAATATGATACAATAGTTTATATTAAAATTGGTTAAAGATTGAAAACGACAAAGCAAGTGGTATGGAGGTGGATTTATGGATACAAGGGAAACCATAGACTATTGTATTGATTCAGCTGTAAAAATTGGTGAAGAAACATACGATATGATACTTGACTTTAGCGATGAGAGTGTTGAGCATGTCGATAAAATATTGGATGGTTATCATGAGCGATATCTCCACCCAGAGAAGGATGAAGGATTTATAAAGGGTCATGTCAATACCTATGCTCACATTTTCGGAATTTATGTGGGAGAAGTTTTGATTCGTAGTCATGCAAAGGATTATGTCTGGCAGGAAACAGAGGCTGGTATTACACTTATCAAAAATGAAAGTAACCATATCAATCCGATTACTAAGGCTTATAAGCAGATTATAAACGGCAAAGAGGGCGGAGATGATATTAAGTCTTTTTTTGAAGTTGCCATTTTTATTGTGAAAGGCAGTTTTCCGAAGTAATGCCAGCAACTGTATCTTGAATGCTGGGACTTCGAGAATCACCTATATGGTTAAACATCAATTTCTGTTTAATTCAGAGATCATGATAGAATTCGGAGGGAGATAAATTGAACAGTAAAGAGATCTATACCATTAGAAATGAGAAGGCAGAGGATCAGTGGGAAGTAGAGAATTTAACTAGAAAGGCCTTTTGGAATTTAAATGTTCCGGGCTGCAGTGAACATTATTTGGTACATGTTATGAGAAATCATCCGGATTTCATACCTGAGCTGGACTTTATCCTTGAAAAAGACAATTGCATTATCGGAAATATCATGTACACGAAAGCAAAACTTGTAGATGAGGAAAACCGTGAAAAGCAGATACTGACCTTTGGACCCTTGAGTGTTCTTCCTGAGTTTCAAAGAAAAGGATATGGAAAAGCCCTGCTTGAGTATTCATTTGCAAAGGCAAAACAAATGTCGTACGATGTCATTGTGATTTTTGGAAATCCTGATAATTATGTTTCCCGTGGGTTTAAAAGCTGTAAAAAATTTGATATTTGTATAAAAGAGGACTTCTATCCGGCGGCTATGCTGGTAAAAGAGTTAACGGAGGGTTGTCTGGACAAAAGAAAATGGTGCTATATCGAAAGCGAAGTCTATCAGATAGATGAAAAAGCGATGGAGCAGTTTGATTCAAATTTTGAAAATATGGAAAAAAAGTTCCAACCAAGTCAGGAGGAGTTTTATATTCACAGTCATTCAAAAATCATATAAAGTTATGAATGATTATGAGCATAATGCAATCGAGAATACAGAAAAAGCTCTGTTTAAAGTAGGTGATTATTAATGGAGACACAACAAATTCAAAATGAACTGTTGAAATTATACGAGGAAGAGTACGACAAATTGTATTGTACTGCCTTTAGAATGACCGGAAATCATCATGATGCTGAGGATATCTTACAGAGTGCATTTCTTAAGGCAATTATGCATTTGCAGCAGTATAAGGGAGATGCGAAACTTTCTACCTGGCTGTATCGGATTTTGATTAATGAAGGAAACAACAATTATAAAAGGTTAAAAAAGCTTCCGGTTGTGTCTATTACACAAGAACTGGGTTTGAGCGAGGCGGAATTTTTTTCTTCATTAGAGTCGTCCAATGAACAAATTGATGACAAATTAATTGTAGATGAGATGAGAGAAAAATGTCTGACGGCATTTATGCGTTGTTTACCCAGACAGCAGAGGGCGGTATTTGCACTTAGAACCTTTTTGGATCTGAAGCTTTCTGAAATAGCGGAGGTAGTACAGATAACGGAGAATAGTGCCAAAATAACGCTGTACAGAGCAAGAAAGAATATCCAGGAGCTCCATTATGAGCGATGTAGTTTGATAGATCCTTCAAAGCCCTGTAAATGTTATTTATGGATTAAATTTATGAAAGATCACAATCTGCCAATTCCAAAGGGGTATACTGATTATAGAGATCCGGAATTATTTGATGAATATAAGCTGTTTGTCCGAGGGACTTTAGATATCTATACAATGTATAAGGTGGGAAGAAAAATCCCTAAAGAAACTTTTTTAAATAAATTAAGGGAAATAATTTTGTAACCAATTATTCTTTTCAGAGTCTAAGTTATTGTAAGATAAAAACCAGGAGGAAAGAATATGGATAAAAAAATTATTGCACCATGTGGAATTGATTGTTTTAACTGTGAGATGTATGAGAAAAATTTGACAGAGGAATTTCAGATGCGAATGTCAGAACTGTTTAAAGTATCAAAGGAGCGTATAAGTTGTAAAGGCTGTGTGGATGGAAATCAGTGTCTGGTGCTTGATCTGCAAGGTGAAAAATGTCAAACATTAGAATGCGTAAAAGAAAAAGGAGTTAAATACTGCTTTGAATGTAATAATTTTCCGTGTGAAAATCTTATGCCTATCGCGGATAGAGCTTCCACTCACCCACAAAATTTTAAGCTTTATAATCTCTGTATGATGAAAAAATTAGGTGTTAATGGATGGTTGGAAATAGCAGATGACATTCGTCATACGTACTTTAACCAAAAAATGAGAATCGGAAAAGGTGGAAGCAAATAGGTAAAAGCAATAGTAACATCTATGGCGGTGTAAATAATTACCCCGCCATAGAAATATCCATCCAAAAACAACAGCGGCGTTTGCTGCTCATATCTTGCATTTTCTGCAAAAAACTTATCCCAAAGTATTATATTGGTTATTTTACAGCGAAAGAGGAATCATGGCACCTGGTTTAGATTTTTCGTTGATGAACGGATAATCAGATTAGGAAGAGTCACAAATGACTGGACTTGAAGGGCTGGATTTTTAATCTTCTGCAATAATATAGAAGCCGCCTGTCTTCCCATTTCATGTACATCAATGTCAACAACAGTAAGAGGAGGATCAATGAGCTGGGACAGGGGATAATCGTCAAAAGTAATGAGTCCTATATCCCCTGGTATTGATAATTGATGTTTTTCTATCGCCCGAACGGCTCCCATAGCAATCTGATTATTTTCACAGATAACTGCATCGGGGAGAGTGGGCTGACTTAGCAGCTCTTCCATCATGAAATATCCGCTTTCTTTTGTATATGTACCATATTTTATAAAATCATCTTGTATGGTGAGACCGTTAATATTCATATATGATACAAAACCCTGAAGACGGTGTCTTGAAATCTCATCGCTTTTTGGGCCTCCTATAAATGCGATCTGAGAATAGCCGCATTTCTCCAGATATTCCATCGCCATTTGGCCGGATACACGATTGTTGGTATCAATCCAGGAAGAAGGACTGGCAAATGGGGGTCTGCCGATTATAATGTGTGGAAAATTATTTTTTACTAAAAAATCAACCAATGACCTTGAGGTTGCAGAGCCATGAACCAGCATGCCATCAGCAGTGTTACAGCCAACCGTTTTAATTGCCAGATCATAAGCCTCCTGTTTATCAGAAACTCCCATGAAAGACAAATTATAGTTTTTATTTCGAATTATATTCTGCGCTCCGCATAGAATTTCAAACATATGAGGATTATGAAATGCAGTATATAATTCCGTAACGGCAAGAAAGATAATGTTACCAGTACGTTTACATTTAAAATTGCTTGCCTGCGCATTTGGATGATAATTGAGCCGTTTCATTACTTCCATTACCCGCTTGGTAGTACTTTCCGAAATATAAGGCTTGTTGTTTAATATTTTAGAAACAGTAGCCGTGGAAACGCCGGCTTCTCTGGCAACATCTTTTATCGTTACAGCCATAGGACTCCCCTTTCTTTTACTCGTATTAGAATAGTATAACGTTTACCTAGAAAAATCAAGCAATATGTACGAAAAAACTTTGTTATTCAGTATAGAATTGTTATAATTTACTTATAAATACCGGTGTTTTATGAAAATAGTTAACAATGTAACTGTGAAGAAGGAAGGGGAAATGGTAGTGAAAAAGATGTTAAAACGTATTGCATGCTTTGTACTTTGTTTCATTATGATAATGCCGCTATTACCGGCAACAAAGGTAAATGCAGCCGAAAGTCTTCGGGGAGAGTCCGTTTATCAGATTATGGTTGATCGTTTTTATGACGGGGATAAGACGAATAATGCAGCAGGTGAAGCTTTTCGTTATGCAGAAAACTCAGAAGAAGATTTTCGTTACATGCATGGCGGTGACTGGCAGGGAATCATAGATAAAATTTCTTACATTAAGGATATGGGATATACCGCTATCTGGATTTCACCTGTTTCCGATCCACAGCTGTGGGGAATACCGGATGCCAATGGCAAGCAGTGGCCATCTGCCTATCATGGGTATAATGTATTTGATCCCAATCGCGCCAACCGCTATTTTGGTTCAAAAGATCCACAGGCCAGCAAGGATAAGCTAAAGGAACTGGTAGAGGTTTGCCATGATAATGGAATTAAGGTTATTTTTGATGTTGTTCCCAATCACGTAGGAGATTACCTTCAGGGAATCGGAAGCAATGCTCATTATACCAATGGCACAGGATTAAAAGAGGGCACACAATTGCAGCCGGCGGCGCCGTTTAATAATGTCACATGGTATCACAATAAAGGAGATATCAATTTTGATATAGAGCATCCCCATACGTCAACAAGCACACAGATGCTGGAAGATCATGATCTGGGTGGTCTGGATGACATCAATTTTGATAATCAGGACGCCAGGCGTGCAATGTTTGACTCAATAAAAAACTGGTTTACCTATACAGGGGCAGACGCTGCCAGAGTGGATGCGGCTAAATGTATGAAACCTTCTGATATTCATGAATTACAGGAATATTTAGGTGTTGCAACCTTTGGCGAAAACTTTGATATGGATGTGGACTTTATAAAGGATTGGGTGGGAAATAACGCTGAGACAGGTATGCTTGATTTTCCGCTGTTCCAGGCAATTGTAAATGATTTTGCATATGGAAAGAATTTTAACAACACATCGGAACTATCACTTCAATCTATTTTAGCGCAAGATCATCTTTATGGCACTCATCTGAATGATATGGTCACATTTATTGACAATCACGATCGTAATCGTTTTCTCACTGAAGCAGGGGGTGATGTTGATAAACTCCATAATGCATTAACTTTTATATTTACAGCAAGGGGGATTCCGGTAGTATTTCAGGGGACGGAGCAAAACAGAGGAAATGCCAACGGTCAGGGAATCAACGGGATTGCAGATACGTGGAATCGTTGGTCCATGGTGACTAAGGATCATAACGGCAATGTTTTAAAAGATTATTTTAATACATCAACGAATACATATAAGCTTATCCGGACTCTGAATGATCTTCGTGGAAAATATGAAGCTTTGAGCTATGGTACACAGCGTGAAATGTGGACGTCAATGCATACCTATGCTTTTTCAAGAAGAATGGACAGCGGAAGCAATGTGGGGCAGGAATTAATTTGTGCATTTCATAACTCCAAAGGAACAGATACCGAAACAATGTCCATACGTGCAGAAAGCACCATTAAGCCAGGAACTACGTTAGTCAATGTAATGAATCCCAATGATAAAATAACAGTATCGTCAGATAGGAAAGTCACAATAACACTTACCGGAGACACTTCTAAAATATACGTGGCAGATGAAAACGCTGGTGAGACAATTCCAGTGGCCATTCATATCCGCAATGCGTCTACAGACTGGGGGCAGAACGTTTATATTTCAGGAAACTGCGTGGAACTTGGAAACTGGGATCCAGGCAAAGCGGCAGGGCCAGCAGTCTGCCCAAACTATCCTGAGTGGGATTTAACCGTTTATCTTCCGGCAGGTCAGAAAATTGAATTTAAGGCGGTTAAAAAGAATGCGGCTGGTAATGTTATATGGCAAAGCGGGGAAAACCACAGCTATACGGTGCCATTAACAGGTTCCGGGAAAGTTAGCATTGACTGGTAAAGATTGGAATGGAGGACATGAGAAGTGAAGAAAATGGCACTGGTTTTGTGGATTGCAGTGGCTGCCATAATTTTTACAGGATGTAGTAAGAACACGGACAGCGGTGCAGCAAGTCAGGGGAATAAGGAAGCGTTGAATACCATCCGTATCTGGCATGATGGTGATAAGGCAATGATACAGTTAATGGAAAACCATTTAAATAAGGCTTTAAATGATGATGGAATTACTGTAAAGTTTGAGCAGAAGAGCGGCCTGACCGATCAGATCAAACTCTATGGAAGCGATGAGGTAAACGGTCCGGATTTGTATCTGTATGCCCATGATTCTCTTGGGATGTTTGTTGAAATGGGAGCTTTGGCACCAATTACGGATGTAATTGATAAAACCGTTTACGCCGATATGCTTCCAATGACACTGAAAGCAGGGAATTATAAGGATTCCCAATACCTTATGCCTGTCTACTTCGAAACACTGCTTTTTATTTACAATAAGGATTTGTGGGAGGGAGAGGTGCCTTCTGCCACAGAAGAGCTTTATTCCTACATGAAAAGCCATACAGATACCGCTGCTGGAACTTATGCTTTAGTGAACCAACATTCAACGGCTTATAATGCAGCTCCCTTTATTAATGGATTTGGGGGATTTATTATAGATGAGCAGGCCAGGCCAGGATTAAATGACGAAAAGACCAAGGAGGCAATTGAATATAATAAAAAGTTTGCAAAACTAGAAGCAGACGGGGACTATAATACGGTAAATGCCCTTTTTAAGGATGGAAAAGCTGCAGCAATTATTGGAGGACCATGGCTGATATCAGGAGTGAAAGAAGCTAAGATCAATTATGGAATAAAATCCCTGTGTGATTTTACCCTTCCTAACGGGAATTCACTGGTGCCATATTCAGGCGTCCAGGGAATCGGAGTTATGAAGCACGCAGCTGAGTTCAAAAAGGAGGCAGTGGAAAAGGTGCTGAAAGCAATAGCAGATCCCCAGCTTGGAATTGAACTGGCAGAAAATTCAGGATGCGCCCCGGCAAATCAAAAATCTTATGATCATCCATCTGTTGCAAATGACGAAATGATAGCTGCCATGAGGCGGACTGCTGATATTGCTCAGCCAATGCCTAATATCCCTCAAATGAGCGTTATGTGGGGACCAACAGAATCACTTCTTGCAGCGGTCAATAAATCAGACAAAGATTTAAATACTGAAGCTGATGAATATCAGAAAAAGGCAGAAACTGCAATCGCAGATATGCAATAAGACTGTATGTCCTACTAAGAGATAACAGAGGATGAGTTTTATCCTTTCCTTGTATGACCGGCTGACTGTTTTATGTAATTAGCCGGTCATACAAAAAAGGCATAGGATGTTTTTCACAGATAGGGAGCAGGCAATTTATATGAAGAAGAAAAACAAGATTATTCCATGGGAATATAGTCTTCCCTCAATTTTACTAATCGGATTAATTGTTGTCTTTCCGATTATTTATACCATATATATTTCATTTACAAATATGAATCTGTATCACTGGACGGACTATGAATTTATAGCATTTGATAATTACAGACGTGCATTAACAAAACTGGATTCTGGTTTTTTGTCTGCATTGCTGACTACGATCATTTGGACCGTTTTAAATATGGTGATTCAGATTATTCTTGCGTATTTTATTGCATTGGGATTGAATGCAGAAGGACTAAAGCTGGCAAGGCTATACAAGACATTACTGATGTTTCCCTGGGCAATGCCCGCTTACATATCAATTTTATTATGGAGAGTAGGTATTTATAATCCGCAGTACGGCTTGTTAAATAAACTACGTTCAGCATTGGGGTTATCGAACATGGATTTTTTATCTGAGAATATTCCCGCTTTTATTTCCTGTATGGTATTAAATCTGTGGATGGCGCTGCCATTTCTTATTATGATGATGGATGGCGCATTGCAGAGTGTAGATATCAGCTGTTATGAAAGCGCAAAATTAGATGGAGGCGGATGGTGGGCACAAAATTTATATATCACAATCCCATCTATTAAGCCTGTTTTAGCACCTTCTATCATTATGACAACATTTACCACCTTTAAGCAGTTTGATATTATCTATTTATTGACCATGCAAAAAGGTTCTCTTACAGGAGCTACTCTTCAAACCGTTATAACATATGCTCACCAAAATGCGTTTGTATCAAATAATTATGGACTTTCATCTGCTGTCTCAATTGTGATATTTGGATTCATTGTTTTATTTTCTATATTTTTCAATCGAGGTATTGGGGAGGAAAGAGCATGAAGAAAAAAACTGCAAAACACATAGCCGGTTTAAGCATCTTAAACATATTTTTTATACTGCTGTGTTTTATAACCCTGATTCCTATTTTATATGCATTTCTGCTTTCCATAAGCAGTGAAAGCTCAGCATTTGGAAGCGGATTTTTGTTTCCAGAGAATCCCACTCTGAAAAATTACACAGCCATCCTCCTGGAGGAGCCCTTTCTGATATGGTTTAAGAATTCCGTAATTCTTAGTCTGGGAACAATGGTGCTTGCGATGGGGACTTCGGTGACAGCGTCCTATGCATTTTCCCGTTTTCGCTTTCGGGGAAGAAATGAAATGCTGAAGCTATTATTAATTCTAAATGCCTTTCCCCAGATTTTATCCATGTTTGCTATCTTTCGATTATTTAAAAATATGAACCTTCTGAATAATTACATCGGATTAATCCTGATTTATGCAGGAAGCATGTGTATATTCAGCATTTGGAATATGAAAGGTTATTTTGATACCATTCCAATCGAAATTGAAGAATCTGCAAGAATCGATGGCGGAAGTTCGGGACAGATTATATGGAAAATTATATTACCCCTTGCCAGGCCCTCCATTATCGTGACTGCGGTCATGGTACTGATCTTTGTTTGGAATGAGTATCTTTTTGCAACTACATTTTTAATGAAGGAGGAAAACTATAATCTTGCAGGCGGGCTGTATCAGCTTCAGGCCAATGATTACAGCAGAAGCTGGTCCTTGTTTTCAGCAGCCGCAATTTTAGTATCGGTACCTATTTTGATCCTGTTCTTTGCCATACAAAAATATATGGTATCAGGACTGGTAACAGGAGGAGTAAAAGGATAATGAAAAACAATATAAAAATAATTCGTGAGGCAGTCCTGCATATTCCATTATCAAATTATGCATTTGCTGATTCTGAAAACAGACTGACAATAAGAATACGCACACAAAAGGACAACGTCACTGCTTGTACCTTATACTTTGGTGATCGGGCCTGTACTGCCACACCCGTTGTTTTTAAAGAAATTATGATGGAAATAAAAGCAAGGGATGAATTTTTTGACTATTATGAAGCGACATTTGAGACGCCGTTTCCACGTGTCTGTTATTATTTTAAACTGCAAAATGAAGGAGAATGGATATATTATTATTCAGAACGCTTTACAAAGGAGCTTGCTGTAATTTATTTTGAAGGGGAGATTATGGATGGAAGAAGTGAGTATTACCAATACCCCTACATATTAAAAAATGAGATACCAGATGTTCCGGCGTGGTTTAAAAAAGCAGTTGTGTATAATATATTTCCTGATAGTTTTGCCTGCGGGAAATATACTTCACCACAACAGCCAATGGATGTTGTTTTAGATAATGGAAAGGTATGCAAATCAAGATTAGGAGGAACACTGAAAGGAATCTTTGAAAATCTGGATTATATCCAGGGGCTTGGCTTTAACTGTATTTACCTGAATCCCGTATTTGCAGCAGGAGAATACCACAAGTATGATACGATTGATTATTATCACATCGATCCGTGTTTTGGGACTAATGAGGAATTTAAACACCTGGTGGAAGAAATTCACAAACGAGAGATGAAGATCATTATAGATGGAGTGTTTAATCATTGCAGCTGGGAGTTTTTTTCGTTTGAAGATGTAATGGAAAAGGGAGAAGACTCAAAGTATAAAAACTGGTTTTATGAATTAAAATCACCTGTCCGCAGGCCGCAGACAGAAAACGAAAAACCGGATTATGCCTGCTTTGCTTATGAACGTAAGATGCCAAAATTAAACACTTCAAATGAAGAGGTTCAGAAATATTTTACCAATGTAGGGGCTTATTGGATTCATGAATACAAAATAGATGGCTGGCGATTGGATGTGGCAAATGAAATTGACCGGAATTTTTGGAGGAAATTCAGAGAGACAGTAAAAAGAGAAAATAAAGAAGCAATACTCATTGGTGAAGTGTGGGAGAATGCAGAAAGCTGGCTTCGGGGAGATATCTTTGATTCAACCATGAATTATGAATTTAGAAGAATTTGCCGTGATCATATAATCGGTGATCATAAAAATGCTTTAACTGCTGCAAAACAGCTGGAACAAATGAGGCTGCGATACCCCACCAACCTTGTAAACGGACAGATGAATCTTCTGGATAGTCATGATGTGCCCAGATTTTTATCGCTTTGCGGGGGGGATCAAAGAAAATGGAAACTGGCTTGTATTTTGCTCATGCTGTTCCCGGGAGTCCCCAGCTTATTTTACGGGGATGAGCAGGCAATATGTGGAATTAAGGAAAATGAATACAGGAATCCCATGGTTTGGGGCGAAAATACACAGCTCTGTGAATTTGTGAAAAATATGATAGAGATAAGGAATGAATATATAGAGGAACGTGCGTCTTATGAAGTATTATGGAATGATACAACGGAACAGGTGCTGACTTTTGTGAGGGAGGGAAAAAAGGGAAGATTATTTGTAAGTCTGAATATTGCAGAGGCCGGTCAGAAATGGAAGAGGGAAGACAGAAAGATGATTTTTGCTTCTTCAGAAAATGAAGAGATTCTTGAAGCAATGGGATATAAAATATATTTATAATTATAATAAAGCGGTTTTTTGCCATTATATATGGCAGAGACCGTTTTTATTTTACGCTTTCTGTGTTGTAAAGAATATTTTATTATGATAATATAGCAGTATTCTTTCTGCGTTTTTCAGCAACACTCGGTGCCGCATAAAACAAAGGCTTTTCGCGGATTATAAGATAACAACAAACCAACAATCGGCCATAGGGGAGATAAAACTATGAATCCAATCATTCAGGTTAAAAACTTCACAAAAAGATACGGTGACTTTGTAGCAGTTAATGATATATCTTTTGATGTGGAAGAGGGCAGTGTATTTGCATTTCTGGGACCCAATGGTGCCGGAAAAAGTACAACCATTAATACATTGTGTACCATTTTTGAAAAAACTTCCGGTACGTTATTGATCGATGGAAAAGATGTCAGCCGGCAAAAAAGTGAAGTGCGGTCTGCAATCGGAGTTGTATTTCAGGATTCGACTCTTGATGTAAAAATGACTATTGAAGAAAATTTAAAAATGCATTGTATATTTTATAACATTCCAAACAAAGAAGTAGAAGAACGTATCAGGTTTGTTCTGAACCTGGTGGATTTGACAGATGAAAGAAAGAAAATGGTGTCTGCTTTGTCTGGAGGAATGAAACGGCGTGTTGAAATTGCCAGAGGTCTGATGCATTATCCCAAGGTTTTGTTTCTTGATGAACCCACAACAGGTCTGGATCCCCAGACCAGGGCACATATATGGGAATATATTATGAAACTTCAGAAAGAGAGAAATATTACGATCTTTCTTACCACCCATTACATGGAAGAAGCCGAGATCTGCAATAAAATAGCAATCATGGATGGCGGTGTCATAGTAGCACATGATACGCCCTACGCGTTGAAGAAAAAGTATACGAAGGATAAAGCTTATATCAATACAAAGGACGAAGAAACGTTTGAGAAACTGCTTTCAGACTATCAATTAAATTATTCAAAAAAGAATGGTTATTACAAGGTGGAGGCAGAATATCTGGACCGCCTGCTGGAGGTATTAAGCATTCATAAGGATCACATTACTAATATTGAAATAAAAAAAGGGACGTTTAATGATGTGTTTTTAGAGATAACAGGAAAGAAAATCAGGGAGGAGGGGTAATATGAATACAGTGATCGCCTTATGGAAAAGAGGTCTAAAGGCCTTTGTACGAAATAAAACCGGTCTCATATTTTCACTGATATTTCCTTTTTTCTTTGTTTATGTGTTCGGTGCTATATTTAAAAATGATTTTATTGATAATCCCATCGCTTACATGCTTTCGGGTGTTATCATTACGACAGTATTTGAAAGTGCACTCAATCTTGCCTCTACCACAGTCGATGATATGGTCAGTGGTTTTATGAAAGAGGTACTGGTTTCGCCAGCGAAAAGAGTTTATGTTGCATTGGGACAATTATTGTCTGCGGCTACGGTAGCTACGTTACAGGGTATTTTGATATTGATAATAGGTTCTTTTATAGGGATTAAGTTTACGAACTGGAGTACTCCTTTCTTTGTGCTGGTATCAATGATTTTTATCGGCATTGTATTTTCCGGTGTCGGGCTGTTTTTAGCAACAAAGGTACGCAACGGTCAAACGTTCCAGATCGTGAAAACTGCAGTGACAATGCCCCTGACGTTTCTTTCGGGCGCATATATCCCATTGTCCATGCTGCCGAATTCCCTGAGATTTGCTGCCTACTTGAATCCAATGACCTATGCCACCGCATTTTTTAGAATGATAGTTCTGGAAAAAACAGATCTTTCTGTACCTGATCTGATAAAAGAAGGTTTGGTAGTTGAAATTAATGGTTTTGCAATTACTCCGTTTATGACATTTGCAGTTATTCTGGTCATTGGACTGGTATTTCTGCTGCTGTCCACCATATCTTTTGTTAAAACAGATTTTTCCCGCATGAATCGAAGTGCTACCGATGCGAATGCGCTTTGGGGATAGAATATGCAAACACCTCGATGACAGCGGAGGTGTTTGCATAGTTAAATGTGATACATCATTATAATAACGGTTTGCCCATTGATACACCAAACGTATCGTCTGTATTTTCAATCGGAGACATATGAGCGGCTGAATCTTCTGCTACGACATTAAACCATGCTGACCGTGGCTGTGAACCATAAAGGTCTATCAGTAAATGATCAGCATAAGCATTATAAAAATAGAAGGCATCACTCATAGAGGGGAATATGGAATTTATATTATTATTCATTTCCAATGCTGCGTTCGAGGAACTCCTTGAAGAATACCCGCCTATAATACCATCAAATAATGCGTGTCGGTCATAAGAATAAAGATAGCCATCCTGACCGAAAATGCTGCTCCAATGTTTTACTAATTCACGAATCAGTTCTCCTTCATCAGGGTATAGAGTTTCATCAAAGAAGAATCCTAAAACCAGTTTGTCTGTAAACTGCTCCCAGTCATTTCCTGAAATAGGGGGCTTGTTTAAACAGGATCTTAAATAATCCATAATTTCTTTGCCTGCCCGGACGAATTCAGCTGTATTACTGCGAGTATGAGTCCCTGTCCCGCCATCAGGCAAAGGATAGTTCATGGTAAATGAGATCCAGGGATAATCGGGAATATGTTCAATCATCATATGACCGATTGCAGGCTGGTGCCCCTGTAATATATCTTTCATTTTCTGCAGAAAACCATATACCAGTGTATTATATTTTTGAGTCTCATCTTTGCCTGTCATATTATTGATTACCTGTACAAGTGTCACATTGTTACAATTTTCATTGTATCCGGAGAATAACTGATGCGCATAAGTGTCAGCAAATGTATGTAACCGTGAACCAATCAGCATTAAATCGAGCCAGTGTTTTTACAGCAAAGTAATGGAAACTTATATTCATTTCATGAACCTCCTTTCGGATTATCCCTTTTTCTTCCAGCCTACAATGTTAATATATACATCATTGTAATCAGAGTCTCCGGCATCCTCAATGCAGATGGAATATACATAACCCACAGTCTTAGCACTTGTATCAGTGATTGAACCGCTTGATGTACTTGATCTCAGCTCCTGAGCTGCATCATAGCAGGTAACAGTTAATACAAGATTTCCGTTACAGTAATCCCAGGTAGATTGAGAAATTAACTGGAAAGTGGGACTGTAATTTGATTTGTTTGCGCTAAATATCACAGTATTTCCGGCTTGTAACGTAATGTTGTATGTATATGAACATTGCGTGGTAACTGTCCAGGCCAGAAAGTAACCTGGTTTCATTTCTTCAAGATTAAATGTTGACGTTTTTGCCATATGGATCTCCCTTCCTTTGGTTTAACTGGAATTATTTTTTGCTGTTTTGATTATCCAGAGCTCATTTGAAACCTCCTGCGAGAAATTTTGTATGCACTTAAGGCTGGTAATTATGTACATACTTATATATATTTTTAATAAAACTTAAAAATGCATTAATTAAATATTGTTACATGGAGAAATATGCAGTAATATTATACTTAATACACGAAAGAACATTGCGGGGGACAGGATGAAAAAAGTAAAAATAATAGTTATTCGAAAAGAATTTTATGCAGATCTTGCTGACAGTTATTTAACTGAAGGAAGAGAAGTGGGGCCCTGTCCACTTGTGGAGGTGGGAGATGAATTCCTTTATGAAGGCGGCGCAGAGATGCCGAAGGGATTGTGTCCATGGGCCTGGATTGACATATACCGCGGTGTAAATGCTCTTTCAGCTGGAGCTACATATTATCCCTGGAATAATCAGGAGGGCGTACAAATTCTTTGTTGTACAGATGGAATAAGGCCTGTTGTATTTAAATTGGAAGCAATTTCTTAGGTTATAACGCTTAAGCGATATAATAAATAATGAAGAGAGGAGGAGTTAATCATGGCAGAAATATTATTTTGGAGGGCACTTTTACAATAGCCCTCTTAAGAGAAAGAGGGGATTTAATATGTATCCAGAACTACATATCAACGATATGATAGAAGAGGATATTGACCAGGCAGTTGCGCTTTGGGTAAAGCAATATCAGTTATATTGCAATAGAGAAGAATTTCCACAATACTGGATTACAAATACTGCGGATATCAAAAGTTTACTTGAAAAACAGATTCAAAACCATACCGCTGTCATTGCAAGACATGGAAATCAGATCGTGGGATTTATGGGTTACTTTATGTTTGATTTTCACAACGAAAAATCTGCACTGTGTAATATAACATCCCATGCGGCGGAGGTAACGTACAAAGAGCAAATATATCTTGCTTTGTATAAACATGTATCAAAGCAATGGGTTGAGAACGATATATTCAACCACTTGTGGATGTTTTTCGACCAGGATACAAGATTAAAGTCATTTTTATATGATATGGGCTTTGGATCGTATCTTGCTGATTCGTATTCCCGATTAAACTCATTTGATTCTTTACAGAACTGTCCGTATCAAATACGCCTTGCTGCATTGGATGATTTACAGGATATGCAATCACTTGTTGATGAATCTGTTTTGTATTACAATATGGAACCTTTGTTTTTAAAACGGGAATCAGTTTCTGGAGAAATACTTTGTGAATTAATTAAACGTAATAATATATTTATTGCATGTGACGGAGATAAGATCATCGGTTTTATGAACATTAACATAGCCGAAGAAAATGATTTGGAAAATTTATCTGTAAAGAACTGTGGCTTAATCGATGAACTTGGTGCATATATAAAACCTGAATACAGGGGAAAACAAGTGGGAGTGCATTTGTTGAACGTGGTAGCCGGGTATTGCCGGAGTAACTTAATCGATTGGATTCATGTTGATTTTGAAACTGCAAATCCGTTTGCTAACAGGTTTTGGAGAAAGTACTTTACACCAATGATTTCATCGGTTCGCAGAACAATCAATAAAGATACGAATGGTTAAATAACAATTTTACCAGGCAGCTGTCAGAAATGGCAGATGCCTTTCCAGCGTTTTGTGTATGTATATGTAATATTTTTCTGTTTACTTCATATAAAAAAAGATGTATAATAATATCGTAATAATGATATGAAAGGAAGTGCAGGATATGATTATTAAGGCATCAGCGGCTTTGAGAAATGATTATACATCGATTTCCAATTTGGCAAAAGATACAAAAGAGCCTATTTATATAACTAAAAATGGCGAGGGCGATATGGTGCTGATGAGCATAGAGGCATTTGAAAAACGGGAGCAGATTTTGGAACTTCGGTCCAGAGTGCTGCAAGCAGAAGAGGAACGTCTTAGTGGAGCCAAAACAATGAGTGTTTCCGATGCCAGGAAAGCATTACGAGAGCGTTTAAATGAAGTATAGGGTGGGAATTCTTCCCACTGCCTGGGAAGATTTAAAGAAAATTGAAGACTATTATACAGTACAGTTTAATATAGAAACGGCATTGAAAGTAAGTGACCATATTTTAGATGCTATTGAACGTTTAGAGGACTTCCCTGATTCTGGATCTTTGACACCGGACCCATGGCTCAATGAGAAAGAATTCCGAATGGTAATATGTGAAAAGCATGTGGTAATATATAAGAAAATTGAAACATCAGTCTATATTTATCATATTGCAGACACAAAAACAGAATATACAAAATTATTTTATTAAAATAACTATGCAGGCCCTTTTGGTGAAAAACGGACGAACACCGCCGTTTTTTTAAAACAAAAGGGTCTCTTCTGTTGACAGCCAATAAGTAAGGGATTACACTAAGGGAATAACTAGCGGAATTTTACAAATTTTACCAAAGGAGAAGAAGATATGAAAAAAACATGTACGGTAGCAGTGTGGGCAATACTAATTTCTCTCAGTTTAATCGGATGCGGTAAGAACGTCAGCAGTTCGGTGCCTGAATCAGCAAAGCAGACAGAAACTGTCAAGGAAACGAAGACAGAACAGAAATCAGAACCGGAAACGACAACAAAGGCAGCAGAGACGACAGCACAAGCTGCAACAGAGGCGGGAAAAACGGATTTAAGCGGTCATACGCTCTCGGTGTACTGCGGTGCAGGAATGACAAAACCATTTCAGAAGATTGCCGATACATTTAAAGAGCAGACCGGATGTGAAATGGAGATCACCTTTGCGAATGCAGGTCAGATACAGACGCAGATCAATACTGCAAAAGAGGGCGATTTATTTATTGCAGGTTCCGCAGATGAACTGAAGCCGGTGAGTGATGTGGTTTCAGCCAGCAAAGATTTAGTGAAACATATACCTGTCCTTGCAGTAAAGAGCGGAAATCCCTTAAAGATTACCAGGCTTGCGGATCTGGCAAATAAAGATGTGCGTTTGGTCTTGGGTGATGCAAAATCAACACCAATTGGTAAAATCTCAGATAAAGCCCTTACAGATGCCGGAGTGCTTGATAAAGTGAATGTAATAGCGAGGACAACCACAGCACCGGAAATCTTTAATGCCCTTACCGTAGATGAATGCGATGCCATAATTGTCTGGAAAGAAAATGTGACGGATTCAACTGTGGAAATCGTGGATACGGAAGAAATGAAAAAATACATTAAGACCGTTCCAGCCGCGTCCCTTTCGTATTGTGATGATACAGAAGCACTTTCTGCTTTTCTTGAATTTCTTGATTCTGATACCTCTCATGCAATCTGGGAAAAATTTGGCTATGAAGTGATAAAAAAGTAAATGACATAAGGAGAAACATTGAAAGACAGACATTCCTACAATATCTTTGATATTCTATCGATTATGATAACCGCAGGCATTGTGCTGTTTATTTTATTTGCGCTCCTTTCCATTATAATCGGAGGCTTCCCTTATTTAAAGGAAGCTCTCCGGTCCAGGGAAGTTCAGTTTTCTGTTGGTTTGAGCATTTATACGGCAAGCATTTCCACCAGTATTTGTGTGCTTCTTGCCATTCCATGCGCATATGGGCTTACCAGAACAGCCATGCCGTTTAAAAAAGCATCTCAGATTATTATCGAGATGCCGTTAGCCCTTCCCTATCTGGTACTGGGACTGTGCCTTCTGGTGGTATTTTCCTCAGACGTTGGGAAGGCTTTAAAGAATCTGGGATTTAAGGTTGTGTTTGACAGAAAAGGGATCATTATAGCCCAGCTGACTGTAAATCTGCCTTTTGCAGTAAGACTAATGAAAAATGCCATGTCACAGATCGATAACAGGCTTGAATTTATTGCCGGTACACTTGGGGCTTCCCGCTGGGAACGGTTTTATACCATACTTCTTCCGCTGTGCGTTCCATCAATTGTTACGATGATCGTGCTTGTCTGGTCCCGCGCTCTTGGAGAATTCGGAGCAACGCTGATGCTTGTGGGCGTAACACGAATGAAAACAGAGACATTGCCTGCCAGCATTTATTTAAATATATCTACCGGAGAGAATGGCATGGCAATGGCCTGTGCCATCATTTTACTGATGATTTCAGCAATGTCCCTGGCTGTTACTACATTGCTAGGAGGCATTTCCAAACAGCATACTCGCATAAAGGATGTGAATGAATGATGGGGTCAGCGATTGAAGTAAAAAGACTTTTTCTGAAAATGGGCGAATTTCAGTTAAAAAATATATCCTTTGATATTCACCCAAAAGAAATATTTGCCATACTCGGAAAAACCGGAGCAGGAAAGACTCTGCTTCTGGAGTCTATAGCGGGGTTTTACCGGAGCATGGAAGGCGGCGTTTTTCTGGAAGGGAAGAACGTGCTCAATATCCCGTTGACAGAACGAAAAATAGGTTTTGTCTATCAGGATTATGGTCTCTTTCCCCATATGACAGTCAGAAAGAATATATCCTATGGCTTAAAAATGCAGAAGAAGTCCAAAAAGGAAATCGAAGAGAAGGTGGGATACATGGCTGAGATTATGTCCATATCCCACATATTGGAACAGTATCCGGACACATTAAGCGGAGGAGAAAAGCAGCGTACTGCTTTAGCAAGATCCCTGGTATTAAATCCCGGTGTACTTCTGCTTGATGAACCGTTTTCCGCTTTGGATCCAGTAACCAAGGCAGCCATGTATAAAGAGCTTTTAAAAATTAATGAACAATTTGACTGCGCGATTTTATTTGTGACTCATGATTTTACAGAGGCACAGAAGCTTGCCCACAGGATCGGAATCATGGACAAGGGGTGTTTAAAAGCGGTGCGAAACAGTGATGAGCTGTTTGATTATTATCAAAATGATGAATTAAATCAGTTTTTTGGTATCATGAAAGGAGATTGCGTATGAACCAGAACGAGTTAATGGATTTGTTAAAGAATAAGTTTAGGGAACTGGTTGAAGATAACGGGCTTTCCATGGATGAGGTACATATTGTGTCAAAAAGTCTGACGCCGGAAGAAGCAATCGGTAATACCCGGAGAAAGGATTTTCCAATTCTGACCGGTCAGGAAGTGATGCTGCAGGCAGAATATCAGGGGGCCAGAGGACAGGCATTTACTGATGCACCTTCGGAGTTTAAAGGCACACTCAGGGATATTCTTACACTGGATTTAGACAATGATCTCCATAGTCGCGGCCTTTTCATTGCAACAATGAATGCAGTCATGGCAAAACTGGGACTAGTGGAACACACGGTTCACTGCCGTACGGAGGAACCGGAAAATTGTGCCCGGGAAATTCTTGAGATTGTTAAAAGAGACTATAGAGATAGAAAAATTGCCCTTATCGGATATCAGCCTTCTATTCTGGAAGCATTATCCAAAGACTTTAAAGTTCGCGTCCTTGATTTAAATCCGAAAAATGTGGGACAGATCCGGTATGGGATTGAAGTGGAACATGGAATCGATGATTATAAGGAAGTGGTGCTTGACTGGGCAGATGTTGTTTTGTGCACAGGCAGCACGTTGTGCAATGGAACGATTGTTCAGTATTTTGATATTGGAAAAGAAGTTATATTTTTTGGGATAACGGTTGCCGGAGCTGCGAAGCTGTTGGGGCTGAACCGGTTATGCCCTTGTTCCGCTTAATGCAGTATAAATACTGGGCATCTTATGGGTTCAGGGTACAAAGGGGAAAGACCGAAAAAAATGATCTTTCCCCATGAAAACTGATGGTTTACTTCTTTTACAGTAATTATTTCATAATGCTTCTTTACCACGTTCACCGGTACGGATTCTTATTACATCGTCCACATCATAGATAAAAATCTTACCGTCACCGAAATTACCGGTATTTATTTGTGTTACTACTTCATTGACAATTACTTCTGCAACTTCTGTAGTTACCACAGTTTCCACTTTTAATTTCGGCAGCAGATTAACCGTTGTTTCTGTTCCTCTGTATATTGTTTTGTAACCCTTCTGGTTACCATACCCCATAATATTTGAAATCATTAAACCATTTGCCTTATTATCATTGATAATTTTCTTTACATCCTCCAACCTTTCGGGTTTAATAATAATCTCCAATTTCTTCATAGAATTTCCTCCCTCCGGAACATTGCCGTAATGTTTAATAATCGTGATAAGGATACCAACCCTAAGCCTTTTTAAATCTGGCTAACTGCTTAATTTCAGCGTTATCAGCAGAGTCAAAATCCAGTTCTGATTTTACTAACTGAAGGTCAGGATATGCGGCTACGCCCATTTCTGGAATGTCAAGTCCGGCAAGTTCTGCTTCGGGTGATACCCTTAAGCCCCAAACTTTATCCAGTACTCTAAAGAATACATAAGATACACCAAATCCCCATACAAAAAGAACAATTACTGCAATAAACTGGGCTGCAAACTGGGAAGCATCACCATAGAATAAACCTCTAACTCCACCTGCAACACCATTAATGCCATCTCCGTAGGATCCATCGGCAAATAAACCTAAAGAAAGTATTCCCCAAAGACCATTTACACAGTGAACAGAAATGGCACCTACCGGATCATCAAGCTTTAATTTATTCTCCACAAAGGATACTGCCAAACAAACCAATATACCTGCTATTAATCCAATAACGAAAGAAGAAGCGGCGTTAACAAACGCACAAGGTGCTGTTATAGCAACCAAACCTGCCAGTGCACCGTTTGCGGTCATGGAAGGATCCGGTTTTCCGTATCTGATCCACATATAAAACATAGCTGCCAAACCGCCGATTGCACCGGCTATCATGGTATTAGTAGCAACAACAGAAAGTCTGAAATCCGAAGAGTTCAGTGTGGAACCGGCATTAAAAGAAAACCAGCAGAAGAATAGGATAATTGTTCCAATAATGGCCATAGGGATATCGTACCCCGGAAATGCTCTTGTAGTCCCGTCTTTTTTAAATTTACCAATTCTTGGTCCAATAACAATTGCACCTGCAAGTGCCAGCATACCACCCATGGAGTGAACAACTGCAGAACCGGCAAAATCTACTACGCCGTGGCCCAAACCAAAATTTTTACCAAGGGTTGACAACCAGCCGCCCCCCCATACCCAGTTTCCGAACAGAGGGTAGAGAAACATGGAAATAAAAAATGAAGTTATAACAATCGCAGAGTATTTTACTCTTTCCGCAACAGCACCGGTTGGAATTGTAACGGTCGTATCCATAAACACCATCTGGAAGAAAAATAATGCATAGATACCAGGATCATAGACGCCGTCACCAGATAATAAAAATCCCTTATAACCTAAAATACCGCCCAACCCGGGTATTGACAGCATAGCATTAAGTGCCTTCCCTCCGGTTCCAAGTCCTGCCGCACCGCCGGAGCCGCCAAACTGAAGTGCAAAACCTACAAGAAAATATCCTACAGCGCCAACTAAAAATACCATAAAGTTCATCGTCATGGTATGAGCTGCATTTTTGCCACGGCAGAATCCTGTTTCAACCATAGCAAAACCGCACTGGAAAAAGAATACCATAAAGCCGGTTATCATAATCCAGGTAAAATTAGCACCATAATAAGCTTTGTTTGCTGTTGCAGCTACATTAGTAATCGTCTCTGTTCCGGTAGGTATTACATAGGAAGCACCTGTTGGATCAGCACTGCCTGGTGAGGAAAAAGCCAAAGCCAAGGCAATTGCCGCTATCCCTAATACTACCAGTAAACCAATGATTGTTCCTGTTTTTTTCATTATAATTACCTCCTTTTTATTTAAACAGATTTTTTAACTACCAAATGCTTTTACTTCTTCTTTTCTTTATTAAAATTATTCCAGGAAAACTCCGATGTACTTTTATAAACCTCCTCCTTAAGCCTTCCTACAGATAAAAAATACCGGATACCCAGATACACCACCAATAAACCAAATATTACTCCAGGTATCTGTGAATTTAAAACTTTAAAGCTGATGTTATTAAAAAAACTAAAAGCACAAAAGAACATACCCAGAAAAATAATGAATAAGGCTGATCCAAAAAGTATTGTTAAAGTCAAGGCTTTTTGTTTTAAAATTGTTGATTGGTTTTGTTTTTTCATAAATTTCTCCTTTTATTTAAATAAAAAAAGAGTCTAAGTAAAAAGGCTTAAACTCCATTGTTAGTCATTCAAAATTTTAACTATTCAATTAAAAAGCATGATTAAGTCAATTATGCCAGGCTTTTTATATCACAATAAAATTCTAATGGTTTTCCTGTGAAATAAAAAAGAAGTCAAAACGTGCGTGTTTTGACTTCTTTGCCCATTAATAAATAATATAACTTGAATATATCACACTGCTTTTTAAAATGCAACAGCAATTTGGATACCTTTTTCTCCATAATGAGACTTTTTTCCTCACATTCTTTGCTATTTTATCAAAGATATATCATTGCCTGAGGAATCTGGATATGTTTGCCTGCAGGAGGGTTGCTTTGCGGAACAATAGGTGATAAATTTATTACTGTGAAAGTATAAATTCCGGAATGAGAGGGGGGGGGAGTAAAATGAGTAAATACAATGCATTATGGGAATATGTTCAGAAGAATGGCAGTCCGTCATTCAAATTGACTTTTGATGAAATTGGTGCGATTGCAGGAATACCGCTGGATCACTCTTTTTTGACATACAAAAAAGAATTAGCTGAATATGGGTATCAGGTAGGGAAGATATCCATGAAAGAAAAAACTGTTATTTTCAATATTTTATAAGTAGAAAACTTGAGCTGGAGGGCTCAGGTTTTTTTACTTCAAGATGAAGTGATGAAAAATATTCATGCGTTACAGTAGTGTAAAAAACTTATATAAAGCAGAAGATATATCCCCTCCCATGGCTTGTGAGCCATTGGGTATTAAAGTATAATTTCAACTATGTGACCTGATGAAAAGAAAAACGGTATTGACTGGCGGATCAAATATACTTATTATTCGTATTTATTATAGTCATACAAAACAACATAAAGACAGAATTGGGAGCTGGATTAATGAACAGAGATGAAAGTCAAAAACCCTGGGGTGATGGGGAGGATTATAACCGTTACATAGTTTCAGAACTGTCGTCATTTCGAAAAGATGCCTGGAAGAGGCAGATTGGGGAACACCTGGAAGGAAAAAAAGGATTAAAGATTTTAGATGCCGGTACAGGACCAGGCTTTTTTACATGTATTCTTTCGGAGGAGGGACAGCAGGTAACGGCAATTGATTACTCGGAAGCAATGATTACGTGCGCCAGAGAAAATGCCAGAAAACTGGGTGTATCAGCCGAATTTAGAAAAATGGATCTTAATCATATGGAATTTCAGAATGAGGAATTTGATGTGATTGTGACCAGAAATGTCACATGGACCCTGGAATATCCGGAACAGGTCTACCGTGAATGGAAGAGAATATTGAAGAAGAATGGTCTGCTCCTGATCTATGATGCCAACTGGCATCTGCATTTCTTTGACGAAGACAGGCTGAGATGTGTCAGAGAGAGGGAAGAACGGTATTTTCGCAGATATGGACAGAGAGAGATTGTGGCAGTTGAAAATATGGAATTTTTTGCAGCTGCCCCTTTGACAAGTACTCTGCGTCCGGAATGGGACAGGGAAATTCTTGAAAAATATGGTATGGGTGTACAGATACAGGATGATATTGGTGAAAATATTTACGAAGAATGGGAGAAAGATCTTTATGGAGAGTCACCATTGTTCGAGATCTGTGCAAGAAAGTTAAGATAAAGTAAATTTTAATAAATTAGGGAAAGGAATGGAGAAAGGTGACAAAGGAAAAAACAACCGGACGTATCCTGCAGATTATCATTGTATTGTTTGGTATCAGCTTTTTAACATTCTGCCTTATTTATCTTGCGCCAGGTGATCCTGTTAAAGCAATGTATGCCGTAAACGGCGGCGTTCCCAGTGAAGAGGTGCTAAACACCATGCGGGAGGAGATGGGATTAAATGCTCCATTTTTGATGCAGTATTTCAACTGGATCTTTGGATGCCTGCACGGAGATTTTGGAACCTCTTATTCACTGAATAAACCAGTTGTTACTGTGCTGCTGCAGAGACTCTGGCCGACGTTAAAACTCACATTGTTTTCCCTGATTCTTATGCTCGGGGTTTCCGTTCCCTTTGGAGTTCTTTCAGCAGTGAAGCATAATAAGGCAGCAGATTATATCATACGCATTTTTTCGTTTATTGGAGTATCTTTGCCAGGCTTCTGGCTTGGGGTTATGCTTATTTATATTGTTGCGCTGAAGTTAAAGCTTCTGCCTGTCATATCCACGGATACAGGATTTAAGAAAATGATTCTGCCGGCTGTTACACTTGCGTTTTCCATGGCAGCAAAATATACCAGGCAGGTTCGTGCCGCTGTATTGGAAGAACTACATAAGGATTATGTTACAGGTGCCAGGACCAGAGGAATAAAGGAGAGTACAGTTTACTGGGCACATGTTTTTCCAAATGCGCTTCTTCCCTTAGTAACATTGCTTGGCTTATCCTTTGGATCGCTTCTTGGGGGAACGGCGGTTGTGGAAGTGATTTTTTCTTATCCGGGATTAGGCAGTCTGGCTGCGACCGCGGTCGCAGCCAGAGATTATCCATTGATTCAGGGGTATGTTCTCTGGACAGCTTTTATTTATATGGTGACCAATCTGGCTATTGATATATCATACGGAATTTTAGATCCGAGGACGAAAGTGAGGTGATGGCCGTGGGGAAAGTACTTGCATTTTGTAAACAACATAAACAGTTCACAGCCTTTTTAATTTTGTCCCTGTTAGTTATTGCAGCTGCTGTTTTTGCTCCTTTTATTGCAACACATGATCCGTATGAAGCAGTGATATCCAATGTGGAACAGCCACCTGATGCATATCATTGGTTTGGAACGGATAAACTGGGACGTGATCTGTTTTCCCGCGTTATTTATGGAACACGGACGTCCCTGGCATCGGCAATGTTATTGGTATTTGTAACACTTGCCGCTGGTTCGGCACTTGGCATTCTCGCGGGTTATTTCGGCGGGGTGACTGATTCCATTATTATGAGAATTTCCGATATGATGATTTCATTTCCCGGACTTGTACTGGCAATTGCAATAGCCGGAATTCTTGGATCCAGTCTTATGAATGCGGTTATTGCGATAGTAGCTGTCAGCTGGACGAAGTATGCACGTCTTGCCAGAAGCATGGTTCTGAGAATAAAGAATAAGGACTATGTGTCGGCAGCAGTACTCACAGGATCAAGGACCGGATATATTCTAAGAAAATACATACTTAAGATGACAATGCCGATTCTGATCGTGACTGCAGTCACTGATATCGGCACTATGATGCTTGAACTGGCTGCACTTTCATTTCTTGGATTTGGAGCACAGCCTCCAACCCCTGAATGGGGACTGATGTTAAATGAGGGGCGTGCCTATTTGCAGAATTCCCCATGGATGATGTTTTTTCCGGGACTGGCCATATTTACTGTTGTGGTTATTTTTAATCTGATGGGAGATAGTCTGAGAGACATTCTGGATACGGGAAATGAGTGAAGACAGTCTGGCAGCAGGAGGAAGCAATGCTGGAAATACAAAATATTACGGTTACATATAAAAATAGTGATAAGCCTGCAGTTGAGAATTTCTCGCTGCACATAAAGCAGGGAGAAATCTGTTGTCTGGTTGGGGAAAGCGGAAGCGGGAAAACTTCCGTTCTCCGGGCCGTGCAGGGAAATCTGCCGGAGCAGGCAACCGTTACACAAGGGGATATCTTTTTTGAGGGACGATCTCTTTTAAACTATACGGTGAATGAGTGGAGAAAAATCCGCGGAACAGAAATATCAATGATCTTTCAGGATTCGGGAGCTATGATGAATCCGGTACGGACAATCGGATCCCAGTTTGTTGAATATATCCGGGCACATGGAACTTATACCAAAAGAGAAGCATGGGAAAAGGGCGTGCAGATGCTTAAGAGTGTGCGTCTGCCTGACGGGGAGCATATTATGAACAGCTATCCGTTTCAGCTTTCAGGCGGTATGAAACAGCGTGTTGGTATTGCATTCGCCATGTTTTTCCGGCCGAAGCTGCTGCTTGCAGATGAGCCCACAAGCGCGTTAGATGTAACCACCCAGGCACAGATTGTGCGGCAGATGATGAAGCTGAAAGAAGATTATGGTACTGGAATTATTATGATAACACATAACCTGGCTCTGGCAGCATATATGTCTGATCGTATTCTGATCATGAAGGATGGGAAAGTTACAGACAGCGGTGACCGGGAACATATTTTGCATAATTCCAAGGTGGACTATACAAAAAATCTTTTATCTGCAGTGCCATCGGCAGGAGGCTGTTACCATGTATGAGAAGGAGAATCTGATTCTTGAAGCAAAGCATGTCACAAAAAAATTTCAATTTTCCAGAAACAGGCGTTTGACTGCCTGTGAGGATGTCAGCCTTAACTTCTATAAGAACCAGACGCTTGGAATCGTTGGAGAGAGCGGCTGTGGGAAAAGCACTTTTATGCGGATGGCAGCGGGCCTTGAAAAACCGTCTTCCGGGGAACTATTCTTTCATGGAAGAAATATGCTGGAACTAAAAGGTGAGGAGCTGCGCTTAAACCGAAGAAACATTCAGTTGATATTCCAGGATCCATCGGAAGCATTTCATCCCAGGATGAAAGTGAAAGAAATTATATGTGAACCGCTTTTTAACTTCCGCTTAATTGATAGAAAACAAATGGATTCAAAAGCCAGGGAGCTTCTTGAAATGGTAGAACTTCCGGAAAACTTTGCTGAACGTTACCCTCATGACATGAGCGGCGGACAGAGGCAGCGTGTAGGGATTGCCAGAGCCCTTGCACTGGAACCGGAAGTGATTGTATGTGATGAAATAACATCAGCACTTGATGTTTCTGTACAGAAAACGATAGTGGAACTGCTTATAAAACTTCAGAATAAAAAACATGTTTCCATAGGCTTTATCAGTCACGATCTGGCATTGGTACAGCAATTTGCACATCAGGTGGCAGTCATGTATCTGGGGAATATTGTTGAGATTATGAGTGGGAACGAAGTCAGTGTAAATGCCAGACATCCATATACACAGGCTTTACTGGACTCCATCTTTGATGTGCATATGGATTTTTCAAAGGAAATTGTGAGTATTGAAAGCGAAGTACCCAGTCTTTTGAATGTACCGGCAGGCTGTCCTTTCAGAAATCGATGCAGTCATTGCAGGAAGGTTTGTGAATCAGAAAAACCAAAATTAAAAGAGATAGAACCTTATCACCTGGTAGCCTGTCATCGGTAAAGTTTTTTTATTACATGGAGGATGAATTATGAAAGTAAGAGTTAAAAAAATGATTGCGTTTCTTATGAGTACAGTCATGTGCGGCGGATTGCTGGCTGGGTGCGGATCGGCTGACACTGCTAAGAAATCTAATGATGCAGCACAAGGTAAAAAGACACTGGTGATCGGAAGCGGTCAGTCCGCCGGCACATTGGATCCCATTCAGGCCTATAATGGCTGGTATCCGGTACGTTATGGCATATGCCAGACTTTAACAAAAATGAATGATGATTATTCCATATCCGGATGGCTTACAGAAGATGGTTATTCTTCCAATGATGACAATACGGTATGGACTTTTACCATGAAAGATAATGTGACATTTTCTAATGGAAATAAAATGGACGCAGAGGCAGTAAAAAAATCTCTGGAGAATGTTTTTGAGAACGGGGAAAGAGGTGCCGAATATTTTACGCCTGTTTCTATTGAAGCTGACGGTCTGAAACTGGTTATTACCACGGAAAAGCCGGAACCAATCCTGCCGAACAAGCTGGCTGATCCATTATTCTGTATTATTGATACATCTGTTGATAACAGTAAAATTGCTGATAACGGTCCAATCGGAACCGGTCCGTATGTATGTGAATCTTTTGATTCTGCGACAAAGAAATGTGTGGTAGTTAAAAATAAAAATTACTGGAACGGTGAAGTGAAGACGGATCGGATTGAGTTTATTTATTCTGAGGATCAATCCACAATCAGTATGGGACTTCAGTCAGGTGACTTCGATGCGGTATATAATGTCAGCATGAATGATATTGGTACGTTTGAAAAAAACAGTGACTATAAGATTAAAACTAACCCCAGCGGGCGTACTACCATCGGTTTTATGAATCTGAACGGACAGCTGGGTGATAAGGTGCTTCGTGAAGCAATTCTTCAAATGCAGGATAAAGAATCTTACTGTAAAAATTTGCTGAAAAATCAGTATGTGCCTGGTAAGACACTCATAACTTCCGCATCCGATTATGGATATGATACACTGACGGATCCCAACGCATACAATCCTGAAAATGCAAAGAAATTACTGGATGATGCAGGATATGCAGACACAGACGGAGATGGTTTCCGGGAAACACCGGCTGGAGAACCAATCAATCTTCGCTTTGTTTATTATACCGGACGCCCGGAACAGCAGATCGTTGTAGAGGCAGCTCAGGCAGCAATGGCCACAGTGGGAATTAAAGTCACTCCCAAAGTGCATGATACACAGACTGTTATGGACATGCAGAAGACAGGTGATTATGATTTGCTTTGTATGAGCATTAATATCATGAACTGCGGAGATCCTGAGAACCAGATCAATACCTATTTTAAAGCGGGCGGTACATATAATGCAACAGGATATGACAGTAAGGAGTTTAATTCCCTTATGGATCAGATACATGTAACTGCAGATCCAAACCAGAGAAAAGACTTAACAAAACGGGCAGAGCAGATTCTTTTGAATGATGCTGCGGCGATTTATTTTTGTTATCCAGTTATGAACTTTATTATGAAGAATCATGTTGATGGAATTAATTCTACCCCTGCAGATTTCTACTGGGTTGATGAAAATACATCTATTAATCATTAGCAGGCAATGGAGGAACAGTTACTTATGATTCAGGTAAATGACAAAAGTTTCAATGAAAAAATAAAAGAAGAGGTAACAGACTATTGGACTTCACGCGCGGAGATATTTAACGAACTGAAAATACTGGAACTGAATTCTGATATGCGCGGGCGGTGGCTGGAGGAGCTTCAAAAGTATCTTCCTGCCAGGAAAGGTCTTAAAATACTGGATATTGGTACAGGAACCGGATTTTTTTGCTTCCTGCTTGCGGCGGAAGGCCACGATCTGACCGGAATTGATCTCACTGAGAAAATGATTCTTGAAGCAAGAAAAACTTCTAAAATTCTTGGGATACCTGCTGCATTTTATGTGATGGATGCGGAAATGCCTGAGTTTGCAGATAATAGTTTTGATGCGATTGTTACCCGCAATGTTGCGTGGACATTGCCGGATCTTAGAAAAGCTTATGAAAAATGGCACCGTCTTCTGAAGAAGGATGGCGTGCTCATTAATTTTGACGGGGATTACAGCAGAGAGGATGAACAGCAGAAACTGCCGGAAAACCATGCACATGCGAAAATAACACAGGAACAATGGAATGCATACGAACATTTAAAGACTGAGCTTCGCCCTGTCTCAAATCCAAGACCTGCATGGGATGTGCAGTTGCTGAGATCTGCAGGATTTAAGGATATCATGCTTGACGAACAGGTTGGAGACAGAATTTACAGTGAAATAAACCAGTTTTATAATCCCACACCAATCTTTACCATAGCAGCAAAAAAATGATGGGCTGATTCAATGAAAATGGATATTTCATGCATATGCTTGACCTGCTGATGGTGATGAGTTAATATGATTTTAAATGTATAATATTATGAAACATGACAGGAAGCAGGAGGATAAGATGTTCAGCCCAATCAAAAACACGAAGGTTTATGAACAGGTAATGGATCAGATCAAAGAAATGATTGATAATGGAGTTTTAAAAAAAGGAGACAAGCTTCCTTCTGAGAGAGATTTAGTTGAAGAATTACAGGTGAGCAGAGCATCGATCAGGGAAGCTCTTCGTGCATTAGAAGTCATTGGATTGATTGAGTGCAGACAGGGTGAAGGAAATTTTATTAAATCAAGCTTTCAGGATAATTTGTTCGAACCTTTATCAATTATGTATATGCTGGAAGGAACTAATCCCGGAGACATACTGGAACTGAGAAAGATCATGGAAGTTGAGGCTGCCGGCCTGGCTGCTAAGAGAATAACGGAGGAACAGTTAGCAGAATTAAAAGAAATTATGGAACGGTTCGAGAACTGCAAGGATGAAGAACTGAATGCAATGATCGATAAAGAGCTGCATTATAAGATTGCAGAGTGCTCGGGGAATGTATTAATATTTAACATTCTCAGAACCGTTTCACTTCTTGTAGACGATTTTATTAAAGATGCCAGACGATTGATCCTTGCAGATCAGGATAAGAAAAAAATGCTCTTATTACAGCACAAAGACATCTATCTGGCTGTTGAAATGCACAGCTCTGTGGCAGCGCGCAAAGCGATGCGGCAGCATTTGGATTACACGAACAAGTATAGTAAAATGATGGTCTAAGGAGAAAAATTATGTTGGAACTATACAGCGCGATTGCAGACTGCAATCCAAATAGCAGAAATATGGTGGCTTCCGTGTTAGATGGAGAAGCATTTGGTCAGAAAGCTTTGTTTTCTGATGAAATGCTTATCTGTGAGACGAACGAGTCCGGTTTTTTTTCTGAACATGGTGAAGAGGTACTGAAAGCCGTCGGCGATAACGATCAATGCAGAAAAGGCCTGATTACGCTTGATGGCAGCCGTATTTTCTGCGACTGGCTGGGACAGGAGATTCATCTGGTAATATGCGGCGCAGGTCATGTATCGATTCCAGTGATACAGATTGGCCGGATGATGGGGTGTGAAGTTACTGTGCTTGAAGACCGCCCCCAATTTGCGGACAATGCACGGCGGGCCGGAGCATCAAAGGTTATATGTGAGCCATTTGAGCAGGGGCTCAGACAGGTGGAAGGCGGCAGCAACACGTATTTTATTATTGTGACAAGAGGCCACCGCTATGATCAGACGTGTCTGGAACTGATTGCCGGGAAAAAACATGCCTACATCGGTATGATAGGAAGCCGGTTAAGGGTGGCAAAGGTAAAGGAGGCCGCGTTGATGAATGGCTGTGATAAGGCGGTTATTGATCAGGTTTACAGTCCGATTGGTCTGAACATCAATGCAGAAACTCCGGTTGAGATCGGTGTATCCATTATGGCGGAAATTATTGAAGTGAAAAATAAAAAGATGCGTTTGAGCGGATATTCGAAAGATATATTGCAAACAATTCTGAAGACGGAAGAAAAAAACGGGCGAAATGTTCTGGTAACAATTGTGGCCAGAAAGGGGTCCGCTCCCCGGGATGTGGGCACTAAGATGCTGGTAACGCCAGATGGAAGGTGCATCGGAACTATCGGCGGCGGCTGTATGGAGTCAGAGGTTATACAAAGAGCAATTCACATGCTGCATAGTGAAGACGAGAAGGTTTTGCTTAGCCATGTGGATATGACCGGAGCGGATGCGGAAGAGGAAGGCATGGTGTGCGGGGGGGTTATAGACGTATTGTTAGAAGTTGTTTAAATTGTCAGGATAATATAATAAGTTAAGACAAAACACAGGTGATGGTAATAGTAATATTGTCACCTGTGTTTTTTATTTGGTTTTAGATTCATATATTCCTAATATTAATTGAAATATTTGGTAATATTTTAAAGAAAAATGAACATACTGATTTCTAAAATGTTATATATCATGAAAGGAGATAATTTATATGGAAAATGAAAAAGTAATTGCTTATTGCGGCAGAAATTTTTCTGTCTCATTAAAATCTATGTTAGGATCAACTAATTATGGCTGGGCGCTGGCACATCTGCCGGAAGGTATTGTATTGACAGGAACTGATATAATACCGTTGACCGCAGGGATAGGACCGGTAAACCAGATCTTTAAATTTGGTGTGACATTAGAAAAGACAGAGTCTGAAGTCAATGTTGTTATACCGTTTGTTCTTGTAAATTACAGTGATTTTACCAAAATTAATGAGAAAGTCTCCATAAATGTGAGCATTACAAACTATAATGGAACGGAATCGAATGGCAGCAAATTTGTTGCTTATCATGAAAATACGGCGCAGTATAACGGAAATCAGGAGAATCATTATATTGATTCAACAGCGCTGCTTTACGGAATGGTATGTGACAATTCAGGTATTAACGGGGGACAAGCTCTGAATGTAAAGTATGGTTATCCCTGTGGAATGCAGGATGCAAATGTGAAGTATGGCTATCCCTGTGGAGCACAGAATACGATTGTGAAGTATGGAGTCTTCTGTGGGGAACCGAACCTTCACATACCGTATGGCTATCCTCGTGGAATGCAGGGTGCTAATGTGAAGTACGGTTACCTCTGCGGAGTACAGGATCCTCTTGTGAAGTATGGGTCTCCCTGTGGAGTGCAGGATCCTCTTGTGAAGTATGGATCTCCCTGTGGAGTGCAGGATGTAAATATGAAATATGGCTACCCGTGTGGAGTACAGGATGCAAATCTAAAGTATGGCTACCCGTGTGGAGTACAGGATGCAAATCTAAAGTATGGGTACCCGTGCGGAGTACAGGATGCAAATCTAAAGTATGGCTACCCGTGTGGAGTACAGGATGCAAATCTAAAGTATGGATACCCCTGCGGAACACAGGATCCATGTACTGATTATGGTTTTCCAGAATGTAATGCAAATTAAAAGGGGGCAGATTATGAAATATCAGGCTTTGACCTGTGTATGGGAAATAACCATGGGTTGCAATATGCGGTGTAAACATTGCGGTTCATCGTGTGCAGAAGCATTACCGGATGAATTGAATACAGAAGAAGCACTGAATGTCTGTGATCAGATTGCGGATATGGGGCTTAAATGGATTACGCTTTCTGGCGGGGAGCCATTAACAAGAAAAGATGTACACCTTCTGGTAAAACGTCTGTCTGATAAGGGTGTTTCTGTAAATATAATAACCAATGGCTGGTTCCTGGAAGAAGAAATGGTTCTTAAATTAAAAGGGAGCAATATTAGTACTATTGCTGTCAGTATAGATGGAACGGAAGAAATTCATGACAATATCCGTAAAAAGGGTGCTTTTGCACAAGCCAGGAAAGCGTTTCAGTTAATGAAGCGAGAAGGAATACGGACAGGTGCCATTACAACAGTCTCCAAGAAGAATATTGAGTTTTTAAACGAGCTGAAAGAAAATCTTATTTCAATGGGAGTAGATTCCTGGCAGGTACAGATTGGTCTTCCTATGGGGAATTTTAAAAAGAGGCCGGAATGGGTTCTTGACCCGGAGCAGGTGAATGATTTAATTGATTTTTGCTATGATACGGCAAAAGAAGGCAGAATTAAGATTTATCCTGCAGACTGTATTGGTTATTATACAAAAAAGGAAATGGAAATAAAGAGAATTTCTTATAATACGCCAATCGTATCACTTTGGGATGGCTGCAATGCAGGTACCAGAAGTTTCGGAATTCTTCATAATGGAGATATACTGGGCTGTACTTCCATTCGTGATAAACAGTATGTTGAGGGAAATCTGCGAAACGAATCGCTTCGTTCTATATGGGAAAGCGATGAGAAATTCAGCTGGTGCAGAAATATGAAAAAATGTCAGTTAGACGGAGACTGCAATATCTGCATCTATGGGAAAAAGTGTCTGGGAGGATGCCCAAATACAAGACTTACAATGAACGGAAGCATATATTCTGAGAATCAGTATTGCGCATATAATCTCGAACTAAAGGATATGAAGAACAGATATTCCAATAATCAGGATGGAGATATTCTTTATGCAAAAGCGCTGCAGCTTATGAAAGAAGAACAGTTTCAGGAAGCAGCTTTTGCATTTGAAAGAGTGCATGAATTAATGCCTGAAAACCGGGAAGCTTTAAGAGCAAAAGGTTTTTGTGAATATATGTGCGGAAACTATGAGCGTTGTCTTGAGGATAATGAGAGAGCATTGAAGCTTGAGAATAACGATCCTGAAGCCTTAAAAGGCAAGGGAATTGCCCTCTCAAAACTGGGAAGGAAAGAAGACGGGATTAAGTGCCTTAACAGAGCAGCAATACTAACTGATTTTCAGGATGGGGATATACTAAATGATCTGGTGGCTATTTCTAAATAGCGGCATTATCACATACTGATGCAATGAGGTCGGAACGGCTTTTTATCGATATGATGGGAGAAGCTGCTCCGGCCATTTGTTTTTTTGGTATTTTTACTATTATTTTTTCAAAAGTATAGATGTTTTTTTAAAATTGTGATATTATGGTTTTAAGTGGTCAGACCATAATACCAATAAGCAATACAAATTCAAGTTACGTTTGTATGATTTGCCACACTATATTTAATACATAGAAAGAGAGGGATACATATGGAAATTTTAGTCTGTATCAAGCAGGTTCCGGATACTTCGAAAGTTGAAGTGGATCCTGTAACTGGTGTTTTAAAGAGAGATGGTGTTGATTCAAAAATGAACCCCTATGACTTGTATGCTTTAGAAACCGCACTGAAAATGAAAGAGCAGCAGGGCGGATCGGTAAAGGTGATCAGTATGGGACCGCCTCAGGCGAAAGAGGTTATTAAAGAAGCATATATGATGGGAGCGGACGACGGAGCTTTAATAACGGACAGAAAGTTTGCAGGAGCAGATGTACTTGCTACTTCTTATACCATTTCCCAGGGCGTGAGAAAAATGGGGAATTTTGACCTTATCTTGTGCGGGAAGCAGACAACAGATGGTGATACCGCCCAGGTAGGACCGGAGATGGGGGAATATCTTGGAATCCCGCATATCACCAACGTTTTAAAGATTGTAGAAATAAAAGAAAAATCAATCATAGTAGAAATGGATATGCCTGACACTATTGAAGTGGCCGAAATCCGGTTTCCTTGTTTAATCACAGTTGAAAAAGATATTTTCCAGCCAAGGCTGCCATCTTACAAGAGAAAGTTAGAGGCAAAAGACAAAGAAATCAAAATCCTGACCATGAATGATTTTGAAGATAAAGATGAGATGAAATATGGGTTAAACGGTTCACCGACGCAGGTAGAGAGAATATTTCCCCCATCAGTCAACAACGACAGAGAAATATGGACTGGAACCGGCGATAAACTCAGTTTACAAATGGCATCAAAACTGAAAGAGTTAAAATTTATATAAGAAGGGCGGGGATTTTATGGGCAAATTAATATGTAACCAGGAGAATGTAAATGAGTCAAATATAGAAGAATTATTAAAGGTCTGCCCTTTTGGAGCAATTGAATACACAGATGGAAAAGTACAGGTGAATGCAGGCTGTAAAATGTGTAAGATATGTGTGAAAAAAGGTCCGGCAGGAGTGATGGAATTTGTTGAAACAGAAACAAAGAAGGTCGATAAGAGCCTGTGGAGAGGAATTGCCGTCTATGTTGACCATGTGGAAGGAACCATTCATCCGGTGACAATGGAACTGATCGGTAAAGCCAGAGAGCTTGCTTCAGTTGTTGATTTTCCGGTGTATTGCGTTTTTATTGGCCACAATATAGAAAAGAAAGCAGAAGAACTGCTGCATTACGGTGTGGATGAGGTCTTTGTATATGATAATAAAGAATTGAAGGATTTCAGGATCGAAACTTATACGGCTGCCATGGAAGATTTTATTAATAAAGTAAAGCCATCTTCCATACTGGTCGGTGCCACAACCACAGGAAGATCACTTGCCCCCCGGGTAGCCACCAGGTTCAGAACCGGATTAACTGCTGACTGCACCATACTTGAAATGAAAGAAAATACGGATCTTGTTCAGATCAGACCAGCTTTTGGCGGCAATATTATGGCTCAGATTATATGTCCCAATACAAGACCTCAGATGGCAACCGTAAGATATAAGATTATGAATGCACCGGAAAGACAGTGTGATCCAAAAGGAAAAATAACGGTATGTGAACTGGAAAAAGAAAAATTAAAATCACAGATTGAGGTTTTGAAGGTTACGAAGAAAAAAGTGGAAGAAAACATTTCAGATGCAGAGGTGATCATTGCAGTCGGCAGAGCCATAAAATCAGAAAAAGATATGGTAATGGTGCAGGATCTGGCAGATCTGCTCCATGCCCAGATTGCAGGTACAAGACCCCTTGTGGAGGCAGGACTGATTCCGGCAAAGAAGCAGATTGGTCTTTCCGGCAGAACGGTGAAGCCAAAACTGATCATCGCCCTGGGAATATCCGGTGCCGTACAGTTTGTCGCAGGAATGAATCACTCAGATCGTATCTTTGCAATTAATAAAGATGAAAATGCCTCTATCTTTCATACAGCACATTATGGAATCGTAGGAGATATTTATGAAATTGTCCCTCGGCTGGTGAAAGAATTAAAGTGTGCAGGAGCTTAATAACCGAACAAATTACATAAAAAGCGGGTTGATTTGTTTTATATGAGATTACGAATCAAGGAGGGAATGAATGTGATGGATTACAAAAAAATTGATGCCGGTGATGTTGAATATCTGGTATCTGTACTGGGTAAGGACAGAGTATTTACCGGTGAAGAAATTAATGATGACTTCAGTCATGATGAAATGGGCGGAATAAGCAGGACGCCGGATGTATTAGTAGATGTTCTTACGACAGAAGAAGTATCTAAGATCATGAAATATGCTTATGACCACCGGATTCCTGTTGTAGCAAGAGGATCAGGTACCGGTTTAGTCGGAGCATCCGTCCCGGTTTACGGCGGAATTATGATAAATATGTCCAAAATGAACCGGATACTGGAAATAGATGAAGAAAATTTAACCCTGACTCTGGAGCCGGGAGTTTTATTAATGGAGATCAGTGATTTTGTTGAAGAACATGATTTGTTCTATCCGCCTGATCCTGGTGAAAAATCAGCTACAATAGCCGGTAATATCAATACTAACGCCGGAGGAATGAGAGCGGTTAAGTATGGGGTTACCAGAGATTACGTGAGAGGACTGGAAGTTGTTCTGCCAAACGGGGAAATTCTTGAGGTAGGAGGGAAGGTAGTAAAAAACTCCTCCGGCTACAGCATAAAGGACTTAATATGCGGGTCAGAAGGAACGCTTGGAATTGTAACAAAGGCTATTTTAAAACTGCTTCCTCTTCCTAAAAAAGCGATATCATTGTTAATTCCATTCCCCAGCCTGGATATGGCAATCAGTACTGTTCCTGAAATCGTGAAATCAAAAGCTGCTCCCACAGCCATAGAATTTATGCAGAGAGAAGTAATTCTGGCAGCCGAGGAATACTTAGGAAAGAAATTCCCTGACAATTCTTCGGATGCATATCTCTTACTGACATTTGACGGCAATACACGGGAAGAGATAGAAAAGGCATATGAAAAGGTAGCGGATATCTGCCTGAAGGAAGGTGCTGTTGATGTATTTATTGTTGATACAGATGAAAGAAAAGATTCTGTCTGGTCTGCAAGAGGGGCGTTTCTGGAAGCGGTCAAAGCGTCGACAACAGATATGGATGAATGTGATGTTGTAGTACCCAGAAATAAAATTGCTGAATTTATAAAGTATACCCACGAACTTCAAAGCAGATTTCATGTAAGAATCAGAAGCTTTGGTCATGCAGGAGATGGAAATCTCCACGTATATGTTTTAAAGGATGCGCTTTCAGAGGAAGCATGGAAGAAAAAACTGGCGGAAGTATTTGAAGCAATGTACAGCAAATCCAGGGAACTGAGCGGTCTGGTATCCGGAGAGCATGGAATCGGTTTTGCCAAGAAAGTGTATATGCTGGAACAGTACAGTCAGGAATATGTGGAACTGATGAAAAATATAAAACTGGCTTTTGATTCTAAAAATATTTTAAACCCGGGAAAGATTTTTCAGTAAAACAGCCCGATTAAAGACGGAGAGGGTTCTTATGGCCAAAATTAAAATACCTTATTCAACGAAACTTTTAGAAGTCGATATTCCGGATCATAATCTGGCGGCGATATTGGAATCAAAAGCTCATACCTACCAGGCAGAGGGCAGTCAGGAGGAGATTGTCAACAGAGCTTTGGATCATCCAATTGGAAGTGTCTCGTTAGAAGAACTGGTTCGGGGCAGAAAAAACATGGTGATCATAACAAGCGATCATACAAGACCGGTTCCAAGCAAAGTAACAATGCCTATACTACTGAAGCGGATCCGAAAGGTAAATCCTGAAATTGATATTAAGATATTAATTGCTACCGGCTTTCACAGGCCGGATACCAGGGAAGAGATGATTCATAAGTTCGGACAGGAAATTGCAGACCATGAAGTGATTATTAACCATATGTCAGAAGATGAAGACAGCGTTGTAAGGGTGGGGACTCTGCCTTCCGGCGGAGAACTGTGGCTTAATAAGCTGGCAATGGAAACGGAATTGCTGATTTCAGAAGGATTTATAGAGCCTCATTTCTTTGCAGGATTTTCAGGGGGAAGAAAGAGTGTCCTTCCAGGTGTGGCATCAGCAAAAACCGTAATGGCAAATCATTGCTCCGAATTTATAGCAAGTGAGTACGCCAGAACGGGAGTGATAATTAACAATCCCATTCACAGGGATATGCTTTATGCGGCAAGACAGGCGAAACTGGCATTCATACTGAATGTTGTTATTGACAGTGAGAAACATATTATCAATGCCTTTGCAGGCGACAGCGAGCAGGCCCACGCAGAGGGCTGTAAATTTGTTATGGAACTGGCCTCGGTGAAGGCCGTGAAAGCAGACATCGCCATAACCTCCAATGGAGGATATCCTCTTGACCAGAATGTATATCAGTCTGTAAAAGGTATGACTGCAGCAGAAGCAGTCTGCAAAGAAGGCGGGGTTATCATCATGATATCTGCCTGCAATGACGGGCATGGGGGCAAGTCTTTTTATGAGAATATGGCAAATGCCGAAAGTCCGGAGGAAGTCCTAGACCGTGTCATGAAGACAGGTAGATCGGAAACGATACCGGATCAATGGGAATTTCAGATACTTGCCCGGATACTTAAGGAGCATATAGTTATACTTGTTTCCGATATGTGTGATCCGGTAATGATAAAGAAAATGCATATGCAGCATGCATATACGTTTGACGATGCGCTAAAGAAAGCTTTTGAAATAAAAGGGGCAGATGCTAACATAACAGTCATACCGGATGGGGTGGGTGTTGTAGTGAAATGAATCACGTAAAGGAGTTCTCCAATGGGAACTCCTTTGCTATTTTACGTTGATCATGACGATTATGCACTTACTGTTTCTGTTGGATTGGCGAATTCCGGATTTCACACTTTCTCTCCATCACAGCTGCATACTTCCTCCAATTAAAATCATTGTAATAATATTTGCCATCAACGATTTGAAGACTACTGATACCATAAGAATTTGTCCATGAGATTTCTTCAGGCGGCGGATTGCTTAGTGCAGACTCGCTGAATATCACCTTTCCGGTTAACAAATCTACTATGCGGATATTTAAGTTTAAAAGATATACATCAAAATCTCTGTTGCCAGTATAAGTAGCATAATACATACCCTCTGTGTATTGCTCATAAACTGCAAAACGCGCATCCGCGGGGTTAATTACTGGAACAAGAGCATCGGACTCTCTTGCGTATGTATAAGCTCCATATGCAGAATCATTAATGTTATAGTCATTTGTCGAATACTTAATATTCCATTCACTATGTTTAGGGTCATCTACTATACGAATATATCCTCCATCCCACGAGCCTGCAGGGGGATACTCCTTCATCAGCGCTTCCGCTTCATTGTATGTAAAAATGCGGACCGGACTGTCGGTGTAAAATATTTTTCTGAAATTTTCAGGGTCAATTGCTTGCATAAATCGATTCTTTATGTTGTCGTCCGAGTTTTTAAAAGCGGTTTTAATCTCATTTGAGAAGTAATCCAGAAAATCAGGATTTATTTTCTCCAATAAACCGGGGTTTGTTTTTTCATAATAAAACCAGATGCCCGCGCGTGTAGCAGGGTGGTACAAATCTTCCCCTAAAACGTTTTTCCCGCATTCAGCCAGAACTTCCTTAAACCCTGAGTGCTCCTTGGGAATATCAGAGTCCGGCAAAAGTAACATAAGCCACAGCACTTCTTCGTCGCTGAACCACACTGTTTCTGATTTCGTGTTATACTGGTTATCACGCGGCCAATCGTTATAATATGGATTGTCGGACGCAGCTTTGGACCGCAGTCCTTCTGCTATGAAATCAAAGTTTCCAAGCATAATCAGCAATTCCGTATTCTTACGGGTATCTCTGGCAGAAAAATCATGGTCTGACAGATAGTACTTCCATAGATTTCTTAAATTCTGTTCCATAGAATTTTTCTCTTTCAGCAACTTAAAGTCGTTTTCATACCCCACTGCATGAAGTGCATCAACTAAAATTAAATAATTATCCGCACGCTTTTGAAGTTCCTCTCCGCTAAGTGACGATCCACAACTTGATAATATAATGGAAATAGTAATTGCAAATAATAAAAATATCACACCGCGTTTCATCTCATATCTCCCCGTATATATAAATTTTGCACGCCTGTTATAAAAAGTATCCGCGCTTCGATATTAATTGTATCATACAGACTGCTATTAGCAAACAATGAATAAAAATACGTTGGTATTTAATTTTATATTTGTGGTATATAATAGACAGATGGCAAGTAAAGAAACGAAAGGAGAGAAACATATGACTGGATTATGTAATGAGAATCTTGTTTATAATAATTTAATCAACGGGCAGTGGACAGAATCAGCATCAGGCGATGTCATCACCATAACATCACCTGCGGACGGTTCTTTCGTGGGTAAGGTGCAGGCGATCAGTAAGGAAGAAGTGAATGACATTGTCCGCTTTTCCAAAGACGGTCAATCCCTGTGGGCTGCTGTACCTATATTCGAAAAAGCAGCACTCCTTTATAAGGCAGCAGCGCTCCTGGAGAAAAGGACAGAAGAAATATCGGATATTCTCATGATGGAGATTGCAAAAGATAAGAAATCTTCTGTATCGGAAGTGAAACGAACAGCGGATTTTTTGCGATTTACTGCAGATGCAGGAAAAAGTCTGGAAGGGATAGCAGTGAGCGGGGAGAATTTCCCAGGCGGCTCCCGCAATAAGATGTCCTATGTAAAAAGAATTCCTCTCGGCACTGTGTTAGCCATATCACCCTTTAACTACCCAATTAACTTATCGGCCTCAAAGATCGCACCTGCATTAATCGGAGGTAATGCAGTGATATTAAAACCGGCGACACAGGGAGCCATCAGCGCACTTCATCTTGTAAAGGCATTGCAGGATGCAGGGCTTCCGGAAGGGGTGCTGCAGACAGTCACCGGAAGGGGAAGTGAGATCGGTGATTATATCGTAACACACGAAGGCATTGATTTTATTAACTTTACAGGCAGTACGGAGATAGGAAGACATATATCTCAAATTTCCTGTATGACACCATTGCTTTTGGAACTTGGCGGCAAGGATGCGGCTCTAGTTCTGGAAGATGCGGACCTGGAATATGCGGCAGATAATATAGTGGAGGGGGCATTTTCCTATTCCGGTCAGCGTTGTACAGCGGTGAAACGCATTATTACAACTGATAAAGTTGCGGACCAGTTAGTAACCATGCTGAAATCAAGAATTGAAAAATTAACCGTGGGAGATCCCAGAAAATTTGCAGTGGTCACTCCTTTGATTGATCAGAAGGCTGCTGATTTTGCCGGATTTTTAATACAGGATGCCATTGCAAAGGGGGCAGAACTGATTATTGGCAATCGGAGAGAAGGGAATCTGGTTTATCCCACTTTATTAGATAAAGTAACCGTGGATATGGAGATTGCGTGGAAGGAACCGTTTTCACCTATACTTCCGATTATCCGTGTAAAGAATATGGAGGAGGCGGTGGAAATCGCCAATCGTTCCGAGTATGGCCTGCAGTCTTCTGTTTTCACCAAAGATATTAATAAGGCATTTCGCATCGCTGAGAAATTAGAAGTGGGGACCGTTCAGATAAACAACAAAACAGAACGAGGGCCGGATCATTTTCCATTTTTGGGAGTGAAAGCTTCCGGTATGGGAACTCAGGGTGTGAGATATTCCATAGAAGCGATGACAAGACCAAAAGCGGTTACCATTAATATAACAGAATAGCAGCCAGAATATTGCAGCCTGCCCGTTTAATCCCGGCAGGCTGTAAAGTTTTGGTCACAAGACCGTTGTCAGCTTTCGTTATCTGAAAGACTGTCGGCTTTTGTCTGATGAATTGTACCCCATTCGTAGTGCGGTGGAGCATAGACCGAAGTCAGTTTCAGTGGCTGATTCCCAATATTAATAATATTATGCCATATTCCTGCGGGAACAAATATTCCATAATTGTCAAAAACCAGATATTGGGAATCCATGGAAAATTTCGATGATCCCAGTTGAACAAGCCCCAGCCCTTCCTCCACTCTTAAAAACTGATCAAGATCGGAATGGACCTCCAGCCCCACGGTTCCTTTGACGGGTATGTTCATAAGCGTGACCTGGAGATGGTCTCCGGTCCAGAGAGAAGAGCGAAAATTGTCGTTTTGTCCGGCAGCCTTCTGCATATCAATAATAAAAGGGTTTGGTCCGAAATCGGAAGGAAATTCAGGTACATTTGTCATTTCAGAATCGAATTCAATCTTGTTATATTCATTCATAACATCATTCACCGAGGTAATCGTTTCTATTATTATATGAATAGATAATTATGAGTGATACGGTTTTTGGTGACATTTATAAAATAATTCACTTAATAAACAAACATTTGTAATCAGACCAGCAAACCTTTTGACAAAATATGTCATTATATGATATTGTTGATTAATACAAATATTAAGAGAAACAGGATATAAACCTGTTAATCTGGTATTGTAATAGAGTATTGACATTAATCATTATTAATTACAGGAGGCTTTATTCTATGGCGGGTACAAAAGTTGTTATAGTTGATGATTCTCCCTTCTCTATCGCTTTCATCAAAGGAATTCTTGTTAGAAACGGTCTTGAAGTCGTAGGGGAAGCAGGGACACTGGAAGAAGTAAAACAGGTGATACAGGAAACAAAGCCTCAGCTTGTGACGATGGACATGACACTGCCTGGAACCGATGGATTGGAATGCACCCGTGCAATTCATGAAATTGACAGAAACATTAAAGTTATTGTCATCAGTTCCATGATGGATGATGAAATTGTGAAGGAAGCAAAGGAAAATAAGGTTTCTGCTTATGTCCAGAAGCCCATTGATGAAGAGGAGCTGATGACTGCGGTTAACCGTGTCATGTCTTCGGAGGAGTTATTCCGCTTTTTATCAAGTGAGTATATTAAAATTTTTAAAGAGGCACTTCTTGATGGTACCAATAAATTAACGAAGACGCTCATCCAATACAAAGATGAATATGTCTGCAGTCGGGAATTCCAGTCAGAAGGACTGGCAGTCATTGTTGGTATTATCGGTAAATTTTCCGGAAGAATGCTGATTGATGTAAAGATGGAAACCGCTTATAAGCTTACCGCTTCTATAATGAAAAGAGAGGCTTCGGGCAATGATGAGGTGCTTGCAGTGCTTGGAGAGTTTACCAATATTGTGTCAGGTAATGCCTGTTCTATCATAAACAGAATGAATAAAGCCTATGGACTCCGGGTGGCACCGCCGACAATTATGCACGGTGAAAGTGTACATATTACCGCTCCCGGGTATACAACAACAAACATAATTGCAGAGTCGGATTTCGGAGATATTCTGCTTAATATTGGATTTCAAAGGGGTGATGATCAGTGGATGTAAAATACATAAATCCATTTATTGAAGCATTTCTTTCCGTTATGCCGCAGCTGGGATTTGAAAAAGTTGAAAAAACCAATTTGAGTCTGAAAGACTGCAATCTGACTTATACAGGAGTAATCATGACAGTCGGCATTGTAGGAGAAATAAAAGGAAATGTAGTGTATTATCTGGATCTTGAGAATGCAAAAAAAGTAGCATCTACCATGATGATGGGGATGCCGGTAGATGATTTTGATGAAATGGCCCAAAGTGCTATTTCTGAATTGGCCAATATGCTGACTGCGAATGCTGCCACATTTTTTGCCAATATTGGTATCACTGTAGATATATCAACGCCTACCCTGCTTTATGGAGATCAGGTTTCAGTGAAAATGAATACCAGCCAGATACTTTGTATCCAGCTGCTGGCTGATGATATTCCATTTGATATTAACATTGCATTTTCATAACAGCCATTGAGGTAACAGGCCTGTGAATGTGGGAAAACCCGGATTCACAGGCCTGTTTGCGCATTTACCCTTTAACTTTTGAATATAGATAAATATGAAACAGAATAATCAAGGGGGATTGGAAATGTGTCTGAAGTCCGTTAAAAATAATCGGACCCTGCTTTTTATGTGTCTTCCGGCAATTATATTTTTCACAGTATTTAACTATTGTCCGCTGCCTGGTATTTATATCGCCTTTACCAACTACAACTTCAGAGACGGAATTTTTGGCAGTCCTTTCGCAGGCTTTAAAAACTTTGAATTTCTCATTAAATCCGGACAGCTGTGGCTGTTAACCAGAAATACGATTCTTTACAATCTGGTATTTGTTTTTTTGGGAAATTTACTTCAGATTACTTTAGCTGTCATGTTAAATGAGATTGGAAGCCGCATATTTAAAAAAGCGGCCCAGACCATGATGTTTCTTCCGTATTTTATATCTGCCGTACTGATCGGTGCCATTATGTTTAATATTCTCAATTACGATACTGGGGCGCTTAATACCCTGATCCGGCAGACAGGCGGGAACCCGTTAAAGATTTACAGCATGGCTGGAGCATGGCCTTTTATCATCGTATTTTGTCAGATGTGGCAGCAGACCGGGTATGGATCTGTGGTTTATTTTGCCGCAATATGCGGAATTGATGCCAATATTATAGAAGCGGCCGAGGTAGATGGAGCTACCAGCATTCAGAGAATCCGCTATATCATCCTGCCGGGGCTGAAACCCACCTTTATCATTCTGCTTTTGTTTTCTCTGGGAGGAATTATGAAAGGGAATTTTGGGCTTTTCTGGAATCTGGTAGGTATGAATTCCCAGCTATTTGGCACGACTGATATTATTGAAACTGCAGTCTACCGTATGATGATGTCCCAGAATAATTTTTCCACTTCTTCTGCAGTCGGGCTTTACCAGTCTGCATTTGGATTCACACTTGTAATGTTATGCAATTGGCTGGTAAAGCGGATTGATCCTGATTATGCATTATTTTAATTGAGGAGGGAAACATGACTGGCACAAAACTATTAAAGGGTATCTCTTATTTATGTGTGAGTTTTTTTACGATTGTCTGTATATTTCCTTTTCTTTTGATTCTTTCTGCATCGTTCAGTACGGAGAGTGTGATCAGCAGAGAGGGATTTGGACTTTTTCCAAAAGATTTTACATTTGCTGCGTACAGCTGGGTATTCCGTTATCCTAAAATGATTCTGGGATCTTACGGAGTAACCATTACAATGACAGTATGCGGAACCGGATTGGGGCTGTTTTTGATTGCAATGACGGGTTATGCACTTCAGAGACCGGATTTCCTATTTCGTAATATTTTGTCGTTCTTTATATATTTTACAACGCTTTTTTCAGCCGGAATGGCACCTACCTATATCTGGGTGTCCAGATATCTTCATCTAAAAGGCAGTTATATGGCAGTATTTCTCCAGCTTTTAATGACTCCCTGGCTGATTATTCTGATGAAAAATTTTGCCAGATCTGTGCCATTTGAGATAACGGAGTCAGGTAAGATGGATGGAGCAGGCGATTTCACCATTTTCCGGGTTTTGATTTTTCCCATGCTGAAGCCGGCACTGGCTACCGTGGGTTTATTTCTTGCACTTGGATACTGGAACGAATGGTATCAATCCTCTTTGTATTTGGGATCCTCTGTAGCCTATAAGCCGCTGCAGTATTATTTATACAATATTATCAATACGGCAAATGCCTTAAAGGGTTCTGTAGCTGGTGCCAATGTTTCCATTACAGCGCTGCCAAGCAACACCTTAAAGATGGCGACTGCCGTTGTTGCAACCGGACCTGTTGTATTTTTGTATCCATTTGTACAGAAATATTTTATTACCGGTATTTCCATAGGTGCTGTTAAGGGGTGAAAAGGCTGAATGGGGATTTGGCAAAGAAATGGAGGGTTAAGATGAAAACGTGTTGTTGTGCAAAAGTGCTGCTGGCCGCAGGGATTATTGCTTCCCTTACCGGAATCCTGACTGGGTGTGGGAAAAAAACAAATGGGGAAAAAGAAGATGCTTCGGTTAAAAATCATGAAGTCATTACCATGCTTGTGCTGGGAGATAAACCTTCCAACGGCAGATGTGAGGCAATGCTGAAGGCATTGAATCAGGTACTTACGCAAAAAGTCAATGCGGAACTGAAACTTACTTATGTGGAATGGGCGGACTGGCAGACACAGTATAATGTACAGCTCTTAGGAGGCGACGATTCTCTTGATATTATTACGACTGCCACGGATTGGCTTTATGCCTGGGAAAATATTCAAAAGGGTGCATTTCTCCCATTAAGTGAAGAGATGTTAAAAACTTATGCTCCCAAGACCTGGGAGCAGGTGGAAGCCTTGGGAGACTGGGATATATGCAAATATGGCGGGGAGATTTACTTAATTCCCGAAGACCATTATACCCAGTATACAAACCACGGGATGTTTTACCGGGGAGACTGGGCTAAAGAAGCCGGTTTAAAGGATGGAACGGTAGAGAAATTTGATGATATGACCACTTATTTTAAGTATGTAAAAGAAAATAAAGAAGGGGTTATACCTTGGGATGTTCCCGGAAAGAATAATGCTGCAGGCTTGCTGGGTGCTTACATCCAGTCCAACTCAGATGCCCGTGTCATGATTGGATGCAATGCAGGTAATTTTGAATTCTGGTGTACCTCCGCCTCCGATCCAAATACTGTATTTTCTCCTTATATGGAGGGAGAGAGCCTCTATGATGCCGCCGATCTTATGAAGAAATGGAATGAGATCGGGGTATGGAGAGAGGATGTTTTAAACTTTGACGGAGATGCCAGAGAGGAGATGTATGCGGGCACCAGCGGGGCAGACCAGCATCACAGCCAGACATTCTATTCCCAGGTAAAACCAGGCATGGAACGAAAACAGCCGGGATCAGATGCCAGGATGTACCCATGGGGACTGGAAAATAACAATATTGCGAAACCCTTAAAAACCCATGGGGCTGCAGCAATCAGCGTAAATTCCAAACATCCGGAGCGGGCCCTGATGGTATATGATCTGCTTCGAAACGATGAGGAATGCTACCGGTTTATTAATTATGGGATTGAAGGGACTGATTATGTTATAACAGAGGATGGGAAGCTTGCTTATCCGGAGGGCTGGGACCAGAGCACCGATAAGCTGGATGCCAACTTCTGGTGCGGCAGAAATGATGATTTAGAGCTGGATAACAGCTATCACTGGAACGGAAAAAAGGAAATGATTGAAAATCTCAATAAAATTGCCTATGATTACCCATTTGAAAATCTTATTTTGAATAAAAATGCGGTGGAGGCGGAACAGGCAGCGATTGCCAGTGTGCTGTCAGAATATATTCCACAGCTTGCTTACGGGAAGTATGAGGATCCCCATCAGGCCATTGACGAAATGAGGAAAAAAATTGAGGATGCAGGATATCAGAAGGTGAGAGAATCGTTTCAGAAAGATATAAATGAGCTTGTGAAAAGGCAGGAAAATCAGGTACCATAGGAGTGCTGGCTTAACAGGTGCATAGAGTGAAATGAGACAGGGAGCCGTTTTTACAGGGCTCTCTGTCTTTTTAGAAACCTACGTGAAAGCTGAAATCTGATCAAAAAGATGAAGCATATCAATCTGACCATATCCCCATATATCATTGGGGTAGAAACAGGCATTGTCACGGTTTGCACTTCGTATGATCATGCGGTTTGCCATTACGCCGGTTATCGTGGTATGGTTGCCTCTGATAAAGCCCCATTCCATTATCATTGCAGCAGCTCCGGCAGCGTGGGCAGCAGCAGCCCCGGTGCCGGAAAGTGTGCCGTATCGGTTTCCCGGAAGAGCACAGGGAATCTTATAACCAGGAGCCGCTACATCCGGAAGAATTTCACCAAAGCGGGAGAATCCCCTTCCGGATTCATTTAGTATCATGTTGTCGAATTGATTATAGGCCGCAACCGTAAGAGGAACACGGGCATCTCCCGGTGATGTGATGGTTGTAATAGAAGCTGAGTGATAAAAGTAAGTATCAGGAGAGATAAGATTTCCGGAGGGGAGCCAGCAATGGAAAGAAAACGGTTCATTTCCTTCGCTTTTGACCTGGCAATGCCAGATACCGGGAAGGGGGTTATTAAAACGCACCAGAATTACCTGATCCCCAGTGGAACCTTCCAGAATTATATTATTAATCCAGACAGAGCTCTGCCCCCGTAAAAGACTGAATTTCTGGCAGGTGTTAACCGTAGTATAGAGACTGCTTACAATTTCGCAGTCAGGAGAGTAAAGCTCAAGGGTAATCCGGCCTGTTGGAAAAGGCCAGATTTCCATGGTAAACATTCGGTCCTCTTTTCCAATTTTTAAATCAAAACTGCTGCAGTAAGGTGGTATATGGGAATAACAGTAATAGTGCCTTTTACTTGCTCCTTCGTTCCCTGCAGCAATTACCGCCCCCATTCGGGGCTGTCTGACGATCTGGTCCAGATAGGAACTTAAGGGACTCTTCCCATCATGTCCTCCATGACTGCTGCCTAAGGTAATGCAGAGAATCAGGGGGCGGTTTAATTGTGCTGCTACGTTTAGAAGATACCGGATTCCAAGCATAATATCGGATTCCTGATAGCAGAGGGAGCGCTCTGGTATAAAATAAATCTGTTTTAAATTGTCTTTTGCTTCTTTCAGCTTAACAACAGCTAATTTACTTTGAGGGACAATTCCTGTAAATGAATGCTCCTCATCACGGCTTCCTGCCACAATGCTGGCAATCGCAGTGCCGTGACCGCTGGTATCTGTAACAGGGACGATAGTTAACGGAAGGGATGATTTTAAGGCAGTATTAATATGGTTTTTTGTATATTCAGAGCCAAAATCAAAACCTGCCGGAGGTTTCCCGGTCTGATCGGTCTGGTCCCAGATAGAAAGAATGCGGGTAGTTCCGTCATGATTTTGAAAAGCCAGATGGCCATAGTCAATGCCTGTGTCTATGATACCAATCACAACTCCAAGACCCATAAAATTTAATACAGACTGATAAGAAAGGGAGGCAGTTTCCGGATTTTCCATGCATATGGCAGAAGTCAGTGTGTAAACAGAAGGAAAATTTTCGTATGGATGAAGACCTAAATCGCAGGCCTGCATGTTTGCTTGTGCCAGATGGAGCAGGGAATGTTCGTCATTTAATTTTGTGATAGTTTCTGAAAGAGCACAAGAAGGGAGCAGGGAGTTACTGAGGATAAAATCATAATATCCGTTATCAAGTATTTTATTCATGACAAGCCTGCCTTTCTATACAAGGTATATAACCATTTTATGCCAGTAAAGCACCCAAATACCTAACAAATAGCTGAATAAGAAAAAAATGATTTATCTGAATATTATGGTTTTTAACTGTAAAACGCCCTTGACAAATAGTCAGTACTGAGTATAATGAATTTATGGAATAGTCAGTACTGACTAAAAAGGAAGGAGTTTGATATGATACCTTTGTATATACTTGGGATATTACTGCGGTTTGGACCTCAGCATGGCTACCAGATCAAAAAAATTATGGAAGAACAGCTGGAGGACTTTACCAGAATAAAACTTCCGAATGTATACTACCATCTTGAGAAGATGGAAGCGTCCGGTATTCTGACAGCTTTAAGAGATAAGCAAAGTGCAAGACCGGAAAAAACGGTATACTTTGTGGGGGAGACAGGAGCGGAGAAGTTTAAGGAGCTGCTGAAACAGACTCTGGATATGAATTATCGTCCTGTTTTTGAGGCGGATGCTGCATTTTATTTTTCTGAATATCTCACTGCAGCAGATTTTCTGCAGAGCCTTACTCTTCATATCAACCATCTGAAATCAGTGCTGAAAGGAATTGAGGTGCATCAGAAAGAGATGGAAAAGGTCATACCTGAAGATATGAAGACTTACGCTGAGATTATATTTAATCATCATATCATGCATTACAGAGCCGAATTAAACTGGGCGGAAGAATCCGCAGAAGCCATCAGAAAGAAAGGAGCAGGTTATGACAGCAGCGAGAATTATTGAAACGAATGAGGGAATCCAGAGTGAAGTGACAGCAGAGATTTTCGATGAGTTTGCAAAAGGTATGAGGGATAAGGGATGGAACGGGGTAACTGAAATGATATCCTCCGGAATTCATGGCGGAGATATTCTGGAAATTGGTCCCGGTCCGGGCTATGTGGGGTTGGAACTGGCAAAACAGGTAAATCCAAGAACTCTTACCGGGTGTGAGATCAGCCCGGCCATGATCCGCATTGCGGAGAAAAATGCCCGGGATTATGGAATTGCCGCCCGCTATGTACAGGGAAATGGCATGAATATGCCCTTGCCTGACGTTTCATTTGATTGTGTGATATCCAATGGATCCATGCATGAATGGGAAAATCCGGTTGAAGTTTTTAATGAGATATACCGGGTGCTTCGTCCGGGAGGAAGGTATTGTATTACAGATATGAGACGGGATATCGGCTTTTTAAAACGATATATGATATATTTCAGCACAAAACCAAAAGAAATCAGACCTGGATTTCTTTCTTCGCTGAATGCTTCTTATACACAGAAAGAGATACAGGAACTTCTTGGCAGCAGCAAACTTAGCGGCGGTATAGTAAAACAGGATTTTATGGGATTAAGCATAACTGGTGAGAAGAACTAGCCGGTTCAGCAAAAAAACATTGACAACGAAGAAAAAAAGTTTTATATTGAGTACATACTCAATGAGATGGTGGTCATTAATATGAAATCAAAAAGACAGATACAAAAAGAAACAACCAGGCAGAAAATTATGGATACCGCTTACCGTATATATGCAAAAGAAGGTTTTTCTGCTTCAACTGCAAGGATTGCCAAAGAGGCAGGGGTCTCACATGGAACTGTTTTTTCTCATTTCCAGTCACTGAATGATCTTTTGGAGTGTATCATTGGAGAGTTTCAGATCAGCCTTGCTGCTGAATTTCATGATATGGCAGAATTAAACATCAGCGTTAGTGATTTCCTGGATACGCATTTAAGGATTCTCATTGAACATGAGGATTTTTATCTTCGCCTTATTACAGAGAGGAGTCTTTTGCCGGAAGAAGTACAGTATGTATATGCGGATAATCAGTCTGCGATTGCCCATCATTTTAACCTGCAGATGTCGAGGGAGATGAAGAATGGCACCATAAAAGAGATCCCTGTCCATATGCTTTTTAATACATGGCTTGGTATGATCCATTATTACTTATGGAACAAGGATTTCTTTTCTCCGGATGAACCGGTATTGGCGCGTTATGCCGGAGAATTGAAACATACATTTTTAAGCCTTATTCGGAAGTAGATGAGGAGGAGAGAAATATGAAGGTATGCATAGCCTGTGGTATGCCCATGGAAAAGAAGTCTGATTTTGCAGGAGGCGATGAGCAGAAAGATTACTGTGTTTATTGTGCCAGACCGGATGGGACCATGAGGTCATTTGAAGAGGCAAAGGCCGGTATGACCAGGTTTATTATGGAGTCCCAGGGTTTTGATGAAACAGCGGCAGAGAAAATTGCTGTAAGCAGTATGAAAAAGCTGCCTGCCTGGAAGGGCGTGTTTGGCCACGAATGAGCAGCGGCGCGTATGAGAAAGGAGTAAAGACATATGCAGGTGAGTAATGCATTTTCAGCATTTGCACAGGAGGTACCGGAGGTTCAGGGGCCATGGATGGAGATGGTTCATAAGCTTGACATGGCAAGCGGACTTGATAAAAAGACAAAGGAACTTGCCTATATTGCGGTTATGGCAGTCATGCGGCTGGAAAGCGGTCTGCCTTTTCATGTTCAGCTGGCAAAATCACATGGAGCTACAAGAGAGGAAATAATCAGCAGTGTATTGGTTGGACTGCCTGCTGCAGGAAATGTAGTGATTCAGTCATTGCCTATTGCACTGGAAGCGTATGACAAAGAATAGAAAGTAGAAGAAATCAGGAATTAATCCCACCCCTGAGTCCTTTTCGCCTGAATCTGAGACATTCGGCAAAAGCGGCCAGGGGTCTTTTTTATTTAACGGTTTTTGTCCTCGTTTATGGCTGCATCCGGAAAGGAATTAAAGAAAACTGTATGGTCTAAATCATAGCGTTTTTCATGAAGGGGATGGGGGACTGAGTCTTCTCGTGGATAACCAAGGGGGAGCAGTGCCACAGGAATAAGAGATTCCGGGATATGAAATGATTCTCTTATGGCTGTTGGGTCGAAATGACCTACCCAGGTGGTTCCAACGCCCAGTTCTGCAGCCTGCAGCATCATCTGAGCCGTTACGATGCTTGCATCCACTGGTCCCATATCTTCCTGGTCATAGGATCTCTTCCAGCTTACTGTTGTGTCATAGCAGGTCAGAAGTGCCATGGGTGCATGAAAATGATAGGGGGTACATTCCTTTAATTTTTCAAGATTCTCACGGCTATCCAATACGAGAATACGCTGGGGCTGGTAATTAACTGCTGTGGGGGCAGCCTGACCGGCCTCCAGGATCAGTTTTAATGTGTCCGGTTCTATTTTACGGTCACTGAATTTTCTGACGGAATAACGTTCCTTTACTAATTGAGAGAAGTTCATATCTCTGCCTCCTTTTCCATTTCTTTCTATTTATAACTATATCATATAAATGGAAAGGGGCAAAGCCATAATTATGGTTTTGCCCCTGAAGCTTATTCCAGTATCAGATTAACATGATATTCTTTTTTGTCTTTCTGGATTGGGATCTCATTTCCTTCAATGGAAACTCCGTCTACCAGGAAAGAAGAAATTTTGTTTCCTGTCTTACCGTTTCTTACCACATGAATGTGGTAGCTGGCACCCCTGAACTTGCGGACAGCAGAAAACTCTCCGATTGAATCCGGAAGGCAGGGATTTACAATTAAGCCATGGAAACCAGGCCGTATGCCTAAAATATGCTGGGAGATACAGACAAAGGTCCAGGCTGCAGTACCGGTCAGCCAGCTGTTCTTTGCTTCACCGAAATTGGCGGCATCTTTACCGGCTATCATCTGGGAATAACAGTAAGGTTCTGTCTTATGAATCTCGCTGATCTCTTCTGTATAGGCAGGAGCCGTTTTGCGATAAATTTCAAATGCACGGTTTCCTCTGCCGATCATGGTTTCTGCAATGGAAATCCATGGGTTGTTGTGGCAGAAGATTCCGGCATTTTCTTTGTATCCCGGCGGATAGGAAGAAATTTCACCCAGCTCCTTATGATAGGTCTGGTATGCCGGCTGATGAAGTACGATTCCATAGGTGGTTTCGAGCCTTTCCTGTACACTGTCCAGAGCTTTTTTTGCCAGGCCTTCTTCAATTCCAATTCCGCCCATTACGCAAAATCCCTGTGGTTCAATAAAGATCTGACCTTCTTTGCATTCCCTGGAGCCAACTTTATTGCCAAAAGCGTCATAGGCGCGCAGGAACCATTCTCCGTCCCAGCCGGATTTAAGGACTGCATCATATACTTCTTTTACAGAAGCTTCCGCTTCGGCGGCTTCCTTCTCAAGTCCGGTTAAACGGCAGATTTCTGCGTATTCTTTTCCGTATTTTACATACATTCCCGCGATCATCAGAGATTCTGCAACAGGACCTTCCGAGGGTCCGGTTGTCTGAAATGATTCACCCGGCTCCATGGAGAAGCAGTTTAAATTCAGGCAGTCATTCCAGTCGGCACGCCCGATGAGAGGGAGGCCGTGTGGTCCTAAATGGGATCTTGTAAATCCAAAGGAACGTCTTAAATGCTCCATTAAAGTCTGGCTCTTGCTGGCATCGTTATCAAAAGGAACAGTTTCTTTTAAGATATCCCAGTCGCCGGTTTCGCGTATGTATGCACTGACTCCTGCGATAAGCCAGAGCGGATCATCATTAAAACCGCTTCCAATATCCATATTTCCTCTTTTGGTAAGAGGCTGATATTGGTGGTAAGCACTTCCGTCTTCAAACTGGGTAGAGGCAATATCGATGATGCGCTCCCTTGCCCGTTCCGGTATCATGTGAACAAAACCAAGTAAGTCCTGGCAGGAATCACGGAATCCCATACCTCTTCCTGTTCCTGATTCATAATAGGATGCAGAGCGGGACATATTAAAGGTCACCATGCACTGATACTGGTTCCAGATGTTTACCATGCGTGCGGTTTTTTCTTCCTCAAGTGTTACGCTGTAAGTAGAGAGAAGATCTGTCCAGTATTGTTTCAGCTTTTCAAGGGCTTTTTCAATATCTGAAGCAGTACGGTATTTTTCCAGCACAGCATTGGAGGGAGTCTTGTTGATGACATCTGGTGCGCTCCATTTTGAGTCCTGTTCATTCTCTGCGTATCCAAGAACAAAGACAAAGGTTTTTTCCTCTCCGGGTTTTAATTGGAGCGTGATCCGGTGAGAGCCGATGGGAGACCAGCCGCTGGCCATGGAATTACCGGAAGTATTCTTTTCCACCATGGACGGATTCTGATTGGAGCCATACACGCCTGTAAAGGTATTCCTGTCCGTATCAAAACCCTGTATATCGGTATTGACGGAGTAATAGGCATAATGATTTCTTCTTTCTCTGTACTCTGTTTTATGATAAATGACGGAGCCTTCAACTTCAACCTCACCGGTATTAAAATTCCTCTGATAGTTGGTCATATCATCCATGGCATTCCACAGACAGAATTCCACGTAGGAATACAGGGTAAATTCTTTGGCGGCGGTGCTTTCATTCTTTAATGTGACCTGGTTGATCTCACAGGAATCGCCTAAAGGTACAAAGGCTGTGACATTTGCGCACAAGCCATTTTTCTTTCCGGTGAAACGGGTCACTCCAAGTCCATGGCGGCATTCATAAAAATCCAGCGGAGTCTTTGTGGGCTGCCAGCCCGGATTCCAGATAGTGCCGTTTTCATTAATGTAGTAGTAGTGTCCGTTGCTGTCCAGAGGAACATTATTGTAACGGTACCTTGTCAGCCGGAGCATTTTGGCATCTTTATAAAAGCTGTAGCCACCTCCGGTATTGGAAACCAGCGAAAAGAAATTTTCGCTGCCCAGATAGTTGATCCACGGCAGAGGAGTATCTGGGGCAGTAATTACATATTCTTTGTCCTGGTCATTAAAATATCCATATTTCATAGTTGAATAACTCCTTCCTGTTGGATGACCCAAATCCCTAAAAACGACATTTTTCGAAAACGATTAAGAAAGATAATAGGGAGTTATACGGTCATAATAGCGCGGGTTGAGAAAAAAAACAAGAGGAAAATTTTAAATAATGGATTTTCTAATGCATAAGTATAATAAACAATGTAAATATGCACAAAAAGTATGTGCAAAATCTATTTAAACTAGACAAAAAAGAAAAAACTTATTGATTTTTACCGGAGAAAGGGGTATAGTGAAAATACGAAAACGATTAAGTTAAAAGGATGAGACATATGATTTCTATGAAAGAACTGGCACAGCACTGCGGGGTATCCGTTGCCACAGTGAGCAAGGCGCTTAATGATCAGAATGACATCGGGGAGAGCACTAAAATAAGAGTTAAGCAGGCAGCGGAGAAACTGGGATATTATCCCAATGCTGCAGCAAGATCCTTAAAAACAAACAGAAGCTATAACATAGGAGTTCTGTTTGTTGATGAGGCTAACAGCGGTCTGACTCATGAGTATTTTGCCGCGGTTCTGGAGGGATTTAAGGTAGAGGCGGAAAAGCAGGGGTATGATATTACATTTATTAACGGGCAGATAGGAAAAAAGAAGGTTTCCTATTATGACCACTGCAAATACAGGAATGTAGATGGTGTGGTGATTGCCTGCGTCCAATTCGACAACCCTGAGGTGATTGATCTTTTAAACGGGGACATTCCGGTTGTAACAATTGATCATATCAATGAAAACTGCTCTTCTGTTTTATCCGATAACGTAAAGGGTATTCAAAGCCTGATGGAATATGTTTATGAGAAAGGCCACAGGAAAATTGCCTACATACACGGGCAGGCAGGCAGCACCGTTACAAAGGCGAGGCTCACCAGCTTTTATCGCTTTCTTGAAAGTAAAGAGCTTTCGGTACCTGATGATTATGTACTGGAAGCAGATTATCTGGATGTCAGTCAGGCTATGGCATGTACCAGTGAGCTGTTAGACAGAAAAGATCCGCCAACCTGTATCTTATATCCCGATGATACAGCGCTGATCGGCGGTCTTAATGAAATCCGGGTGAGAAATTTAAGGGTTCCGGATGATATCTCCATTGCCGGTTATGACGGCAGCAGATTATCACAGATATTAAACCCCAGGCTTACTACCATTCGCCAGGACACAGCGGCAATCGGTATACAGGCCGCAAAAAAATTGATAAGCACAATCGAAAAACCCAAGACAACTTTCACAGAACAGATCATTGTGGAGGGGGAGCTGATTGCAGGGGAATCGGTTGGTAATGCTAATATTTCATGATAGTAATATCAGAAAAGGAGAGGGAAATATGAAGAAGAAAGTTGTAAGCGGATTATTATGCGCGGTAATGGCAGCTTCACTGGTTGCCGGCTGCTCCTCAAAGAGCGCGCAGAGCGAAAGCGGAAGCAAAGCTGCAGAGACGACTGCCAAGGAAACTGAGGCAAAGACGGAAGCGCAGAAAGAAGCTGGCGGTGAAGGAGGAAAAGTGATTAATATTTATGTCTGGAATGATGAATTCAAAGCCAGATATGAAGATTATTATGCTTCCAAGCTTCCAGCCGGTTATAAGGTCAATTTTGTGACGACTCCCAGTGAAAACAACGCTTATCAGAATGCTCTTGATGAAGCACTGTTAAATCAGAATGATGCAAAGGCTGATGATAAAGTGGATATGTTCCTGGTTGAAGCTGATTACATTCTGAAGTATGTCAATTCCGATTACACCCTTGATTTAAAGGATGTTGGTATTACAGATCAGGATATGTCAAAGCAGTATGACTACACCAAAGTAATCGCACAGGATTCCAAGGGAGCGCAAAAAGGTATTTCCTGGCAGGGCTGCCCTGGACTTTATATCTATCGCCGTTCCGTTGCCAAAGATGTACTTGGAACCGATGATCCTGCAGAAGTTCAAAAGTCAATCGGCGACTGGGATTCCTTTGACAAAACTGCTGCAAAGATGAAAGATAAAGGCTACTTTATGCTTTCCGGCTATGATGATTCCTACCGTACTTTCTCAAACAATGTAGCTGCTCCGTGGGTAAACGGAAAGAAAATAGTGATCGATCCGAACCTGGAAAAATGGGTAGAGCAGACAAAGAAGTATACAGACAGCGGTTACAATCAGAAAACCACACTCTGGGCAGCTGAATGGGCTTCCGGACAGGGTCCTGAAGGAAAAGTATTTGGTTATTTCATGCCAGCATGGGGCGTAGATTTCGTTCTTGCGAAAAACTCTCTTGCAAAGGCAGAAGCTGACGGAGGAAAGCAGGAACCAGGAAATGGTGTTTACGGTGACTGGGCTGCAACCATTGGACCAGAATCCTATAACTGGGGCGGAACCTGGCTGTGCGCAGCAAATGGTACAGACAATCCTGATATTGTAGCAGATATTATGAAGACAATCTGCTGTGATGATGCAACCATGAAGAAAATTGTAGAAGAGAAGAATGACTTCGTAAATAACAAGACAGTTATGGAAGAACTGGCAAAGGGCGATTATAAGTCAGCTTTCCTTGGCGGACAGAATCCTCTTCAGATGTACTGTGATGCTGCAGAAAAGATTGATATGAGCAAGATTTCTCCTTACGATCAGGGACTGAATGAAAGTTTCCAGAATGCAATGCATGATTATTTTAACGGTACTGTTGATAAAGATACAGCACTTAAGAATTTCTACACATCTGCACAAGAGAAATATCCGGAATTAGAAACACAGTAGCAGTTAGATACAGGGCGGGATTTTCCCGCCCTGTATGAAAACAGGAGGCTCCATCATGGTAAGAGAAAAAAAGGCAAAAGCCAGAAAGAAAGTCAGCTATTCAAAATGGGGATACATTTTTTTAATACCTTTTTTTGTTACATATTTAGTATTTTCCTTTATCCCCCTGATATCTACGTTTTATAACAGTATGTTTGAAAATTACCGTTCAGGGTTGACTCAGATCGGACCTAATTTTGTCGGATTTGAGAATTATATCACCATTTTTCAGAGTGATCTCCTAAAGTACTTAGGCAATACCGTGATTCTCTGGATTATCGGCTTTATTCCCCAGATTATCATTTCCCTGATTCTGGCGGTCTGGTTTGCTGATTTTAGAATGCGGCTGAGAGGAAGTACCTTTTTCAAAACAATTATATACCTTCCCAATGTGATTATGGCGGCATCCTTTGCCATGCTGTTTTTTGCCCTGTTTTCAGATGACGGTCCAATGAACAATCTTATAATAAGAATGGGGCTGGCAGACAGTCCGGTCCGTTTTCTTACCACAGTATGGGGAACCAGAGGACTGATCGGTTTTATGAATTTCATGATGTGGTTTGGCAATACAACCATACTCCTCATGGCGGCGATTCTTGGAGTTGATTCTGCTTTATTTGAGGCTGCAGCCATAGACGGAGCAAAATCTTTCCAGATATTTACCAAAATTACAATGCCGACCATTAAACCCATATTTATTTACGTACTGATCACTTCACTCATCGGCGGACTGCAGATGTTTGATGTACCCCAGGTACTTACCAATGGAAAAGGAACACCTGACCGGGCCAGTATGACGTTAATCATGTTTTTGAATAATCACCTGTTCAGCAAAAACTATGGTATGGCAGGAGCTTTATCCGTAATACTCTTCATTATTACAGCAGCACTCAGTCTTGTGGTATTTTTTATACTCACCGGTGCTGGTAAACAGAAAGGAGGATCAAAATAATGGGAAAAGCGATGAATTTAAAAAAGGCAGTTGCTTATATCGTACTGTCACTCTTGTCTTTTCTGTGCCTTTTCTTCTTTTATTGCCTGATCATTAATGCGACCAGATCCCATCCGGAAATTGCAAAGGGATTCTCATTTCTGCCAGGCAGATCATTCGGTCCTAACTTATATAATGTGCTGCATAACAAGAATCTGCCGGTTGTTCATGGAATAATAAACAGTCTCTTTATCGCCGGTGCGTCCGCAGGCCTGGCAGTATATGTATCGGCACTTACGGCATATGCAATTCATGCCTATGATTTTAAATTCAGAAATGCAGTTTATCTTTTTATCATCCTGATTATGATGATTCCTACGCAGGTTACAACCCTTGGCTTCTTAAGCCTGATTGGTAAAATGGGACTTATGGACAGTTTTGTTCCTCTGATTCTTCCATCTATGGCTGCACCGGTTATATTCTATTTTATGGTTTCTTATTTTCAAAGCAATCTGCCGTTGGAAATTGTGGAGTCAGCCAGAATCGACGGATCCAATGAATTTTACACCTTTAATTTTATTGTAATTCCCATTGTGAAGCCTGCTCTGGCAGTGCAGGGGATCTTTGCATTTGTGGCCTCCTGGAACAATTATTTTGTTCCTTCCCTTGTGCTCAAATCCAATGCGAAAAAAACGCTTCCTATATTAATAGCGCAGCTTAGAAGTGCGGATTTCTTAAAATTTGATATGGGTCAGGTTTATATGCTGATTACCATTGCCATTGTTCCGGTTGCCATTATCTATTTGTGCCTGTCAAGGTTCATCATTGGCGGAGTTACGGCAGGAAGTGTGAAAGGATAGCAGGATGGACTGGAAAAAAGACTTTATATGGGGTACAGCAACCTCATCCTATCAGATAGAAGGAGCAGCCTTTGAGGATGGAAAAGGGCTGTCTGTATGGGATGTTTTTGCAAGAGAGAAAGGCAGAATTTTTGAGGGACATACAGGAGAAGTGGCATGTGATCATTACCACCGGATGAAAGAGGATGTTGCTCTGCTTGCAGAGCTTGGAGTAGGAGCTTACCGCTTTTCTGTTTCCTGGCCAAGAATCATACCCCATGGAACTGGAAACGTGAATGAAAAAGGGCTGAGGTTCTATTCAGATCTGGTGGATGAACTGCTGAAACATCATATTACTCCCTATGTAACCCTGTTTCATTGGGATTATCCCAATGAGCTGGAGATGCAGGGCGGCTGGTTAAACCCAGAAAGTCCTGAGTGGTTTGTTTCGTATACAGAGGTTGTTGCAAAAACATTTGGAAACCGGGTAAAGAATTATATTACTTTTAATGAACCCCAGATATTTACCTGGCTTGGATATGATAAATGCACCCATGCTCCGGGAATTAAATATCCGGCTGGAAGAATCCTTTCCATGTGCCGGAATATTGCCCTGGCACATGGAAAATCTGTGGTTAAATTACGGGAAATGATACCAGATTGCAGGGTAGGATATGCACCTACCTGCGGCAATGCTTACTGGCCCGTGGAAGAAACCGATTTTCTGGCATCAAAAGCAGGAGAACTGCAAAATTCAATAAGAGCGGATGACTGGCTTTTTTCTTCTGCATTCTGGAATGAGCTGTTTCTAAAAGGAAGGTTTCATGCACAATGCAGAGATTTATTTGGCAGTGATTTGCCGCAGCTGACTGAGGAAGAAGGGCGCCTGATTGGCCAGCCTCTCGATTTTTGCGGTATGAATCTCTATCAGGGCACCTCCGTGTCCTTATCTGAGACGGGGGAGATCGTTCTTGGGAAGCTTCCTGCAGGTCATGGAAAGACCGGAATGGGCTGGCCCATTACTCCGAAAGCCATGTACTGGGCAGTAAAGAATTTTTATGATACCTACCATCTGCCTTTGTTTATCACTGAGAATGGCATGTCTGCACTGGATGTAATATCTTTAGATGGAGGTGTACATGATCCGTGCAGAATTGATTACCTGGCACGCCATCTGTCTGAACTGAAGCGCGCAGTTTTAGACGGAGCGGAAGTGGAAGGGTACTTTTTGTGGAGTTTTCTTGATAATTTCGAATGGGAGAAGGGCTATGATGACCGGTTTGGAATCGTCTATGTTGACTATGAAACCCAGAGAAGAATACCGAAGGACAGCTTTTACTGGTACCAGAATATAATAAAATCATAATTATAATAGAAAACAGGGCAGATCAGTAATAATTACTGATCTGTCCTGCTTTTTTGTCACCCCAGCGGGGTGGTTTGTCCGGTTATTTCATCAAATTGAAAGCTTACGCTGTTGTCGGCGCAGTCAAATAAATAGGTGGCAACATAGGTTAGTGTGTTGTCTGGCAGCCGTTTGTAAGTCCGTACCGTGTAGTAGTCTTTTCCGTCTATCTTAGATATTCCGGGAGATGCTATGAACTGGTAGGAATCTGCACTCTCTGTAAGCTTCAGTTTTTCCTGTCCCTGGGAACGTACGGTGTTCTCAGCCTCCTCAATCGAGGTTTCGGATTTGGGCTGCTTTTTTATATCGGAGATTACTTTTTTCTGCTGATTCCACTGGTTTTTAAAATAGTCATTCCAGGATTCACTGCCTTTGCCTGCTGTTACAGTCACGCTGTCGCCTTCGGATTCCAGAGTGATGGAAAGATAGGACTTGGAATCACTGGATGGACCGGCAAGCTGATAGCATTCCGAATTTTCACTGTTTGTTTCACTTTCTGTGGTTTCTGCCGCTGTGCTTTCCTCAGTTACATCGATAAAACTTTTCTGAGTCTCCAGGTAATCTTTATAGCTTTTTAAATCTGCGGAGGCGTTGTCCAGCTTTACATATTTATATGTGTCTTTCTGCTGGTCTGCGGTAGCGGTTTCGCCTTCAGAAGCAGTTTCGCCTTCAGAATCGGATGTGGAAGTGCGGTCGGATTCCTTCTTGGTACTGTCCGGTTTTTCTGTTTCCTTTGAGCTTTCCGGAACGGATTCCGGCTCTTCGTAGGTACGGTCGCCAACAATTGCGGTGAACGAGGAAATATCTTCATCCTTTGAAAAATAATATTCCGGTGATTTGGCCACCTTTTCTTTTATGGTATTCTTATTTCTCATGGACAGCAGAATAATGGCCTGGGCAGCTCCGATAATTACTATGAACAGGGCAGCAACCAGCAAAACAACAACTCTTTTGTTCTTTGGCAATATAGACTTTTTCCCGGCTTTTGCAGGCTTTTCCTTCTTCACTTTTGCAGCCTTGGGCTTTTTAAGTTTTGTCTTGGGGTCTTTTATTTTTGTTTTCTTTGTAGGCATAATGATCATCCTTATGTAATATTTAATACAGTAAAATAAGATGCAGTTACAAAACTTCACTATTCATATATCGGTTAAAGCTTATTGAAACATAAGGATTGTCTTAAATTTATCATACAATTATATGATCAGAAGATTTTTTGCAGTACCCATAATAACCTTATCAACAAATTCTGCAACTTCTTCTTTCGGCTCCTGCATATCCGTATTCAGCCACTGCTTCAATACTCCCGTGAGACCGTATGTAATGAATTCCAGGAAGTAGTTTAAGGTAACATCCCTGGCGTCGGGATATTGTTCTTTGATAATGGCAGTTCCATTTTTTAGAATAAGAGTGTGGAAGCGATTGACAAAATCGTTGGATGAGCTGTTCTCAAAAAGGATATTACATATCTTTTTGTTCTCCTCAATATATTGAATGATGGGTATAATAACTGGCATGAGTGATGCTTTTTTAAATGCTTCCCGATAGTTGTTTACCATATTTTGAAAATCATTTAATACTTCGGTTTCCATTTCCTGCAAAAGACTGTATGTATCCGCGTAATGAAGATAGAAGGTCCCCCTGTTTAAATCAGCCAGTTCCGTGATATCCTTTACGGAGATATTTTTAATATCCTTTTTTTCCATAAGTTCCAGAAGACTTTCCTTTAATAGTCTCTGAGTTTTTCGTATGCGTCGATCCTGCTTTTGCGTATCCATACAACTCCTCCTTTCGCGCTTTGGCGCGTACTGTGGTTCTGATTGACGATATTCAAAAATGTGTTGAGTATTATGCCGGAAAAATATTCTGTGATTATTAATAGATGTATTTAAATAGATTGATTATTGAATGTTATTTACACTAGTATTATAATATACACATGTTGAAAAGTCAATAAAGTATCCATTAGTAGATTATCGATTATAAATGGAGGGGGATATGAAAAAAAACAGAAGCTTTTTCGACAAATTAGTTCATTTTATTGTTTTTAAAGGAAAATTAATTGAAAGTGTATTTTTTGCTGGGACCATTATCTGTGCAGTTTGTTTTCCTTTTGTGAAAGTTAATTATGATTTAAGCAAGTATCTGCCGCAGTTTGCCCAGACGAAACAGGCGCTGGATGTGATGGAAGATGAGTTTGGATATCCCGGTATGGCGCGGATCATGGTGCGGGGCGTAAGTCTTCAGGAAGCAAAGCGGATCAGAAGTGAAATTTCAGATCTGGAGGGAGTGGATGTGGTAGTAGGACCTGATCTTGCAACGGATGTATATATGGGAGCATCTTTTGCAAATGAGGGACTGACGGACATGGCCTCTGTTGATGTATTTTCCATGAAAGACTATTACCGCAATGACAATGCTTTGATGGACATCATTTTCAAAAATGGGGATGACAATCCGCTCACCCGTTCCGGCGTAGAAGAGATATACAGGATTGCAGGAAAGGATCGGGGATGTTTTGCAGGAAGTGCGGTATCCAGTAAAGAGAGGGAGGAATCCATCACACATGAGATAACCATAGCGATCGGTATGGCACTGGTGATCATCTGGCTGATACTGACGCTTACGACTACGTCATGGATGGAACCATTCCTGTTTATCTTAATTATGGTAATCGCAATTATATTGAATATGGGGTCAAACCTGATGTTTGGAACCATATCATTTTTCACATTTTCGACAGCGGCTATTTTACAGCTGGCAGTCTCTATGGACTATTCGATTTTTCTCTTACATACATTCACCGCAATAAAAAATACCGGTATAGAAATAAACAAAGCCATGGAAATGGCATTGAAGGAATCCTGCAGTTCCATTTTAGCCAGCGGAGCAACTACGATTGTCGGATTTATAGTCATTGCATTCATGCGTTTTACCATCGGCAAAGATGTGGGATTTGTGCTGACTAAAGGGATTATCTGCAGTCTGGCAACGGTGCTGTTTCTGATGCCGACTCTGATCCTGCATTTTAACAGAATGATAGAAAAGACGGCGCATAAACCTTTTGTGCCTCCCTTTGACCGTTTTGCAAGGCTGATGAACAGAATCAGGAAACCTGTGTTTATAACAGCAATGATCCTGGCTGTTCCCTGTTACTTTGGCCAGAGCATGAATGCCTTTTACTATGGTGATGATGCCATCGGCGCAGGTCCGGGAACAAGAGTTTATGAGGATACCAGAAAGATTAATGAGGAATTTGGAAAATCCAACATGGTGATTGGAATCGTACCAAATGGTTCCGTTGTGACGGAAAGACAGCTGACGGATGCACTGGAGGATCTGGATTTTGTTAATTATGCTATTTCCATGTCAGGAACGATACCGAGAGGAATTCCTGAAAGCTTTCTGCCGGATAAGGTCAGTAAGCAGTTAAGAAGCAGCCATTACGCCAGATTCCTTATATCCATGAATACCGTTCAGGAAAGTCAGTATGCCTTTGACTGCAGTCAGAAGCTTGAGAATGTAATTCGTGAATTTTACCCCAATGATGCATATGTAATTGGTATGACGCCCACCACGATTGATATCCGTGATATTTTAACTGATGACTATAATAAGGTATCCCTCCTTTCCCTGGCGGGGGTGGCACTTGTAGTGCTGGTTACTTTTCAGGCAGTCCTGGTGCCGATTCTTGTTATTATTCCAATCGAGGTTGCAATCTACTTAAATATGACTCTGCCCTACGTGATGGGAGACAGTATGGTATATATCGGCTATATCATAGTAAGCTGCCTTCAGCTGGGGGCTACCATTGACTATTCCATTTTGATGACCAATAACTATCTTGGTTTCAGAAAAACCATGAATAACACAGATTCAGCAATGGCCGCCATTTCAAAGAGTACATTATCCATACTTACATCGGGAGGCATTTTAACCGTGGTGGGTTATCTCCTGTTTTTTACGTCTTCCATACAGGCCATCTCCCAGGTAGGACGCCTTGTGGGCAGAGGAGCGATTCTCAGCATGATATTGGTACTGTCTCTCTTACCGGCGTTACTCAGTCTGTTTGACAAACAGATACAAAAACAGCAGGAGCGGGCGTCCAGACGAAAAGAGAGACGGCGTTTAAAATATACAAAAGTAAGAGGAAAGTTAAAAGGAGGGGATGCAAATGAACAGGCATAAAAAAATAGTTCCCATAGGGCTGGCGGCTGTTATCTCCATGCAGTCCGTAGTGGTGCCATTGGCATCGGAAATACAGCCTCCATATGATGAAACTCTTTACGTGACAATGGATCCCTATGGAGAAATAAAGGAAAGCAGCGTGGTAAAGATTTACAGGTTAAATGGAAGTGAGCCGCTGGTAGATTACGGAAATTATGATAAGGTAATTAATTTGACAGATCATTCCAAACCGGTGGTGGGGGCTGACGGATCAGTAACTTTTACGCCGGAAGCAGGCGAAAACAGATTTTATTTTGAAGGACAGACAAAAACGGAAAAAAAGGAGCTGCCCTGGAATATTACCGTCAGCTACAGGCTTAACGGAGTGGAGAAAAAAGCGGAAGAGCTGGCAGGGGAAAAGGGTCTGATCGAAGTGAATGTGGACCTGGCGCCCAATGAAGGGCTTTCCGATTTCTATAAAAACAATATGACACTGATGGGCAGTGCTGTTGTGGATATGGATAAAAACTTAAGCCTGGAGGCAGAGGGTGCGCAGGTGCAGACGGTAGGAAATCTAAGCACGGTGGTTTTCTTTGCTCTTCCAGGAGAAGACGGACATTATTCCATCCGCATTGGTACGGATGATTTTAAATTCTCCGGAGTCGTCTTTGCCATGGTCCCGCTGACGGTCAGCCAGCTTGACAAAGTGAAAGATTTGCGGGAGGCCAGGGAAACCATGGAAGATTCTGCAGATGCCATCAGTGACAGCCTGGATGTGGTACTGAATACCATGGATCAGATGAAGAACAGCATTGACAGTACATCCAGTGGAATCAGGGGTCTTAATAAAACCAGACAGATTGTGGCGGATTCGAAGGGAAAGGTCTATCAGAATGCAGATGAAGCGCTGGCTGCACTTGATGGACTGTCTAAGACACTAAGACCGTTTTATAATCACACGCAGAATGCCAAAACGGCGTTAAATGATCTGAGAAGCCAGACGAATCATTTAACTGAAATTTTAAGTGATCTCTCTCCGGATTTAAATGATTTACAGGAGGGGGTAAGGAAACTCAGAGATGAACTGGAGGAATTACAGAGACTGGCAAATTCACCGGAAGCCGGAATGAAAACCCAGATATTCTTAAAGCAGCTTGATAAGACACAGGAACATTTAAATACACTGACAGACCAGCAGCAGGCGCTTGCAAAGGAACTTGCAGCGCTTGCAGAAATACTTCCCCAGCTGACGGCTTTAACCGGTTCACTAAACGCCTCGGCACAGGGACTGGGGGATGAGGAACTGGATGAACTGCTTTATGACGTCACAGAGGAAGGTCTGGCTGACGAGGATGAAATTTCCTCTTATTTATTTAATGAGAAGGGCTATTCTGTTACAGAAATCAATGCATTAACCGATTATTTAACTTCTGCACTGGGAACAGGAAGTACCGCTTCCCCCAGTTCTGCTTCAAAGGCTGCACTAAAAGCTGCAGCACCACTGGCACAGATACTTCCCCAGCTGGCAGGAAGCGGAGCCTTACTGACCGATGATATGACAAAATTCCTTGGGCTGACAAAAGTTCTTCTTGGAGATCTCTATTCGGAAAGAAATCATATTAGCGGCGCGGCAGACGGTGTAATACAATCGTCCGATGCCATTGGAAAACTATGCGATACTGCGGATGACCTGATTGGAAATGCGGAAGAACTGAATGGAATTTTAAACCGCCATCATGATGAGATGCTTAATACGCTGACAGATATGGGAGAGATGACAGACAGTGCATCAGGAAGTATTGATTCCATGAATGTATTTTTCCGGTCTCTGGAGAATCAGATGAAGACAGTGGGTAATTCTTTAAATGGCAGCACGGAAAAGACGTTAAACGGTCTGGTTGATACCCTGGATGTTGCAGGAAATGGTCTTGATCAGACTGAAGTTTTAAGAAATGCCAAGGATACCATAAAAAATATGATTGATGATAAGTGGGACGAATATACTACTGAGGATACCACCCTGTTAAATATTGATTTAGAAGCGAAACCTGTCTCCATGACATCAGTAAGAAATCCATCGCCAAAGAGCATTCAAATCATACTGAGAACTGGTGAAATCAAGCAGGATGAAGAAGATGAAGATGTGAACGTGGATGAAGATTTCCACCCGGATGGCAGTGTGGTTCACCGCATAGGAAACATATTTAAAAGCATTTTTGGTTTTTTTTCTTCTATATTTAAATAGAAAAAATCAGATAAAAATCATAGGTTTTTAAGAAATTCTACATTGTTATTTTCCGGTTTCCTGCTTATAATAGTTTCAGGACATTTTAAAGGAGGAAGTTAACATGGCGATATTAGTTACCGGTGGTGCAGGATACATAGGAAGTCATACGTGTGTGGAACTGCTCAATGCCGGTTTAGAGGTAGTAGTGGTTGACAATCTTTGTAATTCAAGCAGGGAATCCATGAAGCGGGTAATGGAAATTACAGGAAGAAAACTGAATTTTTATGAAGCGGATTTACTGGACCGGGAAGCTCTGGAGCAGATTTTTGAAAAAGAATCCATTGATGGTGTCATTCATTTTGCAGGACTGAAGGCAGTGGGCGAATCCGTTTACAAACCTCTTGAATATTATCATAATAACATTACAGGCACTTTAGTGCTTTGTGATGTTATGAGAAAACACGGAGTGAAGAGTATTGTGTTCAGTTCTTCTGCGACAGTATATGGAGATCCGGAGTTTGTGCCCATCACGGAAGAATGTCCAAAGGGAGACATCACCAATCCTTATGGAAGAACCAAGGGAATGCTGGAACAGATCCTGACTGATTTAAATACCGCAGATCCGGAGTGGAATGTTATGTTATTACGGTACTTCAATCCCATCGGAGCTCATGAATCCGGCCGGATTGGAGAAGATCCGAAAGGAACGCCCAATAACCTTCTTCCTTATATTACCCAGGTGGCGGTAGGAAAACTGGAACGTCTGGGAGTATTCGGCAATGATTATGGTACGCCGGACGGAACCTGTGTCAGGGACTATATTCATGTAGTTGATCTGGCAGTGGGCCACGTAAAGGCTTTAAAAGCCATGTCAAACCAGGCAGGCGGTGTGTGGATCTATAATCTGGGAACCGGAATTGGATACAGTGTTCTTGATGTGATTGGCGCGTTTGAAGAAGCCAATGATTTAAAGATTCCTTATACAATTATGGAACGCAGACCTGGAGATATCCCAACCTGTTATGCAGATCCTTCAAAAGCGGAGAAGGAGCTTGGCTGGAAAGCGGAGCGGGGACTGAAAGAGATGTGCCGGGATTCCTGGAATTGGCAGAAGAATAATCCGGGCGGATTTGAAGAATAACGATAACCGGTAACGGTTTCATAACAGACGGAGACGGGGGAATTTCGCCGTCTTTTTCTGTTGTCCGCTTCCTGTAAAAGGCAATGAATAAAAATTTGCTTAAAGAGAGAACATATATTCGAAAAAGCTTGAAATTTTTAAATAAGTATGCTAAAATTCTTGTTAAGAACAAATGTTCGAGGTGAAGAGATGCTAATACAGGAAGCGCTAAGTGTTCAGGAAAAATTAGAGATATTGTCGGATGCTGCCAAGTATGATGTGGCCTGTACTTCCAGCGGAGTGGACCGCAAGGGGAAGGCAGGAACCATCGGTAATGCCAGTAAGGCAGGTATCTGCCACAGCTTTTCGGCAGATGGCAGGTGTATCTCTCTGCTCAAGATATTATTTACAAATCAGTGTATTTACGATTGCAAATATTGTATCAACAGATCTTCCAATGACGTAGTCCGTACTGCGTTTACACCAGAGGAGGTTTGTCAGCTTACCATACAGTTTTACCGCCGTAATTATATCGAGGGTCTGTTTCTGAGTTCCGGTGTTTTAAACAGCGCTGATTATACCATGGATCTCATCTACCAGACGTTAAAAAAGCTGAGAGAGGAGTATCATTTTCATGGCTATATTCATGTAAAAGCGATTCCGGGTGCAGATCCGTTATTGATTGAAAAAACAGGGTTTCTTGCAGACCGTATGAGCATTAACTTAGAGCTGCCCACAGCAGAAGGACTGAAAAAGCTGGCTCCAGGGAAGAACCGTGACAAGATATTAAAGCCCATGAAGCAGATTCAGAATGGAATCGTGACCAATCGCTATGAATTGATGGAATATAAAAAGACTCCTGCTTTCGTACCGGCAGGCCAGAGCACACAGATGATCGTGGGCGCTACACCCGAGAATGATTATCAGATGATGATGGTGGCAGAGGCGCTGTACAGGAATTATGATCTGAAAAGAGTATTTTATTCTGCGTTTGTGCCGGTTAATCAGGACAGCAGCCTCCCTGCCCTTCCGGGAGGACCGCCGCTTTTGAGAGAACACAGGCTTTATCAGGCAGACTGGCTGATGCGTTTTTACGGTTTCCAGGCGGGAGAACTGCTTTCGGAAGACCGCCCTAATTTTAATGTTCTTCTGGATCCCAAGTGTGACTGGGCACTCAGGCATCTGGAGCAGTTTCCGGTGGAAGTAAACCGTGCTGATTATTTCACTCTTCTGAGAGTTCCTGGTATGGGAGTGAAGTCCGTGAAGCGAATACTGGCTGCCAGACGGAACGGAATATTGGATTTTGAAGCTTTAAAAAAGATGGGGGTAGTTCTGAAAAGAGCTCATTATTTTATTACCTGTTCTGGTAAGATGATGTATCCTGTAAAGATTGAAGAAGATTATATATCCAGCCACCTGGTAGGCGAGGAACGGAGAAGTGTCTGGGATATCAGCTCTACAGCCACTTACCGGCAGCTTTCCCTGTTTGACGATACCAGTCTGCTGGCACAGGCAGGCTCCGGAGGAATTATGGTATGAAGACGATATACCTTTGTGACAGCAGTATAGAGGGGATTTTAAGCGGTGTTTATACCGCATGGGCCAGTAAGAAAGGTCACGATAATGTGATGATCCGGCTTAAGGATGATGGTATAACCATGGAACTGTTCTGTCAGTATGAAGAAGTGACCACTGATTCCCAAAAGGCTGATAAGGTGATAGCAGCAATCAGAACTAAGATTTCCGAGGAAGCCTATGAAGTTGTTTACAAAGCTGCTTTAAGTAATGATATGGAGCGCGCGGATAAGATTTACCGCTTTCTGATCTGCGGATTTCGTACAGGAGCCGGTATTGTCAGCATGCTTCAGATTCAGGCTGTTTACGACATATTTCATATGTGTCGCTTTGTCGATAATGAGACACACCATCTGACTGGATTTGTCCGCTTTTTGGAGATGGAGGGAGACTTACTGGTAAGCCGGATCGGTCCTAAGAATGACATAATTGTTCTTCTTGCACCCCATTTTGCGGATCGCCTCTCAGGAGAAAACTGGGTAATATATGATGCAAACAGAAAAAAGGCAGTTCTCCATCCGGCATTCCGTCCCTGGTATCTGACCGATTTTTTGTCACCCCAATGGGAAGATAAGATTACAAAATCGGCCAAAGAGGATGAATACGAAGATCTTTTCAGACGCTTCAGGAAGAGCATTTCTATTAAGGAACGTACAAATCCGGTCTGTCAGCTGAATCATATGCCTCTCCGCTTCAGGCCATATATGCCTGAATTTTCCCGGGGTTTAAGGGATGTCTGACGAGGGTTGACAGTGATGTCAATATTTCTTGGAAAAAGCAGAAAAAGTGAGAAAATAGTTGCCTTTTTCTGCTTTTTAAGTTATCATAAATTTAATCCGGTTCCGGATATTCCAAGTGCATTTCTGCATGAATTTCCATTTTTTATTTCCTTTATATTTGAAAGGAGTGTTTAATTGTATAGTAAAGTTCATAGTATTGGTATTATTGGCGTAGAGGGGGTTCCGATTCTTGTGGAGGCGGATGTCAGCGACGGGCTGCCTGGTTTCTCCATGGTGGGTTATCTTTCTTCCCAGGTAAAGGAGGCGCAGGACAGAGTCAGAACGGCCCTTAAAAACTCCGGCTTTCGCATTCCTGCCAAAAAGATAACCATCAATCTCTCCCCTGCAGATATCAGAAAAGAAGGGACTGCTTTTGATCTTCCCATTGCAATTGCTATTTTATCTGCTTCTGGTATGATCCCGTCTTCTAATTTGTCGAACTGTGTATTTTCCGGAGAGCTTGGGTTAGATGGTACAGTGAAACCTGTGCCAGGGGCGCTTTCTATTGTTCTCGCTGCAAAAAAGGACGGAAATACAGTATGCTATCTTCCCAGAGAGAACAGGGGAGAAGGATCTGTCGCAAATGGTATACAGGTTGTGGGACTGGATACCTTAAAGGATTTAACAGATTATTTAAATGGAATAAGGAAGCTGCCGGGGTTTTCTGCTGATCAAAAACTGCCGGGATCTGCAAGAAAGAATTACGATGTGGATTTTTCAGACATAGGAGGCCAGCCGTTTTTAAGACGTGCCACTGAGGTTGCTGCAGCGGGTATGCATAACATTATGTATATCGGGCCTGCAGGCACAGGGAAAACAATGTTTGCCAAACGAATTCCCACCATAATGCCATCTCTTTCTTTTGATGAAATCATGGAAATCTCTAAAATATACAGCGTTTGCGGTCTGCTTTCCGGGGAGACTCCTGTTATGAATACCCGGCCCTTTCGAAGTCCCCATCATACCATCAGCCCTCAGGCACTTGCAGGGGGCGGACGCATTCCCAGGCCGGGTGAGTTGACTTTGGCTTCAGGCGGTGTACTGTTTCTGGATGAATTGACCGAATTTCAAAAATCCACCATTGAGATTTTGAGGCAGCCTCTGGAAGCGGGGGAAATCACCATAACAAGAACTCACGGGGCTTACATATTTCCTGCAAAATTTCTATTGGCGGCTGCAATGAACCCATGCCCTTGTGGATTTTATCCGGACAGAACGAAGTGCAGATGTTCTGAAAGCCAGGTAAACAAATATCTGGGAAGAATCTCAAAACCAATACTGGACAGATTCGATATCTGTGCAGAATCAAGTCCTGTGAGTTATAAGGATTTGCTGCAGGGAGAAAAAGGGGAAACGTCCGCATCCATCAGAGTCCGTATAGAGCAGGCAAGATCCATGCAGATAGAGCGGTTTAAGGGCACAGGAATACATTTTAACAGTTCTATGAAGAAGCCGGATCTTGAAAGATTCTGCAGCCTGGATAAAACAGAAGATCTATTTCTTAAACAAATCTATGAATCAATGGGACTAAGTGTCCGGGGATATGAGAAAATCCTTAAAATCGCAAGAACAATTGCAGATCTGGAAGGCTCTGAAAAAATGACAAAAAACCATCTGGCCGAAGCTGCCGGTCTGCGCAGCCGGGAAGGCAGGTTCTGGGGAGGTATTTATGGATAATCTGGAAGAAAGGGAATGTCTGTACTGGCTTTCCCATATTCCGTTTCTTGGAGCGGTGAAAATAAAAAAGCTGCATGATTACATGGGCAGTTATAAGAAGATATATAATATAGAAAGAAAGGAACTGGAAGGCTGCGGGCTTTTAAAACAAAGTGAGATATCGTATATTGAAGAGCGAAAATCCTATATGGATTCTATTCGTATCCAGCTGGAACAAATAGAGAAAAGAGGAATACGATTTATCACTCATTTTGATCATGATTATCCAAAACGGCTTCGATCAGTTTATGGATACCCAATGGGGCTTTTTGTAAAGGGAAATCTTCCGGAAGAGGAGAAACCTGCAGCAGCTATCATAGGAGCCAGGAACTGTACCAATTACGGACGCCAGATGGCGGTATACTTAGCAAGAGAGCTGTCCGCCGCGGGAGTGTCGATTATCAGCGGTCTGGCTAACGGAATAGACGGAGCGGGACATGAGGGTGCTCTGGAGGCAGGTCAGGAGACGTACGGCGTATTGGGATGCGGAATCAATATCTGTTACCCAAAAGAAAATTACGGATTATACAGACGCATGGCAGACTGCGGAGGCATTATAACGGAATTTATGCCTGATGAAGCACCAAAACCTCAGAATTTTCCTATGAGAAACCGGATCATAAGCGGGTTATCCGATGCGATTCTTGTAATCGAGGCCCGGGAAAAGAGCGGATCTCTGATTACAGCTAATCTTGGACTGGAACAGGGAAAAGAGATTTTTGCCCTTCCGGGGAGGGTGACAGACCCCTTAAGTACAGGCTGCAATTGTCTGATTTCTGAAGGGGCCAGTGTATTACTGTCTCCGGAAACTGTGTTGGAATATTTTAAATTACAAAGCGGTAAAATATTAAGAGTTCATGAAAAAAATAAGAACAGGCTTGCCAAAAAAGAAAAAATGGTGTATAGTTGCCTAGATTTGCAACCGAAGAATCTGGAAGAGATTGTGAGATGCAGTGGATTGTCTGTCAGCGAGTGCATGAGTGTCCTTTTGGAACTGGAATTAAAGGGCAGCATTATACAGACATCCCATCAATATTATGGTAAGAAACAATAGGCGAGGAGTTTGGTATGGCGAACTGTTTAGTAATTGTGGAGTCACCCGCAAAAGTAAAAACTATAAAAAAGTTCCTTGGGGCAAACTATGAAGTAGATGCTTCCAATGGACATGTAAGGGATCTTCCCAAGAGTCAGATGGGAATCGATGTGGAACATGATTTTGATCCAAAATATATAACGATCAGGGGAAAAGGGGATATACTTGCAAAGCTGAGAAAAGAAGTAAAAAAAGCAGATAAGATTTATCTTGCAACCGACCCTGACCGTGAAGGAGAAGCGATTTCCTGGCATTTAATGAAAGCTCTGAAATTAGATGAGCTGAAAGAAAAACAGGTATACCGGATCAGCTTTAATGAAATTACCAAAAATGCGGTGAAAACCTCTTTAAAAACTCCAAGAGCGATTGATATGGATCTGGTGGATGCCCAGCAGGCCAGAAGAGTTCTGGACCGAATGGTAGGATATATGATCAGCCCTCTTTTGTGGGCCAAGGTAAAAAGAGGATTGAGTGCCGGACGCGTTCAGTCTGTTGCGCTTCGTCTGATCTGCGACCGGGAAGAGGATATCAATGCTTTTATACCGGAGGAATACTGGAATCTGGATGCGGACTTAAAGCAGGATGGAAGCAAGAAGACACTGAAAGCAAAATTCTATGGAGATAAGAATGGAAGAATTACCATTCATAATAAGGAAGAACTGGATAACATACTTGCCGGTCTTCACAAGAAAGAATACCAGGTTGACGAGGTAAAAGCAGGGGAGCGGGTAAAGAAAGCGCCCATTCCATTTACGACCAGTACTCTTCAGCAGGAAGCTTCCAAGGTACTTAATTTTTCAACTCAAAAGACCATGCGTCTGGCTCAGCAGTTATATGAAGGTGTAGAGGTTGCCGGTCATGGTACCGTAGGTCTCATCACCTATTTGAGAACTGATTCTACCAGAATCGCAGAAGAGGCTGATGTAGCAGCCAGGGAGTTTATAGAGAAGCAGTACGGCAGCCGTTATCTGGCAAATGGAGAACAGAACAAGAAAAGCAATGTTAAGATACAGGATGCCCACGAGGCGATTCGTCCTACGGACATTACCCTGACACCGGTGATCGTAAAAGAATCCCTTCAGAGAGATTTGTTCCGCCTCTATCAGCTGATCTGGAAGCGATTTGCAGCCAGCAGAATGCAGCCGGCCGTGTATGAGACTACCTCTGTGAAGGTAAAAGCAGGAACCTATTTATTTACGCTTTCTGCTTCAAAACTTCAATTTGATGGTTTTATGTCAGTTTATGTGCAGGAAGAAGAAAAAGAAGAAAACAATATTCTTCTTGGAAATCTGGAAAAAGGCAGTATACTTAAACTGGAGAAGCTGGAAAACAGCCAGCATTTTACCCAGCCCCCCGCTCATTTTACGGAAGCATCGCTTGTAAAAGCCATGGAAGAACAGGGAATTGGACGTCCAAGTACTTATGCTCCTACAATTACAACGATAATAGCCAGACGGTATGTGGCAAAAGAAAATAAAAATCTTTATGTGACAGAACTGGGAGAAGTTGTCAACAGTATGATGAAACAAAGCTTCCCCAGCATTGTGGACATCACATTTACTGCGAATCTGGAATATCTTCTTGATAAAGTGGGAGATGGAACGGTACAGTGGAAGACGGTAGTGAAAAATTTCTATCCTGACTTAAAAGATGCGGTCGATAAGGCACTGGTAGAACTGGAATCTGTTACAATAGCCGATGAAGTGACAGAAGAAGTTTGTGAACTGTGCGGCCGGAATATGGTTATTAAATATGGACCTCACGGAAAATTCCTTGCTTGTCCCGGTTTCCCTGAATGTAAGAATACGAAACCTTATCTGGAAAAGACAGGAGTTCCATGTCCGAAGTGCGGTAAGGATGTAGTGATTAAGAAGACAAAGAAGGGCAGAATTTATTATGGCTGCGAGGCAAATCCTGACTGTGATTTTATGTCATGGCAAAAGCCTTCCACCCAGAAGTGCCCTAAATGCGGTTCCTATATGGTTGAAAAAGGTAATAAGTTATTATGCTCCAATGAACAGTGCGGATACAGCACGGATAAATAGGGAAATAGAAAAATTATTAAGAAAATCGAAAATCTTCAAAAAACTATTGTTATTTGAAAATAATAGTGATAATATTTAATTATTAAAAGCGTTTTTCGAAATTTCACATCAATTATAAAGGAGGTTTTCGGCAATGAGCGTACAGTTGTTGGACAAAACTAGAAAAATTAACAAATTATTGCATAACAATAATTCGCATAAGGTCGTATTTAACGATATCTGTGAAGTGCTTACCGAGATCCTGAATTCCAATATTCTTGTTATCAGCAAGAAGGGGAAGGTGCTTGGCGTGGGTCTCACGTCTGACATTGAAGAGATTCAGGAACTGATTGCAGACCAGGTAGGTGGTTATGTCGATACTATGCTGAATGAACGACTGCTCAGTATTCTGTCTACAAAAGAAAATGTAAACCTGGAAACGCTTGGTTTTACCGGTGACAACATCAGAAAATATCAGGCTATTATAACACCGATTGATATAGCAGGGGAGAGACTTGGAACTCTGTTTATTTATAAATCGGATTCACAGTATGACATAGACGATATAATTTTAAGCGAATATGGCACTACTGTCGTAGGACTTGAGATGATGAGGTCAGTAAACGAAGAGAATGCAGAAGAAACCAGAAAGGTACAGATTGTGAAATCAGCCATCAGCACCTTATCTTTCTCAGAACTGGAAGCGATCACGCATATCTTCGAGGAACTGGATGGAAATGAAGGCATTCTTGTCGCAAGCAAAATTGCAGACCGTGTCGGGATTACCCGTTCTGTTATTGTCAATGCGCTGCGGAAGTTTGAAAGTGCCGGTGTCATCGAATCCAGATCTTCCGGTATGAAAGGTACCTATATTAAGGTCCTGAATGATGTGGTATTTGACGAGCTGAAATCCATAAAGGCAGGCAATACAAAAATCATTCCGGAACGCCGCGATATAAAAGATTTATAGTTCATAGAAATGCTTGAAAAAGGTGATCAGCAATGATTACCTTTTTTTGCGGATACAAGACAGAAATCTTCTGATTTGGACATGAAATATAAAAAATTACTTGCATCGTAAAAAATATTGTGCTATACTAGCAAGGCTTACAAAAAACACGTCTGCGGATTCCAGAGGAAGGTGCCATAATATTGGTCTCCTCGGAAGCAAGAGAAACGGACGGAAGTAAAACCAATGGAGGTAATAACATGAGCGTTATTTCAATGAAGCAGCTTTTAGAAGCTGGCGTGCACTTCGGTCATCAGACCAGAAGATGGAACCCTAAGATGGCTCCGTATATTTACACAGAGAGAAATGGTATCTACATTATCGACTTACAGAAGTCTGTTGTAAAAGTAGATGAAGCTTATAAAGCAGTATCTGATATTGCTGCAGAAGGCGGAAAAATCCTTTTTGTTGGTACAAAGAAACAGGCTCAGGATGCGATCAAATCTGAGGCAGAGCGCTGCGGTATGTACTTCGTAAACGAGAGATGGCTGGGCGGTATGCTGACAAACTTCAAGACAATCCAGTCCAGAGTTGCAAGATTAAAGCAGATTGAGACAATGTCTCAGGATGGTACATTTGATGTACTTCCTAAGAAAGAAGTTATTGCACTTAAGAAGGAATGGGAAAAATTAGAGAAGAATTTAGGCGGAATCAAAGATATGAAGAAGGTTCCGGATGCGATTTTTGTTGTAGATCCCAAGAAAGAAAGAATCTGCGTTCAGGAAGCTCACACACTGGGCATTCCGTTAATCGGCATTGCTGATACAAACTGTGATCCTGAAGAACTTGATTTCGTAATCCCAGGTAATGATGATGCGATTAGAGCTGTCAAGTTAATTGTATCCAAGATGGCAGACGCAGTAATCGAAGCAAACCAGGGCGAGGCAGTAGCTGAGGAAGCAGAAGCAGCTCAGGAGTTAGAAGAGACTGTAGAAGCTTAAGATTCAGACGAACGTATGCTTCGGTCTGCTGTATGGCGGGTCGAAGCATATTTTTATGAACAGACCTTTTGCAATATCAATGACGTTTAATCGATGATGGAGGGAAAAACAAATGGCAGCAGTTACAGCTGGAATGGTAAAAGAATTAAGAGAGTTAACCGGTGCAGGTATGATGGACTGCAAGAAAGCGCTTGCAGAGACTGACGGTGATATGGACAAGGCAGTTGAGTTTTTAAGAGAAAAAGGACTTGCAGCTGCATCTAAAAAGGCAGGAAGAATTGCTGCAGAAGGTGTTGTTACAACTGTAGTAAGTGGAGACGGAAAAGCGGGAGCTATCGTAGAAGTAAACAGTGAGACAGACTTCGTTGCCAAGAACGCTCAGTTCCAGGGTTATGTAGCTGACGTGGTTTCCCAGGTTCTTGCTTCTGAAGCAAAGGATATGGATGCATTCATGGCTGAGCCATGGATCAGTGACAGCTCATTAACAGTAGCTCAGGCTTTATCCAGCCAGATCTCTGTTATTGGCGAGAATATGAATATCAGAAGATTCGAAAAGATTACAACTGATGGCGTAGTTGTTGATTATATTCATGGCGGCGGAAGAATCGGCGTTCTGATTGAAGCTGGTGCAGAAGTTGTTAATGATACTGTTAAAGAAGCGTTAAAGAACGTAGCAATGCAGATCGCTGCTTTAACTCCAAAGTATGTAAAGAGAGAAGAAATTTCTCAGGAATTCATTGACCATGAAATGGAAATCTTAAAGGTTCAGGCTAAGAATGAAAATCCTGACAAGCCAGATTCCATTCTTGAGAAGATGATTGTTGGTCGTTTGAATAAGGAATTAAAAGAGTTCTGTCTGGTAGATCAGGCTTATGTAAAAGACGGAGACTTAACAGTTGGCAAGTATTTAGAACAGGTTTCTAAGGAAGTCGGCGGAAAAGTTGAAGTTAGAAAGTTTGTACGCTTCGAAACAGGCGAAGGCCTTGAGAAGAAAGAAGAGAACTTTGCAGAAGAAGTTGCAAAACAGATGCAGTAATCTTGTAACAGGATTCTGGGGGGAATCCCATGGGTATCCATGGGATTTTTCTATTCAAACAGTGTCCGTTTCCGATTGACATATGTTTCCAGCCGGACGGACATTACAACAAAAGGAGTTGATGAGAGTGGCTAAATATATTATAAAACGTATTGCTATGGCGATTATAACGATTTTTGCTGTTGCTACGGTAACATTTTTTGTCATGAACATGGTACCAGGAGGACCATTCATGTCAGAAAAGGCAATCAGCCCACAGGCCCAGGCGGCATTAAATGAAAAATATGGACTGGATAAACCATTAAGTGAACAGTATGTAACTTATATGAAAGATATTCTACAGGGAGACTTGGGATTGAGTGTGAAACAGCGTGGACGTACTGTCAACATGATTATTGGCTCAAAATTCCCTGTTTCCGCAAGAATCGGAGGAATGGCAATTCTGGCAGCAGTAATGGTCGGCGTTCCCCTTGGAAGCATTGCTGCGTTCAAACGAGGCACAATCGTAGATAATATCATTATTGTATTCAGTACCTGTGGAATCGCAGTTCCTAGTTTTGTGGTTTGTACCATACTTATGTATGTTCTCAGCTTAAAGTTAGGTCTCTTGCCTACGTTTGGGCTTGGATCATGGAAGAATTATATTATGCCGGTTATGGCACTTGCTCTTTACCCATCATCCTACATTGCAAGACTGATGCGTTCTTCCATGCTGGATGTCATGGGACAGGATTATATGAGAACAGCCCGTGCAAAAGGTCTTTCCCAGCTGGTGAGTATTTTCAAGCATGCACTTCGTAATGCCATTCTTCCAGTGGTTACATATTTAGGACCGCTGCTGGCTTACACGGTAACAGGAAGCTTTATTGTCGAAAAAATATTTACCATACCGGGGCTCGGATCTGAATTTATTGGTTCCATTACAGGACGTGATTATCCTCTTATTATGGGCACTACAATTTTCCTCGCTGCTTTGATGGTTGTGATGAATGTGCTGGTTGATGTCGCTTATAAATTCATTGATCCACGTATCAATCTGAAGTAAGAGAAAGGAGAAAGAGGATGCCAAAGAATAAATTATCATTACAGTTAAATGTGGAAGACTTTCTCCTTGCCAGTGATGCGGAAAAAGAAAGCCTTACTGTCATGCGGAAAAGTGTCGGATTCTGGAAAGATGGAATCAGACGTCTGAAGAAAAATAAAATTGCGATGATCAGCCTGTTTGTAATCATTGTTGTATTTATGCTGTCATTTGTTGTACCCCAGTTATATCCATATAGCTATGAACAGCAGATTCGCGGAAGTGAAAATTTAGCGCCAATGCAGTATTCTGCAAAAGAACTGGCTTCTATGGATGCGGGAGAGAGTGTATTCCCTCATGTTTTGGGAACAGATAACCTGGGACGTGACTATGCAGTCCGCGTTATGATGGGAAGCAGAGTTTCCCTCATTGTCGGCCTGGTTGCTTCTGCCATTATCTTACTGATCGGTTCTCTTTACGGTTCCATTGCCGGTTTCTTCGGAGGCTGGGTGGATATGATTATGATGCGGATTGTGGATATGATTTACACCGTTCCCGATATACTAATCATTGTACTTTTATCTGTGGCTTTTGATCAGCCGTTAAAAGCACTGGCTCAAAAACCGGGTTTTCAATGGATTCAGGTAATTGGTGTGAACCTGATCAGTATTTTCGTTGTATTTGCTCTGCTTTACTGGGTTGGTATGGCGCGTATTGTGCGAAGCCAGATTCTTATTTTAAAAGAGCAGGAATATGTAACTGCGGCAAGAGCTCTCGGCGCTTCCAGCGGTCATATTATTAAAAAGCATCTGCTTACCAACTGTATTGGTACATTGATTGTAACTACAACACTTCAGATTCCTTCTTCCATCTTTACTGAGAGCTTTTTAAGCTTCCTTGGTCTTGGAGTGGCTGCGCCCATGCCTTCACTGGGAAGTCTTGCAAGTGCGGCATTAAATGGTCTGCAGAGTTATCCGCACCGTTTGTTTGCTCCGGCACTGATGATTTCAGTTATTATTTTAAGTTTCAATCTGTTGGGCGACGGTCTTCGGGATGCGTTCGATCCGAAACTGAAAGATTAAAGGAGGGAAGAAACGATGAGTGAATATTTAGTTAATATTGAGAATGAACGTCTTTCTTTCTTTACTCCGGCAGGGGAAGTTAAGGCTTTAAATAATGTTTCCCTTCATTTGCGTGAAGGAGAAGTTCTTGGAATTGTTGGAGAATCAGGATCAGGAAAATCTGTAACTGCCTACAGCCTCATGGGACTTACTGCATATCCCGGCCGTTTACTGGGAGGTTCCCTTCAGTTTAACGGACATCAGATTGATCAGATGACGGAAAAAGAAATGCGTAAGATCCGTGGAAATGAAATATCAATTATTTTTCAGGATCCAATGACCAGCTTAAATCCGGTGTATACAATTGGAAATCAGATTTGTGAGGTTGTTATGCTTCACACAAATAAAAACTCCCAGCAGGCAAAGGAAAGAGCAAAAGAGCTTCTGACTCTGGTTGGTATCAATGAGCCGGAGAAGCGTCTCAAGCAGTATCCTCATGAATTGTCTGGTGGTATGCGCCAGAGGGTTATGATAGCGATTGCGCTGGCGTGTGAGCCAAAGCTTCTGATTGCGGATGAACCGACAACTGCTCTTGATGTTACGATACAGGCGCAGATTTTGGAACTTATGATGGAGTTAAAGGAAAAGCTTGGCATGGCGATCATCATGATCACTCACGATCTGGGTGTTGTTGCCAACATGTGTGACCGCATTGCTGTTATGTATGCAGGAAAAGTGGTGGAGTATGGAGATGCCAATGATATTTTCTACAATCCATGCCATGAATATACAAAAGGTCTGATCCGGAGTATTCCGAAACTGACTGAAAAAGAACACAGCAAGCTGATCCCGATTGAAGGAAGTCCTGTGGATATGCTCAACCCTCCTGCCGGCTGTCCGTTTGCGCCCCGCTGCAGATCCTGTATGAAGATTTGCCTTCGTGAAATGCCGCCTTATACAGATATATCTGAAGTTCATTACAGTGCCTGCTGGCTGATGCAGAAGCAGGAGTTTGAAAAACAACAGGCGCAGAAGGGAGACGCATAATGGATCAAAAATATCTGGTAGAAGTTGAAAATTTAAAGCAGTACTTCCCTGTTGCCGGTGGCAAATTATTTGAAAAGAAAGTGGTAAAGGCTGTTGATAATGTTTCTTTTGGTATAAAAAAAGGAGAAACTCTTGGACTTGTAGGAGAATCCGGCTGTGGAAAGACAACCACGGGACGAACCCTGCTGCGTCTTTATGAGCCAACAGAAGGAAAGATTTATTTTGAAGGAAAAGATATAACAAAGGTTAATATGCTTCCATACCGTCAGAAAATGCAGATTGTTTTCCAGGATCCATATGCAAGTCTGGATCCCCGTATGACAGTAGGAGATATTATCGGTGAGGCGATTGATATTCATCATCTGGCTGCTAATAGAAAAGAACGTCAGGAGCAGATCATTTCTGTTCTCTCCACGGTTGGTCTAAACTCGGAACATGCAAACCGTTATCCTCACGAATTTTCAGGCGGTCAGCGCCAGCGTGTGGGAATCGCACGTGCACTGGCAGTAGATCCTCAGTTTATTGTCTGTGATGAACCGGTATCTGCGTTGGATGTTTCCATTCAGGCACAGGTAGTAAATATGTTTGAGCAGCTTCAGGAAGAAAGAGGCTTAACCTATTTATTTATTGCTCATGATCTTTCTATAGTAAAACATATCTCCAACCGTATCGGAGTAATGTATTTAGGAAAGATGGTAGAGCTTGCCGACAGTTACGAACTCACCTTCCACAGTGTACATCCATATACGAAGAGTCTGATATCAGCAATTCCGATTGCAGATCCGGAAGCAAGCCGGAAATCGAAGAGAATTATGCTGGAAGGAGATGTGCCAAGCCCAGTCAATCCGCCATCCGGCTGCAGATTCCGTACCCGCTGCCCTTATGCGGATGAGCTCTGTGCGGCGCAGGAACCGGAATGGAAAGAAGTCTCCTCCGGACATTACGCTGCCTGCCATCATCTGGATAAAGTGAATTAAAATTAGATTGAACTTTTGCTGCTTTTATGTTATGCTTAGTAAATGAATTGGCGCAGTAGCCGGATAAAGTGCTACTGCGCTAATTAAAATAATTTTATAGGAGGAATAACTATGAAAAAAATGTCACTTGTATTGGCAGCAGTTATGGCATCTGGTTTGTTACTTACCGCTTGCGGCGGCAGTAAATCAGCTCAGCCCACAACTGGCGCAGAAGCCACTACAACTGCAGCAGCAAACGGCGAGACTGCAGCCCCCGCGGAAGGAACAACTACAGGCCTTGATCTTGCGGTGCAGATTGGACCGGATCCGGAGACCATTGATCCTGCTTTAAATAGCGCTGTTGATGGTGCGAACATTATTGTACAGGCATTCGAAACTCTGCTTATTGTTGATCAGGACAATAAGATTGTCCCAGGAGAGGCAGAATCTTATGATGTATCAGAGGATGGCCTTACCTATACATTCCATCTTCGTGATGGTTTAAAATGGAGTGATGGTTCTCCATTAACTGCCAATGATTTTGTATATGCATGGAAGAGAATTGCAGATCCCAATACAGCGGCTCCATATGGTGCTGATATGTTAGGATATGTGAAAGGCTATAAAGAAGCATCAGAAGGAAATCCTGATGCACTTGCAGTGACTGCTCCGGATGATAAGACTTTTGTTGTTGAACTGGCTGTTCCCTGTGTTTATTTCACAAAGCTGGTTACACATGCAACCATGTCTCCTGTTCAGAAGGCAACAGTTGAGGCTAATGGGGATCAGTGGACATTAAAACCTGAAACTTATGTTTCCAATGGTCCGTTCAAGATGATTGAATGGGTACCAGGTTCCCATATGACATTTGCTAAGAATGAAAATTACTGGGGTGCTGATAAAGTTACTGTAAACACTCTGAAATTCGTTCTTATGGAAGATTCCAATGCATCTTACAGCGCTTACCAGACAGGTGAAGTTGCTTTGATCAAGGATGTTCCTACAGAAGAAGTACCAGGTTTAAGAGGAAAAGAAGATTTCCATGTTGAACCGTTAATGGGTACTTACTATGTTGATTTCCAGAATCAGAAAGAACCATTTAATAATCCTGACGTTCGTATGGCATTAAGCCTTGCTATTGACCGTGATTATGTAGCAAATACCGTAATGCAGGGAACCTTTTCTCCAGCTACAAACTTCGTTGGTCCTGGTATCACCGATGCAAAAGAAGGAAAATTCTTTGAAGATGTAACAAGAGAAATCAACGGCGGAGATTTCTTTGATACAAAGAATCATGAAGCAGATGTTGCGAAAGCAAAAGAATTACTTGCAAAAGCCGGCTATCCGGATGGCAAGGGATTCCCGACTTTCGAATATATGATCAATGATGCAGGTTATCATAAACCAGTTGCAGAATATTTACAGAGCTGCTGGAAAGAGACACTTGGAATTAACATGGATATCAAGGTAGTTGAGTGGTCTACCTTTACACCAACCCGTCGTGCAGGCGATTATCAGACAGCACGTGATGGCTGGGTATATGATTACGATGATCCTTCCAACATGCTTAATCTGATGATGTCAACAAGCGGAAACAACAATGCAAAGTACAGCAATCCTGAAGTTGACAAACTGCTGAATGAGGCTAACTCTACTGCAGATCTTGATGAGCATTATACAAAACTCCATGAGGCTGAGAAAATGATTCTTGCTGATGCAGCAATTGCACCTGTTGCATACTACAATGAATTCTGGTTACAGAATCCGAAGTTAAAAGGAACATGGCATTCTCCATATGGCTTCTGGTTCTTCCAGTATGCTACCATGGAATAAGTTTTAATATACAGACGAAAAGCATCTGGATGTAATATCCAGATGTTTTTTGTTGCGCTTACAATCTTACAGCTGGGAAACTTCCTCTTTCCAACCATCTAAAAGTATGCTATAATCTTTTAAGACAATACAAAAGTACAGGAGAGTTTAAGCTATGAATCCAAGACGTGTATTATTAAAACTCAGTGGGGAAGCTCTTGCCGGTTCCAGTAAGACAGGCTATGAAGAAGCCACTGTTAAAGAGGTTGCACGGCAGGTTAAGATATCCGTTGATGCTGGCGTTCAGTTAGGAATTGTCATAGGCGGAGGAAACTTCTGGAGAGGCAGAACCAGTAATGCAATTGACCGCACAAAAGCAGACCAGATCGGCATGCTTGCTACCATTATGAACTGCATTTATGTTTCGGAAATTTTCAGGAATGCAGGAATGGAAACCCGGATTCTGACACCATTTGAGTGCGGCGCCATGACGGAGCTGTTTTCCAAAGACAGGGCAAATCAGTATTTTTCAGAAGGAAAGGTGGTATTCTTTGCCGGAGGCACCGGCCATCCATATTTTTCCACTGATACGGGAATTGCACTACGCGCCATCGAGATGGATGCTGACTGTATCCTGCTTGCTAAAGCCATAGACGGAGTATATGACAGCGATCCAAAGGTGAACCCGGATGCAGTTAAATTTGATGAGATATCCATTCATGAAGTAATAGAAAAGCAGCTTGGCGTAATTGATCTGACTGCTTCCATTATGTGTATGGAAAACAAGATGCCCCTTGCGGTATTCAGTTTGAATGAAAAAGATGGCATTGCCAATGCAATGCAGGGAAAAATAAACGGTACAATCGTGACCGCATAAAACAGGAGGACGATATGCAGGAGAGTTTACAGGTATATGAAGATAAAATGAACAAGACATTAAAAGCGCTGGAGAATGATTTTATGACGATCCGCGCAGGACGTGCCAATCCCCATGTATTGGATAAGATCAAAGTGGATTATTATGGAACTCCGACACCAATCCAGCAGGTAGGTAATGTTACAATACCAGAAGCACGTATGATCGTGATTCAGCCATGGGAGAAGAGCTTGTTAAAGGCTATTGAAAAGGCAATCCTTACATCTGAACTGGGAATTAATCCTACCAATGACGGCAACGTGATTCGTCTGGTATTTCCGGAACTGACAGAAGAACGCAGAAAAGATCTTGTAAAAGATGTAAAGAAAAAGGGAGAGGCAGCGAAGATCGCAATCCGCAACATTCGCCGTGATGCCAATGACTCCTTTAAAAAACAGCTGAAAGCAGAAGAGATTTCTGAGGATGAACTGGCTGATGCAGAAGACAAGATTCAGAAATTAACAGATAGAATGGTTGCGCAGATTGAAAAAGCAACTGATGAGAAGTCAAAGGATCTTCTTACTGTATAAAATAAACAGGGGGGCAGGCATTATGCCTGTCCTGTTTTGTGTTTTAAAAGGAGTGATACTTTATGGATAAAGAATTGGATAATATAATAATTCCGGAGCACGTCGCCATCATACTTGACGGAAACGGAAGATGGGCGAAAAAACGGGGACTTCCCAGAAGTATGGGGCATAAGGAAGGCTGTATTACTGTGGAAAAAACAGTTGAGGATGCGGCGATACTGGGTATAAAATATTTAACAGTCTACGGTTTTTCAACAGAAAACTGGAAGCGTTCCACTGAGGAAGTGGGTGCACTTATGCAGTTGTTCCGCTATTATATGGTAAGACTGTTAAAGGTTTCAAAAACGAACAATGTGCGGGTAAAGATGATTGGAGACATAGAACGTTTTGACTCTGATATTGTGGAGGGAATCGGCCGCCTGGTGGAAGAAACGAAGAATAATACAGGTCTGACCTTTGTGATTGCAGTAAATTATGGCGGACGTGATGAAATCGTCCGGGCTGCCAGAAAGATCATGGAAGATACCAGAGATGGAAAGATTACACCGGAATCTTTAACGGAAGAGAAATTTGCCGGTTATCTGGATACAAATGATATTCCGGATCCGGATCTTCTGATCCGTACCAGCGGAGAGTTACGGCTGTCTAATTATCTTTTATGGCAGCTGGCATATACAGAGTTATATGTCTCTGATTGCTATTGGCCTGATTTTAATATGGAAGAAATGAAAAAGGCTATTTGGGCGTATAATAGCAGAGAACGGAGATTTGGAGGAGTGAAGTGATCACGAGGGAGGAAGCGGGATGTTTACAACCAGGCTTATAAGCGGAATTGTTCTTGTTTTGATCGCACTTATAACAGTGGGAAGTGGTGGGCTCCTGCTGTTTGCGACGACGATTTTCATATCCATGATTGGTTTGTATGAGCTGTATCGTGTACTTAAGATTCACGATCACCCCATGGGATATATGGGATATTTTATCGTTGTTGTTTATTACGGGCTGTTATGGTTTCAGATGCAGCAGTATGCATTATATATGTCTATCGTTTTTATGATGCTTCTTTTAAGTGTTTATGTTTTTGCATTTCCTAAATATAAGACAGAAGAAGTAACCGGAGCTTTTTTTGGATTTTTTTACGTAGCAGTTATGTTATCCTACCTATATCAGGTCCGAACCATGAATGACGGGAAGTACCTGGTTTGGCTGGTATTTTTAAGTTCCTGGGGGTGTGATACCTGTGCATATTGTGTTGGAAATCTCATAGGAAAGCACAAACTGGCCCCGGTACTCAGCCCTCACAAATCCATCGAGGGTGCAATCGGCGGTATCTTAGGCGCATCTTTACTGGGATTTTTATATGCTACTGTATTTGGTGAGTCAATGACTGTACTTGATTATCCTCAGATCACCTGCACTCTGGCGTGTGCATTTGCAGCGATTATTTCACCTGTTGGCGATCTTGCTGCTTCTGCCATAAAGAGGGATCATCAGGTGAAGGACTATGGAAAGCTGATACCGGGGCATGGAGGTATACTGGATCGTTTTGACAGTATGCTTTTTACAGCACCTGTCATCTATTTTGTAGTCACATTTATACGTTAAAATCAACAAAGCATTGTCTGAAAGCGGATTTAAGGAAAAGAAAAGGAGTATACAGCATAAGATGAAGAAAATAGCAATCCTGGGATCAACAGGATCCATTGGAACGCAGACCCTGGAGGTGGTGGAGAACCAAGGGGATATTGAAGTTACCGCTTTGGCTGCAGGCAGCAACATCCGTCTGCTGGAGGAACAGATCAGAAAATTCCGGCCAAAGACAGCATGTGTCTGGGAAGAAGAAAAGGCGAAGGAGATGAAAGTCCTGGTAAGAGATCTTCCTGTCCGCATTGTTTCCGGAATGGAGGGGTTAATTGAGACTGCTGTGGAAAAATCTTCAGAAATTGTTGTTACGGCAGTAGTTGGAATGATTGGAATACGGCCGACCATAGCGGCGATGGAAGCAGGGAAAGACATTGCCCTTGCCAATAAGGAAACTCTGGTAACTGCCGGCCACATCATTATGCCTCTGGCAAAGAAAATGGGTGTCAGAATTCTCCCGGTAGACAGTGAGCACAGTGCTATATTCCAGTGTCTCAACGGGGAAGACAAAAAATCCATCCATAAGATATTGCTGACCGCATCCGGCGGTCCTTTTCGGGGAAAGACAAGAGAAGAGTTAAGGAATGTGAAGGTGGAAGATGCACTCAATCATCCAAACTGGTCCATGGGACGGAAGATTACCATAGATTCCTCTACCATGGTGAATAAAGGCCTTGAGGTAATGGAAGCCAAATGGCTGTTTGATGTGGAGATGGATCAGGTACAGGTTGTGATTCAGCCCAAGAGCATCATTCATTCCATGGTGGAATTTGAAGATGGAGCAGTTATGGCCCAGATGGGAACTCCCGATATGAAACTTCCTATTCAATATGCACTTTATTATCCGGAACGGAGACATTTAAAAGGAGACCGTCTGGATTTCTGGTCCATTGGCCAAATTAATTTTGAAAAACCGGATCTGGTTAATTTTCCGGGATTGAAACTTGCCTATCAGGCCGGATGTACCGGCGGAACGCTTCCAACTGTTTTTAATGCTGCAAACGAAAAGGCAGTTGCCAGATTTTTAAACAGAGAAATTACATATCTTACTATTACAGATATGATAGAGGGAGCGATGAACGGGCATACTGTTAAAGAGAATCCCAGTGTGGAAGAAATTCTTGAAGCAGAGGCTGCAGCTTATGACTATATAGAAAGCAGGTGGTGAATTGTCCAGTGTTATCGTAGCAATTCTTGTATTCGGTTTAATTGTTTTGATTCACGAGTTGGGTCATTTTATATTTGCAAAGATGAATGGTATCGCAGTGGTGGAATTTTCCATAGGTATGGGCCCCCGCCTTTTGCACTTTAAAAAGGGAGAGACAACGTATTCCATTAAATTGCTTCCTTTAGGCGGATCCTGCATGATGCTGGGAGAAGATGAAGAAAATCCGGATGAACGGGCATTTCAGAATAAATCAATCCCTGCAAGGATGTCCGTGATTGCGGCGGGACCTGTTTTTAATTTTATTCTTGCTTTTTTGCTTTCCCTGGTTTTGGTGGGAATGAGCGGTTATGACATCACTTATATAAAAGAAGTAACGGAAGGTTCGCCTGCTTTTGAAGCAGGAATGCGTTCCGGGGATAAGCTGTTAAAAATTAACGGGGAGAATGTTTCCATGTATCAGGAATACATTCTTTACAAACTGATGAAACCGGATGAGAAGATGAACCAGGTGGAGTTTTCAAGAACAGATCCACAAACAGGAAATCAGGAAATTCAGACGGTTACCGTTACCCCCCAATATTCAGAAGAAAGTAAAAAATATCTGATCGGTATTTTGATTGCGCCTGAGAATAAAAAGGCAGCGAATGCCGGTGAACTGATTAAGCATGGATATATGGAGATGGAATATGACGTAAAGCTGACTGTGAAGAGCCTTGGTATGCTTTTTACAGGTAAAGCCAGCGTAAAGGACTTAAGCGGACCGGTGGGAATTGTGGTTATGATCGACGATTCCGTAAAAGCGGGACTTACTGTCAGCGTGGTTGCGGCACTTATGAATGTTATCAGCATGTGTATCCTTTTAAGCGCCAACTTAGGTGTGATGAATCTGCTCCCAATACCGGCACTTGACGGAGGGAGACTGCTGTTTTTAATAATTGAAGCAATCCGCGGAAAAAGAATGGACCCGGAAAAAGAGGGCCTTGTTAATATGATCAGCATGGCTGCATTGATGGCGCTGATGATTTTTGTAGTGTTTAATGATATCAGCAGATTTACCTGATAAAAAGCATGGGAATGGAGGCGCTTATGAACAGGGATCACACGAAAACAATTCAGATCGGAGACCGTGTCATCGGTGGAGGCAATCCGGTTCTGATCCAATCCATGTGCAATACCAAAACTCAGGATGTCGCATCAACAGTCAGTCAGATTAAAAAGCTGACAGCTGCAGGATGTGATATTATCAGAGTTGCAGTTCCGGATATGGAAGCAGCGGCAGCTATCAGGGAAATTAAGAAACAGATCAGTATACCACTGGTGGCTGATATTCATTTTGATTATCGGCTGGCTGTGGCTTCCATAGAGTCAGGGGCTGATAAGATCCGGATTAATCCAGGAAATATCGGTTCTCTGGACCGTGTCCGCACAGTTGTGGATAAGGCAAAAGAATACCAGATTCCCATTCGAGTGGGAGTAAACAGCGGATCACTTGAAAAAAATCTCATTGAAAAATATGGGGGAGTTACTGCAGAGGGCATTGTGGAAAGCGCATTAAACAAGGTGCGCATGATCGAAGAGATGGACTATGGAAATCTGGTTATCAGTATTAAGTCCTCTGATGTACTCATGTGTATCAAAGCCCATGAACTGATAGCAGAACAGACGGATTATCCCCTTCATGTCGGTATAACAGAAGCGGGAACTCTTATATCAGGAACCATCAAATCTTCAGTTGGACTGGGAATTATTCTTCATAAGGGAATCGGCGACACCATTCGTGTGTCTCTTACCGGTGACCCCCTTGAGGAAGTAAAGGCGGCTAAGACAATTTTAAGAACCCTGGGGCTTAGGCGGGGAGGAGTAGAGGTGATATCCTGTCCCACCTGCGGAAGAACCAGAATTGATCTGATTTCACTGGCAAATCAGGTGGAAGATATGGTTTCTTCTTACGATAACCTGAATATAAAGGTTGCAGTTATGGGCTGTGTGGTAAACGGCCCAGGTGAAGCAAAAGAAGCTGATATCGGTATTGCCGGCGGAATCGGAGAAGGACTTCTTATTAAAAAAGGAGAAGTAATCAGAAAGGTTCCGGAAGAAGAACTTCTTAGCGCCCTTCAGGAAGAGCTTATGAAAATGCAATAGGTGACAGAATGGCAAAGAAATTTCTGGAAGTTTTTCCAAATTTACATATTACAGACGAATTACGAGAGCTTTTAAATCTGGTGGATGTGGAAAAGGTCACATCAAACAGGGATAGAAGCTCTATTCGTGTTTATTTAATCAGTCCAAGACTGATCCATAAACAAAACATTTACAGTCTGGAAAAAGGAATTAAAGAGCAGCTGTTTCCATCGAAGCAGATTACAATTAAGATTATTGAACGGTTCCGTCTTTCCGGCCAGTATACGCCCCAGAAACTGTTGAAGATCTATCGGGAAAGTCTTCTGGCGGAACTTAAGAATTACAGTATCATTGAATACAATATGTTCCGAAAGGCGCAGTGCCAGTTCCCTGAGCCGGATCTTTTAAAGATGACGGTGGAAGATACTATTGTAACTCATGAAAAAGCTGGAGAGCTAAAGCGCGTACTGGAAAAGATTTTTCATGAGAGATGCGGTCTGCCTGTTGAAGTTCAGTATGAGTTTATTGCGCCTAAGGAGAATGCCCTGGCAAAGCAGAAAGAACTGCAGATGCAACGGGAAGTAGAAGAAATCGTCAGCAGAACCTCTCTTGGAAATCAGCAGAAAAATCTGTCAGACGAAGAATATGGCGGCCCTTCTATGGCAGACGGCCCTCTGGATTCTTTGGCGGCATCCTATTCAGATGAAGTTCCGTTTACGCAGGAAGCCCAGACTTCTGCTCCAGGGCTTCGTATGGGAGGGAAAAAAGAGGGAGATAAAAAGGAAGCTGGTAAAGCTGCAGAGGCAGAATCGGGAAAGAAAGAATGGAAAGATTACCGGAAGAATTCCTATAATGGCCGCCGTTCCGATAATCCGGATGTTTTATATGGCAGGGATTTTGAAGAAGAAACCATGGAAATTGAAAAGATTGACGGGGAGATCGGTGAAGTTGTGATCCGCGGCAAGATTATCATGACAGACAGCAGAGAACTAAGAAGCGGAAAGACCATTATAATTTTCGATGTTACAGATTTTACTGATACCATTACAGTGAAAATGTTTGCAAGGGAAGAACAGCTTGAGGATTTAAAAAATGCAGTTGTTCAGGGCAGCTTTATCAAAATAAAGGGTGTGACTACCATAGACAAGTTTGATGGGGAGCTGACCCTGGGATCAGTTGTTGGTATAAAAAAATCAGAAGATTTTACCGGAAAAAGATCGGACAACAGTTTAGAAAAGCGTGTGGAGCTTCACTGCCATACGAAGATGAGCGATATGGATGGCGTTTCTGAAGTAAAGGATCTGGTAAAGCGTGCGAAAAAATGGGGAATGCCGGCTATTGCAATTACGGATCATGGCTGTGTTCAGTCCTTTCCGGATGCAAACCATGCGTTAGATAAAGGAGATACATTTAAGGTTATTTATGGAGTGGAAGGATATCTGGTTGATGATTTAAAACAGCTTGTTGAGAATTCTAAAAATCAGTCATTTTCTGATTCTTATGTAGTTTTTGATATTGAGACAACAGGTTTCAGTTCATCCAGAAACCGGATTATTGAAATCGGTGCAGTAAAAGTGATTGACGGAAAAATCAGGGATAAATTCAGCACGTTTGTAAATCCTGACGTACCCATACCTTTTGAGATCGAACAGCTTACGGGAATTAATGACGGTATGGTGCTTCCTTATCCAAAGATTGATGTGATCCTCCCTCAGTTTCTGGAGTTTTGCAAAGATTCGGTTCTGGTCGCGCACAATGCTTCTTTTGATGTAAGTTTTATCTCTTATAATGCACAAAAGCTTCAGCTGGAATTTGACCCTACGGTGATTGATACAGTGGCCCTCTCCAGGCTTCTCCTGCCCAGCTTAAACCGGTATAAACTGGATACGGTAGCCAAAGCCTTAAATATTTCCCTGGCGAACCATCACAGGGCGGTTGACGATGCCGGCTGTACGGCAGAGATATTTGCAGCATTTGTAAGAATGCTCAGGGAACGTGGGGTTGAGACACTTGATGAATTAAACAAACTCAGTACCATGTCAGCCGACATGATTAAGAAACTTCCCACCTATCATGTGATTATTCTTGCGTCCAACGATGTGGGAAGGGTTAATTTATACCGCCTGATCTCTCTTTCCCACATTGATTTTTATGCCAGAAGACCGAGAATTCCCAAAAGTGTACTAAGTGAGTACAGGGAAGGCCTGATTATTGGATCTGCCTGTGAAGCAGGAGAGCTTTATCAGGCACTTCTGAGAGGTATTCCGGATGCAGAAATAGCCAGGCTTGTGAATTATTATGATTATCTGGAAATACAGCCTCTTGGGAATAATGCATTCATGTTAAGAGATGAAAAGAGTACGGTAAAAACAGAGCAGGATTTAATTGACATCAATAAGCGGATTGTGACACTTGGAGAGCAGTTTGGAAAGCCTGTCTGCGCTACCTGTGATGTTCATTTTCTTGATCCGGAGGATGAGGTTTACCGAAGAATTATTATGGCCGGACAGGGCTTTAAGGACTCGGATGACCAGGCTCCCCTGTATCTTCGGACGACTGAGGAGATGCTTCGGGAGTTTGAATATTTAGGCCCAAACAAGGCAGAGGAAGTGGTCATAAAAAATACCAGAAAAATTGCGGATATGTGTGAGAGGATATCACCTGTGCGGCCGGACAAGTGTGCCCCGGTCATTGAAAACTCAGACGAAGATTTAAGAAAAATCTGTTATGACAGGGCTCATGCCATCTATGGTGAAGATCTCCCTGTGATTGTTACGGAACGTCTGGAACGGGAGCTTAATTCCATTATCTCCAATGGATTTGCAGTTATGTACATAATAGCGCAGAAGCTGGTATGGAAGTCCAACGAAGACGGTTACCTGGTGGGGTCCAGAGGGTCTGTCGGATCATCCTTTGTTGCCTATATGTCAGGTATCACAGAGGTAAATTCACTCAGTCCCCATTATTACTGCGATAATTGCCACTATTATGATTTTGATTCAGAAGAAGTAAAGGCATTTACCGGCATGGCCGGCTGTGATATGCCGGATAAAATATGCCCGGTTTGCGGACATCCCTTATCAAAGGATGGGTTTGATATTCCGTTTGAGACATTCCTGGGCTTTAAAGGAGATAAGGAACCTGATATTGATTTAAATTTCTCCGGAGAATACCAGAGTAAGGCACATGACTATACGGAAGTTATTTTCGGAAAGGGTCAGACCTTCCGTGCAGGGACCATCGGTACTCTTGCAGATAAAACGGCATTTGGTTATGTAAAGAATTATTACGAGGAGCATGGAGTAAGAAAACGCAACTGTGAAATTAACCGGATTGTACAGGGCTGTGTTGGCGTCAGAAGAACCACTGGCCAGCATCCTGGCGGAATTATCGTTCTTCCCCATGGTGAGGAGATTTATTCCTTTACACCGGTACAAAGACCTGCCAATGATATGACCACCATGACCGTAACCACTCATTTCGATTATCATTCTATTGACCATAACCTTTTAAAGCTTGATATTCTGGGACACGACGATCCGACCATGATTCGTATGCTTCAGGATTTAATCGGATTTGACCCAGTAAAGGATATTCCTCTGGACAGCAGAGAAGTCATGTCACTATTTCAGGACACATCAGCTCTTGGTATTACTCCTGAAGATATTGGCGGATGTAAACTGGGTGCGCTTGGAGTGCCGGAATTTGGTACCGATTTTGCCATGCAGATGTTAATTGATACCCAGCCAAAATATTTCTCTGATCTTGTCCGCATTGCTGGGCTTGCTCACGGTACGGATGTATGGCTTGGAAACGCCCAGGCGCTCATTCAGGAAGGAAAAGCTACCATTCAGACAGCCATATGTACCAGAGATGATATTATGATATATTTAATTTCCATGGGAATGGAAGAAGGTTTATCCTTCTCTATCATGGAAAGTGTGCGAAAGGGAAAAGGCCTGAAGCCCGACTGGGAAGAGGAGATGACGGCACATGGAGTTCCTGACTGGTATATCTGGTCCTGTAAAAAGATCAAATACATGTTCCCAAAAGCCCATGCAGCCGCATATGTTATGATGGCATGGAGAATCGCTTACTGTAAAGTATTCTATCCGCTGGCCTATTACGCGTCCTTTTTCAGCATCCGGGCCAATGGCTTCAGTTACGAGCTGATGTGCCAGGGTAGAGAAAAGCTGGAGCATTATCTGGCTGATTACAGGAAACGGATTGACACTCTTTCTAAGAAAGAGCAGGACACTCTTCGGGATATGCGTATTGTTCAGGAAATGTATGCCAGGGGTTATGATTTTATCCCTATTAATATTTACCAGGCGAAAGCCAGACATTTCCAGATTATTGACGGAAAATTAATGCCGTCTTTAAGCAGTATCGATGGACTGGGAGAAAAAGCGGCAGATGCGGTCGTGGATGCAAGTAAGGATGGAAGATTTTTATCAAGAGAGGATTTCAGAAACCGGACGAAGGTCAGCAAGACAGTTTGCGATCTGATGGGCGATCTGGGTCTTCTCGGTGATCTTCCCGAATCCAATCAGCTGTCTCTTTTCGATCTGGCATAAAGCTGTTTCAGCTGCAGAACAGGGGATTGCGTTCTGCAGCTGGTGATTAAAAGAGTAACTAAATTTGATGCTATTTTTCCAGAATTTAAAAAAAAATAAAAAATTTTGAAAATACTGTTGACATTGTCTCAGATTTATATTATACTACGTAACGTAATCGAGGCGTGGCTCAGTTTGGTAGAGCGCTGCGTTCGGGACGCAGAGGTCGCAAGTTCGAATCTTGTCGCCTCGATTTTGTATGAATTATATTCGTACTGGCCTATTGGTCAAGCGGTCAAGACGCCGCCCTCTCACGGCGGAAACCCGAGTTCGATTCTCGGATAGGTCATAGTGGAAACCTTCAGGATTAAACCTGAAGGTTTTTTATGTTGAAAAAGGATCAGCAGGGCTTATCTTTATAACACCAGAACCAGTCCATACAATTCAGGTTTTCTGCATTAGGGTCATTGATTCGATTCAGAAGCTGGTCGTAAGTACGAGGCGGAGGAACCATGGCAGGACTGCCGGGTTCCCAGTTTGCAGGAGTTACTATGCTGCACCGGTCTGTTGTTTCAAGGGCTGTTAAAAGCCGTATGATTTCACAGATATTTCTTCCGTTTGTAAGAGGATAGATAAGTATTGCACGAATGATCTGATCGGGGTCGATGAAAAAGACGTTACGGACTGTTTCCTGTTTGGCAGCATCAGGAGCAATCATTCCATACAGATTAGCCACATCGGCCATTCGGTCTGCTATAATTGGGAATGGAATCTGAATACCTGTCAGCAGATAGATCTGGTTTACCCATGCAAGATGAGATGGATTGCTGTCAATGCTCAGACCGATTAATTTAGCATTTAAAGCTTCAAATTGGTCATTAGCCTGTGCAAAAGCAATAAATTCGGTAGTGCATACTGGTGTAAAATCTCCTGGATGGGAGAACAGTATGACCCAGTGTCCTTTGTAGTCGGATAATTTTATAGGTCCGAATGTTGTCATTGCGGTAAAATCAGGGGCTTTCATTCCAATGCTTACATTCATAAGTATTCCTTAATAGCATTTTGTATTATTATATGACCGTATTGGATTTCTATGTTAAAAGATACGATTCAGGGTATGACAACAGATAAAATGATGTCGTAATTAATTATAATTTAGTTAATACTGATCCAATATCTTTGTTCCACAATACTCTCGACCAAAATTTCATTCTCCAGGACACCGCCATTATTCACTATACTTTTTGCGGAACCTACGTTCTTTTTATCACATACCATTAAAACTTTATCTAATCCAATCTTTTTGCACTCCTCCAGGGCAAGTCCAATCATCTTGGATACAACTCCTTTTCTTCTTTCCGAAGGCCGTACACCATCTCCGATATGTCCACCATTTAATAATAGAGATTCATTTAGATAATGTCTGATGTTAACGGCACCAACAAATAAATTTCTTTCTTCATCCAGGCAAAATAACGTGGAATATGGTACATATCCTTCTTTTTCAACGTTGCTATCTAAACAATTAATATAATTTTCAAAATCACGATAGTCATATTTTACGATTGCATAAGGAACGATTTTTTCACCTGATGCATACCATTCTTCCATCATATCATTCAGATGTGTTTTATATTTATTATCTAATTTCACTAAACGAAGTCTCATTTTGCCACTCCTCTATAAATTCAATTTTCATATAATAATATAACAAACTCTTCTGACTATCAATATTAAGTTATTAAAGTACTGCAATTTAACCAGTTACAAAGGTAATATTGATTCTTGGACTTTCAGCTGTTTTTTCTGAGTTGTTAATTTTTCATTAATTTTTCTCCTGGTATTTAATAATTATGAAAGTTCTGGTATAATATGATTTACTGAGGTAAGTCTTTTCCTGAGTTCTGTCATTCATTGAGTCAGGAAAGGATGTATTCTTAATTAGTTCTGCCGTATGCTGTTCTTCTATGTATCCCGTTTCATCAAACTCAATTCCCAAATCACATTTAGTAAATATTGTTCCGATTTCAGCGTTAAGTTCTTCTCTTGCATAATCCGGAGTGCCGAACATGTTCATCATAGGACGGTTTAAGCGATCTGTATGATCAGTTGAATGTGCCACAATGGGGTCTCATTGCACTTTTATTCCCATATATTCTTATACTTTCTTGATTTTTCCTGTGCCATTTAAATCCACACATCTAACTTCTTGGCTTAAACCATCACAGTCTGTTTAAGCTACTGTGTATTCTTCTGTAATTTCCAACTCATATTTAATTTTTCTAAGTCAGCCATATAATTCCCCTACTTCCATAATTTATCATTGTGTTCTGAATGTTGCGGTGTCCCAACCACAATTGTACATCTGTGAGATTTACATCGTTATACCAAATTAGTTCCATAGTCCGTGTATGGCGGAGATGATTACTTAATCCAGGGAGGGCAGCAGATGGGGTTAATGACGGTATTAATGTATTTTTTTGTCTTTCTTCTGCAAAGTTTGAAAATCTGTTTTAGACATTGGGTTTCGTGAAGACACAGAGAAATTTGAATTTTCTTTTAGGATGGGAGGTGAATGATCAGAAAAAGATGTTTTTACAGGTGAGTTTGCCTGACTATGAAGAACTGCTGTTAAACAGTTATTAGGTTAATCTGAGTGCTGCCACAACGAAAAAGGGCTGGTTTGGCAGAATAAGAGACAAATAAGAAGGAGTGATGGATATTTACAATGAATAATAAGAAAAAAATTGTTTTATTAACTGTTCTCTTAATGATAAGAAGTGTTCCGGTTCCAAGCTATGGAGCATGGATTCAAAATAATGGCCACTGGCGCTATGAAAAAGATCAGACTTATGAAAAAAGTACTTGGAAGCTGATCGATAACGCTTGGTTCTACTTCGATGATTTTGGGTACATGGTAACCGGCTGGCAGCAAATTGGCGGGAGATGGTATTTCTTTAATCCGGTATCGGATGGATCAAAAGGAACAATGCTGACTGGATGGCACTGGGTAGACGGGTACTGCTATTACCTTGCGGGAAATCCTGATTCTTATTACCCGCAAGGGGCAATGTATGAAAATACGCGGACCCCGGATGGGTTTCGGGTTAACAGCTCCGGGGCCTGGATTAATGGAGATGGAATCGCGCAGTATCAAGCTGGAAAAGGAATACAGACAGCAGTAACAAAAAAGACAGTATCTACGGGAAATTTTTCAGGAGGAGGTTCCGGTGGTGGTGGATCTGGACATAGCAGGTCAGGTTCAAAAAATAACGCTAAACCCCAGAATGGAAAACCAGAGGAACAACAAAAGGAACCGGCCACCCCTTCTAATGCAGAGCAGTCAAAGCCGGCTTCTCCTTCTGAAGCAAAAAAGGTTTCATGGAAGCTATACTTTGTGGAAGAGAATAATCACAGCAATGAAATTTTTAAATCCCAGAGAGGGCAGAGTGAGGAATATACGGAACTTACGACTGACTTTCCGGAAACAGTTATTGGAAAGGACCGGTATTATTATCATTCTCTGGTATCCAGTCCCTGGAGTACGGTTGTGAGCGGAACCGGGACACAGAAATATTATGTGGAGTTTGAAAAAGGCGAGAAGCTGCCAGAGGAAGATGATCCGGATCAGGAGGCAAGAAACAAACTGAGTCAATGGCTGGATACAGCGAGAAAAGCAGATCTTGCTATTACTGGGGAAGAGCCATTAAATCAGCAGCTTATTACAAAAAGTCTGGAAGAAAGCAATGAACGGCTTTTAAACCTTGCTTCTATGGCAGACGGATCAGACCGCAAGGACGTGTACTTAATTGCAATGAATCATACTCCTGCAACCGTGATTCTCAGCCAGAGAATTTTAAATATTAAGAACGTATCCCAGCACATTCGGGCAGAGTTTGTCATAGATGGCGATACTTACACGGTTATGAGAGTGGGTTTCGAGAAAACCTATGAAGAAGGTAATTGCAGTCACAGCTATGAAGTGATTGAACGAGTGGAACCTACCTGTATGAATAACGGTTATGAGACCATGAGATGCGCAAAGTGCGGAAAGGAAGAAACAGTGATATTACCTGCAACAGGACATACAGATACAGATCATGATGGCATCTGTGATATCTGTTACCAGCCGACAGATGAGGCGCCAGAAGTGGTTCATTACAGCCTGGGGGATATCCAGGCCAGGATCGTTGGAAACCGGATCTATTTATTCCGCTGCATTGATGAGGATTACGAGGATGCAATGGGTAACAGTCAAAAAGCTGCATTGTTTCTTTGTGATAGTGTGATCCGGTCTGACATCATGGGAGTATCCGAAAAGTTTAATTTTGGAGATAACAATAACTATAAGTACTCAAAGATCCGTGAGTGGCTGCTGAATAATGTTTTCGATTCGCTGTTTATTCATAATACTTATATCGGGATTACCAGATCATACATAGGTTCCACCGGGAAAGCAGCGTATGAGCAGCTGAATGAAAGCAGCTTAATGGGATTTGAACGGTTGTATCAGTCTATGGAGGATAAGATCTTTATTCTGTCCGTGGAAGAAGCGTTAAAATATAGGGATTATCTATGGAAATTCAGTGGCAGTGAAACAAATAATCCGGATTCCCAGATCTCTGCTTATTCAAAAGGCTATTATCTGCGGACTCCTCAAAATGGAGGTCTGGCAGATTCCTGGTCTGGTGAAGGAATCTACGCAGTCAGTTTGACAGACGGGAATATACAGCCAGTTAATGTATCAGAGACAAGCATAGGGTTCAGACCGGCCATAACGATTCCACAGGGATAAGGGAGAAAGTAACATGAGAAGAAATGTAAAGAGAATTTTAAGCTTTTGCCTTGCTGCTGTTATTGCAATATCCACGGTAGGGTATGCGCCACCATCTTTTGCGCTCAATGAAATGACAACAAAATCAAGCATGGAAGAAGCAATGAGAGCGCTTGCTTCTCCATCTAAAGCAGAAAAAAATGTGGCAGAGGTGGCTACCCCGTCAGAGGCTGAAAACCCAGGGGATAAGGCAACTCCTTCGGAGGCCGTGAAGAAATTTGTCCAGGTGGAGCCAGAGAAGGTGCCGGAGCATTATACACAAGTCAAAACTTCTGGAAAAAAGTTCTGGAAATTTGAGGATCGTTACAGTAAGGTGCAGTATCGCGATTATGGTTACATTCAAGGGGAAGCGGAATTTCCTTCATGGTATGAAGCGGATCAGACAGGAACCGTTGAAGTGAAATCAATCATTAATCAGGATGAGGAATTTTATGATCTAGCCCCTTACATATGGACTAGTGTGGAGCCCGGTGAAGAAAAGTGGAATGAACTTTCCGAACAGCAATATTGCGACATACAGAGCAAGGATTTATTACAATTCGAAAATTGGGACGAAACAAAGTATGGCATATGGCATGTAATAGTAACAGAAAAGCAAATTGAACATATGGGTGACGATGTTGAGTTTGACGATTCTGAAAATAATGACAAAGAGTCATATGAATTATCGGAAAAGGAATCATATCAGCAAAAAAGCTATGACCTGTATTTTCTTTATGGGTTTGCACAAAATGTTCGTACACAGGACGATCCTAAATGGTTAGAGTCTGACAGTAACGGACAAGTGATGATGAGATGGTGTTCTTCATACCAAAATATAATGGCAAAAATGGTGTTGAATGTGGAAGCTGAATCATTGATTCCTATAAGGTTCAGAAATTATAACCTAAATCAGGCAAATTCATTGGAAGAATTTTATGACGAAAAGGTGATTTATGCTTGCAAATGGCCATCAAACAATAATGACTCAGACGCCATGAAGCTATGGAATTCAGATGCCAATTTAGAAAAGGTTCTGTTTCCAGTTCTTGAGAATGATGGAGACATATTTTTAGGATGGACAAGGGATAGTGAACAATCACAGCCATCTCATTTAACTATCAATTCTGACAAGGAATATTTAGGGCAAGTACCACAGATATTCAGAAGTCCGTATCCAATCACTCAGTATTTTGGTAATGGAAGTGCCAGTTCCCCCATTTCACAGTATAACACCACTCCAGGATTTCCCTTAATACCTGGTGGCACCGAGGTGGAAGCAAGATCGTTTATGGGTCCAAATTCAAATTCAAGTACTGATAGGGTTTATAAAGGTGTATGGATTCCCGGCGACAAGCCATCATTAATATTGATAAATGGACTTAAGGATTATTATGGCGGATTTGGATTTAGACGGTATGAAAAAGAATTTTTTCAATATTCCACCACAATAGCAGAAAATGTAGAAATGGTGGAAAGTATATCTGTAGCTCAGAATTTTGGCGATAAATTTAAAAACCTGAAGTTTAGAAAATCAGGAACAAGTGATTTAGGCTTACCCAATGCACTAACATATAATTATGAAGGATATGGTGTTTTAAATTCAAACACAAGATACTATGATTCACGAAGGCTGGTGGGGTATTTTTCCAAACCAAACGGCATGGGGCAGAAATTGGACGCCAATTACGAATTTAACAAGGTGGGCGATAAATATTACGCATATTTCGTACCAAAAACGCAAAACTTTCAGGTGGAATTCCAGGATGAATCAGGCAATACCATCAGAAAGGATCAGGTGGTTCCGGGTCGTGCAATAAGCAACCCGCCAGCAGCACCTGATAAATCAGGGTACGCATTTATTGGTTGGGTGGATGCAAGTGGCGGTAATTCCACTTTAACACAAGTATTAAGGGATACCGTATTTAAACCAAGTTATCATAAGGAAAAGGAGGAACGCATATTAACGCTGGATACCAACGGGGGATCATTTGCAAACCATGGCGGATCAGACAGCATATCGTTTCAGGTGGAGGTAGGAAGCGGCATAAATTCCATAATATACGGACAAAGTGAAAACATACCTTCCATGCAGGATTATGCATTTGACGGATGGTACGAGCAGACAGAGGGCCAGGATGTTGCAGGTGGTTTGGATGACGAAACGGAAAAATTCATGCCTGATTATGATGTAATATATTACGCACACTGGCTTAAGACGCATAAGCATATTGTTTACAAAGATTGGAATGGGGATATTTTAAAAACCCAGGAGGCAGCTATTGGAGAGGCTGCTACACCACCTACAGATCCAGCCCGGACCGGATATACTTTTACAGGCTGGGATAAGTCCTCTTTAGATATCCAGAAAGATACTGTAATTACAGCTCAGTATACCATCAACAGCCATCGGCTTGTCTTAGATGGAAACGGAGGCAAAATAGACGGCAACTTAAGCGCGGATCAGATCCTTACCTACGGACAATCCTTTGATCAGGTACTTACGGATGGAGCAGCTGAAGCAAACCGGAAGTATTGTTCCTTTGATGGCTGGTACACAACTCCTTCAGGTGGCAGCAAATATCTGGAGAGCGGGAACAAAATGCCGGATACAGATCTAACTATATATGCCCAGTGGATAAAAAGTTCCAGTGAAGTGATTTTTAAAGACTGGGATGGAAAAATCTTGGATACGCAGGAGGTAACAATTGGTGCAGATGCACTGCCGCCAACGCCTCCGGAAAGAGATATATATGAGTTTACTGGCTGGGATTATCCAACAACAAATGTAGTACATGATCTTACCATAACAGCTCAATATAAAATTAAAACGTATACAGTACCCGTTGATGCTGATGGAGGTAGTGTAGCAGGAATAGAAAATTTTGTATTTAAGGGACCGTACAGCATAACGCCTAGCGAGATAGACACACTTATGAGGCAATTCCTGGTAGACAATGCAACAAAAGCGGGATTTAAAATGGTAGGATTTGAATATTCTGATTCAACAACTGGGGGAGTCAGAAAAGCAGGATTTCCTACTAAAATCCCTCTTACAAATGACCTGAAAATATATTTAATTTGGGCAAAAGAAAGTTTTAAGGTTACATATAAAGACTGGAATGGAACTACGATTGACAATCAAGAGGTAATCATAGGAGAAGATGCATTGCCTCCAAAAGCCCCAGACAGGCCAGGCTATACATTTACTGGCTGGGACAAGTCTTCAATTAATATCCAGGCTAATACGATTATAACTGCTAAGTATTACATCAATGGTTACTTATTAACATTAGATGGAAATGGCGGAACCATGACGGGATATGAAAAAAAGGAAGTAGTTATTTCCTTTAATCAATCTTTTGACCAGGCACTTAAAGATGGAAGAGATACGATAGCTCGTCCCGGCTATCACTTTGATGGTTGGTACACCAGTGAAGCAGGAGGAAATATCTATTCCTATAACGGAAACCAGATGCCGGCGGCTAAAGTGACAGTCTTTGCGCATTGGACACCCAATATCTATAATGTGACCTTCGATCCGGACCATGAGAGATGGTCTGGAGGAGTAACAAAGAAAGAATTTACATTTGACACTGAACTGGGGAGCCTTCCAGCACCAGAGATATATGGATGGAGCTTTTTGGGTTGGTGGACAGGAAAAAACGGAACAGGGACGAAGATTACAGAACGTTCCAGCGTAGAACCAGAGGATGCGGTATATTACGGTAACTGGAAGACGGTAACTTATGAGGTCCGTTTTACCTCAAAGGTAGAGCAGCCAGATGGAGAATCAGTACAATCCTTTACAGTTAATCAGTTATATGATCAGGAATTTGGCAGTTTACCTCTTCCTGAAGAAAAGGGATATACATTTAATGGCTGGTATGATGCGGATAATAACAAAATCAATACTCAGTCAATCTTTCGACCGGATTCCGGAGCGGAAGGATATGCCTATCACGCAGAATGGAAAGCCAATCCATACAAAATCCGCTTTGTTTATACGGATGCGGATGGAAAACAGAAAATAGTTGAAATAGACCGGAATTATTTCATGCAACTCGGAACGCTTCCGGCTCCAGAGAAACCCGGCTATACATTTGTCGGCTGGTTTAATGAAACTGGAGAAAAAATAACTTCCGAAAGCTGGGTAGAAGCTGGAAATGTGGAGTATAAGGCCAAATGGATAGCAAACCAGTATACGATTCATTTTGACCGTAATTTAACGGAATCAGGTATTATAGAAAATCCAGAAGATAAGACCGTGACTTATGGCTTCCCAATTGGAGAGCTGCCTATATTACAGGAAACTGGTTATCTCTTCCTAGGCTGGTATACAGAGCCTTCAGGCGGGAAACTGATTAAGGAAACCACGTTTGCAGCTTTGGGAGATCAGACCTATTATGCTCACTGGGTGACAGGCTGGATTGATAACGGCAATGGAACTTACAGCAAACCGGGAAATGATGGAGAGTGGAATACGGAGGACGATGAAATCTGGTGGAAAGGGCCAGACGGCATAGCAGGAAATGATGATGACAAACTGATCCATACACTTCCCGGAGGAGTTTTCTATGTAGACAATGGAGATGGAACCTATATTAAGCCAGGTCCCGACGGAAGCTTGATAAACGGACCCGAACACTGGTCGAGTGGTCCTGATGGGGAAATCGGTACTTCTGATGATAAGAAAATTGATAGTGAGAATGTTGATCCGGAGCCCACAAACCCAGAACCTAATCCAGAGCCAATAAACCCAGGACCCACAAAGCCAGAATCAGAGTTACGGGGGGAAGAGGAGATAATAAATGCTCCAGTAAATCCGGTTATTGACAGTACTGTAAAACCAGAAGTACCTGATACCGGAGGAATTTTCACTGTAAACCCGAACAATCCCCTTGAAGTCACCTATACAAAACCGGATGGTACTGCAGCGAAAAATGAGTGGGTTGGTGATGGTAAGGACTGGTACCATGTCGATGAAACCGGAAATCTAAATTATGACTGGTATCTGGAGGGAGACAAGACCTGGTATAAGCTTAATAAAGAACCTGGAGATAGGTTCGGGGCGGCATTGATTGGTTGGAATTATGAACCTATGGATGATAAAAGATATTTCTTTGACCCCAGTACGACAAAGATGCTTACCGGATGGCAATTCATTGACAGTAAATGGTATTACTTCACAAAACAAAATGAGTCACAGACTTATTATGGAAGTAATCCGGATGGCTGGAAATATGATCCATTAAAACCAGGTAAGCCTTATGGATCAATGTATCAAGATGAGTTTACTCCAGATGGATATCGAGTAGATGAAAATGGGGTTTGGAAAAAGAAATAAGGAGGAACAATGAGAAAAAATTTTGTGAGAGGGCTGGCATACGTAATGTGTGCCACCCTGACAATCACCGCAGTACCGCCTTGGGCGGTATATGCGGAATCAGGGACAGAAGTTTCCAGTTCAAAAGTGGCCTCGCCCTCTGAAGCGGGCCGTGATATAGAATCAGAGGTAGAAGAAACCGTTAATGAAGAGGATATTGAAGAAGATTTTCCAGAGGCGGAACCCGAAGAGATTCCCCCTACAGATCCGGAACCGATTGAAATTCCGGTAACAAGACCAGTAGATATTGCTACGTCGTCTGAGGCAGTAGAACCTACTTTGCCTACTTTTACGGATATAAAAAAAGCTTTAGCAGCTTCCCTTATTTCTTCTGTTCCTTTTTCCGGTTCCCTGGGAGATATCTGGGATTCATGGTCAGGGAAAACAAGCTTTGAATTCTTAAGCGGAAGTCAGGGAGAGGGAAAAGAAGAAAAGCCTTACCTCATTAAGAATCGGGAACAGCTTATGGGATTATCCGAGCTTACGGCCATGGGAATGATGGTGCCGGAGGCGGAGGGAGCCAAGTATGCCGGAGATTATTCCGGATGTTACTTTGCCCTGGGTACAAATATTGATCTACAGGGAGTAGACTGGATACCCATTGGCTTTTATCAGGACTCTTCTGAAAAGGCTGGTGAAGTTTCCCACACATTTAATGGTTTCTTTGATGGTAACGGAAAGACCATTAAAAACTTAAAACTGGCTTCCTTTGCTGGTTATAACAACGTAGGACTTTTTGGATCGGTATCCAATGCAAGTATCCATGACCTGACCATAATTCCGGACAGCAGCTCCATAAAAGGAAATGACCGGACCGGTGTGATTGTGGGATATGCAGAAAACAGTGAGCTTCGTAACGTGACGGTAAAAAATGCAGATATCAGTTCCACTGGTATTTCTGGAGGAATTGCTGGGGAGATCAGCGGTACTGTGATTGAAAATGCGGTCTGTGAAAAGGTCATGATTGATGCAAAAGGAGGAAATGAAGTTATTTATGCTGGAGGGATTACTGGGGTTGCTTCCAATTCCTCTATCGTTGACTGCGAGGTATCTACCGGCACAGGAACTACTGCAAGAATTCAGGGAACCGGATACATTGGTGGTATTGTAGGGTATCAGAACGCTTCAAATGTATTTAACACCTATGTAAGCGGGACCATTGGAGGTTATCACTCTGATGCCATCGGAGGAATTACAGGAAAGTATGCAGCCGGGAAAATAAAAGTAGCCCGTTTTGTGGGTACCATTGGAAACTCTCAGCTTGGTTCCATGGCAAGGGAAGGAACCTTTATCGGAACCAGACAGGGGGCAGCGACTAACTTTAATTACATAGAGGATGTGGCGTTTTTATTTGCCGATACGGAGAGCAAGATAGATGCCAATGTCTGCGGTTCTGAAATCATTGATGATAACGATTATACCTACGCTGCCCATATCGGTTACTGGCACACCGGAGATCTTTACTATACTCTGGTTCAGGGCGGAGTACAAAAGGCCATATCGGATCAGTACTTTTATGAAGAACTGGAAAAAGGTATCCTGACCGTTCTTGATGAGGAGTCTGGAGACTATACTATCGATCACTTTGCACCGGATTCTTTGGGCAGGCCCGTGAGAGGATATCTTTTAAATGTCAATCAGATTGATACCATAGCAAACGGTCAGAATTATTATGACATTGCTACCTTAGAAGTCCGTGGAAGTTCCCAGTATTCCAAGTCTATGAATAAAGAGAACTGGGGAGCCATTGCAGCCGGTACCGCAGTCACCGTGATAACAGCTCCAAACAATACGGATACGGAAAAGTTTCAGATCGAAGGCTCTCCTTTCTATGTAAATAGCAAGGGAATCAAAAAGAGCAGTACCTATTCCGACAGCAGCCATGCTTATACCTTTACCATGCCGGAGGATAACATTACCCTTTCAGCCATCTATAAAAAGGTGGCAGTATCCGTAAAGGTAGATCCTGAAAGCTATACTTTTGCAGTCATTCAGACCAGGACTGGTAATCGAAAGAATCCGGTAAAAACAACAGAGATCAAAAACAAGGAAGGAAAGCTGATCGCCCGTTATATCAACGGTGTGTTAGAGCAAGGAACTGAGGTGCAGCCAGTAAATATCAAGGCGGTGATCGATGCTAACAATGACGTAGCAGACAGCCGTGTAAAATGGAGCATTGATGATCCGCAGCTCATCACTCTGGCAAAGAACAATGACGAGGAAACTGACGGATACACCTCACAGTCAGCGAGCCTGTCAGTCAATCTTTCCTCCTCTTTCTTCCAAACCATTATAACGGATGCAGAAAAGAAACAGGCAGATGAGAACTACCAGTATAAAATCCCTAATACGATTTACGGAGCTGGACACCAAAACGGTGGAGTAGCAGTCTTGACGGCGCAGACCAGACCTTCCACTTCCTTTGAAGGGAAACCCTGTACTGCCAACAGCCGGATCAATGTCACGTTTCAGATCATTGACAATACCTTAGTGGCCACGGAAGGAGCAGTCCTTGATAAACAGGCGCTTACCTATACCGTCAAAAGGACTCTGACTGGGGATCGAACCAATCCACAGGAAACGGTTACAGTAACAGCTCCCCAGCCTTTAACAGCAACGTTTACCCCGGACTTCTTCTCTAAGGATGAAGTTGTATGGGCCAGTTCTGATCCGGCAGTGGTGCAAGTGGCGCAGGATAATGAGGCATACCGGGAAGCATCGGTTAGAACTTTCAAGGATGCCGCCTGGATTCGCAACATCATTGCTACTGACAATGGAATTAAAAGTAATGATCCATATGCCAAAGTATCAGGAAATGGAAGCCGGGAAGTAGTCATTACCGTAGATGGAAAAGATAAGCTGGGAAATAAAGCGTCTGCTATATGTCAGGTAAGTATCAACTTTGTAACGGATGACCAGACCAGAGTAGTCCCGGAAGGAGTTACTCTGAATCAAACAGAACTATACTATAACCTTGGCTATCAGATGGTCGGAGATATCCATTCACAGATTACAGATAAAAAAGGTTTTGCTACTAAGAAACTATCTGCAACGGTTCTTCCAGATCTTGATGAGTCAGCGGAACATAAGCCCTATGACCGGACTGTAATTTGGGCTTCCTCTGATCCGGAGGCGTTATCCGTGGATGAACAGGGAATTGTGACCCCGGTTGACGGTGTAGCCTGGATCAAAGAAGCACTTCGCAAAGCTCCTTATATGGGAGAAAAAAATGTGGAGATTACGGCTACAACAAGGGATGGAAAGAAAGCGGCCACTTGTCTGGTGAAGCTTACATTCCAGGCAGAATGCCTGGAAGCAGACCGAGACAGTGAAACCTTTGATCTGGTCCTTACTAAAACAGGAAGAAGAAACAGCCCTGCTTATATCTGGAGCGGACTGGAGGGAAAGAAAATTTCCGCTTCTGTTTATCCAGAAAATAGGGAGAAAAAGAAAATCCAGTGGCGGTCCTCTGATTCGGGAATCCTTTCCGTAGATTCAGAAGGAAATGTAAAGACCATAGTAATCAATGAAAAGCAGGAAGTTATTGCTGGCTGGATCAACGAGATACTGGGAAAGTCACAGTATTCCGGTAGTACAAACGCTATTGTCTATGCAGAGAGTAGTGGTGGAAAGCTCTCTGATCCAATACAGGTAAGATTGAACTTAAAAGTCAGTGATAACACCACTTCTGGAGGCAGTTCGGGAGGCGGTGGAAAAGGTTCTGGTGGCGGTGGTGGCCGATCCGTAGGAGTAACGGTCGCAGGAAATATCAAAGGACCGGCAGCTCCATCTGGTACAATCACAGGCACCTGGACCCAGGCTGGAAATGGAAAGTGGATTTTTGCTTCCGACCGGACCTATACCGATGAATGGGCATACATCAGTAACCCATTTGCAACGGGAGATCAGGAAAAAGCTTCATGGTTCCGGTTTGATAAAGATGGATTTATGGTGACGGGCTGGCAGACAGATGCAGATGGAGTTACATACTATCTAAAAGCAGCTTCTGATGGAACGCAGGGCCAGATGCTTAGTGGCTGGCAAAATATAGATGGAATCTGGTACTACTTTAACCCGGTTTCTGATGGGACAAAAGGAAAGCTGCTTATGAACACGGTGACCCCGGACGGGTATACAGTGAATGAAAAAGGCCAGTGGGTCAAGGATGGGAAGGTGGTCATTGTATGAAAATAGGATATCGGGTTGTTCTGGTATGTTCGGATTTAATGGAGAATGGAAAAGATGTCAGCTTTGAAATTCCAGTACCAGTGCCATTTAAGACCCCACAGGAAGCAGAAGCACATGAATCCAGTTTTTCGGCTAAAATGGTACGAAAGGCTGATGAGGTAGTTATCAATCTTTACCGGAAAGACAAGCATGATCCGGAACCGATCGAAACCATTCGCTGGAAAAACTGGAATCTCTATAAATGCACCATGATAAGAGATTCTAGTGTAGGAAAAGCTATCATAAATCCAATTGAAGATGAAGAACCCCCGAAGTCAGATATTCCCAGACAGAGAAAGCAATTGCTATTGCAAGATATAACCTGGGCGTTGACCGTCGAGTGCGTAGAAGCGAGGGTAATGAACAGACGGCTGATTTTATCAACTGCGTAGCGTTCGACAGAGCCGGTGAATTTGCAGAGAAGTATTTCCGCCAGGGGATGCGAGTGCTGATATCTGGCAGAATCTAGACCGGAAGTTACACGAATAAAGACGGAGTGAAAGTTTATAGCACGGAGATTGTGGTTGAGGATCAGGAATTTGCGGATAGTAAACACGCTTCCAGTGAAGGAGGTCAGGCAGGTTCCAGACCAGAGCCTTCCAGTGCCGTGGGTGATGGTTTTATGAATATCCCAGATGGAGTCGAAGACGAAGGACTTCCTTTTAATTCATAGGAGCAGCGGATGAAATTAACTACAAAAGAAAAAAATAAAAATATTACAGTATCAGTAGTGGTGGAAAATAAAATGAAATGCGGAATCGTGATAGGTACAAATGATAAATTGGTTGGGGGTTTACTAAATACTGGGGAGTATGTAGATGTCCCTGAGTATTATGTAAAAAGAATATCAAGAAAACCTAAATTCACCGTTACTTAAAAATAGAAAGATACTAGTACATTGACATCCGAATATGTTTAACCGATAGAAAAAGAGTTTTAAGCATGAACGGAACTTAATTCCGCTCATGAACTTGAAGAAGAGTGAATGAAAAAAGGAAATGTAGACCGTCCTATTATTGGTGCTTGCTATCTACAAAGTCAACGTAATCCGGACCAATAATTTGACCAATAATATTTATCATGGTTATGTTGCACCCTAATTGTATTTAAATGCACAATATTTTTGAGTAATGCAATGTGTTGCAATTGCAATACAAATATGATATAATAAATACATATAAAGGAGGGCGAGATATGGCCAGTATTAATGTTAGAGTAGATGATGAACTTAAAAAACAGAGTGAAATGATTTTTGAAGAGCTTGGTATGAATACCAGCACAGCAATTAATATTTTTTTGAAACAGGTGATTCGTTCCAATGGCATACCATTTACGGTACAGGCAGATCCATTTTATTCGGTAGAGAATCAGGCTCATCTGTTGGCAGCAAAAGAAAGAATGGAAAAAGGCGAAGGAAAAATTCATGATGTCATTGAGGTGGACGAATGAAAAAAATATGGGATGACGAAGCTTGGGAAGATTATTTATATTGGCAAACCCAGGATAGAAAGACCCTTAAGCGTATCAATCTCTTAATACAGGATATCGATAGGAATGAATATTCTGGTATTGGTAAGCCGGAGCCCTTAAAAGGAAATATGCAGGGATATTGGAGTCGCAGAATTGATGAAGCAAATCGGCTGGTATATCGTATTAATGGTGGCAAGATTGAAATTATTCAATGCCGAACCCATTATCAAAATCTATCCTAAAAGTTCCATAGTATGGTGAACGGAACTAAGTTCCGTTCACCATTTAAAGAAAGAGGACCCTTTTTACCATGAAAAAAACAGAACGTTATTTTTATCCTGTTATTTTTACTTATGAACCAGGAAAGGAAATTGCAGTAGTATTTCCTGATTTGGATTGTGCTACCAGTGGTAATGATGAGGAGGCCGCTATTCTTTCAGCGAGGGAATTACTTGGCTGTGTCCTTTATGGATTAGAGGAGGATATTCCAGATCCTACGCCACTACCACAATTAGAAGTACATAAAAATGAAAGAGCGGTCTTGATTGACGTTTATATGCCTTCCATACGCTTGAATAAGATCAACTGAGCTAGATCCTCATATTATAATTAGCTGATATGAACGGAACTGAGTTCCGCTCGTTAACAAATCAAAATTGATTTTAATAATCCGACCTTAAGTTTAGTAACAAATCAATCAAAAATTTGAAAATTTTTCCATATTATGTTATAGTTATTATGGTAGTCAATCTATCGGGTGGTTTCCATCTCCGAAAGGAGGTGGTAATTGTGAACACTTACGAGGAGTTTATGGTATTCATAAATGCTGCAGCGTTGATCGTTGCAATACTTACATATGTGAAGCACAATAACAAAGGTACAAAAAAATAACCACCCCGCCTACCAAGTGAGTGTGGTTATTTCTTGAAATAATCAACTAATTTGGAAACCACTCTATGGAGTTGACTACCTTTTGTATCTTTAGAATAGCACGAATTTGTAGAAATGTCAAATTTGAGATTTAAGGGAAATGAGTATGGATAAGAATAGAATAAAAGAGGTACTAGGTGGTTTTAGTCATGAGGAACGTAATGAAATATATGGTTATCTTGTGAAATGTGAAAAGGAAAAGGAATCTGATTATTATAGGCAGTTACTGGCAATATGCACAAAGCCTTTTTTATCTTTGGAAGAAACTCATTCGTATCAACTTGATCAAAGAGTACGATGTATAAAAGGTTTGCCTGATTTCATTGAGAATTTTTATGAAAGTACAGAAAGAGGAAAGAAAAACGATAATGCTTTTAAGAAAGAATCTATGAAGAGAACGGCCGATTCTTTCGCTTTAATGGGTATGCTTCACGGAAAAGAGTTTCCGGAAAAGAAACGAATAAAAGCTAAGAGAGATAACCCTAATTCAGATCTGGTTTATTTGAATTATTTGTTTTATACAGGATTAGTATTATCAATGCCAGAAAAATTAGAACCTCAGATTAAAATTGAGGCAGAGTATAGGGTATCAATTCCCGAATTAAATCATGTATATTTTGTTGATTTTGCAGTGTTTCAGAAAGAGGACAATAAGTTACTTTGCCTGATTGAGTGTGATGAGGAGCACCATAAAGACCAGGAAGAGGAAGATAAAGTACGGGAAAAAGAAATAAGGAGTCAATTTCCAGAGTGCAGGTTTTGCAGGATACCAGTGGATGAAATTTATGTCATGCGGGATAGTAGCGTGTCTGCGATAAAAAGAGCAAAGCAGTTATGGGATCAAGTAGAGAAAGACTTACGAATAGAATTAAAATCAGAGGTAAAGTCGGAATCAACAGAAGAAGGTTCCTTTTCAAAAAGTATTTTTAGAAGACTTTCTTTTTTAATAGATAAATCATAATCAACAAGCCAAAATGTAAAACAAGGGATGAATTGAGATGAAAAAGAGATTATTAGGAGTTATATTATCGACAGCACTTTCTATAACCATGGTAACACCAGCTTTTGCAGAAATTATATGGACGGCAGATAAGCTTCCGGCTGGGTATACAACGAATGAGTGGGAGAATAAAGATTTTTTCTTGAATGCGGGAGGAGTTATAAAAAGAGATACTTGGACTAGATACGTTAAAGATTTGCATGGTAATATCATGAAAAATGTGGTATTTGCTGGTGGAGCAAAGACGGATGAAAATGGTGTCGCTATTAATGCAGACGGCCATATATGTTCATATGGGACAGAAAATGCTGAAATTGATTATTTTAATTCTCAACCATATCAGAACATTTCATGGCACCAAGATTCTTTAAAGTCATTAAATGAAAATGGAGTAAGTAACTTCTGGTACGGAACAAATTTATCTTCATCAACAAGTGTATGGTTGTGGTTAATGACTGCTCCTAATGGAACTAAGGACGGTCTAAAGTATGCTTACTGTTTTAATGAATATGGCTATCTTTATACTAATACCATCACCCCAGACGGATATCAGGTCAACAAACTCGGTCAGTTGATGATTGATGGAAAGGTCATGGCAAGGAAATATAATGACGTTACTCCGTGGTATGGTTTTGTAAGATTTCCAATCGGAGCATTGGGTTATGACTATGATTCCAGTGAAAGGGCAGCGCAACTTTGGGGAACTCCAAATCCTTACTTTTAAAATATAATTAAATAAATTTCTCTAAAAGACTATCGGTTGAATCATAATCGGTAGTCTTTTTTTGTTACAAATTTGAGGATGAAGAAAAATGAAAAAACTGTTACAACGACTTGAAATAAAAAGAAGAACTGCTGCCTTTATGGTTATTGTGTTGACTACAATGGCATTCCTGCCTTACTTTCCAGAAAATATAATATCCTTGGCAGACTATGCACAGCTTATCGAAACTGTTTCCTTACCTTCATGGGATGCCAGCAACTATGGGGAAAATAACAGTTATGGATATATTCCAACGGGATTGATGTATGAAAACAAGGACTTTCATCTGGGATCGGCTGTGTCAGAAGGGAATTTCCCCGCAGGTGCCAAGCAGTATCTGGTAAAAAATAATCAGTCAAGTGAAAGTGACTATGACGAAATTGATAAAACTTTCATCTACTGTGTACAGGGACATACGGAAAATGCCATGATTCATCTGGGTAGTCAAGCTTTTTTAGATGGTTATTGGTCACCTAATGCCAGACCTCCGCTATTTCCAAAAAAAATTGGTGATGATGAAAGAGAGAAATTCAACTTTTTGATGAACGTATACGCCAGCTACATGGGACGTAATGACAGTGTAGCGGCTTGTAATGATGCCAATACCGGCACAGCCAAATATATTGTTGCAGCTGTTATTAACTGGGTTGCAGCTGATGACTGCGCCTTTACTGGAACCGACTTAAAAACAGATTTAGGAATCTTCCGGGGCAGTGATGATTATAAAGCAGTGCTTAAACAAATGAACCCCAATGCAGTGGGAGATCGTTCTGTTTATAATCAGATGTCAAGTACCCAGATTCCAGAGGCGTATAAGGCAAAAGGCTGTAATAACTGGGCAGACTGGATGTTTGGCATGGTATGGGATGCTGCAACCATCACAAAGAAACTTGATTCAGATGTAGAAGAAACTGTTTACTATGCGAAAACAGACCATGCAACAGATACCTATACCGTTACGGTCCCTTACCCAAATGAAGCGGTAAAGGATTATTATCAAAAGTTTTCAGCCAAAGACTTATATGGGGATTGGACTTACAGTGGTCCTACAGATGCAGGGCTGGTCTTCACTTCAATGACTGGGGAAGTACCTGAAGATGGAAAAGGAATTGCAACACTCTATTGGGCTAATCCCAATCAGGAAGGATTAGATCTGGCAAAAGATATTGGTTCTGCACAGCTTGCTACCTTTAAATTTTATACTAGAGATTCAAGATTTCAGGACGGCAGATATACCTTTGATATTTCCCAGACTTACTTTGCTTCCAAAATGGACAAAGACTTAGAAGTCCATGTCCGTGTTGGTTCTGCTGGAAAAGCGGAGGTTCAGCGGTACAAGCATACGGAAGGGTTCGGTGCCAGCTATAACGTAGGTCTTAACACTTTTGATTCCGAAACAGGAAAGCCCCTTGCAAATACCCACTGGGACATTTTGGAAAAGTTTGATGACTCCCAGCTTGATGATACGGATTTAGATTTAAGAAGAGCAGGAGATTATTCCTCAAACTTAGGTTCTTTAACCGATGCTTCATGGGAAGAAGATCAGGGGAGTAATAATGCCAGAATCTCATTAAATTACAGCGGGGATACCGGTCTTAATGATTCCGAAGCAAACCGTTATAATCAGGGGAATTCCTCCGGTTCCCAATTTGAAACCTGGGACGATCCGGAAAAAGATCCCTGTAATGCAGATGAGCATATTACGGATTCGGATGGTGTTCTCCACTACGTAGATTCCAGAGGAAACATTCACAGTAAGACTGCTCACTCGGATGCCAGAAATTATACCTATTTAAAGGGGTATTGTAGTGGGCATCCAGCCCCGGTCATTGAATACCAAGAGGTCCCGGAACCGGAGTATGATGAAGAAACTGGAGAACAGACCAATGAGGATGAGATTGAAGCGGTGGAGGAAGCCAATCAGGAGCTGCATGACAGCGCATGGGCGAACTGGCTGAAAGGAGTAAAGGAATGTGAAGATCATGTAAAACAGGGCGGTTTCTTTCATGCCATCGACCCTACCGGACAAACTCAGAAAAAGTCTCTGGAAGAGGACCGGGATGAGTTTTACAAAGAGTTTATTTCTCTAAAGTATCAGTATTCCGCAAAAGAACTTCTCCCAGCTCCCGGTTACTCCCTTCATGGAAGCCATCCTGATGATATCCCGCTGGAATGGAGAACAGTTACGTCAAGTGAGTATAAGGACTATGAATCTTCTGGACTTGATCACGAGGGCAGTTCCAGTGATCCTGATTTTGAAAGTGACAGCTTAACGGACAGTACGTTCAATTTAAAATCATCATATTCTCAGGAAAACCCACAGTTTGTCAGCTTCGGATCTCTGGAGCATTTAGATGGAATGGATCAGGAACTTACCCTGTCTGACTCTGTATCAGATTCCAAGGAAGAAGTCTCAGACCAGAAGGAATTGAGTGAACCGGAAACCGAAGCGGCTGAGACTGTAACAGAGAAACCAGAGGAAACACTGCCTGAAATTATAGAAGAAACAGAAATTGAGACAGAAGCTGAAACTCAGAATGAAACCAGGGAAGAAACAGAAGATCCAACAGAGTCTGAAAGCCCAGCAGAATCGGAAGAGGTTACGGAAACAACTACGGAAGCATCTGAAACGACAGCAGAATCCACCAAAGAGGTAGAAACTGAGGTACAAACAGAGACTGAGCCACAAGCCGAAACACAAGTTTCCACTTTGGAAACGGCTCCCGTAAAGAAAAAGATAGCAACCGATTCCCAGGCAAAGGCGGTTTACGGGGAAGTAACTTTAACCGGACTTTTGGAAAAAGTAGTCACAGGTGTGAAGCTTGCGGCATCAAAAGTAGTTTCACTTTTTTCCTTAACTGCTTCCTCTGATGAGGAGTCAGGAAGCGAAAGTTCCCTTTATTCCCTGCCGGAATCTACAGATACAGATCGCCTTTCTCCGCTGCCTTCCTCCATTACAGACTGGACTTTTACTGTTTATGACCACCGGACAGAAGGAGATATTCATTTTAATAAAAAGGACATGGAATTAAAATCAGGGGAATCCGCTTCCTATGATGCGTACGGAGACACACAGGGGGACGGAACCTTAGAAGGAGCTGTTTACGGGTTGTTTGCGGCTACCGATATTCCCCACCCGGACGGACATTCCGGTGTGGTATTTCAAAAGGATGACTTAGTTTCTGTAGCCACAACGGACCGGAATGGAGATGCCAGTTTCCTATCCATCACCCAGGCACCGGGATTTACCTTTAATTACCAGATCGGAACCATTGAAAAGACGGCCAACAGCTGGGCAGACCAGGCTCCCAAAAACCTTTACACCGGAATGACAGCTGCGGTAGGAAAAGAATCCGATGCAGAACGTTTTGTCGGACATACCTCACATGGCAGTAGCATTTCTTTAACTGACAGCCGGAATGAAACGGCTTCCGGCTATGAAAAGCTATCCTCCAATCAGGGAAGGGACGGAACCGGGGAGAGCAGCCATTCCTATCCAATAGAAAACAATGAAAGCTTAAACGGAAACTGCTGGATCGGACGTCCCTTAATCGTTAATGCAGACGGAACCCAGTACTACATAAAAGAACTGACCAGATCGGAAGGTTACGAACTATCCGTATATGGAAAAGATGCTTCTGTTTCTAACCGGGAAGCGTTTCAAAACGGAGGGAGCCCGTCAGCAGAAGGAACAGTATCTGCCAGTACCTTAGATATTAACCGGGCAAAGAAAGCGAACACCTTTACAGTAAATAGCAGTGGCACCACAAATGGTTATCAGATTTATGCAAACAATATCCCGGAAGGAGCTTCCTTTTACCGGACAGAAAGCAAAGTGGTGGAAGATCCGGGTAGAACCCATACGGAGTATGTTTATACCAGTGAAAATGCCATAGCAGAAGAAGAGGGAGCCAAGGTTGTAATTAACAGTTCCTATGTGGAAGCAAACGTTGGGGATACCATTTCTTTACCAAACGGAGATACGGCCGTTGTCACCAAGGTGTCAGATCCGGAATATGACTATACAGCTGTCCGCCCTTCCAATGCTTTAAGATATACCATTCCTACCTTTTCAGATAAGGAAGATACCGGAGATTTAACCGAGGATGTGAATTCCGTTTTACAAAAGGCTTCCTTTAAGGAGCCGGATGGAGGAGCGCCCTGGATGATCATTCCTTTGGTGGGAGATACCTTTGAGGAACAGGCAGAAAGCCTTTATAAAGGAATGGAAGATGCCGGCCTTTCCGTATTCAACTGTCTGAGAGTTGAGGAGATTATTGATGGGAAAGCAGTGGTCCGTTATTCCTACCGTGTGGGAAGCACCATTGCCTCCAATTTATACGATGAGGCATTAAAGTTAATTTATATCAAAATGGATATCCAGTATGAAATAAATGGGACAACGGTTTCTGGTTATTTTTATATTCCCTACAAACCGGATCAGCTGGAGAATTATACCGAAAACACCAATGGATTTATCACCTACGCAAAAGTAAAAAGCGGAAAGCTGTCACAGACAAAGGCAGTTTATCCAGATGATTTAACTACTCTTACAGTAAAAGAAGATCCAGCTCATACCTACTGGGTCTATGCAAAAGGAGAGCCCATCCGGAATGGAGATGGAAGTATTAAGACAGTATTGGTAGAAAAGGAAGTACAGGTAAGTCCAGGATATGATTTAAAGGACGTAGATACGCCGGTAGATGCCGTGTATGACGGAAAGGGCTATACCATCAATGTCGAGGGGAGTGAGGGGACGGAGACCACAGACTACAAGATCACTTATAGTTATGATCTTATTTCCGGAACCTACACCACACCCCAGGAATATGCCCTCTATTACGGAAATATTTCCGTATCTCCAAACCTTTCAAGTGCCGGAACCTATATCGAAGCAGTCACGCTCCGCTATGATAAGAATCAGCTGTATGCAGATGGAGGAACCCGTAACAACAGCATATCCGTTGTAGAACGGCCCATCATGCAAAAGGTAAAGATTACGAAGGACATAGAGGTAAATGCAGACGGGACATACGACAATAACACCTATGCAGCAACCGGCCATGAGGATCATTTTACTGAAAGTGGTGGTGGAACTGGAGCGAATGCAGCATATTTAAAAAACTTCCGCTTTAAGGCTTACTTAAAATCAAACGTGGAACGGCTTAACCGGGCAGAGGACGGAACCGTGACGTGGCAGGATCGGAATGGAAACACCGTGGATATCAATGCCTACCGGGACAAGTTTCCAGAGAAGGTACAGAAGCTTTATACCAGAGTTGATTATCAGACAAGCCCTTTATCAAAGGACTCCAATGATGCAGCCATAGCCAACACGGAACTTTACAGTTTTACCAATGATCTTATCAATGCAGATCAGAACCCAGGTTATACGGCAATTCTTGAAAGTGGAAAAGACGGTTATCGCTATGATAAGTTCTTTGATGCCATAAAAGTGGCCAATGAGGACCAATGGGACCGGACAGGAAATAATAGCAGCTCTTTCAAGCCATTTGCTTTTATTAAAAAGCTCCTCTTTGGAATGGCTGGAGGGGAAAAAGAGTATCCCTCCGTACATAACAATACGGATATCGAAAATAAAATCAATACTTCAGATACCGCAAAAGATAACGCCCTCCATTCCGATCACGTCCGGCAATTTGCCACCACCTGGTACTTAGAGACGGAAGTTGCGAAACTGGTAAAGGAAAATCAGGCAGAGGAAATAGAAAGCGCTGCAGGAAATGAAAACTACCCGGATCAGATTTATGATCAGGCTCTGGCCAGTGCCATAAAAAAAGCGGAAAACTACTTAAAACCATTTTTCACGTATGACTTTGATGAGATTTATTCCATTGCCTGGGACGGTGAGACAGACGGAGGAAAGGATAAGGACAATACAACGCTGAGTGCAGATTTAGAAGATACTGGAGCCGGTTACTGTTACGGAATATCGGAATACCTCCCCTACGGAACCTATGTGGCCGTAGAACAGCAGCCTTTTAACAAAGACTTAGGGGACCTCTTTAATAAACATTATAAAACTGATGCTCCCAAGGAAATCGAACTTCCAGCGGTCTATGAAGGAGGAAAATCCGGATCAGATCAGACCCCGGAGGTATTAAGCAGCTATTACAATTACAGCGCAGCGGACAGTGTTTCATCTCTTTCAGCCAAATACCACATCCGGTTTAATGAGGAATGGCCGGGAGAAGCAGAGGATTTAAGAAAGTATGTAATTCGTGGATACAATTACCTGGGAAATTATGAAATCTATCCCTATGGTTTAGACCTTGATAAGCTTTCCGGATCGTCTTCTGGTGATCCTTCCGGAAAAGGACACTTTACCATTACCCAGGGCGAAACTGATCCGGACAAAGATTACTACAATACTATGGTCGATTCCGAAACGGCCGGAGGAAATCCAAACAGCCACTATCTGGCCGATGATGGGAATTCCGGAAAGGGTACAGCAAACGGTACCACTTATGAGACAGATGGGATTGAGAAAATCTACCATTATGGATCGGTTTCAGAAGATAAGGAAGCTGATGGATCAGGAACAACCATGAAGGGGATGCAGACCGCCTATGACGGAAAATACGCTTCCATGCTGGTGCCGTGGAGTATAACAGAGCCAGCCAATGAAACAACTGACACAGAACCCAATGGAGATGGCAGCTCCAGTTATCAAGGTTATGGTTACCGGAAGTTTAAAAATACCTTCTATACAAGCCGGTTACGAATTGAAAAACTGGACTCAGAAACAGGAGAAAATATCCTCCATGATGGAGCGATTTTTGCCCTCTATGCGGCTTCCAGAGAAGAGGGTGAGAACACAGACGGAAAGGTAAAATTTTATGAAACAAATACCCTGATCGGAGGCTCTAAGGAATTTTTAGAGGCAATGGGAGCCAGCAATATTATTCAGTCAGGTGAGTCCTACAGCGGGCTGGTTCCAGCCGGAAGCCCGGTCTGTGAAGAAGGAGAACAGGTAGTCCTTTCCGATGAAGAGGGAAGAAGGACTGGACAGTTTGAGGCCTTTACGACTACCAGGGATGGGGTACAGGCAAGGGAAGGAGATTTATCAAAAACCTCTTATCAGGATCAGAATACAGGCTATTTGGTAACACCACAGCCTCTTGGAGCCGGAACTTATGTCCTGTGTGAGATCAAGCCTCCTGCTGGATATGTAAGATCCAAGCCGGTAGCCATTGAAATTTACTCGGATCAGACAACCTATTATCTTGACGGAAACAGGGACAGCCGGATAGCTGCAGCCATCTATGAGGACAAAAATCAGGCTGGAACAAAGGTAGAAAATACCGCCAGAATCTATATTGGAAATACTCCGGTTCGCCTTGAAGTGTCTAAGATTAAGGATTCGGATCATACCGTAACCTATAAAACCGATACAAGGCTTGAAGGGACGGAACTGGCATTAAAGCAGAAGTACGGAATGGAGAACTTAGAATTTGCCCATAAAAACGGAACTTATCTAGGATATGCCTGGTACAAAGGAACAATTGAAAACCTTCAGTCCAGAAAGGACGCCGGGGAGGATGTAAATCTGGTTTATATAGATGGTGTTTTTGCCGGTTACGGTCTGATAGAGAGAACGTTGGATACCGATGATGATCAGAACCGCTATGTATCTGGGGCAAAGATGGCCCTTTATGATGCCATTACCATATCAGAGAGTGGAGATAGCGGAGATTACGGATACAACGGCGTAGAAGTGACCAGAGACCGGAATAATAATGTCCAATCCATAAAAGTATTAAAAGGGCATGCCGGGACAACCGTTGAATTTCTAAAAAAAGAAGATCCGAAAGGAAGCCTTTCTGGGGAAACCGGGGACGGTACCTGGACCTTTGAAACCATAGATCGGGATGATACCGATATCCTTTATTACTCTCTTGGAAACTTGACAGCAACTGAAACTGGAACTGACGGAAAACTCTATGGCTATGATCGGAATGGTAATAAGGTATTAGTGAAAAACCAGGAATCCATTTTTATCCTGAAAGCCGGACAGCCAACCTTTGAATTAACCGGAGGGGATTTACTGGCGGCAAAATATAGTTCTATTGATAAAATCTTTACCTTAAGTTCCGGTACGGTCATGTACCATGTTGACAGTGATGGAAACAGAGATGCATATGTTAATCCGACTACCGGCATGGCATACACAAAGGAAGGGAACAAGATTCTCGTATGGCCGGTGAAGATCTCCCGGACACCGGGAGGAGCGGTTATTGCCAGAGAAAAGATAAAGACGTTCCGGATTGCCTCTATCCATGCTGATACGGATCAGGAATATATCACAGGAACCTATAACGGAAGCAGTCTGGCGAAAAGCATGAATCCAGTCCTGAATGGCCATGGACTTCCGGAGTATTACCAGAAATTCGGGCAGACCTATAAAAAGGGAGATCCGGTCTATGACATTGATAGAGACTATGTTCGCTACAAATATGATGATCTTCTTTCCGCTTATAACAGTGCTTCCTACAGCATTAACAATCAAACTGGTATGAAGGACGTAGGAGAGGAAGAAAACACCACGGACGATAAGAAACTCTATCACCGGCAGGGTGAGTCCTGGGTGATGGAAAACACCTGGATAAGCGGAGAGAAGTATCCAAACGATCCGTTTAAGGGAGATATGACAGTAGGTCAGGCGGATATGCTAAAGAGAGTAATTCCAGGAACTTACATCATGGAGGAGGTAACGGCTCCTTCCGGATATACCCAAGGTCTTCCGGAGGGAATTACCGTGACAGAAACCAAGGATGTTCAGAAAACCGGAATGGAAGATGAAAAAATAAAGGTAGAAATTTCCAAAACCGACGCAGCCGACCAACAGACATTGAACGTAATTAGCGATTACCAGGAAGGACTAACCGTTACGGAGCCAAAGGGAGCCTACAGTTACAGCCAGGTATCCGGTGCCCGTCTGATCCTTTATAAAGCAAAACGGATCTATACCACGGACAGTGACACCTACCCGAAAGGGTATTATCTGGTGAAAGCAGAAACTACATCGGCAAAATGGACCGTGGAACGTACCTCGGATAATGAACCGGTTACAGTGTCGGCCGATTGGATCACGGATGGCAACCCGAAATATTTTGAAGGAATCCCAGCCGGTGATTATATCTTAGAAGAGCTGGAGGCCGAAGACGGATATGTTCGCTCCTCTATGGAGTTAACCATCAAAGCAACAGGAGAAGTCCAGACGGTTAATCTAAAAAATGACCATACAAAGCTGGAAATTTATAAGTATTACACGGACAGTAAAGGAAATAAGGTTTCTCTCTCAAATGATCATGCAGCCGGGCTTGCTCTTTATGAAGCGAAGACGGACAGCAATGGGACTATATTAATGGAAAATGGAAAGCCGGTGTATGACCAGGCAAAACGGGTAGATCAGTGGACCACTGATGATTTAACCGAGTATACGGAGGAAACAGAAATCAGTTCCAACGTCATGGAGCGATTAAAAGCGCTTCTGGGACTATCGGATAACAAGTCCAGCTTTATTACGGATTTCGAAGCTGCCTACAAAGAAAAAGGACAGGAATTAACCTCCCTTACCTGGTACACAAAGGGCGGTGAGCGAACCGCAACCCTTACCGGAACCATTCAGGCTGGAAAAGGGGAGGGAATCGTGGAAACATGGACCACTGATACAGGAAAAACCATTCGAATCACCATTTACCGGAACGTGAATAAGGGTTCCCTTGATACAGACGGTCAGCTGCTTCTGATCTTTGAATATCAGTTTAACTATAAAGAAAATGGAGGGATTAAAAGCTATGACACCTTAGAGGGAATGCACCGGATTGATTATCTGCCCTTCAATGCAGAAACAGGAGATGAAAAAATCGGGAATTACGTTTTGGTGGAAGAAACGGTACCAGATGGGTTTGGAGCAGCCGATCCGAAAGCAATCATCCTGACAGAAACCGGAGATATACAGAGATTTAGCCTTGAAAATGAGGAAAAGTACATCAATGTATTAAAGGTAGTAACAGATGGAACGGCAGAATATGCAGTCACCGGCGCAACGCTTGCCCTATACCGCTCGGATGCAGACGGGAATCTGATAGAAGATGAAGATCACCTCATTGAGACCTGGGCCTCTGGAACGGAGGGAACTTATACGGAAGAGGATCAGTTTAATGGGGATATTCCAACAGCACTTTCTGTAGGAGATATAAAACCTCACCGGATTGGTAAAACCGCTTATGGAACCTATTATATCGTGGAAACAGAGGCACCGGCCTATATGCAGAAAGCAGATCCGGTAAAGATTACGGTTGGCGCGGAAAAAATACCATTTTATAAAGTGGTCAATACCCCTGCCATTGGGAAACTGGAGATAAAAAAGAATGCCTCCGATACCGGGAAAGGATTGGAACATGCAAGATTTGAGGTAACAAATAAAGAGACCGGAAAAACCTGGTACATGGTCACCGGGTCAGATGGGGTGGCAGATCTTTCCGGACTTCCGGTAGGTGAAGTCCAGACCAATGGAACCGTAAAAGCCTATACCTATACGGTAGAAGAAATCTCCCCACCGGATTTTTACCAGATTTCCAGGGGAATTAAAAAATTCCAATTTGACGGGAAGGGGAACGGAAATGAAATACTTTATACCTATGAAATTGAGAATGATCCAACAAATATTTACTTCAAGAAAACAAACTTTGACACCGGCATGGCGGTGGAAGGAGCGGAGATCGCGGTTTATAGGGCAATAGCTGTGAATGGAGAATATGAAAAGGACGGAGAACCCATAGCAACAGCCGTTTCGGGACCTGACGGTTTCACCTTGACAAAGAAGTTGTCAGCAGGACAGGTTTATATTATGGAGGAGTTAGTAGCTCCAGCTGGATACGTTCTTTCAGCGCGGGTGATTTTCGCCATAAACAAAGCAGGAACCGGAATCTTAAATGTATCCAATGATTTCAGTATCCTAAAACTGGCAAGTGAGAACGGCACCATAGAAGCCCTTACCATAACCGGAAGAGTTCCAGTAAAAACCTACCTCATCTTAAAGGATTTAGATACCGCAACAGAGCTTCCAGCCTTCATGGGAGCAGGAAGCAGCCTTATATTAACTGCTAATGACGGGATCACGAACGGACATTTATATGAGATTACCGAGTATACCAGGTATTCAGACGGCCAGACAGAAAAATCCGGAAAAGAAACCAGACGGATCTATCTTGATGAACAAGGAACCTACTCGTTGCCTTCCAGAACTTATTTAGAGACCAGACAGAAACTAACTGACTCTGAGGGAAATATACTGGCAGACTGGATCATCAGTGATGATACCCATGATTACACCATAACCAACCCGGTTACGAAAGAAAGTCCCATTGCCGAAGTGACAAGCAGTGTCGGGGCAGATCACAGTGCAGTTAAGGCAGGAAGCGTCATGAAATACACAATTTCCTATACCAATCCATACAGTTACCCGGCGGATATAAAAGTAAAAGCGGTTCTCCAAGAGGGACTTGATTATTTACGCTCTACCTCCTATGGCGTTGAAGCAAACGGAAATGTAACCTGGAATCTTACCAATGTAGCTGCTCATGAAAGTGGAACTGTGGATATAGTGGCCGTAGTTAGCGGAGAAAACGGAACGAAAGCTTTAGCAAACTTTATAACGACAGCCGGAGCGGTTACAAAAACCACGAACCTCTGGAACCCCATTGTCCCGGAGGGCTCCATCAGTATCATTAATAAACTGACTGGGACAGGAAAGAGCCAGGCTGATGCATTTACCTATCATGTGAAATTCACAGATCAGGCAGGAACGGTCTTAATTGGCTATCAGGCGTTCACCGGCTCCCAAACTGGAAGAATCAAAGGGGAGGGGGATATTACTCTTACCGGAGATGGATTTATTACCTTTTCCGGTCTACCTTATGGAATCAGATATGAAATTACAAAAGCTGAAGCAGATGGATATGAACCGGGAGAGGAGATCATGACCGGAGAAATCCAGAAAAATTTCCAAAGTCAAGTATTTGAAAGCAACAGGAATGATGAATCCATCCGGGAAATCCTGGCAGTCGGAGGAAGCTATAAACTTATGGAGACAACCTCTTACAGCGATGGGAACAGCCTGATAAGCGGTGCGTACCGATTTGAAGTAAACGCTTCAGGAATGGTTGATAACGTTGATATGGAAGACCGGACGGTTCAGCTGTTTTTTTCCAAACTTGATCATGATACTGGTAAGAAGCTTTCCGGAGGCATCTATCACCTGATTGATGCAGAGACAAATGAGATAATTTATGAATTAACTAAGGAAGGAGAGAGGGTACAGATCCCAGTAAGACTTGTGACACCTGGGAAAGAATATATCTTTCAAGAGGTCATTTCCCCAGATGGGTACGCTTACGAGAAGGATATTAGATTTATCGCAGAAGACAGCGGAATTCCTGAGACAATTATCATGGAGGATCAGAAAACAGAAGTGAGTATTTTAAAAACGGATACAGAATCAGGAGAACTTTTAAGCGGAGGGCGGTTTTCTATCAGGGAAAAGGATACTGGCACATTGATCAAAGAGTTTACACCAACAGGAGAACCAGTTATTTTAACAGGGCTTTTAATTGCTGGCAGAACCTATGAACTTTCGGAGGAGGAGCCTCCTGCCGGATATGCCTACAGTGAGAGTGTGACATTTACTGTGCCAAAAGAAGCGGAAACCATAACCGTCATTATGAAGGATCAAAAAACGGAAGTTGAAATTCAAAAACTGGCCAAGTCTCTGACGGAGAATACTCCTTCTAAAGCAGCACGTCCATTATCCGGATGTACGCTTCAGATCTTAAATGAGGACAAAACAGCTGCAAAAGCGGTTCGTGATGGTAATGGTATCACAGCCGGGGAAGATTTAATCTTTACAACAGGAAATGAGTTTGAGGTGTTAAAAGGGCAGCTGATTGCTGAAAAAAACTACTGGCTCCATGAAGTGAAACCAACAGATGGGTATGCCTATGAAGAAGATGTTTCTTTTACCGTCAGTATAAATGAAAATAGAAATACTGTGGTTATGATTGATGATCCGACTCATGTAATCCTCTCTAAAAAGGCAATCACAGGGAGCGAAGAACTCCCCGGAAATCGTCTGAGTGTAATAGATCATGAAGGGAATAAGGTAGAAGAGTGGATGTCCGGGGAGCAGCCCCATGAAATTATTGGAAAATTAATAGCCGGAGAAACATACCGATTTATTGAAGAAAAGCCGGTAGATGGCTATACCTATGCAGAAGATATTACATTTATTGTCAGCAAGGATGGAAGCGTAGACCAGATAGAAATGAGAAATGATGAAACAAGAGTCCGTATAAGAAAAGTGGATTCATCAGGTCATATTTTAAGAGGAGCCACTTTACAGATATTGGATCAGCAAAAAAACGTAGTTGTTCCAGACTTTGTATCAACAGATGAAACTATAGATATCACAGGAAAATTAGTGGCAAAAAGAACTTATTATCTTCATGAGGTAAATGCTCCAGCCGGATACCTTCTTTCCTCTGATATAGCATTTACTGCACCCAAAGGCGCCGGACTATTTGAGGTCACTATGACCGATCCCAAGCAACAAAACCCAGGCTCGGATAAAATGTATCTCTACAAAACAGATGCAGCAACAGGACAGGGGATTAAAGGAGTGGAATTTTCTATTTACAAATCTAACGGAAGTTTATACCTGACTGTGAATACTGGGGAGGATGGATACGCAAAATTTGATATGCCAGAAAATGGGACCTATACATACAAAGAGACTAAGCCGGCTCCCAGTTACCTTAAAACAGATCATACTTACGCTTTTACCATCAAAAATGGCGAGATATCAGAAAACAGTACAGTATCAGTTATTAATTACCTTTCTCCGGAAGTGATAATTCAAAAGGCAGATGTTGAAACAATGGAAAGATTAGCTGGAGCTGAACTGGAGATCAGAAATGAAGCTGGAGAGCCGGTATTCAAAGAAACGACAGATAAAAACGGTATCATATCATTTCATCCGATTAGTTCTGGACAATACACTGTTCATGAAATAAAAGCTCCTGCAGGATATAAAAAAACTGATTACTACCTGACTATTTATATAACGGACGACGGAACCGTAACAGGAGAACTCACAATGTTTAACAGTCCGGAGAGCGGAAAGAAAAAAGGCATTATAACTGCAAAATATCAATCAAGCTTAAATGCTTTTGGAATTACCAGTTATAAAGGAAAGGGATTTTGGAACTGGCTGAGCAGTTTACCAAAGACAGGCGATACAAGTCTGAAAGGAGGATTACTCTTAAGTCTGAGTCTGGCAGCTATTGTATCTGGTATTTCTACCGTAAAGAGAAGAAAAAATAAGAAAGGTGAAGAACAAGTATAAGAATGTATTTATTGCCAGATTCCTTGCCACGCCCCACTGTGTAATCGGCCAATTGTAAAACCACATTTTTTATGATAGAATGTAAATAATTTCCAGATAAAGAAGGAGGTATTAAATATGAATAAAGAAGTATTAGATTATGTAGTTGAAAAAACACACGAATTAATCAATGCATCATCCTGCAGCAATGAGGCAAAAACAGCAGCCCAGAGCTGGTTGGATGCCGTTGGGACACAAGAGGAAGCAGCGGAAACGAAAAAATTTATGGATGAGCTGAAAGCGGATGTTGTACCGATTGACATGTTAATCGGCTTCGCAGAATCTGATGACGGAATTCGTATTTTCGGAGCAGATACTGCAAAGAATATCGCTGGACATGCAAAGAAAATCAAATCTGCTGGAGCGATCTATTGTGATTGCCCGGCCTGTGCGGCAGCAAATGCTATCCTGGAAAAGAAAGAGGTTATTCTTGGATAAACCATCAGAGTTTTAAACCATCCATACATGCAAATCGGAAAAACCTCGTTTAATACGGGGCTTTTCTTTGGTTTCCCGGTATTATAAGGAGGGCTGTCAGAATGTTGATTTTTACTATTTTTAATTTAATCCTTTTACTCTTAGGATTATTCGGTATTGGAATGTGTATGTATGCTTTATTTCTTGCTATAAAAGCACTTAAAATTTATATAAAAAAGAATACTTGATATTATAGAAGAAGCCGGCTTAAGTGTCGGTTTTTTTGATAATTCGGCAGTATGGAAATGTAGAATCATTAATAAAATTGTCGGAGCTGGCATATTTTATATTATAGATGATGTTTTATAAGGAGGAAAAGGAATGAATAAAGAATATCTGATAAGATGGATAAAAGCCGCAGGAATCAGAGCAATAAAAACAATGGCACAAACCGCTATTGCTACAATAGGAACCTCAGCGGCTATGTCGGAAGTCAACTGGGTTATGGTAACTTCTACAGCTGGATTAGCCGGTATTATTTCACTTCTTACGTCAATAGCCGGGCTGCCTGAATTAAAAGTTTAAAAGATAAAAATATACATAAAAAAACCCCGTAAACACGAGGTTTTCTAACAGCTTCCGGGGGGACTCGAACCCCCGACCCACGCATTACGAATGCGTTGCGCTACCAACTGCGCTACGGAAGCAATCCGGAATTTCGGCGAGTGCCGAACCTATGACAGTATAACAAATAGAATGTGAAAAATCAACCCTTTTATGAAAAAAAACTTAGATTATGTAATCATTGCCAAACGTACCATAAAAAGCTATAATTAACATAAAAGAACCAGATGTCAGTTTTTATTTTTTAAGGAGTCTGACTTTTATGCATGCTAAGGATGAGAATAGGATTGGAAAATTTGATATGGCGATTCCTGTACTCCTATGGCTGTTTTTAATCATCTGCTGTTTAAGTTTTCTTATCTATAGGATACAGAAAAATGAAAAAGAAAATAATGATTATTACTATAGCGCTGCAAGGCAGAATCAGTTTACGGTCAAAAGCCGGATTGAAGGCGACATACACCTGTTACAAACCATAGCTGCAGGCTTTAGTGGTATGGATTCTGATCATGCCAGGCAGCTTCCGGAAATTATTAACCGGATGAATTTTTCGATGGAAGGAATGAAGATAGAGTATTCCGAAAAGCTGGACTGGTCAAGGCTGGACAGAGAAGACTCCTATTTCAATGTATTGATAAGAGGGAAAAATAACCAGCCCCTGGGATACCTGTACACAGGGAATGCCCGGGATTTGCTGAAACAGATACTGAATACTCAGACTCTGGCAGGAGACGGTATCTGTGCTGTTTTTGATAACAGGGGATGTTTAGTGGCATCAGCCGGTAATCGTGATACAGCTGACTGGAATAACATAAAAAATAAAATTTATGATATGATAACCAACAATCAGCAGACATCATCGGAATTGAATTTTTTAGAGAATAATCATGAGCTTGCTGTTTTAATTCCACTGGATTACAATGACTGGTATCTATTGAATGTTTTTTCGGAATCAGGATTTCAAGACAGATATATGGAGACAGCTGTTGGACTTGGGATTATGATTTTGATATCTTCGAGTTTGTTTTTTGTGTTTTTCTACAAACAGTACAGGACAATAGCAGCAAATCAGAAGACGTTGGTAAACATTGCATATACGGATTCCCTGACCCGCAGCCGGAACTTTCACTCATTTAAAAAAGAAGCGGAACGGATCCTGCGGACTGCGGACTTAAAGAGTTATGCGGTATGGTATTGTGATATCAAAAAATTTAAATTTATTAATGATGTTCTTGGATATGAAGAAGGAGACCGGATTTTAATAGAGATTGCAGGCCTGCTGCAAAAATGCTCGGGGCAGAATTCCCTGTTCTGCAGAGTGTCGGCAGATAATTTTGTAGGACTCTATCAATATGAAACGCGGGTGGAATTGAAAAATTGCTTTCAAAAACTGATTGAAGAGTTTCGACTGAAGGAATTATCTTATAATAAAAGAATCGCAACGGAACTTTGCATGGGAGTTTATTTTCTGGAGGAAGAGGACAGGAACGTATCCATAGATACTATTGTAAATCGAGCCAACATTGCACAAAAATACATAAAAAATCTGCCGGGAAACCAGTTCGGTATTTTCAATAAGGAAATGTGGGACAAGGTTGTAGATGAATCGGAGCTGGAATCGGAAATGGAAGGTGCCATAGAAAGGCAGGAATTCCGGATTTTTATACAGCCAAAGGTCTCTATACAGATGAATGATGAGATCGTGGGGGGAGAAGTGCTGGTAAGATGGGAAAATCCCAGAAAAGGAACCATACTGCCCGGACAGTTTATTCCCATCATGGAACGGGACGAAAAAATCATTATGCTGGATCGTTATATGTTTGAAAGGTCCTGCCAGTGGTTTCACCAATATTTAAAATCAGGAAGTAAACCTATTAACCTTGCTGTCAATGTTTCAAAAGTAGGGATTCTCAGAGATGATTTTGTGGATTACTATGGAAGTATTAAGGAGAAATACGAGATTCCGGACGGTTTGCTGGAATTAGAATTTACAGAAACGGTTATGCTTACTGATGATATTGTTTTTAACAGTCTGGTGGCGAGACTTCATGAAAAGGGATTTATCTGCTCCCTTGATGACTTCGGTGCAGGCTACTCTTCCTTGAACCTTTTAAAAAATCTATCAATTGATATTGTTAAACTGGATATAATGTTTTTCAGAAAAAGCAGTGATATCAGAAGAGAACGCATTGTAATATCCAATATCATTCATATGGCTAAGGAACTTCAGATTAAAACGATTGCAGAAGGGGTGGAATATACGGAAACAGTTGAATTCTTAAAAACAGCAGGATGCAATATTGTACAGGGATATGTTTTTGCCAGACCGATGCCAGTGGAATCCTTTGAAAAACTCCTTAAAGAAACAGTGATTCTGGTTCCGCAAGATGCATATAAGGCGGTGAATACATGAGCATAGAAATTATCAGACAGCATTTTTATATCAGCGGAAGAGTTCAGGGTGTGGGTTTCCGCTTTCGGGTCATGCAGTTTGCCAATCAGTTTAAACTGGCAGGCTGGGTGAGAAATTTGGATGATGGACGTGTGGAGATGGAAATCCAGGGGGAACGGGAAAAAATTGATCACTTGTTTGATATATTAAAAGGTGACCGTTTTATCGTAATCAGTCATTATGAGGCGGATTTAGTACCTGTCAGACATGAGTCTGGATTTCAGATGAGATAAAAAAAGGAATTTTAAGAATCCCAGTATTTACAAGGAAACTTGTATTACTGGGATTTTTGGTATTCTGCGGCTGCAGTATAATTCATAAAGGATGCAAAGAATCTCTTGTGGGTGAGGAACATCAACAAAAATATAAATGTGTACAGACTATGAACTGGAACATCGGATTTCGAACATGGGATAGGCGGATATTGCATTTACGGTTATCGGTTTATTTCGTATAATGGACCCATAAACAAGAAATGGGAGGAAAACATCTTATGAGGTTAAAACAAATTGGAGCAATTACGATCGTTGCACTCATGACAGCGGGTACGCTGGCTGGTTGTTCCGGCGGAACAGGAACGAATGAAACAACAAACGCGCAGACGACAGCGGCAGCGGAAACAACAGCGGCATCGTCTGACGGGAAGGCGGCGAGCGGGGATAAAACCATAATTAATATCTGGTCGAAGGATCGCCATGATGCATCCTATGTACAGGAAAAGGTTGACGAGTATAACAAAACCAATACAGATAATATTCAGGTAAATTATCAGCTCTATACGGACAATTACGTTCAGGCTATTGACATGGCGGTACAAAGCGGTGAACTGCCTGATATCATGGTTCAGCAGGAGCAGATGTTTGATAAATACGTAAATGAAGGCCAGTGGGCAAATCTCTATGACTTTATGGATGATGATATGAAGGCGTATTTCAAGGATGTCATCTTCCCTGGGTATAATGAACTGGACGGAAAGCTTTACTTTATTTCCACCAATGGAACGACCTGCCGTCTCTTCTATAATAAAGAAATATTCGCACGCGTGGGGATTGCAGAACCGCCAAAAACGTTAGAAGAAATGGTGGCAGATTCCAAACTCATTACTTCTAAGCTATCAGGTGAAGGGATTTATGGGTTTGCTGAAAATATGAAGAGTGCAAGCTCCGGCTTACTGCGGTCCTTGATGGTAGGACTTGAACGTGAAACAGGTCTTGTTTATGGATACGACTTTGCTAAGGGAGAATATGACTTCACACCCTGGGCAGAGTCACTCAAATTATGGAAAGAACTGCTTTCTGAGGACAGCGCATTCCCCGGCTGTGAGTCCCTTGATATTGATCCGTTAAGAACGCAGTTTGCAGCAGGAAAAATTGGCATGTACATGTCATACAGCCATGCAGAACCAGGAGTATACCAGAATCAGTTCCCTATGGATTCAGATAAATGGGATTGTGTTCCGATTCCGACAATTGGAGGTAAAGCAGCCGGAAAACAGTACTTTACCGGGACCGGCGGCTATGTTCTTAATGCGAAGAGCCCAAACCTTGAAAAGGCATTTAAAGTATACAAAGATATTTTCGCAAATGAAGATTATCTGGTTGGTTACTATGAAGGCGGTTACGGTGTGAGCATTCTTCCAAGTGTCATTGCAAAAGCAAAACCAAGTATTGATTTCCAGAATAAAAAATGGCTTCTGATTACCGATATTGACGCACTTCTTCCAAAGCCGCCTCACTCAGCATTTGCTTCCGGTATGGTCGTGGAAGGCGAGGATATGTTTAAGACCTGTGAATCGATTTACTACGGAGATGCAGATGCAGATGCTGCATTAAAGGAATTAACAGATCGTTATAACAAGGCCTATCGGGAAGCTGTTAAAAATAACACAGGCTATGAAGTAAAGATTCCCGGTTATGATCCGATGAATCCAACATTGCAGTAAATAAGTAAGTAATGGAAAAGAGGGGCCACTTCAAAAAGAGGCAGCCCCTCTTTCGTTAAGAAAGGAGTACACAGATGAAAGAAACGATAAGCAGGAATCCCAGAATAAAAAAGACTTTAAAACGCAACCTGCAGACATATTCGTTTTTACTGCCAAATCTGATTCTTTTTACAGCCTGTTCTCTGTATCCGGTTGTTTGGACGTTAAAGTATGTATTCTATCAATATGGCGGCTATGGAACAGGGGTGCCGATATTTGTGGGTTTTGCTAATTTAGCAAGAGTATTCCGGGATAAAGTGTACTGGGAAAGTGTACTTCATACGTTTACTTACGGATTTGGGAAAGTTATTTTTATTATCCCTCTGGCTTTTTTCCTCGCATTTCTTTTAAATCAGCAGAAACGTGGAAATGGAGTCACCCAGAGTATTATGTTTCTGCCCACGATCATGAGTTCTGCCGTCATGGGTCTTGTATTTTACTTATTGTTTAATGCTTATAATGGTGAAATCAATAAATATCTTTTAGAATCAGGAATCATCAGTCATCCCATAAACTGGCTTGGAAAAGACCACGCGATGAAGACGCTCATTATGACTGCCGTCTGGGGCGGTGTAGGAAACTATATGGTTTATTTCATAGCAGGAATCCAGCAGGTATCTGAGGATGCCATTGAAAGTGCCAGAATCGACGGAGCAGGAAAACTACAGACTATCTGGTATATCATCATTCCGATGCTGGGACCGATTTTAAAGATCATTATGATGCTGGCAATTACATCTGCTTTTCATGATATAACCAATGTTATGGTACTTACCGAGGGAGGCCCCAATAATGCAACCATGGTCATGTCTCTTTACGGCTATCGGTATTTCTTCCCGATTTCTGCCGCGGAAGCAACAGTCCCCCAGTATGGCTACGGCGCGGCAGTCAGTGTGGTTTCTGCCGTTATTGCAGGTGTGGTTACGGTGATATACTTAAAGGTTTCTAAGAAACTGGATGATATTTATTAAGGAGGCGGAATATGACAGAAGCAAACGCACAGAATATCAGAATGAATAAAGTACATCTGTCTGACAAAGCCTGGGCTGCGTTAATTTCAAAATGGATCTTTTTGGTGATTATGATTGTTTTTACACTGTATCCAGTGATTTATACCATTCTTGGATCGTTTAAGACAAATGCAGAACTGACCCAGGGAGGCGGTTTCTTCCCCAGTGCGTGGCATTTTGAAAACTATTACAAAGCGTTTATTCAGGCTGATTTTACAAAATATACGTTAAACAGCGTAATGGTCAGCGTATCAGTGACGATTCTTGCAGTATTCACCACTTCACTTGCCGGGTTTGTTATGGCAAGAAAAAACTTTGCAGGGAAAAAGATTCTGCTTGCACTTTATATGTCCATGATGTTTGTGTCACTTGGATCGGTTACGCTCTATCCCATTTATGAACTGCTCCGTGCACTGAAAATCAACAAAACCATATTTGCGCTGGTGATTGCTTTGACCGGAGGCCAGGCCACCAATGTATTTCTGGTTATGGGATTTACCAAAGGAATCCCGAAGGAATTAGATGAAGCCGCGATTATAGACGGTTGCAGCATTTACGGGGTATATTCCCGCATCCTTCTTCCATTAAGCAAGCCAATTCTTGCAGTTGTGGCGTTATTCTCCTTCCGGAATGCGTGGAATGACTATATCACCAGTTTAATCATGACAATTTCCATACCAAAGCTTCAGACTTTGACTGTTGCGGTTGTCCAGCTAAAGTATTCCGTGAATTCAGCGGCGGAGTGGCATATTATGCTTGCAGGTGCTTCTATAGCGATTATCCCAATCTTAATCGTATACATGTTTTCTAATAAACAGTTTATTGCAGGGCTGACAGCCGGTGCGGTAAAAGGTTAGCCTTTACATTTCATAGCCGGAACAGCCTGTGTTCTGGCTATTCGGCCTTTCGGATGTTATGATAGAATGGTATTGAAAACACATACCAGGAAAGGCGATAAAATAAGGGAAATGATGATGAAAAAATTTTATAAAAACCTGCGGTTTCGAAGCAAGATTATCCTGATATTTGGTATTATGTTTTTTTTAACAACGGCAATCAGCGGGTTTTCTTATTATCGGTATACGTCTCGTGACATCGAAGAGAATTTCAGGGTCAGTGCGGAAAGTGTGCTTGCACAGATTGTGGATACCCTTGATATGCGGCTTGGAGTGATCAGACAGAGAGCCCAGGGTATGCTTACCAATTATACCTTTGTAGTTAGCTTTTCTGATTATTTAAACAATCCCAATGATTTGAATCTGATAAAGACCATGGGGACCGCATCTTCTTTTTTAAAGGATTTGGAGACAGGGGAGAGTCTGCTGCATTCTTCCTATATTTATACAGACAAGCGGGAATTTGACAATTTTATCCGAATGCGAAACTGGCAGTTTCAATTTAAAAAGTCGGAGTATTTCAGTTCCTATATGGGAGGCCCGGGGAAAGCCATCCAGTGGTTCCCGTCACAAACAGACCAGATCTTTCAGGATACGGATCAGATTATTCCCTGTGTGAGAAGATTTAGTGTGGAGGGATATAAGGGCAGCTTATATTTAATTCTTCAGTTAAAGACAAAGGAACTGGAACATTTATTAGCAGGAAAATATGAGTTTTTTGATAAGATTCTTATTCTGGATCAGGAAGGAAATACAATTATCGGCTCAGAAGGCATTGACTCTGCAGAACTGATGAAGCTGGCCCGGAAAGAGGGAGAAAAAGGAGCAGTCATCACCAGCGATTATGAGTATAAAGGCAATATGTATTTAGTGACTTGCAATCAACTTTCCGAAAATGGCTGGCAGATCTTTGGGCTGAAATCAAGAGAAACTCTGCTGGGCAGTTTACAGAGTTTAAGAGACGTAATTTTAGAGACCATGGGGGTGATCTTTTTCGTTGGTGTGACTGCCATCCTTTTGTTATCCCATCAGTTGACCAACTCTTTAAGAAAACTGGAAAAGCGCATGAGCCTGGTTGAAAAAGGAGATTTTAATACGCGATTTTTTTATCCGTATAAAGATGAAGTGGGAAGTCTGGCAAAGAGTTTTAACTATATGATCGGAGAGATCCAAAACCTGGTAAGAAAACAGAATGAGACAATCGAAGAATTAAAGTGGGAGCGGGATCATGCAGCTGAAGTACAAAAACAGAAGAGAAAGGCTGAACTGAGGGCATTGCAGGCCCAGATAAATCCCCATTTTCTCTATAATACGCTAAATGCCATAACGTGGCAGGCTGCCGATCAGGGGGCAGAGGAAATCAGTATTTTGTCCAATTCCCTGGGGAAATTCTTTCGTATTTCACTGAGTAAAGGAGCGGAAATTATCACCTTAAGAGAAGAAATTGAACATGTCTCCAGTTATCTGGATATTCAAAGAATCCGCTATCATTCAAAGTTAAATTACCAGATTGATGTAGATGAGCAGTGGCTGGATTTAAGAGTAATCAAACTGATTTTACAGCCTCTGGCGGAGAATTCAATTTATCATGGTATCAAAGAGAAGCAGGGGGCAGGGTTGATACGGATTTATGAAGAACAATGCGGTGAAGAAGCAGAGAAAATATTAAAGCTGATTGTATGGGACAATGGAGCAGGAATTCCAGAGGATAAGTTAAAGATTCTTAATGAAACATTAAAAAAAGGGGTAACAGACCGTTTAGAAGGCTATGGAATCTATAATGTAAATGAAAGGCTCCGCTTATTTTATGGAGAGAATTACGGACTTCAATTTGAGAGTGTAGAAGGTCAGTGGACCAAAGCAATGCTTACACTTCCAGTCACAGATGGGGAGATGGATTCATGTATCGGGTCATGATTGTAGATGATGAGGATTATGTAAGAGATTTACTTGTAAAAAACATACGCAGCTCTTCGTTAGCTGTAGAAGTGGTTGCAGTAGCGGGAGATGGAAAAGAAGCTTTAAAATCAGCCCTTTTTTTAAAACCGGATATTTTAATCACAGATATATCCATGCCTTTCATGAATGGATTGGAGCTGATTAAAGAGATGCAGCAAGCCAGACTTTTAAGTAAATATGTTGTGATCAGCGGATACGATGAATTTGATTATGCCAGACAGGCTATTTCTCTGGGTGTAAAGGATTATCTTTTAAAACCGTTTCTGCCCCAGGAGTTGGAGGATGTTTTAAATAAGATGATGAACGAGTTAGACAGTCAGAAAACACTCCAACAGAATATGAGCCTGCTTCGGGAACAGGCGGTCATCAGAGAAGGTCTCTACAGGGAAAAAGTATGTAAGGATTTGCTGGAAGGAAGAGCGTGCAGGGAAACGGACTATGATCAGCCTGGTATGGATTTATCCGGAGACTATTATCTGGCAGGCATACTCCGGCTTGCAGGTGGAACCTGGAATTTTAAAAGTCAGGAAAGTGTAGAAGAGTTTCTGCTGCTGATACGGGAAGGTTATTTTCCCCCTGATATCAGTCTCTATGCGGTCAGTTTTGATGGAGTCCATCTGGTTGTAATCTGGTGCGGGACAGGAGACGGGGAAGCAGCTTTTACCGGTAAGATAAAAGCAGGTATGGAAAAGATACAGACCAGCCTGAAAAAGTATTATCAGATCCAGCTTACTTCTGCCATGGGCTGTCCTCACAAGAGCAGAAAGGGACTGAGTGCTTCTTATCAGGAAGCGATGGCGGTCTGGCGGGGGATGATTAATACAGAACATCCCATTTTATTCTATGAAGAAGAGCGTGGAAAACAGGAGGAGGGCAGCAGTTCGTCAATCAGAGACTGGAAAAATCAGATACGCCTTTCCGTACGGATGGGACAAAAAGACGAAGCGCTTTTACAACTGAAAGGGTTAATAAAAAGCTATGCTTCTTTGGCCAACAAGAAAAATGACTATATCAGTGTGTCTGTAAAGGAACTGATTTACGCAATCCAGAATGATATGGAACATGCCGGATTTGACCGGGAGATTATGGAACCTGCAGCCTCTATGCAGGACAGAATTCATTATGGAAGTCTTATGGATATGAAGGAAATGCTGGTAAGCTATATAGAAACCTGCTGTCTGATGATCTCTGATTATTCAGAAGAAACAAAGGCCAGTGCAGTGGTAAAGCAGATGAAACTGTTACTGGAAAACAATATAAAAAACAGTAAGGTAGATTTAGAGTGGGTCGCTGGCAAGGTACATTTTAGTTCCAGCTATGTGCGTCAGATCTTCAAACAGCATACCGGGGAAGGGGTTGGAGAGTATCTGATACGGAAAAGGATGGAGCATGCCGGAATGCTTCTTCAGAAGACCAGTTTAAAGATACAGGAAGTGTCGGAAGAGTGTGGGTACGAGAATCAAAGGTATTTTGCAAGCAGTTTTAAGAAATTTTACGGCTGTACGCCAACCGAATTTAAAAAGGCAGTAGAAGAAGAGCGCTTATATTAAGGGAGGGATTACATGATACAGTTTACAAAAGCACAAGTTACACAGCTGCAAAAAAAAGGTAAGCTTTGGCCTGAAGCAATCAGTCAGTTAAAAAAGGAAGTCAGGGAAGTAATGGCAGAGCCGGTTCTTGTTCCCAAAACTGGAATAGCAAACTGGTTCCTCTATTATTACTGTACCAAATGTTCAGTTCAGCTGGAATTTAACAGAATGAATGGGCATTACCATAAATGCCCGGCCTGTGGTCAGGTATTTACAGGGGAGCCTTACGACAGCACCTGGTGGGGAATTATAAACTCCAGAAATTATACTGCTGCATTTAAAATGGGACTCTTATACCTGGTTACCAAAGAAGAATCTTATGCAAAAAAGGCAATCTCTATCATGACAGAGTATTCCAAATATTATAAAGATTATGAGGTGCATGGAGACATCCCTTACAATGGTCCTGGAAAATCAGGCGCCCAGACTCTTGATGAGGCCAATTTTCTCAGGAGCTTTGCTATGACCTATGATCTTTTATCCGATGTAATGACGAAGGCAGAGCAGGCTTTTATCCGGGAGGGCATGCTGCTTCCAGGTGCAGAATTTCTCATGGAACACCGACATAATCAGTTGCATAACCATGAGGTAATTATTAATTCTGCCATAGCCATTATCGGGCTGATTTTTCATATGGATTCCTATGTTAAATTTGCAGTTTATGAACCGTATGGTCTTCTTTATCAGCTGGAGCATGGAATGCTTCCCAATCATATGTGGTTTGAAGGAGCCTTTGGTTACCATTTTTACGCGTTAACCAGTTTTTTTGCATATGAAAAGTTTGCTCTGCATACTCCTCACAGCCATATCAGTCATCCCAATTATAAGGCCATGATGGAGTTATTAGTGGATTATTTAGAGCCGGGATTCCGGATTCCAATGTTAAATGATACAAATTACGGACATACATCTTCCAGTCTCTATCTCTATGAGTTTGCTTATCGTGAGATGGGCGGGGAGAAACTTTTATATATTCTAAACCAATTATATAAAAATGAGAAACGGGATAATATGGAAGCCTTTATCTATGGTGTGGATGAACTGCCCACATGCAGTCATTTGTCTAAGAATTATCATGTAAATGAAGGACTCAGTGGAAATACCATTTTAAGAGGTTCCAATGGGCGGTATCTGCTGTTTAAGCATGACAGTTATGGCGGGGAGCACGACCATTACGACCGTCTGGGCATTAGTTATCTGGCTTATGGAAAGCGGATCTCTCCCGATCTTGGTACTACCGGATATGGTGCCTTATTGCATTACGATTATTATAAAAATACAGGGTCTCACAACACCGTGATGATTGGGGAAGAAAATCAGGCGCCAGTAAACGCAGTTTTAAGGCGGTACGAGGAACTGGATGGGGTTATTTATGCAGAGGCAGAAGCAGACTGGACTGCTCCTTATACCATGCCCGACAGCTTTACCATTGTACAGTGGAAGGAAGAACATTACAGATCTGTTAAAATGACAAGAAAAATTGCCTGGACAGATGATTATTTTGCAGAAGTTTTTCTTGTAACAGGAGCAGATCCTGATTTAGCAATTGACTGGGTTATGCATGTTTCGGGAGATAATCTGTTAACGTTTAACGGCCGGCCAGCAGAAGGTTTTTCTATAAAGAAGCCATTTAAGCATCTTCATTCTGTTAAAGGGACCATAGCAGACGGTTCCATCGTAACTGCTTATCAGGATGGGGAAGTGACAACTCATGTATTTGGCTATGGATTTGGTCAGACTGTATTTAGCGCAAAAGGTCCGGATAATCCTTCTATATCGGATATTAACTACAGAATAGAGCGCTCTTTTGGAGGAGAGGCAATGTTTTCTCATGTGATTACCAGCAGCGACGGAGGCTGTAAAGTGGACGCAGTATCATTTGAAGCATCAGACGGAATTATGATGATACATGTAAAGGAGGCAGGCGGAAGAGAAAGGAAGTTAAGAGTATGATTGATTATGGCATCGAGTTCCATAATGTGGATCATTTGGAAGACGTGGAAGGAATGGGAGGAAAGAAACTTTGCCGCTTTCCCCGTGATTTAAGCCGAAGCCTGGGAGTGGCGGAAAACAGGAACGCAAGATTTAGGGCTGACAGGGCCCATGGCTGTGAACTCCGGTTTGTAACGGAGTCCAAATACTTTGATGTTGCGCTGACAGCGGTGGAGCAGGATATTGATGTGCTCATTTATAAAGGGGACTTACTCCATAAAAAAGAAGTACTAAAGGCAGGAGTCTGCACCGTACTACATGTGGAAGATCCTCCTGTTTATGAAATTGTAAATAAAAATATGCTGACTGGAAAACAATTTGCCCCATGGGTCTGGCGGATTCAGTTTGGAATGAATGGAGCCATCTATTTCCATTATATTGATACTTATGAAAGCACCCTAAGGCCGCCTAATAAGGAAGAAAAACCAGCTGTTTTATGGGCAGCTTACGGATCATCCATTACATGCGGAAGTGTGACGAACCTGTATTCCAACAGTTACATAAACCAGGCAGCGGTGACAGCGGGCTGGGATGTGATGAACAAAGGCCTTTCTGGCTCCTGTTTGTGTGAACAGGAAGTGGCTGACTATCTGGCAGAACTTTCTGTGGATGTTCTTTCTCTGGAAATTGGTGTGAATATGGTACTGTTTTTTGACGAGGAAGAAACCTGTAAGCGAGTGGAATATCTTATGGAGACTTTAAAGAAAAGCCAGGCCAGAGATATTTTTGTGATTGATATGTTTCCCAACAAAGGCCTTATCGCACTGGATCAGGACTCCGCTTATTATCGGCATTACCGCAGCTTTAAGGAAATAGTAAGACAGGCGGCATTAAAAGTGAGAGATCACAGATTTCATCTGGTGAAAGGGGAAGAGATATTAAAAGATTTCACATATTTGAGCACGGATCTGCTTCACCCTTCTGATAACGGACATATCCGTATGGGGGCGAATCTGGCAGACCAATTAACAGGAAGAGGAAAAGGAGTTTTGTAGCATGAAAGAGCAATATGATGTGATCGTGGCAGGAGGAGGCCCATCAGGTGTGGCAGCGGCTGTAGCTGCCTCCAGAAATGGCTGTAATACATTAATAATTGAGCAGGAAGCCTATTTCGGAGGTATGGCAACCATAGCCGGTGTACCTGCGTTTGGTCCTTTTACAAATGGGGAACAGGATTTAATTGGAGGAATTGGTCGGGAAATTTTAGAGGCGCTAAAAAAAGATGGATATGAAAGTCCCTTTTATGATCGGAAGCCGGACCGCATAGAAGGAATAGACTGGTATTCCATCGATCCGGAGCATTTAAAACGAGTCATGGATGATCTGGTAATGGACAGCAGCTGTGATGTGCTGTTTCACACAACAGTTACAGAAGTCAGATATAAAGATGGTAAAATCGAAGCAGTCAGAGTCTACAACAAAGGAGGATTTAAATGGATTGAGGCTGACTACTTTATCGACTGTACCGGAGATGGGGATTTGGCAGCGATGGCAGGAGCGATGTGGGAATATGGCGATGAGGACGGCAGGGTACAGTCAGGGACACTTTGTTTCCGTGTTGCAAACATAGATGTGAATCGGTTTATGGACTACGTGGATAAAGAAGGGGAAAACGGGAATCTTTCGGTTGCATCGGAAAAAGCAAAAAAAGATGGGCGTTTTCCATTAAATGAGACCAAGGTAGGTGGGATGGCTTTACAGGCGGATGGAATAGCAGGATTAAATTTCGGTCATGTATATGATTTAAAGCCTTTAGATCCATGGAATATAAGCCGGGCTGAAATGGAAGCCAGAAGAAACTTACCAGAGCTCATAACGTTTTTAAGAGAATATGTCCCAGGGATGGAGAAATGTGTGCTGGCTTCCAGTGGTCCCGGCCTTGGGATACGTGAATCAAGGAGAATAAAGGGCGGCTATACATTGACAAAAGAGGATTATTTGAACAGAGCCGATTTTCCGGATGCAATTGCTTACTATTCCTACCCAATTGACATTCATGCAGCGCTGCCTGAAAAAAGCGGAAAGAATGAAAAACTTTATCAGACTTCCAAGTATAAGAATGGTGAATGCTATGGGATTCCATACCGTTGTTTAATCCCCCAAGGACTTAAAAATTTAGCTGTTGCAGGACGGATCATCAGTGCGGATCGTATCATGATGTCCTCCATACGTATTATGAGTGCCTGTTTTGCTACCGGGCAGGCAGCAGGTACGGCTGCGGCGCTAGGTATAAAAGCAGGAGGAATGGACCTTGGTGATATTGATACCGATATACTAAGAAAGTTGTTAAGGGAGCAGAAATTTCCTGCAGAAGAAAGATTAACTTATTAGAGTATATAGAATGTTAATGTTGATAGTTTGCAGGTTTGATGGTACCCTGTTTCTATAGACAAACAGATAAGAAACGTATTTAAAATGGAGATGAGTTTATGGAATATTCGCAGATAAGAAAGAACTTTGAGCGGCATGGATTTACAACACAGTTTTTTTCTACAAAGGAAGATGCCTGTTGTTACCTTACCGATCTTTTACAAAATCAAACCATCGGATTTGGTGGAAGTGAAACTTTGAAGGAAATAGGATTATTTGAGGCCCTGCAACAGAAAAATGCTGTTGTATGGCACAATAAGGTTCCAGGCATAGCAGTGCGAAGACTTGCAAATTGTACAGACATTTATATATCCAGTGCAAACGCAATAGCGGAGACTGGGGAGATTGTAAATATCGACGCTACAGGAAATCGTGTTGCAATGACTGCTTTTGGACCACAATCCTGCTATATCATTATAGGCAGAAATAAAATTACAGCGAATATTGGTGAAGCTTATTCCCGGTGTAAAAACATAGCCGCTCCCTTGAATGTCAAACGATTAGGTGCAAAAACGCCATGTGCGGTTAAGGGAGATAAATGTTATGATTGTGACAGTCCTAACCGGATTTGCCGTATTATATCGGTAATTGAACGTGTACCATTGAGTATGAAGTGTGAAATTATTTTTGTGGATGAGGAATTGGGGTATTAATCTAACTGACGGGAAATTTGTTGAGTAATAAAAAGGAATATGTTACCATAGTGGTATGGAGCAATCGTATCACTGCAAGGGCGTTGACCTTCCATCATACATAGATGGGAGGTGATGCGCATGAAATATGACTTTAAAGACCTTATGGCCTTTGGTATGTTCATAATCGCATTACTTACCTTTATTTTCGTAAATTGTAAGTAGCGTTTTCTAAAGCCTCAGAAATGGGCAATAGAAAATCCCCCTTGTATACTTGGCTGGTATCGGGGGATTTCTATCTTCTTATAGGCCAACCCCTTGTATTGGGGCGGTTGTTCCTTTTGTAATTCCAATATAGCATATCTGGAAAAGCATTTCATAGGTTTAAGCAGATAACGGGAATCGGACCCGCCTCCTCAGCTTGGGAAGCTGATGTTCTACCAATGAACTATATCTGCATACTATTGTTTGACACATTCCGTATTATACCACAATAGACTTTATTATTACAATAGGTTTTTCTGAAAATTGGTAAAAAATCCCCCATAAACTTGCCAAAAATGGAAAAACCATTGTATAATGGGATTTGATAATACAAGATGTGGAGGAGTAACATGGCGAAAACGCAGTATAACGCGGACAGTATTACCGTGCTGGAAGGCCTTGAGGCGGTACGGAAACGTCCGGGAATGTATATAGGAAGTGTTGGGACAAAGGGACTGAATCATCTGATTTATGAAATTGTTGATAACGCAGTGGACGAGCACCTGGCAGGTTTCTGTAATCAGATCTGGGTGACACTGGAGACCGATGGGTCCTGTACAGTAAAAGACTCTGGCCGTGGTATTCCGGTTGAGATGCACAAAAAAGGTGTTTCAGCGGAACGAGTGGTTTTATCTACCCTTCATGCAGGTGGTAAGTTTGATAACGATGCATACAAAACCAGCGGAGGACTTCATGGCGTTGGCTCTTCCGTGGTAAATGCCTTGTCTGATTACATGAGTGTCAAAGTATATAAGGATGGTCTGATTCATTACGACAAATACGAGCGGGGCATACCAACGGTGGAGCTGGTGGATGGCCTGCTTCCCACGTTGGGAAAAACCAGAGAGACAGGAACGGAAATCAATTTCCTTCCTGATGAGACCATATTTGAAAAAATACGTTTCAAAGCAGAATGGCTCAAAAGCCGTCTTCACGAAACGGCATACTTAAATCCCAATCTTCACATTTCCTATTCCAATAAAAGACCGGGAGAAGAGGAAAAGGTAGAGTTTTATGAGCCGGAAGGAATTGTGGCTTACGTAAAAGAATTAAACGCTGGAAAAGAAGCCGTTCATGATCCGGTATATTTTAAGGGAATTGTTGATAAGGTTGAAGTGGAAGCTGCCATTCAGTTTGTAGATACGTTTGAGGAAAATATACTTGGTTTCTGCAACAATATATTTACCCAGGAGGGCGGCACCCATTTAGCCGGTTTTAAAACCCGTTTTACCCAGTTGATTAACAGCTATGCCAGAGAGCTCGGCATATTAAAAGAAAAGGACACCAATTTTACCGGAGCGGATACAAGAAACGGCTTGACGGCAGTAATCGCAGTTAAGCATCCCGATCCGATCTTTGAAGGACAGACAAAAACAAAGCTTGCAAGTGCGGATGCTACAAAGGCAGTATTTACCGTGGCAGGAGATGAGCTGCAGCGATATTTTGACCGTAACCTGGAAGTCCTTAAATCCGTTATAAGCTGTGCGGAAAAGTCAGCCAAGATCCGCAAAGCGGAGGAAAAAGCCAAGACAAATATGCTCAGCAAGTCAAGATTTTCTTTTGACAGCAATGGGAAACTGGCTAACTGCGAGAGCAGGGATGCCTCCAGGTGCGAAATATTTATTGTTGAGGGAGATTCGGCGGGCGGTTCTGCCAAGACAGCCAGAAACAGACAGTATCAGGCCATACTGCCCATCCGCGGTAAAATATTAAATGTAGAAAAGGCCTCCATTGATAAGGTATTGGCCAATGCCGAGATCAAGACGATGATTAATACCTTTGGATGCGGATTTTCTGAGGGCTATGGCAATGACTTTGATATTACAAAGCTTCGTTACGATAAAATTATTCTTATGACGGATGCCGATGTGGATGGCAGTCATATTGATACCCTGCTGTTAACCTTTTTGTATCGTTTTATGCCGGAATTAATTTACGACGGTCATGTCTACATTGCTATGCCGCCGCTGTTTAAAGTGATACCAAAACGCGGAGAAGAACAGTATCTTTATGATGAAAAGGAACTGGAGCGATACAGAAGAACACATACCGGCGAGTTTACCCTTCAACGTTATAAAGGTCTTGGTGAGATGGATGCAGAGCAGCTTTGGGAGACGACTCTGGATCCGGAACACCGCGTTTTAAAACAGGTGGAGATTGAAGATGCACGTATGGCCTCAGAGATAACGGAAATGCTCATGGGAAGTGATGTACTTCCAAGACGGCAGTTTATTTATGAGCATGCGGATGAAGCGGAGATTGATGCGTAAGGAGAAGGAATATGGCAGAAAAAATTATTAAAACAGAGTATTCCGAGGAAATGCAGAAAAGCTACATGAACTACTCCATGAGTGTCATTACAGCAAGAGCTATCCCGGATGCGAGAGACGGATTAAAACCGGTGCAGCGCCGTGTGCTTTACGATATGAGCGAACTGCATTTAAATCATGATAAGCCCCACAGAAAATCGGCGCGTATCGTAGGCGATACCATGGGTAAATATCACCCCCACGGCGACAGCTCCATCTACGAAACGCTGGTTGTGATGTCCCAGGTATTTAAAAAAGGAGTTCCGCTGGTAAATGGTCATGGAAACTTCGGTTCCATTGAAGGGGACGGAGCAGCGGCCATGCGATATACGGAGGCAAGGCTTGAAAAGTTTGCCGAAGAGGTTTATTTAAAAGATCTGGATAAAACCGTGGAGTTTATTCCTAACTATGATGAAACGGAAAAAGAACCGGAGGTTCTTCCTGTAAGAGTTCCCAATCTGCTGATTAATGGGGCAGAGGGAATTGCAGTTGGAATGAGCACCAGCATTCCTCCTCATAATTTAGGAGAAGTGGTGGACGCAGTTCAGGCATATATTGATAATCCTGATATTTCCATAGTGGAACTGATGGAATATCTGCCCGGTCCTGACTTTCCTACAGGCGGTATTATTGCAAATAAGAGCGATCTTCCCGCTATTTATGAAACCGGAATGGGCAAAATCAAGCTTCGGGGAAAAATAGAGGTGGAGCTTGGAAAACGGAAAGCAGATAAGGACAAGCTGATCATAACTGAGATTCCATATACCATGATTGGAGCCGGAATTAATAAATTCCTTATGGATATTGCCGACCTGGTTGAAAACAAAAAGCTTACAGATGTGATCGATATATCCAATCAGTCTAATAAAGAAGGAATCCGGATTGTTCTGGAGCTTCGTAAGGATGCCGACGTAGAGAAAATACGTAATATTCTATATAAAAAGACAAAGCTGGAAGACACCTATGGCGTAAATATGCTTGCAATCGCAGATGGACGCCCGGAGATCCTGAATTTAAAAGGAATTCTGAAAAATTATCTGGACTTCCAGTATGCCAATGCTACCAGAAAATATAAGGTTCTTCTGGATAAAGAGCTGGAAAAGAAAGAAATCAAAGAAGGACTTATAAAGGCCTGCGATATTATCGATTTAATCATAGCGGTATTAAGAGGATCAAAAAACTTAAAAGATGCCAAGAACTGCCTGATGACAGGTGACATTTCTAACATTTCTTTCCGGGTTAAGGGATTTGAAGAAGATGCAAGGAAGTTATGTTTTACAGAAAAACAGGCAAGTGCGATTCTTGAAATGCGGTTATATAAGCTGATCGGCTTAGAGATTCTTCAGTTGGAAAAGGAATTTAAGGAAACTCTGGCAAAGATAAAGGAATATGAAAAAATCCTCTCCAGCAGAAAGAACATGGATGAGGTCATAAAAAAAGATCTGGATTATATTAAGGCAGAATACGGCACACCAAGAAAAACCCTGATTGAGGATGGCAAGGAGGCTGTCTATGATGAAACAGCCGTAACCGTTTCAGAAGTGACCTTTGTTATGGACAGGTTTGGATACTGCAAGGTATTGGATAAAAATACTTATGACAGAAACAAAGAAACCATTGAAACAGAGAATCCTTTTGTGGTAAACTGTCTGAATACGGATAAGATCTGTATCTTTACCAATACAGGGAATTTACATCAGATAAAAGTATTGGATATACCGGGCGGAAAGCTTCGGGATAAGGGAACTCCCATTGATAATTTAAGTAAATTTGACGGAACAAAGGAAGAGATTATCTATTTATCCCATGCAGGCGGATTAAAAGGGAAAAAGTTCCTGTTTGCAACCAGGCAGGCATTGATTAAGATGGTGCCTGGAGAAGAATTTGAAACCAATAACCGGACTGTAGCTGCAACCAGGCTTTTAGATGATGATGTGCTGATCTGTGTGCTTCCATATGGGGGAGAGACAGATACTGTCCTTCAGACCTCTTCCGGTGTATTCCTGCGTTTTTCTGCAGATGAGATTCCTGAGATGAAAAAGAATGCCAGAGGTGTGAGAGGAATTAAACTTTCCCCAGGTGAGAGTCTGGAAGCTGTCTATCTGCCGGGAGACGAACCGGTTATAAGATACAAAGAAAAGGAAGTACATTTAAACCGCTTAAAAATAGGCAAACGGGATGGAAAAGGCAGCAAGGTTCGCCTTTAGTGCTTTACTGCAACATACATTTTTAAGAAATGTCTTTCCGGCACGTACAAATGTATTTTTCTGACGAATAAATATTGATTTTTTTTTCACTTTGTTATAGGATAGTTAAGAATTTAGCGTATTATAGTATTACAAAATGAAAAGAAATGAGGAGAAAGCGATGGAAAAGAAGTTGCGAGTTGGTATATTGGGAGCTACCGGTATGGTTGGACAGAGATTTATATCTCTGCTTGAGAACCACCCATGGTATGAGGTGGTGACTGTGGCAGCCAGCCCCCGATCAGCTGGAAAGTCATACAAAGAGGCAGTTGGAAACCGTTGGAAGATGACAACTCCCATGCCGGAAGCAGTGAAACACTTAACAGTCATGAATGTGAATGAGGTTGAAAAAGTTGCAGCAGGTGTGGATTTTGTATTCAGCGCAGTTGACATGACGAAAGATGAGATTAAAGCCATAGAAGAAGCTTATGCCAAAACTGAGACACCGGTTGTTTCCAATAACAGCGCCCATAGATGGACGCCGGATGTGCCGATGGTAATTCCTGAGATTAATCCCCAGCATTTTGAAATTATAAAAGACCAGAGAAAGCGCCTGGGCACAGAGCTGGGATTCATTGCAGTAAAACCCAACTGTTCCATTCAAAGCTATGCACCGGTGCTGACTGCCTGGAAAGAGTTTGAACCTTACGAGGTGGTAGCTACAACTTATCAGGCGATTTCAGGCGCAGGAAAGACCTTCAAGGACTGGCCGGAGATGGAAGGAAACATTATTCCTTATATCGGCGGCGAGGAAGAGAAAAGTGAACAGGAGCCGCTTCGTCTATGGGGAACCATGGAAAACGGCGAGATTGTAAAAGCGCAGGAGCCGGTAATCACCTGTCAGTGCGTCCGTGTTCCTGTTCTCAATGGCCATACTGCGGCAGTTTTCGTAAAATTCCGCAAGCAGCCAGCGAAAGAAGAATTAATAGACCGCCTGGTGAACTTTAAGGGGCTTCCCCAGGAACTTGATCTTCCAAGTGCACCAAAGCAGTTTATCCAGTACTTAGAAGAAGATAACCGTCCCCAGGTAGCCCTTGATGTGGATTTTGAAAACGGTATGGGGGTTTCAGTGGGCCGTTTAAGAACAGATTCTGTGTTTGATTATAAATTTATCGGTTTGTCCCACAATACTGTTCGCGGGGCAGCCGGCGGCGCAGTACTCTGCGCAGAGCTTTTAACTGCGAAAGGGTACATCAAAGCCAGAGATTAACTGGATTATAAGGCTCTCTCTGTCCAGGAGAGAGCCTTTATAAAATAGGTATATGGAGGAAGTAAGATGGCATACAAAAAAGAACTTTGGGGAAACATGCCGGATGGCAGAGAGGTGTATTTATATACACTGGTAAATGAAAACAAAGTATCTGCTTCATTTACAAATCTGGGTGCAGTTTGGGTAACCATGAATGTACCTGATCGCAACGGAAAGGAAACGGATGTGGTATTGGGGTATGACAGTGTATCGGATTATCTGCAAAACCCGCCTCACTTCGGAGCTCCCATTGGAAGAAATGCCAACCGTATTGCCGGTGCAAAGTTTATAATTAATGGGAAAGAATATAAGCTTGAAGCTAATAACAGCACCAATAACTTACACAGCGGTCCGGATCTTTATCACTCACGTCTTTGGGACAGTGAAGCAGAAGAAAATGAGATGGGAACCAGTGTGAGCTTCTCCCTGTTTTCACCAGATGGAGATCAGGGATATCCCGGCAATGCGAATATTACCATAACATATACCCTGACACCAGATAATGGCCTAAAAATCGATTATCATATGATCTGTGATGAAGATACTGTGGCAAACTTTACTAATCACAGCTATTTCAATCTGGATGGTCATGATGGCGGCAGTGCATTAGAGCAGAGGGTATGGATTGATGCTGATACATATACAAGAGCTGATGAAATTTCAATACCTACAGGAGAATTTACTCCTGTAAAAGGAACTCCCATGGATTTCACTGTTATGAAAACAATCGGGCAGGATATTAATGAAGATTATGAAGCACTTGTTTTTGGAAGCGGTTATGACCATAACTGGGTATTAAATCATCCGTCAAAAGAACTGGCTTTATGCGCAGCTGCAGAGTCTGATAAGACAGGAATCAGAATGGAAGTGTATACCGACCTTCCGGGAATGCAGTTTTATACTGCTAACTTTTTAAACGGCCAGATGCCTGGCAAAGGTGGCACAGTTTACAGCAAACGCTGCTGCTATTGTTTTGAAACCCAGTACTATCCTAATGCGGTGAATACTCCTGAATTTCCTTCCCCAATCTTAAAAGCAGGACAGGAATATCAGACAACAACAATATATAAGTTTTCTACAATTTAGTAAAGCATGGATATAAATTCAGGGACGCAGATTACTGCGCCCCTGTACGCTTGTGAAAGGACATTTTTACATACTTATGAATAAAGCGAATGAAAAAGGAATAAAAGCACTGTCAGTCATGGGGCTGATTATTACCACAATCATATGGGGAAGTGCTTTTGTGGTAATGAAGAATTCGGTGGATGTCATATCACCAACCTATCTGCTGGCACTGCGGTTTACCATTGCGTTTGCAGCACTTGTAGCAGTTTTTTGGAAGCGCTTAAGAAATGTGGGAAAGACAGACATTTTCTGCGGTTTTACTTTAGGTTTTTTTCTATTTATCAGCTATTTTTTTCAGACCTATGGACTGAAGTATACGACCGCCAGTAAAAACGCTTTTATTACCACTTTATATGTCATTCTCGTTCCTTTTTTGCACTGGTTATTTAATAAGACAAAACCTTCAAAAAACAATGTGGGGGCAGCGGTTATCGCTGTCATCGGACTGGGGTTTATTTCCCTTGAGGGGGATTTAAGTGTGAATGTGGGTGATTTGATGACTTTGGTATGCGGAATATTTTTTGCTTTCCATATCGTCTTTGTTGACCGATATACAGTAACCCATGATCCGATTATACTGACTGTGATGCAGATGGCAGTTGCGGCAGGATTGAGCTGGATTGCTGCTCCGCTTTTAGAGGGAGGACTGGATCTGTCTGTAATCAGCCATTCAATGGCTGTCAGCCTTCTTTATCTTGGTATTTTCAGCACAATGATCTGCTTCCTGCTTCAGAATATGGGACAGAAGCATTTAAGTCCTAACACTTCTTCCATTATTCTGTCTTTTGAATCAGTATTTGGTCTGCTGTTCTCCGTTTTTTTGCTGGGAGAGCCGGTAACTTTAAAATTGCTGACAGGCTGCGGTCTGCTGTTTCTGTCTGTTATCCTGTCGGAATATAGAAAAAGAACTTCCGCTGATTAATTTTTCAGCGGATATGTTTTATAACATACTGGAGATTAGACTTCCATATTTTTGCATACATCTACCCAGTCTTTCGCCCGGGCAAATAAAAACAGTTCTTCATTATTCAACTCAATGGCAGAATTAGAACTGCCTGCGGCTGGAAAAACAGAAGAAAATCTCTGAAGAGACACATCTAAGTAAGTGGTTGCGCAGTCTGGATTGGCAAAGGGACACACGCCACCGATTTCATGACCTGTGAAAGCAGATACTTCGTCAGCGGACAACATTTTTGATTTAATCCCAAATGTTTTTTTGAACTTTGCATTGTCAATTTTCATATCACCGGCTGTAACTACCAGAATACAGTTGTTTTCTTCACATCCATGAAAAGACATAGTTTTTGCAATTCTTGCCGGAATCACATCAAGGGCTTTTGCTGCTAGTTCAACGGTTGCACTGGAAACAGGAAACTCCATAACCTGGCAGTCTCTTCCAGATTCTCTAAAGTATTCTTTTACTTTTTGTACTGACATAAGACAATCACTCCTTTGCGTTAATGTAATAGAATTTTAAGTAAATTGTTAACCATTGTACCATTGATATTAAAATTTATCAATGTTATAATAGTTTTTGATATGCCTTTTGGTGAGAGTTGTCATAAAAATTTGCTATTCATGAATTTTAATGGTATAATAGAACGGTTACTATCACAAAGCAGTAGGGAGTTATATGTCTAAATCGTTATACATTGCAGAAAAACCAAGTGTGGCTCAGGAGTTCGCAAATGCGCTTAAGATAAATGGAAAACGCAGCAACGGATACATGGAAGCTGACCAGGTGATTATAACCTGGTGCGTGGGACATCTGGTCACTATGAGCTATCCGGAAAGCTATGATCCCAGATATAAGCGATGGAGCTTATCCACCCTGCCGTTTCTTCCCAAAGAATTCAAATATGAAGTAATTCCCAGTGCAGCCAGGCAGTTTGAAATTGTGAGCGGCCTGTTAAACCGTCCGGACGTGGATACGATCTATGTCTGTACTGACTCCGGAAGAGAAGGAGAATACATATACAGGCTTGTTGCACAGATGGCAGGGGTGAACAATAAAAAGCAGAAGAGAGTCTGGATTGATTCCCAGACGGAAGAGGAAATTCTAAGAGGCATACGGGAGGCAAAGGATGAGGCGGAATATGATAATCTTTCAGCTTCCGCGTATTTGCGTGCAAAAGAAGATTATCTCATGGGAATTAATTTTTCACGTTTGCTTACACTAAGATACGGACAGCATATTTCAAACTATCTAAAGAGCGGGAAGAATACCGTTATTTCTGTTGGACGTGTCATGACCTGCGTCATGGGAATGGTTATACGAAGAGAACGGGAGATCAGGGATTTTGTAAAGACACCTTTTTATCGTGTGATCGGTACGTTTGCCAAAGATGATCTGGATATTGATGGTGAATGGAGAAGTGCGCCGGGTTCTATGTTTTTTGAATCACCTTATCTTTATAAAGAGAATGGATTTAAAGAAAGAAAGCATGCGGAAGAACTGATTGAGACACTTTCAGCAGCAGATCCCATGGAGGCAGCTGTTGTATCGGTTGAGAAAAAAAAGGAAACCAAGAATCCTCCGCTGCTTTATAATCTGGCTGAACTTCAGAATGACTGTTCTAAGATGTTTAAGATCAGTCCTGATGAGACACTGAAGGTAGTTCAGGAGCTTTATGAGAAGAAGATGGTCACTTACCCCAGAACGGATGCCAGAGTTCTTTCCACTGCAGTAGCAAAAGAAATCTATAAAAACATCAGTGGGTTAAAGGGATTTGAACCTTTAAAAGAGGCGGCAGAAGAAGCATTAAGCCGGGGAGCCTACAAAACAATTGATAAAACCAGATACGTTAATGATAAGCAGATAACTGACCATTATGCCATTATTCCTACTGGTCAGGGGCTTTCATCCTTTCGAGGTTTAACACCCCTTGGGGCAAAGGTTTATGAAGTGATTGCAAGAAGGTTTTTGAGTATTTTCTACCCGCCTGCCATTTATCAGAAGTATGCTTTGGAGCTGGCTGCTGATAAAGAACACTTTTATTCAAACTTCCGGGTAATGCTGGAAGAGGGATATTTAAAAGTGGCGGATGTGTCCGCAGGTAAAAAGAAATCAGAGGAAAAAGCTGACGAACCACTCCCTGACAGTGAAAATCAGGATGAGAACAATTCGGAAGTGTCTCAGAAGCAAATGGACAATCCAGCCTTTATTGCCATGCTTGGTTCATTAAAAAAGGGTATGCAGCTGCCCATTAAAAAGCTGATTATTAAAGAAGGTGAGACTTCTCCGCCGAAACGCTATACATCAGGATCCATGATTCTTGCCATGGAAAATGCGGGGCAATTAATCGAGGATGAAGAGCTCCGTGCCCAGATTAAGGGAAGCGGGATAGGAACCAGTGCTACGAGAGCTGAAATTTTAAAAAAGCTGTTTCATATCGGCTACCTTTCCCTGAACACGAAAACCCAGATAATTCTACCCACGCTGTTAGGAGAGATGATCTATGATGTAGTGAACGCCTCCATTAAACAGCTTCTTAATCCGGAGCTGACAGCCAGCTGGGAAAAGGGATTAACTTATGTATCAGAGGGAAGCATAACCTCAGAAGAGTATATGCAGAAACTGGAGAATTTTGTTGCCGGACGTACCGCTTGGGTATTGAAGCTGAATAATCATTATGATTTACGTAATGTATTCGATGCTGCGGCAGCTAATTATAAAAAACAAAAATAGGAGATTATTAACATGAAAAAAGAAGATATGACAAACCAGGACTTATTTGATACCAATCATACAGTGGCCAAATTATTATTTGAGCAGACCACCTATCCGTGGGAAATCATTCCTAAGATCAGTGAATTTATCGTTTCCCTGGGAGAACGTCTTCCAAAGGATGAATATGTTCATGTGGGAAAAGCAGTATGGATTCATAAGTCTGTAAATCTTCCGCCAACAGCTTGTATGGGCGAGCATGTAATTATCTGCAAGAATGCACAGATCCGTCATTGCGCATTTATCAGAGGTAATGCAATTATCGGCGAAGGTGCAGTAGTTGGAAACTCTTCTGAAGTAAAGAATTCCATTCTTTTTGACGGAGTACAGGTTCCTCATTTTAACTATGTTGGAGATTCTATTTTAGGATATAAGTCTCATATGGGAGCATCTTCAATTGCTTCTAATGTGAAAACTGATAAATCTCTTGTTACTGTACACGCAGAGGATGGAGAAATCGAAACAGGGCTTAAGAAGTTTGGTGCCATCCTTGGTGATTTTGCAGAAATCGGCTGTGGTGCTGTTTTAAATCCTGGTACAGTTATCGGACCAAAAGCAGATATTTATCCGCTTTCCTGTGTCAGAGGCTGCGTAGAAGGTAATTCCATCTACAAAAAGCAGGGAGAAATTGTAGAAAAGAATACTACTGAGGAATAAATAAAACATGAACGAAAGTAAACATGCCCAGGCAGGAAATGGAAAATTCGGTTCAAGAATTGGATTCATTCTGGCCTCTGTTGGGTCAGCTGTCGGTATGGGAAACATCTGGATGTTTCCCTACCGGCTGGGACAGTATGGAGGCGCTGCTTTTTTACTGGTATATTTTGGTTTTGTATTTTTATTTGGTCTGGTTGGCTTGTCCGGAGAGTTTGCGTTTGGCAGGCTCACCGGAACGGGCCCCATCGGCTCTTATGATTATGCTTTAAAGACGAGAGGGAAAAAAGGCGGTTCGTTTCTGGGCGCAATCCCTTTAATTGGTTCATTTGGTATTGCCATTGGTTATGCAATTATAGTGGGCTGGGTTCTAAGATATCTATGGGGAGCCTTGTCAGGTGCTGTTTTGAAAGAAGAGGCAGCGCAATATTTTTCCCGTGCAACCGGGCATTATGGCAGTGTACCATGGCATCTCCTTGTTGTTATAATTACGGTAGCTGTACTGGCAGGAGGAGTATTAAAAGGGATTGAAAAAGTGAATGCAATCATGATGCCTGCTTTTTTTGTTCTTTTTTTGCTGATTGCAGTCCGGGTGTTCTTTCTTCCCGGGGCTTTTGATGGATACAGATATCTGCTGGTGCCCAGATGGGAACTTCTGTTAAAACCGCAAACCTGGGTTATGGCTATGGGACAGGCTTTCTTTTCTCTTTCCATTACTGGTTCGGGGATGGTAATTTACGGCAGCTATCTGGATAAAAAAGAGGATATACCCAAAGCAGCGGTTACCACTGCTTTGTTAGATACCGTTGCAGCTCTTTTAGCAGGTTTTGCCATTATTCCTGCTGTATTTGCATTCCGGATGGACCCGGCAAGCGGTCCTCCCCTGATGTTCATAACTTTGCCTAAGGTATTTGCACAAATCCCGGCAGGCAGAGTAATAGCAGTATTGTTTTTCCTGTCAGTACTATTTGCAGGAGTAACCTCCCTGGTTAATATGTTTGAAGTATGCGCAGAAGCGCTTCAAACGCATCTGCGTTTTCCAAGAAAGACTGCTGTTATTTTTGTGGGCGCCGTCGTGTTTATCATAGGACTTTTTATTGAATATGAACCCTATATGGGAGCCTGGATGGATTATATTACCATCTATGTGGTGCCATTTGGTGCAGTTTTATGTTCTGTGATGATCTACTGGGTATTGAAAAAGGAAGAAATTCTCAACGAATTAAACGGTGGACGTAAGAAACCGCTTGGATCTTATTTCATTTTTACGGCCAAGTATCTCTATGTATTTCTTGCAGCCCTGGTATTAATATTAAGTATTGTTTATAAAGGAATCGGCTGATATTAAGTACAGCTGTTAAAAAGCCCGGTATTTCCGTGTCTTATAAGGACAGGAAGTACCGGGCTTTTTATCAGATAATTTTATTTGGTACCGAATATACGGTCACCAGCATCTCCAAGACCTGGGCAGATATACGCATTTTCATTTAACTGACGGTCTAAATGTCCTACGTAGATCTGAATGTCCGGATGTGCCTCGTGAAGCCGTTTTAAGCCTTCCGGAGCGGCGATGATGGACATGAACTTGATGTGCTTACCGCCGTACTGCTTGATAAAGTCGACGGCTGCAATTGCAGAACCACCGGTAGCAAGCATAGGATCGGTAACAACAATGGTTCTCTGTTCAATCGGGCTTGGAAGCTTGCAGTAGTATTCATGGGGCTCATGAGTTTTTTCATCCCGATATAAACCAATATGTCCTACCTTGGCAGACGGTACAAGAGCCAGAATTCCGTTAACCATACCAAGACCTGCTCTCAGGATAGGAACAACTGCCATTTTTTTACCGGCAATCATTGGGGTCATGCAGGTCTCAATAGGAGTCTCTACCTCCACATCCTGTAACGGAAGATCCCTTAATGCCTCAAATCCCATCAGCATGGCGATTTCTTCGATCAGAGCACGGAACTCGTTGGTGCCGGTTCTCTTGTCTCGTAAAATTGAAATTTTATGCTGAATCAGCGGGTGGGTAAATACAGTTACATTGTCCATTAATAAATCCATAATAGTTTTAATCCTTTCTTTAATCTCTTGCAGTATCAGGAGTTTCAGGCAGTATCAGGTTCATAAAGACACCAATGATAACAGCGACGAAAAGACCTGAAATGTTTAATGTTACAGAACCGACACTTACGTTAAGTCCTCCAAGCTGGGCAAGTCCCAGTCCGAATACCAGGATGAGACCAACGATAGTTAAATTTCTGCTGTGGGTAAAATCCAGATTTGATTCTGCCAGAGAACGAATGCCCACAGCAGCGATCATACCAAACAGCATAATTTCCACACCGCCTTTTACAGGACCCGGGATAGTCTGAAGGATTGCACCGACTTTTCCGAAAAGGCCCAGAACAATGGCAAATACGGCGGTTACACGAAGAAGCCTTGGGTTGTAGTTTTTAGTAGTTGCCAGAACGCCTGTATTCTCTGAGTAAGTAGTGTTGGCAGGGCCGCCCATAAATCCTGCAAGAAGGGTAGCAAGACCATCACCCATTAATGTACGGTGAAGTCCTGGATCCTTGAGGAAATCTTTTCCAACAACAGTTCCGTTCGTGGTGATGTCTCCAATGTGTTCCATAAATGTGACGCAGGCGATAGGCGCAATGGAAAGAATGGCACCTAAGCTGAATTTTGGAACAGACATAAATGTTACACCGTTTAAGTCCTTTGTCACAAATGGGATATTAATCCATGATGCAGCGGAAATGGCTGAATAATCCATATGGAAGATTCCCATTGCTCCTAATACAATACACAGAAGATAACCGGCCGCTATTCCGATGAGAATCGGAACCAGCTTGAAAAAACCATGAGCGAAAATAGAACAGAGAATAACTACGAATAATGTAAATACCGCAATTCCCAGATTCAATGCAATGGCAGGTGTTACACCGTCTGCCAGGCTTAAATTGCCCGTTGCATCGCTGATTGCCGTGCCTGCCAGGTTGATTCCGATGACTACGATTACCGGGCCGGTCACAACGGGAGGGAAAATCTTTTTGATTTTCTCAGCACCAATGGTGTAAGCGATGAAGGCGAAGATCAAATATACCAGACCGGCAAAAATAATTCCACCCTGTACTAAAGGTACGTTCTCAGGGATCACGGTTCCTTCCGGTCGGATAATTGCGGTAACCGCGGCCAGAAATGCGAAGGAAGAACCGAGAAACACAGGAACCTTAAATTTAGTACAGCAGTGGAATATTAAGGTGCCAACGCCTGCAGAGAATAATGCCAGCGATGGATTGAGACCTGTCAGTAAGGGTACCAGCACGGTTGCGCCGAACATGGCGAAGAGATGCTGAATGCTGAGCAGATAGTCTCGGGTTGTCAATTTTGCGTTGTTACTCATGATTATACCCCGTTTCTTTTTATTTTTCCGTCCTATTTTATCAGAGAAAGGGATAAATGGCAACTATTTTTGTTATTTTGTCTCAGGAGTATATTCAATTAACGCAAAATCCCCGAAGGCATGAGCGACAGGTATGGAGACAATAATGACTCCCTGATCCTCATAGCTAAAGGATTCTGGAAACTCTGCAGATCCTTTTTCAGGCTGATTCGATGAAAAATCAGCATTTTTGAAAATATTGGTATATGTCTTTTCGTCCATATCGGACCGTATACTCATCAAAGCCTCATTGAGTTCAGATGATGTGTTATAAAACTTACACTTATCAGAGAGCACATATTCAGCCAGCAGTTTTGGATCCACATAATCCGTCAGCCTGATATTGCTGGCTGTTTTTAAATCAACTACGCTGGTGTAATAGACATTGGTGGGGTGTGCGGCTCCGTTAACAGAAAGCATTCCTGTATAAGCAACGCTGATTCGGTTCCTGTCAGCAGAGATAATATCTGCACTGACAGTAAGACTGTCTTTTGATGGGTCAACAGAATAAGCTTTGATGATTTCCAGCGCATTGCCTTTTAGCAGGTTGTTGACAGCTTCTAATTTAGATTCATCTGCCAATTGTGTAAGGACCGGATATTCGATGGTCACCTTATCATTCTTATAGACATAAATAGAGGTGCCTGCTCCTGACTTGGGGTCTGAGCTTAAACTTTCTTTGCTTTCGGATTCGTTCTGAACTTCTATGACAGACGAAGCGGAGATTGTGGTTGTTTCTTTGCTTTCGGTTGTCTGCGTGTCTGGCAGATCTGCCTTTACATAATTTCGGTGACTGCACCCATAAAGTGACAGTGCGGACAGAAGTGCAGCCATTAGCATGATACGACGTTTCGTAAAATCACCTCTAATCAATTGTTTTTTCTTATGACAGTATATCATAATTAGGGCAGTGTTTCCTAGAATATTATGGAAAATTAAGGAAATTGTAGGAAAAATATGAAAATAAAGAGAAAGGACTCCGCAAAACCAAAATGAATTCGGTTTTGCGAAGCCCAGTTCCCTGCCAAGGGTGTAGTGCCGGCAGTGGGACTTGAACCCACACGATGTTGCCATCAACGGATTTTGAGTCCGCCTCGTCTGCCATTCCGACATGCCGGCTTGCACTTACAACGTTCATTATTCTATCACAGGAATTTCCATTTGGCAAGTATTTAAATTGAAAATCGGCAAAATATATTGTATGATAATAAAAAGCTATGGTTAAGGAGGTGTCTGGGCGATGACATGTAAGGAAGCAGAACGTCTGGTCATTCCATATATAAACGGTGAACTGACGGATGAGGAACTGAAAGAATTTTTGGAACATACGCAGACCTGTGCAGATTGTATGGAAGAACTGGAAATATATTTTACCATAGAGGCAGGAATCATGCAGCTGGATTCTGAAACAGGGAATTATAATATCAAGGGAGCGCTGGAGGCGGCTCTGGAACAGTCCAGACAAAGGCTTCAGTTAATACAGCTGATAAAAATAGCAAGATATGCGGTATCTACCGTTTGCTTCATGGCACTTGTCATTACAGTCCTTCTTCAGTGCAGAATCTGGCTGCAGTTGGGCTTGCTTGGATAGGAGAACAGATGAACAGAAAAAAAACAGTACTGATTGACGGGACCGGCATGCTGGAAGAGGTATATTACGCACTTCCAGACAACTGCGTAAAAGGAATACGTAATGTTGTGGTTCGTATAATAGAAGAAAAGCAAACGGATTATATTGCAGCGGTTTTTGGAAATTTCAATATAGATGGAATGGCCGCTCAGAATTTAAAGAAAAAACAAGCACTTTTAAAAGAAGCACTGACTGCTCTGAAAATACCTGTTTTTGAAGAAGAGGGGGCACGCTCTCTGGACCTTATCTGCTCCCTTGCAAAAAACTGTGAGGAGGAAGGAAGAGATGTTTCAGTGCTTACTGGTAATGAGACCTTTCTGATGGCAGTAAATGAGCATGTAACTGTCCTGATTCCCGGACTGGGAGAAGAAGGGGTAAAATTAATAAACTGGTCTGCAGATGTGGTGAAGGCAGAATTTGGTCTGGAGCCGGAACAGTTAAAGGAAGTATTTTCTTTGGAGCGGGGGGCAGGGATCGGCCGAAAAACTGCATGCCGGCTGCTTTTACAGTATGGTTCCTTAAAAGCTCTTTATGGTAAGAAGGAGGAGCTGGAGTCTGACCAGGTTCAAAAAGCACTGACTGAGTATGAGCAGCAGGTAAACAATGAGGCTGATTCTCTTTGCCTGAAAACAGATTATAATCTTCGCCTGGATGAGAGCAAAACCATTGCGGAATCTGAGATTGCAGAAATTATGGATATGGATTTTGAACCTGCCGGGTTCCCGGAGGAAGGAGAGGAGATTTCTTCATCTGGCTGGATTAAAAAAGAAGTTACGGATCTTTTTGAAGCCGAGGCAGTTTTTGCAAGGTGTGCCACAGGCGTCAGCATTGGCCTGCAGCTGGCAGGAACAGATAAAAATATTTCTGCACTGGCTTTATGTTTTTCAAAAGAAGAGTGCTGGTGCTTTATTCCTCAGGGGAATTTAACGTCAGAATATTTGAAAAAAAAGGCAGAAGAGGTCATAAGACAGGCTGAAGATATTACTGTTTTAGATCTGAAAAGCCAGCTTCCATTTCTGAACCTGAGTGGAGAAAAGACGGTGTTTGATGCTTCCATAGCAGCTTACTTAATTGATCCGTTAAAAAACTCCTATGAATATAATGATTTAGCAGAGGAATATCTTTCACTGTCCCTTCCTTCGAAAACGGAATTTCTGGGAAAACAAACCATACCCCGGGCACTGGAGGAAAGTCGTTCCCAGGCAGTTGCCTGTATCTGTTCCATGGCATACGTTTCATTTTTGTGCGGAAACATTTTAAGAGAAGAATTAAAAAAAACAGATATGGAACAGTTATTTTATGAAATTGAAATGCCGTTGGTATACAGTTTGTTTTCTATGGAAGAAACGGGAATCCGGGTGGAACGGGACAGGCTGAAAGAATACGGAGACAGACTGAAAATCCGGATTAAGGAAACGGAACAAAAAATATACGAACAGACAGGTGAAACCTTTAATATTAATTCACCCAAGCAGCTTGGAGAAATCCTTTTTGAAAAGTTGAAGCTTCCTGGCGGAAAAAAGACCAAAACAGGTTATTCCACTGCCGCCGATGTGCTGGAAAAACTGGCTCCGGATTATCCTGTGATAGAACTGATTCTGGATTACAGGCAGCTGACAAAGTTAAATTCCACCTATGCCGATGGGCTGGCGTCCTATATAGGCTCCGATGAACGGATTCACGGTACCTTTAATCAGACGATTACCGCTACCGGAAGGATCAGCAGTACAGAGCCCAATTTACAGAACATTCCAATCCGCATGGAACTTGGAAGAGAGATTCGAAAAGTTTTTGTTCCACAGGAGGGCTGTGTCTTTGTAGATGCCGATTACTCCCAGATTGAACTGAGGGTTCTGGCTCATATGTCGGGAGATGCAAGACTGATCGGTGCTTATCAGCAGGCCGAGGATATTCACGCGATCACTGCCTCAGAAGTGTTTCATGTACCGCTTTTGGAAGTGACTTCCTTACAGCGGCGCAATGCAAAGGCCGTTAATTTCGGTATTGTTTATGGAATCAGTTCTTTTGGACTAAGCGAAGGGTTAAGCATTACCAGAAAAGAAGCGTCGGAATACATTGAAAAATACTTCGAAACCTATCCGGGAGTGAAGGCTTTCCTGGATAAGCTGGTATCTGATGCAAAAGAAACCGGGTATGCGCTCAGCATGTTTGGCCGCCGCCGTCCCGTACCGGAGTTAAAATCCTCCAATTTTATGCAGCGTTCCTTCGGAGAACGTGTGGCCATGAATTCTCCCATTCAGGGAACCGCGGCAGATATTATTAAAATTGCCATGATCCGGGTAGACAGCGCACTAAAGAAACAGGGACTGCAGTCCAGAATTGTCCTTCAGGTTCATGATGAGCTTTTAATTGAGACACGTCTGGAAGAACTGGATCAGGTAAAAAAACTGCTGGTGGAAGAGATGAAGAGTGCTGCCAGGCTGGCTGTGCCTCTGGAAGTTGATGCCAATGTTGGAGAATCCTGGTTCGATGCCAAATAAAGGGATGGTGGAAAGCGTGAATGTAATTGGACTTACAGGCGGTGTGGGAGCCGGAAAAAGTCTGGTTCTTTCCATATTAAAAATGAAATACAATGCACAGGTAATTGAAGCGGATAAAGTTGCCCATGAACTGATGATGCCGGGAGAAGACGGATATCTGCGGGTGAAAGAAACCTTTGGAGAAACCATCCTAAATTCTGACGGCACCATTAACCGTGCTGCATTAGGAAAAGTGATTTTTGAAAATGAATCTGCAAGAGAGCAGGTTAATTCTATTATCCACCCTCTTGTATGGAAAAGAATCAGACAAAAAATTTCCGCTTCCCAAGCCGGGCTTATTGTGGTAGAATTTGCAATTATGGGTGAAGAAGCGGAAGATATCTATGATGAGATGTGGTATGTCCGTGCATCAGAGGAGGTCAGAATCAGACGTCTTTCGGAAAACAGGGGTTATACAAAAGAACGTTCGGAACAAATAATCAGAAGCCAGGCCTCAGAACTGGAGTATGTAAGGCGCTGTGACCGGATAATCGAGAACGATGGTTCAGTTGAGGATTTAGAGAACCAATTGGCGGAAATATTGAAAACAGGGGACAGATAACGATATGAGACTGGTAAGCATTGCTAGCGGGAGCAGCGGAAACTGCATTTATGTGGGTTCTGATACAACTCATATTCTGGTAGATGCCGGAATAAGCAACAAGAGGATTGAACAGGGCTTAAATGAAATCGGATTAAAAGGAAACGAGCTCACTGGAATTGTAATCACTCATGAACACTCTGACCACACCAAAGGACTGGGAGTACTGGCCAGAAAGTATGGCGTTCCCATATATGGAACCAGGGAGACTCTGGAGGAAATTTCAAAGCAGAAATATCTGGGAGAATATCCCCGGGAACTATTTTATGCCATTCGTCCGGATGTGGATTTTTTTGTGGGAGATTTAGAGGTTAAACCGTTTTCCATCGACCATGATGCGGCAAATCCGGTGGCATACCGGATTCAGCATGAACATAAGTCAGTTGCAGTTGCAACGGATATGGGGCATTACAATCAGTACATCATCGAGCATCTGCAGGGACTGGACGCGGTACTTTTAGAGTCCAACCATGATGTGAATATGCTTCAGGCAGGACCTTATCCTTATTACTTAAAGCGCAGGATATTGGGAGATCATGGACATTTATCCAATGAAAACGCGGGACGGCTGTTATGCTGCATTCTTCACGAGAATTTAAAAAAGATTCTGCTGGGTCATTTAAGCAAGGAGAATAATTACGAAGAGCTTGCTTATGAAACCGTAAAGCTTGAAATCTCAGAGGGAGATAATCCATTTAAGGCATCTGATTTTTCCATAGCCGTTGCAAAGCGGGATCAGATGTCGGAAATTATCACAATATAAAGAGGAGATGCATGATGAATAAGACGATTATTACAGTAGTTGGCAAAGACACAGTGGGGATTATTGCAAAGATTTGTACTTATCTGGCAAACAACCAGGTAAACATATTGGATATTTCCCAAACCATTGTACAGGGATATTTTAATATGATGATGATTGTTGACATCAACGAAGCGGCGAAGCCTTTTGGAGAGCTTGCGGATGAAATGGAACAAATTGGAGACGAGATTGGTGTAAAGGTAAAATGCCAGAGGGAAGAAATTTTTACAAAAATGCATCGGATCTGATTACCGCAGTAAGGCTTAAGAAAAGGATGGGTTTTCTATATGTTGAATATGTTTGAAGTAAACGAGACCAATAAGATGATCGAGCAGGAACTGCTGGATGTGCGTACCATTACCATGGGCATCAGTCTGCTTGACTGCTGCGACAGTGACTTAAAAGCAGTGAATGAAAAAATTTACAACAAGATTACCACTGTTGCAAAAAATCTGGTATCTGTTGGAAGAGAGATCGAAAAAGATTTTGCAATTCCGATTGTGAATAAACGAATTTCCGTAACTCCCATTGCAATGGTAGGCGCTGCCGCTTGTAAAACACCGGATGATTTTGTTACCATTGCCCAGACACTTGACCGCGCAGCAAAGGAAGTTGGCGTTAATTTTATCGGTGGATATTCTGCACTGGTCAGCAAGGGAATGACAACTGCAGATAAAAATCTCATCTGCTCCATACCAAAAGCCCTTGCATGCACAGACCGCGTCTGCAGTTCCGTGAATGTGGGTTCTACAAAGACAGGAATCAATATGGATGCAGTTGCTCTTATGGGTAAAATCGTCCTGGAAACAGCAGAGGAGACAAGGGAGAATGATTCTCTTGGCTGCGCAAAACTGGTAATCTTCTGCAATGCGCCGGATGACAATCCCTTTATGGCAGGCGCATTCCATGGTGTGACAGAAGCAGATGCCATTATTAATGTGGGTGTCAGCGGACCTGGTGTGGTAAAACGGGCGATTGAGACCGCAAGAGGAAAGGATTTTGAAGTTCTTTGCGAGACCATTAAGAAAACTGCATTTAAGATCACCCGTGTAGGACAGCTGGTTGCCCAGGAGGCTTCTAAAAGACTTAACATTCCATTCGGTATCATAGATCTGTCTCTGGCTCCCACACCTGCAATCGGTGACAGTGTGGCCGAGATCTTGGAAGAGATCGGTCTGGAGCGCGTTGGTGCCCCTGGTACGACGGCTGCGCTGGCTCTGCTTAATGATCAGGTGAAAAAAGGAGGAGTTATGGCTTCGTCCTATGTAGGCGGTTTAAGCGGTGCCTTTATTCCTGTCAGTGAAGATCAGGGAATGATCGATGCAGTTGCCATGGGTGCATTAAACCTTGAAAAGCTGGAAGCAATGACCTGTGTCTGTTCCGTTGGTCTGGACATGATTGCAATTCCAGGAGATACTCCTGCCTCCACGATATCCGGAATTATAGCAGATGAATCCGCAATCGGTATGATAAATCAGAAGACAACAGCAGTTCGTATTATTCCGGTAATCGGCAAATCTGTCGGAGAAACGGTGGAATTCGGCGGCCTCTTGGGATATGCTCCTGTCATGCCAGTCAATCAGTATTCCTGTGAAAAGTTTGTAAACCGCGGAGGAAGAATTCCTGCGCCGATACACAGCTTTAAGAATTAGCCATGGAACAGATGGAAAAAAGAAGACTGACGGAAGCAATCGGAGAGTACCTGGATGAATTTCTGGTTCGTATCATCATCAGCAATCCGGTTGAGAAACAGGGAATGTCCAAAGTAAAGATACGTCCTCTGAAACAGAAAGATTTGCTGCTGTTTCAGGCGGAGGAACTGATTGGAAACCAGGCATTTCATAAGAACCTGTCAAAAGAAGAATGCGCAGATTATGCGGCGGACTTACTGGATGGGACGTTTCGCCAGCTGGAACTGGAATCTTCGAAAGGCCAGGTCCGGATTCTGATCAGTAAGAAGGGAATTCCAGACATAAAGAGTAAGCGTATCCCGCAAAAAATCACGGCTGTTCCTGCAGTAACGGACCACAACAGGCAGAAAAACTATATCTTAAAAGAAGGAACTCCCATACCGTTTCTGGTTGATTTGGGAGTCATGACGGAAAATGGAACCATTATCAGATCCAGATATGACAAATTCCGTCAGATTAACCGCTTTCTGGAATTTATTGAAGATATACTTCCAAGACTTCATAAAGACAGAGAAAATGTAATTATTGATTTCGGTTGCGGAAAGTCCTATTTAACCTTTGCCATGTATTATTATCTTCATATCCAAAAGGGATACTCCATTCGCATGATAGGTCTTGATTTAAAGCAGACGGTGATTGACAGCTGTAACCGGTTAAGTGAACGCTATGGATATGGGAAACTGAGATTTTATCATGGTGATATCGCTTCTTATGAGGGCGTGAATCAGGTGGATATGGTTGTTACCCTTCATGCATGTGATACAGCCACTGATTTTGCTCTTGCAAAAGCGGTTTCATGGGGAGCATCTGTGATCCTGTCCGTACCCTGCTGTCAGCATGAGCTCAATAAACAGATTGAGAACAGTCTGATGGCTCCTGTTTTGCAGTATGGTCTGATTAAGGAACGTATGGCTGCCCTGTATACAGATGCTCTGAGAGCAGAGATTTTGGAGAATCAGGGATACAGAACCCAGATTCTGGAATTTATTGATATGGAACATACACCAAAGAATATATTAATCCGCGCAGTAAAGCAGGGTGAAAAAAAGAATAATCGCAATCAAATTGATGAAATTCTGGAATTTCTTCACGGAAATCTGACTCTTTACAATTTGTTTTATAAAGAGTAAACTATTATAAAATAATAAGTGAAATTTGAGTAATCATTTAAGGAGGAGTGTTCATGCCTTTTATTAATTCCAAAGTAAATGTTGCGCTATCAGAGGAAGAGAAGGATATTTTAAAAGATAAATTTGGTCAGGCAATCAGCCTGATACCAGGAAAATCAGAAAGCTGGCTGATGGTGGGCTTTGAAGACAACTATTCTCTTTATTTTAAAGGAAAGAACAATACGAAGATTGCTTTTATAGAAGTTAAAATTTTCGGACGTGCTTCCGACCGGGATTTAGACCACCTGACCGCTGAGATTTCCAGGATATACAAAGAAGTGTTAGGGATTTCACAGGATAAGATCTATATAAAATACGAAGAGGCGGAGCACTGGGGCTGGAACGGAGCAAACTTCTAAATTTTACTGTTGACACGTCAGACAGGGGAATGGCTTATGGAGCTTTGGGATATCTACGATGAAAACAGAGCGGCAACCGGGAGAACTCATGTCCGGGGAGTTCCGCTGGGTAAAGGGGAATATCATCTGGTGGCTGATATCTGGACCGTAAATCAGAAGAATCTGATTCTTTTAACCAGGCGGCATCCGGATAAACCTTATGGTTTAATGTGGGAGTGTACCGGCGGTTCTGTTCTTGCAGGTGAGACCAGCGAAGAAGGTGCATTAAGAGAACTTTTGGAAGAAGCCGGAATTCATGCAGCGAAAAAGGATCTGAAACTGATTCACAGCATTCGCCAGAAAGAACGGTTTGTTGATACCTATATCACCAGGCAGAATATTACCATGGAGGATGTGAAGTTACAGGCAGAGGAAGTGGTTGATGCGAAACTTGTAACCTTTGAAGAACTGCTTGATTTGTGGAAGCAGGGGATTGTGGTTCCCAAATCCCGTTTTCTTCTATATAAAGATAACATCAGAGAATTCATCAATCCGCCGTCATAATATGACGACGGATTGTGTGAATTCATTTTTGACTTTTATATCATATTTTGCCTGCAATACAGTCTGATAAATATGAGAAGAATAGAAATCATGGCGGAGCATAGCGGCGGCTGCTCCCGTAAAACCGGTTTCAGCGCCGGCAGTTTTCGCGATGAGAGGGATGCTCCCTCTCTTTTTTATTTCTCCCATCAGGGGAACTGAAGCCTTTTTAAATCCCAGAATTCTGGCATAAGGAGCATAACCTGCCTGTCTGCCAGCTGCTGTCAGCTGGTTTGTCGTTCCGAGAAGAATATGAAGCAATGCACGGCTGATTCTTGTATAAGTGTATTGTCTGGTCTTTAACTGATTGATCTTTTCTTCAAAAGTATGATAGTCAGGGAGCCGTTTTGTAATTCTTGCTGCCAGTTCATCCGAAACATCAGCGAAACTCTGAAATGGAATCCCTTCCATAGAGAGCCGGAGCAGAGCGGCGTTTAAAAGGAGATTGAAATCGTCATAGTAAAGAGGTTTGCTTTCCAGTATTTTTAATTTTACCGGTTCCGGTACATAATCAAAGATAGTTTCCTCACAGGAGAGTCGAGCTGACTCCTTTAAAGCCTTTCTGAGTCCGGTTGCGGAGCAAAAGCGGTCTGGTGTAAGCAGCGGATCGTGATAGTCACTTCCATTTCTGGCAATGGTCAGCGGAATTAAGGAAGCATTCTGCCTGTAAATGGCTTTTAAATATTCTATTCCCAGAATGTTATTGGGAGAGGCCAGAATTGAGGCGTCTTCCTCCCTGACAGCACCGTTTTTAACAAGAGCGGTATTTCTTGCTTCTGGAAAGGTAGCCCCTTTTTTCAGCTGAATGCGCAGTTCTTCTGAATAAATGGCCGGTTCATTGGCGAGAATAGTAGCAATAGCGGAAAGTTTTTCCATATCCCCGCTTTCGCTGCCAAAGCACAGAGAATCAACTGCTCCAAGGCCATTTAATAATGCAACTGCGCAGGAGGCAAAATCTTCCGCGCTGCTGGAAGCAAAAACGGACGGAATCTCCAGCACTAAGTCAGCTCCGCAGGAAAGTGCCATGGCTGTCCGTGTATATTTGTCATATATGGCAGGTGAACCCCGTTGTACAAAATCCCCGCTCATGACTACGACCGCGTACTCTGCATTGGCAAGCTCCTTCGCTTTTCTGATATGATAGGCGTGACCGTTATGAAACGGATTGTATTCGGCGATAATTCCTACAGCATACAAATTTTTCTCTTTTAACATAAAAAACGTCCTTTTTCTTTATTTCAACCTATATTATGCTATTGTTTCGCAAAAAATGCAAATTATTTTGTCACAACACTTGAAAATTTTCGGGAATGCTCATAGAATAGAGTGAGAATCAAGAAGAAGCATTGATCAATTAGAACAGGAGAATAGATAAGTATGAATTTTATCGTTGAAACATCAGCTCGTCATGTACATTTATCTCAGGAACATCTTGAGATTTTATTTGGACAGGGATATGAATTAACCAAGAAGAAAGAATTATCCCAGCCAGGTCAGTTTGCCTGCGAGGAGAGAGTTACTGTTGTGGGATCAAAAGGTGAATTCAAGGGTGTTTCCATTTTAGGACCGGTCAGAAAGTCTACCCAGGTGGAACTTTCCCTTACAGATGCCCGTTCTGCAGGAATCGCCGCACCAGTAAGAGAATCCGGAGATATTGCCGGCAGCGGACCTTGTAAGATTATCGGACCGGCAGGTGAAATTGATATCACAGAGGGCGTAATTGCAGCAAAGCGTCATATTCATGCAACGCCTGCAGATGCTGAAATGCTGGGTGTTAAAAACGGCGAAATTGTTTCTGTAAAAGTTGATACAAATGGCAGAAGTCTTGTTTTCGGAGATGTAGTTGTTCGTGTAAGCGAAACCTATGCTCTGGCTATGCACATTGATACAGATGAATCTAACGCAGCAGGCTGCGGCAGAGAACAGTACGGCGAAATTGTAAAATAATCGAAGGAGAATTTAGTTTTATGAAAATTTTAGTTATCAACTGCGGAAGCTCTTCCTTAAAGTATCAGCTGATTGATATGGAAAATGAGGGAGTTTTAGCAAAGGGTTTATGCGAAAGAATTGGTATTAACGGATCCAAACTGACTCACAAGGCAGAAGGAAAAGGCGAATTTGAATTAGCAGAAGAGATGCCTAACCACACTGTAGCAATCAAGCTGGTTATGGATGCCCTGGTTAATCCTGAGCATGGAGTAATCAAAGATACCAGTGAAATTTCCGCAGTAGGACATCGTGTTCTCCATGCCGGTACAATTTACAGTGATTCCATCGTTGTAAATGAAGATGTAAAGAAAGTAATCCGCGACTGTTTCGATTTAGGACCTCTGCATAACCCGGCAAACTTAATGGGTATTGAGGCGTGCGAGGCAGCTATGCCAGGAACACCTAACGTAGCTGTTTTTGATACTGCATTTGGTATGGGTATGCCGGAGAAGGCTTCTCTTTACGCAATTCCTCAGGAATATTTTGAAAAATACAGCATCCGCCGTTACGGCTTCCACGGAACAAGCCACAGCTTTGTTTCCAAAGAAGCACTGGATTTCTGCGGACTGGATCATAAGAACGGAAAGGTAATTGTCTGCCATTTAGGAAACGGCGCAAGCATTTCTGCTTCCATCGGAGGCAAGTGCGTAGATACAAGTATGGGTCTTACACCTCTTGAGGGTCTTATTATGGGAACCAGAAGCGGTGATATTGATCCGGCTGTGATTCAGTTTATCTGCAACAAAGAAGGCAAGAGCGTCAATGAAGTACTGGATATCTTAAATAAAAAATCCGGTATTCTCGGTATGTCCGGCGGAATCTCCAGCGATTTCCGTGATGTTCAGAAAGCACAGGCAGAGGGTAATCACCTGGCAGATACTGCAATTAATGCATATATCTACCGTGTTGCAAAATACATCGGCGCTTATACTGCAGCAATGAATGGCGTGGATGCCATCGTATTTACAGCAGGCGTAGGAGAGAATGATAAGCCGATCCGTGCAGGAATCTGTGCATATTTATCCTATCTTGGAGTAGAAATCGATGCAGAAGCAAACAGCAACAGAGGCAAACGCATCATGATTTCCACACCTGATTCCAAGGTAAAAGTATGTGTGATCCCTACCAACGAAGAGCTTGCAATTGCAAGAGAAACAAAAGCTTTGGTATAATTCCTTAAATATTGGCACATTATAGTTTTTATAGTGTGAAATATGGAAATATTTTGTTGACAAATAGTGCGCCCCTATGTATAATAACATAGGTGCGTATTAGGAGACTATAATATGCTTATAAATTTAACCGAGTTGTTTACCCTGGAAGGGAAAGAGAAAACCTATACTCCTGATATAGAGATGAAGACTTATCATGGACCCAATGGAGATTATGAAATAGCAGATGCCAAACCGGTAGTGCTGCGGATCATGAATCTGGGAGGAAAGAAACTGGAGCTGGAAGGAAAAGTAGAACTTACTTTACTTATTCCATGTGACCGCTGTCTGGATCCTGTCCGTAATGAGCTGAGTTTTGATGTCATTCGTACGGTTGATTTAAGTGAGACCGATGAAGAGAGAGAAGAGGATCTTGAGGAACAGCCATATGTTAATGGTTATTGTCTGGATGTAGACCAGTTGGTTTGTGATGAACTCATACTGAATCTGCCTATGAAGGTTCTCTGCAGTGAAGACTGTAAGGGAATTTGTAATAGATGTGGAACAAATCTCAATCATGAGACTTGTGACTGCGATGTTAGGTCGGTTGACCCGAGAATGGCAGTCATCCAGGATATTTTTAAACAGTTTAAGGAGGTGTAACCATGTCTATCTGTCCAAAGAATAAATCTTCTAAAGCTAGAAGAGACAAACGTAGAGCAAACTGGAAGATGAGCGCTCCGAACTTAGTGAAATGCAGCAAGTGCGGTGAGCTTATGATGCCACACAGAGTATGCAAAGCTTGCGGTTCTTATAACAAGAAAGAAATCATTTCTGTTGCTGAATAATTTCAGTATGGAAATAGCTCAAAACATAAAAAGACAAGGATTCTGATTATTCAGGACCTTGTCTTTTCTTGTGTGCGCCTTGCGGCGCACGTTTCTAATGGGTGAAAGTCCCTAATCCGCCCTAGTAGTGGGAAGGATACAGCCAAGACCAAGGGTGTCCACCGTGAGATGGAATCTGAAGGAAGGTGGAGGCAA
>JAEWJZ010000009.1 GCA_023386315.1 Bacillota bacterium | reverse complement strand
CAAACGGCTGTTAACCGTTGGGTCGTAGGTTCAAGTCCTACTCGGGGAGCTTTGGCCCCATGGTCAAGCGGTTAAGACATCGCCCTTTCACGGCGGTAACACGAGTTCGAATCTCGTTGGGGTCATTGAATGCCGATGTGGCTCAATTGGCAGAGCAGCTGATTTGTAATCAGCAGGTTATCGGTTCGAGTCCGATCATCGGCTTTCGTTTATCTAAATAAATCTATCAGATTATTATGTTTAGGACCTTTAGCTCAGTTGGTTAGAGCAACCGGCTCATAACCGGTCGGTCCCGGGTTCGAGTCCCCGAAGGTCCACTAGCACTGAACTAAATAGTTGATAATCTGGCCCGGTGGCTCAGCTGGTTAGAGCGCCGCCCTGTCACGGCGGAGGTCGTGGGTTCGAATCCCATCCGGGTCGTTCTGTATTTTATAAATACAGGCTTTACAAACCAGCATGTAAGTTGTATAATGCTTACTGTATCGTTTATGGGATCTTAGCTCAGCTGGGAGAGCATCTGCCTTACAAGCAGAGGGTCATAGGTTCGAGCCCTATAGGTCCCATTTCCATGAGAAATCATGAGAATGCCGGCGTGGCGGAACTGGCAGACGCACAGGACTTAAAATCCTGCGGGACTTACCTCCCGTACCGGTTCGATTCCGGTCGCCGGCATTGCCTGAAAAGGCAGTCAATTGAATATGTGTGTGTAGCTCAGCTGGATAGAGCACTTGGCTACGGACCAAGGTGTCGGGAGTTCGAATCTTCTCACGCACGTAACGGACACAGTCCCAGGGAATTTCCCCGGGGCTGTTTTTGTATTTGCTGATTTGTATCCAGGAAATCATTATCAAATTAACTCTGCCAGTTACTTGTCATACCGTTCAGTTATTTGCAGAACAATGTACTGGTTTCGATTAGAATAGCTGACTGATTACCGAATAAATTTGGTAAAGTAAACAAGTTCTTTTTTATAACATAAAATAGATAGAAGGGATAGGATTTATTGACGGTTTCATAACTATTTATGTGTAGGAGGAATTATTATGAGCAATAGTTCTCTTCAAATAGACTTAAATTTGGCTACAACTGTAGCTGCCGGCACAAATGTACTTTTTGATACGATTGTTTATTCTTCTGGAAGTATAATCTATAATTCTGCTACAGGAGAGGTAACCTTTTCAGAAGAAGGCAGATACGTGATTAACTGGTGGGTGGCGACTCAGACTTCTCAATCCATAATTGGGACTCCTTTTGCACTGATTTCATCACAGGGAGATAACATTGGGGGTGATCCTCTTATTAAAAGTGGAGAGGTATTTGGAGTAGGGATCATTGATGTAACTACGGCCCCTACTACCTTAGCTCTTGTAAATGTCAGTACAACTACGATTTATTTCTCTTTGTATGCTCAACTGAAAGGGGTATTAGTTATTATAGAAGATGATATTTGTGTAGTAGGACCCACAGGCCCTATTGGTCCTACAGGCCCTACAGGCCCTGCTGGTCCTATTGGACTTACTGGGCCCGCGGGGGATACGGGACCGTCTGGAACGCCTGCGACCATTACGAATTTGGTTGATGGAAACCAGATTGGGGCAGTCAGAGGAGTAGGTACGAAAACTGACTATGATATGGGTGGCTATGCATTTGCCGAAGGCTGGCAAACAGCTGCCAGAGCGGGATATTCCCATGCAGAGGGTTATTTGTCAGAAACTTACCAGTACTGTTCCCATGCAGAAGGACATGAAACAAAAGCCCGCGGACACGGTTCCCATGCAGAGGGAGTTAATACAGAAGCCAGCGGGGATAACTCCCATGCAGAAGGATTTTATACTTCTACAAACTTGAGGGAAGGTGCTCATATTATGGGCGCATTTGGGGAAGCTGACAATATATATTCCTGGTTTCTGGCCAACGGAATAAACCCGGATGCAAAAGGCCTTGCTGCAAAAATACTATACGATGGAAATGCTTATATTGATGTAGCATGGAACTCTGGAGGGGCAGATTACGGGGAATTATTTGAGACTTCTGACGGTAAGACTATTGAACCAGGTTTTTTTGTCACGTTTGATGGTGCAGGTCAGAAAATCAGGAAAACCACTGAAGCGGACAGTTATGTTCTGGGAGTAGTTACCGGCACTTCGGGTATTGTGGGAGATTCAGGAGAACTGCGCTGGAAGGGGAAATATCTGACTGACGAGTGGGGAAGGATACTATATCATGAGGTAAATGTGCCTGGTATAAAGGATGATAAAGGAAATGTTCTGCTGCCGGAGCATATGGAAATACAACCAATGCTCAATCCTCAATGGGATAATACCAGAGAGTATGTACCGCGTTTAAAACGGCCGGAATGGGTAATAGTGGGGCTTTTAGGAAAACTTCGGGTTCGTGATGATGGAACATGTATGCCCGGAGGATATTGCCGTCCTTCCCACAATGGTATTGCCTCTGCCTCTGAGAGCGGATACCGGGTTTTGGAGCGTTTAAGTGAGAATCGGATTTTAATCCTGTACGCTAAGAGCAGTTAAAACAAAAACAATAATAAGATTTAAAAAGTGGCATCTACCATTTTACAAATATAATATAAGTCGGAGTGGGATTTGTATAAATCCTGCTCCATTCTTGTTATGGGATTCTGTCAGTAATCCGAGTTTTTGTGGATAAGGAAAGAATCACTTCCGTAACATTGTATGCTTTTTAGGCAGACTCCAATATTCATATAGATCCATGAATTTATCGCTTGATTTTTTTCCAGAATTTATTATACTAAATAGTAAATGATATAAGAAAATTTAATAAAAAAAGTCTGAATCAGGTGCAACGAGGTAGCTGTCAACAATGGGTGCAGTGCCTCTTTTTTTATATCAGCTGATGAAATGACTGGTGGGAGTTTTGCTAAATGACACAAGATGAGATGCTCAGGAAATTAGAAAAGCTGCCTGGAAAAATCAGTTTTCTATATGAAAATCTGAAGACAGGAGAGAGCGTGGGATACAGGGAAGATCAGCCGCTCATGGCTGCCAGTGTGATAAAGCTGTTTGTTATGGCATCTGTATTTGAACAGTTTGAAACAGGGAAGCTGAAGCAGGATTTTTCCCTGTCCGTATACAAAAAGGATTGCGTTCCGTCCTGTGGTGCCCTTACCTATCTTCACGAAGGAATCTGCGTTACTGCATTGGACCTTGTTACGCTTATGATTATATTCAGTGATAATACGGCAACCAATGTGCTGATTGATTTGCTGGGGATGGAGGAGATTAATCGGTATATCGCATCTCTTGGATTTGAAAATACCCGTCTTAACAGAAAGATGTATGATGCAGAAAAATCAGAACAGGGGATTCAGAATTACATAACGGCATCTGAGACGGGAAGGCTGCTTACGATGATGTATCGGAGGGAATTGGTCAGCGAAGCGGCAAGCGGACAGATGATTGCGATTTTGAAGAATCAACAGCTTTGCAGTAAGATACCATTTTATCTTCAGGCTTTGGAAGAAGAGCCTGAAATAGCCCATAAGACAGGTGAGGATCGTGGAATTACTCATGATGTGGGGATTGTATACGGAAAAGTTCCATTTCTGGTGTGCTTTTGCGGAAATGAAACGGATACTCCTGCGTTTGAACGGATTATGGGGGAACTGTCGCTGGAGTTATACAAAGAAGTTAATGGGTCAGGGCAGATTTAAAGCATTGTCACAGATCGGATTATAGGAAGGATATCAAAATGAAAATTGCAAAAATTGAGACGGCAGAAGTGAACATTCCTCTTGTAACTCCATTTAAAACAGCCCTCAGGACTGTGGAGACTGTAAATGATATCGTGGTCAGAATTACGGCAGATGACGGGCGGACCGGATACGGAGAGGCGCCGCCTACAGCTGTGATTACGGGAGAAACGAAAGGTTCAGTCCGCTGCGCCATTGAGGATTTTATTGCACCTGGATTAATTGGGATGGAGATTGAAAATCTGGATGGGATTATGAGAATACTCCATAAATCCATGGTTAAGAATACTTCGGCTAAGGCGGCTGTGGATATGGCGGTATATGATTTGTTCGCAAAATCCTGCGGGAAGCCCCTCTATAAGGTTCTGGGAGGCTGCAAAGGGGAGATAGAGACGGATCTCACCATCAGCGTAAATGAGACAGAGGAGATGGTAAGAGACAGTCTCCTTGCGGTCCAACAGGGATTTCGAATACTCAAGATTAAGGTTGGCAAAGAGGGACAAAAGGACGTGGAACGGATCAAAGCCATTCGCCAGGCTGTGGGGCCCGATATTAAGCTTAGGATTGATGCAAACCAGGGGTGGTCTGCAAAAGATGCAGTGAGGATTATACGAAAGCTGGAGGACATGGGGATCGATATGGATCTGGTGGAACAGCCGGTAAATGCTCACGATTTCGAAGGGATGAAGCTTGTTACCAGCCAGGTACAGACTCCGATACTGGCAGATGAGAGCGTGTTTTCAGCCATGGATGCCATACATATTATTAAAGAACGTGCAGCAGATCTGATCAATATAAAGCTGATGAAAACCGGGGGGATTTACGAAGCTTTAAAAGTCTGTGCCATAGCAGAATGTTACGAAGTGGAGTGTATGATCGGATGTATGCTGGAAAGCAAGATCGCGGTCAGCGCAGCAGCCCATCTGGCGGCGGCAAAGGGTATTATTACCAGGGCGGATTTAGACGGACCATCTTTATGCAGAGAAGATCCGTATACCGGAGGCCCCTCATTTCTTGGAAATAGGATTTTAATGAATACGGAGCCTGGACTGGGAATTTTTAAAGTACCTGTGTTTGGGGAGTAATAGGAACAGACCAATGAGGACACTAATCCCTGACGGGTTTAGAAATAAGAAAAAATGGAGGAAAATTATGAAGAAAAAAAGATTAGCAGCCGGTATACTCTGTGCAGCTCTTGCGGCTGCAACAGTGCTCAGCGGCTGCGGCGGAAAAAAAGCATCTGAGAGCAGTGCAGGAACTGCTGAGGGCGGAGCAAAGACGGAAGGAAGCGGGGAGCCGGCAGTTTATAAGAAGCTTTATGGAAGAGAGGCAACAACTCTTAATTATCTCACCTCTTCCTCAGAAGATGATTATAAAATCGGTGCAAATGTGATCGATACTCTGGTGGAATACGACAGCAAGGGACAGATTAAACCAGGTCTGGCAACAGAGTGGACTTTTGATGATGCAACTCTTACCTGGACTTTTAAACTCAGAGATGCAAAATGGGTCGATAATACAGGCAAAGAGGTTGGAGCAGTGACTGCCCAGGATTTTGTGGATGCGATGAAGTATGAACTGACTCCGGAATATGAAAGTGCCAATGTACAGAATTTATTTGGTATCATTGCCAATGCCCAAAATTATTATAACGGACTGGTTTACAACGGTGGTGCAGATAAGGATGGAAAGGTATGGCAGCCGGTTGAGTTCTCCCAGGTTGGTGTTAAGGCGGTAGATGAACATACCCTTACCTATACTCTTGAGAAAGAGGTTCCTTATTTCCTGTCTTCTCTGGCTTATATAGTTTATATGCCAGCCTATGGTCCTCAGTTAGAGGAACTTGGTAAGGATTTTGCTACAGGAGCAGATAAGATGTATTATAACGGTGCTTACTATCTGGAAGAATTTTCTCCTCAGGAAAAGCATGTTATGAAGAAAAATCCGTTAAATTTCGATGCAGCACAGGTTTATATTGATGAAATACAGGAAATTTACAATGCGGAATACAATACAATCGGACCTGAGATGGTGAAGCGGGGAGAGGTGGATTATGCGGAACTCTCTTCTGATATTCTGGATGACTGGATGAACAGTGAAGATACAAAGAATTTAATCAGCAGGGAGAGACCGAAAACAAGCTACTCCTATTTCTACTGTTTTAACTTTAATCCCCAGTTTGATGCCCAGTATGAGCCGGAAAACTGGAAAAAGGCAGTGAATAACGAAAACTTCCGTAAGGCGTTATCATCAGCGCTTAATAAGTCCAAGGAAGTGGCAGTTTTAGAGTCAGCCACTCCGGATGATTTTGTTATTAACTCCATTACTCCGCCAAACTTTACATTCAATGCCGAAGGTCAGGATTACACAATGGTAGGGGATATGGCTAACTTAACCCAGACATTTGATGAGACAAAGGCAAAGGAATACAGGGATCTGGCAAAGAAGGAACTGGAAGCTTCGGGAGTGACTTTCCCCGTAAAGGTGCTGATGCCGTACAATCCGTCTGAAGTGAACTGGGATAAAGAATGCCAGGTAGTGGAACAGCAGATGGAAAGCCTTCTTGGTAATGATTTTATTGATATTGTTGTTGAGGCAGGCCCTGCAGACGGATTTTTAACGGAAGTCCGCAGAAACGGTAAATTTGCATTTATGAAATGCAACTGGGGTGCAGATTATGCAGATCCGGAAACCTGGACAGATCCGTTCTATCAGAAAAAGGGAGAAAGCGGATATGAACTGGGCTATAAGTATGGAAATATTGCAAAGGCAATCGAAGAAGGAACACCTTCTGCTGATGCGGCTTTGGAATACTTTACTCTAGTCGATCAGGCAAAAGAATTGAAAGTGGATATAAATGCAAGATATGAGGCATTTGCAAAGGCAGAGGCCAGTCTGGTTGATCATGCATTTGTCATTCCTTTCAGTATCTCCGTCAGTAAGTATGTGGCAAACAAGCTGGATGTATTTGAAGGCCAGTATGCACCTTTTGGAGTATCCAATCTCCGATATAAAGGCCAGCATTTAAATGATCATTTCATTTCCATGGATGAGTATAAGGCTAACCGGGATGCAAGTGAAAAATAAACGGTAAGGGAAAACGCCGGATCACAGGCTGCGCTTTTGGTCCGGCGGAAAAATACCGTCTGAAGGGGAGGTGGGCCTGTATTACGTCGTCTTCAGAGAGTATTTTTACAAACTAAACAAAGGAGTCTGAAAAACTGATGTTACTATACTTAAGCAAAAGAATCGCACGTTCATTTCTTACACTGATCATCATTCTGACCGTTGTATTCTGTCTTCTCCGTCTCATGCCGATTGAAGGTTATTTTCAGAACTTTGATAAAATGACGCCTCAGCAGATCGAAGTGGGGTTAAAGGAGATGGGATTATCAGATCCCCTGCCGCTTCAGATCGCCCATTTTTTTAAGAGCCTGCTTCGTGGGGATCTGGGCATGTCCAGGATTTACCGCTCCAATGTTCCTGTATCTGATATTCTGGCTGATAAGGTTCCTGTGTCCATTAAGCTGGGAATCTGGTCTATGATTGTGTCTCTTCTTGTGGGACTTCCAATGGGGGCTTTGATGGCAAGGTATCAGTACCGCTGGTTTGACAGAATCGGAACATTTTTTATTGTCTGTATTCAGGCAGTTCCGGCCGCAGTCTATTTCCTTTATATCCAGCTTTATGGAACTCAGCTTTTTCATGTAGGACTGCTGTTTGAGATCGATGATCCCAAATACTGGGTGCTGCCGGTTATTTCCATGTCTCTTGGAAATATTGCATTTTATGGGATGTGGCTGAGACGGTATATGATTGATGAAAGCAATAAGGATTATGTGAGGTTAGCCAAGGCAAAGGGGCTGTCGGAAGGTAAGGTTATGTTTAAGCATATTTTCCGCAATGCGTTTGTACCTCTGGCCCAGTATATCCCCACTGCATTTTTAAATACGGTGATCGGGTCAATCTATATAGAATCTCTGTACAGCATTCCCGGAATGGGCGGTCTGCTGGTTACAGTAATTAAAAAGCATGACAATGCCATGGTGCAGGGGATTGTTCTTTTGTATGCCTGTGTGGGCGTACTGGGACTGCTTCTTGGGGATCTTATGATGGTAATGCTGGATCCCAGAATCAGCCTTGGAAAGAAAGCAGGTGACAGATGATGAAGCAATTTTCTTACCGCCATACAAAAGAAGCGGAGTTAATCGAAAACATGGAAGAAGCGGAGCTGTTTACGTTCGGCGGATATAATGAGGCTGAGACGGAGAAAACGGGGTTCAGCAATTATTCTTACTGGAAAAGTACGATTCATGCTTTTTTTAAAAACCGCATGGCATTTGCATTGCTGGTGCTGTTGTTTCTGCTATTGGCATTTACGTTTGTACAGCCTTATCTACCGGGGCAGTATGATCCGAACCTGATCATCAATGATGCCAGTGGAATGCAGTTTCGTAATATTCCGCCTGGAAAACAGTTTATTCTCGGGACCAATTCCATCGGTCAGGACTTATGGGCGCGGATCTGGTCCGGGACAAGAACTTCTCTGTTTATTGGTTTATCAGTGGCACTGGCGGAGGCCGTGATCGGCATTACGGTAGGTGTGATCTGGGGATATGTCAGGAAGGCGGACTTTATTCTGACTGAAATTTATAATATCATTGATAATATACCAAATACCATCATATTGATTTTGATCTCTTACATATTAAAACCCAGCGTGAAGACGCTTATATTTGCCATGTGTCTTACGGGATGGATTCAGATGGCCAGATTTATCCGCAATCAGATACTGATTATCAGAGACAGGGATTATAATGTTGCAAGCCGATGCCTTGGAACACCGACTGTCAGAATTATTGTGAAAAATCTTCTGCCTTATCTGGTTTCCGTCATTATGCTTCGTATGGCACTTACCATTCCTGCAGCCATTGGTAATGAGGTGTTTATTACTTATATCGGTCTGGGGCTTCCGGTTAATATCCCAAGCCTTGGAAACTTAATCAATGAAGGAAGAGCGCTCATTACCAGCCCGGCTCTGCGCTATCAGCTGGTTTATCCTACCATTATTCTTTCATTTGTAACTATTTCATTCTACATTATCGGCAATGCGTTTTCTGATGCCGCCGATCCGAAGAATCACATATAAGGAGGCTGCCAATGGAACGTGAGACGATATTAGAGGTAAGTGATTTAGATATTACCTTTGAACTGAGAGGGAAACGGCTTCATGCCATCCGGGGAATCTCTCTGGAACTTTATAAAGGGGAGATTCTGGCGATTGTAGGGGAATCGGGAAGCGGAAAATCGGTTTTAACAAAATCATTTATGGGACTTCTGGATAAAAACGGCAGTGTCAGCGGCGGAAAAGCCGTTTACTACGGCTCTGATGATAAAACGGCAGTTGAATTAACGAGGATAAAGAAAGAAAAGGACTGGTTAAAGCTGCGGGGGCATGAAATTGCCATGATCATGCAGGATCCCATGACCAGCTTAAATCCGTTAAAGACCATTGGAGCTCAGATTATGGAGGCGGTTCTCCTTCATCAGAAAGGAAGCAGGGGGGAAGCCAAAAAGCGAACGCTTCAGTATCTGACCGATGTAGGGATTCAGGATCCGGAGAAGCGGTTTTATCAGTATCCCCATGAATTTTCAGGGGGGATGCGCCAGCGTGTGGTAATCGCCATTGCCATTGCCTGCAATCCCCAGATTCTCATATGTGATGAGCCCACAACGGCTCTTGATGTGACCATACAGGCTCAGATTCTTGAGCTGATTAAGGAACTGCGGCTGAAATACAAGCTTTCTGTTATACTGATTACCCATGATCTGGGGGTGGTGGCCAATACCGCAGACAGAGTTGCTGTGATGTATGCAGGGGATATTGTGGAGATCGGAACCAGCGAAGATATCTTTTATGATGCAAGACACCCTTATACCTGGGCGCTTCTTTCTTCTTTGCCACAGGTTGGGATAAAGGGAGAGGATTTATTCTCCATAGCCGGGACGCCGCCCAATCTTTATGCAGAAATAAAAGGAGATGCATTTGCTCCCAGAAATCCACAGGCGCTTAAAATTGATTTTGTAAAGAGTCCTCCTTATTTCAGCGTTTCCCCTACCCATAAGGCGAAAACCTGGCTGCTTGATGAAAGGGCACCGAAGACGGATCCGCCGCAGGTACTAAAAATAATCAGAGAGGGAGGTCTGTTCTGATGGAGCGGGAAGTATTATTGGAAGTAAAGGATTTAGAAGTGACCTTCGGTGATCGGAAAAAGAAATATCAGGCAGTTAAAGGGGTGAACTTTAAGATTTATAAAGGGGAGACCTTTGGACTGGTGGGGGAATCGGGTTCTGGTAAAACCACCATTGGCAGAGCGGTCATGAGAATTATAAAGACCTCAGGAGGAGAAATTCTCTATAAGGGTCAGAAGATAAATGGAGATATATCCGGAGAACTTGACCGAAAGGTAATTCAGGAAATTCAGATGATTTTTCAGGACCCCCAGGCATCACTGAATGAAAGAGCCAAGGTGGATTATATTGTCAGCGAAGGGTTAATGAATATTGAAAAAGGGATTTCTGAGCAGGAGAGAAAGGAGCGGGTGAATCAGGCGCTTCTTGATGTAGGGCTTCTCCCGGAGTTTGCCAGCCGCTTCCCCCATGAATTTTCCGGAGGCCAGAGGCAGCGGATCGGAATCGCCAGATCTCTGATTATGAAACCTGAGTTTATTATTGCAGATGAACCAATCTCTGCTCTTGATGTGTCGGTACGGGCTCAGGTTCTTAATCTTCTTACCAGAATGCAGAAGGAGCGTCAGATTACCTATTTGTTCATTGCCCATGATTTGTCGGTCATGCGGTTTATTACAGACCGGATTGCAGTGATCCGGAAAGGTGAGATCGTGGAGATGGCTGAGACGGAAGAACTGATCACTCATGCCATTCACCCTTACACCAGGGCGCTGCTCTCTGCAATTCCCATGCCGGATCCAAAGCATGAGAAGGATAAGAAACTGATGGTTTATGATCCGTCTATTCATGATTATACAACAGACCAGCCTTTCTGGCAGGAAATCAGAAAGGAACATTTTGTGCTGGCGAATAAAAAAGAGGCAGAAGAATATAAGAAATTATATGAGTGTTGACGAAACGGATGAAAGGCAGCGGAAATATCCGCTGCTTTTGACTTGCATGTCCGGTTCTTCGTAATGAAAGGAGGAAGCGATGGAACAGTTTGCAGTGATTGTAGAACCGGTAATCACCATATGGGACCGGCCGGAGGAAACAAAAGAAAACAGGGAAAAGAAAATAGTTTCTTCCATTGCAGATGAAGGAATATATGGAATGGGACTTCGGATCAGAGGGGAAGAAGAACAGGGTTTTTATCCGGTTATGACTGCATATCATTATCCGGGGTATGTAAGAAAAGAAGATGTGGAACTCACCGGTCTTTCTGCACTGATTAACTGGGAAGAGGGCGGCCTTATGGTGACTGATGGGGAATTCGTGGACATTATGTCGCTGCCTAAGGTACAGGGTATCAGAATCATAAGTGTTCCCAGAGGAGCGCTTATAAAGGTCCTGGAGTTTGAATCCATGGAACCTGGCTGGGCACTGGTGGAGTTATTTGACGGACAGAGAGGGTTTGTGAGAAATCAGTATCTGCGCCCGAAAGAATATTCCCAGAGCGGATTGTGGACAGGAAAGCTTCCACAGAAGGAAATTGTGGATGAAAAGGAATTCCGCCAGGCAGTTGTGGAGAATGCAATGCAGTATCTGGGGACACAGTACCGGTGGGGAGGAAGAACGTCACTGGGGATTGACTGTTCCGGACTGACTTCGCAGAGTTATCTGCTTAGTGGAATCATTATCTTTCGGGATGCGAAGATCCAGGCCGGATTTCCTGTCCGGGAAATACCAAAGGAAGAAATGCTTCCCGGAGACCTGATGTATTTTCCCGGACATATCGCAATGTATATGGGAAATGGCAGGTATATCCATTCTACGGGAAAGATCGGAAGCAGCGGAGTGGTTATTAACAGTTTAAATACGGAGACAGCGGATTACCGGGAGGATCTGGCAAAGAGCTGGTATGCTTCAGGCAGTATATTCTAAGGGAATGGAACGGAGGATGACATGGATTCCAGATTTACATTAGAAAAAAGAATACAGGCGGAAATTATGAGCTACGACGGGAAGATGGGAATTTATTTAAATGATTTTCATGGGAATGTAATTGCTTTGGGGCAGGATGAAAAATATGAGACTGCCAGTACCATAAAAACTTTTATTCTTGCCTGTCTGTTTGATGAAGTGGAAAAAGGAAACAAAAGCCTGGAGGACTTTGTAGAATATAAGGATGAGCATGTGGTGGATGGGAGCGGTGTGCTGGTATCTCTTGAACCGGGGGCTGTTCTGCGGGTAAAAGATGCGGCTGTTTTAATGATAATAGTCAGTGATAATGTTGCCACTAATATGATGATTGACTATCTGGGGCTGGATACCATCAACCGCTGTATAGAGAGGCTGGGATGCAAAGATACCGTTCTTTACAATCCCCTTCACTTTGATCAGTACCGGAGACTGGGTACCAGTACGCCGAAGGATTACGGCAGTATTTTTACAAGACTGGTAAAGGGAGAACTGGTCAGTCCACGGGCTGATGCGGCGATGATTGAAATATTAAAAAAACAGCATTATAACAGCATGATCACTAAGGATTTCCCTCCGGTCTATATGGACAGTGATAATACGGATGAAATACTGATTTCAGTGGCTTCAAAAAGCGGGAGCATGGATGCCTGCCGCAATGACGGAGGCATTGTATTTACTCCATATGGCTCCTATGTGATTGTCATGTTTCATAAAGAATTCTCTGATGCCATGTATTATCCGGCTCATCCGGCCACTGTGTTCGGTGCCAGGGTAAGCCGGATGGTACTGGATCAGTTCCTGGCACTGGAAGGAAGATTCTGCCTGTAAAAGCTACAGGCTTAAAAGCTGTGTCAGATCATGGATGGTGTGAGTTGCGGCGGATTCGACGAAGGAATCTGTCCGGATGAAGAGACAGGAATCGATACCGGCGTTCACGGCGCCCTGGATATCGGAACTTAAACTGTCTCCCACCATGAGGGTTTCTTCCTGCTGAAAATCAGGAATATGAAGAAAACAGTGTCTGAAAAAATTCAGAGATGGTTTTTCACTTCCTACCTTTTCGGAGATAAACATGCCGTCAAACAGGTCGTAGATACCAGCCTGTTTCAGTCGTGTGATCTGGGTGGAATAGACTCCGTTGGAAGCAGAGTAGAGCTTTTTTCCCATGCTTTTTAATCGTATCAGTGTATCTTTTGCGTGGGGGATCAGCTCCGGGCTGTTGCCAAGAAAGCTCCGGTAGCGGGATTCCGCCTCTATTCCGTCTACCTCTTTTTTCAGGGTCTGAAAGTATAAGGAGAATCGGGTGTGAAATACCTCTTCTCTGCTGATTTTCTCCTGTTCCAGAAGATTCCATAGGTTTTTATTAATCTTTTTATAATCATCCAGCATGCTGCGTTCAAAGGAAAGGCAGTAGGATTCTATTACATTCTGAAAGCTCCGCTCTTCTGCAGCATCAAAATCAAGAATGGTATTGTCAATATCGATTAAGTATGTATGGTACATGTATTCAGTCCTCCATATTCCAGTGCTTTTTAAAAAAGTCATAGCAGATTCCTAACAGCGGGGAAAGGAGTAAAACGCTGATTACGGTTCCTTCCCGGATCTGCAAAGGGGTACGTGCCCATAAGGTAAGGGCAATCGTCACAGCCAGAAATATCACATCAAAGCTCATGCGTACAGCCGTGAATTTTCTGTGAAAAAGTTCCGTGATGGTCAGACAGAGGCTTTCCAGCGGAAAACGGATAATTCCAATTGCCAGGACTGCACCAAGGCTTAAGGAAGCAATAATCAGACCTGTAATATAAAGCAATAACTTAAAAAGATAGCTTTCGGCCGTAAAACCGGACAGAACCTGGTAGAGAAAAAAGTTAATAATAATTCCATTTCCAATGGTAGCTATAATCTGAATGATGTCCTTATAGTTTAATCGGGTACGCCTGAAAAGTAAATAGCTGATAAAGAAAATGGTATTGATCATGTTTAGTATGGTACCCACCTTCCACGGAATCAGGAAGGAAAGTGTAACTGCAAGTGCATTTAAGACACTCTGGCCGATCGCTGCTTTTAACTGCAGCGAAATTCCAAATCCAAAGAATACAAAGGATAAAATGGAATAAGCAATTAATTGTGAGTTTTTCTTCGTCATTGTTTTCACCTCGGGAATATGATACCATAGATTCTGGATAACCTACTATGAGAAATATCATATCAGAGGAATTAATGATGAAACAATTTGTAACTTGTGAAATACCCGGCAGTTTATTAAAAATGGGGCGGGAGAGACATTTTTTGAAAGGCAGCAATATATTTAAGGTAGGGGAGTCCATATCCCGATGCTATTTTATCCGCCAGGGTACGGTGAAAATATATATTGACCATGAAAATGGCCGCCGTTCCATTCTTGATTTTGCGGGAAGAGAGGACTGGCTGGGGGAGCTTTCTATTTTCTGCAATGAGGACTTTACAAAAGAAAACAGAGTCGTGGATGATATTTACTGCCTGGAGTTTGATTTAGGAGAGATCAGGGATATGTGTAAAAAGGATGCCGGGGTGTCCTTTTATTTTGCATCCTATATCTCCAGCAAACTGATGGCCAGAAGTTTCCGGCTCAGTGAATATTTGAATTATTCTCTTGAAAAAAGGCTTGCCTCTTTTATACTTACCCATCACAAGGAGGGGCTGTATGGGATTTCCCATACGGATGTCTCTGAATATATGAATGTCAGCTACCGCCATGTGCTGTTTGTTATGAAAAAGTTCTGTGATGAGGGAATTATGAAGAAGGAGAAGGGGTATTTTATTTCTGATTTTGGGAAACTGAAGGAGATTTCGGAACGCTCTGAATAAAAAATCTATTGTTTCCTTTTCTGTTTTTCGATATAATTAGGGGTACGGGTTTCAGCGTAAATGAAGATAAAGATTGGAATTGCATATATGGAAGTGGAGCATAATGAAAGTGGAGCATAATGAAGATAAAAGGAGCACTGGAATTCTGCCCTTTGAAGATGGAAATTTCTGCAGTTACCGGATAGTGAAGTCCAACCGGAAAACCATGGCCCTGCAGATTTCAAAAACTGGTGAAGTCATAGTTAGGCTTCCTTTGTCTGCACCTTACCGATTTGGACATGAGCTGGTATTTAAAAACAGCAGCTGGGTATATGAGGCAGTACAGAAGGTGAAGATCCAGTCGGCCCGACATCAGCTTTCCTGTACAGACGGGAGTGTTCTGCTGCTTTTTGGGGAAAAGCATACACTTCGTATTTTACCTGATTTTAAGAAAAAGGGAATTTTTATAAAGGAATCCCCAGGTGATTTAACGCTCACTGGTTCCATAAATCCTGAGAATTTAAGGGAAGGGGAGAACACGGTCAGAACAGTTATTAAGAGCTGGTACAGGCAGCGGGCCAGACAGTATCTGGAGGAAAAAACTGCTGTATGGTCACGGATCATGAATACAGATTACGGAAGGATTGCCATCCGGGACCAGGCAACCAGGTGGGGGAGCTGCAGCGGAAAGGGCAATTTAAACTTTAACTGGAGACTTGTGCTGCTGCCGGAAGATCTGGTAGATTACGTTGTGGTACATGAGCTGGCTCACAGGTTTTTTATGAATCATTCAAAAGCATTCTGGTCAGTTGTTGAAAAAGAAATACCGGATTACCGGTCCAGGAGGAAGAGATTAAGAGAATATGAAAGTGACATCTATCAGAAATATTAAAATAAAAACAAAGCTGCTTTTACTGGGAGCGATCAGTATCCTGGGACTTTTATTTATTGGCACGGAATCTGTTATTACGGCAAGTAAGATCAATCATGCCAGTACGGTGATTTCCCAGTCATGGGTGCCTGCCATCATCATTGCGGAAGAGTTGAATACCAGGACGGCGGATTACCGTATTAAGGAATACAACCATGTGGTTACTACAAGCGTGGCTGACAAAACCAGGCTGGAGCAGGAGATGGAGGCTATCAGAGCTGAGATAGGCCAGTCATTTTCCCGGTACGAGCTTTATATTGCCGACGAGTCGGACCGTGAGCTGATGGCGCAGGCGAAAGACAATTGGAATAATTATCTGGAATGCAGTGACCGCCTTCTTTCAGTCAGCAGGGAAAACAACTCCGAAGAGGCATTTAACATTATTATGGGGGAATCCAGACAGCTGTTTGATGAAGCAAGCAACGGATTTTTAAAGGTCGTGGATTATAACAGAAAAGGATCAGAGGCAGCCAGTATTGAAGCCGATCATTTATACATGCGTCTGGCCAGAATGAAGGTCATCAGTGTGGGTGTTGTGGGATTTTTAATTTCCCTCCTTGTGATCTACATTATTATAGCAATTGACAAACCGGTAAAGGATCTTGTTGAAGGGACAAGGAGAGTGGCAGACGGAGATCTTGATGTATATTTATCCTATCGCTCCAGGGATGAGATCGGAATTCTCACTAATTCAGTCAATCAGCTGATTGACCGGCTGAAACATATTATCGATGATGAAAAATATTTGTTTCAGGAGATAGGAAGTGAGAATTTTGATGTTAAATCCACTTGCGAAAAGGCATACCGGGGGGATTTTGCACCCATTCTTTATTCCATTACCAGCCTGATGAGCCGTCTGTCTGCATCGAAAAAACGCAAAGAAGGGCTCCAGGAAAACGAAGGCAGTGGAAAGAAAGGAGTTCGGGAAATTACAAGAATCAGGAAATTAAAAGAGATGAAAGTATCTAAAGGAAAGACAGCAGAAGAGTGTGTAGTGAAGGAGATCAAAAAAAATGGCGGCAGAAATATGGATGCTTCAGACCAAACGAGCTGATTTTAATGAAATGGCAGAGCTTCATCATATATCGCCTGTAACTGCAAGAATTATAAGGAACCGGGATGTATCAGGACCGGATGCAGTGGAAAAGTATTTAAGAGGGGGACTGGATGATTTATACAGCCCCTGTCTGTTGAAAGACATGGATCGGGCTGTACTGATTTTAAAAGAGAAGATCAAACAGTTAAAACCCATCAGAATAGTGGGAGATTATGATATTGACGGAGTCTGCTCTACCTATCTTTTGTATCAGGCATTTAAGGAAACTGGTGCAGTGGTGGATTATGAGATTCCTGACAGGATTAAGGATGGGTATGGGATTAATGAATCCATAATCAGGGCGGCTTATGATGACGGGATTGACACGATTGTAACCTGCGATAATGGAATTGCCGCAGTTGAACAGATAAAGCTTGCCAAAGATCTGGGAATGACAGTGATTGTGACGGATCATCATGACATCGGAAAAGAGGAGGGGAAAGAAGTTCTGCCTCCTGGAGATGCTATTGTAAATCCCAAGCAGGAAGCCTGTATGTATCCATTTCCCGAGATCTGCGGCGGTATGGTAGCCTTTAAGCTGGTACAGGCTTTGTATGAGGCTTTTGGTATTTCGAAAGAGAAATGGCTGGATATGGTGGAATTTGCTGCCATAGCAACAGTCGGCGATGTGATGAAGCTTCAGGATGAGAACCGCATTATTGTAAAAGAAGGCTTAAAATGCATTGGAAATACAAAAAGTCTGGGGCTTTTAAAGCTGATAGAGAAGAATAACCTGGATAAGGATCATATTACGGCATATCAGATTGGGTTCGTAATCGGCCCGTGTCTGAATGCAGGCGGTCGTCTGGTGACTGCCAAGCTGGCACTCTCTCTGCTTTTATGTCAGGAAGAGGAAGAAGCAGACCGAATGGCTGTTGAATTAAAGGATCTCAATGATCAGCGCAAGGATATGACAAAAGCAGGAACAGATGAGGCTGTAAAGCTGGTAGAAGAGCATTTTTACCGTGATAAGGTTTTGGTGGTATATCTGCCGGACTGTCATGAGTCACTTGCCGGAATCATAGCTGGCAGATTAAGAGAGCGGTTTCAAAAACCTGCATTTGTTCTCACTGATGGCGAGGAGTATGTTAAGGGCTCCGGGCGTTCCATCGAGTCCTATCATATGTTTGATGCTCTGATGGAGGTAAAAGATCTTTTATTAAAATTCGGAGGCCATCCCATGGCAGCAGGGCTTTCTCTTTTAAAGGAGAATGTGGATGAATTCCGAAGGGCATTAAATGAACATGCGGATCTTACGGAAGAAGATTTCGTAAAAAAGGTGTGGATTGATGTACCGATGCCTCTTGAATACATAAGTGAGCCTTTGATTGAGGAATTGGATTTGCTGGAGCCATATGGACAGGGGAATGAAAAGCCTCTTTTTGCTCAAAAAGATTTGTCTATCCGCAGCGTCCGTGTACTTGGTAAAAACCGCAATGTAGTTAAATTTTCACTGGCTACAAAGGCTGGGACGCCTATGGATGGACTTTTGTTTGAAGATGGAGACTTGTTTGTGGAGGAACTGGGAGACAGCCGCCAGCTTGATGTGGTGTATTACCCCGCGGTGAATGAATACAATGGGAACAAATCCCTGCAGATTATAATTAAAAATTACCGGATCTTAAGCTCGAGCAGATAATAAGGAGAATGGCATGGACACATTCAGAGCAGTTATAATCGGCTATGGAGGAATGGGAAAAAAATATGCCCGGATGCTGGCGGCGGGAGAAGTAAGCGGGATGGTTCTGGCGGGAATCTGCTGTCGGAATGCAAATGGGCAGGAGGAAATTAAGAATCTGTATCCGGATGTAAAAATCTATGACGATGCAGATGAAGTGTTTGCATCCAGGGATGGATTTGATGCAGTGGTGATAGTAACTCCTCATGATACCCATGTTCCCTTGGGAATGATGGCAGTGCAGGCAGGAAAGCATATTCTCATGGACAAGCCATTGGGGATCTCGTCAAAAGAAGCGCAGGTGCTGGTGGCAGAAGCAAAGAAGTCAGGTATTAGTCTTGGAATGATATTTAATACCCGTATGAAAGGAGGTTTTCTGTCTGCCGGAGAGTTTTTAAAAGGCGGAGGGCTGGGAAAAATAACCAGGGCTGTGTGGGTCTGCAATACCTGGTACCGTACTCCTGTCTATCATAGCAGCGCTGCATGGAGAAGCACCTGGAGCGGGGAACACGGCGGTCTTTTAATTAACCAGTGCCAGCATTATCTGGATATCTGGCAGTGGCTCTTTGGAATGCCGGATGAGGTTTATGCTTCTGTTGACTATGGAAAATATAATCCCATTGCAGTAGATGACAGCTTTGATCTTCAGTTTTTCTATAAAAATGGATTTCGGGGAACCTTAATCAGCTCTACTGGAGAGAATCCTGGAACAAACCGTCTTGAAATTTGGGGGTCGAAGGGACGGCTGACCATTTCAGACGGAACAGAACTGTTTTTTGATGAAAATGCAGTTACCACAGAGGAATTTGCCAGGACAAATAAAGATCCGTTCGGAAAGCTGGAATATATCCGGAGGCCGCTTGCAGCAAAAAATAATGAAGGACAGGAATACCGCATGATTTTTCAGAACTTTTCAGATCATCTGCGGTCAGGGGAAGCGCTAATGGCTCCGGGTGAAGACGGAATCTGTACACTTATGATGGCAAATGGAGCGTATCTCTCTTCCTGGCTGGAGAAGAAAATTTCCTATCCTTTTGACCAGGATCTTTACGAAAAGCTGCTGGCACAGCGCGCAGAGGATGAGAAAGCCTTGACATGATAAGGAAGTATGCTATATAATCTACCAAAATGCTAAAGAGTAACGATTCAAAAGGAAAAGTGAGGGAATGGACATGGTAAATGAAGTAATGAAGTTTATCACCGGCTTTGACAAAGAAGTAGGAGAAGCCATTGAAAAGGAATGCGCACGGCAGAGAAGAAATCTGGAATTGATCGCATCCGAAAACATTGTTTCAGAACCGGTTATGATGGCGATGGGAACTGTGCTTACAAATAAATATGCAGAAGGTTACCCGGGAAAGCGTTATTACGGCGGCTGCGAAGAGGTGGATGTTGTGGAAAGCATCGCTATCGAACGTGCGAAAAAACTGTTCGGCTGTGATTATGCCAATGTTCAGCCCCATTCAGGTGCCCAGGCCAATATGGCGGTATTTCTTGCCATGTTAAATCCCGGCGATACAGTTATGGGAATGAATTTAAATCACGGCGGTCATTTAACTCATGGAAGCCCGGTAAACTTTTCCGGTCTGTATTTTAATATCGTTCCTTACGGAGTCAATGATGATGGATTCCTTGATTATGATGAGATGGAGCGCCTCGCTATGGAGAATAAGCCAAAGCTGATCGTGGCGGGAGCAAGTGCATATGGCAGAGCCATTGACTTTAAGCGGTTCAGAGAAGTTGCAGATAAGGCAGGAGCTTATTTAATGGTGGATATGGCTCACATTGCAGGTCTGGTTGCAGCTGGACTTCATGAAAGTCCCATTCCTTATGCAGATGTGGTTACAACGACTACCCATAAAACGTTAAGAGGACCAAGAGGCGGAATGATTCTGGCTAACCAGGAGGCCGCTGATAAGTTTAACTTTAATAAAGCAATTTTCCCGGGAACCCAGGGTGGTCCTCTGGAGCATGTAATTGCTGGAAAAGCAGTATGTTTTGGTGAAGCTTTAAAGCCTGAGTTTAAGACATATCAGGAACAGGTGGTTAAGAATGCCAAGGCTCTTGCCGCAGCACTGGTAAAGCAGGGATTTCATATTCTCACCGACGGCACGGATAATCATCTGATGCTGATTGACTTAAGAGGTATGGAAGTTACCGGAAAAGAACTTCAGAACCACTGCGACGAGGTGTTTATTACCCTGAATAAGAATGCGGTACCCAATGATCCAAGAAGTCCCTTTGTTACTTCCGGTGTTCGTGTAGGTACTCCTGCTGTTACTTCAAGAGGATTGAAGGAAGAAGACATGGAAAAGATTGCGGAATGTATCTGGCTTGTGGCAACTGATTTTGATAATAAGGCCGATTACATCAGAGGCGAAGTAACAAAAATTTGTGATAAATATCCGATTTATAACAGCTGATCATATAGAAAGCTGCTGCACTCAGGGTGCAGCAGCTTTTTTCATATGCAGAAAGAAATGATTTCTTTTCTGCATGTCAGGAGGAAATTAGAACTGACTTCTTATGCCTGGTTTTTAAAGGATTCGCAGTCTGTGCACTCTTTTTTTGTAGGATTCTGCTCATGAGTACCTACTTTAATTCTTTCCAGTGTGCAGTAGTCATCGCTTTTGGCATGATAGGCGCAATTGTCAATAGTACATTGGATACATTCGTTTTTACCGTTTACTAACATAGATTAACCCTCCTTTGTTGGTTGTTGCATCTATTATTGTAAGCGTTTTTTACTGATTTATTATGCCAAATTTTTCTTAAATAAAAACAGCACATTTCAGTCTGTCGTATTCCTCCTGATTGATTGTTAAAACTGTTCCGTGTTTGAATCCGTAAGGAAAAGAAAAGGATTTATCTGAACGGATAAAGTTTCCGGAGGAAATAGTATCGGCTATAAATGGAACGTATCCCTGCTTTTCTTTTATCTTCGTACCATAATAATCCAGAAACAGGCACCAGCGTCCGTCCTCTGTCCGGAATGCAGTAGGGGCTTCGTATTGTCCCTGTTCCAGTTTTTTCATTTCTTCGCTGAATTCCGGGATGATGGAAAATGGACCGGTAATATTATGAGACTGAAGCAGTAATATGGCGGCAGGATTGGGATTGCTTTTCACAAAAAGATAAAAATTGATATTATCCTTATATAGAGCAGAGTCAATGATATCACTGTCATCCTTCTCGTATAATACCTTTGGACTGGTAAAATGTATGAAATCCCTGGTCCGGCTGTAATAAATTTTTTTTGGTCCGTAATTGTTGGAGGGGTGGGAAGAGGACCAGTGGATGAGATAATCACCTGCTTCTTCATCAAAGATAATATCAGGAGCCCATACACAGCCAAAGGGGTCGTCTCCCGGAGAAATCAGGCGGGGCGTTGACCAGTGAATCAAATCAGGGGATTCCCAGAGGACCAGGTTCCTGCTGCCATATCTGCTGACGTTTTCCCAACTGCCTTCATACTTAGTCTTAAAATTTCTTGCCAGGCTTAAGTCTGTGGCAAGTATGTAATAAATCCCTTCTTTTGTACGGCAGATGGTAAAATCCCGCACTCCCTGCTCTCCTATGGTGCTGGTAAGAATGGGACTGCCACCATTTACCTCCTGCCAGTGAAACCCATCTTCGCTGATTGAAAAATAGACAGCCTCGCCATCCGGATCTGTCTTCTCTTTGAAGTGAACAAATAAATATGCCTGCATCGTAAATAATCCTTTCTGCTTTTTTTCCATCTTAACACTTGATGAGGGGCGGGACAAGTTGTTGATTCAGGAAAATAATATTGTCAAAACAGGGAAGAGTATGATATACTTTTTGAGGTTTTTAATAAATATATTGTCGAATATAAGTATAACTTATTAATACACACGTTGTTTACTGATAGATCCAGTTCTATTAGGGAGGAAAATTTAAGTGATCAGATTTAAGAATTACGTTAAGGCAGAAAGTCTGGAAGAAGCTTATGATCTGAACCAGAAAAAAAGCAGTGTAATCGGTGCCGGAATGATGTGGCTGAAGGTTCAGAACCGGGTCAAGATGACTCTCGTGGATTTATCCGGTCTTGGACTTGATGGAATTGAGGAGACAGAGGATGAGTTTATTATTGGAGCCATGTGCACTCTACGCCAGCTGGAAGTCCATAAAGGGCTTGACCGGTATTTTCCCGGTTTATTTAAGGAATGCACCCGTTCTATTGTAGGAGTCCAGTTTCGAAATGGAGCAACAGCAGGAGGCAGCATTTTCGGCAGGTTCGGCTTTTCCGACATTCTGACCTGTATGCTTGCACTGGATACTTACGTTGAGCTTTATAAGGGAGGCGTAATCCCACTTGAGGATTTTTGCAGGCAGAAATTCAACCGGGACATTCTTGTGAGAATCCGGATCAAAAAGGATGGAAGAAAGGCATTTTATTCAGCTTCCCGAATGACGAAAACGGATTTTCCTCTCATTGCATGCTGTGTGTCTGTAAAAGATGAGACCTATTATGTGTCAGTGGGAGCCAGACCAGCACGGGCGGAGCTGGCCGTTATAAGCCGTAAAGAAGCAGGGGAATTAAAGGAACTGGCTGAACTGGCAGCGGACCGGTTTCGTTACGGCACAAATATGAGAGGCAGCGGGGAATACAGGAAGCATCTGGCAGAGGTTTATATCAAACGGCTTTTCATGGCACTGGACCGGGAGGAAGAGTAAATGCAGATTGAATTTACATTAAACGGTAGACTCATTTATGAGGAGACGAAAGACGATGAAACTCTGTTTCACCTGCTGCGCAGGAAAGGCTGTTACAGTGTAAAATGCGGCTGTGAGACGGAAAACTGCGGGCTGTGTACAGTCCTTGTCAATGGAGTTTCAAGGCTTTCCTGTTCTTATCTTGCCGCCAGGGCAGACGGCTGTGAGGTGGTGACTCTGGAAGGGGTGCAAAAAGAGGCGGAGGAATTCGGCTCTTACCTGGCTGCTGAAGGAGCAGAGCAGTGCGGTTTTTGCAGCCCGGGTCTGATTATGAATGTTCTTGCCATGGAAAAAGAGCTGGATTCGTTTGAGGAAGAGAAGGTCAAAGAATATCTGGCGGGCAATCTTTGCCGTTGCAGCGGATATATGGGTCAGCTGCGTGCTGTAAAAAATTACTTAAGCAGAGGAGAAAACAGGAATGAATGTTAAAATGCGCACCGTAAATACTTCTGTTAAAAAGAAGGATTCGAAAGCATTGGTGACTGGAAAACCTGTTTTTACAGATGATCTGGCGCCAGGTGACTGCCTGATCGTAAAGGTTTTACGAAGTCCTCATGCCCATGCCTTAATCCGGCAGATTGATACAGAAAAAGCAAAAAATGTGGATGGAATTGCCTGTATTCTTACGTACCGTGATGTACCGGGAAAACGGTTTACCATGGCTGGGCAGACTTATCCGGAACCAAGTCCTTATGACAGGCTGATTCTGGATAACAGAATGAGATTTGTGGGAGATGCTGCTGCAATTGTTGCAGGAGAAACAGAAGAAGCGGTAGACCACGCTCTCCGGCTCATTAAAGTGGATTATGAGGTTCTGGAGCCGGTTCTTGATTTTAAAAAGGCAAAGGATCATAAAGTACTCATTCATCCGGAGGAAAACTGGGAAAGTCTTTGCCCGGTAGGAGCGGATAACCGCCGTAATTTATGTGCTTCCGGAGGCGAAGAGCATGGAGATGTAGAGGTATTATTAAAGCAGTGTGATTACGTTGTGGAACAGGTATACCATACAAAAGCCAATCAACAGGCCATGATGGAAACCTTCCGCGCCTATTCCTATCTGGATGCTTACGGAAGACTGAATATGGTGGCATCCACCCAGGTTACTTTTCATGTGAGAAGAATCCTTGCTCATGCACTGGATATTCCCAAATCCAGGATTCGGGTCATAAAACCCAGAATCGGAGGCGGATTCGGAGCCAAACAGACAGTCGTAGCAGAAGTATATCCTGCAATTGTTACCATGAAAACCGGAAGAGCTGCCAAGATTATTTACAGCAGATATGAATCTCAGATCGCCTCCTCTCCCCGGCATGAGATGGAGGTCCGGGTCCGGGTTGGGGCGGATAAGAACGGAATTCTTCAGGCAATTGACGTTTATACATTATCCAATACAGGAGCATATGGAGAACACGGACCTACAACAGTTGGATTGTCGGGACATAAGCCCATACCTCTTTACAGAACGCCCAGAGCATTCCGGTTCGCTTATGATGTGGTTTATACCAACTGTATGTCAGCCGGTGCTTACCGGGGATACGGAGCCACTCAGGGAATCTTTGCGGTGGAATCCGCCATCAATGAGCTTGCGGAAAAAATAGGGATGGATAAAGTGAAAATCAGAGAGTTAAACATGGTGAGAGAAGGAGATGTGATGCCTGCTTACTATGGAGAAACATTAAAAAGCTGTGCCCTTGACCGCTGTATGGCCCATGCTAAGAAAATGATGGACTGGGATAAGAAATATCCGAGAATCGATATGGGAAATGGAAAGATCCGGGGAGTGGGAGTTGCCATGGCAATGCAGGGCTCTGCCATATCAGGAGTGGATGTGGCTTCTGTGGAGCTGCGTCTCAATGATGACGGGTTTTATACTCTTATGATCGGGGCCTCTGATATGGGGACAGGATGCGATACCACCCTGGCTCAGGTTGCGGCAGATTGTCTGGAATGCGATCTGGATCAGATTGTAGTTCATGGAACCGATACGGATGTATCTCCCTATGATTCCGGATCCTATGCTTCCAGCACCATGTATTTGACCGGCATGGCAGTTGTTAAGGCCTGCGGTGAGATGCGTGATAAAATTCTGGATAAAGGGGCGGAATACTTGTCCTGTGAAAAAAAATCCCTGGAATTTGACGGAACCAGGGTTTGGCAGCCAGAAGGCGGACTGGAAATATCTTTGAAGGATATTGGAAATAAGGTCATGTGCTTCAATGAAAAAATGCTCTCGGCGGGCGCTTCCCATACTTCTCCTGTATCTCCGCCCCCATTTATGGTAGGAATGGCAGAAGTAGAGGTAGATCAGGAAACCGGCGAGGCAGAGCTGATTGATTATGTGGCAGTTGTGGACTGCGGAACAACCATCAATCCGAATCTGGCCAGAATCCAGACGGAAGGGGGACTTGCCCAGGGAATCGGCATGGCTCTTTATGAGGATATTACCTATACGGAAAAAGGACAGATGCAGCAGAACTCATTTATGCAGTATAAGCTGCCTTCCAGGCTGGACATAGGGACGATCCGGGTGGAATTTGAAAGCAGCTATGAACCTACCGGGCCTTTTGGAGCGAAATCCATTGGAGAAATTGTTATTAATACACCTTCACCAGCCATTGCAGATGCCATTGCCAATGCGGTGGGCGCAAGAGTCAGGGAGCTTCCGATTACGGCAGAAAAGATCTATCGAAGTAAAAATAATAAATAACGAAAGCGGCTGCAGGATGGGAATCCAATCCTTGCAGCCGCTTTCGTTATTTATTTGAGTTATTATTTTAATTTGTCGTAACCGGACTCTTTGATGGTACCGTCACTGTTTGTGATGTAGTATTTCTCATCGCCGTCTTTTACATTTGTTTTGCTCTTTGCAAGCTTACCGGAGGTGCTGATTAAGTATTCTTTGCCGTTGAATTCGACTACTTTGTATTTCTCATCTTTATCAGCCTTTAAGAGACGTCCCTGGATGTAAATGCTGTCATCAGTGATGCCGTTATATCCTGCACCCTTGTTGCTTCCGGATTTGCGGAAGTTGAAGGTATAGGTTTCTCCATCTAATTCAATGGTGGTTTTACCTGTGGCCATAGCGCCTTCCTTTGGTGAATTTCCAAAGTAGTAAACCAAACCGGTGTCATCTACTGCCGGAAGTTCGTTTTCTGTCTCGATTTCATCATATGATTCGATCGTATTGCCGTTTAAAGAAAGGTTATAAAGCCCGTGAAGCATTTCACCTTTTTCATTGAAGGCATATTTGATGCCGTCAATGGATTTGATCTGGCTCTTTACAAGATTACCGTCAGTATTTGCGTAGAACCAGTACTGGGTGTCATCATCATGTGCTTCTGCGTCCAGCTCCTCGCTTGGAACTGCTTTAAACCAGCCCTTTGCCTGCCAGCATTCTTCAGGAAGATTATAATACTGGTTTGCTGAGCTTGCGGTGGAAGCGGAAGCAGGAGCTACCTCATACCAGTCATATTCTGCAGCACCGTATTCATTAAAACGGTATTTTTTGCCGTTGATGGTTTTTGTAGTATCGGTGGTCTTCTTACCGTTTGAACCAAAGTAGAACCAGTAGGAACCATTAAAATCATCATCTTTCTCCGGTTCGTCTTCAACTTCTATGGATTTCCAGCCGTCTGCACGGGCGCCGTCTGAGGATGCGCCGCAGTAATAGATTCCCTCTTTCCATGCATCATCGCCTGTAACACGGGTAGAAGCGTCATCAAGCCAGCCATACAGCATTTTTCCTTCTGTATCAAAAGCGTAGGAATGAGTTTCCCCATTTGCAATTTTCACTGATTTAAAATTGGTTTTACCGGTAGAAGATGCTTTATAAGCCTTACCGTTGCTGCCAAAATAATACCAGTTGGTTTCTGCTGCGTCTTCTTCGTCACTGTCAGATGGAACTTCTCTCCATTCGTCGGTAACCATGGCACCTACGGAGTTCACGTAGTAATAATTGTCATCCGATTCGATAACCTGGCTGGTGGCAAGCTGACCGTCAGAGTCTAAGTAAAACCAGTTATCTCCTGATTTTTTCCAGGCTTCTGTAGTTATGTCACCATTGTTATCATAGTACACCCAGCTGCCGTTTTCTTCGGCCCAACCTTGTGCTGCAAAGGATGTCATGGAGGCACCTATGGTAAAAAGCGCTGCAGCGCAGGGAATCAGCCATTTCAGTTTCCGTTTCTTCATAATAATTCTCCTTTCATCTCTCCCGCCCATGTTTTTTGGGCATAAAGGGATACCCGTAGGGTGTTCATCTCTCCCGCCCATGTTTTTTGGGCATATTCAGCTCGCATCGGCTGATAGGGAGACTTTAAACCATGGAGTAAGTACAAGGTCAAGGAAAGTTAAAAAGGCGTAAGAATACGTAAGAAAACGGCGATTTGTTAATAGAATTGTAATCTTACCTTATTCTGGAAGGGGCTGAATGATTCCCTCAGTATCTATGGTAACTGAGGATGAGAGCTGTTCCATAAACTGGAAAGCTTTCTGCTTTTTATCAGGGGAAACAACCAGATCGGTGCTGCAATTTTCCTGAATGCAGGGGATAAACTGCAGTTTATTAAGACCACTGGGAGTGATTACTGCTTCCATAAGACCCGTGGGTATGGTTCTGCTGTTAAACCAGAAATTACCCAGGCTGTATACGATGGGAACGCCCTGATAATATTCAATTCCCTGGAGAACATGAGGATGGCAGCCAATGACTAGTCCTGCACCATGGTCAATAAGCTGTCGGGCGAGATATTGCTGGTCCTCTTCAAAGTAATTGGTGCCTTCCGTCCCCCAATGGATAAAAACCACTACAAAATCACTATTGGCCTTGGCTTTTTCCACAGCAGCCAGGTAAATAGCAGGATCATCTGTTCTTAAAACCCCCGGACTGTCTGCACCGGCCTCCTTTGTAAATCGTGTGGAACGTTCTATTTGTGTGGCGCATATAAAGGAAATTTTCATACCGCCGGATATGAAGTAAACAGGTTCTTTTGCTTCCTCAATATTTCTTCCCGCACCGGCATATGGAATTCCTGCACCGGATAATGTGTCAAGTGTATCCAAAAGAGCCTCTGGTCCGTAATCATAAACGTGATTATTAGCAAGAGACACCAGATCGACTGACAGTGAATTTAAATTCCGGACCATGGAAGGGTCCGCCCGGAAGGTAAAGGTTTTTCCAGTCAGAGGGGTTCCTCTCCTGCTGTAACAGAATTCGTTGTTAATCATCATAATATCTGCTGCAGCCATTCGTGCTTTTACATTGGGCAAAATGCAGGAATCAATGCCGCCTCTTGTATGGTATGCGGACATATTGGCGTATCCGTCGGCGAAGCTTATATCTCCGGCAAAGGACAATACCACCTGATTGGGATTGGAAGATTCCTTCAGCCATATCCGGTGGGAGCGTGCGGTGTCAGGCGAATTAAGAATGCCAGAATAGCGGTCTTTTAAAACCAAAAGGGAGCTTCCGGTCAGTTCATGCCATAGTCCGCTGCCATCAGAGCCCGATTGAAATGAGGCTGTGAGCCTGTCATAGACACTGGTTCCATATTGAGATTTAATAAAAACCATAAAATCTTCGCTGATTCCATCCGGGAGCCTGTCCGTTTCCGCCTTTGAGTCCTGTAAGGCTGAGAGTGTCTGGGAAGGGGAAGCAGCCTGACCCTGACTGGTCACACAGGTGGAAGGTAATGGGAGGAAAGAAGATCTTGCACATCCGGTCAGCAGCATAAGGATGACAGTCAGAATAAAAAATTGATTCCTGTTCATAATTTTTTTCTATGATATTTTGATGCCAGATATCACACGTTTCCTTTCTTTTACATTTATGACGATCATTGTTCTTTATAACGTTAAACTATAAAGGAGTATTTGACAAGAAGTATTAGAAAATTTTCCTGGACCGGTTCCTTATGTAACTTAATTACAGAAGATTAAACCAACTGTATATATAATAAAAAAACATAACAAGAATCCACTAACTGAAACAAAAAGGAGAGATATATATGAAAAAACAGCAGATAGGGGTAATTGGTCTTGCAGTAATGGGAAAAAATCTTGCATTAAACATTGCTGATCACGGTTACTCAGTAGCAGTATATAACAGAACACCAGACAAAACAAATGAATTATCAGAGGAATACGGGGATAAAGACATCCTGGGTTTCTATTCCCTGAAAGAATTTGCTGATTCCCTTGATACACCCCGGAGAATCATATTGATGGTGAAAGCCGGCGAAGCAGTGGATGATACCATTCATAAGCTGCTTCCTTATCTGGATAAAGGAGATATCCTCATGGATGGAGGCAATTCCTATTATCTGGATACCATGCGAAGAAGTAAGGAACTGGAAGAAAAGGGATTTTATTATCTTGGAACCGGAATCTCCGGAGGAGAGGAAGGCGCCAGAAAAGGACCCGCCATTATGTCAGGAGGAGCCAGAGAAGCCTATGACGGGCTGGAACCGGTTTTGACTGCAATCTCTGCTAAAGTGGGCCAGGATGCCTGCAGTACTTATATCGGTGAAAACGGCGCAGGACATTTTGTAAAAATGGTCCACAACGGAATAGAATACGCGGATATGCAATTAATCAGTGAGGCTTACTCCATCATGAAGCATGTACTGGGACTGGAACCAGAGCAGCTGCATGATATCTTTGACCAGTGGAATCAGGGGGAGCTGAACAGTTATCTCATTGCTATTACAGCAAAGATATTCCAGACAAAGGATGAACAGGGCCAGGGCTATCTGGTTGATAAGATACTGGATGTGGCAGGACAGAAAGGTACGGGCAAATGGACGGGACAGATATCTCTTGATCTGGGTGCACCTACTCCCACGATTACTGCAGCAGTATATGAGAGATATCTTTCTGCCATGAAAGAGGAACGAGTAACAGCAAACAGGCTGCTTCGGGGGGCAGATACCCTGAAACAAAAACCAGAAGAGTTAATTGAATCAATACGAAAGGCTCTGTATGCAAGTAAAATCTGCGCTTATGCACAGGGTTTTGGATTATTAAAAAATGCTTCCAGGCTATATCATTGGGACTTATCTTATAGTGAAATTGCAAAAATTTTCCGGGGCGGCTGTATTATCAGAGCCCAGTTCCTGAATCAGATTGCCCTGGCTTATGAAAAAAATCCTGAGCTGAAAAACCTGTTATTTGAGGATTATTTTAGCAGTATCCTGAATAATTACCAGAAGGAATGGAGAGAGACGATTACAACAGCCATAAACTATGGTATCCCGGTTCCAGGTTTTTCAAGTTCATTGGCTTATTATGACAGCTACCGTTCAGCGGAACTGCCAATAAATCTGTTACAGGCACAGAGAGATTTCTTTGGCGCGCATACCTATGAACGCAAGGATAAAGAGGGTATCTTCCATACACAATGGGAAGAGTAAGGAAAACAATGGGAAAGGAAAGTTCAGAATGAAAGAAGAATTAAATCTGAAAAATGATAACTTATCCTCCATTTTTGTAATCTTTGGCGGTACCGGTGATCTGACACATCGTAAACTGATTCCGGCTTTCTATAATCTGGTGCGGGACAAATTGATCCCTGAACATTTTGCCATTGTAATCATAGGGAGAAGGCACATGTCCCAGGAAGAATATAAGCGGGATATTTATACATCTGTCAATAAGTACTCAAGAAAAAAAATGGATGATGTAATCTGGAATAAATTACAGGCCATGATCCATTATTATCCGTTTGATTTTACCGATATATATGGATATCATGCACTCAACATTTATCTGCAGGATCTGGATCAGAAATATCAGACAAATGGCAATAGGATTTTTTATCTGGCGGTTGCACCAGAACATTTTGAAACGATTGTACAAGGACTTAAGACCAGTAATATGTCATGCTGTTCCCGGGATTTTAACAGACTTGTTATAGAAAAACCCTTTGGCAAAGACTTAACAACGGCAAGAAATCTGAACAATAAGATATTAGAGGTATATCCGGAAACGAGCATTTACCGTATCGATCATTACCTGGGTAAAGAAATGATTCAGAATATCATGGTACTTCGCTTTGCTAACTCTGTTTTTGAAGCAGTCTGGAATAATAAGCATGTGGATAATATCCAGATATCCCTGACAGAAACACTGGGGGTTGGCTCAAGAGGCGGATATTATGAGCGGTCCGGTGCCATGAGAGATATGATACAGAATCATATTTTTCAAATCCTGACCCTGATTGCCATGGAACCGCCAATTAATCTGCAGATGGACTCCATTCGTTCAGAGAAGCAGAAAGTTCTTGCAGCAATTGAAGATATAACGCCGGAATTTTTAAAGAATAATGTGATATTCGGACAATATGGAAAAGGAATAATTGAAGGAAAAGATGTACCGGCATACCGGGAAGAGGAGAATGTTTCAGATAATTCCGACACGGAAACCTTTGCAGCCATAAAGCTTCATATCAATAACTTTCGATGGGCAGGTACCCCGTTCTATCTCAGGACCGGCAAACGGCTTGCAAATGGATCAGCTGAAATTGTCATTCAATTTAAACCCATGCCAAATATCCTTTACTTTAAAGATAAGGATATTCAGGAACCCAATCTGCTGATCCTTCGCATTCAGCCAAATGTAGGTGTCTACTTTCAGTTCAATACAAAGGATTATCATTCGCATAGTGGAATTATACCGGCTAAAATGGATGCAAGTACCCATAATCCCATACAGGGGAATACCCCCGAAGCGTATGAACGGCTCATTTATGACATCCTCAGGGGAGATGCTTCTCTTTTTTCCAGATGGGATGAGGTAGAGTCCGCATGGAGGGTGGCAGACCGGTTGATTCAATACAGAGAACAGGCAAAAATACATTTTCCCAATTATGATGCGGGGTCCATGGGACCGGAAGCTTCTTTTGAACTTCTGGCTAAGGACGGACGAAAATGGTGGGATATATAAGGAGGAACTTATGAAAATAAATTATGACAAACTATATGATATATCCATGTTAATCAATCATGATATGCCGGTTTATAAAGGAAAGGAAGAAAAACGTCCTCTTCTTAAGCCAGTCAGTGACTTTGCTTCCGGAACCGTGTATGAAAGTAAAATTGAAATGAATCTGCATACCGGCACTCATTTAGACCGGACGCTCCATATGATACCTGAGGGAAATACCATCGAGACATTAGACTTTAAGGAACTGATCACGAAATGTAAGGTGCTTGATTTAACTGCTGTAACGAATAAAATAACAGCGAAGGATCTTAGCAGCAAGGACATTGCCGATGGTGATTTTATACTTTTGAAGACAAGAAATTCCTACGAGAACGTTTTGGAAGGTGATTTTGTTTATCTGGAGCAATCCGGTGCGGAGTATTTGGTAAATCACAGAATTAAGGGTGTAGGAATCGATGCTCTTGGCATTGAGCGTGCCCAGCCAGGCCATGAAACCCACCTTCAGTTAATGGAAAAAGGGATTCATATTCTGGAAGGCTTACGCCTGAAAGAGATTGAGGAGGGTGAATATCTGCTGTTTGCATTGCCGGTAAATATTGAAGGAGCAGAAGCTGCACCTGTAAGAGCGGTTTTAATGGATTTTAATAATTAATTGCAGGAAAGGTGTAAATAATTCCGGGATACCGAATTATTTACACCTTTTTTCTTTAATAACCTTCCCATTTACTGCTTTGCTAAATTACAGATTATCTCTACACAGGCATCAATTCCTAATTTCGATGTATTGAAACTGATATCATAATAATCTGCCCCGCCAAATTCTGTATTTGTATAATAAGTACAATTTTTTCTTCTCATTTTATCAATGATGGATATCTGCTCTTTTATTTTAGCTTCAGTCGCATCAGGCATTTTATCCTTCATGCGCTTTAAGCGCCAGTGAGAATCTGCATGTATAAATACGTGTAAAGTATTATCATATTCCTTTAATATGGTATTTGCATTTCGGCCAACGATCACGCAGTTTCCTTTTTCTGCAACTTTTTTAATTATATGACTCTGAGCATTAAAAAGCTTTTCGCTCAGCGGTTTATTGTAAAAATCAAAGAGGCTCTGAGCAAATCCGAAGTTGATGGGTACCTGTTCATCCCATTTCAACAAGCTTTCAACATCTACGTTAGATTCTCTTGCCGCTTTCAGAATTAACTCTTTATCATAGAATTCATACTTCATAATACTGGCTACTTTTCTTCCGATTTCTCCTCCGCCTGCTCCAAACTCACGACTGATTGTAATAATCTTTTTCATAGGTTACTCCTCCAAAACAGACTATAACACTTTATTAAGAAAATCAATGGTTCTGGTTTCTTTCGGGTTCATAATAACTTCCTGGGCTGTCCCCTGCTCTACAATATAACCGTCGTCCATAAATACAATTCTGTCCGCCACTTCTTTTGCAAAACCTATTTCATGCGTTACAACAACCATGGTCATACCTTCTGCTGCAAGCTCTTTCATAACAGCCAGAACTTCCCCCACCATTTCAGGATCCAGTGCGGAGGTGGGTTCATCAAAAAGCATAATGTCAGGATTCATGGCCAGTGATCTTGCAATTGCGATACGCTGCTTTTGTCCTCCTGAGAGCTGGGAGGGGTATGCATCTGCTTTCGAATCCAATCCTACACGGTTTAATAATTGCATGCCCTTTTCTTTTGCCTCTGCCTTAGTCATGAGCTTTAGCTCCACCGGAGCAAGCATGATATTTTCTAAAACAGTTTTATGAGGGAAAAGATTAAAGTGCTGGAACACCATGCCAATATTCTCACGTACTTTATTTATATCGGTATGTTTATCTGTAATATTCTTCCCATCCACCACGATGCTGCCGGCAGTAGCCGCCTCAAGTTGATTCAGGCACCGGAGAAATGTAGACTTACCGCTTCCGGAAGGTCCTAACAAAACCACAACCTCTCCTTCAAAAATATCAATACTCATGTTTTTTAAAACTTCTAATGCTCCGAAATTTTTCTTTAAATTCTCAACATGAATCTTAAGCTTTCTATCTTCCACGGTTAACCCTCCTTTCAACTCTCTTTGCAACTTTACTGAGAGTAATAATTACAACCATATACATAATACCTACAATTGCCCAGGTTTCCAGACTCTTGAATGTATTTCCACTAATTGTTTTACCCATATTAGTAAGTTCCGGGAATCCAATAACAGAAAGAATAGAGGTGTCTTTTAATGTAATGATGAACTGATTGATGATAGACGGAATCATTGTACGGACAGCCTGAGGCAGCACCACCAGCCGCATGCTTTTTGCATAATTCAAACCAAGACTTCTGCTGGCTTCCATCTGTCCTTTATCAACACTTTCAATACCTGCCCGGATAATCTCAGCCATATAAGCGCCGCAGTTCATGGCAAGGGCAATCGTACCTGCCTGAAGAGCTGTTAATCTGAAATCCTGTATACCCATCATTTTTATTCCAGTCGGTACGCCAAAATATATAAAATAGGCCAAAACAATAAGTGGAACACCACGAACCCCATCAACATATGCGGTTCCAATGAAATTAAAAAAGCGATTTTTCCCAACATTCATCAATGAAAAAACCAGACCGATTATCATGGCGAAAACCAACGATAACAACGTAAGCAGTAAAGTTTTCCCCAATGCCTGCAGGAGCATAGACCCATACGTCTGTATGATCGTAATCATAACTTAACCTCCGTATTCTTAGTATATAAAGGATGATAACAAGAACGTGAGATTCCTGTTACAGTCTCTCACGTTCGTAATCAACTTCCTATCCTTTTGCAGAGTTTCTCTGAAATTATTCCTATTTTAAATACTTATTGATGATTTCATCATATTTTCCATTTGCTTTAATATTTGCAAGTCCTGCATTAAATTTATCCAGTAATTCCTGCTTATCTTTATTCATAATTGCAAAACCGTAAGGAGCACCTTCACTTTCCATTCCTTCAGGAATCATAAGCTTAAGACCGCCTTCTTTTATGGAAGCTTTCATAATCGGTGAATCTTCCACACATGCCGCACTGTTACCAAGTATAACATCCTGATACATGGTTGGTGAATCATCAAAGACAGTTACTGTAAATCCATACTGTTCTTTCAGGCTATTTGCAAAATCAGCACCAGCTGTACCATTTTTAACTGCAACATTTTTACCCTTAAGATCTTCAAAGCTCTTAATGTCACTTCCCTCACCTACAACAAATGTCTGGGAGGCATTATAATATCCCTCGGAAAAAATCCATCCGGAATCAATACGTTCCTGCTTAATTGTGGCACCTGCAATAAGACCGTCTGCCTGTCCTGCCTGTACAGCAGCAACTGATGCATCCCAGCCAAGGCTTTGCAATTCATACTTAAATCCCTGGTCTTCTGCAATAGCAGCAAGCAAATCAACATCGATTCCTACAAATTCATTCTTTTCATTGGTATATTCAAATGGTTTGAATACAGTATCGGTAGCAATAATCCATATTTTATCGTTTGCTGAGCCGTCAGAGGTCTTAGTTGTTTCATCTGCTTTTACAGATGTTTCTTTTTCAGTATCCTTCTTTTCAGAGGAACCGCAGCCTGTTAATAATATACCACCAGTCAAAACTGTGCATAAAACGAAAGCTAAAATTTTTTTCATAAATTAATCTCCTCAATTATTTCATAATTTAAAACAGTAACAGTTTACATCATAACAATATAAAGAATATTATATATAATACCATTTATGTTGTCAATTTGTAAACTCTCGTATTACATTTATAACTATTATCCATATTTTACCATTAGTTTCAATTTTTTATATTTTTAAAATTAATCCGCTGATTGTCATACCGGCTGCTGTTCCGAACAGAAGTACAGTATTTCCTTTTTTGATTCTATTTTCTTCCAAGGCTAAACATAACATATAGGGAACAGAAGCGGCAATCATATTTCCATAATCTTCAACATAATTCATATATTTCCCTTCCTTAATCCCTAGTTGTTTCATAACTAAAGGCAGCGCACGGCTTGCCTGATGAGGGATGATCAAATCTATATCTCCTAAAGCAATGCCACTTTCTTTTTCCAATTGTTCTACAAACTCCGGGATTTTTTGGGCCACCAGTCTCAATACCTTTGGTCCGTTCATATCAAATAAATATTCATTTTTATTTTCTTTCGTATGGTGCCTTGGGTGAAGACTGCTGAGTCCTCCCCGTATTTCTGTATCATGGGCCCCCTGGGTCCATGTCTTCCAAATACCAAATATTACTCCTGATTCAGCATTTTCGTCTTTTTCAACAATAACTGCGGCTGCTCCATCACTAAATAATTCATAGCTCTCCTTTTGTTCCGGATTAATACCAAGGGAAGCTGTTTCTGATGACAGGATCAAGACTCTGTTATATCGTCCTTCATGTACCATGTAAGAGATTGTATCAAGTGCTGTAATGAAGCTGGTACAGGTTGTATTAATGTCCATGCAGGGAATCGGTCCAGAAGGTTCGAGCTTTTCTAAAATAAGTGCTGCTGAACAGGGAATAGGCTGGTAGCCGACAGCACTTGCATAAACAATTAAATCCATATCATCTATAGTACATTCTGCAGCCAGGAGCGCCTTTTCAATAGAATTGACCGACATTGTGTAATGATTTTGTGTTTCATCCATTCTATGACGTATATTATTGTCAAATCGTATAATTTTATTTCCTTTGTCTTTTCCATATCCGATAATTTTTAAGTTTTTCATAATCTAATAATCCTCTTTAGCTTTTTACCAGTTGTATGTTGATATTTATCAAATGTCATGGCTATATCCATGCAGCCTAATTGCGACAATGTATTTGAAAACTCTGTCTTAAGTTGTTTTTGTACTGCTTGCGGATCGGCATCTTTTTCATATTCCAATAAAATCCTTAATGCCTTTTTATTTTCCTGTATTACCTGGTATTGCTTTATACCATTGACATATAAGATACAACGACTGATAATATCAGAAAATACTTTCGTATCACTGCCATTTTTATTTTCAAAAATAAATACATCATCTTCACGGCCTTCGATCTTCTCAAGAGCCATAAAATGGCTTCCGCATGGACATTTTTCTTTTTTATGCAATAAAACATCATTTAAGCGGTATCTTACAACCGGCTGGGATTTTCTTGTAAAATCAGTAATAACAGGAATAAAACGGATTTCATCTATTTTTTCTTCTTCTATGAATACAATATCTTCATTTATATGTAGCGTACCATATTCACATGTGAATCCCAAAAAGCCTTCGGTACATTGGTATACCTGATGGATGACATTTTGCCCAAATACACTTTTAAAGTATTCCTCATCCGATTTTTCCAGTACCTCGGCAACAGATATGACTTTTTTTAGTTTCAAATGAAGCTTATTTTCCTGTACAGCTTCTGCTAACAGAATTAATACCGATGGAGGAGCAATTAGTATACTGGTATTTGTCTGGTTAAGCTTATGGATATGTTGTTCCAATGGTTTATAAATATCATAATAGGTAAAGCTTATTTGTCTTGTTTTCACATTTTCGTACAGTGTACTGTTTGCCCTTAAGAAAAAAGCAATTTCCTGCTTACCTATGGTATGGGGTAAAAATCGGCCTAAAATTGCACCTGTCCATATATCAGCTTCTTTCTGACTTGCAATAAAAATTCCCTGATGTCCCGAAGTTCCAGAGGATAACCCCACGGTAAGACCATTTAACTTACTATTAAAGTTTCTGCCCTTTTCAGCAGAAACTGCAAAATTTAAGGCTTCTTCTTTTTTTATATCTGCACACACCAGTTCATCAAAATTCTCCATCATGACGGACTTATTTATTATGGGTAAAGAAAATAGATTATCATTATCTTTCAGTATAGTTCTGTAATACAGAGAATATTTTTTAATATGCTTTAATAAATTTTTTATCTCCTTTTTTTGATATTTATGAATTGCTTCCCGGCTTTTGAATTTTTTTGAATTTCTGTATTTTAAGTAACTAAAAATGATCCTAAACTTATTGTGCATCATTATATACCTCTTCTCCATGGGCGGAAATAATTGAAACTCCCTTTAAAGCTGTTAATTTTTTTACCGTCTGTACGTAGGCCTTATAATCATTCTGAATAAGTCTTGGTATCATACGCAGTCTGTATTTTAAAAAATCTGTCCCCCATACAGCATCAGCTACATAAAAAAGCTTTTTTTCCGGAATATATATACCAATCTGGCCATACGCATGGCCTTCTAACTCCATAAGCCAGACAGAACCATCTCCAAAAAGATCCTTGCCTTTAAAGCCCTTTAAGGGGGATCTATTATTAACACTTACTGACATAATTTGATTTTCTATACTTTTTCCAATTTGATTTGGAAATACCAGTTCATTGTATCTGGCACCAGTTATTTTTTCTCTGCATTTATCGCTCATGATTATTTGGGTATTTTTTATATCATGAAGTCCGCCAATATGGTCTGGATGAAGATGTGTTAAAATAATCATGGATAAATCACCTGGTTTAATGCCGTCTTTCCTTAACTGATATAAAATATGGTCTTTTTTTGCATAATAAGTTGGATTAATCAAATGATATAGCTTGGAAGTAAGTCCATTTTCGTATATTCTATGGCTATAACCTGTATCTACAAGAATCTTACCGTATGTCTTATGGTCTATTAGCATGACCTTGGCCCGAAAGATCACTTTTTTATGCTTTTTTATCTCTTTATACATCCGCTTTAAATCATTCATACAATATCCGCAGTTGTAGAACTTAATACTTGTAATTTTGCTCTCGATACCATTTTGCATACTTTTTAATACCTTCCTCAATGGTATAAACCGGTTTATATTCCAGCTCATTTTTTGCCTTTTCTATATTTAAGGTCTGGCTAAAACCCAAAGTCATTAATGTATACCTCGTAAAAACCGGTTCTCTTTTTATCTTCATTATTTTGTAGAACCATTCAATGCCCCCTACTATTTTAGACATAACTGGATAATACAATTTTAGAAATCTTGGTTTTTGTCCAATTTCTTTTAGAAATATCGATAGAATTTTTTTGAAAGCCATAGGCTCATCATTGGTTATGTTATATATGGCTCCGTCAATACCATTTACAGTCATGGCCAGCCAAATACTATGAGCAGCGTTTTCAACGTAAGTAATATCCACGAAGTTGTCTCCGTTATTAAAGACAGGAATACCTATTACTTTATTTGCACGCATTAATCTGGGAATAATACTTGTATCTCCTATCCCAAAAAGTCCCCGTGGGCGGATAATAACTTTTTCAAAGGTACTGGTCTTAAAATCACGGATAGCTTTCTCTGCAAGAATTTTCGTCTGAATATAATAATTCAACTCACTATTCCAAGCAACCTGGGTTTCTTTAATAAAATGCTGGTCTTTACTTCTTGTATAAATGCTGGGTGAAGAAATGAAGACTAATCGCTTTATTTTATACCTTTCACATGCGTTTAATATATGTTCGGTTCCTTTCACATTTGCATTATAAAAGTCCTTTTCCTTTCCCCAGGCAGAAGACAAGGCGCCTGCATGAACAACATATTCGCAGCCCCTTACCGCTGATAAAACATCACGCAGGCTTTCTAAGTTTCCCTTAATAAATGTTACGTTATCATTTTCAAGTTCAGCTCCCTTAACTGCATTTCTTCCAAATGCAGTTACTTTATAGCCTTTTTCTGTCAATAATTCCACAACATACTTTCCTAAAAATCCAGTGGCGCCTGTAACACAAACTCTCATAATGATGTTCCTCCAACTTTTTCATATCTGACCGAACCATCTTTATTAATCATGACCTTATTGTTTCTCCAAATGACCATTCTTGGCTTAATCAAGCTATTTATATAATGGAGAGGCTGTAAATAAGCACTTATTATTTCAAATAGTATTATTTTTAAAGGTTCCTTTATTTTGAAGTATTGACGCCTCTGATAATAATTTAGAAAAGCGATCAGCACCTGTATGCCAAAAATAATTGGAAGAATCCTGAAATTCCTGATTATCAATGCATGTGTGAAAATAAGTAAGGGTAAAGCAGTTGGTACTACAATTGTTAATAATGTGGATAACTGGAGTCTTTCTGCCATATATACATTGGCAAATACCATCCATCGTCTCATCAGATTCATGTAATGACTGAAGCTCTCAATAGTGGTTCCAACAGAACAGGGGCATGTGCTCTGAATAATTTGAATATTCTTATTACGCAATATTTTTGCTATTTCATACTCATCTGATAGTTTATCCTCAATATTTTCAAAAACATTTAAATGAATAAACGTATCTTTTTTAGCCATATAAAACATGCCATTTAAACTGCCTACAGCACCCAGACCTGCTATTACCAGATACGTTAATAAGGTATTCCCATTAACAAATCCCACAACTAAATTTGTCAGGAAATCATGTCCCATACGGTAATACGGCAGTCCTGTAATCACACAATCCTGCCTGTTAAGCTTATCTTTTAATTTATAAAGCTGGTCAAATGAAAGAATCACATCATCATCTGCTGCAATAAAAAATTCTCTTGCATAAGGAAGTGCTAACTTTTGTTTAAATACTTTTTCGTTTTTTTCTTTGGGTATATCTTTTGCAGTGATAATTTTAATATCTTTCCCTGTTTCTTCTTTTATATTTTTAACAATTCTGCCGGCTTCCTGATCGTTTTCATCAACGATCCAGATAAAATTTGCTTTTCCTCCATTTTTAACATTTGTCTTCAGGCAATGTTCCAGATTACAATCACCAGATACAATTGGCTGAATTACAGAAAACTCATCCCCGTTCTCTTTTAAGGTTCCTGTTATCTGCTGACTGTAATAGTAGCTTTTTGCCATCATAAATCGCACGATATATAGCAGCAAATGCAAGCTGATTATAATAATAAATAAATTCATACCATCCACCTGTCTCTTTACTTTTTATTATCTTATCAGATTGTCTGAGAGAAAGATATAAAAAATATGTAGATTTGGTGATAATATGATCAAATGTAATTCTCTGTGTCTGATTTTAGGATTGTTCAGAAGCCATTTAGAAACCATTAAGATTTTCTGCTCATAATAAACTTATCAAGTGAAAGAGGAGAGGGATGCCACACAAAATTGGCAGTTAATAATATAAAATCAATGATGGATAAATTGGAAAGGGAAGTGAGCAGCCACGACAGCAGCTATATGATGAAAATGAAATTCTGGAAAAAATAAGAATAAATGCTTTATCTGATGGTAATATAATACCACAAAAACAACTTTTTTTCAAGTCTTGTAATTCCCCTGCGACAGGCGTAAACTTTGAATTTATCAGAAAGGAGTACGACTATGGACAATGAAAAATGGCTGATGCAGGGAGATGACAGGGCATCACTGGCAAAATTAAATGCTGCAAATGAATATACCGGACAGTTTGGTCTTAAGCTGTCAGAGGAAGATGCAGCGCTGCTTTTAACCGAAAGAAAAAATATTTTAAAAAAACAGGAGAGAGTGGAATTTGGTGAAGGGATTCTGCCGAAGCTTATTTTCGCTTTCTGTGATTCGCCGTATATTTATCAGGATAACTATACGGATACCCTGGGGCGTCTTCAGGAAATATTTTATTTGTATAAAAATGAAACTCTGGACGAAATACCCGACGATGAACTGATTGAATTCATGAAAGAGCAGTTTGATGGTCCCTGTCAGGGATCTGTGGATTATCTGGAAGATACCTCTTTGGAGGTATTTGCACGGAAATCCAGATTTGGTCTGCATGACAGCAGGGAAGAAGATGATGATGAGATATAGCCAAGAGGAGCTTATGCCTGTTGTGGCAAAGCTGGCAGCACGCTACACAGGGAATGAAAGTACATCAGTCTCATATGAAAAGGCCAGGCAGCTGATGGGAGCCGTAATTTATTGTATTGAAGAATATGAGAAAGCAGGGGCCGGCTCTGAGGGACTTGTTGCAGCACATTCTTCCCTGTCTGCAGATACGGTCTACAGGCAGGGATATGAAATACTCATAGAAAAGGTTGCTGAAATCAGGCAGAATTATAACCTCATGATGAAGGAGTTTCACCATTATGGCAATCGGTGCTGTTATGATACCTTTCAAAAAGGGTTACCGGGATTTTTTCTGTATTACGATCCCCGTTTTGATCCTATGAATCATATACTAACGCTGGATTATCCGGTGCTGATTCCTTTTGAATCCCGGTGTGGAGCCGATCTTATGGAAGTCTATGTAAACTGCGAATATCTGGAACAGAAGTTTTTGCAGAAACTGCCGGAAGAGTATATCAGATTTGTGCTGAATGCCTATTCCGGTGATTATGAAGAACTGATTATTAATCTGGCATCTATTGCGTTAAGAAATGTATTAGGATGCCGGATCGCAGGAAAAACCATTGATTTAAATGGATACTCCGGGGAGGAAATGATACGTCTTGAGAACTTTATCAGTGGAAACACAAGAGAGGATTTAGAGGAGCATTTAAAGAGATACGTGGATGAACTGATGAACTTTGCATATGAGGGAAATAAAGAGCTGGGAAATTATTTAAAAGAGGATATGAGAAATTACAGTTTTGAATTAAAGCATGCACTGAACTATCACTGCCTTCAGACCGTGCTGGCAGTGGGAAACAGTTAAAAATATACCGGAGTGCCTTATAATCAGGCTTCCGGTATATTTTTGCATAAACAGAGCATTTATTCATGTCCGTGAGCAGTATTCTGTTCTTTTAAAAGATTCTTCTGTGCGGTTGAAAGCATAAGCTTAATGCGGTTCAACTGATTTACCTCACTGGCACCCGGATCATAATCCACAGCGATGATATTGGAATCAGGATATGCTTTTCTTAACTCCTTGATCACGCCTTTTCCCACAATATGATTGGGGAGGCAGCCAAATGGCTGGGTACACACAATATTATTGGTTCCGGTATGGATTAGCTCCAGCATCTCTCCGGTTAAAAACCAGCCCTCTCCTGTCTGATTGCCGATGGAAACAAAGCTGTTTGCCATATCAGCAAGTTTTCCGATATGACCAGGAGCAGTAAAGTTCTTACTCTTCTCCAGCTCCCGTTTGGCAGTATTTCGGAAGAATTCCAAAAGCGTAATTCCCATATTGGACAGGAATGCAGTGGATTTTTTCCCTCCCAGAAAATCTGCCTTAAAGTTTGTGTTATAGAAGCAGTACAGTAAAAAGTCCATTAAATCCGGCATAACGGCCTCTGCGCCTTCCGCCTCCAGCAGTTCTACAATCCGGTTATTGGCAAGAGGAGAAAACTTCACCAGTATCTCGCCTACGATACCAACCTTTGGCTTTTTCACGGAGTTTCTTGGCAGGTTGTCAAAATCTCTGATGATGCCCTTAATGTTACGCGTGAACACCATCATGTCAGCGGACTTCTTTGACAGAGATACCATACAGCGCTCTTTCCATTTTTCATGAAGTGAGTTGGCTGAACCAGGTATCTTTTCGTATGGCCGTGTGGCATACAGCACTCTCATAAATACATCTCCGTATACCACTGCCTGCATTGCTTTTGTCAGCAGCGGCAGTGAGATGGTAAAGCCGGGATTGGACTCCATGTTGCCTGCATTGACTGAAATCACAGGTACCTGGCTCATGCCTGACTTATCAAGTGCTCTGCGGATAAATCCAATATAGTTGGAAGCACGGCAGCCGCCTCCGGTCTGACTCATAAACACGGCAGTCCGGTCTAAATCATATTTGCCGGAAAGAAGTGCTTCCATGATCTGGCCGACTACGATGAGGGAGGGGTAGCAGGCATCGTTATTTACGTATTTTAAGCCTGTATCAATGGCAGAACGGTTATCATTCTGCAAAACCTCCACGCGGTAGCCAAATGCCCGGATAGCGGGCTGTAAAAGATCAAAATGAAGAGGAGACATCTGGGGACAAAGAATGGTATATTCTTTTTTCATCTCCCTGGTAAACATGACTCTGTTATAGGCGCTGGAAACCACTTTATGCTCAAAGTGCCGTTTGTCCCGGACCTTTAAGGCTGCAATGAGAGAACGGACACGGATTCTTGCAGCACCTAAGTTATTTACTTCATCTATTTTTAATACTGTATAAATTTTACCGGAACCGGTCAGGATATCATTAACCTGATCCGTGGTAACGGCATCCAGACCGCAGCCAAAGGAATTAAGCTGAATTAAGTCTAAGTTATCTTCTTTTTTCACCAGGCTGGCAGCCCGGTAAAGCCGGGTATGATACATCCACTGATCCGTTACTACCAGCGGCCGCTCAATGTCAGCAAGATGAGAGATGGAATCCTCAGTCAGCACCGCAAAACCATAGGAGGTAATCAGTTCCGGAATTCCGTGATTGATTTCCGGATCAACGTGGTAAGGCCGGCCGGCCAGTACGATGCCGTGCCTGTTATTCTCCTTTAACCACTGTAAGGTTTCCTCCCCTTTTTTCTCCATATCCGTACGGGATGCCATGAGTTCCAGCCAGGCCTTATGGGAAGCGTCAGCAACTTCCGATGCAGGGATGCCAAATTCCCTGGTAAAGACTTCCGTTAAGCGTCTGGTTAATACTTCTTCATTGGTAAATGCCATAAATGGATTTAAGAAACGGATCGATTCTGTTTTAATTCCTTCTACGTTATTCTTGATGTTTTCCGCGTAGGAGGTGACGATCGGACAGTTAAAGTGATTGCCCGCATCTGGGCTTTCGTTCCGCTCGTATGGGATGCAGGGATAAAAAATGGTTTTGATTCCCTGCTTAATCAGCCATTCCACATGACCATGAGCGATTTTCGCCGGATAACATTCTGATTCACTGGGGATGGATTCGATTCCCAGTTCATAGATCTTTCTGGTGGACTGTGGAGAAAGCACGGTACGGAACTTTAAAGTATGGAAAAATACCGCCCAGAAGGGGTAATTCTCATACAGATTTAAAACCCGCGGAATTCCGATGACTCCCCGTGTGGCCAGGTCGGCACTTAACGGCTCATAATCAAACATACGGTGGTTTTTATAATCAAACAGGTTGGGGATCTCCCTCCTTGTTTTTTCTTTCCCGAGTCCCCGTTCACAGCGGTTTCCGGAGATAAACTGGCGTCCGCCGTCAAACCGGTTTATGGTAAGCACGCAGTTGTTGGTGCAGCCCCTGCACCGGCTCATAGATGTTTCGTAGTGGAGAGCCAGAATCTTGTCAAGATCCAGCATGGAGGTTTTTGCAGTCCCGTCATAACGCTCCCTTGCAATTAACGCAGCTCCGAACGCTCCCATAATTCCGGCGATGTCCGGCCTCACTGCTTCACAGCCGGAGATCTTTTCAAAGCTGCGAAGTACTGCGTTATTATAAAAGGTACCGCCCTGAACCACTACATGTTTTCCCAGATCAGAGGCATTTGTTATTTTAATAACCTTAAATAATGCGTTTTTAATAACCGAATACGCAAGTCCGGCAGAAATATCAGAAACTTCAGCCCCTTCTTTTTGAGCCTGTTTCACATTGGAATTCATAAAAACAGTACATCTGGTTCCTAAGTCTGTGGGGTTTTTGGCAAACAGTGCCTCGGTTGCAAAATCCTCCACTTTATAATTTAAAGAATTGGCAAAAGTTTCAATAAAGGAGCCGCATCCGGAAGAGCAGGCCTCATTTAACTGGACGCTGTCTACCGTATTGTTCTTAATCCGAATGCACTTCATATCCTGTCCGCCGATATCTAAAATACAATCCACATCCGGCTCAAAAAATGCTGCCGCATAGTAGTGGGAAATAGTCTCAACTTCTCCCTCGTCAAGAAGGAATGCAGCCTTTAATAAAGCCTCGCCGTATCCGGTTGAGCAGGACCAGACAATCTGGCTGTCTGAGGTCATCTGTTCCTTTATTTCTTTCATGGCGCGGATGGCAGTTGACAGCGGGGATCCGTTGTTACTGCTGTAAAAGCTGTATAGCAGGGTACCGTCTTCTCCAACCACTGCAACCTTTGTGGTGGTGGAACCTGCATCAATTCCTAAAAAGCACTTGCCGTGATAGGAGGATAACCCGCTCTTTTTCACGCAGTGACTGCTGTGGCGGCTGATAAATTTATCGTAATCTTCCTGACTGGCAAACAATGGTTCCATTCGCTTTACTTCAAAATCCATCTGAATACCATTTGACAATCGGGAAATCATATCTTCAAGAGAGATTTTTGCATCAGTCTTTCCATCTGTGCTCATGGCAGCGCCGATGGCAGCAAAGAGATGGGAATGATCCGGAGCAATAATTGCGTCTCCAGTCAGATTTAAAGTGCGGATAAAGGCTTTACGCAGTTCAGGAAGAAAGTGAAGAGGTCCTCCCAGAAATGCCACGTTGCCTCTGATGGGCTTCCCGCATGCCAGGCCGCTTATGGTCTGGTTTACAACTGCCTGAAAAATAGATGCTGCCAGATCCTCTCTGGTAGCTCCTTCATTAATAAGAGGCTGAATATCTGTTTTGGCAAATACGCCGCATCGCGCAGCGATAGGATAAATTGCTTTGTAGTTCGCAGCATATTCATCAAGACCTTTGGCATCAGTCTGTAAAAGAGCAGCCATCTGATCGATAAAGGAACCGGTGCCTCCGGCACAGATTCCGTTCATTCTCTGGTCGATGCCGCCGGTAAAATAAATAATTTTAGCATCTTCTCCGCCCAGCTCGATTGCCACGTCTGTCTGCGGGGCATAATCCTTAAGGGAAGCGGCTACTGCCACCACTTCCTGTACGAACGGGGTTTTTAAATGTCTGGACAGTGTAAGTCCGCCTGATCCGGTTATGGCCGGGAGAAGATCCATGGGCCCTAACTGATCGTAGGCCTTCTTTAAAAGGCCTGCAAGTGTTTCCTGTATGTTTGCAAAATGCCGCTCGTAATCAGCGAACAATAGCTGCTCATCTTTGTCTAAAATAGCAATCTTTACGGTAGTGGAACCGATATCGATTCCTAAAGTATTGTATGTATTCATATGTGCGGGGTTAACCCCTGCCTCCTTTTACGTAAAAGTAAGTTGCTGACTCACCGGACATCAGTTTAACATAAAATAAGAAATAAAACAATTGTCTGGGCATGCTAAAATACTGTTAAACTTAGTAAAATTTGTGTAAGTTCACAAATTGAGGTAGCTTTTCGTTTGACAAAAATGGTCTGGGAAACTATAATGTATAAGTCAAAGTCCGCCAAAGTATGCAGATAATACTTCCGTAGAAGGGGGAAAAGCCATGATTCAGATATATAAAACAGAAGACGGCCTGATTCATCAAAAGGATGAGCTTTCTCCGGGGTGCTGGATAGCACTTACCAATCCCACAGCTACGGAGATACTGGAAATCGCTGATACCTACCGTATCGATCCGGATGATTTAAGGGCTCCTCTTGATGAGGAAGAGCGTTCCCGTATTGAGACAGAGAATAATTACACATTGATTCTTGTTGACGTTCCTACCATTGAGGAGAGGGGCGGAAAAGACTGGTATGTGACAATACCTATGGGAATCATTACCACTGATGAAGCGATCATAACGGTGTGCCTGGAAGAAACCACGGTGTTAAACGCCTTTATGGATGGAAGAGTCAGGGATTTTCATACTTATATGAAGACCCGTTTTATTCTCCAGATTCTTTATAAGAACGCATCGTTATACTTACAGTATTTAAGAGTAATTGATAAAAAAAGCGCAGTTGTAGAAGAGAAACTTCATAAGTCCACCAAGAACCGGGAGCTGATTGAGCTTTTGGAACTGGAAAAGAGTCTGGTGTATTTTACCACATCCTTACGTTCCAATGAAGTGGTGTTAGAAAAGCTCATGAGGAATGAAAAGATCAAGAAATATCCGGAGGATACGGAACTTCTTGAGGATGTTATTGTTGAGAATAAACAGGCGATTGAGATGGCCAATATCTACAGCGGAATATTAAGCGGAACCATGGATGCATTTGCTTCCGTTATTTCCAACAACTTAAATATTGTCATGAAATTTCTGGCAACTATTACCATTGTAATGTCCATACCGACTATGGTTGCAAGCTTTTATGGCATGAATGTGAATCCTGCCGGTGTGCCGTTTGCAGACAGCCCATATGGTTTCTGGATTGTTTTGGGTCTTACATTGATTCTTACATTGAGTGTTGCCTGGATTTTTTCCAAAAAGGATTTGTTTTAGCTCAGGAAGGTTGAACGCATGAAATTTTTTTATAATCTGGAACGCAGATTCAGAAAATATGCCATTCCGAATCTCATGTACTATATCATCGGCATGTATGGAACCGGACTGTTTTTACAGCTTTTTGCTCCGGATTTTTATTTGCAGTATTTAGCTCTCGATGCACAAAAGATTCTAAGAGGTCAGGTTTGGAGAGTTGTTACCTTTATGATTTATCCGCCGGGCGGAGGAAGTCTTTTCGGAAGTCTGATCGGCATGTATCTTTATTATATGCTGGGAGTTAATTTAGAGAGAATCTGGGGGGCTTTCCGGTTTAATGTTTACTTCTTTATGGGAGTAATTGGTCATGTGGCAGCCGCTTTGGCTGTTTACATCATTTTCAGAGAGAGAATTTATCTGACCACGGAATTTTTAAATTATTCTCTGTTTTTTGCTTTTGCTGCGACATTCCCCGACCTGGAATTTCTTCTGTTTTTTGTAATTCCCATTAAGGCCAAATGGATGGCAATATTTAATGGAATCTATTTCCTATATGAGTTTATTATGGGAGATATGGGAATCAGAATTACGATAGTTATGTCGCTGATTAACTTTTTCGTGTTTTTCCTTCTGACCCGGGATTTAAACCGGTTTAATCCGAAGGAAATAAAAAGAAAGCAGAATTTTCACCGTCAGATGAAAATAATGCCCCAGGGAGGAACCCATCATAAGTGCGCTGTCTGCGGACGGACCGAAAAAGATTCTCCGAACCTGGAATTCCGGTATTGTTCAAAATGTGAAGGCAGTCTTGAGTACTGTTCCGAGCATTTGTATACACATAAACATGTAACATCGGACAACCCCACAACCGGTGATACGACCAACTAGCTACGGAGGATAATAATGAAGAGAACCAAAATTATTTGCACGATGGGACCAAACACAAATGACCGCGCACTGATGAAAGCACTTGCTGAGCACGGAATGGATATTGCCAGATTTAACTTCTCACATGGTGATTATGAGGAACAGAAAGCACGTCTTGATATGTTAAAGAGTATACGTGAGGAATTAGGTCTTCCGATCGCAGCTCTTCTCGATACAAAAGGACCGGAGATTCGTACCGGGCTTTTAAAAGATGGTAAAAAGGTAACCCTAAAAGAAGGCGATACCTATGTTCTCACAACAGAAGAGATTGTTGGAGATGAGACCAGGGGTCATATCAACTACGGCGGACTGAATGATGATGTAACTAACGGAAACCGTATTCTGATTGATGATGGTCTGATTGAACTTGAGGTTTTAGAAGTTAAGGGCTGCGAAATTGTCTGCAGAATAGTAAACGGCGGCGAACTGGGTGAGAGAAAGGGAGTGAACGTTCCTAATGTTAAGATAAAACTTCCGGCTCTTACCGATAAGGACAAAGCAGATATCCGTTTTGGTATCGAACAGGGCTTTGATTTTATTGCTGCTTCCTTTGTACGTACTGCAGATGCTGTGCGTGAAATTAAGGATATTCTGGCAGAGCATGGTTCTGATATCGCAGTTATTGCAAAGATTGAGAATGCGGAAGGTATTGAAAATCTGGATGAAATCATTGAAGTCAGCGATGGAATCATGGTTGCCCGCGGTGACATGGGAGTTGAAATTCCTGCACAGGAAGTTCCGTTTATTCAGAAGAGTATTATTCAAAAATGTAATGAAGCCTGCAAACCGGTTATTACTGCAACCCAGATGCTGGATTCCATGATCCGCAATCCGCGTCCGACCAGAGCAGAAGTAACTGACGTAGCCAATGCCGTTTATGACGGAACCGATGCAGTTATGCTTTCCGGCGAAACCGCTATGGGAAAATATCCGGTTGAGGCACTTTCCATGATGGCCTCCATCGTTGAGGAGACAGAGAAGCACTTGGATTATACGGAATACAGAGAGCGTAAGGTATCAGCAGTGAATAAGCAGAATGTATCCAATGCAGTGTGCTACTCTTCTGTATCCACCGCTCATGATTTAGGCGCAAAGGTGATAGTTGCCCCAAGTATTACCGGTTTTACCACAAGACTTTTATCCAAGTGGAGACCTGAAAGCTTAATTATCGGTTTATCTCCAAGCGCATCAGCTCTCCGCCAGATGCAGCTGTACTGGGGAGTCGTACCTGTTCAGGCAAGACGAGCCGAGTCTACTGACGTTTTAATCTATTCCTCACTGGAGCTGTTAAAGTCAAAAGACATTATTAAGGAAGATGACATTGTGGTTGTAACCGCCGGTGTTGTGAGTCCTGCAAGAAAGCATGAACCTGCAGCACATACCAATATCATGCGTGTTGTAACTGTAGATTAATGGTATTTTACAGTATTTCTGAATATTTATACAAAAAAGTGTAGACAAAAGAGTCTATCCCCGGTACAATGTAGCTTACCAGCAGATGTGCCGGAGAGGGCTCTTTTCTGCATATGGTAACGTTATGAGAGGAGAGGAAAACGATGGAGAAAAGACCATTTGTAACCAGAGAGCAATTAGAAGAAATTGTGAAAGAATATCCAACTCCCTTTCATTTATACGATGAAAAGGGCATCAGGGAGAATGCGCAGAAATTAAAAGACGCGTTTGCCTGGAATAAGGGTTACCGGGAATATTTTGCGGTTAAGGCAACTCCCAACCCGTTTATTTTAAATATATTAAAAGAGTTTGGATGCGGAGCGGACTGTTCCTCTATGACGGAGCTTATGATGTCTGATGCCATTGGATTTTCCGGTTCCGACATCATGTTTTCTTCCAATGACACGCCTGCAGAGGAATTTCAGTTTGCAGACAGGATCGGAGGCATCATCAATCTGGATGATATCACCCATATTGATTTTCTTGAAAAAGCCATTGGCCATATTCCGGAAACCATCAGCTGCCGTTACAATCCGGGCGGAATTTTTAAGATCAGCAATGACATTATGGACAATCCCGGAGATGCCAAGTATGGTATGACAACAGAACAGCTCTTTGAGGCGTTCCGTATTTTAAAAAGCAGGGGAGCAAAGAAGTTCGGAATTCATGCGTTCCTTGCAAGCAACACGGTGACTACGGAGTATTACCCCCTCCTTGCAAAAGTTCTTTTTGAACTTGCAGTAAAATTAAAAAAGGAAACAGGAGCAGAGGTCACTTTTATCAATCTTTCCGGCGGGATCGGAATCCCTTATCATCCCGGTCAGGAACCCAATGACATTCTGGCCATAGGCGAGGGTGTAAGAAAGGTATTTGAAGAAATACTGATTCCGGAAGGCATGGGAGACGTGGCAATCTATACAGAGCTTGGACGGTTTATGTTAGGACCTTACGGTGCACTGGTAACCAGGGCAATTCATGAAAAACACACCCATAAGGAATATGTGGGAGTAGATGCCTGCGCGGTAAATCTTATGAGACCTGCCATGTACGGTGCTTACCATCACATAACGGTTATGGGAAAAGAGGACGCCCCCTGCAGCCATAAGTATGATGTGGTGGGATCTCTTTGTGAGAACAATGACAAGTTTGCCATTGACCGCATGCTGCCGGAGATTTCCAGGGGAGACCTGCTTTTTATCCATGATACAGGCGCTCATGGATATGCCATGGGATATAATTACAATGGAAAATTAAAATCTGCAGAGCTGCTTCTGAAAGAGGATGGATCTGTGGAGCTGATCCGAAGGGCGGAGACTCCAAGGGATTATTTTGCAACGTTTGACTGTTTTGATGTGCTTAAGAATGTAAAATACGAATAATTTTATAAAATAAAAGTGGTTGAGATCCCGTTTTCAGATATTTAAGAGCGGGATTTTATCCGTAATACAGAAAAATCCCTGTGTCACAGACACAGGGTATTTTTCTTAGGATTTTCGGATTTTCAAAAAGGGTGAAAGGATAATTGTTACGTTGTGCATTTCTTATGTGTTAAGTATATCATACCGCTTCTGGAAAAGTTTGTATATTGTTTGAATAGATTATGAAGATTTTCTTAATATGGCTGGAGCAGATTTAAGAAATTAAAAACAAATGGTAAATTCCTGCCTGCATTTTAGTATGGAAATGAAACCATGGGAAGCGTACCGGAATATCTTAATAAAAAAAGGAATCAGGTAGCGGACTGTGAATCAGGTAAGAGAAGTGATACACTGTGACAGTGCCATCCGAATGGGACTAACCGGGCGTGGTATTGGTATTGCAGTTCTTGATACGGGAATTTATCTTCATGAGGATCTTGAACATAGATTGGCAGCTTTTGTGGATATTGTTCACCGCAGGCGGGAGCCCTACGATGATAACGGCCATGGAACTCATATATCCGGGATTATAGCAGGAGAGGGCAGAGCCTCCGATGGTCTTTATATGGGGGTTGCCCCGGAGAGCCATATTATTATGCTGAAAGTATTGGACAAAAAAGGAAATGGTTACGCTTCAGATGTGCTTTCCGGGCTGAAGTGGATCCGTGACAACAGGGAAAGGTACGGAATCCGGATTGTAAATATATCTGTTGGTTCCTTTTCAAAAAAAGGAATGACAGAAAATTCGGTTCTGGTAAGAGGTGTGAATGCAGCCTGGGATGACGGGCTGGTGGTGTGTGTGGCAGCAGGAAACATGGGACCCGGTACGAATACCATCACAACGCCCGGGATCAGCCGGAAGGTGATTACCGTAGGGTGTTCCGATGACTACAAAGAGGTAAATGTGATGGGAAACCGGATGATTGACTATTCCGGCAGAGGTCCCACAGGTGCCTGTATCTGTAAACCGGAGATCATTGCGCCGGGAGCCGGAATTATAAGCTGTTCCAATGAACCGGGGCAGTATCAGACCAAAAGCGGAACCTCCATGTCCACCCCCCTGGTCTCAGGGGCCATTGCACTTTTACTGCAGAAATATCCCTATATGAGCAACCGGGATGTGAAGCTCATGTTAAGAGAACGGGCTGTGGATATCGGACTTCCCATGAATCAGCAGGGCTGGGGAATGCTTGATGTGGAAAAGCTTCTGCTGTAAGAACCGGATACGGGCCGTCTTCCAATAAAAGGCGGTCCGTATCCGGTTTTGGGAAAGAAAAAACTTGCTAAGCCCAAATCTCTGTGCTATAGTAAAACAGAAGTCGTAAGGCAGTCTGCCTTTTTTTATTTCCCATTCAGGCGTTTCGCCCTAATTTCCAAAGTAACCTTAATGAGTTGACCGCAGAGACAGGAGTGTGATGCGTATGATTGAAGAAGGATGAAAATACAGGTTGACATTTGCCTGGAAGTATACTATCATTATAAATAGAAAAAGAACGTTTGTTCGTGTTGGAGGATAAGATGAATAAAGATGATAAGCTGAAAGCACTGGATGCCGCACTTACCCAGATAGAGAAAGCATATGGAAAAGGATCTGTCATGAAGCTGGGAGATTCAGGAACGAATATGAATGTGGAGACCATACCTACCGGAGCGTTAAGTCTGGATATAGCACTTGGTCTTGGCGGAATTCCGAAGGGAAGAGTCGTGGAGATCTATGGACCGGAATCCAGTGGTAAGACCACAGTTGCTCTTCATATGGTAGCAGAGGTTCAGAAGCGGGGAGGCATCGCAGGCTTTATCGATGCGGAGCATGCGCTTGACCCCGTTTATGCAAAGAATATAGGTGTCGATATCGACAATTTATATATTTCCCAGCCGGATAACGGAGAACAGGCTCTTGAGATTACGGAAACCATGGTCCGGTCCGGAGCCGTGGATATTATCATTGTTGACTCTGTAGCAGCCCTGGTTCCCAAAGCTGAGATTGAGGGAGACATGGGTGATTCCCACGTAGGTCTTCAGGCAAGACTGATGTCCCAGGCTCTCAGAAAACTCACTGCTGTTATCAGTAAGTCCAACTGCATTGTTTTATTTATTAACCAGCTTCGTGAGAAGGTAGGAGTTATGTTTGGCAGTCCTGAGACGACCACAGGCGGCCGCGCTCTTAAATTCTACGCCTCCGTCCGTATGGATATCCGTAAGATTGAGACTTTAAAGCAGGGCGGCGACATGGTAGGTAACAGAGCCCGTGTGAAGGTGGTGAAGAACAAGATTGCTCCGCCGTTTAAAGAGGCTGAATTTGATATCATGTTCGGAAAGGGAATTTCCAAAGAAGGAGATATTCTGGATTTAGCTGTAAAAGAGAATATTGTTGAAAAAAGCGGTGCATGGTTCGCTTATAATAATGTAAAGATCGGCCAGGGAAGAGAAAATTCCAAGATTTATCTTCAGGACAATCCAGCCGTTTGTCTGGAGATCGAGAACAAGGTCCGGGTCAAGTATGGTCTTGCAGAGGAAAAAGCGATTGCAGGCGATCGTGCCCCGGAAAAGGAAAGCAAGCGGATTAAGCCTGAGGAAGATAAGACCGGAGCAGTGAAAGAATAAAACTGCGAAGTCCGTCCCCTCTTCTGACAGAGAAGTGAAGGGATAGGACAGAGACAGAATGATCAATGGGATAAGGGGCATATATGACAGTAACAGAGATTGTGCCCGTCGATAAACGCAGGAGTAAAGTCATTCTTGATGATGACTTTACTCTTGTTCTTTATAGAGGGGAATTAAAGCGATATTCCATAGAGGAAGGAAATGAGATCTCCGGAGAGGTTTATCAGGAGATTGTTAAGGAAATACTGTGTAAGAGAGCCAGGGAACGGGTTCTGTTCCTTTTAAAATCATCCGATAAGACGGAGCAGGAACTGAGGAGAAAGCTAAAGGAAGGATATTATCCGCAGGAGGCCATTGATTATGCCATTGATTTCCTAAAGGAGCATCGTTTTATCAATGACCAGGAGTACGCAAGAAGATATGTGGAATATAATTCCAGAAGAAAGAGCGAAAGACAGATACAGTATGAACTTCAGAGAAAAGGTCTGGACAAGGAAATTATTGGAGATACTTTAAAGGAGCAGCCCGTGGATGAGGCAGCCATAGTCAGAGAATATATCAGGAAAAAGCGTTTATTTCCGGAACAGATGGACGTCAGAGAGAAGAGTAAAGTGATGGCATCCCTTGGTAGAAAGGGTTTCTCTTATGAAGCGGTAAGCAGGGTTTTAGGTGAAATTTTTGTCGATGACTGACAATAGTGAAAATGTGTATAAGTATACCGGAAACAGAGGCGAAATACTTGACATAATGTATAAAACAGTTTAAAATTGTAGTGTTGTATTGTTGTACAATGAAAATAAAATAAGGAGGTGCTCCTGTGTCAGTATCAGTATTCACGGCTGCATTGATTTTGATCATTGCATCAGTAGTAGTTGCTTTTATTGCCTGGTCTGCTGCGACCGCATATCGTAAGAACACTTACGAAAGCAAGATTGGCTCTGCAGAAGAAAAATCCCGGGAAATAATAGATGAAGCATTAAAGACCGCTGAGACAAAGAAGCGTGAAGCTCTCCTTGAGGCGAAAGAAGAGTCTTTAAAGACTAAGAACGAACTGGAAAAGGAAACCAGGGAGAGAAGAGCTGAGCTTCAACGTTATGAAAGACGAGTATTAAGCAAGGAAGAAAACTTGGACAAGAAGTCTGAGACTATGGAAAAACGAGAAGCAGGTCTTGCTGCTCGAGAGGAAGCCCTGAATAAAAGAAATTCCGAAGTGGAATCTCTCTATGAAAAAGGCATTCAGGAACTGGAAAAAATTTCCGGACTTACCTCCGAACAGGCAAAAGAATATCTTTTAAAATCTGTTGAAGATGATGTTAAACATGACACTGCGAAATTAATTAAGGAACTGGAAAACAAAGCAAAAGAAGAAGCTGATAAGAAAGCAAAAGAATATGTGGTTACTGCCATTCAAAGATGTGCGGCTGACCATGTGGCAGAGACAACAGTTTCAGTTGTACAGCTTCCCAATGACGAGATGAAAGGCCGTATTATCGGTAGAGAAGGCCGTAATATCCGTACGTTAGAAACCCTGACGGGTGTGGAATTAATTATTGATGATACCCCGGAAGCAGTTGTTTTATCCGGATTTGATCCGGTTCGTAGAGAAGTAGCGAGAATCGCGTTGGAACGCCTCATTGTGGATGGACGTATTCACCCAGCCAGAATCGAGGAGATGGTGGAGAAGGCGCAAAAAGAAGTTGAGACCAATATGCGTGAGGAAGGAGAAGCCGCCGCTCTTGAAGTGGGCATTCACGGGCTTCATCCGGAACTCATACGTTTGCTTGGCAAGCTGAAATACAGAACAAGCTATGGACAGAATGCATTAAAGCATTCCATCGAGGTCGCTCAGTTATCCGGGCTGTTAGCCGGAGAGATCGGTCTTGATATCCGTATGGCAAAACGTGCCGGTTTATTACATGATATTGGAAAAGCTGTGGATCATGAGATGGAAGGTTCTCATATTCAGCTGGGTCTGGAGTTATGTAAGAAATACAAAGAATCCGCAATCGTATTGAACACCGTGGAATCACATCATGGAGATGTAGAACCACAGAGTCTGATTGCCTGCATCGTTCAGGCTGCAGATACCATTTCTGCTGCAAGACCTGGTGCCAGAAGGGAGACTCTGGAAACATATACAAACAGATTAAAACAGTTAGAAGATATCACCAACTCCTTTAAGGGAGTGGACAAGTCCTTTGCCATTCAGGCAGGACGCGAAGTTCGGATTATGGTAGTTCCTGATCAGATTAACGATGATGATATGGTACTTTTGGCCCGTGATATTTCTAAGAAGATTGAGGATTCTTTAGAGTATCCGGGACAGATTAAGGTTAACGTGATCCGGGAGTCCAGAGTTACAGATTACGCGAAGTAAAATAGTGCCCTAAAACCGTATACTTATTCTGGTGCGGCTTTAGGGCATATTTCATGTCAGGAGGATGATACGTGAAACGTCGGATGAAAGTACTGTTAAGCTGCGTACTGATTTGCCAGCTGTTTCTTATGACCGTTTATGCAAAACCGGATTGGCCGTCTGACACGGGTATTCAGGCAGAAGCGGGAATTGTGATTGATGCAGATACAGGCACCGTTATCTTTGGACAAAATATACACGCCGCTTATCCGCCGGCAAGTATTACGAAGATACTGACTGCTTTAATAGTCCTGGAGAACAGTGATCTGACCGATATGGTGACATTTTCAAAGGATTCTGTCTACAATGTGGAAGAAGGAAGCGGAAATAAACTGAATGTTACCAATGGGGATACGCTGTCTGTAGAGGATTGCCTGTATTCTCTTATTCTGCATTCCTGTAACCAGGCTGCCAATGCTCTGGCGGAGCATGTGGGCGGAAGCAGAGAAGGATTTGTCAAAATGATGAATGACAAACTGACGGAGCTTGGATGCACAGAAAGCCATTTTGAAAATCCATCCGGATTAAATGGAGACACCCAGCATGTGACTGCATATGATATGGCACTCATCGCCCGTGCTGCTTATAATAATAAAAAACTGGTGGAGATCAGTTCTGCTGTCAGCCATAAGATTCCCCCCACTGCCAATAATCCGGAAGGGCTGACTATATATAATGAACACAGGCTGGTAAAGACCACGGATGAATCCAGTGAATTTTACTATCCTGCGGCTGTCGCAGGAAAAACCGGCTATCTGATTAAAGCCGGCAATACTCTTGTGACTTATGCACAAAAAGATGGGAGAAGGCTGATTTCCGTTATCTTAAAGGGAAGTCCAAGGCAGTATTTTATTGATGGAAAGAACCTCCTTGAATTTGGATTTACCCAGTTTGAAAATCTGCCTGTAACAGGCAATGAAACGGAATATACCGCTGGGGATACCCCTGTTTCCATTGGAACGAAAAGTTATCAGCCTTCGGATCTTGAACTGGAGCCAGACGCGGCAGTCACCGTTCCCAAGGGGGCAGTGTTTTCTGAGACTGACAGGGAACTGGTAACGGACTTGCCGGCCGGCAGTCCCAAAGGTGCTGTGGCTCTCATCCGCTATACTTATAATGACAGGGCAGTTGGACAGGCGTACTTATTTGCAAAGGCCGAAGAGGAGTCCCAGAGTGAACAGCCTGCGAAAGAGTCTTCTGGTAAACATGAGGAAGAGACAAAAACGGACACAAATAACAATTCACAAAAGGGGATTGGAGTTTTTGGAACTCTTTTCATTGCAGCCGCAGCTTTTGCTGTAGCAGCAGGGACAGTATTTGCAGTGAAGAAGAAAAGAAAAGAGTCCAAAGAAATTGCACTTCGAAAAGAAGAACGTAGACGCCGTCTTATGGAAGAAGGCGATGCAGATGACTTTGAACGCATTTTAAATGAACGCAGAAATAAAAAGAAGAAAAACTAAATATGAAAATGAAAAAGACCAGCTGGGGAAGCTGGTCTTTTTTCGGAGAAGGTATTTCGTTTCTTATGGGGTGTAGCAAAAACTATATAATGTATTGGGGGGGGGGTTACATGTAATAATATACCCCAATTTTCTTTAAAAGTGTTAACAAACATTAACAAAATTAAAAAATAAAATTGTGCAATTTATCTTGCTTTATTCATGCAATTGTGGAAAAAACATAGATTTAAATAGGAATGCCCGGATCTCTTGTGCTATATACCACTTTAGTGATAATGAATTATTTGGAAAAAACAGGGCTGATATGGTAAAATAAATAAAAACAACTTGTGCAATGGTGCGTACAAGTTATAAATTGTAAATAAGAGGATGACTGGTTCACTCTCATGGAAAAATCAGGAGGTAGAAATCAATGAAGTTTTTTGTAGACACGGCGAACATTGAAGAAATCAGAAAAGCCAATGAGATGGGAATTATCTGCGGTGTTACCACCAATCCGTCTTTGATTGCCAAAGAAGGAAGGGATTTTAAACAGGTGATAGAAGAGATTGCATCCATCGTGGATGGTCCCATCAGCGGTGAAGTGAAAGCGACTACTGCAGATTCAGCAGGGATGATAGAAGAGGGGCGGCAGATTGCAGCCATCCATCCCAATATGGTTGTTAAGATCCCCATGACAGCAGAAGGATTAAAGGCAGTTAAAGTGCTGACAGGGGAAGGGATAAAGACCAATGTGACTCTGGTATTTTCCGCAGCCCAGGCTCTTCTGGCAGCAAGGGCAGGAGCCACCTATGTATCTCCTTTCTTAGGAAGACTTGATGATATTTCAATGCCTGGAATTGATCTGATAGAAGAGATCACTGAAATATTTTCAATTCATGAGATTGAGACAGAGATCATAGCGGCCAGCATCCGCAACCCCATCCATGTGATTGACTGTGCCAAAGCCGGCGCGGACATCGCTACCGTACCTTATCCGGTGTTAGAACAGATGACCAGACATCCCTTAACGGATCAGGGAATTAAGAAATTTCAGGATGACTACCGCAAGGTATTCGGAGAATAAAACTAATTATCGTTTAGAAAGGTTGGACACGACTAATGGCATGTAACAAAGTAAAAATGGTGATTGACAAAGAATTCCGTATCTCGGAGATTGATGAAAGGATTTACGGTTCTTTTATTGAGCATCTTGGCAGAGCAGTTTATGACGGTATTTATTGTCCGGAGCATCCCACGGCAGATGAATATGGTTTCCGCAGCGACGTAAAGGAAATGATCAGAGATTTAAATGTTCCCATTATCCGGTATCCAGGAGGAAACTTTGTTTCCAGCTTTAACTGGGAAGACAGTGTGGGCCCGGTGAGTGAGCGTCCAAGGAGGCTGGAGCTTGCATGGAAGAGCATTGAAGAGAATAAAGTTGGATTAAATGAATTTACCAAATGGGCAAGAAGTGCAGGATCTGATGTTATGATGGCGGTTAACTTAGGGACAAGAGGGATTGCCGATGCATGCAACATTCTGGAATACTGCAATCACCCTGGCAATACCAAATACAGCGATTTGAGAATCAGCCATGGATATAAGGAACCTCATAATATCAAAACCTGGTGTCTTGGCAATGAAATGGATGGACCATGGCAGCTGGGACATAAGACCATGGAGGAATATGGCCGTCTTGCGGAAGAGACAGCAAGAGCCATGAAGATTATCGATCCTTCCATTGAACTGGTTTCCTGCGGAAGCTCTTCACTCACTATGCCTACCTTCCCGGATTGGGAAGCTGTTACCCTTCAGCATACCTATGATCACGTGGATTATGTTTCCATGCACCAGTATTATGGCAATGAAAAGGGAGACAGCGAGGATTTCCTGGCCTGCTCTGACGACATGGATCAGTTTATCCGCACGGTAATTGCCACCTGCGATTATGTAAAGGCTAAAAAGAGGGGCAAAAAAGATATTAAAATCAGCTTTGATGAATGGAATGTATGGTACCACTCCAATGCTGCTGATAATGATATAACGGAAAACCATCCGTGGCAGGTAGCACCGCCTATGTTAGAGGACATCTATAATTTTGAAGATGCGCTTTTAGTGGGACTGATGCTGATCACCCTGTTAAAGCATGCAGACCGGGTGAAGATGGCATGCCTTGCACAGCTGGTTAACGTGATTGCACCTATTATGACAGAGGCAGGCGGCGGAGCAGTCTGGAAGCAGACAATTTTCTATCCATTTATGCACGCATCTGCTTTCGGCAGGGGAACCGCGCTTCTTCCTGTTATCAGCACACCGAAATTTGACACTTCCAGACATGAAGATGTGACAGCAGTGGAAGCGGTGTCTGTTTATAACGGGGAGAAGGATGAAGTGACCATCTTCGCAGTGAACCGTTCCATTAAGGACGATGCAGAAATGACTACCGATGTCAGAAGCTTTGAGGGATACCGTATTCTGGAGCACATCGTATTGGAAAGCGATGATCTGCTTGCAGTAAACGGACCTTTTAATGAAAAGGTAGCACCAAAACAGACCAGCCAGTCTTCTTTAGACGGAGGCATGGTAACCAGTATGTTACATAAGGCATCCTGGAATGTAATTCGTCTGGGTAAATAAATCAAACAGGAGGGGGTTATACATATGAAACAAAAAGCGTATCGATTCTGGTTTGCAACAGGCTCTCAGGACCTTTATGGAGAAGCCTGCTTAAGGGATGTAGCAGAACATGCAGGAATTATAACTGAGAGGCTTAATGCCTCCGGTATCCTGCCCTATGAAGTGGTTTTAAAGCCTGTGCTCATTGACAATGCGTCCATACGGTCTCTGTTCCGTCAGGCGAATGACGATGAGAACTGCGCAGGCGTCATCACATGGATGCACACATTTTCTCCGGCAAAGTCATGGATCCTGGGTCTGCAGGAATACAGAAAACCCCTGCTTCATTTACATACCCAGTTTAACCAGGAAATCCCTTATGATACCATTGATATGGATTTCATGAACGAGAACCAGTCCGCCCACGGAGACCGGGAATTCGGACATATGGTGACCAGAATGGGGCTGGTAAGAAAGGTGATTGCCGGTTTCTGGGATGATGAATCGGTAAAAAGAAGAATTGCTTCCTGGATGAGGACTGCAGTGGGAATAGTGGAAAGCAGCCATATCCGTGTGGTGCGTTTTGCGGACAATATGCGAAATGTAGCAGTAACGGAAGGAGATAAGGTAGAGGCTCAGGTGAAATTCGGCTGGGAGATCGATGCTTATCCGGTGAATGAAGCTGCTGAATATGTTCAGGATGTAAAAGCGGGAGATGTGTCTGCACTTGTGGAAGAGTATTACGACCGCTATGACATATTGCTGGAAGGAAGGGATCCTGAGGAATTTAAAAAACATGTGGCAGTTCAGGCTCAGATTGAGCTTGGATTGGAGGCATTTTTAAGAGAAAAGGATTATCAGGCGATTGTTACCCATTTTGGAGATTTGGGGTCCTTAAAACAGCTTCCAGGCCTTGCAATCCAGCGTCTGATGGAAAAGGGGTACGGCTTCGGCGGAGAAGGCGACTGGAAAACAGCAGCCATGGTGCGTTTAATGAAGCTGATGACGGAGGGCACAAAGGATGCGAAGGGAACTTCTTTCATGGAGGATTATACTTATAATCTGGTTCCGGGGAAAGAAGGGATTCTTCAGGCCCATATGCTGGAAGTCTGTCCATCCATTGCAGAGGGCAGAGCAGGCATCAAAGTAAATCCCTTGTCCATGGGTGACAGGGAAGATCCGGCAAGGCTTGTATTTACTGCAAAAGAGGGCAGAGGAGTTGCTGCTTCCCTCATCGATTTAGGAACCCGGTTCCGCCTTATTATCAATACCGTCAACTGTAAAAAGGTAGAAAAGCCCATGCCAAAGCTTCCGGTTGCAACTGCGTTCTGGACTCCGGAGCCCAATTTAATAACCGGTGCGGAATGCTGGATTTTAGCTGGTGGTGCCCATCATACGGCATTTTCTTACGATCTGACTGCTGAGCAGCTGGGTGACTGGGCCGAAGCCATGGGAATTGAAGCTGTTTATATTGATGAGAATACAAATATCCGGGATTTTAAAAATGAACTGAGATGGAATTCGGCGGCATACCGCTGATGCTGATAGAAAGTTTGAGGGGGTTTCTATGGATAACGAAACATTAATAGCAGCAATCCGGGAAGGAAATACCGCACTGGGGATCGAACTTGGATCCACAAGAATCAAAGCAGTTCTGGTAGATGAGAATCATAATCCCATTGCTACCGGCGGCCATGACTGGGAAAACCGCTACGAAAACGGAATCTGGACCTATGGCATCACAGATATATGGGAAGGTGTTCAGGACAGCTATAAAAAGATGGCCAAAGAAGTGAAAGATAAATATGGGGTAACCCTTACCTCCATTGGAGCCATTGGATTTTCTGCCATGATGCACGGGTATATGGCATTTGATAAAAAAGGGGAATTACTGGTTCCATTCCGGACATGGAGAAACACCATGACGGAAGAGGCGGCCAGCCAGCTGACGGAGCTTTTTTCTTTCCACATTCCTCAGAGATGGAGCATTGCCCATTTATACCAGGCTATTTTAAATGGTGAGGACCATGTCTCTGAAATTGATTACCTGATTACTCTGGAAGGATATGTCCACTGGAAGCTGACCGGAAAGAGAGTTTTAGGCATTGGTGACTGCGCCGGAATGTTTCCTGTGGACAGCCAGACGAAAGATTTTAATAAGCACATGATCAGCCAGTTTGATGAACTTATCTCTGACAGGCACCTGCCATGGAAGCTGAGGGATATTATGCCTGAGGTTCTGACTGCAGGTGAAGCAGCAGGTGTGCTGACAGCAGAGGGAGCAGCACTTCTTGATGTAAGCGGGAACTTAAAACCCGGCATTCTTCTTTGCCCGCCGGAAGGTGATGCAGGAACAGGAATGACAGCTACCAACTCTGTTGCAAGGAGAACTGGAAATGTATCTGCAGGAACCAGTGTTTTTGCCATGGTGGTTCTGGAAAAGGAGCTTTCCAGAGTTTATGAAGAGCTTGACCTCGTTACCACTCCCGCAGGGGATGCTGTTGCCATGGTCCACTGCAATAACTGTACTTCCGACTTGAATGCATGGGTATCTTTATTTGAGGAGTTTGCCGGGACCATGGGCATGAAGCCGGATAAGAACGAACTCTTTACCGCTCTTTACAGGAAAGCGTTAGAGGGGGATAAAGATGGCGGCGGACTTTTGTCCTACGGGTATTTGTCTGGAGAACACATCACGCATTTTGAAGAGGGAAGGCCATTATTCGTTCGTACTCCCAACAGCAGATTTAATCTGGCCAACTTCATGAGAGTCCACCTTTATACCGCTTTAGGAGCCTTAAATATGGGAATGGAGATTCTGTTTAAAGAGGGCGTGAAGCTGGATGTGCTTCTTGGACACGGAGGTCTGTTTAAGACCAGAGAAACGGGGCAGAGAATCATGGCGGCGGCTGTGGGAGTCCCTGTTTCTGTAATGGAAACGGCCGGCGAAGGCGGAGCCTGGGGAGCAGCACTCCTTGCATCCTATCTCCTTCGCAAGAAGGAAGGGGAGACTTTGGATCAGTACCTTTCAGATCGTGTATTTAAGGATATGGCGGGTGAAACCATGGAACCGGATCCGGAAGATGTATCAGGATTTCAGACATTTATGGAACGGTATAAAAATGGACTGGCAATTGAACGTGCAGCTGTGGACAGCTTATACTCATAGGGAAAGGATTTAGGCGATAAGATGCTGGAAGAACTGAAATTAAGTGTATATGAAGCAAATATGGAACTGCCCCGGAGAGGGCTGATTACCTACACCTGGGGAAATGTCAGCGGCATTGACCGGGAAAAGGGTTTGTTTGTCATTAAACCAAGCGGAGTGGATTATGATAAGCTGAAACCGGAGGATATGGTAGTCATGGATTTAGACGGCAATCAGGTGGAGGGGGAGTTAAATCCCTCCTCTGATACCGCCACTCATCTGGAACTGTACCGGACTTTTGATAAGATAGGCGGGATTGTACATACCCATTCCCCAATGGCAACATCCTGGGCCCAGGCAGGCAGAGCTCTGCCCTGCTATGGTACCACCCATGCGGATTATTTCTATGGAGAGATTCCATGCGCAAGAAATTTAACTCAGGAAGAGATTGACGAAGGTTATGAAAAAAATACGGGAACTGTGATTATAGAGACCTTTAAAGGACTTGATCCCATGCATGTTCCGGCGGTATTGTGTAAAAATCATGGTCCGTTTACCTGGGGAACGGATGCGGCCAATGCAGTTCACAATGCAGTTGTGTTAGAAGAGATTGCCAAAATGAATTTAATGACAGAGCTGTTAAATCCAGCAGTAAAACCAGCACCCCAGTCCATGCAGGATAAACATTTTATGAGAAAGCACGGACCGGATGCCTATTATGGGCAGAAAAAATAACAAGGAGTCCTTACAGTGTCGGACAGCGGAAAAACAAAGTATTACGTATTAATGGAAGAACTGAAAAAAGAAATCATTTCCGGAGAGAAGAAGCCGGGAGACCGCCTTCCTTCGGAGAACCAGCTTTCGGAGGTCTTCCATATCAGCCGTCATACGGTGAGAAAAGCCCTGTCCATACTGGAACAGGAAGGCTACATTGAAGCGGAACATGGCAGAGGTACCTTTGTGTCCAGAAAAGCGGGAAGGAAAAAGGGGTCGGGCAATATAGCGGTGATTACCACCTATTTGTCCGATTATATTTTCCCGCGGCTGATTCAGGGAATCGACCAGGTACTGACGGAAAACGGTTACAGTATCATTATTAAAAATACGGGGAACAGCAGATTAAAAGAGAGCAGATGCTTAGAAGAAATACTGGAAAAGGACGTGGACGGACTCATTATTGAACCAAGCAAGAGTGAGATTCTCTGCGGTCACAGGGGACTGTATGACAAGCTTGATTTTTATAAAATACCTTATGTGTTTATACAGGGCTATTACACCCAGATGAAGAACAAGCCCCATATCAGGCTTGATGACTGCCTGGGCGGATATCTGGTGACGAAGTATCTTCTTGATCTTGGGCATGAACATATATTGGGAATTTTTAAGGCAGATGACAGCCAGGGAAGAGACAGGCACAAAGGATTCGTAAACGCTCTTCAGGAAAGCGGGTTTTCCTACGATCCGGATATGGTGATCTGGTATCACACAGAGGACCGGTCTGCCAAGCCATCGGAGGTTTTAAAGATCATGCTGGAGGAAAAGGTCCCTGTAGACGGGATTGTGTGCTACAACGACCAGATTGCCTTTGAGGTCATTAAGACCATAGAGAAAGAAGGGATTTCTGTGCCTGATGAGATTTCTGTTACCGGGTATGACAATTCCTTTATCGCAGAAAACGGCATGGTGAAGCTGACCACCATTGCCCACCCCCAGGAACGGCTTGGTGCAATGGCGGCTGAGCTGCTTTTGGAAAAGATCCATGGAATTCCGGACGAGGAGAGCCGGGTGGAACGGGTATTAAAGCCGGAGCTTGTGATCCGGGAATCCTGCAAAGACCGGAGAAAGGCCAGGTAACCGTTTAGTATTTTTTCAGCTTTCCCATGTAGAGAACACATCCTAAGATCAGGGACCCGGACAGCAGGAAGAGAATCTGCATTCCGCTGACTGGAAGGTCTCCGATCTGGAAGGAAGGGAGTATGGTCAGCAGACTGGCGCCTAAAAGGGTGGAGAAGAAGCCGCAAAGCCCTGCATAGGATGAATTGGCGCTGACATATAAAACCCGTTTTTCTTCCGGTGCATAATGATATTGCAGGTTAAAAACGGATATTGCAATTCCGCCCCATGCAGCACCCGATAAGGCCTGCAAAACCGGCTGAAGGGCGTAGCAGGTATCAGGAGTCATAAAAAGCCAGCTGATATGGATAAAACCTAACAGTCCCATGGAGAGCCTTCCTGCAAGGAGCCAGGAGGTGGCATCTGCCAGCTTTCCCCAAAGCCAGGCTGCCAGAATCCGAACGGTGGATGAAATCAGTCCGAGGAATGTGATATAAGTATAATCCATCTTCAGTCCGGTGACCATGTATACGCTGAAAAAAGGACCGGCGATCTGCAGTGCCAGATTCCAGAATATATAAGTGAACATAACCTTCCTGTATTTTAAGTCAGAGATTGGCGCAAGAAGAACATCCTTTAATTTTTGCTTTTGCGGAGTGCTTTCCGGTTCCCTGATCGATGACAGGCACCAGAAATCTGTACAGGCAATGAGAAGAACGGTAGCACCGACTACATAAAAGCCAGTTTGTTCCATGCCGCTGTTTCGAAACCAGTCCATGATCCGCCCCATAATAAGGCTTAAAATTGTAGAGAATGCAAAAGCGAAGGAATCCTTTCTTCCCAGATAATCTCCTCTGATATTTTGCGGAACCAGCTGAAGAATCCAGTTGCCGGTTCCGGTACCGATGGACGCACCGAAAAAATGAGCAATTCCATAAAGAATGACCACTGCGGCCAGGCGAATCACCGGCTGTGTGATAAACAGCGGCAGAAAGAACATCAGAGAGAGCAGCAGCCTGTGAACAAAGGAAAAGCTGACTATCAGTCCTTTTCTTCTTCTGAGGCTTTCTAAGAGAATGGAAGAAAACATCTGGAGGCTGCACAGGAGAATGGGAAAGGAACCAATGATGCCGTTTAAGGAGTCATCGGCTCCCAGTGAACTGGCGTATCCGGAGAGGAAAGCACCTGTGGTGAGCGTAACGATACCATTGGCACAGCATCCCTCGGCAATAAAAAGATTTCTTCCTTTTGAAAAATCTGCGGCTGTCATGGGTGGTGTTTCCTGGCTGGAAAACGCGGATTTTTTTCTGATCAAATCTGTAACCATATTATCGAAACGGCAAATCTGCCGTGTTCCCCTTTTCTTTTATTCGTAGATCTGCTATCCTTTTTAAAGAAATAAAAATACTTTCTCTATATTGCCAGTTTGAGTCAAAGGTTACAAGAGGAAAAAGAAGCGAAAAACTGGATGATTCCGACTTGAAGACGACAGGGGGGCGACACATGGAACATTACTTACATCTAAAGGCAGTTCTTCCAGTGAGGGCATTAAATGCAGGATATCTGGTTACAGGGGGGAAGGGCCGGCACGCAGACCGTGTCATGGATTCTTTTGAAATCATCTATGTCAATTCCGGTGTGCTTGGAATTGCGGAAGAGGATGTGGAATACGAAGTGGAGGAGGGGGAAGCCCTGATCCTCTTTCCGGGAAGACATCACTGGGGGACCAGGGAGTTTGATAAAGACTTGAATTTTTACTGGCTCCATTTTCATTTGGAGGAGAAGGCAGAAGAAACAGGGACAGATATTATGTCTCTTCCCCAGCTTATTCGGATTGGAAAGCCGCAGCAGTTTGAAGAACTGTTCCGACGGTTTATCAAGAGACAGAACGTATGCAGGGAAGACAGAACCATATTAAATCTGGTCCTTTTAGAGCTGCTGTGCGAGTTGAGCGATTCACTTTCTCCAATGGAGATAAACGGGCAGAAGGTGCTTCTGGCCAATCAGGCAGGGCAGTATATCAGAAACCACTTAAAGGAACCATTATCGGCTTCCATATTAGCGGAACAGCTGGAATGCAGCCCGGATTATTTAGGGCGGACGTATCATGCGGTTTATGGAAAGACTTTGACGGAAGGAATTCATGAAGCCCGGCTTAATAAGGCGTGCAGAATGCTGATTGAGACCAATTTAACCGGCAGTGAGATTGCTTACCGGTGCGGATATGAAGACGTGGATTATTTCAGAAGAATTTTCAAAAAGTATATGGGAATGACAGCCAAGGAATACCGGCAGACCTATAGTGTCATAGAACGGTAGTAGGTGGCGGCAGGGGGATGATCTCACCTTGCCGCCTTCCTGTATTCTGCAGGAGATACTCCGGCTGTTTTTTTAAAGATACGGCTGAAATAGAGGGGATTTTCATAGCCTGTGATTCCGCCTATTTCACCGATGCTGTAGTCTGTGCTTTCTAATAGTTCCTTGGCTTTCCTGATCCGTATATCGGTTAAATATCTTCCGGGAGGCATTCCGGCATATTCCCTGAAGCTCCGGATAAACCAGCAGGTGCTCATGTGAAGCTGTCTTGCATATGCCTCGACCTGGATGTTTTTCGCCAGATTCTCATGAAAAAAACGGACTGCTTTTTCCATTTCTTTCTGAATTTCTGTTTTCTGAAAGCCGCCTTCTTCTCTGATTCGTTTCAGAAGGATAAAAAGCTGCTTTAAATAAAGGGCTGACAGTTCTTCGAATGAGGTGCGCGTAAGCTGTACCTCCCGGATTACGGACAGGAACAGTTCCTGGTATTTGGAAGATATTCCGGTATACAGAACCTGGTTTTCGGTAAAACCCGCTTCTCTGGTAAGAGACGCTGCCTCGCTGCCTGTGAAGTGGAGCCAGTAAACTTCCGGTTTATCGTTTAAATAGTAAGCATATTGCTGGGGAGTATGGGGGGGATATAAAACCATACTTCCTTCTGAAATTTCAGAGGCGGTTCCGTCAATGGTAAAAAAAGCTTTTCCTGCCGCGATATAAAGCAGTTGATAGTCGGAACGGCCGAGAGGACGAAAGGTTGACATAACAGGGAGAGAGACCAGGCGGTAGACTCCGCAGCTGTTGACCCTTAAGGGGATTTTTGTATTTTCCAGTTCATCTTCTGTTAAATTCATATAACCTGTATTTGTGTACATGGAGGGAATCTCCTTTCAGCTGTATTGTATCATTTTATCCACTCTTTTATATCTGTCTACACAGCTGGAAAAAATATTAATTTTTTTGGTTATATTTATCAGCAATGCTATTTAGTTTGGCGTCATAGTCTTCGTTGATACTTTCCATGCTTTCATTAAATTCCTTTACTACATCCTTTTTTTCTGAATTTTCCTTCTTTTTTGAGATGAGATTATCTGTAGCGTAATCGTAAAGATCTACAGAATCTTCATTTCCAGGTAAAATATAGTAAGTGTGATTAGTTTCATTGTTTTCCGCAGAAAGAATTGTCCATGAATCCGTAAAGCCTCTATAAGAACAGTTGCATTTTACTTTATATAAATTAGTTGTTAATACGACATCCAAAAAAATAGTATCAGAATCTATTTTTTTAATGTTATCATAGTAAGCATCTGTTATTTCGCTAATTCCAATTTGGGAAGCAAAATTACTCAGTTTATCTTTAAGATTATCTAAATTTGGCAACTCCTCTGCATCTGCAGATGCGTCTGCAACCGTATCTTCTGTTGAAGATATAGTAGAACTTTCCATTGTGGGAGGTGTTGTTGCTTTTGTATCTGTAAATTTACTGCAGGCAGTTATTATAGTGAATGAAGAGATTAGAAGTGCTGCTGTTAGAAGTTTTGATTTTTTCATAATCAATATTCCCCTTTTTTATTAAATATTATTTATAAGCCAACGCTTGATTATAATTATAACTGATATGATGAAAATTTCAATTAATAGATTAATAAATAAAATTTATTTCAACTAAGGCTGCAAAGCAGATAAAGACGGGCTTTCGGATAACACTTAATCTGTTACGACCGTCGCAACCAATAAAAGAAGGGTTATATCATATTTAACACTGTGCTATAATAAGTGATATCTAAAACGGTAATCTGATAAACAATGATTATTTACATAACTGAAACGGAGGCTAATATGATTAAGGCAATATTGTTTGATTTTGATGGTGTATTAACCACGGATGCAACAGGTTCCATGTCCATATGTAATTATATTTGCATGAAAACAGGTTTAGATATTAATAAATTTAAAAATGAGTATTACAAATATAATGAGGATCTTTTATACGGGAAAACAAGTCACGGAGAAATATGGGGGAAATTGTGTGAAGGATTAAATACTGAGATTGATATAAATATATTATATGAATCCTTTATAAATACTCCTATAGATATGCGAATGACAGCGGTTATCGATGAATTGAAACAGCAAAATTATAAAATAGGTATGGTTACTGATAACAAGAAAGATCGCATAGATACCATTGTCAAATACTATGACTGGAACAAAATATTTGATGCTGTCACTGTTTCGGCAGAAATTGGTTCGGGAAAAGATTATAATGAAATTTTTCTGAAAACGATACAAAGTCTGAATGTAAGTGCTGATGAATGTGTATTCATTGACAATCAGGAGAAGAATCTTATTATTCCTAAAAGCATGGGAATGAACGTTATTTATTTTGATCATGAAAACAGAGATTATGAAAAACTTATGATAGAATTTAAAGATCTGTCAATAGATTTTTAAGATATATAATATTCTGCTGACCACATACTGAGGGGGATATTTTTGGGGTTATAAATAAAGAACATGCTGCAAAACCATTTGGAAAAAAGTTTTGTAGTACGTTCTTTATTTTGATTTTATTAGAAGAATGCATAAAAAAGAATTTAAGTCATCTGCTGAAGCAGCCGGATATAATGATTTGATTCGCGCAGTACATGATCTGCAAGCAAAGGCAGAATAACGCTGTATATCTTACATTCATTGATTCCTTTTGTCCCCGCCTCTTTGAAATCACGGTACTTCATCGTTTTCTGCAGGGTTATATCTGTTACACTGCGAATTGTCATATCTGTAGCTGTCCTTGCCGCCTGCATCAGATCATTATATTGTCCGGCAAAATCATTGGCAGTATTAATGAGCTCGCATTCGGTTGGATCAAGCAGACCCCGGATAAATAAGGCATGTTCCATCATGATCTGATCCCAAAACAGTTCTGTTTCTGTTAAACTGTGCTCTGGGTTCTGACGCTTTTCCAGTGCAATTAAATGAGTATAATACATGTTTGCCTCGCGCAGTATATGGTCAATGAGCAGTGGGTAGTTTGCGGTGAACATACGGCAGGCCGATACATTATTCAATATTGTTGTTTTAAAGTCAATAAGTCCTTCCAGCAGTGGAATTACTATGGCATTTAGCTGGCTCACCTGCTGTACCAGTGCTGGAGTTATCATGGGATTAATTACGCCGCAAAGTGCCTCTTCCAGCTTTGTGATCTCCTGGTTAATGGTTATACCGGTAAAGTATTGTGTTTTTTGTTCGCTGCCAAGGGTATAACCCGTGACGATTTCACCAGAAGAGACAACCAGTGGGCTGATAATCCCATTTCCTAATATCACGGCATTTTGTAAAATAGTCTCAAAGTGGCGTTTGTACTCATCTGCAGCTTTTGAAAAGTCAGGATTGGCCGGAGTAAAGCCAGCTTCCAAAAATAAGGAATGCTCTTTCATAATACGTCCAAAAAATATATTTAGCTCTAGTGAAAGTATTACATACTGTTGTTCTGTAATCATTGTGAATCTCCTTAATTGTTATACCAATATCATATGATATCCAGAACGGTTTTTGATAAATAAATCAAATATTTTTTAAATTATTAGTTACCTTTTATATGTCTAATCATACTAATAATTTAAGATATATTTTATTAGGTCGTGAATGAATGCCGCAATACCCATTTAAAACAATTTGTTATAGAATATGTCCAGGGGACACATTATTTTTAATTGCCCAGATGTTTGATACAACTATAGATGAAATCATGACTGCTAATCCTGGATTAGACCCAGAAAATCTATTTGTCGGGCAAGTTATTTGTCTGAATCCGGGATTAGGATATTTTTCTTCAGATGGATACAATACTTATAATGAAATAAGTAAATCACAAGCGGACTTAAGCGATTATATACGTAAACTCTGGGAGCAGCATATTACCTGGACCAGGCTGACTATCTTAAGTTTGGTATTTGATTTGCCGGATACAGATTTTGTCACAAACCGACTGCTTAGGAATCCGAAAGACTTTGAAGTAATTCTAAAGCTTCTTTATGGAGATAGGAAAGCTTCTACATTTGCAGATTTATTTACAAATCATCTTGTAATTGCTGCAGAGCTGATAAATGCAGCCAAGGCTGGTGATAGTAATGCCGCTGCAGACGCGGAAAAGAGATGGTATGAAAATGCTGATGAAATAGCTGATTTCCTTGCAAGTATCAACCCTTATTGGTCTAGGGAAGCTTGGAAGAAAATGTTGTATCAGCATCTGGAAATGACTAAAAATGAAGCTGTTAATATGCTGACCGGTAAGTATTCGGAAAGTATTACCGGATATGATCAAATCGAAGAACAGGCATTGGTTATGGCTGATATGATGACGAATGGTATTGTTAATCAATTTCCTGATGTTTTTTAAATGAATAAGCCTCCACATATGAAAATAAGATTATTATTTTGTGCATGTTTTCTTATCGATTTCCACATCTGCATAACCAAAGTGCGTGTAGGTATCGAGCGTGGTCTGAATGTCTGAGTGACCAAGGAGGTACTGGGCTTGTTTAATATCAACACCTGCTTTATTTAGATCACTTGCGTAAGTGTGACGAAATATATGTGGGGTTATATCTTTTGATGGCTGGTGGTATGCCGGATACGAAAAACTCTTACTATAAATCCTACTGGCAGATCATAGATGGCCATAAGTACTATTTCAATCAAGATAGATATGCAGTCACTAATTGGCAGGTGATTGATGGAAAGGATTATTACTTTGAGCCTAGATCAGGACATGATTTGGTTGTATGTGTCAGATCATGACGGGGTGTAGCATATTGGAGAGTTTTGAGATTAGTAAAATAGTGCTAAATTTGTTTGGTAAGGTTACCAATTGTCCGAATTGAAACAAGATGATAAGATGAAGGCATTCTAAATCATAAATGAAAAAGCTGAAATCCCAGAAAACTATAATCGATTATATTAAAAATTTATAAGTCATTTGTTCTTTCAGATGGCTTTCTTTTCTGCACTTTATTTATTGATTTAGAATGTTTTTAACAACAACAATAATTACAAAAGATAAATTTTGGAGGTACATTGTATGAGTAAGAGAGCATTGCTAAGAATAGCAACGAGTATTTGTTTTATGCTTTGTGTATTGTTTTTAGGACAGATTTCTGCCTTTGCTGATGAGGCTACACCTATACATGAGTATACTTTTGATAATGATAAAAACCGTATTATTTATGATTCAGTTAAAACTGGAGCACGGAATGGTAATTATACAAATAATAATGACGCTCAATTTGTTACTGGCTATGATGGAGAAGGGAAAGCAAAACATTTTGAGATAAATGGTGATGGTATTTATTTTAATCAAAAATTAATTCCCGAGGGGGCAAAATCGATTAGGTTTAAAATAAGGAAAGATGCTTCAACCGTTATTGACAAATCTGAACCAATCATAAATAGCACTAGTGCCTCTAGTGGGCTTGGATTTTATTTAGGTGTTGGAAGCCGTACAGATAACGAAGTCCCAGGTAGTATCTATGTTAGTTCAGATATAGGTGATGTTAATAAAACTTTTGAAATGCATTCACCTCAGAGTATATGTGATGGACAATGGCATGATGTATTATTTACTTGGGATGGGACTCAAAAAACTAATTCTGTTAAATTGTATATAGATGATATGGCGACTCCAGTTGTTCAGACAACAGCGTTATATTCATATGATAAGATTCCCTCAAATTCTTTAATTGGAGGCTGTTCATATAGGACAGGTTTAAAAGATTTATTATTTGGAGATTTAGATGATGTTAAAATTTATGATGTAGCAATAACTCCAGAAACAACTCCAGTTACTTCACCAAACCTAAAGGCAATAGCAGGCAATTCTAAAATAGATTTAACCTGGGACGCAGTAGATAAAGCTACAAGTTATACCGTTAAACGTTCTACGACAGCTGGAGGACCATACACAGCTATTGCCAATGATATAACAGGTACTTCTTTTACAGACACGGATGTCACAAATGGAACTGCATACTATTATATTGTAACTGCAATCGTCGATGGTAGGGAAAGTGGTAACTCTAATGAAGCTTCAGCAATTCCAGAGCCATCACAGACACCTCCCACAACCGACTTGAAATTAAAAGTGGTATTAGAGGTATCTGAAGCACTCCGTTTAAGCGTAGATGATGACTTAAATGTTAATGCACAAATGTCCTGGTCTTCTTCAGATCCAACGGTTGCAACAGTAAATGAAAAGGGTATAGTGACAGCTCTGGCTCCTGGTAATACGGTTATAACAGTTAAAAGTGTAGACGGTTCCTATACAGACTACATAAACGTACTAGTTGTAGAGAATGCAGACGATTATAGACTAGCAATTGATTTAAAAATTGGAGAGACAGCGAGATTAACAGCAGATGATTTTACTAACACAGCTAATATCACATGGGCTCCTATGGATTCATCAATAGCAAATGTTACCAGCAAAGGAAAAGTCACAGCACTGAGTAAAGGATTGGTTTTAATTAGTGCGAAAGACGCAAATGGAAATATCATTGGCCGTGTTTATGTAAGAGTAAGAGAATAATTTGATTAAAGGCGGGTATCCGGTATTCCGGGCCCGCCGTACTATTATAAAAGATTATATCATTTTCAGACTGCATTTTGACTTTATGAAGCATGTTTTTGACTACATTTAAGTGGTAAAAGCTGATAATTCTAAAAGTCTCGAAACCTCAGTTTTAAGCCAAAAGCTACCGCTTTACAGGAAAAAATAAAATCAGCGGTATCATTTTGTGCATGTTTTGTCTAATCAAAGATATGGTTTTTTGACTCTGTCCTTTTATAATAAGAGATAAGAAAAGAAGGAGGAGTCGACTATGATCGTACCCAGACATTATGAAAATCTGCATCTGCTTCATGAAAACACCATGCCACACAGAGCTTATTATATCCCGGCTTCCACAGCACAGTTTGATCTGATCCATAAAAGAGAAAATTCCGACCGTTTCTGCCACTTAAACGGAAATTGGAAGTTTCGCTATTATGACAGCATTTATGACGTTAAAGAAGAGTTTTATCTGGAAGGCTTTGATACGTCTAAGTTTGGTGAGATTCCGGTACCCGGTTGTTTTCAAAATTATGGCTATGACAAGCACCAGTATACCAATACCAAATATCCATTCCCCATGGACCCTCCCTATGTTCCGGCTGAGAATCCATGCGGTGCATATGTCCATCATTTTGTCTATAAGAGAGAGTGTGAGGCACCCAGAGCTTACTTAAACTTTGAGGGAGTGGATTCCTGTTTCTATGTGTGGTTAAACGGCAGCTATGTGGGATACAGCCAGGTTTCTCATGGAACCAGCGAATTTGATGTAACAGGAGTGATTCGGGAGGGGGACAATACTCTTTCCGTTCTCGTCCTAAAATGGTGTGACGGAAGCTATCTGGAAGATCAGGACAAATTCCGTATGACCGGTATTTTCCGGGACGTATATCTGTTGAAGAGACCGGAGGAAGGGATTTTTGATTACTTCCTTACTACATCTGTGAGAGATGGCCAGGCTCATGTTGAGGCTGCAATTACCTTTAGCGGTAAAGAGATTCCAGTTACAGTAACCGTAACAGACAGAAACGGGAATACCGTTGCCAGAAAAGAGGGATATCCTGCAGAAGGAAAGATAGAATTTGATATAGAAAATCCTGTGCTCTGGAATGCAGAAAACCCATATCTTTATACCGTTGTATTTGAGACAGGTCAGGAAGCAATTGTTGACCGTATGGGAATCAGGGAAATTGCCATTCGTGATGGTGTGGTATATTTAAACGGTGAGAAAATTAAGTTCCATGGTGTAAACCGCCACGACAGCGATCCGGTTACCGGATTTACAATCAGCCTGGATCAGATGAAGCGTGATCTGCGCCTTATGAAGCAGCATAATGTAAATGCTATCCGCACCAGCCATTATCCCAATGCGCCTCAGTTCTATCAGCTTTGTGATGAATATGGATTTTATGTTATTGATGAGGCAGATAATGAAAGCCATGGTACCGGCTACATTTATATGGAGACCCGTACCACGGAGGTATGGCGTGACCGCTGGAACCGCGCTATTGCAGACAATCCGGAATTTACGGAAGCGACCGTTGACAGGACAAAGCTTTTGGTCGAGCGGGATAAGAACCGTCCCTGCGTAGTGATCTGGTCTATGGGAAATGAATGCGCTTACGGTTGCACCTTTGAAGCGGCACTTTCCTGGACAAAGTCTTACGATCCCACCAGGCTTACTCACTATGAGGGTGCCAGATACCGGGCTGTGGATAAAACTTATGATTTCTCCAATATCGATTTATTCAGCCGTATGTACCCCAGCCTGGAAGAAATTATCGAATACACGAAGCGGGAGACTGCAAAGCCATTTATTCTATGTGAATACAGTCATGCCATGGGGAATGGACCCGGGGATCTGGAAGGTTACTTCCAGGTGTTTGAACAGTACGACCGGGTATGCGGCGGTTTTGTATGGGAATGGTGCGATCATGCCATTTACCAGGGCAGAACGATTGACGGAAAGCCTATGTACCTTTATGGAGGAGATCATGGGGAATATCCTCATGACGGTAATTTCTGTATGGATGGTCTTGTATATCCGGACAGAAGACCCCATACGGGTCTGATGGAGTTTAAGAATGTAAACCGCCCGATACGTGTAGTCTCCTTTGATCAGGAGAAAAAAGAGCTGATGCTTCATAATTACCTTCATTTCACCAATTTTAAAGAATATGGATATATCACCTGTGAGCTGACCTGTGATGGTGAGTTAATGGCAAAGAAAGTTGTGGGGGAAGCTGATATGCCGGAGCTTATGCCCGGGCAGGAATGCAGACTGCCGCTGAACTTTGAGGTTCCGGCAGCAGGTAAATGTTACTTAAAAGTAAGTTATTATCTGAAAGAAAGCAGTGCTCTTGTGGAAGCAGGAAGCCTCCTTGGATTTGATGAGATTCTGCTGAAAAACGAAGATATGAGAAACCAGACGGCAGCAGCATTCTTAGATGCGAAGGAAAAAGACGGACTATTTGAGGTATGTGAAGATGACCGTTATATTCATATTAATGGGAAAAGCTTTTTCTACACCTACAGTAAACTGACAGGAACATTCCGGAAAATGAATTTTGAAAACCACTCCATTCTGGAACGTCCTATGGAAATTAACATCTGGAGAGCACCTACGGATAATGACAGTGATATAAAAAATAAATGGATGGAAGCTCACTATCACCGTGCCTCTTCCAGGGGATATGAAACCAGTTGGAAAGAAAAAGAAGGCTGTATCGAAATTTCCACTGTGATGTCTATGGTAGCAGCTCCCATTCAGCGGATTTTAATGATTGATGCATTATGGACGATCGGAGCAGACGGAACTTTAAGCGGAAAGCTGGATGTAAAGAGAGATAAGGAGTTTCCGGAACTTCCCCGGTTTGGTCTCAGACTGTTTCTATCAGAACAGATGGATCAGGTGACCTATTTCGGACTTGGCCCTGTTGAAAATTATATAGATAAGAAAAATGCCAGCTATCATGGTCTGTTTTCTTCCAGTGTAAAAGAGATGCATGAGGACTATTTAAGACCTCAGGAAAACGGAAGCCGCAGTGATTGTGACTTTGTAACCATAGAGGGAGGCAGTCTGTCAATCTCCGTTGCTGCAGATAAGGCATTTTCTTTCCATGCATCAGAATATACACAGGAGGAACTGACGGAGAAATCCCATAATTACGAACTGACTCCCTCCGGCTTTACAGAATTCTGTGTGGACTACAGGCAGAACGGAATCGGGTCAGAAAGCTGCGGACCGGAACTTCGGAAAGAATATATGTTTGAGGAAGAAGAATTTACATTTGAGTTTAAGATGGTGCCCGGAAGTAACCGGAAAGGTTCCATGAAATAAATTTGAAATACCAAAATATGGAAGACAGGGGAGATGCATAAGCACCTCCCCTTATACTATTTCTCTAAAATTACCGCAATTGTCGGGCTTTCCTTTTTCCATGGAGTCCCAGACACGTCTGCATATGTACCACAGACTTTAAAGCCAGATGCTTCCACCTCTTTTATCAGAGTCTCTTCTGTATAACAGGTATTCCAGAGATAGTAAACAGAAGCTCCTGTTTTTGAAATAATGACGTATTGATCCAGGGTTACATTTTCAGGATACTTACAGCATCTTTTCAATTCAGCATATTCATCCTCCCGCCAGAAACCGTTGCTTTCATGAATATCCCATATCTGTTTTTCCTGGAAACTATCGAATTCATTTAAGGAAAAAGCATCAAACAAAAATTTACCTCCTGGTTTTAAACGGTCATAAACCTGTTTTAAAACGATTTTTCTTTTCTCAGGAGAAAGAGCACCGTAATCACAGTAAATCATTACTGCAAAATCAAACGTACAGTTTAATTCAAGGGAAAGATAGTTCTGACAGGAATAATCGATGTTTAACTTTTTTTCAGCAGCTGATTTTTTTGCATAATCAATGGAACGTGAGGAAAAATCCACTCCGGTTACCTGAAATCCGGATTTTGAAAAGAATTCCCCATAGATTCCGGGCCCGCACCCTAAATCCAGCAGCTGGGGATAGTCTTTGGGCGGAACCATTTTGGCAATCCATTCCGCTGATTTCCGGATAAAATCCATCTTTCGGCTGGCACCGTCAAATTCCGGATCAAGATGGGCTTTCAGCATTTGTTTGGAAATGTATTCATCATCCCAAAAAGGAATACTGGTTTCCTGATATAATTCAGGATGTTTTAATAAATCTTTGATTTCATACAGCATAATGAGCGCCTCCTGATAAATTGGTAAAATAATAGCCGCGGACATTACTCCGCGGCTGTTCTTAAATCGATAAAGAAAAGACTGAGAGTAAATAAAATCAAAAAGCAGGCACAAAAATAAGGCTGACAATTCAGCTTTTAATTTTCGTCTGTTCCATTGATTTTTTTACTCTTTTCCAGCTATATCCATGTCTGCGAATTTATAACATCTGATACACCGGAATTTCTTCACCTCTTTTTATTATTTTTACCTTTTAATCATATTGCAGTATACACGTTTTGTCAATCATAAACCATCAGTTAATCTGCTGGCGCAGATAGGAAAGCAGACCCAGCCTGCGAAGCGTTTCTAATAAAAAGGCGGCAAACAGAGTACCGCACACTGTGCTCATAAGAAAGGGAACAACAAAGAAGAAAACTGCAACTTCCTTTCCCAGTATCAGCACTGCAACCGGATAGCTGAGAAGAGCGCCGATCAGCCCGGTTCCTGTAATTTCTCCCACATAGGCCAAAAGAAGCTTTCCGGTTTTTTTAAACAGAAGCGCACTGAGATATGCCCCCACCATGCTGCCGGGGAAAGCCAGAAGCGTTCCGGTACCGGATAAGTTTCTGATGAGAGATGAGGCAAATGCCATGGCAACTCCGTAAGCAGGACCTAAAAATACCCCTGCCAGTACATTTACCAAGTGCTGAATCGGAAAACATTTAGAGGCTCCGATGGGAATGGAAAAGCTGGAGAGTGAAACGGTGAGTGCTATCAGCATTCCGCCAGCCGCCAATTTTTTTATGGTAACTCCTGCAGAGGCCGGAGTGACAGCAGCTTTATTTAAATTTGTTTTCGAATTCATGATTTTTTCTCCTTTTAAGTCAATATCATTCATCATAGATGTTGACAATCTCTCCGTCTAAAATCCGGTTCATATTTTTCATTGCGCAGAAATTACCGCACATGGAACAGGTATCTTCTTTTTCCGGTTTGGAAGATGCACGATACCTTCTTGCTTTTTCCGGATCAATGGCCAGATCAAACATAGCTTCCCAGTCCAGCCGTTTTCTTGCGTCACTCATCTGGTAATCCCATTCTTTTGCACCCTTGATGCCTTTTGCCAGATCAGCAGCATGGGCGGCAATCCGGGCAGAGATAATGCCTTCCTTCACATCATCTGCATCAGGAAGCCTTAAATGTTCTGCAGGGGTCACGTAGCAGAGGAAAGAAGCTCCGGCAGCAGCAGCTATGGCCCCTCCGATGGCTGCGGTAATGTGATCATATCCGGGAGCAATATCAGTGACGAGAGGCCCCAGTACATAAAAAGGTGCACCCTTGCAGATAGTCTGCTGGATTTTCATATTGGCGGCGATCTGGTCCAGGGGCATATGTCCTGGTCCTTCAATAATTACCTGTACATCCTTTTCCCACGCACGGCGGGTCAGTTCCCCAAGGGTAACCAGCTCTTCAATCTGGGAAATATCAGAGGCATCCGCAATACAGCCAGGTCGGCAGGCATCTCCAAGGCTTAATGTCACATCATGTTCCCGGCAGATTTCCAGAATACGGTCATAATGCTCAAAGAATGGATTTTCATTTCCAGTCATCTCCATCCAGGCAAAGATGATGGAACCGCCTCTGGATACGATATTAGTCAGGCGTTTTGCCTCTTTGAAACGGTGTGCTGTCTGCTTGTTGATGCCTACGTGAATAGTCATGAAATCCACTCCGTCAAGGGCATGCATTTCCACAATCTGAATCCATTCTTCAGAAGTTATCTCTTTAAGAGGTTTATGATAATAAACAACGGCATCGTAAATGGGCACCGTTCCAATCATGGCAGGGCATTCTCCTGTCAGCCGTTTCCTGAATTTTCTTGTATCTCCAAAGGAACTTAAATCCATGATGGATTCCGCTCCCAGTGAAACCGCATCCGCTACCTTTTTTAATTCCAGATCCATGTCATTTAAGTCTCTGGAAGTTCCAAGATTTACATTAATTTTTGTTTTCAGCATGGAACCGATGGCATTTGGCTCTAAGCAGGTATGGTGTTTGTTGGCAGGGATAACTGCCTTACCTTGTGCAATCAGCTTGATAAGCTCCTCCGGTTTAATCCCTTCTTTTTTCGCTGTGATTTCCATTTCCCGCGTCAGAATGCCTTTTCTTGCGGCATTCATCTGTGTGGTGTAATTCATATGTAGTCCTCCTTCATTATTTGGAGGGATTTACGGCTCTGGACAAAAAAAGAGCCCATACCAACAGGTACAGGCCCAGATAACTACATCCGTCTCGTATAAATCCCTACGTTGGCATTACCCAAATCAGGTTATAAAGGTCGAAGTTTGATAACTTCCTCTCAGCCCGCATACGAGCTCCCTCTTGTGGCACTAGTGTAGCACCGGTCTAAATGGATGTCAAGTGGAATTTCATTAATCAAAGTGGGAGGGTCAATCAGTTATTGCAGATTTCATCTCTCTTATGTAGCTGCAGATTGGTTCCACACAGTCTTTTCCATGCATGGCAGCCAGCTTCACAATGGCGCTTCCCACGATAATACCATCTGCATATTTACTTAATTCCTTCGCCTGTTCCGGTGTGGAAATTCCAAAGCCTATGGCACAGGGAATATCTTTGGAATTCTTTACAAGAGAAACCATATCTCCGATGTCAGAGGTAATTTCCTTTCTCACACCTGTTACGCCCATGGAAGAAACACAGTAAACAAATCCTTCTGCTTCTGAAGCAATGGCTGTAATCCGTTCCTTAGAAGTGGGAGCGATCAGGGAAATTAAGTCAATCCCGTACTTTTGGCAGATGGGATGAAGTTCATCCTTTTCTTCAAAAGGCATATCTGGCACGATAAGAGCATCGATGCCGCATTCTGCCGCATTTTTAATGAAACGCTCGCTTCCATATACAAATATGGGATTAATGTAAGTCATAAATGCCAGGGGTACATTTGTTTTTTGCCGAATGCGGGTGACAGTTTCGAAAATTTTATCTGTGGTAGTACCCGAAGCAAGGGCACGCTGGTCAGCTTCCTGGATTACGATTCCTTCTGCAACCGGATCAGAAAAAGGAATTCCCAGTTCTATGATATCGGCACCTGCCTTAGCCATGGCAGGAACCAGCTGCTCTGTAATTGCAAGGTCCGGGTCACCGGCTGTAATAAACGGGATAAATGCTTTCCCTTTTGCAAATGCTTCACTGATTCTACTCATAGATTTCTACCCCCTTGTAACGTGCAATTGCGGCCACATCCTTGTCTCCTCGGCCGGATAAGTTAATGACGATAACCTGGTCCTTTCCCATGGAAGGTGCAACTTTTCTGGCATAAGCCACGGCATGGGCGCTTTCAATGGCTGGTATGATTCCTTCCTTCCGGGATAAATATTCAAATGCATCTACCGCCTCGTTGTCGGTAACAGGAACATAATCTGCTCTTCCGGTATCAAACAGTGCAGCGTGCTCCGGTCCGATTCCCGGATAGTCAAGTCCTGCTGAGATGGAGTAAACCGGAGCGATCTGTCCGTATTCATCCTGGCAGAAGTAGGATTTCATACCATGGAAGATTCCCACGGTTCCGGTGGAGATGGTGGCAGCATTTTTATCTGTATCAATGCCGTGTCCTGCAGCCTCACAGCCCACCAGCTTAACAGAGGTATCACCAATAAAATCATAAAACAGGCCCATGGCATTGCTTCCTCCGCCCACACAGGCGATCAGCATGTCGGGAAGCTTTCCTTCTGCTTTTAAGATCTGCTCCCTGACTTCCTTTCCGATGATGCTCTGGAAGTCCCGCACAATGGTGGGAAATGGGTGTGGTCCCATGACGGAACCCAGGACATAGTGGGTGTCCTCCACCCGGTTGGTCCATTCCCGGAGAGTTTCATTTACCGCATCTTTTAAGGTCTGCGTACCGCTGGTAACCGGATGAACCTTTGCACCCAGAAGCTCCATACGGAATACATTTAATGCCTGGCGGTCCGTATCCTCTTTTCCCATGAAGATTTCACATTCCATCCCCATTAAGGCCGCGGCAGTAGCAGTAGCCACTCCGTGCTGTCCTGCACCGGTTTCTGCGATGACACGGGTTTTTCCCATTTTTTTTGCAAGAAGAACCTGGCCAAGCGCATTGTTGATTTTGTGGGATCCGGTGTGGTTTAAATCTTCCCGTTTTAAATAAATCTTTGCACCGCCAAGATCCTCTGTCATTTTCTCTGCGTAGTAAAGCAGAGAAGGTCTTCCTGTGTAGGTTTCATGCAGTGTCTTTAACTCTGCCAGAAATTCTTCATCCTGCATACAGGCATTGTAGGCTTTCTCCAGTTCCGTCACTGCATTCATCAGCGTTTCGGGGATAAATTGTCCGCCGTGCTGTCCAAATCTTCCTTTTGACATGATTTTCCACTCCTTACTGTTTGTATGATTTTTTTTATTTTTTCCGGGTCTTTTCTGCCGTTTGTTTCAGCCAGACTGCTGACATCCAGGCAGAATGCTTTTGTTTTAAGAGCTTCCTCTATGTTTTCCATGCCGATGCCCCCTGCCAGAAACCAGGGTTTTTTAATCGCCGGAATCATGGCCCAGTCAAAACATGTTCCGCTGCCGCCCTGAATTCCTTTGACATAGGAGTCCAGAAGAAGGTAGTCTGCAGAAAGCTTTTCCGCTTCTGAAATATCAGCCGCGGACCGGACACGGATTGCTTTCATGATGGGGACCGGCCGGTCTAATCTGTTTTTCAGTTCCAGAATATCCGTCTCGCGTTCCTCCCCATGAAGCTGAATCATTTGAATTACATTACTTTTTACCAGGGAAATGATCTCGTCTGCAGGGCTGTTTACGAAGACTCCGACAGCCGGTATTTCAGGAAGAAGGTCGTTTCTTAAAAGCTCAGCCTGCCTGAAATTAAGCTGCCGCTTTCCCGGGGCAAAAACAAACCCGATGTAATCCGGCTTATTGCAGTTGACAGCAAGCACATCCTCTTTTCGTGTGAGGCCGCAAATCTTGATTTTCTTATTAAAATTCATCATTGGCAGCGTTCCTCATTTCCTGCAGAATCTTTTTCTTGTCGGGAGAGCGCATCAGGCTTTCTCCGATTAAGACTCCGTTTACACCTGCCTGATACAGCCGCTTTACATCATCGGCGTTCTGTATCCCGCTTTCAGCAATGAATGCGGTTCCTACAGGCACCAGGCTCCTTAAACGGATGGAATTTTCAAAGTCAACCTGGAACGTCTTTAAGTTCCGGTTATTGACTCCGATCAGCCGGGCTCCTGCGCAAAGTGCGCTGTGGATTTCTTCCTCATCGTGAGCTTCCACAAGAGCGCTGAGTCCAAGGCTGTCACTGATTTTGATGTATTCTTTCAGCTGTCCGGTATTAAGAAGAGCACAGATAAGAAGTACTGCCGAGGCGCCAAGCACCTTGGCTTCCAGTATCTGATAAGGATCTACGGTAAAATCCTTTCTTAACAGAGGGAGGGAAACACACTGGCTGATTTCGGTTAAATATTCCCCTTTTCCCAGAAAGTATTCCGGCTCTGTCAGTACCGAAACGGCGTCTGCGCCGGCTGCTTCATACTCCATGGCAATTTCCCTGTAAGGAAAATCCGGTGCGATCATTCCCTTTGAGGGAGAGGCACGCTTTACTTCACAGATAAAGGAGATTCCGGGAGAGGAGATCACCCTCTCAAATGAGAAATCAGATTCCCTCTGCCCTGCGTCAAAGGCACGGTATGCCATCTTCTCCATCTCACTGAGCGGAATCGTTTTTTTCGCCTCCTCCGCCCGCTTTTTTGAGGCTGCGGCCAGGGTATCAAGGATCATAAAGCCACCTCATTCACTGCTTTTACAAATTCCTCCAGTTTTGCAGCTGCTTTTCCGGAATCAATTAAGTCGGAAGCAGTTTGAATGCAGTCGGATATGGTGCAGTTGTCAATGCCAAGATAAAGACTGAGGGCGGAATTTAAAACCACGATATCCCGTTTTGGACCGCGAAGTGTTCCCTCTAATATTTCCTTTGTAATTTTGGCATTATCGGCAGGGGTCCCTCCCAGCAGATCGGAAAGGCTGCTGCGGCTTAAGGAAAACTGCTCCGGAGTAATTTCATATGAAATCAGCTCGCCGAAACGGATTTCACAGACATGGGTGGGGCCTGTTACGGTTGCTTCGTCCAATCCGTCTGATCCGCAGACAACCAGCCCCCGCTTCACTCCCAGGTTGCTTAATACCTGGGCAAGGGGTTCCACCAGCTTTTTGTCATAAACGCCTAACAGCTGCATGGTGGCGCCTGCCGGGTTTGATAAAGGTCCTAGAATGTTAAAGATGGTTCGGACTCCAAGCTCTTTTCTGACAGGACCTGCATATTTCATGGAAGAATGATGGACCTGTGCAAAGAGAAAGCACATTCCCGTCTCCTTTAAAACCTTTGCAGACTGTTCAGCCGTAAGATTTAAGTTGACTCCCAGCTGCTCCAAAACGTCAGCAGCGCCGCTTTTGCTGGAAACGCTTCTGTTCCCGTGCTTTGCTACCGGGACACCTCCTGCAGCCACTACAAAGGCGCTGGTAGTGGAGATATTAAAGGTTCCAACCTCATCGCCTCCTGTGCCTACGATATCAATAACCGGAAAATCCGGTTCCAGCTTCATCGCCTTTTCTCTCATGACTGTTGCGCAGGCGGTGATCTCATCAATCGTCTCACCCTTCATACGAAGAGCCGTTAAAAATGCTGCCATCTGGGCCGGGGTGGTTTCCCCGCTCATAATTTCATTCATAACCTCTCTTGCCGCCTGAAAGCTCAAGTCCTGCCCTTCAATTACATTGTGGATTGCTTCTTGAATCATTGGGTTTGCCTCCTTTATATAATGGTCAGAAAATTTTTTAATATGGTCATTCCATCTGGTGTGAGTATGGATTCGGGGTGAAACTGCAGTCCGTATACCGCATACTCTTTATGTTTGACTGCCATGACTTCACCGATGGAGTCAGTTCCGATCACTGACAGGCAGTCAGGAAGGGATTCCTTTTCTGCTATCAGAGAATGGTATCTGGCAGCAGGTATAGTATCTGGAAGTCCCTTAAAAATGGGATCTGAGGTATCAATGTCAATCAGGCTCTGCTTCCCGTGCATCAGTTTTTTTGCGTGGGTGATATTTGCCCCGTAAACCTCACAGATCCCCTGGTGCCCCAGACAGACACCAAGAATTGGAATGGTTCCGGCAAGCTCCTTTACCACTGCCTCGCACACACCGGCATCCTTTGGATATCCCGGACCTGGAGAGAGTATGATATGGGAGGGATGCAAGAGACCGATTTCCTCCACAGTCAGTTCGTCATTTCTTATGACTTTAATATCCGGTTCAATGGAACCGAACAGCTGGACCAGATTATAGGAGAAGCTGTCATAATTATCAATCAGCAGTATCATCAGTCATTCACCTCCCCAGCCGTTTCAATTGCGTGGATTACAGCCTTTGCCTTGTTTCCGGATTCTTCATATTCCAGCTCCGGAACACTGTCAGCCACAATTCCGCCGCCGGCCTGAACGGTAACTGTTCCATTTTTCTTTACAGCCATTCGTATGGCAATGCAGGTATCCATGTTTCCGGTAAAATCAATATATCCAAGCGCACCTCCGTAGATGCCTCGTGGCTCCACCTCCAGCTCCTCGATGATCTCACAGGCGCGGATCTTAGGTGCACCGGAGAGGGTGCCTGCGGGAAGTACCGCCTCGATTGCGGAGAATCCGTCACAATCTGATCTTATGTCTGCCTCCACCTGGGAACAGATGTGCATAATCCTGGAAAACCTGTGGATCATCTTATATCCGGTGACCTCAACGGTGGAAAACTTTGCGATTTTCCCTAAGTCATTCCGTCCTAAATCCACAAGCATGTTGTGTTCGGACAGTTCCTTTTCATCGGCAAGCAGCTCTTCTTCCAGCTGTCTGTCTTCCTCATCACTGCTTCCCCTGGGCCTTGAGCCGGCAACCGGGAAGGTAGTCAGTCTGCCGTCCTTTAAACGGACTAATGTCTCCGGAGAAGTGCTGATAATCTCTGTCTCATCCATGTGGAGATAGACCATGTAAGGGGAAGGGTTTGTGGTCCGCAGCACCCGGTAAGCATTTAAGAGGCTGTCGTGATATTCGCTTTTAAACTGTCTGGATAAGACAACCTGAAAAATGTCACCGTCCACAATGTATTCCTTAGCTTTTTCTACCATATGGCAGTATTCCTCTTTGGAAACGTTGCAGTGAAAATCCGGCCTGCCTTGTACGGCTGATTGTTTCAGGGGAGTATTTTCCCCGATCATACGTGCGATATTTTCCAGTCTTGCACAGGCGGTTCCATAGTTTTCCATAATCCGGTCGGTCTTCATATTTACCACGATGCATATTTTCTGCTTCAGATGATCATAGGCAATCACTGTGTCAAACAGCATCAGATCAAAGTCGCTGCAGTCTCCTTTTTTGATGGACAGGACAGGCTCTGCATAACCAATCATGCTGTAAGCGAAATAACCGACAAAGCCTCCGGTAAAGGGGGGGAGTCCGGGAATCTTCGGGGAACGGTATTCCTTTAACAGTTCCCTAAGAACCTCAAAGGGAGTGTCCGATCTAAAGACCTCATCCTGAGCAGCTCCCGTGATGCTGTCGTAACGGCGTATGGTGACCACATGGTCCTGGCAGCTGACCTTCATGACAGGGTCATAACCAAGAAAGGAGTAGCGTCCCCAGGTCTCGCCGCCCTCAATGCTTTCTAACAGAAAGTGTTTTCTGCTTAATGCCCCGATTTTTCTCAGCAGAGTGATGGGGGTTACAATGTCTGCGAAAATTTCCCGGCAGACTGGTATGACAGGGTAGGAAGCGCCAAGCGCTTCAATCTCCCTGCAATCCGGTGTGATAGTCATAATACTGGCTCCTTTCCTGAATAAGAATTTTTTTAATAAAAAAAGCTCCCGTCCCTCTTCCATAATTCTATGGATAAGAGGGACGGAAGCTTGTAGTGACTCGTTCCGCGGTACCACCCTGATTGGAGAAGATAGACTTCTCCCGCTTATAACACACCAACATGTGCCTCCCCTTGATAACGGATAGGAAACCCGTCAGCATCTACTACCGGAGATAAACACCGGTTTCAAGCCGCCCTCGCAGGTCCATTCAGACCAGACATCAACGCTTCCTTTCACCAACCGGAAGCTCTCTGTGCATGATGAAGAGATCTTACTTACTCCTGCTCAACAGTTTATTACTTTGCTTTGCTACAGTATATGAGATTAAAATGAAAATGTCAATACGTTATTTGAAATTTAATTTATTCTTCACTCATTATTACCCTTTCTATGTGCATGGCTAAATAACCGATTTCCACTTCTTTTATTTCCAGTTTTAATGCGATGCTTAACTCGTCACAGATTGTAGTTGCTATTGTAAAGGATTCCGGAATTTTAAATTCCAGATAGTCATTGATATTCAACTTTAATTCTTCGTTCTTTACGATTCTGGCTACCATAAATTTTACATGGTTCATAAGCCTGTTATAAGACAGAGACATTACATCGATCTTACAATTTTTTTCATTTTCAATGATGTTAATACATCTTCTTACCGCCTCAGCCATCTTCATCGAGATTGAGGTGTTAACATCCTCTTTCGCTGCATGAATGTGCAGGGAAACATATCCGATCTCATCATCATCTATATCAATGTTCTTTTCTTTTTTTAAAATATCCCGTAAAACCAATGCAGCCTTAAATTCGCTATGGAATAAAGCCTTTATATCTTCTGTGAGCGGATTATATATCTGCTCCCCATTCTGAATTCTCTGTACCGCAAATGAAATATGATCCGCCATTGGAAACAGGATGCTCCGGTCGAGATTTCCAACCCTTTTCTCTGCCTCATCTAAAATTGCATTGGCATATTCAAAGTATTCAGGTGAAACGCTCTTAACCAGCTCTCTGTTCGTACCTCGTTCTGACTTTTCCTGTAAAGAGTAAACAGAGCAATCCTCTGGTGCCTCAAAACGTTCCGATACCTTTTTCCCAAATCCAATTCCTTTTCCCAATAAAATATATTCTTTATTATCATTCATATCAATTGCGATTATACTGTTGTTATTTAATATCTTACTTATGCGGTACATATCGTAAACGCCATCCTCTCTGTATGTCTATTCTTTCCATTTTACCATGAATAAAACGGAAAGAATAGGACATTCACAATATGCATTTCACAAATACTTATTCAAAAGTATCCACTGCAAATAATGGTTCGCCTGCTTTAACCTTACCATTTGCAATTAGTCTGATCTCCTGATTATCCTTAAGTTCTGTGCAGATGACAGGAGAGCATATAGATGGTGCTGCTGTTTTTAAGTACTCTAAATCAATTTTAAGGAGCTTATCCCCTTTCTTTACCTTCTGTCCATTTTCCACAAATACTTGAAAACCTTTTCCAGCAAGTTTGACCGTATCGATTCCTACATGGATAATCATTGTGACACCAAGGTCCGTTTGATAACCTATCGCATGTTTAGTCTCAAAAACGAAACAGACTTCTCCATCTTCGGGTGCAGTAACTATTTCTTCTGTTGGTGTAACGACTGCACCATCTCCCATCATTTTTCCTGCAAATCCTTCGTCGGGTGCAGTGGTTAAATCTGCAGCCTCTCCTGTAAACGGGCTGGAAATGATTATGGAATTGATCACCTTTTTATCTTTTTTAGATTTTACGCTTTCTGACGAATCCTGGTTCCCTGTATAATCAAAGTCTGCCTCCTCTGGTGCAGTCTCTAAATAGTCTTCAAAATTTGACTTGATAATGGTCACTCTGGGACCATATATAATCTGTACGCCGTTTCCTTTATGCACGACTCCACTGGCACCTGTTGCCTTTAACACATCATCGTTAACAAGATTTCCGTCTGTTACTGTGCAGCGGAGTCTTGTGGCACAACAATCCACTGAAGTTATATTCTTCTTTCCTCCAAGGCCTTTTAAGATGCCTGCTGAAACAACGTCTTCCGGGGTTTCATTGTTACCATTTTTTTGAGCATTTACATCGGCTCTTGTATACAGTTTTATTTCTTCCTGCTTATCACGGCCTGGTGTCTTTAAATCAAATTTCCTGATTAAGTATGAGAATAGAATATAATAAAACAGGAAATATCCAATCCCTACTATTACAATCCATATCCAGCTGGTCTTTGCATTTCCCTGAAGGATACCAAATAAGAACATATCAATAAATCCGCCGGAAAAGGTCATGCCTACACCAACTCCACACATATGCATGATCATATAAGCTGCTCCTGCCAGAACACAATGAATCCCGTAAAGTAACGGAGCAACAAATAAGAACGTAAATTCAAGAGGCTCCGTGATACCTGTAAGCATTGAGGTAAGTGCTGCTGACAATAATAATCCTCCAACAACCTTTCTGTTTTCGGGTCTTGCAGTACGGTACATGGCAAGTGCTGCTCCTGGAAGTCCAAAAATCATAAGCGGGAATTTTCCTGACATAAAACGTGTAGCCGAAACCGCAAAATGTTTTACAGTGGGATCTGTAAGCTGGGCAAAGAAAATATTCTGCGCACCTTCGATCATTTTACCTGAAACCTCTAACCTTCCACCAATACTTGTCTGCCAGAATGGCAGGTAAAATACATGATGAAGACCAAATGGTATCAGAAGCCTTTCCATAAACCCATAAACCCATGTTCCGGCATAACCACTATTTAAAACAACATTTCCTACTTCAAATATTCCCATCTGAACAACCGGCCAGACATAATACATGAGAATACCTACAAAAACATATACCACTCCGGAAATAATCGGTACAAATCGTGTTCCACCAAAAAAAGACAGCACCTGCGGAAGCTGTATCTTATAAAATTTATTATGAAGTGCTGCTACTCCTAAACCTACAATAATGCCTCCAAAAACACCCATCTGCAATGATGGAATACCGCAAACGGAAGTTGTAGCACCTGCTAAAAGACCTTCTCCATTATCATGAATACTGATTAATGAGCTGATAGAAGCATGCATAATAAAAAATGCAATTGTCGCAGCCAAAGCTGCAACTTCCTTCTCTTTATTTGCCATACCGATCGCAACGCCAATTGCAAAAATAATTGGTAAATTTGAAAATACAATATTACCTGCACTATTCATGATCTGTAACAATGCATTGAGAACGGTTCCTTCGCCCAGGAACGTTGTAAGTCCATAGGCGTCTAACATGGTTTTATTAGTAAATGAACCACCTATTCCAAGCAGCAGACCAGCAACCGGTAAAATTGCTATTGGTAACATAAATGATCTGCCAATTCTTTGTAATACTCCAAAAATCTTGTCCTTCATTAATAAGACTCCTTTCAACTTCTTAATTATAATAATCTTTGATTTTGAAATGCTTATCATGAAGCTTTTTCGTTTCCGGACACAAAAAAAGCACTAACCAGCATAAACATTCCAAAAATATTCATGCATAGTTAATGCCTGATTAATCAGTTACACACTATAACTGTTTAATTGTATATTATTATCTCAATTTTGTCAATCAATATCTTCTTTCGTTTCCACGTCATTGACATTTGAAAAAATGGTGTTAGAATGGTGCTAATTGATAGCAGTAAAAAAAGCAGGAGGATATCAGATGGCGAAAATAGGAATCATTGGAATAGGAAATATGGGATATGCAATTGCAAAAGGCTTGCTGAAACAATATGAAAAAGAGGATATTATCTTTACTGATGTAAATCAGGACCGCTGCGCCGAAGTATCAAAGGAATTAGGCATTGACTGGATAAAATCGAACCAGGAGTGCGCAGGCCTTGCAAAATATATTGTTCTGGCGGTAAAGCCCCAGTATTTTAATCCGGTTCTGGGGGAACTGCGGGATGTGGTGACAGAAAAAAATGTCATTATATCCATTGCGCCCGGAATTACCACTATACAGCTTAAGGAAAAACTGGGAGACGAAAAAAGAGTGGTCCGTGCCATGCCCAATACTCCTGCGCTGCTGGGCGAAGGCATGACCGGAGTCTGCTATGAAGAAAAGTCTTTCACAGAGGAAGAGAAAACTGCCATTACCGGAATTTTCAGTTCCCTGGGCAAGATGAGGATCGTGGAAGAGCGGCTGATGAATGCAGTGGTCTGTGTCAGCGGCAGTTCTCCGGCTTATGTCTATATGTTTATTGAGGCTCTGGCTGACAGCGCAGTAAAGTATGGCCTGCCAAGGGATGCAGCCTATGAGATGGCAGCACAGGCAGTGGCAGGAAGTGCCAGAATGGTACTGGAATCAGGGGAGCATCCGGGAGCACTGAAGGATAAGGTCTGTTCTCCTGGAGGAACCACCATCGCCGCAGTCTCTGCTTTAGAGGAATATGGTTTCCGCAATGCGGTGATAAAGGCATCTGATGCCTGTTTTAAGAAATGTGAGAAGATATAGGACAAAGACAGGAAAGGAGAAGCTATCATGGATCAGCTTCCGGTAAAACGATTAAACAGAACCTTTAAATATCAGGGGAGCATTTTGAAAATTTACGAAGATACAGTGGATGCAAACGGACATCTGGCGCACTGGGATTTTATTCATCATATTGGAGCGGCAGCAGTAGTTCCGGTTACAAAAGATGGAACGATACTTATGGTCAGGCAGTACCGCAATGCACTGGACCGGTATACTCTGGAAGTCCCGGCGGGAGCACTGAATTATCCGGAGGAACCGAAGATTGACTGTGCCCACAGAGAACTGGAGGAAGAGACCGGATTCAAGACAGAAAAAGAGAAGATGGAATTTCTCATAAGAGTCAACACTACGGTAGCATTCTGTGATGAAGTAATTGATATTTTTGTGGCACGGGATTTAGAACCTTCCAGACAAAATTTAGATGAAGATGAATATATTGAAGTGGAAGAATGGACAGTAAAGGATCTGGAAGAAAAGATCTATCAGGGAGAGATTACAGACGGAAAGACCATTGGGGCGATTCTGGCATATGCCAGGAAGTATGATGTAAAATAAGGGAATAAACAGACCCTCTGCAGGCATAAATTATCACAAGACCTGTAGGGGGATTTTTATGGCTGATTATCTGATGCGATTGAAATCCGGACTAAAGAGGAGAGCTGTAAGGAGCGGATATATTCCCGTATCAACGAAAGTCAGAGCGGATGACCGGTATCTGGCCTGCTTTTTTATCGGTCTGATGGCAGGAACAGTCATTGCCAACTTCTGGTATTCTTCTTTTGAGAATGAAGCAGTTTATTATCTGGGGCTTTTAGACAGAAGCAGAAGTGTAAGCGGGCAGGAGAGCATGGGGATTTTCCTGGAAGTCTTAAGACAGAGAATGATTCAGATCCTGATTGCCTTGCTGATCGGGATGACTGCGTATGCGGTTTTTTTATACTGTCTGCTCACTGCAGGACTGGGGTTTTCCATGGGATTTGTCATGTCTGTCATTACCGTACAGAAAGGATTAATGGGACTGCCGTTTTTTTTCATGACAGTCATGCCTCAGTGGCTCTGCTATCTGCCGCTGTGGACTCTTTTGCTGTACTGGGGCCTGCAGAAGGGGAAACGTTTTCGGGCTGCCGTACTTTTTTTCATTCTTCTTCTGTCTGTACTGGGAAGTGCCCTGGAGACCTGGATTAATCCTGTTTTTTTGAAATTTGTCTTATAAACAGGGGTTTATTTTAAAAAAATAATATAAAATGATTATTTAAAATTCACCATATCTTGCGAAATAACGTAGCATGCCACCAATATCTGGTATATGTTATGTAAAGTGCTTTTTCTGTTCAAAAAATGTGTTTGATTTTATCGAAAATAGTCTATATAATGTTAGGAAGAAGCCTTATTTTAGGCCATTTTTTGAAACCGGAAGGTCAGGGGATATTGAAATGGTAGCCGATATTAATCATTTTATAATTTATTTAAGAGAAATTAAAAAAACATCAAAAAACACTGAAGTGTCATACCAGAGAGATTTAATTCAGATGGCTTCTTTTTTAGGGAAGCAGGGAATTATGGAAGTGGACAAGGTGACGAAGACAAGTTTAAACTCCTATATCCTGTTTCTGGAAAAAGAAGGCAGAGCGACTACTACCATTTCACGCTGTCTGGCTTCCATGAAGGCATTTTTCCATTATGAATGCAGGGAAGGTCTGATATCCAGAGATCCGGCAGAGCTTTTAAAGGCGCCCAGGGTTGAGAAGAAGGCACCTACTATATTGACTGTAGATGAAGTCAACTGCCTCTTAAGCCAGCCAAACGGGGACTCTCCCAAAGAGCTGAGAGACCGTGCCATGCTGGAACTTCTTTATGCAACAGGAATCAGGGTGTCGGAGCTGATTCATTTAGAGAGCAGGGATGTGAATCTGACCGTGGGCTATATCACATGCCGGGACGAGCATAAGGAGCGTATGATACCCTTTGGCAAGGTGGCAAAGCTGGCTCTTTCCGCCTATATGGAACGGGGCAGACAGACTCTTTTAAAGGGACAGGAATCGGACTGGCTGTTTACCAACTGCAGCGGAAAACCCATGAGCCGTCAGGGATTCTGGAAGATCATTAAATATTATGGTGATAAGGCGGGCATTCAGTCCGATATTACCCCTCATACGTTAAGACATTCTTTCGCGGCCCATCTGCTTCGCAACGGTGCGGATATTCATGCGGTACAGGCCATGCTTGGCCATTCTGATATGGCTACAACACAGATGTATATGAACTATGCCCAGAAGGAAACCGTGCGGCGTACCTACGCAGGGGCGCACCCAAGAAGTTAGCCGGAATATAATATAGAAGAATATAAAACAATATTTGCCTGTGAAGACTCTTTGCGCTATAATAGGTGAGTCGGCGTGAAAAGCTGCAGGAAAATTTTATGATTATGAGGGATAAAAGATGAAGAAATTAGAAGATTATGTCACAAGCATTCCGGATTTTCCGGAGGCAGGAATTGTATTCCGTGATGTGACTACCATTCTGGAAGACCCGGACGGACTTTCCATGGCTGTGGATGGCATTCGTCAGATGTTAAAAGGAGTGGAATATGATTCTGTAATCGGGCCTGAGTCCAGAGGTTTTATTTTTGGTGTGCCGGTAGCCTATGCAGAACACAAGGGGTTTATACCTGTGCGTAAGAAGGGGAAGCTTCCGAGAGAGGTTCTTTCTGCTGATTATGAACTGGAATATGGCAAAGCAACCGTGGAGATACACAAAGATTCCATTAAACCGGGGCAGAAGGTGGTTATTATTGATGACCTGATTGCAACCGGAGGAACCATTGAAGCCATCATCAAACTGGTTGAGGAGCTTGGCGGTGAAGTGGTTAAGATCTGTTTTATCATGGAACTTGCAGGATTAAATGGAAGAGACAGACTTACCGGATATGATGTGGAAGCGATGATTACCTACGAAGGTAAATAATCACTTGGTAAGAGAATTTGAGGTTTTTTGCCGCCTGTTTTACATGGGTGCATAAAGGCTTTGAATTCTCTTTTTTAATAAGAATCCTTGATATATCGATATTTTTTTGTCATAATTTATTTTTTTTTATACATGTATGCAGCCTATTGATTTTCTGATTTTGAGTGTGATATGATGTGTCCAGCACATTGCATTGTATACAATGTGCAACATAAGAACAATTGAAACCGGAAAGAATGATAGAGAGCAAAACGAAAGGAAAATAAATATGGCTGTACATGTAATTGATGAAGCAAACAGATGCTTAAACTGCAAAAAACCATTATGCCGGCAGGGGTGTCCCATACAGACTGCCATTCCCCAGATGATTCAGGCATTTAAAGAGGGAAATTTAAATAAAGCAGGAGAGATGGTATTTGAAAATAATCCCATGTCTCTGGTTTGTTCTCTGGTCTGCAACCATGAGAAGCAGTGTGAAGGCCACTGCATATTAGGTAAAAAAGGTCAGCCAGTCCATATCAGCAGTATTGAAAACTATATTTCTGATACAATTTTTGATCAGATGAAGATTGAATGTCTGCCTGAAAACGGGAAGAAGGTGGCGGTGATCGGTGCAGGACCGGCCGGTATAACCATTGCTATCCTGCTTACAAAAAAAGGCTACAGTGTGACCATTTTTGATGCCAGAGATAAGGTTGGAGGAGTGTTACAATACGGTATCCCTGAATTCCGCCTTCCCAAATCCATACTGGAGCGTTATAAGAAAAAGCTGCTGGAAATCGGTGTGAAGATACGTCCAAATACAGCCATTGGTACAGCGCTGGAAATAAAAGATCTGATTCGGGATGGATATCAGAGCATCTTTATCGGAACCGGTGTATGGAGACCAAAAACTCTTGGAGTAAAGGGAGAATCTCTGGGTAATGTCCATTATGCCATTGACTATCTTGCTAATCCGGACGCCTATCATCTGGGAGATACCATTGCCATCATAGGAATGGGCAATTCCGCCATGGATGTGGCCAGAACTGCCATACGCCACGGCGCGAGAAAAGTGACTCTTTATGCAAGAGGTATGGCAAGCAATGCCAGTGAACATGAAACAGCCTATGCCAGACTGGACGGTGCTGAATTTCAATTCAGTATGCAGATTGTGGAGATAACGGATGATGGTCCGGTATTTGTAAAGGTTCTTTACGATGAAGAGGGAAAACAGACAGGACTGGGTGAGGAGCGGGAGCAGATCTTCGCCGATTCCACCATAATTTCTGTCAGCCAGGGTCCAAAGAGCAAACTGGTGAATACCACCGAGGGCTTAAAAGCCAGCCAGAACGGTCTGCTTATGACAGACGACAATGGGCAGACAACCATACCTGGTATCTTTGCATCAGGTGACGTGGTGCTTGGAGCAAGAACAGTCGTTGAGGCTGTTGCCTATTCAAAAACAGTGGCAGAAGCCATGGATGAATATATGAAAACAAAAGAAGAGTGAAAATTATGATTAATAGCAGTCTCATAAACCTCCAGGGTATGCTGTTTTTGCTGGTTGCATCCGGAGTGGTTTTAAGGAAACTGGGAATCCTTCCGGACAGTGCAAAACAGGTGCTGACAGATCTGGTTATTGATCTCATCCTGCCGTGCAACATTATCAGTTCCTTTCTCATTGAGTTTAATATGGAAATTTTAAAAGGATTTGCGGTTATTCTGGTGATTGCCGCACTGATTCAGTTTGGCTGTCTGATAATAGCCAATACCTTTTATAAAAAGGAACCGGAGCGGCGTAAGAAGGTGCTTCAGTATGGAACGGTCTGCTCTAATGCCGGTTTTATGGGAAATCCTATTGCAGAAGGGGTTTACGGGGCAGAGGGACTGATGTATGCGTCCATCTTTCTCGTTCCCCAGAGAATTGTCATGTGGTCTGCTGGAGTCTCTTATTTTACAGAAAGTCCGGACAGGAAGACCGTGGTAAAGAAGGTTCTTACCCATCCCTGTATCGTTGCAGTATATATCGGTCTGTTTTTTATGATTACCCAGATATCAATGCCTGTATTTTTAGAAAATACCATTCGAAATGTGGGCGGCTGTACCACAACGGTTTCCATGGTTTTAATCGGAACCATTCTTGCAGAGGTGAAAGCGGGAAGTATTTTTGATAAGGGGATTATGAAGTATACATTTATCCGTCTGTTTTTTATTCCCTTTCTGGTTTTTATCTGCTGCCGCCTCTTTCCTGTGCGCCCCATGATATCCGGTGTATCGGTGCTGCTGACAGGGATGCCGGCAGGAAGCACCACTGCCATACTGGCAGCAAAGTACGACGGAGATTATATATTTGCAACCAAATGCGTGATGGTAACCACCCTGCTGTCCCTGGTGACAATTCCTTTGTGGTGCATGGTTTTATAATCCTGGCAGCTGCGAATGTTTTGAGATACTTTGAGATACTTTTAGACACAACGGTTGACACGCAAGTACTTTAGGTATAAAATAAAGATACAAAGGGATTATGTATTTCAATTGTTGCACAAACGAAAACCCAGGGACTGCCATCCCTGGGTTTTCTTATGCTCACTGTTATTTGTCCTTTCGGTCGAGCCATTTGCAAACGAAATGAGTCACTACGCCTGCTATGACCGAAAGCATAAGGGTTAATATGTATTCCAACTGTTGCACCCCCTTCCTGCTGTGCAGTTTGGGATATAACAGCACTTTACATTATATTTCCTTTTTCGTGTTTCGTCTACAATTTTCCTCCCTGGTTGCCCGGAGCTGCTCTGAACAGGAATTGAGCTGAGATACAATTTATCTGTTTTTTATCCAATCTTTGATTCTGATGATTTCCCCTGGCTCTTATCCAAATCTAGTGATGTTTCTGATTGTTTCACCTTCAATGTATATTATGCTCTTCTAACGTGAAACCATCTGATACTTCTTTCCCTAAAATTAGCCAAACTAACGATACATGTAGATATTCTTGTGTTGACCAAATCGGTTCATGACGCTATAATAAAACTATGAACCGAATCGGTCAATACTATTTCAGAAGGTGAAAATATGGAAAAACTAAAAGAATTGTCAGAAGAAAAGCAGCAGCCTATCATTGAGGCAGCGTTAAAGTGTTTTGGAAAGCATGGATACAAGAAAGCCTCCATGGGAGACATTGCCAAAGGCAGCGGAGTATCCAAGCCCATGCTGTTCCATTATTTTGGCACAAAAAGGGATTTATACCTTTACCTGTCAGAATACGTAAGAACTGTTATGGTTGATGCATACAAACGGAATAAAATTGATGTATGCAGCGATTTGTTTGAGCGCATCACTGCAGCTTCAAGAATGAAAATGAGTATACTGGAAAAATATCCGAACATACTGAAATTTATAATCAGTATGTTTGATGAAACGGATGAAGAAGTAATTGACATCACAAAAAAGATCATGCCGGAAGCCCAGCAGTTTTCTTATAGCCTGGTGGTGAAAAAGGAGGATGCGGCCAAATTTAAGGAAGGTGTGGACATTGATGTGGTAATGCGCCTGATGTTCCTTATGGCGGAAGGATATGCCCATGAAATGTCCGATGGCCGGTGTGATCTTGGAGAGATTACTGAAGAACTGGAAAAAACCATGCACATGCTGAAATGCAATCTGTATAAGGAGGAATACCTGTGATGTATATACTGAAAATTCAGGATAAAGAGGCAGGCGCCATCATGATGTCCGGGGGCAAGGGAGCCAGCCTTTCGAGACTTGCCCGATGTTTCCCTGAAAAGGTTCCGGATGGTTTTATTATTACTACAGAATTTTATAAAAACTTTATCCAGCCGGCCGTCATTCATGCCCAGGGTGACATAAAATCCGCTATTGCCGGACTTACTTTACCCGCTCAGGCAGTAAAATTAATCCAGACTGCCTATGACGGTCTTGGAGATAACAGCTTGGTTGCCGTTCGTTCCTCTGCCACAGCCGAGGATTTGCCGGATGCTTCTTTTGCAGGTCAACAGGACACTTATTTAAACGTTTCCGGTTCTGAAGCTGTAATAAAAGCAGTCATCAACTGTTTTGCCTCCCTGTATAATCAGCGGGCAGTTTCCTACCGGGCAAAAAACGGGTTTGATGAAGGCGAAGTCCTGATGGCTGTAGTTGTGCAAAAAATGGTGGAGGCAAAGGCGGCAGGGGTCATGTTTACTGCTGATCCCATAACCTCAGACCGTTTTACAACTGCCATTGAAGCAGTGGAAGGACTTGGGGAAGAGCTGGTATCCGGTCGTAAGACTCCGGTAACATGGACGGTCAAGGGAGGCACTGTAAAGAAAAGAAGCGGCGCAGAGGCATGTCTTACGGAAGCTAAAGTAACCGCCCTTTCCGCCATAGGAAAAAAGATCGAAAAGGAATTTGGCAGTCCTCAGGACATCGAATGGTGCTTTGACGGGGAGAGGTTCTACATCGTCCAGTCCCGGGCAATCACCACCCTTTTTCCCTGCCCTCCATCACCCGATGGCTTTAAACGCTGTTTTATCTCCGCCGGTCATTTACAGATGATGACAGACACCATGCTGCCCCTCGGTATGTCTCTTTGGAAATTAATGTCAAAAACTGTAAAGGTTACGGAAATCGGCGGGCGTCCTTATATGGAAATTACCCATAACCTTAACAGCCCGGTAGGCAAAGCCCTGGTGCGGCAGAAGCTTTCCAACTCCGATGAGCTTATGTGTAACGCATTCAATCAGGTCCTGGAAAGAAAAGATTATATAAAATCCATTCCCAAAGGCCAGAAAAGCGACTTTGCAATACCGGCGGATGTGTTCAGGTGCATAACTGCCGGATTCAGAATCTACAGGAAAAACGATCCGGCCGTCATTGACGGCTACAACCGCCGCATGGAAGCGATAATCCAAAAAACAAAAAAAGGACTTGAACACCTGACGGGTAAAGCAGTGGTCGATTACATTGTAAACGACACGGATAATCTCATGAAAAGCCTGTTTGACCCGGAAGGATTAGGACCTCTTTTAGTCACTTTTTACCTCACGAAGCCTATTGATAAAGCTGGAAAAGTCCTCCTTGGGAGAGACAATATGAGCGTCGATATATCAAAATCCATAAAGGGAAACATCACATCAGAAATGGGATTTTATGTCAGCCATATAGCAGACGCAGCCAGAGATTATCCGGAGGTTGTAAAATACCTTGAAACAGCCGGAGACTGGTTTAGCATTGATGAATTGCGCAGGCGGCAGGGCGGAGAGAAGGCAGCAAAAGCTTTTGAAGAATTTTTCTCCCGTTATGGAATGCGCTGCCCCGGGGAAATCGATGTTGCAAAACCCCGTTTTGCCGAAGCTCCGGGAAAAATCCTGCCTACCGTATTAGCCGATATAAGACTACCCAAAGGCCACGCGGAGCAACGGTTGATTCAGGGACAAAAGGAAAGCGGGGAAGCAGTAAAGGCTATGGTTCTGGCTGCCAAAAAGAAATGGGGGAAAAGAAAAGCCCGGAAGCTTGCAAAACAGCTTTCCTTTTACCGGAATTTTCTGGGCCTGCGGGAATCCCCCAAATATTACTGGATGAAACGCTATTGGGAATACAAACAGGCGATTATCCGGGAATCTGAAAAGCTTGTGGAAAAAGGCGTATTAAGAAGAGTTGATGATGTTTTCTATATGAGCCTTCCGGAGCTTGCCTGCATATTTGCCGGAGAGCAGGAACCCGATTATAAAAAAATTAATAAATTGCGTGCAGATTATGAAAAGTACGCGTCCCTGACTCCGCCCCGCCTCATCTTTTCTGACGGAGAAGTGGTGGAAGGGGAATACAAACGCAAGGTTCCTAAGGGTGCACTACCTGGGCTTGCTGTCTCGGGCGGTATAACGGAGGGCAGGGCCAGAGTTGTCCTGGACTTAAAGGAAGCCGGAAAAATAGAAAAAGGCGATATTCTGGTGACAAAATTTACCGATCCCAGCTGGACCCCGGCTTTTATCTCCATAAGCGGACTTGTCACGGAGGTAGGGGGAATGGCTACTCACGGTGCAGTTATCACACGGGAATACGGTCTGCCTGCGGTGGTGGGCGTGACCGATGCCACTAAACAAATAAAGGATGGAGACCGAATCCGTATAAACGGCAATTTGGGATATGTAGAGTTTTTGGAATGATAAAGAATGGAGCTGCCTGAGATTGGTCGGAACAATCCTAAATGAAAAATAAGAGCATTCAGCAGATAAGAGACAGCAAAACGCTGTCTCTTATCTGCATAACAGTAACATTAAAACGTATAATCTTTAAGCTCAACCTTATCCGAATCCTGATATGGTGCCAGAGTGGAAATCATTTTCACTGTGGTTTGAAACGGATTAAAGCAGTAATGGATCTCTGATGGTTCAATATGTATGAAATCCCCCTGCTTTAAATGATAGGTTACTCCATCTACAACAATATTTATTTCTCCTTCCAGAATGAAGAAATTTTCTTCCATCACATTATGGTAATGTGCGGTGAAGTCCTCGCCGGGCTGAAACTGCACCACTGCAAAATTCATGCGGGGTCCCTTCATCAGATATTTGGGTCCGCTGTTTCCGAACCGGTATTCCTTTTCAGATTCATTCATTATATACATACTCGTTTTCTCCTTATTATTTACTTCTGTTTATAAGCCTGGGGCTATCCACATATTTTTTGTGATCTTCCGGTCGCAGAGAGTCAGCTGTGTGCTGTAAAATTCTTTCCATGTTCCGTAAAGTTTCTCGTAGATTCTATGATTTTCCATATCTGGCGTGAGCCGATGTTCTATGATAACAAGATCTTTTGCTGTTTGTGATATATCCTGATACAAACCAATTCCATAACCTGCAAGAATCGCGGCTCCTAAGGCGGTCGCTTCTTTGACTTTTGGTATTTTAACCGGAATCCCCAGAACATCCGATAAAATCTGTGCCCAGAGACGGCTGTTTGCTGCTCCTCCAGCAAACGTAATTTCTTCTGGTAAATGTCCGGTGGTACTTTTTACAAGCTCTAAATGCCCTTTTGTAATGAAAGCCGTATTTTCCAGGATTGCCCGGTAAAAGGTGTAATGATTAAATTTGTCAGAATCAAGTTCAAAATTAGAGAAGGTAGGGGCTGCATGTTTCCAGTTGATAAAATTCATGATATCTGAAAATGCACACATCATGCCATAACATCCTGCGGGTATTTTTTCTGCTTCTTCGTTCATCAGATCATAAACAGATCTTCCGGTTTTCAATGCGGCTTCTTTTTCTGCAAGGCAAAAGCTGTCCCTGAACCAGCGCATTACAAGACCCGGTTTAAATGCCAGAGCTTCGTACTGCCAGAGAGATGGAATGGCATGACAGTTGACCCGGACCCGGCAGAGAGGATCCATAACAGGAGTGTCCGTATTGTATTCATATTGCCAGAAGCTTCCGCCAAATACTGCGGCATCTCCTGAGTTTACAACTCCTACCCCGATACAGCCCAGCTGAGCATCCCCGCCTCCTGCAACCACGGGAATTCCCTCTGAAAGTCCCGTAGACTGCTCCAGTCCGGAAATGGTTTTCCCGATCACAGTACCACATTCTTTTACAGGAGGAAACAAATCGGTCCGTAAGCCGCACCTCTGGTTGATGAAAGGATCCCATGTCCGGGACTTTAAGTTAAACAGTCCGGAGGTAGAGCCGTTACTTGGCTCAACAGCAAGAATCCCAGTTAATTTATAGCAAAGCCAGTCGTTAAACATCCCTAATTGAGCGGTTTTTTCATAAATATCCGGCAGCTTATTTTTTACCCAGAGAAGTCTTGGAATGGCGTCTAAAGCAAAAGACTGACCGGATTCCTCATACAGGATACGTTCCAGTTCCGGATCCTGGCGGATTAGCTGTTCTACTTCATCATTACTTCTGGCGTCGACGTTGGCACAGGCCCAGATTTCAATGCCCTCTTTATTATAGAGAACAATGCCTTCTCTCATACAGGTGGTGGATATTGCGGCAATCTCCCGGGGATTTACAGCGCTGCCTGTTATGACCCGGCGAATGCAGGCGGCTGCAAGCTCCCAGTTATGCTCCCAGTCAAAATCCATGCTTCCAGGATAGAGAGGGTCCTCTCTGTGCTCCCATTCCGTCTGTGCACAGGCGATCTGGTTTCCTTTTTGATCAAACAATACGGCACGTACACTTCCGGTTCCGGCGTCAATAGCTAAAAGATAATTTGATGACATGCAGATACCTCCATTTTGTTTTTGTTATCAGCCGGGATCTTCAGCGAGCAGGCTCAGAGCGGTTTCTTCATCAGTAATCAGTGTATTTAAATATCCGCCATTTAAAGAAGCCCGGATTGCTTTCACCTTGCTGCTTCCGGCTGCCACTCCAATTACGTTTGGAAGAGCACGGAGTGTGGTCAAAGGGGTGCTTAAAAGTCGTTCTTCAATATCTGTTTCAACCGGATTCCCATCTTTGTCAATAAAATGGCTTAAGAGATCACCAACAGCTCCCTGCATGGAAAGGTAAAGAAAGTCATTTTTTGTGAAAATCCCATTTTTTATAATTGTTGCATCTTCATTAATTCCTCCGATGCTTATAACTGTCATAGAAGCCAGGTTTACCATTCGTGAGATTTCCTGAATGGAGGGCTCCCTCTGCATCGCATTACAAAGTTCCTTCGTTGATACAATTAATGGTGCCGGATATAAATAAAGTTTTGCATTAAAAACGCTTGAGAAGGTATTGGGAAGATAGTAGCTGACTCCGCCGGTTAAAGAAACGGCAGAAACAGGTGCTTCCGTCACTGTTGCCAAATGGTTTAAAACCCGGCTTAGAGTGTCCCCGTAACCGATGTTGATATAAGTGTTATCCGTGATCCGTTCATTGATGTACATGGCTGCGGCTTTGGCAACTGTATCGTTTGCGCAGGAATCATCGGGTGAGGCTGGTACCACAAATGCATCTTTTAAATTCCATCTGCTGATCAGGTCCTGTTCGACCTGCAGGTGATGGCTGCGCTCCTGTGAAATTTTAAACTGTATTACCCCGTTCTGCCGCGCTTTATCCAGTAGTTTTATTACCTTCATTCGGGAAATACCGAGCCGTTCCGAAATTTTTTGCTGCGTCATATTCTCTATGTAATAATACCATGCTGTCTTGACGATAAGGGATTCTTCGTAGTTCATTCTGTTCATCTCCGGTTTCTTATGATTGTTACAAAAGTTGTTGTATAAATAAAATGTTTGCAACTAAATGTAGTATAGCAATTTGTATATCATCTGTCAATAGTGCCGAATTAAAAATAAAAAAAATGATATATATCGGGAAAAATAAAATAAATGCATAAAATACGAAGATAATAATTGAAATATTAGTGAAAAAGCACCATAGATTTTTCTGGAACCTATTGACAAGCTGTATGGAATCATGTATGATGATGACTGTAACAAAAGTTTCACATCAAAACAAATATCTCAAATTGGTGGGTGGGAAAAATGACAAAACATTCAGAAGCGGCGTGTGCGGATCAAAAACTGTTTACTGCCAGCGGAATTATAAAAACGTTTGGTCTCAATTCTGTTTTAAAAGGAATTGATATAAGCGTGGGTAAAGGTGAAGTGCTGGCGCTGATCGGGGGAAACGGAGCTGGAAAAAGTACTTTGATGAAAATAATTATGGGCATCTATCAGCCTGATGAAGGGAGTGTTTCCGTTGCTGGAGAGAAGATGACTGTTTTCAAGCCAAGTACGTCTCTGGCAAAGGGTATTTATATGGTGCCTCAGGAACCTATGCTGTTTCCTAATATGACAGTAGAGGAGAATATCCTGATTGGTTTTAGCGAAAAGCCTGGGATTCTTAAAAAAAGATTGAAAGAAATTAAGGATGAAATCGGCTGGGATCTGGATCTGGGAAGGAAGGCTATGAGCTTATCCATAGCAGAGCAGCAGCTGGTAGAGCTTTTAAGAGGACTGATGAGGCAGGCAAGGATTCTGATCCTGGACGAACCGACCAGTGCACTCACATTTGATGAAGTAGAAAGTCTTTTTAAGATTGTGGAAGACTTAAAGAAAAAAGGAATTGGTATGATTTATATCACCCACCGTCTGACAGAGGTATTCCAAATTGCAACCCATGTGGCAATCATGAGAGACGGTGTTATTACGCTGAAGGGAAAAATTACTGAATTCACCAGGGAGATGCTGGTTAAGGGGCTGCTCCCGATTGATTGCAAGGAGGCTGAAAGACAGGAAGCAGAGGAACTGGATTATACCGGGCTGGAGCCTGTGTTTGAGTTAAAGAATTTTTCGGGTTATGGATTTCGCGATATCAATCTGAATATCTATCCGGGGGAAGTTCTCGGCGTGGCCGGAGTAGTCGGTGCAGGCCGTACAGAGCTGGCTGTAACCGTGTTTGGTAAAGATAAAGTGCTTTCCGGAACGGCCATTCTGGCTGGAAAAGATGTGACCGGTCTTTCTACCAGGGAGATATTAAAGGCTGGTATTAACTATGTTCCGGAGGACCGTCGTCTTAACGGAATGTTTGGAATCAGTGATGTGGCTGCAAATATGACCTCTGCACTTATTACCGGGAAATCAATGGGGAAGATATTTGTTAACAGAAAGGCGGAATACAAAATAACCGGCAAATACGTTGATGATTTCAGAATTAAGATAACAGGGCAGGATCAGACTGCAGGCAGCTTATCTGGCGGAAACCAGCAGAAAATTGTAATTGGAAGGTCATTGGCAACCAGTCCCAGACTGGTGATCCTTGATGAACCCACAAGAGGTATTGATGCAGCAGCCCGAAAGGATGTATATGGGATTATTCATAAACTTAAAAAACTGGGGGTAGCTGTTATGCTGATTTCTTCTGATATGGAAGAAATTGTAGAATTGTCAGACCGGGCTGTCGTAGTGTATCAGGGGCGAATCAGAGGGGAACTGAAAAAGCATGAAATTACCCAGTCCGGACTGATGGCAGCATCCTTTGGTGTTGGTGAGGGAAAGCAGGTGAAGGGATGAGGAAAATTATAAAAAACCGGGAAATAAACAGTTTTCTATTCCTGACAGTGCTGATTTTTCTGGTAGGTCTGATCAATCAAAGCTTCTGGAAGCCGGAAACGATCATCAATTGTTTTAATGACAGCGTTGTATTCACTTTTCTTTCGGCAGGAATTGCATTTGTTATCCTGACAGGGGAAATTGATGTATCAATTGGTGCAGTGCTGGGACTTTCAGCTGCTGTGGGTGCCACACTGCTTCGGGATGGTTACGGAATTGGAGCAGCTTTGTCTGCATCAGTTTTAGTGGGAGCGCTGGTGGGACTGATCAATGGAATAGGAGTTGCGGTATTAAACATACCGTCTCTGATCTTTACATTGGGAGTCAATGGAGTTGTCAGGGGCATTGTTTATGTATACACAAAGGGTGCCTGGGTAGAAAATCTGCCAGCGGATTTCACCATTTTGTCAAATCGCTTTTTGGCAGGCAATGTTACATATTTTTATGGAGCAGCACTTGTAATTGTAATTATTGGACATTTGATTCTTACGAAAACCAGGAAAGGAAAATATTTTGTGGCAGTGGGAGATAACGCCGCGGGAGCTACACTGGTAGGAATACCGGCAGATAAAACCAAAATCATGGCATATGTGCTGTGCGGAGTTTTTGCATCAATGGCAGGGATGATTTATGCTTCCAGAATTGGATTTATCACTCCCACCGCAGGTAATGGATATGAGATGAAAGCAATCGCAGCATGTGTATTAGGGGGCTTAAGCCTGACTGGCGGTATTGGAAGCCTGGCTGGTGCATCCATCGGTGCAGTGATCATGTCTTCCATCAGCAGAATCCTTGTCTTTTTAGGATTTTCATCAGATTACGACAATACGATTACGGGTTTTCTGCTGTTGACGATTGTAGTAATTAATACGGCTGTTCAAAACCGTGCAGCGTTGAAAAACCGACATGAAATTTTATCTGCCAGAACCGCTGAAAAAGGAGGAAAAAAAGCATGAGAACTTCTTTTTCCCTGAAAATGAAACAGATATGGAAAAAGTGGGAATTTATTCTGTTTCTGGTGATTGTACTTGAAATTGTTATTTTTGCAACAAAAAACAGTAAATTTTTAATGCCGAGAGTATTGTTTGGCAGCATGAATGATATTATTTCCATCTGCATTATCTCCCTGTTTGTAACCTTTGTAATGATCACGGGAGGAATTGATATTCAGGCAGGATCCATTGTTGGATTGTCATCCATTATACTTGGTGTTGCCTGGCAGGATGGAGGAGTTAATATCTGGGCAGCTTCTTTTCTTGCAATGGCAGCTGCAGGATTGTGCGGTGGAATTTCAGGCTTTTTTATTGCGTACTGCGAAGTTCAGCCTATGGTAGTTACTTTGGGTGGAAGTTTTCTTTATACGGGAATTGGACTTCTGGTTTCAAAACTGTCTGCAACAGAAAGCTATAAAGGAATTAACGGGTTTCCGGAAAGCTTTCTTAAACTGTCTAAATTCAAGTTGTTTGGAGTTATTCCCAGCCAGGTTATTATTTTTCTGATACTTGCGGTTCTGGCATACCTTCTTTTACATAAAACCCGCTACGGAAGACAGGTGTTTTTAGTTGGTGTCAATCAAAATGCAGCAGAATATTCGGGAATCCACACAAAGCTGATTATTATGAGTACATATGTGCTTTCGGCGGTCAGTGCGTCTGTAGCAGGAATTATTCTGACGTCTTATTTAGGGACAGCCAAAAGTGATATCGGAGCAACACTGACGTTGCCCATCATTACAGCTGTAGTTCTTGGCGGAACATTAAGTACGGGCGGCAAGGGCAGCGTCCCTGGTACGGCGCTGGCGGCAATTGCCATCGGTACATTAAGATTTGGTCTGCCTCTTTGCTTTAAAGTGAGCCAGCAGTATCTTGATATACCGGTTGGAATTCTATTACTGGTAATCATAATTGGGCGGGCTGTGTTTGGCCGTACCCAATTAAAAACTTATCTTATGAAAATGAAATGGAACGGGAAAGGTAAATAGAGGGTAACGCCTCATTTATAAAGGGTTATATAAAAGAAGGAGGATTTTCTTATGAGAAAGGCAATTGCATTTGTAATGGCAGGAATGCTGGCAGTAACTGCAGTAACGGGGTGCAGCAAATCCGGAGGGGCAACTGAGGCAGCAGCAAAAGCTGCTGATACCAAAGCAGAGGCAGTCAAAGACAGTGGTAAGGTTTCCGATATCACCGGAAAGACGGTGGTATTCATACCAAAACTGACAGGTAATGCGTTCTTTGAATCAGCAGGAAAAGGGGCTCAGAAATACGGAAAAGAGTGGGGAATAAACGTAGATTACCAGGGAAGTCCAAATGCGGCTGTGGCAGATCAGGTTTCGGTAATTAATAACGCGGTGGCAAGCGGGGTTGATGCGATTTGTGTCTCATCTGTAGATGCGACCGGACTTGATTCGGCACTGAAGGAAGCGTCAGCAGCAGGAGTGACTGTGGTTACCTGGGATTCTGACGTATCAAATACAGCCCGCACGCTGATGGTATCCCAGGGTACTCCGGATATACTTGGTAAGATGCTGGTTGATATGGGAGTGGATTCTCTGACAAAGAGGGGAAAGGATGTGAAAGCTGATAAGATTAAATATTGCTGGCATTATTCCCAGGCAACAGTTGCCGATCAGAATTCCTGGCAGGCAGCAGGAGAATCGTATATTAAGGAGAATTATCCAAACTGGGAAAATGTAGCACCGGATAATTACTATTCGGAGCAGGATGCTGAAAAAGCTGTTTCCATTGGAGCATCTATTCTGGAGGCTAATCCGGATATTGATTTGATTATCTGCAATGACTCAACAGCTCTGCCTGGTCAGTGTAAGGCTGCTCAGAACAAAGGGCTTACAAAAGAGAATGTCACAATCACCGGCTTCGCTTCCCCTATGTCCATCAAGGATTATTGCAATGCGGGAATCATCGAACAGTGGGGACTTTGGGATTGTCAGGTTCAAGGCGCAATCGGCAGCTATTTAGCAGCATACATATCTGCGGGGAATCAGTTAAAGGTAGGCGATAAGGTAGATATACCGAAGATCGGTACTGTGGAAGTACTGCCAAATGACTGTCTGGTAGAAGGGGCATCTACCGGTGAGGTGAACAATGGAGTTGTTCTTCTTCCGGAACGGACCATATTTAACAAAGATAATATGAACAATTATGATTTCTGATTGCCTGTCCGGTAATGAGGCAAAATGAATAAAATGAATAGGAGAAAATAAAAATGGCAGATCTTGATGGCGTAAAAGTTGCACACAATTATTATACGGAGATTCCCTTTGGAAACAATAAGCCGTTTCACGTAAAAGGGGCAAACAATTTAGACTGGGGTATGAAAAAGCATCTGTCTAATATCTTTGATGAAACCAGCCAGAATACGGTTATGTTTGCATTTGACCATGGATATTTTATGGGAGCTGCCGCAGGTCTGGAACGTCTTGATCTGGTTGTACCTAAGATTCTTCCATATGTGGATGTTTTAATGGGAACCAGAGGAGCAATCAGAAGCTGTGTACCTGCTGCAGGAAAGAAAGGCATTGCTCTTCGGACAACCTCAGGATCATCCATGCTCGATGAAGATCTTTCCCATGAAATACTGGCAGTGGATATTGAAGATGCAATTCGTATGAATGCGGACTGTCTGGCGATCCAGACCTTTATCGGAGCAGACGGACAGCTGTCCAGTCTTGACAATCTTTCAAAGGCAGTTAATTTAGGCATCCGCTACAGCATTCCTACTATGGGAGTTGTTGCAGTTGGAAAGCAGATGGAACGTACAGACCGGTTCTTTAAGCTGGCTACACGAATTGTTGCGGAGCTGGGGGCGAATATAATTAAAACCTATTACTGTGAGAACTTTGAAGAGGTGGTTGCAGCCTGTCCGGTTCCCATTGTGGTAGCAGGAGGAAAGAAACTTCCGGAGAAAGAGGCACTGGAGCTTGCTTATCTTTCCATCAGCCACGGTGCAAAGGGGGTTGACATGGGAAGGAACATATTCCAGAGTGAAAATCCCGTTGAAATGTGCGCAGCAGTCAGAAAAATTGTTCATGAAGGATTTACTGATAAAGAAGCCTATGAATTTTATGAAGATATGGTACATCATTAAAAAGAGAAAGAACTGTCCCGCATTTCGGACAGTTCTTTCTTTGCCTGCATCAGAAAAGAACGTCAATGCCAAAATAAATAATTGTTGCTTTCCTTATTATATGGTAGAATGTTTCCATCGAATGAAGGAGGGATCAATTATGAAGCGACCGGAAACTGACCTCCATCTGCACCTTGACGGGTCCTTATCAATTGATGTGGTAAGGCTATTATCAGCGCAGATCGGATATGATTTTGAAGGACAGGATATAAAGGACAGTGTTTCAGTGGGGGAAAACTGTGAAAGCCTTGTGGATTATCTGAAATGTTTCGATTTACCAGGGCAGCTTCTGCAGACAGAAGAAGCTCTTACACTGGCATGTGAGGATTTAACCAGACGACTTGCTGACCAGGGACTTATTTACAGTGAAATCCGTTTTGCACCTCAGCTTCATATGAGAAAAGGACTTTCGAAAGAAAAGGTTTTGGAAGCCGTTATAAAGGGAATGAATAAAGGAATGGAAGGCACCGCACTGAAAGCAGGGCTTCTGCTGTGCGCTATGGTAAATGGATCGGATAAGGAAAATGAGGAGACCTTTGAGCTGGCTTCTTCCTATCTTGGCAAGGGCGTTGTGGGTGTTGATATCGCAGGACCGGAAGGCCTTGTCCCCATGGCTCATTTTGAACCTCTCTTTAAAAAAGCCGGGCAGAAGAATGTTCCATTTACCATACATGCAGGAGAATGCGGAGACTGTGAGAATATAATAAAAGCCGTATCCTATGGAGCAAAGAGAATCGGACACGGCTGTGCGGCAATTCAGTCCCAGTCCTGTATGGACCTCTTAAAAAAGGAAAAAGTTACCTTAGAGATGTGTGTGATCAGCAACCTTCAGACGAAAGCGGTTCCCTCCATTGAAAAGCATCCGTTAAAAGCGTTTTATGACTATGGAATTCCGGTAACCTATAATACGGACAACATGACGGTATCGGATACGACTCTGGAAAAAGAGGCGGAGCTGATTCAGAAGCATATGGGATTTACGGAAGCAGACTTAAGGCAGATGAACCGCTATGCGCTGGAAGCCGCGTTTATGGGAGCAGAAGAGAAAGAAAAAATAATTGCTTTTTTCGACAATAATACGTATAATGTATGATAACTACGTTTAAAAATCGGTGAAAACAGGAATGTTACAAAAAGGTGACGGCATATGGCAGATAATCCAATGATGGAGAAACACAAGTTGACTGAATATGATAAAGAGCATAAAGAAATGAAGAAAGTAGACATTGATCTGGAGGCGCCTGCTGATTTTACAAGTCCGCAAGCACTTTATGAAGAACTGGTTGCGAGCATAAAGAGATATCATCCCTCCGATGATATTTCCATGATAGAAAAAGCCTATCATATCGCGGCTGAAGCCCATAAGGACCAGGTACGCAAATCCGGAGAGCCCTACATCATTCATCCTCTTTGTGTTGCCATTATTCTGGCTGACTTAGAGATGGATAAAGAGACCATAGCCGCTGGGATCCTCCATGATGTGGTAGAGGATACCATTATGTCCTTAGATGAACTGAAGGCGGAATTCGGGGAAGAGGTGGCTCTTCTGGTTGACGGAGTCACTAAGCTGACCCAGATTTCCTGGTCTATGGATAAGATGGAGATTCAGGCAGAGAACTTAAGAAAGATGTTCTTAGCGATGGCGAAGGACATCCGCGTCATTATTATTAAGTTGTCGGATCGCCTTCACAATATGCGGACGCTTCAGTATATGAGACCTGAAAAGCAAAAGGAAAAGGCCAAGGAGACCATGGAGATTTATGCTCCCATCGCCCACCGCCTTGGTATTTCCAAAATCAAGATTGAGCTTGACGATCTGTCTTTAAAATACTTAGAGCCGGACACCTATTATGAGCTGGCCGAAAAAATATCACTAAAAAAAGATGCCAGGGAATACTTTGTAAAGAGCATTGTTGATGAGGTGGAGGAACATTTAAAGGAAGCTGGAATTGAAGCAAGAGTGGACGGACGTGTCAAACATTTCTTCAGCATCTATAAAAAAATGGTCAACCAGAATAAAACACTGGATCAGATCTATGACTTGTTTGCAGTGCGCATTATTGTTGACAATGTAAAAGACTGTTATGCTGCCCTTGGTGTGATACATGAACTGTATAAGCCTATTCCGGGGCGTTTCAAGGATTATATCGCCATGCCAAAGCCCAACATGTATCAGTCTCTTCATACAACGCTGATCGGCAACAACGGTCAGCCCTTTGAGATTCAGATTCGTACGTATGAGATGCACCGTACTGCAGAATACGGAATTGCTGCACACTGGAAGTATAAAGAAAGCGGAAGCGGTCAGGTTGCTGCCGGCAAAGAGCAGGAGAAGCTAAGCTGGCTCCGTCAGATTTTAGAATGGCAGAAGGACATGTCCGACAACAAGGAATTCTTAAACATGGTTAAGGGTGACTTAGACTTGTTCTCCGACAGTGTTTACTGCTTTACTCCATCAGGGGATGTAAAGAATCTTCCCAGCGGTTCCACTCCCATTGATTTTGCATACTCCATACACAGTGCAGTTGGAAACAAGATGGTGGGTGCCAGAGTCAATGGCAAGCTGGTGAACATTGAGTATGTCATTGAAAACGGCGACCAGGTGGAGATCATCACCTCACAGAACAGCAAAGGCCCCAGCCGTGACTGGCTGAATGTGGTCAAAAGCACCCAGGCAAAAAATAAGATTAACCAATGGTTTAAGACAGAGCTGAAAGAAGACAATATTCTCCGGGGCAAGGAGATGGTGGACCGCTACTGTAAGGCCAAAGGAATTAATTATTCTGAGATCAATAAGCCGGAATATCAGGGAAAGGTTATGAAACGCTATGCCTTCCGCGACTGGGATTCTGTGCTTGCCTCCATCGGCCACGGCGGTTTAAAAGAAGGCCAGGTCATCAATAAGATGGTGGATGAAAAGGATAAGAAATTAAAGAAGGACGTAACCGACACCACCATATTAAATGACATTGAGGATATGGGCAGCAGACTGCCTATTAAGAGACGTTCCGGTAGCGGAATCGTTGTAAAGGGAATTCACGATCTCGCAGTTCGTTTCTCCAAATGCTGTTCTCCGGTACCGGGTGACGAGATTGTGGGATTTGTAACAAGGGGAAGAGGCATTTCCATTCACAGAACAGACTGTGTCAATGTTTTAAATCTGCCGGAAGATGAGAGAAACCGCTTAATCGATGCAGAGTGGCAGGAGTCGGAAGGCGACAGCACAAAAGAACGTTATTCTACGGAAATCAAAATTTTTGCCAATAACAGGATCGGTATGTTTGTTGACATTTCCAAGGTATTTACTGAGAGGCAGATTGATATCACTTCCATGAATTCCAGAACCAACAAACAGGGGAAAGCTACCATTACCATGACCTTTGAGACACATGGAGTGGAAGAGCTTGGAAAACTGGTTGATAAACTGAGACAAATCGAAGGTGTAATTGACATTGAGAGGACTGCGGGATAACGCAGTTTTTCTCTTTTTTATCGGAAAGGTGTTGTGGATCGTGGTATATCCTGTAAAATATCTTCCACAGACAGTGAAAAGCTTAACCAGACTTACCATGCCTGTTACAGGCTCAGAGGATCGTTTTCCCTTTATGCAGATCGATAAAGACAGCTATATCGTGGGAGCGGAAATACAGTCAGGATTAAACTTTAACGTTGCGGAGGGTGTTCACTGTATACAGATCGGGAAGTACTGCGCACTCGCTGATAAAATTACATTTCTTGTAAATTTAAATCATAATTACAAATCCATTTTTCAGGGAAGCCCGTCTTTTATGACGATGACGGTTCCTGAAAGGACCAGAAGAAAAGGCTCCGTGCTGATTGGAAATGATGTATGGATCGGCAATGGAGCAACGATTATGAGCGGTGCTGCCATCCATAATGGCGCTGTGATCGGGGCGGAGAGCGTGGTAACAAAATCAGTTCCTCCCTATGCCATGGCAGCAGGCAATCCGGCTAAAATCATCGGTTACCGGTTTGATGAGGAGCAGAGAAAGGCTTTCAACCGGATTAGCTGGTGGAACTGGCCGGAGGAAAAGCTGGTTGAAAATCAAAAAGAGTTTTTGCTGCCTGTGGAAGTTTTTATAGAAAAGTTTGACCGGAGAGAAGAGTGGGAAGATGTAGAACCGGTGATTCCCTCAACTGACAGGAAGACGATTCTTCTTATTGCAGATCTTTTCAGACCATTTTCCCTATGGAAGAGAATTTTAACGGAATATGCGGCTTCAGATTCTGACGATACAAGGCTTTTTATTTATATCAGTCCGTCTGCCGGTGAAGAAGGATACCGGGAAGTGTCGGGAGTTCTTAAGAACCTTAAAGCAGGCGGTAAAGAGATTATGTTGAAATTGGGCACAATGGAAGATGATGTAAGATGTCTGTTTGCAGCAGCCGATTATTTTGTCACCACAAGGAGTGAAGACAATATTCTTTTTATGGAGTATGCAGATTATTATCAGGCAAAACTTTTGTATGGGACGGATATTCCGGTATTTACCATTTAACTGTCAGATTAGAATGAACGATTGAAACAGGAGATAAGAAAATGAGCGATTTCAGAATTAAAACATACCCGGTAGGGCAGATTGGAACCAACTGTTATATTATTTTCCGGGAACATTTAAACAAGGCGATCATTGTGGATCCCGGCGATGAGGGGGCATATATCCTGGATCAGTGCAGGAAGCTTTCTGTTACACCGGAAGTTATTTTATTAACTCATGGTCATTTTGACCATATTATGGCGGTTAAGGAAATCAAACAGGCATTTCCGGAGGTAGTTGTCTGTGCCGGAGAAAGGGAAAAGATGCTGCTTACAGATCCGTCTGTGAATCTTTCCGCCAACATGGGCAGAACCTGTTCTCTTGATGCAGACCGGTATGTAACTGACGGGGAGACTTTGGAAGCTGCAGGGATTTTGGCTCATGTGATAGCCACTCCAGGTCATACGGAAGGCTGTGTCTGCTATTATATAAAAGAGGAAGATGTTTTAATCAGCGGAGACACACTGTTTCTGGAATCCCTTGGACGTACAGATCTGCCTACCGGAGACCAGTTTAAGATCATAAAATCCATTCGGCAGAAGCTGTTTCCTCTTCCCGGTGACACCATGGTTTATCCGGGACACGGGGACGTAACTACCATCGGTCATGAAAAATCGTATAATCCGGTGGCATCACACAGAGGATAGGGAATAAAAATGATAGGATTAATATTAGATGATCAATCCTTTGAACAGGACATCAGGGAACTGCTTATGGCATTTTATCCGGGAGAGCGGTTTCTTCATGAGGAGAATCCGGATGAAGAATTCCGGCTTCTTGTACGTGGAGTGACGGGAGAGAGTTTCTTCCAGCTGAGTCTTGAAGACAAAGAACATGGAATAACGAAAACCTCCACAACAGAGGCGGACTTCTCGGACCGCTTTGAAACGAAAAACAGAATCAAGCGGATGCTTTATGGTATGGCAGGAGAACTGACTGGCAGGGAACTTCCCTGGGGAACCCTTACCGGAATCCGTCCGGTTAAAATAGCCATGACGAAGCTTCTTTCCGGCAGCAAAGAAGATGAAGTTTCCGGATATATGAAGAAGACGTATTTAACCAGTGATCGGAAAGTGGATTTAAGCCTTGAGATTGCAAAAAGAGAGTTAAATCTTCTGTCTTCCATTGACTATGAAAATGGATACAGCCTCTATATCGGAATTCCGTTCTGCCCCACCACCTGTCTGTATTGTTCTTTCACATCATTTCCCATCAGTCAGTGGGAAAAGCGAATGGATGATTATCTGGAAGCCCTGTTTAAAGAGATGGAGTTTACAGCCAGGAAAATGGCTGGAAAAATCCTGGACACGGTGTATGTGGGAGGAGGAACACCCACATCACTCAGTGCTAAACATCTGGAAAAGCTGATGGAAAGGCTGAAGGAAACCTTTGATTTTGCAAATGTAAAGGAATTTACCGTGGAAGCGGGAAGGCCGGACAGCATTACAGAAGAGAAATTAATGGTATTAAAGAAATACGGTGTGACACGTATTTCCATTAATCCCCAGACAATGAAAGAAGAGACACTTAAGATAATCGGCCGCCGCCACACGGTAGAGATGGTAAAGGACCGGTTCCGGTCAGCCAGGTCATTGGGATTTGATAATATCAATATGGATTTAATTATCGGACTGCCTGGAGAAGATTTAGAAGATGTGAGAAGGACCATGGAGGAAATTAAGTCTCTGGGACCTGACGGCATCACGGTTCACACTCTGGCGATTAAGCGGGCGGCACGTCTTAACATGTATAAGGAACAGTACGGAGATCTAAAAATAACGGGAACTCAGGATATGATTGATTTAACAGCTTCCTATGCCCGAAGCATGGGGCAGGAGCCCTATTATCTCTACCGACAGAAAAATATGGCCGGTAACTTTGAGAATGTGGGATACTCGGTTCCTGGTAAAGCCTGTATCTACAACATTCTGATTATGGAGGAAAAGCAGACCATCGCAGCCTGCGGGGCGGGAACTACGACGAAAGTGGTATTTCCTTCGGAGAATCGGTTAGAGAGGGTGGAAAATGTCAAGGATGTGGAACAGTACATCACCCGAATCGATGAAATGATTGAAAGAAAAGAAAAAATGCTTGCAAAATCAGAAATGTAATTTAAAATAGAAAGCATGATTTGCGATTTCCATGAAAGATAGAAAAAATAATAAACGGAGTGAAAAAAATGTCATTAAAAAAGAAACCGGTTACCGGAATGAAGGACATACTTCCTGCTGAAATGCAGGTGCGGGAATATGTAATGAACCAGATTCGGGAGACATACGGCGGATTTGGATTTAATTCAATTGAAACTCCCTGCGTGGAACACATCGAGAACCTGACCAGCAAGCAGGGCGGCGACAATGAAAAGCTGATTTTCAAGATTATGAAGCGTGGAGAAAAGCTGAATCTGGAAACAGCGCAGATGGAGAATGATCTGGTAGACAGCGGTCTGCGCTACGATCTTACCGTTCCCCTTTCCAGATATTATTCTAACAATGCGGCGGTTCTTCCAACCCCATTTAAATCCCTTCAGATGGGAAGCGTCTGGAGAGCAGACCGCCCTCAGAGAGGACGTTTCAGACAGTTCGTCCAGTGCGACATTGATATCCTGGGAGATCCCACCAGACTGGCGGAGATCGAACTGATTCTTGCGACGACCACCCTGCTTGGAAAGGTGGGATTTAAAGGATATACAGTGAGAATCAACGACCGGAACATTTTAAAGGGAATGGCAGCACACTGCGGATTCTCAGAAGAATCTTACGATCAGGTCTTTATTATTCTGGATAAGATGGACAAGATCGGCATGGATGGCGTGGCAGGAGAGTTAAAAGAAGCCGGTTATCCGGAAGAGAATATTAAAAAATATTTATCCCTGTTTGAGACTGTGACCAGGGATGCAGCCGGTGTAAGAAGTCTGAAGGAAGTATTAAAAGATGCTATGGATCCGGAGCAGGCAGAGAATCTGGCGGCTATCATTGACAGTGTAAGCGAGATTACCACCAGCCAGTTTAAGATCGAATTCGACCCCACCCTGGTACGCGGAATGTCCTACTACACAGGAACCATCTTTGAGATTCTGGTAGAAGGTTTCCCAGGTTCCGTCGGCGGAGGCGGCCGTTATGATAAGATGATCGGCAAATTTACCGGAATGGATACGCCTGCATGCGGTTTTTCCATTGGTTTTGAGCGGATTATCACCATTCTCATGGAAGAGGGCTTTACTGTACCGGGAAGTGAGGAGAGGCTTGTATTCCTGATTGAAAAGGGAGTGAGCGATGCGGTCATGAATGAGGCAGTGAAAGAGGCCATGAGTGAACGTGCCAAGGGCAAGACAGTACTGGTATCCCAGATGAATAAAAATAAAAAGTTCCAAAAGGAAAGCCTTCAGAAAGAAGGATATACCCAGTTTAAGGAATTTTATAAAGAAGCACTGAAGGAAACATTTTAGGAGGAAATTATGGCAGAGTCAATGTTGGGTTTAAAAAGATCCCATAGATGTACGGAAGTTACAGCAGCCTGTGCAGGAAAAGAAGTCACAGTAATGGGCTGGGTTCAGAAAAGCAGAAACAAGGGCGGAATTATTTTCGTTGATTTAAGAGACCGTTCCGGTATTCTGCAGATTATCTTCGAAGAAAGCGACTGCGGAGCGGAGAATTTTGCAAAAGCGGAGAAACTGAGAAGTGAGTTTGTTATTGCTGTTACCGGTGTTGTGGAGAACAGAGCAGGCGGTGTCAACGAGAATCTGGCAACCGGTGCGATCGAAGTCCGGGCAAATGGTCTGCGTATTCTTTCCGAGTCTGAAACGCCTCCTTTCCCAGTTGAGGAAAACAGCAAGACAAAAGAAGAACTGAGATTAAAATACCGTTATCTGGATTTAAGAAGACCGGACATTCAGAAAAATATCATGATCAGAAGTCAGGTTGCCACATTAACAAGAGCATTTCTGGCAGAAGAGGGATTTTTAGAGATTGAGACTCCCACACTGATTAAGAGCACACCGGAAGGCGCAAGAGATTATCTGGTGCCAAGCCGTGTCCATCCCGGTTCCTTTTATGCGCTTCCCCAGTCTCCCCAGCTCTTTAAGCAGCTTCTTATGTGCTCCGGTTATGACCGTTATTTCCAGCTGGCAAGGTGTTACCGTGATGAAGATTTACGTGCAGACAGACAGCCGGAATTCACACAGATCGATATGGAGCTGTCCTTTGTAGACGTGGAAGATGTGCTGGCAGTGAATGAAAGACTGCTTAAAAAGCTGTTTAAGGAGATCTGCAACTTTGATATTGAGCTGCCTATTACACGCATGACGTGGAGAGAGGCTATGGACCGTTTTGGTTCCGATAAACCGGATATGCGTTTTGGAATGGAACTAAAAAATGTATCGGACGTTGTAAAGGATACGGAGTTTGCAGTATTTAAGGGAGCTTTGGAAAACGGCGGATCTGTCCGCGGTATTAATGCAAAGGGACAGGCAGCCATGCCAAGGAAAAAGATCGATGCTCTTGTGGAATATGCAAAGGGCTTCGGCGCAAAGGGACTTGCTTATCTGGCAGTGAATGAAGACGGAACCTACAAATGTTCCTTCTCCAAATTTATGTCAGAAGAAGAACTTGAAACACTGGCGAAAGCCATGGATGGACAGCCGGGAGATCTCCTTTTATTTGCGGCAGACAGAGATAAGGTTGTCTTTGATGTACTTGGTAATCTTCGTCTGGAACTGGCAAGACAGCTGGAGCTTTTGAAGAAAAATGAATTCAAATTCTTATGGGTAACAGAATTCCCGTTACTTGAGTATTCCGAGGAACAGGGACGCTTTACAGCCATGCACCACCCATTTACCATGCCGATGGAAGAAGACTGGGCTCTGATCGACACCGATCCGGGCGCTGTACGTGCAAAAGCTTACGATATCGTGCTAAACGGTACGGAGCTGGGCGGAGGATCTGTCCGTATCCATCAGGGCGATATTCAGTCCAAGATGTTTGAGGTACTGGGCTTTACCAAGGAGCAGGCAAACGAACAGTTCGGTTTCCTTTTGGATGCATTCCGTTTCGGCGTGCCTCCTCATGCAGGACTTGCTTATGGTCTTGACCGAGTCGTCATGCTGATGGTGGGAGCAGACAGCATCCGCGACGTAATAGCATTCCCCAAGGTAAAGGATGCCTCCTGCTTAATGTCAGAAGCGCCGGCTCCTGTAGATCCACGACAGCTGGAAGATCTTGGTATTAAAGTGACTGAAGAAGCAGAATCCTAATAAAAATAAGCAGACCTCTCTGTAAGCAAAAAAGCGAAAACAGAGAGGTTTTTTAATGAAATAAAGAATCAGATAAAAGGAAAATATTAACAAAATAATATGGAAATTTTACATTGATCTGATATAATATAGGAAAAAGCACATGTTAAAGGAGGATTCAAGCAATGAAAGGAAGTACAAAAAGAAGGTTTCTGTCTCTTTGCCTGTCCATGCTCATGGTTTTGTCCCTTGTCACAGGTCTTTCGTTTCCGGCCAGGGCTGCAGATCAGGATATTGTGATTCTGTATACCAACGATGTTCACTGCGGCATTGATGACAAGATCGGGTATGCAGGCCTTTCTCTTTATAAAAAAGAGATGCAGGCTCAGACACCCTATGTAACTCTTGTTGATGCAGGTGATGCCATTCAGGGAGCTCCCATCGGAACACTTTCAGACGGCGGATATATCATTGACATTATGAATCAGGTGGGATATGACTTTGCCGTGCCGGGCAATCATGAATACGATTACGGTATGCCCCGCTTTTTCGAGCTGGCAGGCAAATTAAGCTGCGGATATTATTCCAGCAACTTTATGGATTTAAAGACCAATACCCCTGTATTTGCTCCTTATAAGATGTTTTCATACGGCAGCACAAAGGTTGCCCTGGTGGGAGCAACCACACCGGAAAGCTTTACCAAATCAACACCTGCCTATTTCCAGGACGGAAGCGGTAATTACATTTACGGCTTCTGTGAAGATGAAACCGGTAAGAAGCTTTACGATCAGATCCAGCAGTCGGTAAACAGTGCCAGAACAGAGGGCGCCCAGTATGTAATTTTAGTGGGCCATTTAGGGGAGAACGGAACAACTGACCGGTGGACCTCTGATAATGTAATTAAGAATACAAATGGAATTGATGCGTTAATTGACGGCCATTCTCATGAAGAATATACGAAATATTTAAAAAATAAGGATGGGAAGGACGTGCTCCTTACCCAGACCGGAACCAAGTTAAAGAACATTGGAAAGCTGACTATTCGCCCAGACGGCACTCTTGCCAATGAGATGGTTAACCAGGTGCCTGCGTCTTCAGTATCCAGTACCTACACCGTAAAAAAAGGCGATTCTCTCAGCCGCATTGCAAAGAGAGAATTAGGTTCCTATGACCGCTGGAGAGAAATCTATGATGCCAACCGGGACAAGATTAAAGATCCAAACGTTCTTACCCTGGGAAGCCAGCTTGTTATTCCGGGGAAAACTGCAGTATCAAAGGACGGAAAAGCCCTGGATTATGATACAGACCAGTTTATTAAAAATATCCAGGCTCAGTATAATGAATCCTTAAAAGTAGTGTTGGGTCATACAGATGTAGAACTGACCATTAACAATCCTGCAACCGGAGAGCGTGCAGTCAGAAACGGAGAAACCAACTTAGGCGATCTTTGTGCAGATGCATACCGTCAGGTGCTTGGAGCAGACATTGGTATTGTTAACGGCGGCGGTGTCCGTGCAGGTATCAAACCTGGAAATATTACATATAACGATACCCTTACTGTACATCCCTTTGGCAACATGGGCTGTGTTGTAGAGGCTACCGGACAGCAGATTAAGGATGCATTAGAGATGGCTTCCCGTAACTATCCAAAGGAAAACGGCGGATTTTTACAGGTTTCCGGTTTAAAATACACCATTAAGACTTCCGTTCCTTCCAGTGTGCAGGTAGATGAAAAAGGCAATTTTGTAAAAGTGGCCGGAGCATACCGGGTAACAGATATTATGATAGGAGATTCTCCTCTTGATACTGCCAAAGTATATACCGTAGCTTCTCACAATTACATGTTAAAAATGGCTGGTGACGGTATGACAATGTTTAAAAACAGCAAGGTGATCCGTGACGATGTAATGACAGACGTGGATATTCTGTCAGCCTTTGTCCGCAGTAATTTAGGCGGCAATGTAGGTGCTGACTATGCAAATCCGTCAGGACAGGGAAGAATCACCATTCAGTAAATATAGGAAACAGCGAGTTCCAAAATCTGCGCCCTGCCCGGGTAATTCTCCTGTCTGAATACAGGAGAGACCCTGGCAGGGCGTTTTTGTCTGCAAATAGGGAAAAACTATGATACAATTATAAGGTTAGTGTTAAGAAATAGTATTAAAAAAGAGCAATAGGAGATAAAAATGTTAATTACAAAACCACTGAGACGCTTTGAAGAAATATATGCCATTTACGAGGAATCATTTCCAGACCAGGAAAGACGTACGAAGGAAGGTCAAAGGAATGTGTCTGGAAATCCAGCCTATCAGATCCGGGCAGTGGAAGAACAGGGGAAAATTTTGGCGTTTCTTGGATACTGGGATTTGCCAGGGTGTGTATTTTTTGAGCACCTGGCTACAGCAAAGGTTTCAAGGGGGAAGGGCTATGGCAGGCTTCTGATAGAAGAAGCAGTGAGAGAAACAGAAAAACCCATATTTCTGGAAATAGAGCCTGTGACGCAGGAAAACCCCATTACAGGCAAGAGGGCGTTATTTTATGAACGGTTGGGATTTTATATCAATCATTTTTACTATGAGCAGATGCCCTTAAAGCCCCAGGACAGTCCAATGCAGTTATGGGTCACCAGCTATGGAGCACCAATCTCCGAAGAAACATTTCTGCCCTACAAGAAAGAGATCTATGAAATTGTATACGGAGTGAGTTTTTCATAAAGAAACCGGATTGTTTTATTTTTATCACGGGACAGGCTGTTTTTGCATATATTGTATCTAGCAATCAGAATATTCTAAAAGGAGTTGGTTTGATTGAACCCATATAAGATATGCGTTTATGCGATCAGCAAAAATGAGGAGCAGTTTGTGGACCGGTGGATGGATTCGGTATCTGAGGCTGATGAAGTAATTGTGACCGATACAGGCTCTACAGACGGCACGGTTGAAAAACTAAGAGCAAGAGGGGCAACTGTATATGAGGAAACTATTTCTCCGTGGAGGTTTGACACAGCCCGCAATGTTGCTCTCGGTCATGTGCCGGAGGATGCGGATATCTGTGTATCCAATGATTTAGATGAAGTATTTATACCCGGCTGGAGGAAAATTTTAGAATCTGCCTGGAAACCGGACCAGACCCGAGCCAGATATTTGTTCACATTTTCCATGAATCCAGACGGATCACCAAAGAAACAGTACCCCATGGAGAAGATTCATAAACGCCATGGCTACCGCTGGATTCATCCGGTTCATGAGATATTGGAATACAGCGGATCAGAGCCGGAAAAATCGGGCTGGGTGAACGGGCTTGTATTAAATCATTACCCGGATAATTCAAAACCGAGAAGTCAGTATCTGCCCCTTCTGGAATTATCAGTAAAAGAAAATCCCTCTGATGACAGAGCCATGTTCTGGCTTGGAAGAGAATATGTATTCTACGGAAATTATGATCAGGCAATCGAGACACTAAAGAAACATCTTTCCATGCCGTCTGCCAGATGGGCAGAGGAACGAAGCGCTTCCATGCGTTTTATCGCTCACGCTTATGCAGAAAAGGGGAATAAGGAACAAGAGCTGGCCTGGCTGTACCGGGCTCTTGCAGAATGCCCGGAGGTGAGAGAGCCTTACCATGCATTAGCTAAATTCGGCTATCTGGAATCCAACTGGCCCTTATGCTTTGCCATGGCCCAAAAGGGGCTGCAAATTAAGGTGAGCACAGGAAGTTATCTGGTGGACGCTGCAAGCTGGGGATATGCATTATACGATTATGCCGCAATCAGCGCTTACCAGATGGGTATGTATGAAACAGCCAAAGATTACGCAGTCCAGGCGTTAAAGACAGATCCGGAAAATAAAAGGCTTCAAAGCAATCTTACGCTGATTCAGCAAAAAAGCAGGGAGCAGGCGGCTGAGGGGGAATCCTTATGAGCAGTCTGAAAATATGCGTTTATGCAATTTGTAAAAACGAAGCGCCATTTGTAGATAAATGGATGGATTCCATGAAAGAGGCAGATCTCATAGTTGTCACAGATACCGGATCAGAGGATGATACGGTAGAAAAGCTGAAAGAGCGGGGTGCTGTAGTATATGTGGATGTTGTAAAGCCATGGCGGTTTGATGTCGCAAGAAATATCTCTCTGGACCACGTACCGGAAGATGTGGATATCTGTGTCTGCACAGATCTTGATGAAAGGTTTGAACCAGGCTGGAGAAGCCGCCTGGAAGAAGCATGGCTGAACCATAAACCCCGCAAGCAGGGAGCTGTTGCAAAAACCGGCCGTTATCTTTATAACTGGAGCTTAAAGGAGGACGGAACTCCGGACATACAGTTTAATTATTTTAAGGTGCATGAGCGTAAGAATTTCCGGTGGAAATGCCCGGTTCATGAGTTTATCCAGTACTGCGGAAGTCTGCCTCTCGAGACAGTATATATTGATGGAATGGTATTAAACCATTACCCCGATCCCACCAAATCCAGAGGTTCTTATCTGCCTCTTCTGGAACTGGCAGTAAAGGAAGCGCCGGGGGACGAACGGATGCGGTACTATCTGGGCAGAGAATATATGTATAAGAGCAAGTGGCTGGAAAGCATTAAAACCCTGAACGAGTACTTGTTGCTTCCAACTGCAAAATGGAGTGATGAACGGTGTGCAGCCATGCGCTGGATTGCCAGATCGTACTATAGACTGGGTAAAATAAAAGAGGCGTATCAGTGGTATTTCAAAGCGATTGCAGAGGTTCCTGGCATGCGGGATCCATATGTGGAATTTGCCAAAATCTGCTATGAGCAGAGTGACTGGCCGATGGTTTATTATCTGACCCTGGAAGCTCTGAAGGTGAAAGAGAAGTCAAGGACCTTTGTTAATATGGGCTATTCCTGGGATTATACACCGGATGACCTTTGTGCAATTGCGGCTTACCGGCTGGGCCTGCTTCATGAATCCCTGGAACATGCAAAAGCGGCTCTTCATTTTGCTCCTGGTCATGAACGGCTGAAAAGTAATTTAAAACTGATACAGGCAGCCCAGAAAGATTAAGAATAGAATTCCGGAAGAAAGATACAGGTTTCAAAATGCCAAATTTGTCTCTTTTTTCTGGAATTTTTTTAATTGTTTAAAATCTGACAAATATTTTACAAAAATTTAATAAACTTTCTGTAAACATCGGTTGCGGGATTTGAGATAACCGTGTATGCTAATCCATATTGAATTAATTTGCAATCAGAAAGGGGTATTACATGAAGAAACGAAAGAGTAAGAGATTGCAGGTAACAGGGAAGCTGGTTTTATTTGTGAGTGTTATGGTAATGCTGATTATATTCACTCTGACAGCCATTTTTTATACCAGTCTGGATCGGGTTTATCAAAACTGGATTGATTCCAGCTACCAGAATTATGATTTGAATATCAAGACGGCTGCTGAAAATCTGGTAAGTGTTCTGAATGTTAATTATGAACGGTATCAGTCCGGTGAAATAACGGAAAAAGAGGCGCTTGACAATGCCAAGGCCATTGTTCGCAATACGCGGTATAACGATGGAAACGGTTATTTCTGGGCCGACACTTCCACTGGTCTTTGCGCAGTTCACATGAATCCGGAATATGAAGGAAAAGAGCGTTACGATGAAAAGGATCTGGCAGGAGATTACTATATTCGTAATTTTATTAAAAACGGATCCCAGCCAGGCGGCGGATTTACCAATTTCTATTTTACAAAGCCAGGCCAGGAAGGAACATTTGCAAAACGGGCCTATACCTTAAAATTTGAGCCTTATGACTGGTATATCAGTACAGGAAATTACATAGACGATATTGACTGGGCTGTTGCAGGATATCAAAGGGAGAAAATACTTAATATTATACTGCTGGCGGTTGTATCCTTGATAATATGTATGACAGGTCTGTTTATTCTTAACAGATTTCTGCACCGGATAACAGCGCCTTTAAGCCCCATTTCCGAAAGGCTGAGACTTCTGTCAGACGGAGATGTACATACGCCTCCCGTTGCAGTTGTTAAGACCGGAGACGAGATACAGGTGCTCTCCCAGGCGACAGATGAACTGATTGGCCAGATGAAAGAAGTGGTAGGTGATATTACGGTACACTTAAAACATATGGCTGAGGGAGACATGACACTTCCTGTAACCAGGGAGTATGCTGGTGATTTTTCCTCCATCCACGATTCTCTCATACTGATTTATAAGCAGTTAAACCGTACATTAGGAATGATCCGGGAATCAGCCGAGCAGGTGAATGCAGGTTCATCCCAGGTTGCTGACGCGGCATCTGCGCTGGCAGCAGGAACGACGGAACAGGCGGGGACCATTGACCAGCTTTCTTCTGCCATAACAGAGATTACGGAGAAGGCGGAGCAAAGCTCAGCCCAGATCGGACAGGCCGCCGGGTATGCCGAACAGACGTTAGCCCGTGTGGAAGACAGCAATGAAAAGATGAAACAGATGCTTTTGGCAATGGATGAGATTAAGAACACTTCCGATGAAATCGGAAAGATCACAAAAGATGTAGATGCAATTGCCTCCCAGACGAACCTTCTGGCACTGAATGCAGCTGTGGAAGCGGCCCGTGCAGGAGAAGCAGGCAAAGGATTTGCAGTGGTAGCAGACGAAGTTCGCAGCCTGGCAGCCAAATCCGCAGAAGCCGCCAAACGGACTGCCCTGCTTGTTGAAAATGCGGCCCGTGCAGTGACTGAGGGTATGGGGACTGCAAAAGAAAATGCGGAAATTCTTGCAGATGTAAGGGAGCAGGCAAACCGTGCCAGAGGACTCATGGAATCTGTGGAGCAGGCATCCAGGGAGCAGACCATTGCCATGGTTAATGTCAGCGAGGGAATCAATGAAATCTCTTACGTAGTCCAGAGCAATGCGGCTACGGCAGAAGAAAGCTCCGCTTCCAGTGAGGAATTATCCGCTCAGGCAGCTCTCCTTCGGAAAGAAGTGGATAAATTTAAAATAATCCAATAAGATGTTGAATTAAAAACTGCCTTATGATACCATGGAGATGGTCAGTTATTTCAAATACAAATAAGGAGGCTTTTTATAAATGGATATTCGTTACTCTGCTAATCAGAAAGATTTCAAGCGTTACACAACAGAAGAAACCAGAAACGAATTTTTAATTGAGAACTTATACGTTGCCAATGAAGTGGTAGCTGTTTACTCCCATGTAGACCGTATGGTAACACTGGGCTGTATGCCAACAACAGAAACCGTTTCCATTGACAAGGGAATTGATATCTGGAAAAATTTTGGTACAGGCTTTTTCCTTGAGAGACGTGAGATCGGTATCTTCAACATCGGAGGATCAGGAAAGATCAAAGCTGATGGAGAAGAATTCACCATGGGTTATAAGGACTGCTTATACATCACAAAGGGAACAAAGGAAGTTTTATTCTCCAGCGATGATGCAAAGAACCCGGCTAAGTTTTATATGGTAAGTGCTCCGGCTCACAAGGCATGCAAGACTACCTTTATTCCAATTGAGAAGGCTGCGAAGAAGCCACTGGGCGCGATGGAGACTTCCAATAAGCGCGTGATCAACCAGTTCATCCATCCCGATGTACTTGAGACCTGCCAGTTATCCATGGGAATGACAGTACTGGATCCGGGCAGTGTATGGAACACCATGCCTTCTCATACTCATGAGAGACGTATGGAAATCTATATGTACTTTGAGATTCCGGAGAACAATGTAGTATTCCACATGATGGGCGAAGGCAATGAGACCAGACACATCGTTATGCAGAATGAGCAGGCAGTCATCAGCCCATCCTGGAGCATCCATTCCGGAGCAGGTACAAGCAATTATACCTTCATCTGGGCAATGGGCGGTGAGAACCAGGCGTTTGATGATATGGACACCATTCCTACAACAGAATTAAGATAAGAAAAGATTGGACAGGCAGATGCTTTTGAATGGGCAGCTGCCTGTTTTTTGCATTTTCGGAAGTAAATACGGAAATGGTGTGAAATCTCTGTGAAAATGTAGATATCCTTCCTGCAATTTGGTACAATATGTTTCAGAAATATAGGAAAACAGTTGAGATCTGATTTCGGGAGGTTTTTATGGAACAGTTAAAAATATTAGTGGTAGATGACGAAGCGAGAATGAGAAAGCTGGTAAAAGATTTCCTCAGTGTAAAAGGATTTACCGTTGTGGAAGCATCAAACGGTGAGGAAGCAGTTGATCTGTTTTTTGAACAGAAAGATATAGTGCTGATTATACTGGATGTTATGATGCCGAAGATGGATGGGTGGGAGACATGTAAAACCATCCGCAAATACTCTCAGGTTCCGATTATCATGCTGACTGCCAGAACAGAAGAACGTGATGAGCTTCAAGGCTTTGATTTAGGCGTGGACGAATACATTGCAAAGCCATTCAGCCCCAAGATCCTGGTTGCACGAGTAGAGGCTATATTAAGGCGCAGCAATGCCGTTAATACGGATTCTGTGGAGATCGGCGGTATCTGTATTGATAAGGTGGCACACCAGGTAACGATTGATGGAAAGGACATTGAATTAAGCTATAAAGAATTTGAGCTTCTGGCATATTTCCTGGAAAATCAGGGAATAGCTCTTTCCAGAGAGAAAATTCTAAATAATGTATGGAACTATGACTATTTTGGAGATGCAAGAACCATTGACACTCATGTGAAGAAATTAAGAAGCAAGATGGGAGAAAAAGGAGATTACATCAGGACTATCTGGGGAATGGGATATAAATTTGAAGTGACATAATCATTAGAGGTGAGTGAATGAAGCATTCCATAAAGGCGCGTTTTGCCATAGTATTTGTCTGTCTGATGGCATTTGTTCTTCTGACCACCTGGTGCGTGAACAATTGGTTTTTAGAGGGCTTTTATACCAGAGCCAAGGTCCGCATACTGGAAATGGCCTATACGGAGATTGACCAGGTAGTCGCCCAGGCCAATGAAAGCGGAAAAGGAATTATCGAATATTACCATGATTCCTATGATCCCGATTTCAAGAATGAAGGACCCATACAGAAGATGTTCCGCACGATGGGCGAAAAATACAACTTAATGATGATTTTAATCGACAGTTCAACTGACGAATACCTGATGTCTACAAGTGGTGATCGCCAGTTCTTAAAAAATAGGGTGGAAGATTATATTTTTGGCAAAGATATGCCCCAGGCCAGCGTTTTGAAAAAGCATGACAATTATATTGTTCAGAAAACCTATGATAAACGTTCAGATTCCTATTATCTGGAAAGCTGGGGATATTTTTCTGATAATAAAACAATTTTTCTTATTTCAATTCCGTTGTCGAGCATCCGGGACAGTGTGGCTTTGTCAAACCGTTTCCTGGCATATGTAGGGTCTATGGCATTGTTTATAGGCAGTTTGTTTATCTATTTTACGACCAAGCGGATCACAACTCCAATCCTTCAGCTGGCAAATTTATCTGAGAAGATGTCCAGTCTGGACTTTGAGGCGAAATACACCGGTAATGAAAAAGATGAAATTGGTGTTTTGGGAAACAGCATGAATCAGCTGTCCGACAAACTTAAGGATACAATCGGACAGCTTCGGAGTGCTAATGAGGAATTGCAGAAGGATATTGCAGAAAAAGTAAAGATCGATGAGATGCGAAAGGATTTCATTGCCAATGTTTCCCATGAGTTAAAAACACCTATAGCTCTCATTCAGGGGTATGCGGAAGGTTTAACGGAGGGAATGGCAGAAGATCCGGAGAGCAGGGATTATTACTGTGAGGTGATAATGGATGAGGCCAATAAGATGAATAAAATGGTCCGGCAGCTGTTAAATCTCACGGCTCTTGAATTCGGAAATGATGATCTGCAGTTGGAAAGCTTTGATTTAACGGAACTCATTCGTGGAGTGATTGGATCTGCAGGCATTTTGATTCAGCAAAAGGAAGCGAATGTGAAATTGGAGACCTTTGATACCATCCGTGTCTATGCTGATGAATTTAAAATAGAAGAAGTGATCACCAATTATTTAAATAATGCACTTAATCATCTGGGCGGAGAGCGGGAGATTATTATTACCGCTGAAGAGAATGGAAAAGAGGCACTTGTAACTGTATTTAATACGGGACAGAGTATACCGGAAGAAGATTTACCAAAGCTGTGGACGAAGTTTTTCAAAGTGGATAAGGCGCATACACGGGAGTATGGAGGCAGCGGCATAGGTCTTTCCATTGTAAAAGCTATTATTGACTCTCACAATAAGTCCTGTGGAGTACGCAATGTAGAAGGCGGAGTCGAATTCTGGTTTACTCTGGATTGTTATCAGCAACAGGAATAACCACTTATGCGTTCAATGATAATAGCCGATATAAATAGTGTTGGACCATGATTTCTTATGACATGTTATGTGAAAGGAGAAAGATATGGATATTGCAGCAATGAGTATGCAGTTAAGTTCTGCTAAAATTCAACAGAGTGCCAGCTTAAGCGTTACCAAAAAGGCAATGGATAACCAGGAAGCACAGGCAGCCGATCTTTTAAAGATGATGGATGCGGCAGTGCCAAACCAGATTAAAACAACTGGTTTAGGACAGTATGTTGATGTAAGAGTGTAAGAGAAAAAAGTTAAGGAGCTGAACTAGTTTATTGGTTTTGCTCCTTAACTTTTTTGTATGCATGGAAAGTTAAAGGTTAACTTTGCTTTTCGCAAATCAAAAAATAACGGTTAAGGTGTTCCGTATAACCGCCTTTTTGCTCAGCAGGTGATGCAGTTTCCAGAATCGCTCTTAACTGTGTTTTTAAATTGAGACTGATAAGGAGCGGCAAAAGTTCCTGGATATTAATGAGTGTGAGGGAATCTTTCCCGTTCAGCATCCGTTCTTCGGAAAGTTCCCGTTTCAGATGGTAAGCATAGGGATTTAAAACATAAAAATATATGAAACCTCCTGTTCTAAGATGTGCTGAGCATTCTTTAAGCAGTTCTTTGTAATCGGGATAAACGGATAAATCTTTACCCAGACTTATATAGTTGTAGGAGCCTTCTGGAATATACTTATGTGTCTCTAAAACAGAAGGAGATACAATGACAGTGCTGTTAAATGGATTTAAATCGTCTTTCAGACCAGCGTCATTGATCAGGAATGAAAATGAACTCTTTTTCTCCCTCCTTCTAAGCTGTGTTTTAAACTTCAGCACATCTGCACCAAATCCGGGATCAATAGCCAGCATGGAAACGTTCGCAGGCTGCTGTTGGATGGTAGGTTCAATGTGAGATAACTGGTAGGGATCATAACAAAAGTTATTTCCCCAGGGATCAATGCCATATTTTGTCTGAAACAGCACTCTGCCGTTGAAAAGGGTCCTGTTTTTGATCTGGTCAGCCTTACCGGAAATACTTCCATAATGGTAGCACCAGGTATCCAAACAGAGAATCTGCTGAAAGCCGGCTCTTCTCGCACGCAGACTGAAATCATCATCCCAGAATTCCATAGTGTGGAAATAGCGGTCCGCGAATCCAAAGGTATTCACTTTCTCCACATCATATAATGCGATCACAGGCATGAGTCTGCACCGCTCTTCCCAAAGGTATGGACAAGGACGGTTATGGGCTTTTGCTACTGCTTCTGCGTTTTCTGGAGTGAATTCAGCAACCATGCCCTGACGGTTGCTGGTGTTTGGCGTACTGGGGACAGACATGACTGCGTTAGGGTAAAATTGCAGGCAGGTGAGCAGATTATCCAGCCAGTGCTCGGTAAGAATGGTGTCGTTATTAACAAATGTTGCATATTTTCCTTCACAAACTCGGAATAAGAGAGAAAAGATCATTGTTTTTACATTTTGTTTTAAAGTTATAACCTTTGTTATACCAAGGCTTTCAAAATACTCTTCCGTCCCGTCGGTGGAACCATCATTTAGCAGTATCAGTTCACAGGGGTATTTGGCCAGATCTGTATTTCGAAAGAGACTCTCCAGACATCTTTTTGTATATTCCAATTTGTTGAAAACAGGTATCATAATGGAAATAAGAAATTTTTCGCCCCTGTTGTTGTAGGTGTTTTTGTGGTTCTCTGCAAATTCGGTTTTATAGTATTCCTTCATTTTCTCTTTATCAGGATAGATGAGTGTCCAGAAGTAGGTGTCTTCCAGCCAGTCCTGAAGAAATGGAATTAGCTGAAACTCTGTCAGTGCGGCGGCTTTTTCCGGATTTTTACTTAAAATTAGTGATGTAAGCTGTTCAACAGTCCAGCTCACGTTGTGATACATGGCTTGGAAAGAGGTTGGTATATTTTGTATTGCAGGATCAATCAATTCAGGTCCTAAGTCAGTGATCAGGGATTCCATGATTTTCAGCTGGCTGATTAGTAGGCGATCTTCCTGATGGAGCATCGTGGGAAGCAGGGTTGTGGCTATATGCAATAGAAAATTCTGGCTTTGAATTATCCGTTTCCAGAAATTTATTGGGTCATCGGCAGATGCTGTATTTAAGGTTAGAAATTTGTGTGTCATAATAGATTCCTTCTTAATGAAAGGCAGTGTCAGGTATGGAGAAACGTGTGAATGACGCTGCCAGGTATGCAGGTATCACTTTATTATATGGCTGCTGTCCGGGTTCTTTGAATGCTGAAAAAATATTTTAAATTTCTACAAAAAATGACTTAACTTTTTAAGCCTCCGACTCGATAAAGTATGTGAAAGGAAGATGATGATGATTTTCTTCTGCAAAGCGGTTTTAACCTGATTTTGCGGCGGCAGTTCATTGTACAGGCTTCTTGCAGACACAAGTGTCAGATTTTTACGAAACCCGCCACGCGGCTGGTACCCCGCAGAGGTTTCAAACTTCTTAACGCTTTATCTGGAAAACCAGAAAGCGTCCTATCATCCAGGGAAAAGGATTTCCCTGATACATATTCAAGGAGGAAAAACACATGAGAATTCAGCACAATATCGCAGCATTAAACTCTTACAGACAGTTAGGAAGCAACAACGGTTCCGTATCTAAGAACCTTGAGAAATTATCTTCTGGTTACAGAATCAACCGCGCAGGTGATGACGCAGCTGGTCTTGCTATTTCTGAGAAGATGAGAGCACAGATCACAGGTCTTGAGACAGCTTCCAAGAACGCAAACGATGGTATTTCTTTAGTTCAGACAGCTGAAGGTGCTTTAACAGAAGTTCACTCCATGTTAAACCGTATGGTTGAGCTTGCTACTCAGTCTGCAAACGGAACCTATCAGGATAACGTTGACCGTGAGAACCTTAAGAAAGAAGTTGACTCTTTAAAGAGCGAAATCGATCGTATTTCAGAAGGTACAAACTTCAACGGAATCAACCTGTTAGATGGTAGCCTTGGTAAGACAACTGGCGCACCGGCTACTATGGTAGGAACTGGTAGTACGCTTGGTGCTACTGCTTTAGTAAATAAGGCATCAGGTGCTTCTCTTTCTGTTGATGATACAACCACCGGTGGTGTAAATGAATCTCAGACGGTTGGAATCACTGCTAACGCAGGCAAGATCACAGTAACGGTTACTAATAATGCTGATGGTTCTTCTAAGACTACAGTTATTGATTTGGCAGAAGTTACTACTCGTACAAATGGGGCGAATGCAGGACAGGCATTAGGGACTGGTACTTTAGCACAGGGTGAAACCGCAAGCATTGATTTATCAAGTGTAGGTCTTGGTAGAATTGATATTACAGGTGCTGGTGCTGGTGCAACTGCAGGATCTCTTGCAACTGGTTTAACTAGTATTATGGGTGCAGGAACAGCACCTGCAGGAACAACTGTAGGATCTGGTCTAGCATTGCAGATTGGGGATTCAGGTCAAGACTTTAATGCACTGACAGTAAGCGTTGGCTCAATGAGTTCAAAAGCACTTGGTCTTGATACCGTAGATGTCAGCACTCAGAGCGGTGCAAAGGCTGCTATTAAGACAATTAAAGATGCAATTAATACAGTATCTTCTACACGTGGTGATTTAGGTGCTTTACAGAACCGTCTTGAGCACACAATCAACAACTTAGGTGTAACAACTGAGAATATGTCTGCAGCTGAGAGCCGTATTCGTGACGTTGATATGGCAAAAGAGATGATGAACTATACCAAGAATAACATTTTGGTGCAGTCTTCTCAGGCTATGCTTGCTCAGGCAAATCAGCTTCCACAGGGTGTTTTACAGTTATTAAAATAATAATACTGATTAATTTAAAGCATATTATCCCTCGAAAGGCTCGGTTCCTTCCGAGGGATATTCTATAGAATTAAAGTGAGGTTATTTGAAATGGTTCAATCAGTTCGATTGTCTCAATGCATGATCGTTAAAAATGAAGAAAATAACATTCGAAGAGCTTTGGAATGGGGGAAAGGAACTGTTTTTGAACAAATTGTTGTTGATACAGGGTCTGATGACCATACAGTTCAAATAGCAGAGGAGATGGGGGCCATAGTTTTTCACTTCCCTTGGATAGATGATTTTTCGGCAGCAAAGAATTTTGCGATTAGTAAGGCTAAAGGTAATTGGATTGTATTTCTAGATGCTGATGAATACTACGCAGAGGAAAGTACGAAAAAGATAATTCCTATCTTGGCGCGTATAGAAAAGAGCTATCACAAAAATGCAAGACCACATGCGGTAAGAAGTTCATTAGTTAATTTAGATGATGAGGGGCAACCTTTTTCGACGGGAGTTCAAGATAGGATATTTCGCAAAACTGCTGAATTGAGTTACCACAATCGAATTCATGAGACTCTGTATAATTCAGAGGGTAATGAGGTTGTTGTTGTTGTTGATGCCTCTAAAGAATTGACCATATATCATACAGGATATACAAGACAGGTATATGAGGAAACGAGGAAATTGGAACGGAATGTTCGTATTTTAGAGAATGAAGTTGCAGAAAATCCCGAGGATTATAACGCTTGGGCGTATTTAGGAGACTCCCTATTTGCAATGAAGTCCTTTGACAAAGCAGAAAAGGCTTATTTACATGTCATAACTAATATGGACAATGTCCGCTCAGAGGCAAGAAAGGAAACTGTATTTTGTAATTACTTTAAGTTAAAATATTTAAATGACACAGGGGAAGAACAAGAACTTTATGATATATATGAAAAAGCAAAAATTTATGGGTGTAATTCTCCGGATTTAGAGTGTTGGTTTGGATATTGGTACTATAAAAAAGGAGATAAGAAGAAAACTGTTTTATATTTTGAAAGAGCGTTACAATTACTTGACCAGTATCAAGGAATTAGTTTTTTGGATATATCTGGTGCTTTATATGAAATATATCAAATATTATTTTTTACATTTAGGGAATTTGGTAAGGCATCTGAGATGATGAGGTATGGCGTTTTGGCACTAAGGCTGGATTTATACTTAATGCCAATTCTTAAAGATATAATTTGTCTTTTTAAAGCTGAAACTGGGGAAGCAGTAACTGGAGAATTAACTTTTAACTTTCTTTTAAAATTGTATAATCCGACATCCTTAAAAAACAAGTTGTTTTTGTTGAAAGCAGCTGAATTAACGGATTTTGCTGCACTGGAAAAACGAATTTATGGATTATTTTCTACAGAAGAAAAAAATGCATTGGAAACTAATTAATTAGTTTTTGATTAGGCTAAAGAAATAATATATTAAAAAACACAATATGAAAAGGTATCACTAATTTAGTGGTTTTGATATGGGGTAGAAAATGATTAAAAGAGGGTTTAGATGGAAAAACATGAATTAACTGAGCATATTGTAGAGATGTTTGAGACTTTATTAGAAGCAGAGTTTGAAATTTATAAATATGTGAAAGAAAAAAATAAATCAAAGATAACAAAAATGTTCCAAGATTGTAAATTAGTCTTGGAATCAATAAAGGGATTTTGCAAACAATCGGATGAAAAGGTCTATCAAGAGCTCTGGATTGGCTGCGAGGACATTCTTTATTCTTTTGATAATTGTCTAAAACGATTCAGCATGGACGCAACATTGCATAGAATTGAATACGAACTTATTCCACTTACCAGATTGGCTATGGTAAGATTTTATTTTTTCGCAATTGTTTCATTGGATCCAGTACGTAAGCAGAATTTCTATGAAAGTGAGATGATGGATTTGTTAAAAAATCCATATCTTGAAGAATCCATAAAATCGGGTAAATACAAATATGATATTTCAATTGCTGTAGTAGCTTATAATAAGCTAAATTATACCAAAATGTGTGTGGAATCTCTTTTGAAAAATATACCACCCAACTTAAACTGTGAACTTATATTATATAATCACGGATGTGATGATGGTACTAAAGAATATTTTGAATCAATCTGTCCAACTAAACAAATTGACATAAAAATTAATGGAAAGATTCATATTGGAAGTTTAATAATAGAAGGAAAGTATTATATAGGTATAAGCAATGATATTGTTATAACAAAAAATGCTATTAAAAATTTATATGATTATATGGAGGCAAATCCCCAGGTAGCATGGGCTGTTCCAAGTACCAGTAATATTAGTAATCTTCAATCTATACCAGCTGAATATTCCAATTTAGAAGAATTAGATGTATTTGTAGAAAAGAATAATAGAGAAAATCCTTTCCGACAGGAGCAGAGGGTCCGCTTGTGTAATCCGATTGATATTAAAAGAACCAGTGTATATTATCGAGATATCCGTTATCTTGCATTATCTATGATTGCTGAAGAAACACTATTTTTTCCTGACGATAGGCAAAGCCTTTTGCTTAGACGATCCGGTCATAAAATGGCACTGATAAAAAATGCTTATTGCCATCATTTTGGATCCGTGACATTGAAAGATGAAATTGATAATTCTGATTATTATAACAAAGGTAGAAAATGGTTTGCCTCTGTTTACGGTGTCGATCCATGGGGGGTAGGATTCTGTTATGATCCTGGTTTATTTCAAGTTTTGAAATGTACGGGTGAGGGACCGGTATTTGTTATGGGGATAAATTGTGGATTAGGGGGGAATTCTTTAAAAATTAAAGAAGATATTAAAGAAAACTCAAGTAACTTAAATGTAATTCTTCATAATTTTACGAATGATGTTTGCTTTTTGGAAGATTTGCAGGGCGTTTCTGATAAAGCTGAATATTTTGATTCTGTCAATGATTTATTAAGTGCTAATGATATTCTATATGACTTTGCTATTATTGAACAACCACTGGTTAATTATGAAGAGGACTGGGAAATAATAGAAAGTTTGCATAGTAAGTTAAAATCTTCAGGAATAATTGTAATTAAAATAATAAATCCATCCCATAATTTACTTAGTAAAATAATGAAATATAAAGATGCAAACAGAGTGGGGGATTGGTTCTACTGGAGGAATAAAGGTTAAATTAGATTAGAAGAAAATATGTTCTGTAGGGAATGATAATGTAAAAAATCGTTTTTGAAAGATCGAGAGGGAAAAATAATGAAGAAACGAGTGGCGGATATTGTCATAGAAACATTAGTCAGCTATGGAATTGTAGATTGTTTTGGTGTAGTTGGAGGCGGAGCAATGTATTTGGATAATGCGTTGCTAAATTGCACTGAGATGAATAAGTATTTTAATCACCATGAGCAGGGTTCAGCTATGGCTGCTGAGGCATATGCCAGATATTCTGGTAAAATGGCTGTAGTTTGTGTAACTTCCGGACCAGGATCAACTAATACGTTAACTGGTGTACTTGGGGCATGGCAGGATAGTTTGCCAATGATTGTTATTTCCGGACAGGTTCGTTATGAAATATCAGTGAGGAAATCAGGACTGCCGTTACGATATAGAGGTATTCAGGAGTTTGATATTATACCTGTAGCAGAAAAGATGACGAAATATGCGACCATGATTGTTGATCCATTAGCTGTAAAAAGAGAGTTAGTAAAAGCAATTAATTTATCAATGGAAGGCAGAAGAGGACCTGTATGGGTAGACATACCACTGGACATTCAGAATGCAAGGGTGGAGGAGCGAGATTTATACCCTGTTTTAGATATCCAAGTAAAACCTGATAAGGTTTCAGCAGATGAAATAGAAGATTTACTCAGTATTTTAAATCAATCAAAGCGTCCTTGTATATTAACTGGCTCTGGTATAATTAGCAGTCATACACTTCAGGAATTTAGAAACTTTATTGATAAGATAAAAGTACCTGTAGTTGGAGGTGCATGGGTACCTGATAGCCTCTATAATAACCACCCTCTTTATTTTGGTTCTTCAGGAAATGTTGGCCCTCGGACAGGCAATTTTATTTTACAAAATGCAGATACAATTTTGGTGTTAGGCAATAGTCTTGGATTCAGACAAACGGGATTTAATCAAGCTGGTTTTTCTCCAAAAGCAAAAATATATATGGTTGATGCTGATGAAAATGAATCTTTAAAACCAGGACTGAAAATTGAAAAATTAATTCATTGCGATCTGAATACTTTTTTTAAGACATCAGAGATGCTAAGTATATGTGTAAAAGCAAAAAAAGAGTGGATCACATACTGTAATTATCTCAAAAGCAGATTTACACCATTTGAAGGAATTAGAAATGTAGACAATAGAATATGCTGTTATTCTTTCTGGAAAGTGTTTGAGAAGATTGAACCAGAGGACAGTATACTTGTTTTGGGAAACAATACAGCTAATACAGCAAAATTACAGATTGGTATAAGAACTCCCCTGCAAAGAGTGATTAATAATATTAATTGTGGTTCAATGGGATATGATTTACCTGCAGCAGTAGGAGCTGCTATTGCTTCTAAAAAGAGAGTATGTTGTATTACCGGAGATGGCAGTATTATGATGAATATCCAAGAAATGCAAACGATAGTACAATATAATCTTCCAATAAAAATTATTGTATTCTCTAATGATGGATATGGTGCAATAAGGCAAACCAGTAAAAGCTTTTTTGAAGGAAAATATATCGGTTGCACTCCGGACACCGGTATTAGTTTCCCAAACATTAAAGACGTAGCAAATACTTTTTGTTATGAATATGATTGTTGCAGTAATATTAAAGATCTGGAGCAGAAACTTAGTAAATTTTTTGACGGAGAGGAAAATATTATACTTGAAATATTTCAATGCCTTGACGATGCAATTATACCGAAAGTTATGTCACGTCTGGATGAAAATGGAGCTTTTTTAACACCTGATCTTCACGATATGTATCCTTTTCTAGAAAAAGAAGAAATTATTAAATTAATGCTTGAATAATTAAATTCATGAAATGTGTGATTATATGAAAAAAATACTTATTTTAGGGGTTACAGGATTTATAGGTAATACTCTCAGAGAATATTATATAAACAATAATAACTATGAATTATATTTTCCAACAAGTATGGAACTTAATCTACTTGAACAGGAAAGCGTATACGAATATTTGCAGATAAATAAGTTTGATGTTATTATTCATGCTGCTAATTATGGAATTGGACAAGATAAAAACAAAGATAAAAATAAAATTCTTGAAAATATAATCAGAATGTTTTTGAATTTACAAGCATGTAAGGATTTATACGGAAAATTAATTCATTTAGGCTCAGGAGCAGAATATGATAAACAACATTCCATTATTTCTGTGAGAGAAAGCGAAATTGGTAAATTCATACCAACAGATCAATATGGACTGGCGAAATATCTAATTAATGAAATTACTGAAAAATCTGACAATATTTATAACTTACGATTATTTGGTATTTTTGGTAAATATGAATATTGGCCAGTAAAATTTATATCCAACATTTGCTGTAAGGCGGTAAAGGGATTACCTCTAACTATTAGGCAGAATGTTATATTTGATTATCTTTGGATTGATGATTTTTGTAGAATTATGGATTGGTTTATTGAAAATAAACCAATGTATCACACTTATAATATTACTACAAATAATAAGATTGATTTATTAACATTATGCAATAAAATAAGAGAAGTTAGTAATAAAGACCTGCCTATATATGTATGCAGAGATGGCATGGGATTAGAGTATACTGGAAATAATGATCGATTAGTAAAGGAACTGGGGCATTTTGAATTCACGCCAATAGAAGATTCTTTAAGAGAACTGTATTTGTGGTATTTAAAAAATGAAGATAAAATTGATCTAATGTCTTTGCTATATCAATAATCTGCATGAAGAGGATTGCTATGAAATTAGAAAATATGCTGGTATCTGAAAAAACTTCAATTAAAGAAGTAATGGAACGTTTGGAAAAGTTTCGATGCAAAAATATATATGTGGTTCAGGATTTAAAACTATTAGCCTCTATCTCAGATGGTGATATTAGAAGGTTCATTTTAAAAAATGGCAATGTGGAGGGTAGTGTTAATAGTATTGCGAATTACAAGCCAATTGCATTTTATGAGAATCAAGTTAAAGAAACAATTGAAGTTTTTGCAAGATCAGATGTACAATCTATTCCAATCCTTAATTTGAATGATGAGATTACCTCAGTTTTATTTAGAAATGACGTAATAATTAAAAAAGAAAATTTATTAAATCTTCCAATAGTAATAATGGCTGGAGGTAAAGGAACTCGGTTATATCCTTACACAAAAATTTTACCTAAGGCATTAATACCGATTGGAGATATACCAATTTCGGAGCATATTGTAAACCGCTTTCATTTATTAGGCTGTAATAACTTTTATATGATATTAAATCACATGGGAAACATGATTAAGTCTTATTTTGATAATGTTGATAAAACCTACTCTATAAATTTTATTGATGAGGATATTCCTCTGGGAACCGGAGGGGGGTTAAGTCTTTTAAAAGGTAAAATTAAGGGCGATTTTATATTGACTAATTGTGATATATTGGTTGATGCTGACTTTACAAAAATTTATCAGTATCATAAAGAAAAAAATAATTTTATTACAATAATTGCTGCAGAAAAAACTATAAAAATCCCTTATGGAATCTTAAAGATCGATCAGAATAATGAATATAAGGGCGCTTTGGAAAAACCAGAGAATAATTATATAATAAACACCGGCGTGTATATTATAAACGCACAAGCTATACAGGATATGGAGGACAATGTTGCAATAGGTTTTCCAGATTTAATAGAAGAGAATTATAAATCTGGAAATAAGATAGGTGTTTATACAGTAAAACAGAATGCATTTATGGATATGGGGCAATTAGATGAACTTGAAGAAATGAAAAAAAAAGTTATACATTAATATAGTTACATGAATTGGAGTTTAATATGAAATATGGAAAGATATCTTTGTTAACACATAATTATGAATCAATTAATTATGGAGATGTATTGCAAGACTTTGCTTGTGATTATTTATATGATTGTATGGAAGTTGACAAAGCAGAAATAATAGAGATTCAATACAATGAGGCTTGTTCTTATAATGGAGAATATATTGTTGTTCCTATATATAATGCCATTATGGATGGGTATTTTGAGAAAAAAAGTATTTTATCACCAAAAATAATTCCTGTATTCTTAGGTTTTGTAACAGACCTATCAATATTATCTGAAGAGATGGTAGCATATTTACGTCAGTATGAACCAATAGGCTGTAGAGATGAGTATACGCTTAATATTTTACGCGATTATGGTATACGCTCATACCTGGGGGGCTGTATTACTACTATTCTACCTAGGAGAAAAAAGAACCCTGAGTATGGAAAAGTGTTTTTAACTGATATTCCTGCAAAACTATATTCATATTTGCCTCAAGAATATTCAAAAAATGGAATAACCATATCGCAGATGGAGACCTTTCCGGTAGAAGGTGATTTAGAGGAAAGGCGTATGCGAATAAAAGAAGCCGCTAAAAATTTTTATAGACGTTATGAGGAGGAAGCATCATTAGTAATTACATCTCGTCTCCATTCCACTTTGCCATGTATAGCAATGGGTATACCTGTTATTTTAGCAAGGGAAGAGATGTGGAAAAGTTTTAAATTTGTCGATGCATATACAAAAATATATTTAGATGGACAATATAGTGAGATAAACTGGCAACCTGACCCGATCGATTATGAATCATTAAAAAATAGAATATTGCATCTTTTTATCGATAAAATGAGAACAGCATTTAATAGTAATATAGAGATGTTGGAAGTTAGTGATTTTTATGAACAAAGGGAAAAGACTGAATCAGGGCAAGATTTTGAGCATCGGATAGAACTGCTATTAAATGTTTTAAAAGATAATGTTAAAGTTGAAGATTTTTCTTATATTATATGGGGAGCAGGTGTGCGCGGTCATATTGTACAGGAAAATATTAAGAGAAAATTTCCGTTATCGCATATTATTGCTTTTGCTGATAAAAGTAAAAGAGGTGAATTTAGTGGTTTCAGAATTATTCCAATTGAAGAAATAGATAACTATAACGAGGCATATATAATCATTTGCAATAATACTGGAGAAGTAGAAGCTGTTAATAAAATGCGTGAAATGAAAAAAGTTGAAAAGAAAGATTATTATTCTACCAACTTACCAGTAAGTTGAATCAATGATAAACTTAAAAAATTAGGAGGGTGTTATGAAAGCAGAAATACAGGCCAAAATAGAGGTTAGAGATAGAACCAGATTAGAGACTGTTTTGCCCTTAAGCACTCCATATACAATACTATTTGAACCATCAACATTTTGTAACTTGAAATGTGAGTTTTGTGTCCATTATGATGAAATTGGAATGAAAGAGGCAAACTTTACTAAAGGCCATATGGATATGAATCTCTTCAAAAAAATGGTTGATGATTTAAAACAATTTCCAACAAAAATTAAGTCAGTTAAATTTTGTGGACTTGGTGAAAATCTTATGATGAGAGAATTTCCAGAAATGATACATTATTTAAAACAAGCAGATGTTGCAGAACGAATTGATTGTTTTACTAATGGATTATTACTAAATCCAGAAGTTAATAAAGCTATAATTGATGCTGGATTAGATTGGATCAATATTTCTGTGAATGGTATAAATCAGGAAGATTATAAGAAAACATGCGGATATGCGATTGATTATCCTGAATTTGTAAAAAATATAAAAAATTTATATGAAAACAAGAAGCAATGTATGATCTACATAAAGTTATCCGATAATGGAATGAGTATTAAAGATAAAGAAAAATTCTATGATTTATTTGGAGACATATGTGATAAGATATATATCGAAACAATTGTAGATAGTGATCAATCCTGGCCTGGTGCAAATTTAAATGTTAAGAAGAAAGATAAGGGTATATATGGGGAAGACATAAAAGAAAAGCAGGTCTGCCCATTTCTATTTACACAATTATCATTTGATTATCAAGGAAGAGCTTTTATTTGTAGTGCTGATTGGAAACGTAATTACATTATAGGTGATGCAAATTTAAATAGTATTAAAGAAATTTGGGAGAGTGATGAATTACTCGCTTTACAATTACATCACTTACGTAAAGAGAAATATAATATACCAATTTGTAGCAGTTGCAAAAAAATAAATGTATGTTCACCCGATAATATAGATCTGTATACAGATGACTTATTAAAAAAATTTGAAGCAAAACGTTAAGGGAAAGGAAATTCAAGAAAGATGAGTGACATTAATTTTGAAGAAATAATAAATGTAAGTAATCTTGAGACTAAATTTTTGAAGAGTTATTCTGATGAAGAGGTACTCTTTTTGTATGGCGCGGGAAATTCAGCATTTCAGGCAGTTCAATATTTAAGGAAAATCAATATAGAACCTAAGGGTATAATTGACTCAGATGAAAAAAAGTGGGGAATGTTTAAGTTTGGTTTATCAATTCTTTCCCTTAGTGAAGCTCTTGAAAAATATCCTAAAATGCAAATATTTATATCAGCTCCGTCTTATGAAGATGAAATACGATTAAACCTAAAGCAATATATTGAGGAAGATAAGATCTTTTCTATTGAATATGAGAGATTAACTTATTGCACAACAAAAGATTATAAAGATTATGTATGTAAACATGAAAATGAAATATCGGAAATTTATGATATCATGGCAGACGAAAAATCTAAAATAACTTTAAAATGTGTACTTAAATCTTGGCTAAGTGCTGATTCTTTATATCTTAAAGAAATATATGAACCAAATCAATACTTTACTAATACAGTAATTCATTTAAATGAAAATGAAGTATTTGTTGATTGTGGAGCTTACAATGGAGATACATTTAGAGAATTTGAAAGTAAAGTAAATGGAAAATATAAAGGATATTATGGTTTTGAACCTCAAAAAGAATGCTTTGATCAATTGGTGAAAGTATGTCAAAGAGATAAAAATAAAAACTTTACTTTAAATTTAGGCGTATATGATAAAAAAACTCAGCTTAAGTTTGATGTTCAAGATGATTTTAGTGCATCAAATGTAACAGATGATGGAACTCAAATAATAGATGTGACTGCATTGGACAATGAAATTCTTGATAATGTAACATTTATTAAGATGGATATTGAGGGAAGTGAATTGCCTGCTTTAAGAGGGGCTGAAAAAACAATCCGAAAAAACAAACCTAAATTGGCAATATGCGTTTATCACAAAAAAGAAGATATTGTAGAAATACCAAAATATATTATGAGTTTAGGAATGGATTATAAACTTTATATACGTCACCATCAGAAGTGTTCCGGTACAGAGACTGTACTATATGCAATATAGGAGAAAAAATGAGATATTCATTATGTGAAGATTTTTTAAATTCTAATAAGATTTTATACCCTGTAATTGAACGAATTAATGATTATAAAAAAGGCAGAAGGGATTTTATGCCATGGTCTGTTGAAATTCAGCCTACTGCTCAATGTAATCATAGATGTATTCACTGTTCTTATGAAGAAAGAAATCAAAGCAGAGAGTTTCTAACACAGTCCTCCATGGACTCATTGATTGATTCTATTATTTCTATGGGAGTAAAGGGGGTATATTTTTCAGGAGGCGGTGAACCTTGTGTTTATCCGAACCTTGCAAAATATATTAATACACTATGTGACAATAAAATCGAAGTTGCATTGCTGACTAATGGAACCATGTTAAAAAATGCGGGTATATATGAAATTGCTAACCGCTTAAATTATATTGCAGTTTCAGTTCCCTCATGTGACAGGGATAATTTTAAAAAGATTACCGGAGTTGACAAACTCGATACTGTTGTAAATCTTGCAAGCGATATAAAAAATTTACATGGTGAAAACAGCCCCGTAATTGGAGCCCGGGTTATAGTGACAAATTTAATAGTAGATGAAATTGAGACAATATTTGATATATTAAAAAACAATAATTACGATTATGTATTATATAAAATTGTACGTGATTATGAAGACAGGGGGCTTGGTATCAACGAGGAAAAGGCCCTTGAAGTTAAAAAAAGAATAGATACAATGATAAAACAGGGACTATTAAACGAGAAATTTACTAATCTAAATCATGTATTTGACTATAGAAATACAGTACAATTTACTGGAAAATGTTTTGTCAATGATATGGGCTTATTGGCAAATATTTCTCCGGAAGGTGAAGTATACGCTAATATTGCAGAAATTGGTAAGAAAGAATTTTGCATTGGTAATATAAATGATGAATCACTGCATAAGATTTGGAACAGCGAAAGACACAATCAGATAAAAGATTTATCAAATAGTACTTGGAAAATGGGAAAATGTAAAAATTGCCGTTCAATTACTTATAATAAGATAATTGAAAATTTATATGATTCTATGCCAAGATATCAAGATAGTTTTATATGAGGGATATGACATGATTTCTTTATGTATACCAAATTTAAAGGGAAATGAAAAAAAGTATCTTAATGATTGCATTGAAACTACATACGTTTCAAGTGTAGGACCTTATGTTACAAAATTTGAGGAGCATTTAGCCCATGTTTCTGGAACTAATTATGCAGTAGCTACCTCGGCAGGAACAACCGCATTGCATATAACGCTTGTTGCTTGCGGCGTACAAAGAGACGACTTAGTTATTATTCCTTCTTATACATTTATAGCTACAGCTAATGCAGTTTCACACTGTGGTGCCTCCCCTCTATTAGTTGATGTAACATATGATGACTGGACAATTGATGTTGACAAGATTCAAGATATATTGTACTCAAAAACTATAAGAAATAATAATAAATTAATTTATGTGCCAACTGGTCAAAAAATTGCAGCTATAATACCTGTATATACTTTGGGTAATATAGCTAAAATGGAAAGGTTATGTAGTATTGCTAATAAATTTAATATTCCAGTTATAGCAGATGCTGCGGCTGCTATAGGTGCACTTTATAAAGGAAAGCCAATTGGTAAGCTGGCAACAGCGTTAACATTTTCATTTAATGGTAATAAGACAATTACTACTGGGGGTGGTGGAGCTGTAATTACAGATAATAAACTACTTGCTGAGAAAATCAGGCATTTATTATCAACAGCTAGAGTGGGTATTACTTATACACACGATGAAGTAGGATATAATTATAGGATGACAAATATAGCTGCAGCAGTCGGGTGTGCGCAAATAGAAAAATTGAGTGTTTTTATTAATAGAAAAAAAGAAATCAGACAGTATTATGATGCGGAATTAAAAGATTTACCAGGAGTTGAAGTGTTTCCTAACCAGCTAGATGATGGCGTTTGCTGGTTTTCAGGATTAGTTTTAGATAGTGAAGATGCTGTTACAGAAATGATTGAAGTATTGAAACAAAATGAAATTGAAGCCAGGACTTTTTGGAAACCGATGCATTTACAGCCCCCATATCAAAATTGCTTAAAGACTGATATGTCAGTATGTGAGAGTTTTTGGAATCATGTATTGACATTGCCATCCTCGACAGGAATAACAAATGAGGAATTGGAAAAAGTAATTTACGTTATTAAAAGAAACAGGTCTTAATATAAGGAGTGTTAATTTGAAGACATATATTATTGCAGAAGCAGGAGTAAACCATAATGGCGATATTAAACTGGCAAAAGAGATGGTTCATGCTGCAAAAAAGGCTGGGGCCTCGTGTATTAAGTTTGAGACTTTTGTAACTGAAGAATTGGTAACGCCTTATGCATCAAAGGCTCAATACCAAAAGGAGAATTTGAAAAGCATAGATGAAACACAGTTCGAAATGTTAAAAAAGTATGAGCTTAATGAGGCTGATTATTATGAATTAAAAGAATTATGTAAAAAAGAAAAAATTGATTTTCTTTCAACTCCATTCGATTTAGAGAGTATTAAAATCCTTGAAAGGGTGGATATGCCTGTATGGAAAATACCCTCAGGTGAGATTACAAATTTTCCTTATTTGAAGAGGTTGGCTGAAACTGGAAAACCTATTTTTTTATCTACAGGGATGACTGATTTGTCAGAAATAAGTTGGGCTATTAATGTTTTGGGACAGTGCGGAAGTGGAAATATCACATTACTTCACTGCAATTCTCAGTACCCAACGCCGTTTAAAGATGCAAATTTGAAAGCAATACAGACTTTACATGAAAGATTTAATTTGCCAGTTGGATATTCTGATCACACTTTAGGAATAGAGGCGGCCGTGGCAGCGGTTGCATTAGGTGCTGTAATAATTGAAAAACATTTTACTTTGGATAAATCCCAATTAGGACCAGATCATAAAATGAGTATTGATGAAAAGGAATTAACCGAATTGGTATATATGGTCAATAATGTTGAGATGGCACTGGGAACGGGAGAAAAAAGACCTACTGAGTCTGAACGATCTACCATAGTGATAGCCAGAAAGAGTATAGTAGCTGCAAGAGACATCAGAAAGGGAGAGATAATTAAAGAGCAGGATATAAAAGCAAAAAGACCTGGATATGGCATCTCACCAGTTTTTTGGGAAGATATTATAGGTCAAAGTGCAAAGCGAGACTTTAAAGAAAATGAGATGATAGAGGTATGAGAAAAAAAATATGTATCGCGACTGGAAGCAGAGCAGAATACGGTTTGTTGGAGCCACTTATACGCGTATTATCTGAAGATGATTTTTTTGATGTTAGAATTGCAGTTACAGGAACTCATTTAAATAGTGAATTTGGCATGACTTATAAGCAGATAGAAGATGATGGTTATCGAATTGATACAAAGATTGAAATTCTGCCCCTATACGATACAGTAAATGCAACAAGTATCGCTATGGGAAAGGCAATTGAAAAATTTTCTGAATATTTTAGAGAAGTGAAGCCCGATATACTGATTTTACTAGGAGATAGGTATGAGGCTTTTGCAATTGCAGCAGCAGCAGTAGTTACGTTGACACCGATAGCACATATTCATGGGGGAGAAATATCTGAGGGTGCTTATGATGATTGTTTTCGGCATTGTATAACCAAAATGAGTCAGATACATTTTCCTTCGTGCGAGATATATAAAAATAGAATAATACAGATGGGGGAACAGCCGGATAAAGTTTTCAATGTCGGAGCATTAGGAATAGAGAATATTATGCGGATACCGTTATTAAGCTATGAAGAAATAGTAAATGAGTTAGGTATTAAACTAAATATGCCCTATGCAGTAGTTACTTACCATCCGGTTACTTTAAAACAGGAAGATCCATGTAGCGGCTTAATAGAACTTTTGGAAGCTATAGATAATTGCAAAGATATGCAGTTTGTAATAACAAAATCAAATGCAGATGATGGAGGAGCTGCCATAAATCAAATGTTGGAAAAGTATTCTTCCGATAGAATAGGTCGTGTGAAATTATTTGATAATTTAGGACAATTAAAATACTTAAGCGCTGTTAAATACAGCGAATTTGTACTGGGGAATTCATCGAGTGGTGTGATAGAGGTACCTGCTTTAAAACGTCCTACAGTTAATATAGGCATTCGGGAAAAGGGAAGGCTACAGGTTGAAAGCATAATAAATTGTGAACCTGATACAGGAGAGATTATGAAAGCGATTGAATTGGCGAGGTCAATTGATATGCAGAAGGTTTGTAGTCTAATTAAGAGCCCATTTGATGGCGGAGATACTTCTATGAGGATAAAAACAATTTTAAAACAGTATTTGATGAATGACAGCAAGACACTCCAGAAGTCTTTTTATGATGTTACCTTAGATAAGAATTCTTAAAAGTTTTATTCTTCTTTATTCTTTAGAAAGGAGGAAGAACTGATGGAAAAAAAGGGTAAAATTTTATTGATTGGTGCAGGGGGACATTGTTGTTCCGTTTTGGATAGCCTTATATCTTTTAATAATTACGAATTTATTGGCATAGTAGATAAAACCTTTAATGTTGGAGATAAATTACTGACTGTTATGGGAGTACCTGTTGTAGGTAATGATGAAGAATTAGATAGACTTTATAAAGATGGCTATAAATATGCTTTTGTTACTGTTGGAAGTGTTGGTGATATATCTATCAGAAAAAGATTAGTTCAATTAATTAAGAAAAAGAATTTTATCATACCTAATATAATTGATCAAACTGCAATAGTTAGCAGTTTTTCATCTTCCGGAGAGGGGATTTATGTTGGAAAAAGGGCTGTAATTAACGCGAATAGTCGGATTGGTAATTATTCGATAGTAAATACATCCAGTGTAGTGGAGCACGGTTCAATAATTGATGAGTTTGTTCATTTGGGACCTGGAAGTATTGTTTGTGGAGATACACGTATAGGTACTGGAACACATATAGGCGCAGGAAGTGTTATCAGACAAGGCATTCATATTGGTAAAGGATCTATTATAGGTGCAGGAAGTGTTGTAGTGAGTAATATAGGGGATTATGTAGTTGCTTTTGGCAATCCATGTAAACGTGTTAGAGAAAGTTATAACGTTATTGATAAGACAGATATTTAATATTTTATTAAGCCGCCGTAAATGGCGGCATTATTTATGCGTTACTTCGATTTATCCGCGCATGTATTAATTATACGCGTAAAATTATCGTAATTATAAAGTAAAACTGTTACATATATCAATAAAACAATATTACAAAGCTTGAATGAGTAACTAAAAACCGGATGAAATACGCAAAATTTGCCAAAGAATTAACCCATATTTACCCATTCCAAATAAAAAATATAGTAAAATTTAGCTCTCCCAATCCCAGAAAACCCCGTAAATACGGGGTTTTCTGCTATTTCCTAATTTTTCCTTACGAAAAACCGTGTCGAATTCTTAGAACTTTCTTGACAATAATTGTAATAAAATGTAAAATGGAGTAAGAAAATTACAAAAAATGAATGATTTTGCATCTGACTGTTAAAATTTAACTATTTTTTCCATTTTGTAACAGTCCGAATACGTCATAATGGCAGATTGCCGGTAGAAATGAAAGTGAGGAACAATCCGATGAATGCAATTTTTGGGAACAGCATTTCCATGGCGGAAAAATCTCTGGATTATTTGTGGTCAAAGCAGCAAACGACACTTAATAATATCGCGAATGGTGAAACCCCCGGCTATAAGGCCAAGTATGTGACCTTTGAAGACGAATTTCGCAACAGGCTGTCGGCAGCGAGAAGAGGTACTTCTGCGGAAATCGGTAAGATTATTAATGGCTCCAGATACTATGTACGAAACACCAACGATGAATCTGCAAGATTAGACGGCAATAATGTCAATACAGATGTAGAGAATGTGGAACTGGCAAGGACTACCCTGCAGTACCAATACGAACTGAATTCTTTAAACAGTGATATCAGCAGACTTCGTACAATTATTAAAGGTTAAAACGGGAGGCACATAAGATGGAACAGATGTTCATAACGCCCATTCGCTCATTGGATTCCATTGGGGATATAGGAGCAGCTAAAAAGGCAGTATCCGGACAGAGTGGAGGCCCTTCATTTCAGGATATTTTTAAAGAGGCAGTTGAGAATGTAAATACAACGGAATCAGACTTAACCAGACAGCAGTATCTTCTGTCCACCGGACAGATTGATGACGCACATACAGTGCCTGCTGCAGCGGCAAAGGCCCAGTTATCCGTAGAACTTTTAACGGCACTTAGGAATAAGGCATTGGAAGCTTATACGGAAATAATTCGTATTAGTATTTAAAACAGATAGCAGGGCGGACGTACGCGATGATGGAAAAAATTAAAGATTTGTTGGGTAAACTAAGTGATAAGACGAAAAAGATTATTATTGCGGGAGTAATTGGCGTATTGGTGATCAGCGGTGCAGTCGTTGCAGCACTGTCCATGCGACAGAAACCGTATGAAGTTATGTTTACCGGGGTGAGTAGTGAAGAAGCAAAACAGATTATTGGAAAACTGCAGGAAGACGGGGTCGATTATCAGTACGACAACGGTGATATAAAGGTTCCTACTGAGAAGATGGACACCACAAGAGCAAAGCTGGTGTCAGAAGGATATCCCAAGAGCGGTTTTACATATGACGTTTTCAGAAACAATGTTAATCTTATGACTACAGATTCAGATCGTCAGACATTTAAGCTGTATGATCTGGAGACAAGAATTGGATCTACGATCCAGATTTTTGATGGAGTAAAAGAAGCATACGTTACGATAGCCCTGGGAGAAACTTCTAAATATGCACTGTCCGAAGACAGCGCAAAGGAAGCGAGTGCCCAGGCTGTTGTCGTTATGAAGGACGGGGGATCGCCGACGGAAGAACAGGCGAAATCCATTCAGCTTTTAATTTCTAAAAGTATTCCCGGAATGGTAATCGATAATGTTTCCGTCTTTGACGGTAACGGACGTGAGGTATCAACCAATTCCGATGACAGTGATGCAGATTCCGGAAAAGCTGCCGATGAGATATCAAAACTGATCGAAGACCAGATCTCTGCAAAGGTTATGAATGTACTGGGACCGGTATACGGAAACGGCAATGTGCGGGTATCCGTAAAAGGCACAGTGAACATGGAAAAGCTGATCCGGGAAAGTATCGTCTATAATACACCGGAAAAGATTGATGAAAAGGATAAAACGGGTCTTACTTCTGAAGAATCCATTTTCAAGGAATATTCCGGAGACGGACAGACTGCATCAGGAGTTGCCGGTTCAGAGGCCAATGCGGATATTCCCCAGTATAATGCAGGCGGACAAAATTCAGATAATGCATATGGATCCAGCAGCTTAAACAGAAAATACTTATTAAACCAGATCAAAGAACAGGGACAGGTGAATCCTGGAAGCTTAGAGAATCTTACCGTTTCTGTTGTAGTCAATGGCAATGACTTTGGTTCACTGTCTGTTGATGATATACGTAATCTTGCAGGTAATGCTGCGGGAATCGCCCAGGCAGACCGGGCTGAAAAGATTACGGCTGTAGCAGCGCCATTCTACACAATTGAAGTGCCGAAAGAGCCGGATCAGCCTGCAGAGGCAAGCACCAATGGTATTCTTATTAATCAGTGGATTCTCATTGGAGCATTGGCTGGAGTACTGCTCCTTCTGGTTATTATTATTCTTATTATTCGGCGCAGAAGAAGGAAAAGAGCGCTTGCTGAAGAGCTGGAAGACAGCCAGGAAGATATGCCGATTCTTCCGCAGATGTCTGATACAGAGGAAAAGGAGATCGAGGTCCTTGCTCCTGAAGAGGACAAAGTTGCTGAATTGCGTGAAAGCGTCCGTGAATTTGCAGAACAGAATCCTGAGATTTCAGCACAGCTATTAAAGACCTGGTTAAATGGAGGAAACAATAATGACGACTAATCTAACGCCGGAACAGAAAGCGGCAACAGTTATTGTTTCACTCGGCGTGGATAAGGCTTCCAAAATATATAAGTATCTGAGTGAAGATGAAATTGAAAAATTAACCGTCGAAGTTGCAAAGCTCGGACATGTTGAGTCAGAAACCACCCATGCCGTATTGGATGAGTTTTATAAAACCTGTTTAACTCAAAAGGTGGTAACAGATGGCGGACTGGAATATGCAAGAACTGTTCTGGAAAAGGCATTTGGAGAGAGTACAGCCAACAGCCTGCTCCAGAAAGTAACCCAGTCACTTAAATCCAGATCCTTTGGCTTTATCCGGAAGAGTGATTCCAAGAATCTTTTCTCTATTCTTCAGCATGAGAGAGCACAGACCATCGCTCTGGTTTTATCCTATACCAATGAAGAGATGACAGCACAGCTCATCTCTGAGCTTCCTCCTGAGAAGCGCCTTCAGGTAGTGGAATCCATTGCCAGAATGGAAAGTGCTTCTCCGGAAGCCATTAAGATTGTAGAGAATGAGATTAAGAAGAAATTCTCCGGTATACTTACAACGGATTACACAACCGTTGGCGGTATCGATTACATAGCAAACGTAATGAACCATATGGACAGAGGAAACGAAAAACTTATCTTCGACGAATTGGGAAGGAAAGATGCAGAACTGGCAGATACCATCCGCAAGAAGATGTTCGTTTTCGAAGACATTATTACAATGGACGACAGATCCATTCAGCGTTTTATCCGCGAATGCGATATGAAGGATATGGTTTATGCGCTTAAGAATGCCAATAAGCAGATTGCAGATGTTATATTCAATAATATGTCAACCCGTATGAAAGAAAGCATTCAGTCCGATATGGAAGTTACCGTTAATGTTCGTCTGAAAGATGTAGAAGAGGCACAGCAGAGAATCGTTGCTATTATCAGGCGTCTGGAAGAAGAAGGCGAACTGATCATCAGCAAGGGCGGAAAGGATGATATCATTGCCTAATATTATCAAGGGTCCTGAGGCTGAAAACCGGGTTCTGGAATATGGGTTTAAACAGAAATTTGAAGATATAGTTGTGAAAAAGGATACAATCAAACCTATTGAGGAAGACCTGTTTCAGCCAGATGAGGAAGATGGTTATTCTCAGGTCGCGGAGATCTTTGAAAAAGCATCTAATCGGGCAGAGTACATAGTAAATCAGGCGAGAGAAGAGGCCGAAAAAATTCTCGCAGATGCCAGAGAGACCGGTTATCAGGAGGGCTATGAAGCCGGTCTGCAGGAAGGACGTGCGGCTGCGTACGAAGAACATAAGGAAGAACTTGATTTACATATGAAAGAATTCCGAGAAACCATGAAAGCTACTATAGAAAGTGTTACAGAAGAAAAAAACAGGATTCTGGAAACCTACATTGATGATTTAAAACGGGTGACTTTAACCATAGCGGAAAAGGTGATTCAGACAAGCTTGAAATCAAGCGGTGAAATTATAAAAAGAATGATAGTCGCTGCTGCAGGAAAACTGAAAAAGACTCAATGGGTGAAGATCTACGTATCTCAAAAGGATGCCGGAATGATGCTCCAGGGAGACGTTGGATTGTTAAATGAACTTTCCCATATATCCGGAAATATTAAAATTATTTCTATGGACCATTCAGAAGAGGGGACATGCATCATTGAACTTCCGGAAGAGATTATTGATGTCAGTGTAAATACTCAGATTGAAAATATTAAGGGAATCCTTAATAATGCAAGACTGTAGCAGGAGGAATCCGT